>CAVSOV010000010.1:0-323130 GCA_963729675.1 uncultured Acidobacteriaceae bacterium
ATAGAAGCTATTAGTGTCCGGCGGGAGCCTTTCCGCCCACCTTGAAATGTTTCGTGAGAAACAGCAGCGGTATCGCGCACAATGTCATGACCCCCAGCACGTGAAAGGTGTCCATGAACCCGAGGAACTTCGTCTGCGTTTCAAGCTGCGCGTAATACCGAGCGAACGCTGCCTTCGTCGCATCGGCATGCGAAAACCCATGCGACTGAAGATAATCGACTGTCTGCTGTACTGCCGTCTGCAAGCCAGTCGAAGAGGGCGTCAGCTGCGCTCCGGTGACCACCTGGTGAAAATTCTGTCTCCGCTCGCTCATCGTCGTCTCCAGCGCAATTCCGAAACTTCCTCCCCAGTTGCGAAAGAAATTCGTCAACGATGAAGCGCGGTTGTTTTGATCCGGCTTCAGCTGCGAATACGCCAGCATTGTCAGCGGCACAAAGAAGAACGCATAGCCCAGCCCCTGCAGAGCACGCGCCCACGCATAGTGCGCATAATCGGTCTGCAGCGTGAAGCTGCTGTAGTGAAGAAACGAGATACCAACAACCACCAGCGCTCCAAACAGCAGCACTCTCGGATGCACAATCCCGCGTTGCACCAACTGCGCGCCTACCGGAGCCAGCATTGTGATCACAAACGCGCCCGGCCCCAGTACCAGCCCCGCATCAATCGCCCTGTAGCCATACAGCGATTGCAGGAGCTGCGGAATCATCGTCGTCGACGCAAACAGCCCAACGCCGAAGACGAAGTAAAACACATTCGCAATCGCAAAGTTCCTCACCTTCAGCAGCCGGAAATCAATCACCGGATCCTTCGCCCGCAGTTCCCAAAAGACCGCCGCAACCACACACGTCACGCCAATCGCAAACATCAGGCAGATAAACTTCGACCCAAACCAGTCATCGATCTGCCCGCGATCCAGCAACACCTCTAAGCGCCGCCGAGCCCAACCCGATCAGTGCAATCCCAATCCCATCCACATGCAGCTTGCCCTTTTCATCTCGAACGCTGGCGCGTTCCTTCGCGAACTCCGGCGGATCGTGCACAAACCGGTTCGTCAGAAACAGCGACATGATTCCGATAGGTATGTTGATCAGAAACACCCAGCGCCAGTTGTAGTTATCTGTAATCCACCCGCCCAGCACCGGCCCGATCGCCGGCGCGGTCACAATCGCGATCGTATACAGCGCAAACGCCGACGCTCTCTGCGCCGGCGGAAATGTATCCACCAGAATCGCCTGCTCCACCGGCGCAAGGCCTCCGCCTCCAATCCCCTGCATCACGCGCGCAATCAGCATCACGCCTAACGTCGGTGCGATACCGCAGAAGAATGACGTGATCGTGAACAGCGCCACGCACGCCATGTAGTAATTCTTCCGCCCGAACACCCGGCTTAGCCACGCCGACATCGGCAGCACCACCGCATTCGCCACCAGGTACGTCGTCAGGATCCACGTCACCTCATCGAACGAGCGCCCCAGGCCGCCAGCGATATAAGGCAATGAAACATTAGCAATCGACGTATCCAACAGCTCCATAAACGTCGCAATCGTCACCGTCAGCGCGATCACCCACGGATTGATTGCCGCGCGCTTCACCGGCCGCGCAGGCCTTTGATTGACGACCTTCGCCGGGGCCGCGCTCGGTAAAACAGCCGTTGCCATCCTGCCCCCTCGGTGATCTAATAAAAGAGACCGAACGGTCTCTTCCTGCATCAGATTCATGGGAGTGGACTAAAGGTGCACGATTCTTTCCCACGGGAGGTAAGCTGCTCGACGGAGGGTTCCCCATGAGCAAAGGCGAACAGACCCGGCAGGCCATCCTCGAGAAGGCCGCGCCCCTCTTTAATCAGCGTGGTTTCGCGGGCTGTTCCATGGCCGACGTCATGGAGGCCACAGGTCTGGAGAAGGGTGGTCTCTATCGGCACTTCAGCAGCAAAGAGGAACTCGCAGCCGAAGTCTTCCGCTATGCCATGCAGACCGCCTTTGACGCTCGCAGCATCGGCGATCAGCCTCAACTCAATGCCGTCGCCAAACTTCGTCTCATGGTGCAGCGCTTCGTGTCGGTTCCTTCACCCCTGCCCGGTGGTTGCCCGTTGCTGAACGCTGCCATCGATACCGATGATGGCAACCCCGCGCTCCGGACTCTCGTGCAGGATGCGCTCGCAAAGTGGAAGGCTCGAATCCGCAGGATCGTGCAAAACGGAATCAACGACGGCCAGATCAATCCCTCAGTCGACGCGCACAGCGTCGCGAATCTCATCATCGCGACGCTCGAAGGTGCACTCATGATCGTTCGCCTCGAGGGCAACCGCCGCGCGCTTCAGGATGCACAAACTTTACTCGACCTTCACCTCTCCACCTTGGTGGCAAAGCCGGTAACCCGCTCAAGGAAGCAGCGTCGCCTCAAGCCATCTGTTGCGAAGTAACACCCGAGAGTTCGCAGAAGCAAAGAAGTTGCCGCACCCACTGGAAACGGCTACCGTCCCATCCGGGACCCCTCAAAATCGCACTTTTTACAGGTGAACTCATGGACCGCCCTCGCATGGGTCTGCTTCGGCGTTGTTGCCGCGTCCTTCTTCTCATCTTCTGTGGTCTTGCATTCAACACTCCGGCGCAGACGCCGAACCCCGCCTACCTCGCGGACATGCCCTCCGTCGACCGCGTCAAAGCCCAGATCCAGGGCAAGGACCCCACCGTCTCCGCCACCTGCAGCGTCAACACCTTCAGCTCAAAATCGCCCGCCGAGTACAGGGCACTCATCACCAACCCGCCCGCGCCGCGACCCTGAAAGACTGGGATTGCGAATACGCCCGGTTTTCCCGGGCGTGCGATCTTTCGTCTAAGCTGGATAGCAACGCTTGACCGCAGGAGAATGACGTGCCGAAGAAAAACGGGAAGACAAACGAGAAGAACAACGAATCCACCTTCACTCGCAAGCAACTCATCGCCGCTCTCAATGAAGACCTCTCACGCGAGTACCAGGCCATCATCGCCTACGTGAACTACTCGCAGGTGCTCAAGGGCGCAGCCTACATGAACATCGCCGGCGAGCTCGAAGTCCACGCCAAGGAAGAGCTCGACCACGCGCTCAAAGTCTCCAACGCCATCGACTATCTCGGCGGCATGCCCTCTGTCACGCCCAAGCCCGTCAAGACCTCCGAGAAGGCCGAAGACATGCTCCGCTTCGATCTCGACAACGAGCGCGTCACCATCGCCAACTACCGCCGTCGCGTCAAGCAGGCCGACTCCCTCAACGAGTACGCCATCGCGGAAACCATCCGCGAGATTCTGCTCGACGAGCAGGACCACCTCACCGCCCTCGCAACCGCCCTCGGCATCGATCCTCCAGACCCCGGAATCGCCGACTGACTCGAAGAGGTCTTGACACTACCCCGTACAATAGAAGTAGAGGAATCTCTCACAACCCGGCCCCGGCCGGGTTTGTTCTTTGAGCTAAGAACCAGCCTAAGTTCCCTGTCCTGAAGACTTTGCGGTTAATCGCCAATGTTTTCAAGATTTTGCAGCTTAGGTCCACCCCTAACGTCAATCGGATGAAGATTTTGCGCAAAAAGTGCCGGGAGGGGCATCCCCTCGTTGCAAGCTGTGACAACACTTCTCTCTTGCATCTGCCATAATGATCTGCTCCACAAAAAGCGATGCCGGAGACGACTCATGAAAAGAAGTTCCGGAACCCTCGCCCTCATCTGCTTTGCGCTCTGCCTTCCCGTCCACGCGCAGGACACCGCAAACACTTTACCCTCCGCGGCTAAACCTGCCAGTGTCGCCGCAACCCCCGCCAACACCGTAGGTCTCTCTGACATCCGCATCGTGCGCCTGAGTCAGGTGCGCGGCACGGTCAACATCGACCGCCACATCGGCCGCGGTTACGAAGAGGCCTTCGCCAACGTGCCCATCACCGGCGGCACCAGGCTCCACACCGACGTTGGCCTCGCCGAGGTTGAGTTCGAAGACAACAGCACGTTTCGTCTCACACCGGATACGGAAGTGGAGTTCACGCTCCTCAAGCGAACCGCGACCGGCTCGACCATCTCCGCGATGAATGTGCTCCACGGCATGGTCTACGCCAACCTCGCCGGCACCAAGGGCAACACCTTCACGATCGCGGCCGGTAAGGCATCGGTCCAGATGAATCCCTCCAGCCACATTCGGCTCACAATGGACGGCCTCAACTCCAACATCTCCGTGCTCGACGGAACCGTTGAGTTCACCGATCCCTTCGCTTACACCTCAACCCTCACGCACAAGAAGGCGCTGGACTTCGATGCCCTCGGATCCAAGCAGCCGGAGTTCGCGAAGATGGAAGGGAGTGCCTTCGACGACTGGGATAAGAACGGTAACGACTACCAGAAGCTCTACGCATCGCAACGCCTGTCCGGCGGCACCGGGATGCTCTACGGCACCAGCGACCTCAACTACTACGGCAGCTTCTCCAACATGGGTTGTGGGTCGATGTGGCGTCCGTACTTCGCCTCCGCCGCGTGGAGCCCCTACGACAACGGCGTCTGGGCTTACTACCCCAGCGTTGGCTACTCCTGGGTCTCACCCTATCCATGGGGCTGGATGCCCTTCCACTCCGGCAACTGGGTCAATTGCGGTGGCGCCGGCTGGGGCTGGCAGCCAGGAGGATCGTTCACCGGCCTGCAGAACACGACACTTCTCACTCCTGCAGGAGGCGGCAATCGTTCTCTGCAGTCAGCACCTCTTCCGCCGCGCGGTGGTGCGCCCGCAATGGTTCCGGTCAATAGCCGTCCGCTTTCAGTCTCGAGCGTCTCCGCTCCGGGCACCTTCACCTTCCGCAAGGACTCGGCAGGCCTTGGCGTGCCGCGTGACGCCTTCGGCGATCTGAGGTCCGTCTCCTCCGACGTAGTGCGCCACGGCCAAGTAAACACCGAGGTCGAACGCTCCGTCATCGGTCCGTCTCCGTCATTCGCTCATCGCGACGCGAACGGCAACAACCCCAACGGCGCCAGAGGAGCTTCCAGCCGGGAAATTTCCCCCGGATCGCGCGGCGTGGCTACCTTTACCCGTCCCGAGATGCGCGCGAATGGCATGGACGGCAATGGCGTGAACGCTATGAATCGCGGCATGAACAACGGTGTTGGCGCGGAGAGTTCATCCACGGCCTCGCCGCGCGGCTCCTGGCAACGTCCAGAACCCGCAGGCGCTTCCGGTTCTCCAATGCCGCGCAGCATGGGCGCACCCAGCAGCAGCTCGTCGGCGCCATCGTCTGGCGGCTCGTCGTCGAGCAGCGCAGGAGCAAGTCACAAGTAGCGATCGCAACGGGCTCCAGAAAATCTGACGCCAAAATGCGGCTCCGCGGATGATACCCTCAACCGCAATCTAACTCTTGCGGAGCCCGCATGCGTCTGTTGTGTCCTGTCGTCTCGCTGTGCCTTGGCATTCTTCTCGTCTCCACCGCGCAAGCCCAGGTCCCGCAGCTTCCTGGCCCGAAGCCCACCAGCGCAACGCAGCCAGTCCCCCTCCCACCACCGAACCCGAAGACCCCGCCACAACTCACCTCGGAGGATGTCACCGCCTTTCTCGACGGCTTCCTCCCGCTTCAACTCCAGCGCGATGACGTCGCCGGCGCGACCATCTCCGTCTTCCAGAACGGCCAGCCGCTTATCCTGAGAGGCTACGGTTACGCCGACTTCAAGAAGAAGACACCCGTCGATCCGGTCGTCACCACCTTCCGTCCCGGCTCGATCTCCAAGCTCTTCACCTACGTCTCGATGATGCAGCTCGTCGAGCAGGGCAAGCTCAATCTCGACGCCAACATCCAGCAGTATCTCGACTTCAAGATCAACCCCGGCCCAGGCGGCATCGGCGACGCACCGATCACTCTTCGCAATCTCGCCACGCACACCGCAGGCTTCGAGGAAGAACTGCACGACTTCGGCTCCGACAAATCCGGCAAGCTGCCCGTCGACATCCGCACCTTTCTCATCCGCAATCAGCCGAACCGTTATGCTCTGCCGGGTAAAGATCTTGCTTACTCCAACTACGGCATCACGGTCATCGGCTACATTGTGCAGCGGGTCTCCGGCGAACCCTTCGCAGCCTACGTGCAGCACCACATCTTCACGCCGCTCGGCATGACGCACTCCACCTTCGAGCAGCCGCTGCCCAAGGGCTTCATCGCTACGAAGGGCTACCTGCACACCTCCAAGGACGACACCGGCTTTGAGGGCGTCACCGAGGTCCCCGCAGGCGGCCTCTCGTCCACCGCCGCGGACATGGCCATCTTCGGGCAGATGCTGCTCGGCCACGGAACCTACAACGGCGTCCAGATTCTCCAGCCCGCCTCCGTCGCTCTACTGTTCACGCCTCAGTTCACTCCCGGTCCCGGCGTCACACCGTGGGACCTCGGCTTCTACGACGACGATCGCAACAGCCTCCGTTTCATCGGACACGGCGGCGACCTCCTCGCCTGCCACTCGCAGTTCTGGATCGAGCCCACGCACGGCCTCTCCTTCTTCATCAGCTATAACTCCGAGGGAGCCGCGCAAAAGGCACGTGGCGAGCTCTTCAACGCCTTCGTCGACCGCTATCTTCCAGGCCCACCGAACGCACACCCTGCGTACGTGAAGCTCACGGCAAAGCAGCTCGCACCCTACACCGGCTACTTCCTCAGTTCACGCCGCGAAGACTCCACGATCTTCCGCCTGGTTGGACTTCAGCCCAAGGAGATCACGGCAACCAAAGACGGCAACCTCACCATCTCGACTGCGAAGGACTTCTACGGCCACCCCATCGACTTCCATCCGGTTGGCAATGATTCCTTCTACGACGAGCTGAATCAGAGCGCGATTCACTTCGAGCGCGATGCACACGGTCACGTCATAGGTTATGCAACGCCGAGCCACTCCGACCGCGCGCCTCTGCTCGCCGCCGGCCAATGGCTGAACGTTCCGCTCGCGATCGCTCTTGCTACTTTGCTGTTGCTCGTTATCGCTGTTCTCGTACGCACGGCGCGCCGCATCTTTTGGCACAAACGCGCGAAGCTCGCACCGCAGCCTGGCACCGTGTGGGCGACCTCCTCCATGCAACTCGCAGGCTTTGCCGTGCTCGCACTGCTCATCTACATCGCAGTGCTTGTCTCACACGTCGCCGAGGTCACGAGCTTCTACCAGATTGGACATCTCGATCCGTGGCTGCGTGCCGAGGTCGCTCTCGCGGCCATTGTCCTCCTCACACTGATCTTCGCGTTCCTCAGTGGCCTGCGCATGCTGCGTCGTCCATTGCGTTGGATCACAAAGTTAAAGTTCGCCATCGTGACGCTGTCCTGCCTCTACCTCGGCTGGTTCCTGCTGTTCTTTCACCTCATCTCCCGCCCGAGCCGGTATTAGCTGTGCGGCCTCTACGCAATTCCGTTATCGTCGCCATCGCCGCGGCTATTACGCTTATCGCGGTCGGAAGCGTCGCAATCCCTCTGTACGTCATTCGCCCGTTTGTCCCAGAAGATCCGCATGCACTCGCATTCGCGCTGGGCCTGCGTCCGATCGCTCCCTGGATTGCGCTGTTCTGCGTGATCATCCTCATGGTGCTTGCGGCCTCAACATGGGGCCGCACACGTCGTGCGGTCCACGCAGGCCTTGTCGCAGCCATCATCATTGCGGGTATCAGCCTCATCGCTGCGCACGTCAACATCTTCGAGCGCATGTTCCATCCGAATCCCACGCCCTCCTTCGCGCCGGCCTCGCAAGCCGCCGCCGATCCCGGCGACATGCTCCTCGCAGTGAATCTCAACGGCCAGGCGCGCGCCTACCCGATTCGTTATCTGGGCTATCACCACATCATCAACGACATCGTCGGCGGCGAACCCATCGCGATCACCTACTGCACGCTCTGCCATACCGGCCTTGTCTGGAGCCGTATCGTCGATGGCCGCACGCTCTACTTTCATCTTGGCGGCATCAACAACGGCAATGCACTTCTGCGCGACGCCGAAACCTCCAGCATCTGGCAGCAGAGCACGGGCGAGTGCATCTTCGGCCCTCTTCGCGGCCGGCGCCTCACGCTCGTCTCTGCGAACGAACTCACGCTCGCACTCTGGCGCGATGAGAATCCGAACGGCACTATTCTCCGTCCGGACCCCGCTGTCGCAGCGATGTACGATCCGAGAGATTGGGAGCAGCACGTCGCTCGCACACGCGTTGTGGTTGATGTATCGTCGTCAGGACTCGATCCGCACGAGATCATCTTCGGGATCGATGCGAACGGACTGCATCGCGCCTACTTGCTGCGCGCGTTGCTCGCGTCGAGTCTCATCCAGGACAGCTTCGGCAAGCCCGCAACCGACGTTCTGTTGGCGCTTGGGCCGGACAATGCTTCCATCCGTGCCTTCGCGCCTGGCGATCTTACCTTCGTACGTGCACAGGACGCGAGCGACTCAGCCTTTATGACTGACACACAGACGGGCAGCACCTGGAACTTTGAGGGATGTGCCGTCGCGGGCAAACTTACTGGCCAGTGCCTCGCACCCGTCGATGGTCACAAGTCTTTCTGGTTCGACTGGCTCAATCACTACCGCGACACGAGCGTCTACCGGGGTTAGACTCCGAGCTCCGCGCGAATCGCGTCGGCGATCGCATCTGCATGGCGCCGCATCGCCGCCTCGCTCTCGGCCTCGATCATTACGCGTGCCAGTGCCTCGGTGCCTGAGTAGCGAATCACCACGCGCCCGGAGTCCTTCAGTTCGTCCTCGGCTGTACGAATCGCCGAGACCACAGAGGGGATCGAGTCGAGCGGCCGCTTCTCACGCACCTTCACATTCACGATCACCTGCGGATAGTTCGTGAGGTCGGCGATGAGTTCGCTCAACGTCTTGCCCGAGCGATGCACGACGTCAAGCACCACCAGCGCGGTCAGCAGGCCGTCGCCCGTCGTCGCGCGGGCAGGGAAGAGGATGTGGCCTGACTGTTCGCCGCCGAGCGAAGCTCCACTCTTCCTCATCTCTTCGAGCACGTACTTATCGCCGACCGGAGCGCGCAGCATGGAGATGCCGGAGCGCTTCAATGCGGCTTCGAATCCCATGTTGGACATGGTCGTTGCGACGACGACATCTCCGCTGAGTTCTCCGCGCACGTGCAGATCACGTGCACAGGCCAGCATCACCGCGTCGCCGTTCACCACATTGCCATGCCCGTCTGCAAAGAGCGCACGGTCGGCATCGCCGTCGAAGGTGAAGCCCAACGAGGCCCCGCGCTTCTTCACCTCGCGCGCGACAACCTCAGGATGCAACGCACCGCAGTTCGCGTTGATGTTGCGTCCGTCGGGCGACGCGTGCGTTACCTCGACCGTTCCTTGCAGCGAATCGAAGAGCTGTGGCGCAATCACGCTCGCAGCTCCATTCGCGCAGTCGATGACGACGCAGCGATTGTCGAGCGAGATCCCCGGAACAGCGCTCAGCAGAAATTGAATGTACTCGCGCCGAAATTCCTCGTTCGCAGGCGGCAGTTCGGATCGTTGTTCTCTGACCTCGGCATCCGCAGCCAGCACACGCTCGATCTCACGCTCGATCTCGAGCTCGACCTCATCCGGCAGCTTGTACCCATCGCCGCCGAAGATCTTGATGCCGTTGTCCTGCCACGGATTGTGCGAAGCGGAGATGACGACGCCGGCGCTGAAGCCATGTTTCTTCGCGAGGAACGCAATCGCCGGCGTTGTAATGACGCCCGCGAACTCGGCCTCCGCGCCGCCTTCGCGCAGACCGCCGATGAGGGTCGATGTGATCCATGGTCCGCTCTCGCGCGTATCCATGCCGAGTACGACTCGCACCGGATGGCCTGCCTCCGCCAGCTTGCGCGCCAGCGCAACGCCGACTGCGTGAATCGTCTTCGCATCCAGCGGCGCCTCTCCTGCGACCGCGCGAATCCCATCTGTCCCAAACAGCTTTCGCATCCCGCTCTCCGTTGCCTGAATGTGCTCGTATGATGCTAGCGGATTACCGCACACTTTGGGCTCTCCCATTTGAAAATGGCCCGGAGTGCCTCTACGCTTTGTCGACAACCTTCGCCCGAACACTGCCCTGATGCAGCCGCGCGGTGATCTCTTCGTCCTGCTGCACTTCGCTGCTTGTGCGCAGCAGCCGCCCATCCGGCCCGTACACCAGCGCATAGCCGCGCTCCAACACACGCACCGGACTTAGTGCTTCCAATTTCGATGCTGCACGGTCCACCTCAACTCTTCTGATCGACACAATCGCCTTCGCGTTGCCGTAGAGTCGCGCGTGCAGAGCCTCAAGCCTGCGCGCATTGTCGCGCAGTCGCACCGCCGGATCCTGTCGCAGTAGTCGTGCCTCCAGCCGAACGCTGCGGTCATTGGCAGCGCGGAGTCTACGCGAGATCACGTTGTTCATGCGAAGATCCAGTTCGTCGAAGCGCTGTGCCCTGCGATCGAAGCCATCGCGCACGCGTCGGAGCACCATCTCTGCACCCAGTCGGGAGAGCCGCTGCCGGGCGCGCAGCATCTCGTATCTCCCCGCGCGCGCCAGGCGCGACTGCAGACGCTCGACACGCTCCTCGATGCGATGTTGCACCGCAGTCACGAGCTCTGCGGCAGCGGAAGGAGTCGGCGCATACACATCTGCAGCGGCGTCGGCTATCGTTGAGTCCGTCGCATGTCCCACGCCGACGATCACCGGCACAGCACACGCCGCAATCGCACGCGCAACGCGCTCATCGTCGAAGCCGTGCAGATCCTCCCAGCTTCCGCCACCACGCGCCACGATGACGACATCCGCTTGCTCGGGATGGCGGCTGAACCAGCGCACGCCTGCGGAGACCTCAATCGCACAGCGCGGCCCCTGCACGGCGGCGGGATAGATAATCAGATTCACTGCGGCATGTCTGCGCCGGCAGACCTTCACGATGTCGCGCAGAGCCGCGCCTTGCACGCTCGTTACGATGCCAATGCACTTCGGAAACGGCGGCAGCGGCCGCTTATTCTCGAAGAGTCCTTCACGTCGCAGACGTTCCTTCAGCTCACGCACCGCAGCCAGCAGCGCACCCAGGCCGCGCGGCTCCATCCACTCGGCGATGAGTTGCATCTGTCCGCGATTCTCGTAGACGCTGAGCTGGCCGCGCAGCCGTACGGCATCGCCGTCCTTCGGTTGAAAGCGAATGAGCGAAGCCTGTCGCCGAAACATCACGACAGAAAGCTGCGCTGCTCCGTCCTTCAACGTGAAATACGAGTGCCCGGTCGCAGCGGGCCGCCAATTCGAGATCTCACCTTCAACCACGACCTGGCCATAGCTGCGCTCGAGGACGCTGCGCACCTGGCGCACCAGTTCGGCGACGCTCCACACGCGTGGCTCTGGCGGCGACTCCTGCGTTGCGGCTGCCTGTGCAGGCTGCCCCGGCTCGCGCAGTGCCGGCACAGCGTCTGTCGGTGGCTCTGCCGGCAACGCGTCGAAGAGGCCCGGCATCTCCGGGCGCACTTCGGTCCTCGCTTTGCTCTTTCGCCGCAGTTCGGCGAGGCTCGGCATCGGGTCACGGGAACTCATTGCAAGCTCGAGTTTACGCCGCTCGAGCGCACGGATTCCGGCGCGCAAAGCCTCAGCTGGCCGCGGATAGCGTTCGGTGGCCGAGCAGTTCGCTGGCTTCCTTCAGCAGCACCTCGGGGCGACACGGCTTGCTCAGCAGCTTCAGCGGACGTTTCATCCGCAGTGCCTCGAGTTCCACGCTGGCAGCATTACTCAGGTAGGCCGTCAGCATGATCATCTGGCACTTCGGCATTTCGCGGCTGATGGCAGCAGCCAGTTGCAGTCCATTCTGCTCAGGCATCGATACATCGCACAGCAGCAGCTCTGGGGCGAAGCTCCTCGCTTTGTGCAATGCATCTGCGGCTGAATAACATGCCTCTGACTCGAAACCGTTCACCACAAAGACCATTCGCAGCGTATCCGCCACGAGACGATCATCATCGACGACAAGCACTCTCTGTCTCATCTGGAGGTTGGTCCTCCTTCCTGTAGCCCGGTGAGAAGTACAGAAAAATCGAAAGACAAGATCGCGCCGAAATGACTGGCGCAACTCTTGGGGAAAGTCACTGTAGAGTAGACGAACGAGGCCCTGCACTTCCAGAGAAATCGATGCATTTTGCTCTTCTTTTTATTGACCGCGACGCTTCCTTATGCGCGAGAATCTAACGTCAGACGATGCATATCCTTCTGCTGTTGCTTGGCTTATTTCTGCTCACTGCGGTGCTGCTGGATTCATTCCAGACCATCATTCTTCCGCGGCGCCCGGTCACGCGGTTTCGTCTCACGAGGTTCTTCTTTCTCGCAACGTGGACTCCGCTGACGCACATCGTCCACCTGATTCGCGATCGTCGAATACGCGAGCAGCTATACAGCTATTACGGCCCACTTTCGCTGCTCATGCTGTTTGTTATGTGGGCGATCAGTCTCGTCACGGCCTATGCATTTATCTACTTCGGCTTGCACACACCGTTCACGGATCCGCTGCATCCGGTCACCGGCATTCGACATCTCCGTGCTTGCTTCTATGTCAGTGGCTCGACGCTCTTTACGCTTGGCCTCGGTGATGTCGTTCCGGTGAGCTACGCTGCACGCTTCCTGATCGTCACGGAAGCTGGGACGGGGCTGGGTTTCGTGGCCCTGGTAATCGGCTATGTGCCGGTGCTCTACTCAGCCTTCTCTGTGCGTGAGACGGAGGTGGCTCTGCTCGACGCGCGGGCGGGTTCGCCGCCTACCGCGGGCGAACTCCTGCTGCGCCACCACTTCGATGGTGGAGACAGGGCGCTGAACAAGTTGCTCGCGGAGTGGGAGCGGTGGTGCGCGACGATGCTTGAGACGCATATCTCGTACCCCATTCTTTGTTACTACCGCTCGCAGCACGACAACCAGAGCTGGATCTCCGCGCTCACCGCCGTACTCGACACCTGCGCGCTTCTCATCACCGCGGTCGAAGGCCCGGTGCAGCGCCAGGCCCAACTCACCTTCGCTGTAGGCCGGCATGTCCTGGTCGACATCGGTCACGTCTTCCATCGGGAGAAGGAAGAGCAGAAGCTGCGTGAAGCCCCGTTCACGCGGCTGAGCGACGATGAGTTCCTCCAGTTGTGTGATCTGCTGCGCCATGCCGGCGTCTCTCTCTGCGGCGACATCGACGTGCGCACACGCCTCAATGCGCTCCGCAAGCTCTACGAACCGCATGCCTGCGCGATGGCGCACTATCTGCGCCTCGAGCTGCCGCACTGGACTCCTCCACCGGTCAATGCGGCGAAGCCTGACATCTGGACATCGGTCGGGCTGCTCCGCAGCCCCAGTGGCACCGCCAGCCCCCTGACCGCGGTCAGTCCGCAGGCGACGGCATCGAATCTCGGCGACGAGCAGGGGTTCCTCTAAAGCTGCGGCAGCCCAAATGAGGTTGAATCAAAAGAAAAGGCCGCTCGTGTGAGCGGCCTCTCCATCTTCATCGATTCCTGAGCTATTGGCCCATCATCATGCCGGGCATGCCAGGGCCGGCGGGTTGCGGATTCAGTCTCTGGGAGGCGACCTCCGCGGCAGGTCCAGGGTTGCCCTTCGGGTCCTTGTCCTTGTCCTTTACCTGCGCCCAAACGCGCTTGGCGTCGGCGGTCTTGCCTTCGGTCTGGTACAAGTCGCCGAGTTGGAGCTGCGCAAAGAACGGCGGCACGGTCGCCGCATTGCCCTTGCCCAACTCCTCGAGCAGTTTTTCCGCGTCGGCATTGCGGCCCATCTGTTCGTAGAGTCCCGCGAGCGCCGACTTGCCGAGCGCAGCGGTATCGCCATTCCAGCTGCCAGCCACCTTCTTCAGCGCGTCTTCGGCTGCACCGTTGTTGCCCTCGTCCATGTAGGTCACGCCTGCCATGTAGAGAGCCATCTTGCCCGGCTGCGTCATGCCGTACTGGTTGGCAACCGTAAGAAATTGTGCGTTCGCGGCCGTCGCGCGAGCCTTTGCATCGGGGAAGGTCTTGATTCCCGGCGGCAGGTTCGGCGCCTGTGAGGCCAGCGGCGCCTGATACGTCTGCATCGCGTCGCCGAAGGCATTCGCGGCCGCATCGGTGCGGTGATTGAACAGCGTGTACCCACCCACCACGAGCAGAATCAGCGCCACAACGACCACTCCGATGGTGATTGCCTGCTTTGTGTTGTGCTTCGCCCAGTCCACTCCATGTTCGGTCAGGGTGACGAACTGGTCCTGTTTCTTCAGCTGCCGTTTGGTTGCGTTGTCCACGTGGTTCGTTGTTCCCGTCTTGAAGAATCTCTGATTGCGCCAGCCCACCGCGGACGCACCCTCAAGTGTATCAGCCAGCCATTTCATGGTCCGGAAACCGCGCTCAAAGACCGGTCTTACCCCGCCTCGGCCATGCCCTGATTGAAATAGTTTCTAGTGGCAATTTATTCGCCAAGTCTTTGATCTTTAGTGTCTTTTAACCCTCTTGCCAATCGTATTGCGACGAGCATAGTATCTGGCTCGCAATCGAAACAGTGCACATCTTCCGAGGCAGTCAGACCGGATTCATGGCGCTAGTTTGTCAAAAGTTCGTTAAATGTTTGCAGCGTAATCTTTCCGCGCCCGTTGGTTTGGCTCCGGCGCGACAAAACAGGAGCACCACAAGGTATGGCATGGTACGCCTATTGCATCGCTGAGCGTAACGCTTTTTCTGAGTTAGCCCGTCACCGCCGCCCGATGCCCCTCTCTGGGGTCACCGGCCTTTTCGGAAACCAAATCTTCCTCTTTCCCGCAGCCGATCTCGCCGTCGTCGTCTCAGAACATCTCCACGAGGACGCCGCCCGTTTGACCGGCCCTGAAGCCCAATCCGCCGCCCGTGATCACGCCCGCGTGATCTCCGGTTGCTTCGACCGTTCTACTGTCCTTCCGTTCCGGTTCGGCACCTCCTTTGGAGATGACGACGCTCTGCGCCGTTCGGTCCGCTCCAACCAACGTCACTTTCTGGCCAACGTCGAACGTCTCCGCGGCAAAGCGGAGATGCACCTGAAGGTCCTCGTCGACGACATCTGCCCCGAGTCCCGCAACGAGGTCAATCAGCACACCGCCGGGCAGGAGTACCTCTCGCATCTGCGCGAATCAGCCAGCCGGCAACGCGAGCGTCAGTCGCGTGCCCGCGCGCTCTCCGTGCAGATGCACCGCATGTTCCTTCCACTCGCGGAAGAGATCACCTGCCGCCGCATGGACTCCGGAAAGATGTTGCTCGACATCGCCCACCTCGTCGACAAGAAGACGGTGGAGCGCTACCAGAACAAGTACAGCTCGGCGACCCAGCAGATGAAGGACTGCTCCATGCAGCTCTCCGGTCCCTGGCCGCCGTATCACTTTGTCCACCGCGAGCCGTCTCACCGCGCGCACGCCTAACCGCTATCCAGACACTCAAACAAAAGAGCCTCGGCAAATGCCGAGGCTCTTTCATCTCCGCGCTCGCTGGTTTTACTGCAGCTTGATATTCGCGCCCTGTTCCAGCGCCGCGCGCTTCCTGCGGCTCAGCACCGAGCTCCGTCTCCGCCGCCGGCCGCTCGCGTGGTCAATCTTCTTCCAGAAGCCGACGAAGTAATCCACCGCGGAGATGATCGACACTGTTGCCATCCAGTAGATCGCCGTCACGGCAATCAGGTGCACGCCGACTACGAACCCGCCGAAGTTCCAGTAGTCCCAGCGATGATTGAGGATCGCCGCGACCACACTGACGATCTGGATCACCGTCTTCAGCTTGCCGATCTCGCTGGCCTCGATGGTGAAACCTTCGCTCGCTGCGATCGATCGCAGACCGCTCACCAGGAACTCGCGCCCGATGACCAGCACGGCAATCCACGGCACGACCACGCGCGGGTTGTAGGACACCAGAACGATGTACGCCGCGGTCACCAGCAGCTTGTCGGCCAAGGGATCCAGCAGCATCCCCAGCGTCGTAATCTGCCCTCGTCGTCGCGCCAGGTAGCCGTCCAGGCCGTCGGTGATCGACGCCAGGATGAAGACCACCGACGCAATGATTTCCTGCTCGCCGTGTAGGTTCTGGAAGGGGAACTTCGGGCTCAATATCCAGATGAGCACCGGAACAGCGGCGATCCGGCTCAGCGTGATGTAGTTAGGCAGATTCACGGCGGCACGCCACTGACGCGATCGATGCGGTGCAACCGACGCGCGTCGAACACCCTCATTCTCCCACAACACGTCGTGATCCGGCGCGGCAGGACCCTCAGCCTTCCTCGCCCTCAAACGTCGACGCATGCTCTTTGAAGCGGTACATCTTGCGCCCGCAGTTCCGGCACACCCACGGGTACAGTCCGTAGAGCGTCAAAATCCAGCGCTCCCACCAACCTGCGCGATGGAGTCGTTGAAACCGGCGCTGGCCGCAATCAGGACAGGGTCGCAAATCCACCTCAACGAAGCGCCCCGGACGCGATCCGCCGGGAGTCTACGCGTACATTCCCCTCTGCTTGGTCGTATAGGCCACGCGATCGATCGCCAGCATATACGCCGCTATCCGGTTGTTGACGCTGTGCTGTACCGCATATTGCAACACATCGTTAAAGCTGTCCACCATTATCCGGTCCAAACGTTGGTTTACTTCTTCCTCGCTCCAGAAGTAACCCATCCGGTCCTGGACCCACTCGAAGTAGCTCGTCGTCACACCGCCGGCGTTGGCCAGGATGTCCGGCACCACGAAGACGCCTTTGTCCTGCAGGATCTCGTCTGCGACCGTGGTCGTCGGCCCGTTCGCTCCTTCAACGAGAATCCGCGCCCGGATCTTATCGGCGTTCCGGCTGGTGATCACGTTTTCGGTCGCTGCCGGGATGAGCACATCGCAATCCATCGTCAGCAGTTCATCCTTGTCCGCTGCCTCCGCGCCTCGGAAGCCATGAATGGTTCCGTGCCGCGCCTTCCACTCCAGCAACTCGCTGATGTCCATGCCCTTCGCGTTGAACAGCGCGCCGTCATACTCGCCGATGCCGATAATCTTGTAGCCGCGCTCCCACAGCAGCTTGGCCGAGTTCGAACCCACATTGCCGAAGCCCTGCACGATCACGCTCGTCGACTCCGGCGCCATGTTCAGGTGTTTCAGCGCCTGGTCCGTCACCACGGTCACGCCGCGCCCCGTTGCCTCTTTTCTCCCGCGCGAGCCGCCCAGGCTCACCGGCTTGCCCGTTACCACGCTCGTTACCGTCTGGCGCATGTGCATGGAGTAGGTGTCCATGATCCACGCCATCGTCTGCTCATTCGTGTTCATGTCCGGAGCAGGAACGTCCTTCTCCGGCCCGATGAACTCAATCAGCTCGGCCGTATATCGTCGCGTCAGCCGCTCCAGCTCGCCTTGGCTCATCCTCTTCGGGTCGCAGATCACGCCGCCCTTCGCTCCGCCGAAGGGAATATTTACCACCGCGCACTTCCATGTCATCCAGCTTGCCAGCGCGCGCACCTCATCCAGGCTCACATCCGGTGAATAGCGGATTCCGCCCTTGCACGGCCCGCGCGAGGCCGAGTGCTGCACCCTGTAGCCTGTGAATACTTCGATCGTTCCGTCATCCATCCCCACCGGAATATGCACGATGATCTCGCGCGACGGGTACCGCAGGACCTTCCAGAGTCCCTGATCCAGATTCAATTTCTTTGCGGCTAAATCAAACCTTGCTGCCTGCGCCTCCCATGGGTTGGTTTCTTGCTCAATGGAGATAGGAACCGTCACCTCTGCTGTTGCCATGCCTGCTTCTTTCTGAGCACCGGGCCTGTTTGCCGCGGTTCTCGTGTTGACGGAATCCGGTCGCGCCGTTAGCGCTGCTTTTCCGGGTACCAGTTGTTCTTCGGCCATCGCTCTTCCTCCCGGGGTCCCCGGCGAGCATGCTCGCTGGGGCAGGTGCTGCAGGCCCACGTCTGTATCTGACGCGCCCCACACTCTACAGGAGCCAGAACAATACCGTCTTGCCTCGTCGTTTATCGCCCGATTTGTGCCCGGGCCCTCCCAAACCCCGGCGATTCTAGGCCCACATTTGTGGCACTGGCAATGACCCGCGCACCCCGGCAGGCACCCTCGTTTCTGCTACTGCGATACCCTCATAGAAATGCCTGCCGCGCGCACCCAAACCACGCCGAACCTCAACGAATTCACCGAGCTCGCGCGCACCCACACCCTCATCCCGGTCACCCGCAGCGTGCCCGCCGACCTCGAAACTCCCGTCTCCGCCTTCCTGCGCGTCGCCGCCCACGAGCCCGAGGCCTTCCTGCTCGAATCCGTCGAAGGCGGCGAGACCATCGGCCGCTACACCTTCATCGGCATCCGGCCCTTCCGCACCATGACCGCCGCCGGCAGCACCATTACCGAATCCACCCCCGGCGCTCCGCCGGTCACCCGTCCGGGAGACATCTTCGCCGAACTCAAGTCCGCCCTCGCCGGCCACACCCCCGCGCGTTTGCCCGGGCTTCCGCCCTTCACCTCGGGCGCCGTCGGCTTCTTCGCCTACGACATCGTCCGCCAGATCGAGCACCTTCCCACCCTCGCCGCCGACGAACTCCACGTCCCCGACGCGCACCTCATGTTCTTCGACGAGGTCCTCGCCTTCGACCACGTCCGCAAGGCCATCCACCTCATCGTCACCGCCGGCGCCCGCGCGCCGCTTCAGCCGGCCAATCCAGACGCGCAACTCATCGACATCGAGACCCGGGTTCGCGATGCCTACAACGACGCCAACACCCGCCTCGACCGCCTCGAAGCCCTCCTCGAAGCCGCGCTGCACAAGCCCGTGCGCCCCAACATCCCAGAGCCCCTTGATCTCACCCCACGCACCGCCCGCGAAGACTTCCTCCGTGCCGTCGAAACCACCAAGGAGTACATCCGCGCCGGCGACGTCTTCCAGTGCGTCCTCTCGCAGCGCTTCGACTGCACCCCCGGCGTCGACCCTTTCGAGATCTACCGCTCCCTCCGCATCGTCAACCCATCGCCCTACATGTACTTCCTCCGCTTCAACCTTTCAGGGACGAGTGACGCGAAGCGCGGATTAGCAGCGGGCTTTAGCCCGCTGAACTCTGGCGCTGGAGAAGAAGGGGCTTTAGCCCCGGCAGCCCGAACCTGCCACATCGTCGGCTCCTCCCCCGAGCTCCTCGTCCGCGTCCACGGCCGCAACGTCGAGTACCGCCCCATCGCCGGCACGCGCCCTCGCGGCGCCGACGAATCCCATGACCGCACGCTCGAAGCCGACCTCCGCGCCGACGCCAAGGAGGTCGCCGAGCACGTCATGCTCGTCGATCTCGGCCGCAACGACCTCGGCCGCGTCTCCGACTTCGGCACCGTCCGCGTCAAGGACCTCATGTTCATCGAGCGCTACTCGCACGTCATGCATCTCGTCAGCGCACTGGAGGGAACGCTCAAGCCAGCTCTCGCGCCCATCGACGCCCTGCGCGCCTGCTTCCCCGCGGGCACACTCTCCGGCGCACCCAAGATCCGCGCCATGGAGATCATCGAAGAGCTCGAGCCCGCCCGCCGCGGCGTCTACGGCGGCGCGATTATCTACGCAGATTTTTCTGGAAATTTAGACTCCTGCATCGCCATCCGCACGCTCTTCATGGACGGCGACCGCGGCCACATCCAGGCAGGCGCCGGCATCGTCGCCGACTCCATCCCCGAGCGCGAAGACGAAGAGTGCCGCAACAAAGCCGCCGCCGTCGTGCGAGCCATTGAGCGAGCCCGCTCGGCATAAACCCGCAACACGCTGGCAACCCGAAACTCGTGAACAAAAGAAAAGGCCGGTCTCCGAAGAGGCCGGCCACAAGGCAACCGAAGGCCCAGCTAGAACAGCAGATGAAATCCCTGCGCCTCTGATCCCGGCGTGAATGCCACGCCGCGCAGCACCTCGCCAAACTGCGCATCGTCGAAGTCGATGAACCCCGTCACCGGACCCTTCGTCGCATCGGTACTCGCAACGCGGTCGACAACGACAACAACCTTGTTCGGGTCCGCGCCCACATCACCGTTGCCGCTAACCGTCGAAGTCACCGCCCAGATCGCCGCCAGCCCATCCGGTCCAACCACTCCCGTGATGTTCCGCAGGCCGTCGGTTGCCGGAGCCCACGGCAGTCCCGTCGCTGCATTGTTGCCCTTCGGATAGCGGGCCACGGTGTAAGCCTTGCCCAGGTTCAACCCCTTCGTGATTACGTATGCCATCTGCCACGTTTGCGTCTGCGAGTTGAACACCCACTTCTGCAAGCCGGCATTCGTCTGCGCCGCCGCATGCGTATACAGGTCGGTGCCGCCAGTGTAGCCATCGCCCTCATCGGCAACGTAGAGCGTGTTGCTGTTGGCGAACCACAGCCCAAACGGAAAACTGTTCGTGTCTGACTTCGCCAACACCGTGGGGAAGCCGGCCAGGATGCACATGTTGCTCGGCAGCCCCGTCGTCTGCAGCGTGTTCATGTTGTAGCTCAGTGGATTCGCCGGCAGCTTCGCTCCCGCCGCCGGAAGCCCAACGCCCTTCGGGCACGCGGTCCCTGTCGTGTCCACGAAGTACACGGTGTTCACGCCATTGCTTCCGCTGCCCTTCGTGAAGTACACCACGTTGTTGAAGATTGTCAGGCCGCGGAAGTTGTCGTCTTTGCCGACCTTGTCCGCCTTGTCGCCCAGCTCTGTTACCGAGAAGCTCGCCAGCGGCATCGGCGTCCCGGGATTCTGGTCCGCCTCGGGCGCGTTCACGAACGGGATCCACTGCGCGCCCGCACCCAGCACCACTCCATTCGGCTGCGGATTACTTCCGTTGCCCGCGTTGCCTGCCGTGTAGAACGCACTGACATCATCGTTATAGATCGCCGCGCGTCCATTGTTTCCGCTGTACGCGTTCGTCTCCGTGAACGTGAAGTTGCCACTCGCATCAACGCGAGCCACCGCGCGAAGATGCTCAATCCCCACC
This sequence comes from uncultured Acidobacteriaceae bacterium, assembly GCA_963729675.1. Classification (GTDB taxonomy): domain Bacteria; phylum Acidobacteriota; class Terriglobia; order Terriglobales; family Acidobacteriaceae; genus Granulicella. Next base: position 20,911 of record CAVSOV010000010.1, read on the forward strand.
GGATTCGTCGGGTCAATCACCAGCGGTGTATTTGAGTTCGACACATCGATCGCATCGACCGGCGCCACATAACCCATAAAGCTCAAATACTTTCCGCTCGTCGAAAGGTTCAGCGCGATCTCCGACTTTGAGCTGAAGCTCGTTGCCAGGTGATCCGTCGTCGCATTCGCGTTCGTCGTGTTCGGCACCTCAATCGAATTGATCCGGAACCCCAGCAGCGAAATTTGATCGAGATAAATCTTCGAGGTAATTCCGAAGCTCGGATCCGCAATCACGTTGTTGAACACCGTCGGATAGGCCCCGTCATACTGCGCTGTCGAGGGCGTCGGGCAACCGGCGGTCGTCAGATTGCAATTTGGCGGCAGCATCTCGCCAATCGTCACGTTGCTCGCCTTGTTGTCATACACACTGCGGCTGACGACGAGATTGTTCGGATAGAGGCGTCCGCCGAAATCGAACGGGAGAGGAAACTGTGCCATAGCCGGCACGCATAAAACGATGGGAGAGAACATCGCGATGGCTCTCAGCACACGACGGGGGAGAACTCCGGATGCAGCATTCATTCTTTGGCTCCTTGAATTGGCTGTCAGCCTCGCTGGATCAGCCGGAGCGAACAATAGCATCACGATGTAACGGCCCCGTCACAAAAGGGAAGTTCTTTATCCAGCGAATGCGGTCTCAATAGCGCCAACGGTCCGCTCGCAAACCGAATGCGAACAATTTAATTAAGAAGCGCAGCGGTGATCACCGAATCGAATACTCCGGCGTGAGGAAATAGCTCGAGCCAACCGGAGGAACCTTCGATGTTTCTCGTCACCGGAATCACGGGTCACGTCGGCGGCGCCGCAGCGCAGAATTTGCTCGCAAAGGGACACAAGGTCCGCGCGCTTGTCCGCGATCCCGGAAAGGCTGCTAACTGGGCCAGTCAGGGCGTTGAGCTCGTTCAGGGCGACTTCAACGACGCCGCAGCGGTCGCCGGCGCGCTCCAGGGCGTCGAAGGCGCTTACATCATGCTCCCGCCTCTTCTCACCCCGCAGCGTGGCTTCCCTGAGGCCAAAGCCGTTATCGCGAGCTATGTCGAAGCCCTGAGGCGCGTTCCTCCTCCACGCCTCGTTGTTCTCTCGTCTATCGGCGCCGAGAAACCCGAGCGGCTCGGTCTCATCACCTCCCTGCATCTTCTCGAAGAAGCCCTTGCGTCTTTCACGTTCCCCATCGCGTTCATCCGCGCCGGCTCGTTCTTTGAGAACGCCATTTCCATGCTGCCGGTCGCCGCACAAAGCGGCCACTTCTACACCTTCTACCAACCTGTCGATCGCCCCGTCCCATCTATCGCGACCCGCGACATCGGCGCGCTGGCAGCTCAACTCCTCACGGACAAGAGTTGGACCGGCCGCCGCATCATCGAGCTCGGCTCACCCTACTCGCCCGCGCAAATCGCCTCTGCTATGACCGAGGTACTCGGCCGACCGGTGTCCGCCATGCCCGTCCCGCGCGACCGCTGGTCTGCCACCTTGGAGTCCTTCGGCTTCCCGCCGGGCAGCACCTGGGCCTTTGAGGAGATGGTCGATAGCTTCAACTCTGGCTGGATCGCCTTCGGCGTCGCGGGTACCGAACCCCTCCCCGGTACCACGACGCCGAAACAGGTCTTTGCCGCTGCCCACGCCTCATAACGGTAGCGCGGGTCGCCGCCAGTAAAATGGAGAAGAAGCCTCAGCCACGCTGAAGGCTCGAGGTCTCTTCCTTCATGTCTGTCATCCTTGAACACCTGCCCGTCGGCCAGAAGGTCGGCATCGCCTTTTCCGGCGGTCTGGACACCTCCGCTGCGCTGCACTGGATGAAGCTCCACGGCGCGCACCCTTACGCCTACACCGCGAATCTCGGCCAGCCCGACGAAGCCGACTACGACGAGATCCCCCGCAAGGCCCTCGAGTACGGCGCCGAGAACGCGCGCCTCATCGACTGCCGCGCGCAGCTCGTCCGCGAAGGCATCGCCGCACTGCAGTCCGGCGCCTTCCACATCTCCACCGCCGGCGTGACGTACTTCAACACCACGCCCATCGGCCGCGCCGTCACCGGCACCATGCTCGTCACCGCTATGCAGCAGGACGACGTCAACATCTGGGGCGACGGCTCGACCTTCAAAGGCAACGACATCGAGCGCTTCTACCGCTACGGCCTGCTCGTCAACCCCGCGCTCAAAATCTACAAGCCCTGGCTCGACTCCGCCTTCATCGACGAGCTCGGCGGTCGCGCCGAGATGTCCGCCTTCATGCAGAAGGCCGGCTTCGGCTACAAGATGTCCGCCGAGAAGGCCTACTCCACCGACTCCAACATTCTCGGCGCTACACACGAAGCGAAAGACCTGGAACATCTCTCCACTTCGATGAAGATCGTCGAGCCCATCATGGGCGTCGCCTTCTGGCGCGACGACGTCAGCATCAAGCCCGAAGAGATCACCGTCCGCTTCGAAGAAGGCTGGCCCGTTGCGCTCAACGGCAAAGAACTCCGCGATCCTGTGGCCCTCATGCTCGAAGCCAACCGCATCGGCGGCCGCCACGGCCTCGGCATGTCCGACCAGATCGAGAACCGCATCATCGAAGCAAAATCGCGCGGCATCTACGAAGCCCCCGGCCTCGCACTCCTCTTCGCCGCCTACGAGCGCCTCATCACCGGCATCCACAACGAGGACACCATCGAGCAGTACCGCGAGAACGGCCGCAAGCTCGGCCGCCTGCTCTATCAAGGCCGCTGGTTCGATCCGCAAGCGATCATGCTCCGCGAAGCCGCACAGCGCTGGGTCGCCAAACCCATCACCGGCGAAGTCACCCTCGAGCTCCGCCGCGGCAACGACTACTCGATCCTCAACACCACGTCAGAAAATCTCACCTTCCACCCCGAGCGCCTCTCGATGGAGAAGACCGACTCCGCCTTCTCCCCGCGCGACCGCATCGGCCAGCTCACCATGCGCAACCTCGACATCACCGACACCCGCGCCAAACTCCTCACCTATGCCGACAGCGGCCTCATCACGCTCAGCAAGGGCACCGAGATGCCGCACCTCAACAGCGGCGTCGACAAAGAGTAAGTATTGAACTGACACACATGAGCAAAGGCCGGCAGTGATGCCGGCCTTTTCGTCTCTGCTTTTCTTTCTGTCATTCCCGAAGGGAATCTGCTTTAAGCTCGACTCACCACTCACCCCCACGTGATCTCGACCGGCGTCTCGACATCCGAACCCAGGCTCCGGCAGACAGGACAACTGTGAGCCGCGTGCTCCAGTTGCTCCTTGTTCTCTGCGCTCACAACGTGGGGCACATGAATCCTGACGGTCAGCCGCTGAATCTTCCTCGGCCCCGAGCTCGTCATCTCCTTCTCAACCGTCGCGGTCGCCCCTGCAATGTCCACATTCAGCGCGCGCGCCTTAATGCCCATCGTCGTCAGCATGCAACTGCCCAGAGCGGTCGCAACCAAATCTGTCGGTGAAAAGCTCTCCCCGCGCCCTTGATTATCCTTCGGCGCATCGGTATTGAGCTCGGTCCCGGAAGGCCCATGCACCGCCTTCGAGTGTAGGTCTCCCTGATATTCCAACTGAATCGCAACCATCACTTCGCTCCGGATTAGCAGCCGGCTTTAGCCCGCTGAATAGAGCCTACCCGAAGCGAGGGGCTTTAGCCCCGGCGTGCCACCGACGATCTACAGCAGAGTAACCGTGCCCGTCGCCAGCTCAAAATACGCCGGCCGGATCTTCAGCTTGCCTTCCTTCACCATCGGCGCCAGTACGGTCGAGGTCTTCGCCAGCAGGTTCGCCTGGATCACCGCATTCCGCTTGATGACCTCCTCGAAGCTTCCGCCACCCTCTACCGCAGCCTCGAGGTGCGGATACAAAGACGCAATCTGCCCCGGCACAGTGGTCTTCGCCATCGCGGCCTTCACCGCGCCGCAGTTCGCATGCCCCATCACCAGAAGCACCTTCACGCCCAGCACCGCCGCGCCGTATTCCAGGCTTCCGACAATCTCGGCATTGATCAGATTTCCCGCCACGCGCGTCACGAAGACATGCCCAATCGTCTGGTCGAACACCAGCTCGACCGGCACGCGCGAATCCGCACAGGAGAGCACCGCTGCAAATGGCTCCTGCTTGTTGACGGTGTTCGCCTTGAGAATCCTCAAGTCCTCCGCGAAACTCGTCAGTTGATCGGCTGCAAATCGTTTATTGCCATCCATCAGTCGTTGCAGCGCGGCATCCGGAGTCGTTGGCATCGCCTGCTGTGCGTGCAAATCTCTTGTCGCAAGCACGCTCGCAGCACTCACTCCAGCAAGAAATGTACGGCGGGAAAAATTCTGAGTCATCGTTCAGCTCCTCGTGAAATCGATAGCCCGTGAATCCCACTATACGACTCCGCAAGGTGCCGTCGTCGTCTACTATTCCTTCTCACTCAGCGCCAAAAACACTCCACCCGCAGCCTCGGCCGCACCAATCATCCGCGTCACCGTCGGGTGCTCAGCCAGCCATAGCATCGTCTTCCGCCACCATTGCGGCCCTCTCGCCCACAACATCGCATCCTGCCGTGGGCAGATCATCGCCACTACCCCATCGCCGATCATCGCCATAGCCGCGACCTGCTTCATCTGCCTGCTGCGCATCGATCTCATATCCTTTAGGATTTCCGTCATTCACTCACCGTTGCCCGGCGCATACAATCGAAGAAAGCGATGATCTTCGTCCTCGACAACTACGACTCCTTCACCTACAACCTCGTCCAGTACATCGGCGAGTTAGGCGAGCGTGACATCGTCGTGAGGCGAAACGACGAACTCACACCCGACGAAGTAATCGCCCTGCGCCCCACGCGCATCATCCTTTCCCCCGGCCCCTGCACACCGCAGGACGCCGGCATCCTCATCCCCCTCATCAAGCGCCTCGCCACACTCCCCGCCGACGAGCAGATTCCCACCCTCGGCGTCTGCCTCGGCCACCAGGCCATCGGCGCAGCCTTCGGGGCCGAGGTCGTCCGCGCCCCGAAGCTCATGCACGGCAAAACCTCCGCCATCGAGCACGACAACCGCAGCGTCTTCCGCGACCTCCCGCAGCCCATGACCTGCACGCGCTACCACTCGCTCATCGTCCGCGAAGACTCCATCCCCGACGAGCTCGAGATCTCCGCCCGCGTCGCCTCCGGCACCAACGCCCCCGACCCCGGCACCGTCATGGGCCTCCGCCACAAAACCCTCCCCATCGAAGGCGTCCAGTTCCACCCCGAGTCAGTCCTCACCGACCACGGCAAACACCTCATCGCCAACTTCCTTCGCCAGTAACTACCTGCGAGCCCGGCTGGCCGGTCCTTTCGATCGCCGGTCCTCAGGCACGCCGCGTCGCTCGCTTCCGTTGAGCGTGGTGTATCGTTTGCGATAGCAAAAGCAGAGTCTGCGAGAGCCTGTTCGTAAGCATGCCGGGTGGAGGTGTCACCGCGTGAAGAGGTTCGTTCTCCTCGTGCTGCTGTTCACGATGTACCGCGGCACTGCAGCATCTGCCCAGACCTTCAGCCTCATCAACGGTCGCGAGCGCGTAGCTTCGCTGGACGGTCTGTGGCGCTTCCACATGGGAGACAATCCTGCGTGGGCCGGCCCGGACTTCGACGACTCAAACTGGCCGCTGATACGCTCCGACAAAAGCTGGACCAGGCAAGGATATCCCGCGTTCACCGGGTACGCGTGGTATCGCTTCAAAATCGAGGTCCCCGGCGACGGCCAGCCGGTTAGCCTGCTGCTACCCGAGATCATCAACGGCTACCAGCTTTATGTGAATGGCAGGCTCATCGGCAGCGCCGGCTCTGCCACAGCCACAGCGGACCCGGTCTTCGGATCACAGGCAACGACGTTTCCACTTCCCGTAAGCAGCGAAGGTCCCGCACCCCCTGCAAATCGCCCTGCGCGTCTGGACATACCGGCCCATCACCTCCTGGACGGGCGCCGGGACTCGAGGCAAGGGCAACGAGGCAGGCGATCCTGCCCGGCTTTCCGTCCATCGTCAGGCGTTTCAGTCCAACATCGCTTTGTATTTCGTCAACGAATACTCATATGGGCTCTTTGCCGGATTGATCGGACTCGCCATTCTGGCCCTCTTCCTTTACCGTCCGTCGGACAAGGAGTACCTCTGGTTCTCCATCCTGCTTCTGGGGCAGCTAGCCGGCGCGGTGCTGCACCTGATGCTCAATCTGGGCTCGCTTCCCATGCCGCTGTGGGACCTGCTGCGTCTGATCGCGCAGGCGGCTTCCGTTCTTGCGGCCATGGCATTCTTTTCCACTGTCCTGCATGCCCGCCGGTCGTTTCTCTGGTATGCCATCTGTGTCGTGGTCGCAGTCAGTCCTCTCACCGCGGCGCTGATTTATTTCCAGTGGACAGGCATGGGGGTATCGTTTGCGATCGAGGGGGCATGCACTGCCCCGGCGTTTGCCTGGATTATTGCAAGGCTTTTCATGGGTGCGTTCCGAGGGGACGTCTCCGCCCGCCTGCTCCTTGTGCCGGTCGTACTCTTCTATGGCGCGGATTGCATCAGCCTCACGGCGCGGATCATATTGCAACTCGGGGGGCCGAACTATTTTTCTTCGACCGACGTTCTCCTCTTTGAGCGGCCATTCCCGATCTACCTCCAGGACGTCATCTCGTTCATCTTCCTTCTTGCGCTGCTGATCTTTCTCGTGCGCCGCTTCTCCCTCGCCCGCAAAGAAGAGGAACGCATGGCCGGCGAATTCGAGGCAGCCAAAACTGTGCAGTCCCTGCTGATTCCTGCCGCACCACCGGCGACGCCCGGCTTCGCGGTCGAGAATGTCTACCTTCCTGCGCAGGAAGTGGGCGGAGACTTCTTTCAGGTTCTGCCCGGCAATGACGGTTCATTGCTGATCGTCGTGGGAGACGTGAGCGGCAAAGGGCTGAGGGCGGCTATGACGGTGAGCACAATCTTAGGCGCTTTGCGAGGCTGCGCGCTGCGCGCACCGGAGAAGGTGCTTCTTCATCTGAACGCCGCGCTTCGCGGACAGATGAGCGGCTTCTTCACCTGCTGCGCCGCACTCATGAACGCGGACGGCAAATTGACGATCGCTAACGCCGGCCATCTGTCGCCGTATCTCAATGGCGAGGAGTTGGAGGTCAACCCCGGTCTTCCGCTGGGAATCGCCGTTGAGACCGCGTATCCCGAGGTCGTCTATCACTTCGGTCAAAATGATCGCCTGACGTTTGTGTCCGATGGTGTCGTAGAAGCCCGGAATGGCAGTGGTGAACTCTACGGCTTTGCGCGCACCACGAGCATCAGTAATCAGTCTGCCGACTCGATCGCACGAGCCGCGCAGCAGTTCGGTCAGGATGACGACATCACGGTGGTGACGGTAACGCGAGCGCAGGATCAACTCCCAGTCGGGCAATAACGTACTCTGTACTCCAGCAAGATGGTTCGCCTCGCCCTCACGCTCGCGCTGCTCTCCTCGACAACTCTCCACGCCCAGCAGCCCGCGCCCGCCGGGGTCGGGGAGCTTGCCCACGGGGCGGAGCTCCATGGGCACCGTCCCCACGCACGACGCCCTCGTCACCGGCGGCCTCGAGGTCCGCGGCGACACCGCCCGCCTCCTCACCAACACCAGCATCACCGCCTACGACCACCCCGCCGCCATCTCGCTCGCCCGCGGCGGCGAGGTCCTCGTCTGCGCCACCAGCCAGTTCCACCTCCTCCACTCCGGCACCGAAAACTCCCTCCTCTTCGGCCTCGACCGCGGCGCCATCGAACTCCACACCGACTCCTCCCCGCAGGACGTCATCCTCACCCCCGACATCCGCTTCACTCTCGAGCACCCCGGCCACTACGACCTCCGCCTCCGCGTCACGCCCAACGGCGACACCTGCGTCGAAAACTCCGGCACCTCCGCCCCCGTCCTCTCGCTCGCCGACCCCTTCTCCGGCGCCACCTACCGCCTCATCCCCGGCCAGCACGTCCTCTTCGAGCACGGCAGCCTCCACGAAGTCGTCGACAACGAGCGCAGCCCCTGTGGCTGCCCGCCAGCCCCGCCCCCACCCGTTCAGCAGATCGCCGCCACCCCCAACGCGCCCCCCAGCCAGCCGGCAACGCCTGCCGTCGCAGCCGCCGAGCACCCCTTCCCAGCCGCCGCCAGCCAGGGACTCGCACCCACGCCCTCACCCGCACATGAGCCAACGCCCGTCGGCCAGCAGCAGACCCAGGTCGCCACCAACCTCACCTACGACGCCGCCCATCCCAACACCCCACCTCCCAGCACCGTCGAACCCCCGAAGCCCACACCGACTCCCGCTCAGACGGCCTCCGCCGGCTCCCCCACCGGCACCGGCGACTCAACACCTCCGCCACGCCACCACCCACCCCACCCGGCGCCCACGACCTCTTCCACGCCATCGGCCACCTCTTCCACAAGCTCTTCCACCCGCACAGCAATCCTCCTTCCTCAGCCGCACCTTCCTCGCCGTCATCCTGAGCCGTAGGCGAAGGATCTCTGTATTTCGTCCGCCAGCCGCGGCCAGCCCCACCATTTACAATGAGCCTGTAGGGCCGCGCCTCGCGCCGCCGCCAATCCACTACATTTTTCAGGAGTTCCTTTTATGGCGATTCCCGCCACGCAGATGCGCCCCGGCATGATCATCAAGTTCAAAGACGACCTGCACCTCGTCTTCTCGGTCGAGCACCGCACGCCCGGCAATCTGCGCGCCTTCATCCAGGCCAAGCTGCGCAACATCCGCACCGGCGCCATGTTCGTCGAGCGCTTCCGCTCCCCCGACCCGATCGACCGCGTCATCGTCGACGAAGTCAAAATGGAGTACCTCTACAACGACGGCGATGACTACTACTTCATGGACCAGGAGACCTACGAGCAGACCCACCTCAAGCGCGACACCCTCGGCGACGCCGTCGAGTACCTCACGCCCAACCTGCTCATCTCCGTCAGCTTCCACGACGGCAAAGCCGTCGGCATCGAGCTCCCCACTGTCGTCGAGATGACCGTCGTCGAGACCGAGCCCGGCATCAAGTCCGCCACTGCCAGCTCCGTCACCAAGCCCGCCACCACCGAAACCGGCCTCGTCGTCCAGGTCCCTCCCTTCATCAACGAAGGCGAAAAGATCCGCGTCGACACCGCCGAAGGCGCCTACATGTCCCGCGCCTAAGCTTCACACTCTCAATCCCAAAAGACGCGCTTCGGCGCGTCTTTTTCATTTCCTCGGGAACCATCTTCCAAACTGCGTCGTATACGACGTATAGTATACGACGCATCTCCTCGAAGGAGGTTCACCATGCTCCACCTCAACCCCTGGAACACGGCCATAACTCTCTGGGAAGCCATCTGCGTGCTCTGGATCATCACCGCCGTCGTCGAGCGCAGCATCCCGCAGCCGCCCGACCAGCACCGCGACAATCGCAGTTACATCTACGCAATCGCCATGACTCCCGCCGCAGTCCTGATCTTCTGGCCCCCAGCCGCCATCTGGCCGCTCAGCCGCACGCTCTTCCAGTCGAACGCCCTCGGCCTAACGCTCATCTTCGCCGGTGCAGCCTTCGCCGGTCTCGCGCGCCTCTCGCTCGGCGCCAACTGGAGTTCCCGCGCCCGCATCCGCGCGCGGCACACGCTCTCCACCTCCGGCCCCTACCGCATCGTGCGCCACCCCATCTACTCCGGCTTGCTGCTGCTCTTCCTCGGGACCGCCGTCATCCTCGGCCAGGCCCGTGGCTACATCGCCTTCGTCATTTGCTTCATCACCTGGTTCTTTAAATCACGCACTGAAGACCGTCTCCTCGCCGAGCGCTTCGGCGCCGACTTCGACACCTACCGCCGCCGCGTGAAGGCCCTCATCCCCGGCATCTTCTAAAGCCGCTGTAGTACGCTCTCACACGTGCCGAAGAAGAAGTCCCCCAGCCCCGAGCTCCGCTTGCTCGCCGAACAGGTCGAGCGGCACCTCGCCGCCATCCGCAAAACTATCCGCGCCCCGCTTGAATCCGAGTTTGCCCGCGGCAACCTCACCGGCCCACAGTCCAGCCTCATGGAGGCCGTCATCCGCTCACCGGACGGCTTCACCCTCAAGCAACTCGCCGCACAACTCGGTCTCGCACACTCCACCGTCTCCGTCATGGCAGCGCGCCTGGTCGAAAAAGGCCTGCTCACACGCCAGCCGCATCCCACCGACGGCCGCGCAACCATCCTCGTCGCCTCCGCACCCGTCCGCAACTTCCTCCGCACGCAGATGCCGCGCCTCACCCTCAGCCCGCTCCTCACCGCCCTCGGCCGCGCCTCCGACTCCGACCGCCGCCAGATCCTCCGCGCCCTCGAAAAACTCCGCACCCTCGTCGAAGGACCGTGAACTCAAGCCCTCAGCGCCTGACCTTGACCTCGCCTTGCCTCGCCCCGCACGATACGAGACACTTAACCCTCCGATGGTTCTTCACTTCCTCATCCGCGGCCGCGTTCAGGGCGTCGGCTTCCGCTGGTTCGTCCACCGCGAAGCCTCCGAGCTCGGCCTTCGCGGCTGGGTCCGCAACACCGACACCGGCGACGTCGAGCTCATCGCCGCCGGCCCTCCCGAAGACCTCGACGAACTCCGCGCCGAGCTCAAAAAAGGCTCTCGCGGCAGCCGCGTCGACAAGGTCATCGAGCACGAGCTCGACGAATCCGAAGCCGCTACCCTCAAAGACTTCGAAATCCAGGGCGCCTGGTAATTCCTCTTTGCTTTTCACTAACCACTAACGACTAACCACTAACGACTTCTTTCCGAAAGCACCCATGCCCGAACAGATCAACTGCGAGCCGCTCAAGCAGCTCATCCGCTCCGTCCCTGACTTCCCGCGCCCCGGCATCCTCTTCTACGACATCACCACCGTCCTCAAGGACAAGACCGGCTTCGCCCAGCTCATCGACGCCTTCGCCCAGTACTACATCGGCAAGAAGATCGACGTCGTCCTCGGCATCGAAGCCCGCGGCTTCATCTTCGGCCCCGCGCTCGCCTACCGCCTCAACGCCGGCTTCGTTCCCATCCGCAAGCCCGGCAAGCTCCCCGCCGCCACCGAGAAGGTCAAGTACGACCTCGAGTACGGCTCCGACTCGCTCGAGATTCACAAGGACGCCATCCAGCCCGGCCAGCGCGTCATCATCGTCGACGACCTGCTCGCCACCGGCGGCACCATGGAAGCCAGCGTCCAGCTCGTCGAGCGCCTCGGCGGCACCGTCGTCTCGCTCGCCGTCGCCATCGAGCTCGACTTCCTCAAAGGCCGCGCCCGCTTCCCCAACTACGATGTCTTCAGCCTCCTCCACTACAACGAGTAAGCGAAGGTATTAACCTAACAACGACCATGCACAACCCACTGAAGATGCCGCGGGCCTCTCGCGCGGCTCGAACTGCCCTCGTCCTTCTCGCCCTTGTCGTCTGCGGTTGTCTCTGCAGCTCAGCCGAGCGTCCGCAGGACCGTCTCCTGGCCGCGGCTGAACACTCCCATCTCGATTCGCCCGCTCTTAAGCCTTGGCATCTCAAGCTCGATGTCACGCTGTATGACGAGAATGGAAAAAATCCCATCTCCGGCACCATTGAGCGCTGGAACGCCGACAACGGCAATCGCACTGTCTTCACCTTTGGCGACGCGAAGCGCATTGTGCTGAACGACGGCGACAAGTATTACGCCGCTCACAGCGGTCCCGAGGTTCCGGCGCTGGCTGACGGGGTCCTCGAAGCAGTCCTTAGTCCAGGTCCATCGAGCCACGAAGTCGAAGCCTCCTCGCCTGAGCTTCAGACCGAAAACTTCGGCAAGGTGAAACTCGACTGCATCATGCTGTCAGAGTCCATTCTTCACAGAGGCCAGATCGCCCTCGGTCTGTTTCCCACCTACTGCATGGATCCCGGCGGTGAGGTGCTTCGAGCCACGTTCAACTTTGGCAGCTATACCCTCCTCCGCAATAACATCTCAGACTTCCAGGGTCATGATGTCGCGAACAGTCTGGCACTTATTCAGGGTCAGAAGACGCGCGTCGCAGAGGCCAGGGTCACCGCTCTCGAAATCTTCAGTCCGACCGCGGGTCAGTTCGCTCCCGACGATGCTCTAAAAAGCGCCACCGCTGTGGCAAAGGTAAGCGGCAAAGTGATCGCCGGTCACATCACGAAAAAGGCCACGCCCATCTACCCAGCCAGCGCTCGTCAGGCACACATTGGCGGCACCGTTCTCCTTCAAGCCATCATCGGCCGCGATGGCCACATCCGCTACCTCCGGCCCATCTCCGCTCCCGACACCGACCTTGCACTTGCCGCCATCGACGCGGTTCGCCAATGGACCTACCGGCCCTACCTGCTCAACGGCGAACCCACAGAAGTTGACACCACCATTACCGTCAACTTCAATCTCAACGGATAGCTAAGCGCAGCGCATGCCAGCCGACTCCAGGTCCTCGTTTCCGCTGCATAAAAACCACGGCACGGGCGTGTTCACTGTGCGCGCCCGCTTCCCCAACTACGACGTCTTCAGCCTCCTCCACTACAACGAGTGACTGCGGAGCGAATCAGCTCCGCACGGTCCACGCTTGACAATCTCCACCTCCCGGTTCAAACTTCGGCCACTAATCCTTCGGCCACGCATTCGTTTTCAAGACATCTGTTGACCTCATCTGGTCCGGCCCCGCGTCGGCTCGACACGCGTGTCGCTGCACGGCGGTCATGTGCCTTTCATCCCATCTTGTCAGGAGCCTCGAATGCTCTCTTCTGCTCGTAAGCCTGTCCTCTATTGCGCCGCGCTGCTATCCTGCATGGCCTTTCCGTCCTTGCTCCTTCACGCCCAACAACAAGGCGACGGTCCACCCAACGTCCTCGTCTTTCAGCGGGAATATCTAAAGCCCGGGAAAGGCGGCATGCTGCATGAACGCTCCGAGAGCGCCTTTGTGCGTGCCTTCACCGACGCGAAATACCCAACCCATTACTTCGCCCTCGACTCGATGTCCGGGGCTTCCCGCGCACTCTTCTTCATTCCTTACGACAGCTTCGCCGCCTGGGAGAAGGACAACGCCAACCAGCGCGCCAACAAAGCTCTCAGCGCTGCGATCGATCGCGCCCAACTCATGGACGGCGATCTCCTGTCGAGCTTCGACTCCGGAGCCGCAACGCTTCGCCCCGATCTCAGCCTGAACAAAGGCCAGATTCTAGGCGCCCGATATTTTGAAATCACGACCTTTGTCGTAAAGCCCGGTCACGAGCACGAGTTCGAAGAACTCGCTCACATCTACATCGATGGTTTCCGCAAAGTCGCTCCTGATACCCACTGGGATTGCTTTGAGTTGATGTACGGCACAGTTGCGGTTGGCTATCCTACCGGATCGACATTCATCGTCATGAATCTCATGAAGTCCCTCGCCGAGGTCGACAAGGGCGCAGCCAACTACAAACAATTCGCCGACGAACAGGGCTCCGCCGGCATGAAGAAGATCTCCGAACTGTCGGCCGCCAGTATCGAAACCACTTCCACCAACCTGTTCGAAATCAATCCCCGCATGAGTTATCCGCCGCAGGAATGGATCGACAAGGATCCCACCTTCTGGAAGGTAGCGCCTGCTCCGGCGCCGAAAAAAGCCGCACAGGGAAATCCATAACAGCGCCAAAGCATCAAAGCGGCGGGGCGCTTCAGTTGCGTTCCGCCGTTCTTTTATTCCTCACAAGCCTGCGCAATGGCCTCATCGCATCCCACCCAGCTCCATCGCTTACCATAGGTGCTGATTCGAGTGGGCCTCCATGCGCAGCCGAACCTGCCTCTCACTGACAACGGCAACCAGCCTCGAAGCAACCGCGCTCCGCGCTCACTCGCGCAAGCGAACCACGACGCCTTCAATCCCTCGCCGCTCGCGCATCGAATTGCTTGACCGCTTTCCCAGCGAAGAGATGCACGCTGCGTGGAGCAGGTAAATTCAAAGCCGATTCATTGACCTGCCGCCATCTGGTTAAGCGCGTCACGAATCGGCTCGGGAGAGATTCTGAACACTCCGCTGAACGGTGAGTACATCGAGATGATGATGAACACCGCACCGGAAACCGCCAGCGCGCAAATAAGCAGCGTTACGATCACCGTGGCCCTGGGAGTAACGAAAAGACCAAAACTAATGAATATGATCGTCAACCATGACGTAACGACGACGATCAGGGGAGTTGAGAGGGAGTTTTGCTCAGAGTCAAGGTACAGCATCCAATTGGTCTGTTTCAGTCTTAAAACCAGGGGCGGCATCTGGCTCTTCAGTGAAGCCTGATCGCTATTCTTTGGCACCAGCAGCCGCATCTGCGCATCGGCCTCTTCAGCATATCTCTGGGGCCTGAGCTCAGAGCGCTGCTTCTTCTCCTTGGGCCATATCCGGTCCGCGGCCTGCTCCGTGGAACGGAAAGTCAGAATTCTCACCTGGTCGGCCTCAGGACCGTAGCTCTTGAGCAAATCACTGAGCAGAATAATCTCTGAAGATATCTCGGCGACCTGCCTCTTTTGCCCGTCATAGAAGGTCTTCGCCGAAGACACCAGCATTCCAAGCACTAATCCGGTCATCGTCACAACGAGGCCAATGGCGAGACGCACCGTCTCTTTCACCTCGTTGCCAAGGAGTTCTGGCGGCAGCACTCTCCGTATAGCCATGCCGGCAATCGCTCCCCCGAAGACAACGGCGAAGACCACCGCGCTTACACCCAAAGAATGCATAGACGGCAGGTTCCTCCGTTTGTCGCAACGGTTCCAGAAAACACCAGACATCCTACGGGTACCAGTGAGCAGAAAAACCTGTAAGTCCTGCCAGCTATCAAGAAGAGCGGACAGCAGGCAACTTTCACAGCAACAGGCGAATCCGGCCCGTTATGATCAAGACGTCGCTCGAGTCCCGGTCTCTTTGCGCAAACGAACTCTTACACCCATAGCGCAAACATCGGCGTTGGCGCCGCGAACGTCTTCGGCTTCACCCCAAGCCTCCCCGTCGCCGCGTCGTGCGAGAACACCGTCACATTCCCCTGATCCCCGTTGCCCCCCTGATTGCAGCACACCAGCCACCTGCGGCTCGGATCGAACGCGATATAACGCGGCACCTTCCCGCCGGAACTCAACCGCTGCAACTCCGACAGATAGCCGTTCTCATCAATACGCCACACCGTAATTGAGTTCGATCCCTCACCCCGCGTGCACGAGTACAAAAATCTCCCATCGTCGCTGATCACAATCTCGCACGCCGTATTGCCCTTCAGGCTCGCACCCTTCGCTAGCGTCGACACCACGCTGTTCTCCCGCAGCTTCATCACCGGCGCCGCGGTCCCCGACGAGCGTTCGTTGCTCGTTGGGGTGATCTGCCCCTGCTGCATTCGCCAGTCATACAAATCGATCGTGCAGTCCAGCTCGTGAATGCAATAAACAAACTTCCCATTCGGATGAAACGCCACGTGCCTCGGCCCTGACCCCGCCCTCGCGCCCACACGAATCGGCACGCGCACGTAGTCGCCATTCCCGGGCCCAACCGGAAACACCAGGATCACGTCATCGCCCAGGTCGCATGCCAGCACAAATTTGTTTCCCGGTCGCAATCGTCGCGCAGTGAATATGCGCCGCATCCTGCCGGTCCGTCACCGGCCCATGCGTCGCCTGCGTGTACTTGAACACGCCAATCGCCTGCGCCAGCCCGCCCACATTCGTCACGCGAAACGCCGCAAAGCTCCCACCCGCATAGTTCGCCACAAACGCCATCGAGCCCGTCGCGTCCACCGACACATAACAAGGCCCGTCCCCCTGCGATCCAACTTTGTTCAGCGGAGTCAACCCTCCGCTCGCAACATCCAGATTGAAGCTCGAGACCGCCGCGCCATCCCCACTCACACCATTCACCGCATATATCACCGGCAATGTCGGATGCTTCGCCAGGTACGACGGCCTCGCCGCCTCGCCCACAAGTTCCACTCGTCCCAGCGATCCCGTCGCCGCATTCCAGCCAGCGCGGCACACGCCCTTGCCGGTGTCCGTCCCCAGCAGCACCCACCGTGCCGCCCCTGCTGTCATTTGCGCGCTGCCCAACGCACGCAACGCAAACGGCAACGCCGCCGCCCGTCCTACAAACTGCCGTCGGCTATATCGCAATCGCTGGTTTCCTCGTTGTCTTTACTAACCACTGAGGACTAACCACTAACTACTAAGAATTTAGCGTTCTACCACTCGCTCGCCCGCTGCACCCGGCGGCAAATTCTCTCCGACTGGAAGTCCCATCGTCTCCGCCAGAGTCTCCGGCTCACCCGGCAGCTTGAAGTCCAGCTCCGTCGGATGCGCATCGCGATTGATCACCGGCAGACTCGGCAGCAGGTCCACTCGATTGCCAACCTGGTCCACCACGGCAGCCACGTTCTCCAGCACCTCATCCACCGTCATCGTGTAGAACTCGCGCCCGTTGTCATACCCGTTCTCAATCGACTGCTTCAGGTACCGCCCCGCGGCCTGCGCCGCCAGGTAGTCGGTAATCACCTTGCCGTTGCGCGCCTTCTGCGCCACCCACGCATCGTTCGGCATGGCGATCCACAGCGGCCGTCCATTCACCGCAAACCGGATGTCCGTCGCATCCGCATGGCGCGTTGCAATGGCCACCACGGTACCCTTCCACACGCAGTGCTGCGGTTCACCGGTCCAGCGGTCTGTTGCTACAAAATCTTCATACATGGCACTCTCAAGACTAGCGGCCCGCCCCCCGCCACGCAACCATGCGCCAGCACGACTTTGACTTCGAAATCGGCAAGTGGAAGGCCCACCTCCGATACCTCCGCCATCGGCTCTCCGGCAGCAACGATTGGGAAGACTTCGACGGCACGGTCGTCACCACGCCGTTCATGGGCGGAAAGGGCAATCTCACTGAGATGAACGTCGAGAGCCCAACGAACCACCGGCACATCCAGAACATCGCGGTGCGCCTCTACAACACCACCTCGCACCAATGGAGTATCTACGGTGCTGATGATAAGTCCGGCGTCTTCGATCCCCCGCAAATCGGACAATTCGACGGCAAGCGAGGTGAGTTCTACGCCTCAGACATCTACCAGGGCCGCCAGGTTTACATCCGTTTTGTGTGGCAGAACCTTGGCCCTACGCGGACTCACTTCGAGCAGGCATTCTCAGCCGACGGCGGCAAAACCTGGGAGGTCAACTGGATCTACGACGGCACCCGGCTGACCGGACCCTCGTAAACTTCAAACTACGACGTCTTCAGCCTCCTCCACTACAACGAGTGACTGCGGAGCGAATTAGCTCCGCACGGTCCACGCTTGACAATCTCCACCTCCCGGTTCAAACTTCGGCCACTAATCCTTCGGCCACGCATTCGTTTTCAAGACATCTGTTGACCTCATCTGGTCCGGCCCCGCGTCGGCTCGACACGCGTGTCGCTGCACGGCGGTCATGTGCCTTTCATCCCATCTTGTCAGGAGCCTCGAATGCTCTCTTCTGCTCGTAAGCCTGTCCTCTATTGCGCCGCGCTGCTATCCTGCATGGCCTTTCCGTCCTTGCTCCTTCACGCCCAACAACAAGGCGACGGTCCGCCCAACGTCCTGGTCTTTCAGCGGGAATATCTAAAGCCCGGAAAAGGCGGCATGCTGCATGAGCGCTCCGAGAGCGCCTTTGTGCGTGCCTTCACCGACGCGAAATACCCAACCCATTACTTCGCCCTCGACTCGATGTCCGGGCCTTCCCGCGCACTCTTCTTCATTCCTTACGACAGCTTCGCCGCCTGGGAGAAGGACAACGCCAACCAGCGCGCCAACAAAGCTCTCAGCGCTGCGATCGATCGCGCCCAACTCATGGACGGCGATCTCTTGTCGAGCTTCGACTCCGGAGCCGCGATGCTCCGCCCCGATCTCAGCCTGAACAAAGGTGAGATTCTGGGTACGCGGTATTTTGAAATCACGACCTTTGTCGTAAAGCCCGGTCACGAGCACGAGTTCGAAGAACTCGCCCACATCTACATTGATGGTTTCCGCAAAGTCGCTCCAGATACCCACTGGGATTGCTTTGAGTTGATGTACGGCACAGTTGCGGTTGGCGTTCCTACTGGATCGACATTCATCGTCATGAATCTCATGAAGTCCCTCGCCGAGGTCGACAAGGGCGCAGCCAACTACAAAAAATTCGCCGACGAACAAGGCTCCGGCGGCATGAAAAAGATCTCCGAACTCAGCGCCGCCAGTATCGAAACCACTTCCACCAACCTCTTCGAGATCAATCCCCGCATGAGTTATCCGCCGCAGGAATGGATCGACAAGGATCCCACCTTCTGGAAGGTAGCGCCCGCTCCGGCGCCGAAAAAAGCCGCACAGGGAAATCCATAACAGCGCCAAAGCATCAAAGCGGCGGGGCGCTTCAGTTGCGTTCCGCCGTTCTTTTATTCCTCACAAGCCTGCGGAATGGCCTCATCGCATCCCACCCAGCTCCATCGCTTACCATCGGTGCTGATTCGAATAGGCCTCCATGCGCAGACGAACCTTCCTCTGGCTGACAACGGCAACCACCCTCGAAGCAACCTTCGCTCCGCGCTCTCTCGCGCAGGCGAACCACGACGCCTTCAATCCCTCGCCGCTCGCGCATCGAATTGTTTGACCGCTTTCCCAGCGAAGAGATGCACGCTCGTGTAGCTGGCAGATTCAAACGCCATTCATTGACCTGCCGCCATCTGGTTGAGCGCGTCACGAATCGGCTCGGGAGAGATTCTGAAGACCCCGCTGAACGGTGAGTACATCGAGATGATGATGAACACCGCACCGGAAACCGCCAGCGCGCAAATAAGCAACGTTACGATCACAGTGGCCCTGGGAGTAACGAAAAGACCAAAACTAATGAATATGATCGTCAACCATGACGTTACGACGACGAGCAGGGGAGTTGAGAGGGAGTTTTGCTCAGAGTCAAGGTACAGCATCCAATTGGTCTGTTTCAGTCTTAAAACCAGGGGCGGCATCTGGCTCTTCAGTGAAGCCTGATCGCTATTCTTCGGCACAAGCAGCCGCATCTGCGCATCGGCCTCGTCAGCATATCTCTGGGGCCTGAGCTCAGAGTGCTGGTTCTTCTCCTTGGGCCATATCCGGTCCGCGGCCTGCTCCGTGGAACGGAAAGTCAGGATTCTCACCTGGTCGGCCTCAGGACCGTAGCTCTTGAGCAAATCGCTGAGCAGAATAATCTCTGAAGATATCTCGGCGACCTGCCTCTTTTGCCCGTCATAGAAGGTCTTCGCCGAAGACACCAGCATTCCAAGCACTAATCCGGTCATCGTCACAACGAGGCCAATGGCGAGACGCACCGTCTCTTTCACCTCATTGCCAAGGAGTTCTGGCGGCAGCACTCTCCGTATAGCCATGCCGGCAAGCGCTCCCCCGAAGACAACGGCGAAGACCACCGCGCTTACACCCAAAGAATGCATAGACGGCAGGTTCCTCCGTTTGTCGCAACGGTTCCAGAAAACACCAGACATCCTACGGGCACCAGTGAGCAGAAAAACCTGTAAGTCCTGCCAGCTATCAAGAAGAGAGCGGACAGCAGGCAACTTTCACAGCAACAGGCGAATCCGGCCCGTTATGATCGAGACGTCGCTCGAGTCCCGGTCTCTTTGCGCAGACGAACCCTTACACCCACAGCGCAAACATCGGCGTCGGCGCCGCGAACGTCTTCGGCTTCAACCCAAGCCTTCCCGTCGCCGCATCGTGCGAGAACACCGTCACATTCCCCTGATCCCCGTTGCCCCCCTGATTGCAGCACACCAGCCACCTGCGGCTCGGATCGAACGCGATATAACGCGGCACCTTCCCGCCGGAACTCAACCGCTGCACCTCCGACAGATAGCCATTCTCATCGATCCGCCACACCGTAATTGAGTTCGATCCCTCACCCCGCGTGCACGAGTACAAAAATCTCCCATCGTCGCTGATCACAATCTCGCACGCCGTATTGCCCTTCAGGATCGCACCCTTCGCCAGCGTCGACACCACGCTGTTCTCGCGCAGCTTCATCACCGGCGCCGGGGTCCCCGACGAGCGTTCGTTGCTCGTTGGGGTGATCTGCCCCTGCTGCATTCGCCAGTCATACAAATCGATCGTGCAGTCCAACTCGTGAATGCAATAAACGAACTTCCCATTCGGATGAAACGCCACGTGCCTCGGCCCTGACCCCGCCCTCGCGCCCACACGAATCGGCACGCGCACGTAGTCGCCGTTCCCAGGCCCGACCGGGAACACCAGGATCACGTCATCGCCCAGGTCGCACGCCAGCACAAATTTGTTTCCCGGAGAACCGCCCGGAGCCCCCGGAGAAATCGTCGCGCAGTGAATATGCGCCGCATCCTGTCTGTCCGTCACCGGCCCATGCGTCGCCTGCGTGTACTTGAACACGCCAATCGCCTGCGCCAGCCCGCCCACATTCGTCACGCGAAACGCCGCAAAGCTCCCACCCGCATAGTTCGCTACAAACGCCATCGAGCCCGTCGCGTCCACCGACACATAACAAGGCCCGTCCCCCTGCGATCCAACTTTGTTCAGCGGAGTCAACCCTCCGCTCGCGACATCCAGATTGAAGCTCGAGACCGCGGCGCCATCCCCACTCACACCATTCACCGCATATATCACCGGCAATGTCGGATGCTTCGCCAGGTACGACGGCCTGGCCGCCTCGCCCACAAGTTCCACTCGTCCCAGCGATCCCGTCGCCGCATTCCAGCCAGCGCGGTACACGCCCTTGCCGGTGTCCGTCCCCAGCAGCACCCACCGTGCCGCCCCTGCTGTCATTTGCGCGCTGCCCAACGCACGCAACGCAAACGGCAACGCCGCCGCCCGTCCTACAAACTGCCGTCGGCTATATCGCAATCGCTGGTTTCCTCGTTGTCTTTACTAACCACTAACGACTAACCACTAACTACTAAGAATTAGCGTTCTACCACTCGCTCGCCCGCTGCACCCGGCGGCAAATTCTCTCCGACTGGAAGTCCCATCGTCTCCGCCAGAGTCTCCGGCTCACCCGGCAGCTTGAAGTCCAGCTCCGTCGGATGCGCATCGCGATTGATCACCGGCAGACTCGGCAGCAGGTCCACTCGATTGCCAACCTGGTCCACCACGGCAGCCACGTTCTCCAGCACCTCATCCACCGTCATCGTGTAGAACTCGCGCCCGTTGTCATACCCGTTCTCAATCGACTGCTTCAGGTACCGCCCCGCGGCCTGCGCCGCCAGGTAATCCGTAATCACCTTGCCGTTGCGCGCCTTCTGCGCCACCCACGCATCGTTCGGCATGGCAATCCACAGCGGCCGCCCATTCACCGCAAACCGGATGTCCGTCGCATCCGCATGACGCGTCGCAATGGCCACCACCGTCCCCTTCCACACGCAATGCTGCGGTTCACCGGTCCAGCGGTCTGTCGCTACAAAGTCTTCATACATGGCACTCTCAAGACTAGCGGCCCGCCCTCCGCCGCGCAACAGGGCTCCCGGAAGTGGGACAGTTTGAACCTCGGCGCAACCGAAGTTACCGATAAACCCGATTTTGGGCAACTACTGCTCGCGCTAGATTGGAACTCGGATCCTGCCGTCCCGTGGGTTAGTAACGCTCAAGAGCGTTTCTCGATACTAACGCTGCTCTGACCAAGCAGGTTAGTGAGTGCTTAGCCTTCAGCCATTCAAGCGAGTGTGATGATTCCCACGCGCGTGGCTTCGACTCTGGGCCGCTCCTTTAGTTAGTGCCGAAGCACGGGTTTGGTCGTCTTTCGAACCTAGTTTGTCGGTTCCGTGCCCACAAGGTTGATTCCACCGGTAATCTGCGCCGAAATCGGCGTAATGGTTGGCGTTGCCGCGCCGATGATCTCGGTCAATGTAAAGCTGCCGGGCGTACAGCCGGTCGTAGTGCAACCCGCGTTCGTCATCCAGACATTGCCCGTCACATCGATGCCGATCCCACACGGCAGGGTTGCCGTGCCACCGTTGTCCGTGCCGTGCAGGAACTCGTTAATCGGCACGTTGTTCCCGTTGTTCGGGTTCAGGTATACGGATCCGCCGCTCGCGGCCGGATTGTTCACCGGAACCTGCAGAACGCCACCAACGGCTCTCTCCGCCACCCAGAGGTTTCTGGCGCCGTCGATCACCATCCCCTTAGCCGTGTTCTGGAGCCCGCCCCTGAAGTTGGAGCACCGCCCGAGCGAGAAAATACAGAGGCCGTCGTCCGCATTGCCTGCGCCCGAATAGGAGCGTATCGAGAGGAAATCGTTGCCGATGTAGATCACCTGGCCGCTGTCATCATTGGCGAGCAGAATCTGCGTACTGGACGGTGGTGAACCGTTGACATAGTAGTTTCTCATCGACGTGGTTCCCGGGGACGTGATCGACAGCGCGTCGCCGTCGTCCCGGTCACCCGCCATCGATGTCACCCCGTACGGGTACGTGATGCCGGGAGTGATGGTGTAGCTCGTTCGGTCTGCCGAGATATTCGCCAGCTCAACCACCGAGGCATTCGTAATGCCCAGATTGATCCGGTTGTCGCCTCCCACCGTCAAGGCGTTGCTCACCGTATTCGGCAGGGATAACGCCTGCGTCGTCGCCGGAGCCGTCACCAGGTAGCCCGCGACGGTCGAGGTCGCGCTGTCGTTGAACCACGCATAGCCATTCGCATCGATCGCGACCTGTTGCGGATGCACCAGGCCCGTCGAGTTGAACGGGCCATTGAAGCTCTGGCTTACCGGGTCGAAGTACGCTGCGCCGGCGTTTGCCGCCCCATTGCTCGGGAACCAGATTTTCCCGGAAGCGTCGATGTCCAACGTGCCCTGTGTTCCGTTGTCGACGCCCAGGCCGAGCGATGGCGTCGCGTAGCTGACCCCGATCGTCCAGTCGTTCGGTGATGCCGAAAGATAAGGGATGAACGCAGGCGTTGAGTTGATCGAATTGAAGAGGGCGGTAACGTTGGACAAGGGGTTCAGCGCCATCTGCACCGCCGCCTGCAGCGTATCCGAAGGCCGGAGGTCCGACGAAATCCGCGTGTAGCGGAAGAGCCTGCCGCACGGCGTCCTGACCTCCGTCGTGTTCGGCGATCCCGAGCTGTTAACGCACGACAACAGGATGTTCGCCATCGTGTTGATCTTCTGCCACTCCACGGTGAAGGTCGTTCCAGAAGAGTTCGTGCCGGTCTGATTCGCTGCGCCGATGGCATTGAACACCACCGTCGGAATCGTGACATTGTTGCCATTCACCAACCCCCTCGAGTACTGAACTGTTCCACCCGACGTCGTCGACGGTCCTCCAAACCAGTCGTTCTCCGCGTTCCCTCCGCCCAGCGTCGGCGAGAAAAAGTGCGCCAGCGTAAACGCCAGCCCAACCGTCGTCACCTCGTTCATGATGGTGAAGCTGTTCTTCCCACTCGCGCACGTGCCCAGCCCCGCTCCCAACACCACCGACGAATTTTCCCCCGAACCGCTGTCGCCGCCGATCCCCAGCAGGTACACCGGCGTGTCCGACTGCGGACACCTGTACGCAGCCGGTGAGAAGCTGAAGTTCCCTCCGCTGTCCGTCGTGACCGACGCCAGGATCGTCCCCGTCGATCCATAGCCCGACGTCCCCATCGCAATTACAGAGATCGTCGCGCCCGCGATCGGCTGCTGCCCGCCAAACGCGCGTCCCGCCATGGCCGGCGAATCCACGTTTTGCGTGACCGTGGACATCTGGTCCATGCCGCAGCCCGCCAACAGCAGCGCAGACACCAAACCCGCCACATCACAAAGGATGAGTTTGAGTCGCATCGAACGCCCCTGAAGGTAAGGCTACCGAGGGACGGGCTTGGAGAGATGCTGTCAGAAGCTGATAGTCCTCCGAGCGTCCTCGAGAAGAAAAAGGCTTGTGCCGAACCGAGGGTTCGTAAATCGTCCGAATGGATCGCCGATCCGGAAGTGATCACCAGTTTGGATTTGTCCTGATAAATCACGTTTTCGGAAACTTGAGCTCATTCCACTCCAAACTGACCCACTACAGGGCTCCCATCCAACTCGCCGCGTGGGATGGAACCGCCGCGCCTTTCATCTTCTGACAGCCCGCACTCCCCATCGTCGCCCGATAAACTAACCCTCTGGAGTCGTGCGTCTATGTAAGCCAACCCAACCCCACGGAGGCCACCCCTTGCGCCAGTTGCGAACTCTCCCCCTCGGCCTGTTCCTCCTCCTCCTCGTCACCCTCGGCTCTCTCGCTCAGCAGAGCACCCCTCCAGCCAAGCCCCAACCCGACGTCCTCATCTTCACCAACGGTGACCAGCTCACCGGTAAGCTCGTCCGCGCCGACAGCGGCAACGTCGTCTTCAAGAGCGACATGGCCGGCGAAGTCACCATCCCCTACGACAAGGTCAAAGAACTTCGCTCCTCCGGCAGCTTCTCGCTGCTCAAGAAAGGTCCACCCAGCAAAACCAATCTCGTCGGTCAGGGCCAGATCAACGTCGCGGACAAGAACGTAACCGTCACAGCGGTCCCGCCCGTTACCCTCGCCATCAAGGAGGTCGGCTATGTCATCGACACCCCGACCTACGATCGCGAAGTCAATCACGAGATCGGGTTCATGCACGGTTGGAACGGCGCCATCACCGCCGGCGCTACCATCGTCCGCGCTACCGACAGCATCACCAGCTTCACTGCCGGTATTGCGCTCGCGCGGCTCTCGCCCACGGTGGACTACCTGCCCCGCCACACCCGCACCACCTTCAACCTCATCGAAACCTACGGCAAGGCCACCTCGCCCGTCATCCCCCAGACCATCCCGCCCTCACCGTCACCGGTCATCACCAAGACCAGCATCTTCCACACCGACGCCGAGCGTGACTGGTACTTCACGCCACGTCTGTACGCGCTCGCGAACGTCGCCTTCGACCACAACTTCTCCCAGGGCCTGGATCTCCAGCAGCTCTATGGCGGCGGCATCGGCTGGACCCCCATCCAGGGCGAGCACCAGCAGCTCGATCTGAAGGCCGACATCCACTACGAGCGCCAGTCCTTCTTCGCCCAGCCCGACCTCGACCTCATCGGCTCCATCTTCGGCGAGGCCTACCACCACGACCTCCCGCGCAAGATCGTCTTCACCCAGGCCGCCGATTACATCCCAGCCTGGAACAACTCCCAGGCCTACTCCGCCATGTTCACCGCCGGAATCGCGCTCCCCACCTGGAAACGCTTCGGCGCCTCGTTCGCAGTCACCGACAACTACCTCAACAACCCCTCGCCCGGTTACAAGGCGAACTCCTTCCAGTTCGTCGCCGGCCTCACCTACACCCTCCACTAGCCATACGGCCGCAAGTGATTACAGACCCGGGTGCCTCACCCTCGGCTTCCGCAGGAAGACAGGGTGGGTTATCGTTTGCGGTAGCAAACGAGGCGATCCACCTCCGATTCTCCACAGGAAATCCTTGTCAAGCCCCAGGTGCCTCAAACCCGCATAAACACTGGCCAAAATCGTTGCAGGTTAATTAGGCCCAATTGCTATAATGGTATTAGTGAGTTAAACAGATGAGGCTGCGCATGCGCAGCCTTTTGCTTTTGCTTGCGGCATCATTTCCGAATACCGTTCACGCCGTCACAAACTATTCTATTCAGAGACTTTAGTTGCAACCCCTCTGAAATGAATACTTTGCATAATTGGTCCAACCGCAACCCTATTCTTTCGAAGACTTTAGCCACAAACAGCAGGGGAGGGGTCGCACCTCCGCCTCCAATGTTCTAATGGAACGATGCGAGCTCTTCTCCGCTCGCCAGGTTCGACTGCAGGAGTTTTCTCTCGATGGTTCTTTGGAAGTTCGCGGCTCGCTGCGCCGCAAAGCGGAGCATGAAGCTTCTCGCAACCGCAGCGGTCACTCTCATCGCCGCCACCGCCGCCGCTCAGACCCCACAGCCGGGAGCCCGGCATGAGACCAACGCCAGCCGTCAGGCTCGCATCCAGCGCACCATCACCGACACCTACTCCCACCGCTGGGAAGTCTTCGGCGGCGGCGGGTACATGCGCTTCCGCTCCGGCGAGTACACCCAGAAGAACAACGAGGTGACCTGGAACCTCGCCGTTCATTACTTCCTCAATCCGAAGCTTTCCATCGTTGCAGATTCGCGCGGCATGTTCGGCAACGGCAAGCCGCTCCGCAACGAGTACGTCGCTGAGAATCCGAACCCGCAGATCAACCAGTACGCCTTCACCGGAGGCGCCAGCTACCGCTTCTACTCCAATCTGCGCTACGCCCTGAGCGCGCAGGCCCTCGGCGGTGTCGGCATCGAGAACTCCTCCGGCGCCTCCAAAGGCCTCACCTACGTGCAGACCGGCTTCTGGCAGGACGCCGCCCGCCCTGCCTTCATCATCAACCTCGCCGGCGACATCAACATCTTCCCCAACCTCGCCTTCCGTGTGCTCCCGACCTATGTCGGAACGACCTTCACCAGCCCCTCCGGCGGCTCTCTGCAGAACAACCTCGGTATCAACTTCGGAATCGTCTACCGCTTCGGCCACCAGCAGTAGCGTCAGGGCTTGCACCCGAGGCGTACCATAGAGGCATGTCGAAGGGCTGGGAATCCAAGAACGTCGAGGAACAACAGGCTCAACAGGCAGCGAGCTCAGCCTCGAAGCCGGAAGGCGAGCCTACCGACGCCGCCTCAGCCGCCGACCGCAAACGGCGCATCCAGGCTCTCGAAATGCAGCGCGAGCGTGTGCTCTCCGAGCGCACCTCAAGCCCCCACCGCCGCAGTGCCCTCTCACTCGCCCTCGCCACCATCGAGCGCGAGCTCGAGCAGCTTGGCTGGTCAATAAAGATTTAGCTCCGCCCGAACTTACTCGCGCCGGTCGAGCGGTCCGCGCGTCAGCACAAACGGGTTCGCCTGCGCTACAGGCGTCAGCACCACCGTCTGAATCTGCACGTGCGGCGGACGCGTCGCAGCCCACACAATCGCATCCGCAACGTCATCCGCAGTCAACGGCTCGACGTTCTCATACGTCTTCGCCGCGCGCTCCTCGTTGCCGCGGAAACGCACCTTGCTGAAGTCCGTCTTCACCATCCCCGGATCGACCGAAGTCACGCGCACCGGCGTCCCATTCAGGTCCAACCGCAGCCCATCGGTGATCAACCGCTCCGCAGCCTTCGTCCCGCAATAGACACCGCCGTTCGGATAGGCCATGTGACCGGCAATCGACCCCAGGTTGATCACGTGCCCGCTGCCGCGCTTCACCATGCCCGGAACCACCGCCCGCGTCACGTACAGCAGCCCCTTCACGTTGGTGTCGATCATCTCCTCCCAGTCCTGGATCTCATCCAGGTACATCTTCGTCAGTCCACGGCTCAACCCCGCGTTATTCACCAGCACCTCAATCTGCTTCCACTCGTCTGGAAGTGACCTGATCGCACGCTCAACCTCGTCGTTGCTGCGCACGTCCAGCTCGAAGCTGTGCACATCCTTCGCACCGAGCCCGCGCAGCTCCTGCTCCATCGCGCGCAACTTATCCAAGCGCCGGGCACACAGCAACAGCTTCGCGCCCTCACGCGCAAATCCCCGCGCAGTCGCGGCTCCAATGCCTGCGCTCGCGCCCGTCACAAACACAACCTTGCCCGTCAGAGAGTAGCTCACTTGTTTCTCCTCGCTTCCTCTCTTAGAGATACACGAAAGCCGCGACGGAAATCATCGCGGCCTCGTGATTACGTTCGTTGGCGTAAGAGCTACTGCGGGTTCGAGACTCCCGTCGGATTTCGCGGAGGCGCCGGTGGTACCACCGCTGCGGCTGCTCCCGGCTGACCAGGTTCCGTCGTCTGCACACCGATCGACGCGCCCGAAACCACCAGATTCACGCGCCGGTTCTGTTGACGCCCTGAAGCCGTTGCGTTGTCCGCGACGAAATTCGTCGCGCCGTAGCCCTCCGCCGTTACACCGCTCTGCTGCACGCCGTTCTGCACCAGGAAGTTGCGCACAGAGTCCGCGCGATTCTCGCTCAGCGTCTGGTTATACGCAGGCGTTCCGGTCGAGTCCGTGTATCCCTCCACCTGCACCTTCAGGTTCGGATACAGCGTAAGGATCGTCGAGACCTTCGCCAGACTTACCTGCGCATTCGGCTTCAATGTGTACTTGTTCGTATCGAACAGCACATCGCCAAGATTCATGACCAGGCCGCGAGCCGTCTCGGTAGTCTGCAGCACGGAGTTCAACTGCTCACGCAGCTTCTCGCGCGTCGCCTCTTCGCTCTCCTTGCTCTGTTGAGCCTGCTGCTGCGCTTGAGCTGCCTGGGCACGAGCATTGGCCGCATCGGCCTCTGCACGAGCGCGGGCCGCATCGGCCTGAGCCTTCTGCGCTGCTGCACGGTCGGCGTCAGCCTGCGCCTGTTGCGCTGCCAGCTGCGATTGCTGTGCCTGCATCTGGGCTTGTTGTTTCGCTAGCTGAGCCTGCTCTTGGCGTTGCTCATCCTGCTTGCGCAGTGTGGTGAGTCGAGCATCCTCTGCGCGCTCCACTGCCTCGCGAGCAGCCGTGAACTCCATCTTCACATCGCGGTGCTTTCCATCCTGAATCGCCTGCGCACTCTGCACATCGGTCTGAACCTCCTGCATGATGTCCGGCGCATACTTATCAGCTCCAACAGACTGCGCAATGCGCTGCGCGTTGTAGGCCTCATACACTGGCAGAGGAACATGCTCGCGATCCGTTATCGGCATCGGGTTGGCATGCGCGCCCTCAGTATTTGCATACAGTCCACGCGGCAGAAGCTGATAGTGGACGTTCACCTCTTCGAGCACGCCTTGCGTCTTGTCGGTGAAGACGTTCTTCAGTACGACGACATCACTCGGTTGCGACACAGCGAAGTATGGCTCTGCAGTGACGATCATTCCGAACGACTGGAACGAGCTCGTCACATCAAGGCTCGCTTTGTCGCCTGCGAGTTCCAACTCACCGAGATTCTGCGGACGTCCATCCGCCGAGATCGCCCACAGCACATACGTCAGATATTCCTTGCCGAATCCGTTCGCGGGTGTGAGCCCGGAGAAGTGCACATCAATATGCGTCTTTCCGGTCTGCGAGTCCACCTTGGCCTCGCCGCCCGCTCTGGGCATCAACTCTGTGCCGATGAAGTTCACCTTCGTCGGCCCTCTGCGGTTCAGGTAGTTCACCGCATCCAGCTCCCGCTGCACTACTTTCACGTGGTAGATAAAGATCCCGTTCGGTCCCTGCGCGACAACCTGGGCCTTCGTTGCGCCCGGCGCAACCGTGGTCGGATTCGGCTCCTGCGCGCGCATCGTCGAGCCACAAACAATCGGCAGCGAGAACGCTATCGAAGCGATCGCAACACCTTTCAGCTTGCCTGACATGTCTTTTCCTCTCCTTGCTGCGTCTGCCTGAATCCGCACAGCAGACGGCGCGCCTCGGCGGGCGCCCAACAAGTCCGATGCTTATGAAAGTGCAAAAGGTGGCCCGATTTCGGGGCCACCTCGCGATGGTGAAGTGATAGAAAATGTTGCCTGTTGTAACGATCTAGTGTGATTTTTATTGCCCGAGGATCGGCACGCCTCCAACCGCCATGCTGTGCGCGATCTTCGCCTTCCACTCTTCCGGGCCAGTGATGTGAACGCTCGTGCCCTTGCTGTCGACAGCGACCGTTACCGGCATATCCGCGACCTCAAACTCGTAGATCCCCTCCATGCCGAGGTCTTCGAACGCAACCATCCGCGAACTCTTGATGGCCTTTGAGACGAGATAGGCCGCGCCGCCGATCGCCATCAGGTAGACAGCCTTGTTGTCGCGAATGGCGTCGATGGCGGCAACACCGCGTTCGGCTTTGCCAATCATGCCGAGCAGTCCTGTCTGCTCCAGCATCTGCCGAGTGAACTTGTCCATGCGCGTCGCGGTTGTCGGGCCGGCGGGTCCGACGACCTCACCGCGCACCGGATCGACAGGGCCGACGTAGTAGATGAACCGATTCCTGAAGTCGACAGGCAGCTTCTCGCCGCGATTCAACATGTCCGTCATGCGCTTGTGCGCTGCGTCGCGGCCGGTCAGCAGCTTGCCGTTCAGCAGCAGCACCTCGCCGGGCTTCCACGAGGCGACCTCCTCGCGGGTCACCGTGTCGAGGTTCACGCGCTTACCGCCGTGTGCCTCATACGTCATCTTCGGCCAGTTCTCGAGCGAGGGTGGATCGAGATACACCGGCCCAGAGCCATCGAGGACGAAGTGCGCATGACGAGTCGCCGCGCAATTCGGAATCAGCGCGACGGGAAGATTTGCGGCATGCGTGGGCCAGTCGAGGATCTTCACGTCGAGCACGGTCGTCAGTCCGCCGACCCCCTGCGCGCCGATGCCGAGCGCATTGATTTTGTCGTAGAGCTCGATGCGCAGCTTCTCGATATTGCTCAGCTTGTGACCTTCAGATCCGCGCGCTTTGAGTTCCTGCATGTCGATCGGATCCATCAGGCTCTGCTTGGCGAGCAGCATCGCCTTCTCCGCCGTTCCGCCGATGCCGATGCCGAGCATGCCCGGCGGGCACCAGCCTGCGCCCATCGTTGGAATCGTCTTCAGCACCCAGTCGACGACCGAGTCCGAAGGATTCAGCATCACGAACCTCGACTTCGCCTCGCTGCCGCCGCCTTTCGCGGCGACGGTCACGTCGACTTTGTCGCCCTTGACGAGCGAGACCTCAACGACGCATGGAGTGTTGTCCTTGGTGTTCTTGCGGCTGAACGCGGGGTCGGCGAGGATGCTTCCGCGCAGTTTGTTGTCCGGGTCGAGCCACGCCTCGCGCACACCCTCGTCGCACATCTCCTGCAGCGTCATTGTCGCGGGACCGTCGCCCTTCATCAGGTGGCACTCCAGGCCGAGCTTGATGAAGATGGTGACGATGCCGGTGTCCTGGCAGATGGGACGATGACCCTCAGCGCACATGCGCGAGTTGACGAGGATCTGCTTCATCGCGTCCTTCGCGGCCGGCGACTGCTCGAGGTCATAGGCGCGAGCAAGGTTCGTGATGTAGTCCACCGGGTGATAAAAGCTGATGTACTGGAGCGCGGCGCGCACGCTTTCGATGAGATCATCCTGCTGAATCGGTTTCATAGAAGCCACTCACTCTTATTGTAGTCGGCTCTGATGAGACCGGTTGAGCTGGCATTCCCCTGTAAAATCGGGCCTGGAAGAGACCCGTGAGCGAACCGATCGTCGATATTCGCGGCTTGCGCAAGGTGTACACCGGCAAGGTGCCGGTGGTCGCCGTCGACGGTATCGACCTGCAGGTAGCGCCGGGCGAGCTGTACGGTCTGCTCGGCCCGAACGGTGCAGGGAAGACGACGACGATTTCGATTGCGACGACGCGTGCTGTACCGACGTCCGGCACGGTGCGCATTGCTGGTGTCGATGTTGTCGCACGGCCCGCGATGGCGCGGCGAGCGATTGGCGTCGTGCCGCAGTACAACACGCTGGATCGCTCCTGCACGGTTGCGGAAAACATTCGTTTTCACTGCCTGTACTTCGGCATGAGCAGTGTTGAGGCGAAACGGCGGACTGACGAGTTGCTGGAGCAGTTTCGTCTGCACGATCGCTACAACGCATATCCGCAGCAGCTCAGCGGCGGCCTCGCACAGCGGCTGCAGATCGCGCGTGCCATCGCGCATCATCCACGGGTGTTGTTTCTGGATGAGCCGAGCGCGGGGCTCGACCCGCAGAGCCGCATCGCCATGTGGGATGCCGTGCGTGCGTTGCGCAGCGAGGACATCACGGTCGTGCTGACGACGCACTACATGGAAGAGGCCGATGAGCTGTGCGATCGTGTTGCGATCATCGATCACGGCAGGATTCTTGTGGAGGACACGCCAGCCGCGCTGAAGGCAAGCGTGGGCGGCGACAAGCTGTACGATCTTCACCTCGCTCAATTGGCGGGCCGCGAGAGTCTCGCGCAGCAGTTGTCTGAGCTCGGCGGTGTGACCGGGGTCGAGCCGACGGAGGATGGTCTGCGCGTGCTCGCGCAAACGCGGGAGGGTCTGTTGCCGCAGGTGATTACGGCGGCGAGCGCCTATGGTCTGCGCGATGTGGCGACGGCCGAGCCGACGCTCGAGACGGTGTTCATCAGGCTGACCGGGCGCGATCTTCGCGAGTAGAGAGGGAACCGTGACATTGGCGATCGAGAGTTCGAGAGTACCAGGGCGAAGCGTAACCTACACGCGTGCGTTCCTCGGGCTGATGCTGCGCGATCTGTTTGTGTTGCGCCGCGAGATTGGGCCCTTCATCATCCGCGTTGCGATGAACCCGCTGCTGTTTCTGTTCGTGTTCACGTATGTGATGCCCCATATGTCTGGCGGTGCCGCGCTGAATCCGGCCGCGAGCATGGCTGCCGCCGGCGGGGGCAACTTTGGAACAGTGCTGCTGCCAGGACTGATGGCTGTCGCAATCATGTTTTCCGGCATTGCGGCAGTCGCCCTGCCGCTGGCTCAGGAGTTCGGCATCACACGCGAGATCGACGACCGCGTAATGTGTCCGCTGCCGATCGGAGCAGTTGCGATTGAGAAGATCGTCTTCTCCGCGTTGCAGAGTATTGTCGCTGCGGTGGTTGTGTTTCCACTTGCGTACTACATTCCCAGCACGCCGGTGGCAGCGCATGTATCGAGCTGGCCATTTCTGATCGCCGTGCTGATTCTGGCGAGCCTGCTCTCAGGCGCGCTGGGTCTGACCATCGGCACCTCGGTGCAGCCGAAGCAAATCGGACTCGTGTTTGGCGTGGTGGTCGTGCCGATTACGTTTCTCGGTTGCGTGTACTATCCGTGGGCTGCGCTCGGGCATCTGCGCTGGCTGCAGATCGGAGTTCTCTTCAATCCGATCGTGTATATCAGCGAGGGACTTCGCGCCGCGCTGACGCCGACGATGGGACACATGCCGGATGCGATGATTCTGTTGCTGCTGGTCTTCTTCCTGGCGCTGCTGACCTGGCTCGGGATGCGTGGCTTCCGGCGGCGCGTGGTCAGCTGAGGTCGACTACTCGGCAGCGTAAGTGTGCTTGGGAGCAACCGGCGTCGCGATCGCACCTTTGCCCAGTTTTTCTGCGAGGTCCTTCGCGATCAGTGCTCCATGAAAACGGCCGTTTTCGATGAAGATTTCGTTCGTTCGTTCGCCAGCTACGACAACTCCTGCGACATAAATGCCCGGCACGTTGGACTCGAGCGTCTGCCGGTTGCACACGGGGCAGCGTGAGTTCTTCGCGTCCAGGTTGATGCCGAGCGATTCGATGAAGGCGAAGTCGGGCTTGTAGCCTGTCAGTGCAAAGACGTGATGATTCGGGAGTGTCTTCTTGCCTAACGGCGTCTTCAGCACAACGTCGTCGAGTTCGATGCGCTCGATTGTCGTGTTGAAGTAGGCAGTGATCTCGCCTCTCTTGATGCGGTTCTCGATGTCCGGCTTGATCCAGTATTTGATGTGCCGGTGCAGCTCGGCGCCCCGATGCACAAGAGTGACGCGTGCTCCGTGACGGTAGAGATCCAGCGCCGCAATTGCAGCGGAGTTCTTCCCGCCGACAACGATGACGTCGCGGTCAAAGTATGGATGCGGCTCGTCGTAGTAGTGCGAAACTTTGGGCAGGTCCTCCCCGGAAACGTTGAGGTGGTTCGGAAGGTCGTAGTAGCCGGTCGAGACGATCAGCTTGCGCGTGCGATGCTTCAGAGGCCGTCCGAAGCGGTCTTCCGTGTGCACAGTGAAGTTTCCGTCGGCGCCCGTGACGCCGGTCACAAGCTCGTAGGGGCGAACGTTGAGCTGATAGTGCGCAGTCACTTTGCGGTAGTACTCGAGTGCCTCGCTGCGGCTAGGCTTCTGGTTTGGGGAAGGGAAAGGGATGTTGCCGATCTCGAGCAGCTCCGGTGTGGTGAAGAAGGTCATGTTCGCCGGATAGTGGAAGAGCGAATTCGTCAGGCAGCCCTTATCGATGAGCACCACGCTGCAGCCTACGTTCTGTGCATCGATGGCGCACGCGAGGCCCGTAGGTCCGGCGCCGATGACGAGCACGTCGTAAAGAGGATCTTCGCTCATAGCTCAGATTGTATGGATGAACGAAAGGGCCGCAAAGATGCGGCCCTTTGTTCTATGCATTACGGCTCGATGCATTGAAGCCAAAGTGTTTTGGTTACGGCTTAGGCGTCGATGTCCACCAGCTTGTGGCTGATCGCAAAGAGCGCGAGCTCCAGACGCGTGCTGACGCCGGTCTTGTCGAAGATGTTGGACAGGTGGCGCTTCACGGTCTCTTCGCTGATCGTGAACTGCTTGGCGATGTCCTTATTGGAGCAGCCTTCGACGATGCAGGTGACGACCTCGAGTTCACGCGGCGTGAGGCCATAGGTCTTCTTCTCTGGGACGGCTGCGGCCTGCTGCATGAGGTCATGCAGCGCTGAGAGCAGATTGACGACGCGCTTGCCGCCGATCCAGTAATCGCCGGAGAGCACGGCGCGCAGGCTTTCGCCGAGGTCGCTGGCGACCGAGTCCTTGAGCACGATGCCGCGTGCGCCGATCTGCAGCGCCTCGATGATCTGCTGCGTGGAGATGAGGCTGGTGAGCAGCACAATCTTCACGCGGGGTGAGCGGTTCATGATTGCGCGCATCGCTTCGAGGCCCGGCAGTTTGGGCATCGCGAGGTCAAGCAGCAGAACATCTGGCTCGAGTTCGAGCGTCTGAGTGATGGCCTCGTCGCCGTCGTTGGCTTCGCCAACCACCTCGAATCCGGGCTCGCTGGTCAGCATGTTCTTCACGCCGAAGCGGACGACGGGATGGTCATCGGCAACGACAATGCGGATGCCAGGATGACCAGGGTGTCCGGCGGTTTGTGGTCCGGTAGATGGCTTACGCAGTACGGGTGTCGGCATCGTCGGTGTGCTCTCCGTGCGCCTGATCATCAGGCGGTTACAATCTCTCGTTCAGCATACGCTGGAGCCGCTTACACGCCGAATCGAAATTCGCAAGGGCAGAGGTATCGACCGGGGAACCCCCTTCCGTTGCAGTGGCTAAAGCCTGTAACTCCAATGCTCCCAGCATCCCGCAGCTTCCTTTAATCGTGTGGGCTTCCTGGCGGATGGTCGGCTGGTCGTCACGCTCGGCCGCGTCGGCGATGCGCTCGAGACGAGCACGCACGTCCTCCACTGTCATGTCATACATTTGCCGCAACAGTTCGCTGCCGACCTTGAGCTTCAACTGCTCGAAGATGTTGTCATCGAGTGGTGGCAGACGAGCCGGATCGTTGCCGGCCGAAGGCCGCTCGCTCTCGGCAGAGATCCTGTTGGCAGTCTGTCTCCGCGCCTGTGCGACCGCTTGTGTGAAGTCCGCGACTGAAAATGGCTTGCGCAGAAGACCATCAAAGGATTGCAACTCCTCGGCGCTTGGTGAGCTTCCGCTCATGGCGAGGATCATGCTTGTCGCCGGCAGTGTTCCAGCTGTGCGCGCTTCAACCAGGGCCGTAGCCAGTTCGCCGCCGCGCATGCCAGGCATCTGAATGTCGCAGAGAATGATCTCAGGTTTTGGCTTGCCTTCACGGGCGACCTGCAGGGCCTCTTCGCCCGAGTGCGCGCGGGTCACGCGGTAGCCTTCGACGGTGAGCAGAGCGTCGAGCAGTTCGCCCATGACTGGGTCGTCGTCGACGATCAGCACTTGCGCTCCTGCAACCTGTTCGCTCATGCAGAACAGATTAGCCCAGCGGTTGGAAAGGAATGTGACGGGGCATCTTCTGAGATATGAGCGGGGAATCTTCCTCGATGCGAGAAGTGAGGCGGCACGATACAGTTAGGCCAGCCCTGATCTCAATGTGCTCAAGGTGCCAACACGATCGGCCCGCGCTTCGCGGCCATGATGCAGGTGGGAATCGTTGAGGATATCGGCCGTCATGCTTGTGCTGTTGTGGCAGCTGGGTTCTGCAGCGGCGCCGTCGCCGTCGCGGCATCTGCGCTATCAGCGAGAAATAATTCTTCAAGCAAGCGCCTCCGGGCAGGTGTGCACTGCGCTTGATGGTACGGTCTTCGCGCATACGGCGAGCACCGGCGCCGGCGATATTCGCATCTACGCTCGAGAGGCGGAAGGCCGCGGTGGCAGCCGCGAGTCGGAGGTTCCGTTCGCGATGATCGAGAGTGGCCCGGCAACACTGGAAACCGAAACGGCGACCCTTGGCAATGTTGCGGTCCGCAACGGGGAACTCGTCTTCGATCTGGCGATGCCAGGCGATGATTACACTGAGGTCGATCTGGAGCTGAACGCAAAGAACTTTGTCGGGGCGGCACAGGTTGCCGGCGTTGATGCATATGGCCGCTCAACTCCGCTGGGCACGATTGCCGTGTTTGATCTCAGCGCGCAGGGGCTTGCGCGGTCGACGGTGCTCTCGCTACGGGAATCCAGTTATCCCGTGCTGCGGGTGGCTCTGCGGCTGATGAACCCGGAAGGCCAGCCGATCGCCGTCACGCCTTCGACGATTGCGGGTGCGATGGTGCCTCCGAGTCGCGAGGAGCAGACGCTCTACACCACAGTCGCCTCCACCTCTGCGGTCGAGCAGCAGGGCCACTGGTCAATCGCAACGATGATCGTCCCCGCGCACGTTCCTCTCGAGCGCGCGAAATTCGTCCTAAGCCCGCAGTTCCACGAGGACTTTCTGCGCGATGCAACTGTGGCGGCCTCTCCCATGGAGACCGGGCTTGATGCGCTCGGAGCCGCGGAAGGCGTCTCCGGACACATTTTCCGGGTCACGCACAACGCCATCGCCGGAGCGATTCCTGCGATTGATTCGCGGGAGATGACAATCAATACCGTCATTGGGGCGAACCTTCGCGCGTCTGCAAAGGTGACCGCGAGCGTTGACAACGGCGCTGCTTCTCCGCTGCCGATTGTCCGAGTCGATCTTCAGATGCGCGAGCGGAGACTGTGCTTTGAGGCGCATCCTGATACGAGCTACACACTGCGTTACGGCGACGCGGAGCTGTCCGCCCCCGCCTATGGCTATGCGCGACATTTTGTCGCGAGTCCGAGTCCAACAATGGCTGCACTCGGACCCGAGGAGAAGAATCCAAACTATGCGCCTTCCGGAAGAGATGAGGCGCACGGACGGCCTGGGCGCGATCTGCCATGGTTGCTCCTGATCGCCGGGATCGTTGTTGTCGGTGTGACAGCGCTGCAGTACGTGCGTCACAAGCATGAGGGCATGGGATGAAGCTGCGGTTCCAATCGACGCGAACAAAGGCATACCCGCTCGCTGCGGCGCTGCTTTTGTTTGCGCTGGCGGCGAGCGCAACCGCTCAGAAGAACCCGGACTCGGTGTCTGGCACACAAGCGGATCTTGCAGCCGCGCGCCAGGAACTCGCGGCGAAGCACTACGCGCGCGCGAAGGAACTCTATCGCGCCTATCTGCATGCGCACCCCGGCAATGTTGATGCTCAGTTCGGCGTGGCCGACGCGGAGCTTGGGTTGCGCGAGTTCGAAGCGGCCGAGTGGGACTTTCGGCGCGTCGTTGCCGTCCAGCCCCAGAACTGGGTGGCGCACAAAAACCTTGTCATTATCGAGGCGGAGCTGGGCCGCTGGGACGAGTTTGAACGCGAGCGCGCTGTCCTCCGCGCGGCACGCGAACGTGGGGCCCCTGGCATCAGCGCACGTGAGAGCGATGTCATCGACACCTTCGAGGTGAACGGCCATCGCTGGATTGTGCGCGAGTATTTTGAACCGGTCGGCCGCTCCCAGGCGCGCTACAACTTCGAACGCTTCTCACCCGAAGGCCACGCCGAGGAGTACATCTCGCTCGAACCGACGGCCGCGGCGGAGGCTGCACTCAAGCCCGGCGATGTGCACATCGGTGCAGAGCCTGAGCCTGCGCCGCACTTCGCAACAGGGGAGTTTTCGCTGAACTGGTACAGCGCCAAAGGTCACGGCACGATCACGCGCTATCCAAAAGGTGAGCCGAAGTACGAGCGCGTCCGCGCGGATCTGCTGCGCTGGCTGCGTCAGAAACCGTGACGAGATGATGGGAGCGCTTGCAGGTGCGGTGATTCTGGTTCACCTGCTCTGGATTGTGCTGGTGCTGGTGGGTGTGGTGTGGACGCGAGGAAGGCCCGT
The DNA here is from genome assembly GCA_963729675.1 of uncultured Acidobacteriaceae bacterium. Taxonomy (GTDB): domain Bacteria; phylum Acidobacteriota; class Terriglobia; order Terriglobales; family Acidobacteriaceae; genus Granulicella. Next base: position 58,988 of record CAVSOV010000010.1, read on the forward strand.
GTGGACGGCCGTGCATCTCGCGTGCCTCGTGTGGGGAATCATAGTGGAGGTAGGACCCTGGCCCTGCCCGCTGACCATGCTGGAGGACTATCTCAAGGCGCGCGGCGGTGAGCACGCGGTAAACGGGAATTTCATTTTGCATGGGGTGCAGGCGCTGATTTATCCGAACGCGCCCTACTGGCTGGTGACGACGGCAGGTGTAACGGCGTGTTCGATCAGTCTTGCGATCTATACGCGGCGTGCGTGGGTCTGGTGGAGTAGAGGAGCCGGGCGCACGTGATGGCCCTCCCTGTGTGAACAAAAAAGGAGCGCGTGCGTACTGATCTATTACGATGGCCTGGAAGTAAACAAAGCGCACCCATGACGAGAGTTCGCTTCGCTGTTTTGTTGATCGGAACATACTTGATCTTCTGCATCGTTGCGGGGGTCGAACTTGCTGAGCTGTCCCTTCGTCTTCCAAAGCACCCACTGCCTGACGAAGCACGCTATGGCAGACGTGTGCAGAACGAGTTCCACGCTCACATCGAAAGCGTTTCATTGGCCGCTGCGGATGGCGCGGTGCTAAAGGCGTGGTACGTTCAGCCGGCAAACCCAAACGGCGAGTCGGTCATTCTGCTGCATGGCATCACGGACAACCGCATCGGTGTATCGGGCTTCGGTGACATCTTTCTTCGGCAGGGCTACTCCGTTCTGCTGCCGGATTCACGCGAGCATGGCGACTCCGGCGGTAGAATCGCGACCTACGGTATCCTCGAGCGGCAGGACGTGAATCGATGGGTCGGCTGGGTGCGGCAGCGGAATCCTGGTTGCACATTTTTGTTCGGTGAGTCGATGGGAGCGGCAATCGGTCTGCAGGCAGCGGCCGTGATACCCCAGATCTGTGCGGTTGCAGTGGAATCGCCTTACTCAGACTTCAGGGAGATCGCGTACGAGCGTCTGGGTCGCGCGACGCACCTCGGCCCACTCTTTTGGCGCACAGCAGGACGCCCGGTGATTGAAGCCGCGATTCTCTATGCCCGGATTCGTTATGGGATTAGCCTGGCGAATGCTTCCCCGCATTCGGCAGTTGAAGAATCGAAAACGCCGATGCTCCTGATCGCTGGGACCGCAGATCGCAATATTCCGATGCATCATGCGGTGGAGCTGTATAGAGACTGCGCAAGTCATTGCGAGCTCTGGATCGTCCAGGGTGCGGACCACGGCGGAGCCTCCACCGTCGCCCCCGTGGAGTTCCGGACCCGAATCCTGCAGTGGTTCAAGGAGCACGATCAGACCGCAATGGTTCCGACTGCGAAGACGAACTGACTCTTACCGCATCGCCGAATCGACTTCGCTGATAGTAACTCGGCGGCTTGAGCAGCTCGCGCGGCTTGGAGCCATCGGCCGGACCGACAAGCCCATCGCGCTCCATCAGGTCGATGAGGTGCGCGGCGCGACCGTAGCCTATGCGCAGCCGGCGCTGCAGCAGCGAGGTTGAGGCCTTACCGAACTCGAAGACAAGGCGCACGGCGTCGTCGAACATCGGATCGTTCTCTTCGCCATCGTTCGCGCTGCCCAGGCTATCGCCCTTTTCGTCCTTCGGCCCTTCAAGGAAGCCCGTGACATACTCCGCTGTTCCCTGAGCCTTCCAGAACTCCGTGACAGCGTTGATCTCCTTCTCCGTGACAAAAGGCGCGTGCACACGCTGCAGGCGAGAGGTCCCCGGCGGAAGGAAGAGCATGTCGCCGCGACCCAGCAGGCTCTCTGCGCCATTCGAGTCGATGATGGTGCGCGAATCCACCTTGGTCGCGAGGCGGAAGCTCATGCGGGTGGGCACGTTGGCCTTCAGCAGGCCGGTGATGACATCAACCGACGGACGCTGCGTCGCGAGCACGAGATGGATGCCGACGGCGCGTGCCATCTGCGCGATACGCGTGATCGCTTCCTCGACGTTCGCGCGATCGAGCATCATCAGGTCGGCAAGCTCGTCGATGATGATCATGATGTACGGCAGCGGCTCCTGATTCACGTCCTCGAAGAGATACTCGCTGCCGTTCTCAAAGAGCTTGTTGAACTGGTCGATGTTGCGTACATGGTTCGCAGCGAGCAACTTCAGCCGGCGCTCCATCTCCTTTACCGCGTTGCGCAGTGCGTTCGCGGCAAGCTTGGCCTCGGTGATGATCGGCGTGAAGAGATGCGGAATGCCTTCGTACATGCCGAGTTCGACCCGCTTCGGATCGACCAGGATCATGCGGACCTGTTCAGGCGTGGACTTGAAGAGCACGCTCATGATCATCGCGTTGATCGCGACCGATTTACCCGAGCCAGTCGATCCCGCGATGAGCACGTGCGGCATCGCCGCGAGATCCGCCGTGACGATGCGGCCGTTGATGTCCTTGCCCAGCGCGATGGGCAGGCGCGACTTCGACTTCGCGAAGCTCTCGCACTCGACCACATCGCGCAGCCAGATGGTCTCGCGCTCGGAGTTCGGCACCTGGATGCCGACGGTCGATTTACCGGGCATGCGCTCGATGAGGATGCTCTCGGCGGCCATCGCGAGGCACAGATCGTCGGCGAGGCCCGTTACGCGCGAGTACTTCACGCCCGCGTCGGGGCGGAACTCGAAGGTTGTGACCACCGGCCCCGGATTAATCTGCTCGACGTTGCCGTTGACCCCGAACTCGGCACACTTTTCGACGAGCAGCCGCGCCTCTTCTCGCAGCGCATCCTCGCGTACTGTTGTCTGCACCGTGTCGCGGAAGAGCAGGGAACTGGACGGCAGCTTATAGCCGCGCACGGATTTCGGCGGCAGAGCAATCGCCTGAATATTTGCGTCCGCACGTTTGCCGAAGGCGATATTCTGCGCTGCGATATCCGCCACGGGTGAAGGCATCGGTGGTTCCGGCACTGCGACGGGCCGCTGACGAGCCACAGCCAAACGCGCGGGTGCGGGCTCGGGCATGTGTGCATCCGCCAGCGCGTTCTTCGGGAACAGCGGTGCGGGCGCCTTGCGATCGGGAGCATCCAGCCAGTCGTCGTGGACGTTGCGGGGCTCATCCACGGGTTCCGCGGAACGCAATGGCGCAGCTGCAGCAGCGAGCTGCGCTGCATACGGCGCCGCGGCCGCGGCCGCGGTTGCCAGGCCGCTCGCCACAGGAGCGTCGACCATCGTGCGTGGAATGTTCTCCCACACCGAGCCGGTCTCCAGAGCCTCAGCCTCCGCAGCTTCGACCTCAGGCGCAGACAGGTTGGCACGGCGGCGCCGCCCAAACCAGCCGAAGAGGCCCGCCAACAACGAGTCTCCGCGTTCCTTCTGCGGCTTCGACGCAGAGGTCTCCGCAGCCGCGCGCTCGCGCGCAGCGATTCGCTCACGACGGGCGAGAAAGCTCGCGTCCTCGTCAGCTTTCATGCTCACCACACGATTGGCTGCGCGGGCTGCCCGGCGTTCCTTCCATGCGAGATAGCGGTCGCGCATGCGGCGGAAGAGCCCGAAGTGCTCGGCAAACCACTCCGGTGCGGTCGCCAGCAGGAAACTCGTGGTCAGGTAGAGCGAAAGCGCGACCATTAGCGCGGAGATCACCGCTGCCCCGGGGAAGTTGACGAATTCAATCATCAGGTCGGCGAGCACGCGGCCCTCGACACCCGAGATCGGGATCGCTCCACGCCACAATATCTGCCCGGGCAACAACGCGATGGCCGCAGGAGCGAACACCAGCCACATCAGCAGGCCGCTGGCCTTCACGGCCGTCGAGCCCACGGGCCGCGAGCGCAGCCACGCGATGCCGATGCGTCCCATCACGACCGGTGCCAGCAGCACCGCGACGCCAAGGATCTGCAACAGGATGTCGGAGAGGTACGCTCCGACAAGCCCCGCCCAGTTGTGCGCGGGCCGGACTCCAGCGCCGCCGCCGACCGTGTTCAGCGACGGGTCGGCGGGGTTGTAGGTGACCAGCGAGAGGAGAAGGAGGACGGCGGCGACGAGTACGACCAGCCCCAACATCTCGTTGAGGCGGCGGCTTCGTGTCGGGGCAAGTACGAGTCTCTGGGACTTCATTGGATGGACGGGCGCACGCGGTCCGCCGCCGCTGCGCATGTTGCATCTTGCGCAGCGCAGGCCTGCGAACCGGAGGACCACCAGAGCTCTCTTATTGTTCCATGCCACGCAGTGGGATTTCGCGCCCCCGCGGGCCGGAACCAGACTGGTGACCGCCACCTTTAGTGCCTTGCCGGCGCGGCCTGAATCGGCTAGCCAACACCAACTGCAGAGTTTTGCATCCAGTTATGAGGGAGGCGTCTTGCATCCGGTCTTGGTCCGGGCGAGGTCGCTCATCCTTGGGATGACCGGGGCGGGAGATTTTCGCGATTTCTCTCCCTTGCTGTCGGCAAAGGAGAATCGCGCCAGCCGCAGACCCGGTCGCATTATTCGTCACATTTATCCGAGGAATGGGGTAGAGAATCATGGCAAATTCACTCGACGGGTCGGAGAAGAACCGCCAAATGGAACGGGTCCTGCTCGACGTCATCAAAGTCCTGCAGGATGGGCAGAAGGGCTTCGCCGACATCGGGGAGCACCTCAAAGACGAAACACTGAAGCGCTACTTCCTGGCCGAGAGTCTCAAGCGTGCCAACTTCCGCGCCGAGCTCGAGAATGAGCTTCATCGCGCAGGCATGGCCGACGTCAAGGAGTCCGGTTCAACCTCAGGCGCACTTCATCGCGCCTGGGGCGACCTCAAGGCCAAGCTCGGCATGGGTTCGGACCACGAACTCCTCGCCACGGCGGAACAGGGCGAGGATGTCGCCAAGAAGGCCTACAAGGACGCGCTCGAGCACAACCTCCCACTGCCCATCCGCCAGCTTCTGACGGAGCAGCAGGCACACATCAATGACTCACACGACTACGTAAAGAGCCATCGCGACGCGAAGGCTGCATAGTCACAACCAATCACGTAGCTACAAAAGGCGGCCGCGCAGGCCGCCTTTCTTGCGTCAGGGACCGATCGTCAGTAGCCGAGGTGGTGGAGGTAAAAGACCACGCCGCTCGCAACCACGCAGTAGATTCCGAACAAGTACCAGCGGCCGTTCTCCAGCCACGAGCTCAACCAGCGCAGCGCTGCCAGCCCGGCCACAAAGCTCAGAAGCATCCCCAGTACGCCCGCGGCGATGCTCGAGTGCAGATTAGCCGGATGACATCCGGGCGTGGCATCGTGCGCCGCGCGGAAAACCCTCCACGCCTCGCGTGCAACAGCAGGCGGTGTCAGAATCACCGCGAGTGCGAAGGAGAATCTCTCTGCTCGGCTGCGCTCCGCCCCCGTCAGCAGGCCGGTCGAAATCGTCGCGCCGGAGCGCGAGAATCCACGGAATGGCAGGCAAAGCCCCTGCACCGCGCCCATCCATCCAGCCTGCTTGAAGGTGACATTCTCGCCCGAGCGCGACGCCGCGCGCTCATAGCTCAGGTTGGCCAGCGGCGACTTGCCGCGCTCTTTCATCCCCGCCCACAGAATCAGCAATCCCGCCGCAAGCAGCGCCGGTGCAATCAAATCCAGCCGCGAGAATAGCGCCTCGACATCGCCCTTGCCATAGCTGCAAGGCACAGCCGTCGAACTCACAGCAGCCTCCAGAATCTTGGCCCGCTGATGATGCTCGATCACGTGAATAATCGGATAGCCAATCACCGCGGTGAGCGCCGTTGCCCAGATCGCCCGCACCACGAAGCGCTTGAACGCGTCCGCGCTTACGAAGTACGTCCGCTTCCACTGCCGCCAGAAAAACGCAATCACGGCGAACATGGTTCCGGTGTGCAGCATCACCAGCAGCAGCGTCATGTCCGGCGCGGACGGGTCAAGCCCCATCAGCTTTTCGGCCACAACCACATGCGCGGAGCTGGAGACAGGAAGAAGTTCAGCGAGTCCTTGAACGATGGCTAAAATCAGCACTTTGAACACAGGCATGCCACCGATTCTATCGCCCGCCGATTCACCCTCGTGTGAACTTTGGCGCTCGCCGCAACACCTTAGTTACGGTCGGTCCCATAGATCGGAATCCCCTGCTTCACGCGGTACGCGATGCTCTCCGCCCGCGCCGCATAGTCTGACTTCGAATACTTCTGCTTCATCTGGTCGGCGATCGCCTGGCAGTTCTGCGCGGCCTTGTCGGCGTTCTTCTTGTCGTCGTCCACCATGTACATCGTCACCAGCACGCCCTGCCGGTACGCCGCCTGATACATCGCCTCCGCCGACTTCGGCCCATCCGGATAGCGATCCGCATACTTCAGATAAATCTGCGTCTCCATCTCCGGACACTTCGGCAGCCCCTGCCAGTCTCCGCAAAGCTTGTTGTCGATCAGGTCATAGGCCGCTCGCGCCGCAAACGGCGAATCCGGATACATCTTCATCACCCGCTTCAGGTCGCCCTCGTAGATCTGCGGCCGCAGATACGCCTGCTGTTCGTGCGCGCTCGGCAGCGAGCTGTTGTCCAGCTTGTTCAACTGCCAACGGATGTCAGCCGCGCGAAACGCGGCCTCCGGCGCCAGCGGCGAGTCCGGGAAGTAGTCCACCACGCGCTTGTACAGCAGATGCGCTTCCTCGGCAGCGTCCTTTGGCGCGTGTGGCTGCTCCGCCTGCCCCTCGAGTTCCGCCGCGGCGCCGTACAGAATCGCATCGCCGTTCGGCGTCGTCGGTCCCACGACCCCCTGGTCGTGAATCCAGCCGGAGAACTGGTGAGTTGTCACGTTGGGATCCTTGAACTCCGGCTCGTTATCCGGGTCCACGTTCTCGTGCTCGTCCGTGTTCGCAAACACGTTCACCCACGCGCCGTTGCGGCCCATGATGGCAACCTCGTGCCCCGGCGTCACCGTCGCAATCGGCGGACTGCTGCCGTCCGCCATCACATACAGGTTGGCGACGTGCAATACCGTAGCCCGCGCGGTCGGATCATCGTTCCCTTGGCCATTTTTGTTCTTCTTCTGCGCGAAGAGAAGCGTGGGCAACATCAGCAACACGACAGCGACGGTAAAGCGAGCGCGGGACATACCTGCAAGATTAGACGGTTCCCGTGCCTACGCGTGGACGGCGACGGTCTCCTCAACCAACTCCGCCCGCAGATCCGGGTCCAGGTTCCCGCCGGAGACGATGGCCACAATCCGCTTCGCCTCCGGAAGCTCCTGAGCGTGAAACAGCGCCGCGGCCAGCGCCACCGCGCCCGAAGGCTCAGCCACAATCGACGTCGCCTTCAGCACGATCTGCAGCGCCTCCCGAATCTCGTCCTCCGTCACCGTCACAATGCCGTCGACAAATCGCAGAATATGCTCAAAGTTGCGCTCACCGAGCGACTGCGTCCGCAGCCCGTCTGCGATCGTCCGTGTCGTCTTCGCCGCCGGCCACTCGACCAGTGTCTTCGTCCGGAATGATTCTGCAGCATCCGCGGAGAGCTCCGGCTCGCACCCCCACACCTGCGGTGCTGGGCTTCCCTCGGCCTCCGCCGCCAGCTTGATCCCCGTCGCCACGCCTGATAACAACCCCCCACCCGACACCGGCGACAGCACCAGCTCCACGTTCGGCAGCTGCTCCAGAATCTCCACCCCACACGTTGCCTGCCCGGCGATGATCGCCTCATCGTCATACGGCGGCACCATCACGTAACCGTACTCGGCGACCAGTTCCTCCGCCTTCAACTTCCGCTCCGTGCTCGCTGGCCCGACCGTCACAATCTCCGCTCCCAGCGCCGCAGTCGCCTCACGTTTCACCCTCGGCGCGTTCTCGGGCATCACGATCACCGCCTTCGCCCCCAGCGCCCGCGCCGCATACGCCACACCCTGCGCATGATTGCCCGACGAGTACGTGATCACGCCGCGCTTCAATTGCTCCGGCGTCAGCGAGCGAACCTTGTTGTACGCCCCGCGCAGCTTGAAGCTCCCAATCGGCTGCGCCGACTCATCCTTCAGATAGATATCCGGTATCGAATCAGAGAGCTCCGGCCAGCCCGCCATGCGCAGCCTCGCACGCGAGATCCTCAGCAGCGGAGTTCGAACAGCAGTGGAAGCGATGCGCTCGCGCGCGGCATGAATTTCAGCGAGGGAGATCAGCTTAGACATCAATATCTACTGTACCTCCGCCGTATGCAGCACCTCGGCGAAGAAGTGCACCAGCCGCAGCTGATCCGCCATCGTCGGTTTCGCCCCATCCAGGTCGAGATGCGACAGCACCGGCGAAATCAGCACCGCCTTCAGGCTGCGCTTGGGCAGCTCCGACGCCATCCACTGTGTCTCCGCCGAAGGAATAATGTTGTCGCCCGCGCCATGCAGCAGATACACCGGCGTCTTCAGCGTCGCCAGCCGCCCATGCGGACTCACCGCGGCCATATCGTCAGCATGCCGCTCATCTGCACGCTCCAGCGCCGATCGTGTCGCCGGCAGCGTCGTATCCATCAGCGCTTTCGCCTCGGCAGTCTGCGTCCCACTCAGCCGCCCAAGTGCCGCATGCTCCGCTGTCGGGTCCTCGTACAAATGCGCCCGCAATACCGCACGGATCGGCGCCACATCCTGCGCCGGAACAAACTCGCCCACGTGCTCATACTCCAGCACCAGCGGCCCATACTCATGCGGAGCCAGCGTCTCCTCCGTTCCATCCGGCCGCAGATCCTCGCCCGTCTCGTAGTACGCCGCCACGCGGCTCATCTCATCCTGCGAACCCACCGCCATCACGAACCGAATATCCTTCTGATATCTCGGATCCGCCGCCGCCAGCAGCGACAGCCCGCCCGAAAAACTCAGCCCGAGAACACCCACCGGCCGCCCGCCATCCTCCGCCGTCAGCCACTCAGCCGACTCCCCAATCGTCGCAATCGAATTCGCCCCCACCCGGTAGTCCTTGATGTCCGGCAGCTCCGGCGTCAGCACCTGAATGCCGCACGCCGCCATCGCGGTCGCAAAGTTCTCCAGCCGCGGCTCGTCGATCCCCAGATAATGCACGCCATGCAGCACCACCAGCGCTGGCGCGTTCTTAGGCGCCGCACTTCCTGGCGCCAGCGGCGTGTAGAGCCGCGCCCGCACCGTGCCGCTCGCCAGCGGCAGTTGCAGGTCCCGCACCGCAATCGGCTCACTCACAAACCGTCGCAGCCATGGCGGCACCGGCTTGTCGCCCACCAGATCCAGCACCGCAACCGACTGCAGATGCACTCGCAGCATCGGCCATCCCGCAAACGCCAGTAGAATCGCCGCGCCCGACATCGCCAGCATCAGCCACCGCATCCGCCGTCGCGTCTCGCGCTCGGGAGCCGTCGCCACGTCAGAATCAGACTTCAACGCAGAGGTACAACAATCGTCATCCATACTTAGTGCCGCACCACTATATAAATCACCAGCGCCAGCAAAATCACATTCAGCGGAAGCAGAATCGCCAGTAGCGCGCTGCTCATCGACACACGTTGCTCGAGCGCCGCCACGCGCTCCTCCGCCGCCTCCGCCGCCGTGCGCACCGCAGTCATCTGCTCCGTCAGTTGCGCAAAGCGCTCGCCCTGCTCGTTCAGCTGACGATAGATGCCCTCATGCGACGCCGTCACGCGGTTAATGTCTGTGCGCACATCGTCGCCAAACTTCGCCAGCGCCGCGCGTGTCGCCTCGTCGTTGGCAACCCGTGACTGCAGGTACCGGTCTGCCGTCGGGCAACATGCGCGCAATGTAAGGTGCCAGTTCAATCAGCTGTGCAAGTGCCTTGGGCCACATGCACGGAATTGTAGTGGCTCAGACCGTCGCCACGGCAGAATGTTGCAATCGCCTGCGCCGGTGCTTCAAAACCGCCCCCACAATGCTGCACAGCAGAATCGCCGTGATGAACACCTGCGACCAAACGCAATAGATGCACCACTTCTGGATGACAAACGCCTCCAGATAGCTCAGCATCGCCGCGCAGAAGAACCCAATTTCCGCCAGCTGCAGCGTGACCCAGGTCCAGTCCAGCAGCGCCGCCAGCGCAATCAGCCCATAGCCGATGATGCCCAGCGTCGCCACCGGAATGTGAACCTTCTTCGACCCCGGTTGCTCGTCGAACGACGCTGCCGGAAAGACCGCAAAGCGCGAGTGGTTCACCGTGCCGCAGTCCCACTTCTCCGTCACCGCGCACGGCGGCGCCGCGTTGGGGTCCTGCATATGAATGCGAAGGGCGAGCACCGAGTCCACGAGTCCCGCTAGGGCAAGCAAAACAATCAGATAACGCATCTCTTCCATATTGTAGGCTGAGCGTTTTCGCCCTGCATCGGCGAAAATAAGCAGGGAACGAGGATCACATGATCGAGACGACAGCCGAGACCACACCGACCGCCACCGCAATCACCGCAGCAGACCCGCTGCACATCTGGGCCGGCCTCAGCACCGCCGAAGAAGCGCAGGCGTGGGTCGAATCCCACCTGCAGGCCTCGCGCGACCGCATCGCCGATCTGCTCACTCCGCACACCGCGCGCTCCACCACCGCAACCCTCGCGCTCTACGACCAGGCCGCCTGGCATCTGCGCATGGCTGGCAGCCAGGCGCACGTCATGTTCATGGTGCATCCGCTCGCGCCCGTCCGCGACGCCGCCCAGGCGCTCTCGCAGGTTGTCGCCGCCGAAGGCGTCAAGCTCAGCCTCAACCGCGACGTCTACAAGGCGCTCGAAGCCCTCGATGCCGGCAACGAAGACGCCGCCACAAAGTACTACCTCGAGCGCACGCTCCTCGGCTATCGCCTCGCCGGCGTCGACCGCGATGACGCTACCCGCGAAAAGATTCGCGAACTCGCCGACAAGTCCACCGAGCTCGGCATGCGCTTCGCCCGCACCGTGCAGGACGACGTCCGCAAGATCGAAGTCGCCGATCCCAACGAACTCCGCGGCCTCCCAGCCGACTTCCTCGAGCGCTTTGGCGTCCGCGAGAAAGACGGTCAGCTCACTGCCGACGCACCGGTCACCCTCACCACCGACCCGCCCGTGCTCGCACCGGTGATGACCTACGCCGCCAGCTCCGCGTTGCGCCGCCGCATGTACCTCGCCTACAACGACCGCGGCTATCCCGTGAACGCACCAGTTCTCCTCGACCTCCTGAAAGTTCGCGAAGAGATGGCCGAGGTCCTCGGCTTCCGCAGTTGGGCCGACCTCGCCACCGTCGACCAGATGATGGGCTCCGCCGCCAACATGCGCAAATTCCTCTCCGACGTCGAGCACGCCGCCCGCGAGACCGCGCAGCGCGAGTTCGCCGAGCTCGAAGCCTTCGTCCGCAGCCGCGACCCCAAGGCCCTCCCGCTCACCCTCAGCGACGCCCGCTTCTGGGAGGAGCAGTACCGCCGCTCCCACTACGACTTCGACTCGCAGTCCGTCCGTCCCTACTTCCCCTATGAGCAGGTCGAAGCGGGCATCCTCTCCATCGCCGGCAAGCTCTTCGGCGTGACGCTTCGAGCGCAACACCACCGCACCCATCTGGCACCCCGACGTCAAAGCCTTCGACGTCTTCGAAGCCTCATCAAAATCCGCGCAACCCATCGGCCGAATCTACCTCGACATGCACCCGCGCGAAGGCAAGAGCAAGTGGTTCTCCGAGTGCTCGCTCGTCGGCGGCGTCCTCGGCAAACAATTCCCCGAGGCCTCCCTCGTCTGCAACTTCACGCAACCCACCGACAAGGACCCCGGCCTGCTCCAGTACTCCGACGTCGTCACCTACTTCCACGAGTTCGGCCACCTCATGCACGAGATCCTCGGCGGCCAGCAGCGCTGGGCCGGCCAGAGCGGGATCGCCACCGAGGGCGACTTCGTCGAGGTCCCCTCGCAGATGCTCGAAGAGTTCTTCGAGCGCGCCGACGTCCTCCGCACCTTCGCGAAGCACTATCAAACCGGCGAGCCCATCCCCGAGGAGACCGTCGCTCGCATGACGCGCGCCAGCGCCCACGGCCGCGCGCTAAGCACGCTCACGCAAGTCATGTACGCCACGTACAGCATGGAGACCCACGACCGCCGCGCCGCCGAGCTCGATCTCGACACACTCCTCCGCGAAGGCTATGACCGTTTTTCGAAGTACGAGTTCGTGGACGGCAACCGCATGTACGCCGCCTTCACGCACCTCGTCGGCTACACCTCGAACTACTACACCTATCTCTACGACAAGGTCATCGCACTCGAGTTCTTCGCGGAATTCGCACACCAGTCTTCCGACGAACTCCTCAGCGGCCCCGTAGCCCGGCGCTATCGCCACGTCGTCCTCGAGACCGGCGGCTCCAAGCCCGCCAAGCAGATCGTGCACGATTTCCTCGGCCGCGAGACCAGCATGGAAGCCCTACGAACATGGATCGGGCGGGAGTTTGAATCGCAGCCGGCCGCTTAGTTTTTCCCCGGCCACAGCCGGTACGGCAGCAGATACGTAATCCCGGCAAAGCTCTGCCACCGCGTCGATGTACTGGTAAATCCGTGCGTGAATCCGCCATCGATCACGATGTTCGGCCGCACGGAATAGGCCAGCGCGAATAGCACATCCACTGCGTTCGCCCTCGCTACGAACTCTCCCGCAGCCGTTGCATGCACCATCGGCTGCGTAAAGTGATACAGCTCTCCCTCAATCTGCAGGTTCGAACTGATCGGATGATTGACTGAGAGCGTCTGCGCAAACTGCGCGCGCCGCAACGTCACGTTCTGTCCCGTCGCAGGCGAGGTCTCAGCCGCCGTCTGCTCGTTGAAGATATAGTTCGTGTCGTAGTGAAACTTGCCCACATCACCGCTCACCAGCAACAGCGCGCTGTTCGCGAATCCACCCTGATCGATATCCGGCGTCGTCCCCGCATGCACGCGCCCGAGGTATCCGAACGCCACCGTCGGCCTGCTAATCGCGGCGCGCGGCGCCGACTGCGCGGTCTTTGAATTGTCCGCCGGGACCGCAGGCGGCAGGTACAACACCACCTGCGCACCGAGCAGCACATCGCCCGCCCCATTCGTCGAACTCGCCTCTCCCACCTCCCGGCTGTGCGCAAACGGTTGCGTCTCTGCCTGCAACATCAGCCGCGAAGCCACCGCAATCTTCGTCACCTGATTGACGCCATATTGCGATGCGGTCTCCGGCGAATTCACCGACCCCAGATATCCCTGCTCAAACTGCAGATATCCCACCGGCGGCAGCGTCGCCGGGTTGGTTACGGTCGGGCGCGCCGGATTGGCAGCAGGAGTCTGTGCGACGGCGCACCCCACCGTCGCTGAGCAAACTACAGCGGTGCACACACGCAGACGTCTGCCAACAAGAGGCACGAAACCTCGCATGGCGTGATGTTATCCCTTGCGCTTTGCCTTCGTTGGTGCAGCCTTCGCGCTCTTCTTCGCAGCGGTCGCCTTCGCCGCGGGTTTGTGATTCGACGAGGTCTTCGCTGCCGGCTTCGCAGCAGCCTTCGGCTTACCGTTCGCCTTCGCCGCCGCCGCGCTCTTACCGTTGCTCGCGCTCTTCCCATGCCCAGCCCCATGCGCCGCAGCCTTCGCGGGCGCCGGCTTATGATTCGCGGCCGCCTTCGGCGCGGGCTTCACCGCCTTCGCCGCAGGATTCGTGGTCCCGCGAACGACCGGCGGCTGCGACGTCGCAGCCGGCTCGAAATCTGCATGCGAACCCGGCGCACGTGGCCCCACGTCAATCCGCGTCGCCGGCGCACCCGCATTCGTCTCCGCGCTCGCAGCCTCGCCGCTCTGCTTCAGCGAGTGCACCACGACGCGCAGCATCTCTTCCTCCGGAGCCGGCTTGCCCGTCCAAATCTCGAACTGCCGCGCGCCCTGCTGCACAAACATCTCCACGCCGGAGATCACCGCGATACCCTTCTGTCGCGCCATTCGCAGCAGCGGCGTCTCAATCGGGTTGTAGACCAGGTCAAACACCAGCCGTCGCGTTCAACTCCTCCGGCGCCAAAATCGTGCTCGTCTTGTTCCCGCTCATTCCCGCCGGCGTTGCGTTGATGATCACGTCGAACGGCTGCTTCGCCAGCGCATCGCGCTTGATCGTCTTCGCTCCTGCCTGCCGCGCCAGCTTCTGCGCGGTCTCTGGCGTGCGGTTCAGAATCCACACCTCCGCGCCCTTGTCACGGCAACCAAAGACCGCCGCGCGCGCCGCTCCGCCCGCACCCAGCACCAGCACCTTTGCATTGCGCAGGCTAAACCGCCGCTCCAGCGGCCCCACGATTCCCGCAACATCCGTGTTGAACCCGTAGAACTTCCCATCCGGCAGCCGCGAGATCGTATTCACCGCGCCAATCTTCGCCGAAAGCGGGTCCGTGCGCTCCAGGTACTTGATCACGCCTTCCTTCAGCGGCATCGTCACGCTCAGCCCCTGAATCGGAATCTCTCTCGCCAGCTTGAACAGGTCCTCGACGTTCTTCGTCTGCAGCGCCAGGTACACCGCGTTCACCGTCTCACGCCGGAACGCCGTGTTCATCATCAGCGGCGACAGTGACGACCTGATCGGATCGCCCGCCACGCCATACACCTTCGTCGCCACATCCACCTGGTCGATGCGATAGGTCTCCAGCAGCGTGCGCGCCGCAATCTGTCCCGGAGCCGTCTCTTCGCCCACACTCGCCGCCGCAAACGTGAACGCCGACCCCGCGCGCAGTCCCAGCACGCGCGAGATGATTCCCGCTTCGCCCATGCAGATGCCGACAATGCTTGAGTTCGAGCGATCTTCCATCCGCTCCAGAAAGTGCATCAGCTTCAGGTTGTCGGTCAGCGACCGCGCCGTCGGCACCACCTTCATGTAGTCCGGCGCAAACGGCTCCATCCGCGCATACACTGCGTCCAGATCGCCCGTCTGCTTGAAGTCGTGGAAGCTGATGATCACCGCCGCGCCTGCATCGCGCAACTTCTGCATCGTGGTCTTCGGCAGCTTCTCGATCGACTCGAGTTCGATATCCACGAGCTGAAATCCAGCTTCCGCAGCTTTCAGCAAAATCTCCAGTGCAGCAGTGTTGGAACCCTCGAACCTGCCGCCATTCTCCTTCAACCGGCAGGTCGCGACCGCTGTCGCCGCGCCATTCTCGCTCAGAAACTGCTTCAGCACCGGCAGCGCCGCGGCCGGCTTCGGCAGATAGTCCAACCGGAATTCGATAAAAGTGGTGTCCTTCAGTGCGGCCGCCGCCTTCTCCACCATCTCTTCGGCAGATTGACCGGTAATCGCAATACAAATTTTCCCAATTCGGGAACGAAGGAGATGGGAGGCGACTTGAGTACTCGTTTTCATTCGGGCAACCGCGGTATCGTACCGCCTAACTTCCTCATATGCAATATAGCTTTGAACTTAGCTTTGAAACGTGGACGAACGAAGATTGCCACCGGCAGGCGTCGCGCCGCGAGCAATAATAAGCCACGAGCAAATCCGCTGAGATGGTCGTCCCCGAGTTTGGACGCATTGATTCCTCAAGAGTTGCCATTTCTTTCACCCCCAGAGACGGAATTGTTAACATTCATGCAACCCGGGGATGTGTCGTGCGTCTAACCCTGTAACTGAGAGGCTAATTTCAGAATGTCCCACCCGTAGTAGCACCTCCCTCTTTTTTGCCCTCGGGCATCCTCTACATTTCCTTCAGTATCCCCTCCCCAAAAGCCTCTCTTGGGCCCGCCCGAAAGCGGGCCCGATCACTTTAAGTACGGACTCCGTCTGAAAGCTCGCCCCGCCGTCTCGACCCTCTACAATCTATCTGTGAGCAGCACCACCAAGGACTGGCGCGAGAGCCCTGAAGAAGTGGCAGCGAGCCCTGAAGCCATCGCCGCCGTCGACGCCCTCTTCGCCAGCATCGGTCTCGAGCACGGCCGCCGGGCCACACGCGCCGGCACGTGGCAGGGCGGGGAACGCGTCCGGCAACCCCGCACCTCGACCGTAACCCCTCGCCCCTCAACGAGAAAGCCCCGCCTCGCCCCCGGCCTCATCCGCCCCGCCGGGTGGGAGGCCTACCCTTGGCTGCGCGCGGGCTTCAGCACCCGTGAGGGCGGCGCCACCACCGCCTTCGGCAACCCCGGCGACCTCAACCTCGGCTGGAACGTCAACGACCCCGCCGAGACCGTCACCGCCAACCGCAAGCACTTTCTCGAAGCCGTTTCCGGCCCCGCCGCCCGCGAACTAGTCGCCATCCGCCAGTTCCACAGCCCGCTCATCCGGATCGTCGGTCCCGAAGGCGGCGGAGCTCCAACAACCGCACCCCTCATCACCCCCGAAGGCCGCCCCGTCCTTCGCGGTGACGCCCTCATCACCTCCCGGCCCGACATTCTCCTCGCCATCCTCACCGCCGACTGCGTTCCCGTCCTCGTCGCCGACACCCGCCGCCGCGTCGTCGCCGCCTTCCACGCCGGCTGGCGCGGCACCCTCGCCCGCATCGTCGAACGCGGCATCGGCACCATGCGTCTCCAGTTCGGCTCGCGCCCCAAAGATTTGATCGCTGCCATCGGCCCCGGCATCGGTGCCTGCTGCTATTCCGTCGGTGAAGAAGTCCGCTTCGACTTCGAGAGCCAGTTCGCCTACGCTCCTTCACTCTTCTCCGAGGTCTACGACTCCGACCCCGTCCGCGACAAATATCCTCTGCTCTTCCTCACCGCCCGCGCTCCCGGCCACTCCAACATCGGCCCCCAGATCCACCTCGATCTCATCGAAGCCAACCGCCGTCAGCTTCTCGACGCCGGCCTCACCGCCTCGAAGATATCCGTCGTCGGTGAATGCACCGCATGCACACGTCTTCCCAACGGCCAGCGCCGCTACTTCAGCCATCGCGACGAGCACGGCTACACCGGCCGCATGCTCTCGCGTCATCGGCGTGGTTTCATAGCCTGTCATCCTGAGCGAATGAGAATCAGCCGTCATTCTGAGCGAAGCGTCACGTCTTACCGTGACGCGGAGTCGAAGAACCCCGACACCGCCCGTTTCACTACGAACGCTGATCCCTTTTCGACCACGGACCTGCAATTTTCAGCGTGTTGCACCTGCGCAACCTACGCCTTCCGCTGCAGCTCCTCGAACAACTCGTCCCGATGCAGCCATCCATACGCATCGATCTTGTTCAGGTTCTCGAGGTAGACCCACGCGGCTGCCACGGCCGTGCCGGCGAACACAATCGGCACAATCCAATCCATGTTCCCCAACCCTGCCAGGTACGTCACCAGCACGCCCACCAATCCACAGGCCAGCAATATCCCCATGCTCAGGAACGCGCTCGCCGGCCGTGCCTGCTTCTGCGCCGTCCGCCCTGGATCAATCCGCCGCGGCGAGCGAATCGACATGTAGTTGCCCACCGTCAGCTGCACCAGCAGCGTCGACACCATCCACAGCAGGCCATCCAGAATGATCAGCGCCGACGGAGCCCTCCCCGAATACGACAGCACCGCGAGAATCGCAATCGTCTCTGCGATCGCCAGCCCTGCACTGAGCACGTTCTTTCCCATCAGCACCTCGCGCAGCCGCACCGGCGTGAAAAAGTACGTCTGCGCTCCCGGTCCGTCCAGCCCAAACGAGTTGAACCCCATCGGAAATACTCCGAGCAACCCATACGCCAGCGCTGCCAGCACCACCGTCGACCCATGCGCACTCCACCGCATCGACCACCGTCCCGCGAAGATGAGCACCATCAGCAGAGGCATGATCAGCCCGTAGAACAATCCTGTATTGCGTCGCAGGTACAGCAGTTCCTTCGCCGCAACCGCACGCGTCACATCCGCCGGCCGCGCAGAGGCAGCGACGAACGCCGCAGCCGGCGCCGTATGCGTCACCTCATGCTTGGCCACCTTCGCCGCCCGCACCACATTCGCCGGGTCGCTCAGATTTTCTCCGCGATACTCCGCTCGCATGCGCAGCGAGAACACAAACAGAAAGAGACCTCCCCACGCAGCCGAAGCCACATTCTTCACAACGAACGTGGTCACTCGACCCTGAGCCGCAGCTGCAATCGATCTCCCCGCAAGCTCCGGCGGCAGCGCACTCACATACCGCTCAACCTTCGTCATCGTGCTCTGCACTGCCTGTATCTTCCGCAGGTCCACGCGGCGGTTGTGATACGCGGGGTTGTACGCAAAGTTCAATCCCTGCGCTGCAATCGAGATCAGAAAGATCAGCGCCGTGAATGCCTCTCTCGCACGCCGTGTCGAAAGCCAGCGGTCCACCCACGCGAAGATCATTCGCGTGAACAGCACATTCACCGCAGCGAACACCGCCATCGCCACGAACGCCCATCCTGCAAGCGCCGGCCTCGCGATCGTCACGCCGACCGCCGCCGCCAGCGACATCATCGTCACAATAATGTTTGCCGGAGCGAGGATTCCAAAGAACAGCCGCACCGC
Source organism: uncultured Acidobacteriaceae bacterium (assembly GCA_963729675.1). Taxonomy (GTDB): domain Bacteria; phylum Acidobacteriota; class Terriglobia; order Terriglobales; family Acidobacteriaceae; genus Granulicella. The sequence continues at coordinate 77,261 of CAVSOV010000010.1, forward strand.
CGTATAGCTTCCGATACGCATCGGAAAGCGGATCAACTGCTTCGGATCGAACGTCGACCCCGGCTGTCCAAGGTTCAGATTCGCCAGCTGGCTCAGCAGAAAGATCGCCCACAGCACCCAGCTCACGCGGTCAAGGTGTCCCGAAGCCGCTGCCCACCCCGCGCCCGCGCCCGCCCCGAAGCACAGTCCGCTGATGATGATCAGCGCAATCGGAGCCACCGACAGCGTCGCCGCCAGGTCGCTCTTGCCGCCCTTGCGCCGGAAGCCGTTCCGGTACATCTGCCAGCGCAATCGCGTGATCGCGCCAAACTGCGCACGCGTCTGCGCAGACGTCCACGCTGCCGTTAGCTGAGCCAAGCCAGCTCCCCTTCGCGCACCGCCGTCTCGCTCGAGTCCTTGCCCACCACGCTCAAAAAGATCTGTTCCAGCGTCAGTCTTGCATTCGAGTCAGCGCCAGCCTCATGCGCCTCCGTAGAGAGCAGCTTCGCCTGCACGCCCGCGCGCAGCTCCTCCAGCGACCCGTGCGCCACAATCCGTCCGCGATCGATGATCGCAATGTGAGAGCAAAGCCGCTCCACAATCTCCAACACATGTGAAGTCAGAAAGATCGTTGCCCCGCGCGCAATCATGCCCTGCAGCATCGACTTCAACGTGCCCGCTGCCACCGCATCCACGCCTTCGAACGGCTCGTCCAGAAACAGCACCTTCGGCCCATGAATCACCGCCGCTGCCAGTGCCAGCTTCTTTCCCATTCCATGCGAGAAGTCCGCGATCAGCTTCTTCGGTTCGTTCGCGAGATTCATGAACTCCAGCAACTCGGCTGTCCGTTCCTGCGACGTTCGTTTGTCCAGCCCATACATCCGGCCCACAAACTCCAGGTACTCGCGCGCCGTCAGCTTGCCGAACAGCGCCATGCCTTCCGGCACCACGCCGATATTCCGCTTCACTTCCAGCGGATTCTGAAACAGGTCTTGGCCGAGGATCTCGATCGTCCCCGTCGTCGGCGCCAGCAGGCCCGTCATCATCTTGATGGTCGTGGATTTTCCAGCCCCGTTCGGCCCCAGAAAACCGAAGAACTGGCCCGCCTCAACAGTCAGATCAATATGATCAACAGCCGTGAAGCCATTGAAGCTCCGGCTGAGGTCGTGCACCGCAATCGCATTCATGTTGAGCCGAGTGTACGTTATCGCCGATTACATCGGCGGCGGATGATGCGGATCGACTTCGCCGTCATCCCCATCCTTGTTCGTCCGGGCCTCCGCCTCGCCCGGATTCACCAGGTCCCGCAACTCCTTGCTCGGCTTGAAGAACGGGACCCGCTTCGCCGGAACCGCAACCGCGGCTCCGGTCTTCGGATTTCGTCCGGTGCGCGAGTTGCGCTGTCGTGTGCGGAAGCTCCCAAAGCCGCGGACCTCCACCTTATCGTTGGCTTTCAATGCGCTGATGATGGACTCGAACAGCGTATCGACAATGACCTCACCGTCACGGCGTGTGAGATCGCCGAGTGCGGTGACCTGGTCGACTAGATCAGCTTTCGTCATGAGGGTTCTCCCGGGCCAGAGATCTCGCGCTAGCGGTACATTGCCCCTTTAGTCTAAGCCACTTAGACGTTTTCACCCACCAGCACGGCTCACCTAATTGCAAAAATTTCTCAGTGCCACCTCTGGTTCTCGAAGGTGAGATGCACCCCGGACCTCCCGCGCACCCTCTCGCAATAGAAAAGCCCATGCCGTAGCACGGGCTTTTGGGTCGTCCTTCGAGCCAGTCCGGCGCCCTGGTGCCACTCCGTCACAAACTACCTGATTTGCCAGTGGTTGGTGCAGCGGTGATGCGTATGGTTGCAGAGGACTGTACGCGCGAAACGGCCGGAGGATGACCGTGATGAGCAACCCACCGAGTGAAATTCAGGCCCTCATCGAGGGCAATATCAACGGCTTCAACACCCAGAATACGGAGCTTTTCCTTGGTGTTTTTGGCGACACCGCCGTCATCATCGATGGCATCGCACCCTATCGCTGGCTAAACCCGAATGCTCCAGCGAATTGGCTCGCTGACGTAGCGAAGTGGCGCGAGAAGTTTGGGGTCACATACGAACATCTGTCGTACGAGATGGGGTTCTGGAACGTGGAGGGCTCCTACGCGTACGCCGTCATAGCGGGGACTCTCACGGTAACGATGAAGGGGCAGACTGGCCGTTCGGACCGGAACGCTCGCCTATACGTTTTCAAAGCATGGCCAGGAGTGGAAGATCGATGCGCAGGCCTGGGGCCGCACGTCGTAGTACCTGAAGCTTACCCCTCCAGACTAGTTTGTCGGTTCCGTGCCCACCAGGTTTCCGCTGGTAATCTGCGCCGAAACCGGCGTAATGGTCGGCGCCGCCACGCCTACGATCTCCGTCAACGTAAAGTTGCCGGGCGTGCAGCCTGTAACGGTGCAGCCCGCATTGCTCATCCAGACGTTTCCAGTCGCATCCACGCCGACGCCGGTAGGAGTTGTGGCGGTCCCGCCGTTCCCGGGCCCATGCAGGTATTCGGTCGCCGGGACTCTGCGCAGGGTGAGGTTCAGATATATGCTCGCGCCGGTCGCGCTCGGATTGCTTACTGGAACGTGCAGAATACTCCCGTCCGCACTCTCCGCCACCCAGAGGTGCTTGCCGCCGGAGATCGCCATCCCCTCAGCAGCATTCCTTCGCGCGCCCGTGAAGTTGTAGCAATTCCCGGTCGAGTAGATGCAGAGACCGTCATTCGCCGCATTGCCGGTGCCCGAATAGGAGCGCACCGCGACATGATCGTCGCCGGTAAAGATCACCTGGCCGCTGTTATCGTTCGCGCCGAAGATCTCCGTCGTCTCAGGAACAGCGGTCACGTAGTGACCCTGCATCGCCTCCCTCGCCAAGTCCGTGATCGTCACCGCGTCGCCGTTGCTCGTGTCACCCGCCATCGACGTCACCGTGAACGGGAACGTGATGGGGAGCGAGCGCGTAGCTGCTGCGGTCGGCCGAGATATTCGCCAGCGCATCCACCAATGAGTTCGTAGTCGTAATGCCCACATTGATGCGGTTGTCGCCTCCCACCGTCAAGCTGTCGCTCACCGTATTCGGCAGTGACAAGTCTGCGTCGTCGTCGGTGCCGAGGTCAGGTATCCGGACACCGTCGCCGCCGCACTGTCGTTGTACCAGGCAAACCCGTTCGCGTCGATCGCAACCTGCTGCGGATGCACTAGCCCCGTCGAGTTGAACGGCCCATTGAAGCTCTGGCTTGCCGGGTCGAAGTACGCTGCGCCAGCCTTTCCTGCCGCATTGCTTGGGAACCAGATCCTCCCGCTCGCATCGATATCCAGTGTGCTGATCGTCCCGGTATCCACCGCCAGGCCAAGGGCTGCCGTCGTGTAACCGACTCCAATCGTCCAGTCATTCGGTGGTGACGAAAGATACGGAGTGAACGCAGGCGTTGCCGTGATGAGGTTGTAAAGGTTGTTTATCTCAACCGTAGGAAACAGCGCCATCTGCACCGCAGCCTGCAGAGTATCCGAAGGCCGCGAGGTCACTGAAACCCGCGTGTAGCGGAAGAGCTTGCCGCATGGCGTCCCTGTCTCGGTTGTGCTCGTCGCGCCCGAAGAGTTAACGCACGCCAGCAGGATATTCGCCATCGTGTTGATCTTCTGCCACTCGACGGTGATAGGTCGTGCCCGAAGAGTTCGTAACGGTCTGATTCGCTGCGCCGATCGCATTGAACACAATTGTCGGGATCGTGACGTTGTTACCCATCACCAGCCCTCTCGAGTACTGCACTGTCCCACCCAACGACGTCGATGGTCCGCCAAACCAGTCGTTCTCCGCGTTCCCTCCGCCGATCGTCGGTGAGAAGAATTGCGCCAGCGCGAACGCCAACCCCACCGTCGTCACCTCGTTCATGATGATGAAGCTGTTCTTCCCACTCGCGCACGTGCCCAACCCCGCTCCCAACACCACCGACGAATTTTCCCCCGAGCCGCTGTCGCCGCCGATCCCCAGCAGGTACACCGGCGTGTCCGACTGCGGACACCTGTACGCAGCCGGTGAGAAGCTGAAGTTCCCTCCGCTGTCCGTCGTGACCGACGCCAGGATCGTCCCCGTCGATCCATAGCCCGACGTCCCCATCGCAATTACCGAGATCGTCGCGCCCGCGATCGGCTGCTGCCCGCCAAACGCGCGTCCCGCCATGGCCGGCGAATCCGCGTTTTGCGTAACCGTCGGCATCTGATCCATACCGCAGCCCGCCAACAGCAGGGAGCAGGTCGCCGCCGTCACACCATAAATAAGGAGTTTGAGTCGCATGGCGCGCCTCTGAAAAAACCCTACCGCAGTAGTCTTCGCCGGGCTTCTGTCAAAAGCTGATAGAGACCCTAGTGGGTCGGTTTCGTGCCCACATCGCCACCGCCGGTAATCTGCGCCGAAACCGGCGTAATCGTCGGAGTCCCCGCGCCGACAATCTCGGTCAGCGTAAAGTTGCCCGGCGTGCAGCCGGTCGTATTGCAGCCGGCGTTCGTCATCCAGACGTTTCCCGTCGCATCGATGCCGATGCCATACGGCGCAGTCGCAGTTACAGTGCCGCCGCCCGTCGCCCCTGTTGTGCCGTGCAGGAATTCAGTCGCCGGCACGGGGTTCTGCCGTCGCATTACTCTCAGGAATCTGGAGGACGCCACCGTTAGCGCTTTCACTCACCCACAGATTGCTGTTGCCGTCGATAGCCATCCCCTGCACTCCGTGCTTCATTCCGGACGTTGATGGTGTTGCATGTCCTATCCTGATAGGTGCATAGCCCATCAACGGGACTCGCAGTAGCCGAGAGTACCGAGATGTAGTTGATGCCGCCGGTATAGACCACCTGGCCGCTGTTGGCGTTCGTCGCAGACACCACCGGGATCGAGAACAGACCATCTAACAGCAGGTAATCCTGCAACTGCGTGCCCACAGGGTCGGAGGCCGCTATCCCGGCGCCGTTGCCTGTGTCGCCCGCCAGTGAAGCCGATGGGTACGTGAACGTAATTGAACCTCCAAAAATGGACGAAACCAGCGCGTAGCTGCCGCGGGCCGCCGGTATTTCCCCCAACTGAAATGTTGAGCCGTTCGTAACGCCCACATAAACGCGGTCGTCGCCACTAATCGTCAGGCTGGTGCTGGTCGTGCCCGGCAGCGACTGCGATTGCGTCGTCATCGGAGCCGTCTCTAGGTAGCCGCCCACCGTGGCTGTCGCGCTGTCGTTGTACCACGCATACCCAGCCGAATCGATGGCTACCTGCTGCGGATGCACCATCGCAGTCGAGTTGAATGGCCCATTGAAACTAATGCTTGCCGGATCGAAGTACGCTGCGCCGACCTTTCCTGTCGCATTGCTCGGGAACCACACCCTTCCGCTCGCGTCGATGTCCAGCGTGCTGAGTGTGCCGGTGTTCACGCCCAGGCCCAGCGCAGAGGTCGTATAGCTCACGCCGATCGTCCAGTCATTCGGCGAACGCCGTCAGCTGCGGTACAAACGGAGGCTGCCCCGCAATCAGGTTGTACAGAGTCGAAACATTGGACGCGGGATGCAGCGCCATCTGCACCGCAGCCTGCAGCGTGTCCGAGGGGCGCACAGCCGCTCCATTCTTCGTGTCGTTGAAGAGCTTGCCGCACGTCGTCGTCGTCTCGGTCGTGCTCGTCGATCCGTTTGTGTTCACGCAGGCCGCCAGGATGTTGGCCATCGTGTTGATCTTTTGCCACTCCACCGTGTAGGTCGTGCCCGAGCCGTTCGTGACCGCTCTGATTCGCCGCGCCGATAGCATTGAACACGATCGTCGGGATTGTGACGTTGTTGCCCATCACCAGCCCGCTCGAATACTGAATGTTGGGCACAGTTCCCGTCGAAGGCCCCCCAAACCAGTCGTTCGCGCCGGCGCAGTTCCGCCCAGCGTCGTCGAGAAGAAGTGTGCCAGCGTGAACGCCAGCCCCACCGTCGTCACCTCGTTCATGATCACGAAGGCGTTCTGCCCATTCGCACAGGTGCCCAGCCCCGCTCCCAGCACCAGCGACGGATTATTACTTCCCGCACCGGCGTTGCCGCCGATTCCCACCAGGTACACCGGCGTGTTCGACTGCGGACATGTGTACGACCCCGGCGTGAAGTGGAAGTTTCCCACGCTGTCCGTCGTGACCGACGCCAGGACCGTCCCCGTCGATCCATAGCCCGTCGTCCCCATCTCCATGACCGAGATCGTGGCACCCGAGATGGGCTGTCGCCCCGCAAACGCCTGCCCCGTGATTTCGGGCGAATCAACGTTCAGCGCCTTTGCCAGCTTCTTCTCCACGCCGCAGCCCGCCAGCACCAGCGACGGTACAAGAACCGTCGCGGCCCAAAAACCTAGACTGGAGTCGCATAGGAACCTCTGGACGCAGCCTATCGATTCGCAGCTTCCGCGGCTCCTGTCAAAAGCTGAGAGGCCACTCGCATTTTCATCTCAAAAAGCAAAAGCCCGTGCCGAAGCACGGGCTTTTGGGTCGTCTTTCGAGACTAGTGAGTTGGTTCCGTTCCCACCAGGTCGCCGCTCGTAATCTGCGCCGAAACCGGTGTGATCGTCGGGAACGCCGCGCCCACAATCTCCGTCAGCGTAAAGCTGCCCGGAACGCAATCGCTAACGTTGCAGCCCGCGTTCGTCACCCAGACGTTCCCCGTCGCATCGATGCCGATGCCATACGGCGCGGTCGCGGTTGCGCCGTTGCCGGTGCCATGCAGGAACTCGTTATTTGGCACGTTGTTGTTGCCATTGCTGTTCTGGTAGACATCGCCCAGGGCGCCTCCCGGGTTATTCACTGGCACCTGGATTACCGCCTGATCGCTGCTCTCGGCTATCCACAGATTCTTGCCGCCGTCGATGGCAATCCCTTCCCCGGTATTCTTCGTGGCGCCCTGCAGGTTGAAGCACTGCGCCTGCGAATAGATGCACAGCGCATCTTTGTTATTCCCCGCTGCCCGAGAACGCCCGCACTGAAATGTAGTCGTTGCCGGTGTAGAGCACCTGTCCGCTGTCGTCATTCGAGTTCACAATGTCCGTCTCAGCCGGCGCCGCCGACACGTAGTAGCTCCGCATCTGCGTCGTCGTCGGATTGACGATCGTCACCGCATCGCCATCGGCGATGTCGCCCGCAATCGACGACACCTCGAACGGAAACAAGATTCCCGGATCCACCGCGAAGGTCGATCGGTCTGCCGAGATATTCGCCAGCTCAAACGTCGCTCCGGCCGTGATTCCCACGTTGACGCGGTCGTCGCCACCCACCGTCACAGCATTGCTTATCGTGCCCGGCAGGGAAACAGTCTCCGTCGTCATAGGCGATGAAACCATGAATCCAGGCACCAACGACGACGCGCTGTCGTTGTACCACGCGAATCCGTTCGCATCGATCGCGACCTGTTGCGGATGCACCAGCTTTTGCAGCAGCCCCGTCGAGTTGAACGGGCCATTGAAGCTCTGGCTCACCGGGTCGAAGTACGCTGCGCCGGCCTTTCCTGCCGCGTTGCTCGGGAACCAGATTCGCCCGGAGGTGTCGATGTCCAGCGTGCTCACCGTTCCGGTGTCCACCGCCAGGCCGACTCCCGAACTCGTGTAGGCCACTCCGATCGTCCAGTCATTGGGAGCCGACGCCAGTTCGGGTAAAAGGGAGCCTGCCCCGAAATCGAGTTATAGAGGTTATTCACCTGGGTCGTGGGAAACAGCGCCATCTGCACCGCTGCCTGCAGTGTGTCGGAGGGCCGCGTCGCCGCGCCGTTCGCCGTCCAGTTGAACAGCTTTCCGCACGGCGTATGCGTCTCGGTCGAGCTCGTCGAGCCCGAGCTGTTCACGCACGTCGCCAGGATGTTCGCAATCGTGTTGATCTTCTGCCACTCGACCGTATACCCATTCTGGGTCTGGTTGGCCTGGCCCGCAGCCATGTTCACAATCGTCGGGAGCGTGACCTCGCTGCCCATCGCCAGCCCCTGCGAATACACCGTCGTCCCACCCGAGCTCGTCGACGGTCCGCCGAACCAGTCGTTCGCTCCATTCACGCCGCCCAGCGTCGTCGAGAAGAAGTGCGACAACACAAACGCCGTCGCCGCGGTCGTCACCTCATTCATCACCACGAAGCTGTTCTTCGCATTCGCGCACGTCCCAAGCGCTGCCGCCTGCACCACAGACCCGTTGTTGCCTGAACCCGCGTTGCCGCCGATTCCCAGCAGGTACACCGGCGTGTCCGACTGCGGGCACGTATACGCTCCCGGCGCGAAGCTGAAGTTACCGTTTTGGTCCGTAATCGTCGACGCCAGGATGATGCCGTTCGATCCATATCCCGACGTTCCCATCTCGGCGACCGAGATCGTTGCGCCCACCAGCGGCTGTTGTCCGCCGAACGACCGGCCCGACACCGCGGGCGATACGACATTCGGCGTAACACTGGACATCTGATTCATCCCGCAGCCAGTCAGCAGCAGCCCAGGTATGAGAGTCGTCACGCCGCACAAAACAAACTTGAGTCGCATTAGAGGCCTCCGGAAAGCCAACGATAGAGGTATTGATGAGGTCCCATTGGTGTTACACGCAGGTCGAACGACTGTTAGTTGTACACCGGTGGGACGACTGTTAGAGCGTACTTAGATTATGCAGGGTTGCTACCTTCGCGGAACGATAAATGTAACGTTACACACGTAACCCGGAACCCTCTTTTCGCCCCTCTTCACGCAGTATCCCGCTCAAGCTCGGCTTCATTCCAGCCTCTCGCAGCTCCCGCCGATCATCAGAAGACTCCGCCAAGCCCTTCTTTTTCAGCATTTTCCAGACGGCACCGCCGCTCAGCTCCCACTGACACACGTCTAGTGTCGGCGTCACCTTCGGCGCCCGCCATCGTCCGGCAGTGCTCTACGCTATTTCCACAGGAAGTAAAAACCCGGAGATTGATTTAGCAGGCTTGTCGGATTCCTGAACAGATCCGTTGTCTCATCTCCGGTCAGCAGGCCCAGCAGTCCGTGCACATCTCTCGGCGTACGAACGATCCGCGGCTCGCCCTGCAGCCCCACGCGCTTCGCCGTATCCAGCAGCGCCGCCCTGAATCCGCCTTGTGCGTCGATCAACCCCAGCGGCTGCGCCTGCTCGCCCGTCCACACCTGTCCCGTCGCCAGCGGTTGAATCTTCTCCGCCGACGTATGTCGTCCCGCCGCCACATCGCGGATGAACTGCGCATACATGTTGTCGATCAGCCCCTGAAAGTACGCCTGCTCCTTCGGCGTCATGTCCCGAGTCGGGTCACCGGCGTCCTTCAGTTCGCCATCGTGCAGACTCACACTCTTCAGCTTCGCCCACTTCAGCAGCTCGCCGTAGTTCGTCCACTCCATAATCACGCCAATCGATCCCACCACGCTCGCCGGGTTCGCATAGATGCGGTCGCACCCTGACGCGATGTAGTACGCTCCTGACGCGCCCACGCTCTCCACCGACGCCACCACCTGCTTGTGCAGATCCTTCCGCACTCGCAGCACCTCGTGGTACACCTCCTGCGAGGCCGCCGCTCCTCCACCCGGCGAGTCGATGTGCAGGATGATCGCCTTCACTCCATCATCCTTCCCAAACCGCTCCAACTGCTTGTCGATCTTGTCCGCATCCACGATCACGCCCGTGATGTCGATAACCCCAATGCTCGGCTCTCCAAAGCTCGACGTTCCGCCCGCCCCCGCCACCGCAGCGAACATTCTTCCGAACATCACCGCGAACGTAATCACCACCACTGCCACAATCGCCGCGAAGATCGCCGCCCAGAACCACCCCGACCGTCTCGGTGCCGCATAAGGAGAAGGATAGGCATACGGCGCATACGCATACGGTCCCTGCGCCGGCGCGCCCGGCGCCTGCTGCGGATACGAAGCCGACTGCTGCGGATACTGCTGTTGATACGGTGGTCTGCCCTGGTCACTCATGCCGCAGAGTGTAGCAGCGCCCACACCTGTGCGTCTCCGCATCCCATCGCTGCGCTTCGAATCCAATCAACTCTTCAAGCCTTCAAATTCCTTTCCTCTCTGTAAAAATGACGTATCATAAACTCGCCGATTCGTTGCGTTTTTTCGCAACGCGGCAAACCGAAAGGCACGTGAGCTCTCCCAGCCTCAGCATCGTGATTCCCGCGTACAACGAAGGTGCGCGCATCGAGCACGCCCTCTCGCGCGTCCTCTCCTGTGTCGCCGAGCGCCACTGGGACGCCGAGGTCCTCGTCGTCGACGACGGCTCCTCCGATGACACCGCCGACATCGTCCAGCGCTGGATGCTCACGCATCCCAACCTGCACCTCGTCCGCAACGACGGCAACCGCGGCAAGGGCTACTCCGTCCGCAACGGCGTCCTCCAGTCCACCGGAGAGATCGTCATGTTCACCGACGCCGACCTCTCCTCGCCCATCGAAGAAGCCGAGCGTCTCTTCGAAGCCCTCGACGCCGGCGCCGACGTCGCCATCGGCTCCCGCTGGCTCGACAAGCAGCGCCAGACCATCCACCAACCGCTCTACCGCCGCTTCTTCGGCCGCTGCTTCAACTGGGTCACGCGCAAGATCATGGGCCTCCCCTACAAGGACACCCAATGCGGCTTCAAGGCCTTCAAACGCGACGCCGCCCAGGTCATCTTCCGCCTCCAGACCATCGAGCGCTGGGGCTTCGACCCCGAGCTCCTCTTCATCGCCCGCAAGCTCGGCTACACCATCGTCGAAGTCCCCGTCACCTGGGGCCACGACGAGCGCAGCCGCATCTCCTACCTCAAAGACGGCATGCAGATGCTCAAGGAGATGGCCCAGATCCGCAAAAACTCCCTCCGCGGCCGCTACGACGAAGCCATCGCCACCATGAAGGACACCAGCGCGATGATCACCCCTCCCGCCGCCCGCCCCGAACCCCACCCCCGCTGATCGCTTTCTTCGCGATTCTTTGCGTTCCTTCGCGCCCTTTGCGTCAACGCTCTTGCCTTTGCTTCCTACCTCCTGCCCTTCGCCCCATACTGAAACACCTTCTCCAGCGGCACCCCAAACACCATCGCAATCTTGAACGCCGTCTCCAGCGACGGCGAATACTTATCCAGCTCAATCGCAATCACCGTCTGCCGTGTCACGCCGATCGCATCCGCCAGCTCCTGCTGCGTCATCCCGCGATCCGCCCGCAACTCGCGAATCGTATTCCTGAGCCCCGGCATTACAACGCCCTCCGGTACGCCACAATCTGCGTCACCGTCTTCACAATGTCCGCAGATCACCAGCATCCCGAAGAACACATTCAGAAAATGCAGTCCCACAAAGCCCGCGTGGACAGGAAAGTTTCCCGCCAGCGAGTGGAACCACAGCATGCCCAACCCCACCACCATCAGCGACACCCACGTCAGATACCCCGCTCGATACCCCCGCAGTTGAATCAGCTTGTCGCGTTCATCGGTCATCCGATGCCGCGTCACCGCCGCAATAATCGACTGCACGATGATCTGCAGCACAATGATCGCGAAGATCGTCCCCGCAACCTTGTTCACCGAATTCGCCTGGTGAAGATTCACAAAGAAGTACGGCAGATACACCACCAGCTCCGCTACCAGCGAACCCCACAGCGTCCGCTCCTGGTAAGAAAGGTCGCCCATCGCTCTCATCTCCATGTCAAAAATATTTGACATGAAAACTCTAACGCGCTATGGTTCGGCATGTCAAATATTTTTGACATCAAATCTCGCGACTCGCCGCTCGCATCGGCACTCGTGACGAAAGGACCTCGAATCCATGCGCAGTCAACTATTTCTCTCGCTGCTTAGCCCTCTGCTCGTACTCCCACCTACCCAGAATCAGTCATCCACTCCGGCCGCAACGCAGCCGGTTCAGGTGCGCAGCGCATTTCAGTTCGACCTCAGCGTGCCGCCCGCGCAGGCCGCGCCTCTCTTCGGCCCCGAAGGCGAGCGCTGCTGGGCAGGCGGAAACTGGGATCCTCACTTCGTCTTCCCGCAACCCGCGCACGATCAGCAGGACGCCGTCTTCACCGTCGCGCACGGCCCCTACAACATGACCTGGGTGAACACTGTCTTCAATCTCGCCGAAGGCCACATGCAATACGTCGCCATCATTCCTTCGGCTATGGTCATGACCGTCGACGTGCATCTGACTCCAGCGCCTGGCGGAACCCACGTCGACGTAACCTACATCCACACCGCACTCGATCCCGCCGCCAATGCTCACGTCACCGAGATGGCCGAACACCATCGCAACGACGGCCCCGAATGGGTCCACAACATCGAGTCCTGTCTAAAGCAACACCGCGACCCACTCTAAAAACAGGAACGACGAAAAAATAAGAACGACGAACGTTGAGCCATCACTCTCTTGATGCCGTCATCCTGAGCCGTACGGGGTCCCCAGCGAGCGTTCTTTGCTCGATGGGGTGGTTAGGCGAAGGACCTCCGTATTTCGGATCGCCACGATCGCCCACACGCTTCGTCCGCAGCCTCGCTTCTAGGTAACCCGAGCCTTTCAGGCTCGGGTCTCTTTTCGCCGACGATGACTGGCAACACCGCGACCCACTCTAATCATGTCCTCTACTCAGAATGCGCGGAGCCGCTTCGACGCCAAAACCCTGTCATCTCGACCGAAGCACGGCGAAGCCGTGCGCAGTGGAGAGACCCCTGTATTTTGTCTTCGCTTCTAGGTAACCCGAGCCTTCAGGCTCGGGCCTCTCTACGTGTGACGAGAAAGGGGGCTTTAGCCCCTGGGGTATGCATTCGCTGCGCCACCAACGAACCCCAAAGCGACCGCTCGCGATCAAGAAAGGCTCCCGATTGCTAGCGATTCCACTCCATTCGATAATCGTTGAAACCGAAGTACTACTGACGCTATCGAAGCGATCCAGCATTCGTCAGTGATATAAACGTTATGCACAGACTACCCGACGTGCAGGTAGTGCACAGTTCGACGCCGTGCAGGGCTGCGCTATTTCAACCTCTGCGTCCAGTCGGCGCAAAGACCATGTCGTGCTTTGACGGAATTTCCAGCCATCGAGAACGTAGGTCCCGTTAGTGCATTTGGGTCTCGTTCGCAAGATCATAGTAACGCTTTGCATGAATAGAGCAACACTGTCGGTGTCGAAGATGGAGTTGATAGACTTCACGAACGCTATGAGGATCGGCTGACTCCCATTGTGATCCTTGGATGCTGTTCGAGTCGATGAGCTTCAGAGATTCGGAGAGGTGCCTCCAACCGATTGCCTCACGATGCGAATTCTCTGGTCTGGACGAATGCCTACAGATTCAGATGGCCTCGTACGGCTCGGTGTCGAGACATTGCTCGAGGCCTCGCATTGACTGCGCATGGACCCGAAGATCTAGTGCAGAGTCGTGCCGATGTTCATCCGATTGCATCAGATAATGTTGACAGCGACGCATGGCCGTCAACGATCAGACAGGCATTGAGATACTCATGGCCACAGAAATGCGCTTGGGTCTCTAGCTCACGTGAAGCGCATCCTTAAGCGGTGCAATATGCTCCGACCGATTACAGGACTGAAATCCCAGTGAGACCCGATACATGATCTATGGACGCGCGGAACTTCAGGCGTCATAACGCATGCTTCACATCGCTCGTATCTGGCGATTGTTCGTCCTCGGGGTACTACCTGATAGGCCCTTCGCGTGATTTTTCTTCAGCTTCGCTCTGCTCGTGCAAATGGGACACAACGTCTTTGCTGCTATTGGGTTGGTATGCGGTCGCTTGGTTCGGGCTGATGTGTTCTCTTCAGGCTGTACATGATCTGGCATTGATCGATAAACGACATGAAACACGAATACCACGAAGGTCTGAAGGCACTAGAAGCCTTCGAGCATGGAATGTCCAAGCTCTTCAAGATTTCCAAGGATTCTGTGCGGAGATAAGCGTATACCAAAGCTGAAAGGAGGGTGCGCAAAACACGGACGACACCACCCCCGCATGCCCTAATCTATCTCCTGCATGCTGCGCTCCTTCTTCATCAGCCTCTCCACCAACAAGCCGTTCCGCAAATTCTCCGAGAGCTCCTCCCTCGGCCGCCGCGTCTCGCACCGCTTCGTCGCCGGCATGACCATCGAGGAAGCCATCGCCGCCGCGCAGCAACTCAACCGCGAAGGCATCGCCGTCACCCTTGACGCCCTCGGCGAATCCGTCACCGACGAGCCGCATGCCATCGCCTCGGCGGCTACCTACCATCGCCTCCTCGACGAGATCGCCACCCACAACCTCAACGCCAACGTCAGCCTCAAGCTCACCCAGATGGGCATGGACGTCGGCCACGAATCGAACTCCACCGAAGGTCCCGCGCTCGCCGAGCGCATCGTTGGCGACCTCGTCGCCCACGCCGCCCGCTACAACAACTTCGTCCGCATCGACATGGAAGGCTCCGAGTACACCGAGGCCACCATCCAGATGACCGAGCGCCTCTTCGCGCGCTTCCCCGGAGCCGTCGGCACCGTCCTCCAGGCCTACATGTTCCGCACCGAAGACGATTGCGATCGCCTCATCCGCGAAGGCATCCGCATCCGCCTCTGCAAAGGCGCCTACAAGGAGCCGCCCGACCTCGCCTTCCCCGCCAAGTCCGATGTCGACGCCAACTACCTTCATTGCGCCAAGAAGTTGATCCCCAGCGGCGTCTTCTGCGGCATCGCCACCCACGACGAGGCCATCGTCAACGACCTCTGCCACTTCGTCAAAGTGCACCGCATCGAAAAATCCGCCTTCGAGTTCCAGATGCTCTACGGCATCCGCCGCGACCTGCAGCGCAGACTCGTCGCCAAGGGCTACGGCGTCCGCGTCTACGTCCCCTTCGGCACCGAGTGGTACCCCTACTTCATGCGCCGCCTCGCCGAGCGCCCCGCCAACGTCCTCTTCCTCGCCAAAAACTTCTTCCGCAGCTAACCCGGATTAGCACCGGCCTTTAGGTCGCTGAATGAAGGCTTGTTTAGAACGGGGCTTCAGCCCCGGCGGACCCTTCCACACCTGAAAAAGTGCATCCCCCTGCGCGGATAACCCCTGTGTTTTGAAGATTTTGCACAATATGCATTTTGCAAAGTCCTGATTCCAGAGACTTTACGCAAACAAGAATTCGTAAGGTCCACCCCTAACTAATTTGTTTTGAAGATTTTGCACAAAAAGAGGGGGGAGGGAGGGGGGTACCCTTTACCGCGGATTTTGCTCCGTCGGAGGCAGCAGCGGCTCGACGCGCAACAGATTATTCAGCGCGTTCCTCTGCGCCGGGTTCATGTACTGATACTGCGGCGAGTTCAGCGCCGCCCCGCGCTGCTCCGGCGGAAGCTCTCGCAGCTCCCGGAAAGACTTGGCCACCTGCCGCCGCTGATCCTCCGGAAGCGACCCAAGCTGCTGCAGCGACCCGCGCACCTCGGTCCGCTGGTCCACCGAAAGGTGCTCCATCCGCTCGTTGTAGTTCAGGATCCTCTCGCGCCGATCCGGATTCATCGCGTTCAGCTGCGTCAGCCGGTCGTGCATCCGCTGTTGCGTCGCCTGCGGCAGATCACGGAACCCAGGCTCGCGATCCAGCGCCTGCTGCTGCTGCTGCGGAGTCAGGTTGCGGTGCTGATTCATCCACTCCGCCAGATGCTCGCCCTTAACGGTCTGCCCAGCCTGCGGATTCCGCCGCTGGATCTGTGCCAACTGCGAACTCTGCCCCTGATTCGCTGGCTGCCCCTGCGGCTGATTAGGCGCTCTCCGCTCTACCGGAGCCGGATTCTGCTGCTGCCCCGCATACCGCTCCGGCATCATCTGCTGACCCGACTGCGGTGCCGCCTGGTGATACTGCGGAGCCGCCTGATGGTACGCCGGAGCCGACTTGATGAGCCGGTGCCGACTGATGATACGAAGGCGCCGCCTGATGTCCGCCACCGCCCCCACCACCGTGATGAGACTGCCCCGCCGCCACCCCCGCGCACACCCCCACCACCCCCATCACCAGGGTGAGGCGAAGCCCGCGAGTTGGAGTGATACGTTTCATCGAGAATTCAGAGTGAAGCCTCAGAAGTTAGCGGCGTGCCAGCTTCCCTGTGGTTCGTATTCCGATTACCGGCTGCGCGCCCATCATACCGAAACCGCCGTCCGAACTTACGGTCCAGAACGGCGGTTGTGGCGAAAATCCGAAGCTTTCCCATGTCCTTAGGTAGTTGGTGGATCCCCCGAATCGTCGTTAGCGCTCGGATCCAGCAGCTGATCCATCTGCTGGTACGCCTGCGCGTTGTTGTCCAGAATCTTCAGGTCATTCACTGTCGCCGAGGGCTGCGGTTGCGCGCGATTCGCATACTCAAACCCCGCAAAGCTTCCACCGCCAATCAGCAGTACCAGCATCAACGCTCCGGCCACTGCCGAACGCCACTGCAGTCTGGTGCTGAACGTCAGGAACGCATACAGCCGCTCCAACAAACCCTCCGGCTGTGCCGCCGCCGCCTCACGCACCCGCGCCCGCAGCCTGGAGTCAAAGTACGGCGTCGGCTCGGGAGCCGTCCACGCGTCCATCACTTCCATCGTCGATCGCAGCTCCGCAAGCTCCTTCGCACAGCTCTCGCACTCCTTCAGGTGCGCGGCAATCTCCGGGTGCGCGGCCTCGTAGCCGTCTTCGAGCAGCAGATCCGGGAGATGCGTGTGGCAGGTCTTGCAGTTCATCGTATTCATATCAACCCCCTCTTCGGGTGGGTGTTGCTTTTCTGGAGGCCGTCGCAGCGGGTTCTTCTCGCGCAGTGGCTCCAACTCTCTGAGCAAACGCTCAGACAAACTCTTTCAACCGCTCCCGCAATGTCTGATACGCGCGGAAGAGCAGCGACTTCGTCGCAGACTCGGACAGTTTCAGCACCTCACCGATCTGCTTGTAATCCAAACCCTCGTACTTGTGCATCAGAACGGCGGTCCTCTGCCGCTCCGGCAGTGCCATCACGTGCTGGCGGATGGCATTCATCCGTTCCCGGCGAAGCATGTCAGCCTCGGCGCTGGGCGTCTCGTCGGCGACGTCCGGCGTCGTTCCCGTCTCGGGATCCGGCTCATCCAGATACACGGTCGAAGCTGCGCGCTGGTGCCGTGTATCGCGGGCGTGATTTACGCCCAGGTTCGTGGCGATCCGGTACAGCCAAGTGCTGAATCGGGCCTCTGCCCGGTAGGTTTCGCGTGACCGGTAGACCCGGAGGAAGACCTCCTGGGCCAACTCCTCGGCTACCGCTTGATTGTGGACCATCCTGAACATGAAGTGGATGATCGGCTTACGATACTTCGCTAACAGTACATCAAACGCCGCCATATTTCCGGCGCGCAACTCCAGCATTACCTCGGCGTCGGTCAGGGCAGAGAAGTCACCCCTGGCGATCGCCGCCGCTCGTTCTTTCGCACGCTCCGGGCTCATGTCCACTGCACTTGCAGGCCGGTCAGCCGGAAGGCTTTGGCCTGGAACCGCCTGACCGAGGACCCCGGGATGGAGCGCCAGCGTGCTCATATCTTCCTCAACCCCATCTTTCTCGCGAGGTTGCGCCGTCTCGTCCGAATCTGCCGGTTCTGGCGGATCGGTCGGACGCTCTGCGCGGTTGGGATGAGTCATCCGCCGTATTTTACCCGCCTGACTCCTCCGCCGACGAAGGCTTTTGGCAAAGCTGTTAGGGAAAACCGCGTGTATTTGGCGCAGCTCTTAGCCGGTGCTATCCTCGAAACTAGGGCTGACGCGGTGGGCGTTTGGCCTGATGCCACTCCGGCATGGGCGCATAACTCAGCGGTAGAGTGCCACCTTCACACGGTGGAAGTCGTAGGTTCGAATCCTGCTGTGCCCACCAACTATCAACAACTTAGCGAAGTGCGAAGGTCCGATAGGCGCCTCTTCTTTTCCCCGCCGCTCGTCCTCTCTTTTCGAGAAGAAACTATTGTGACGGCGGCCCAAATTGAGCCGCAAAGGCGAAGAGGAAGTTTCTCACGTTGACGGTGCCGATGCCGGTGGCGAAATCCCATCCGAGTCCGGTGCCGTAAGCGGGTTGATCAGCGCTGTTAGTGGTGGAGAGAAGGCCAGTGCTGCCTGAAGGAAGATAACAATCGAATGTTCCGCTGCTTCCGTCTTTCTTGCAGGGTGTGTCCATATCGCCCAGAGTGACATCGTAGAAGACGCAGGTGCAGTCCACGCCATTGCCAAGCGAGGAGTTGCAGTTGGTGCTGCCGTCTGTGCCGTATTGCCTGTTTGCGAGTGCGTAGAGGTAGGGGGTCGTAAGCCCCCAATTGTGGCCGGTGAGCTGATTGAGGAGGGCCTGAATGCCCGCCCAGATGGGGCTCGAGATGGATGTGCCGCCGAAGCCAGACCAGGAGGCCGGGTCTGTGCCGCAGGAGGCGGTCGAGCCATCGGCTTTATAGCTGGGATCCGTCCAGCAGACGGCATAGTAGTAGCCCCAGAATCCGTTTGCGGCCATCAGTGAGACGTCTGGGATGTCACGAACGCCGTCGCTGGGATTGCCGAGGACGGACTGCCAGGAGGGCTTCGAATAGCCGGCGCAGGTTCCGCTGACGACTCCGGCATGCGCAGGCGCACCCGACGCACAACCGCTGGGGCCGCCGCTGCCGGAGGCGGTAGTAAGGAAGTTGCCGGATTGGCAGAGAGTGAGTGGCGTGTACGAGTCGTTGTCGTAGGTGTCGAGATAGTTGGAGACGAGCTGGCTGGCGCAGGAGTCGTTCCAGGGAATCTCCGGAACGTAGGAGAGGGCGGTGATGAAATTCGTGCCGTTGGTGGAGCTGAAGTACGTGGACGTGTCGTTGAGATAGGTGGGGGCGAAGTCGGTGCCACCGACGGAGACGTTGTAGGGAGTGGAGGTATAGCCACTCACGCTGATTCCGTGGGTGGCAGTGGACTTGTTGGCGTCAGAGCTGGCGGCGCCTTCGTCGCCGGAGGAGACAAAGAGGGAGACGCCCTGGAGGGCGGCACTGAAATAGAGGTTGGCGATGTAGGCGTTTTCTCCAACTCCGAGCTCAGACTCGGACTCACCGTAGCTGATGCTGACGACGCTGGGAACGGTGCTTCCCTGTAGGAGATTGGCGAGGGCGAGGAAGCCGCCGAACTGGGTGGTGTCGCTGCAGGCCGCGTTGATGATGGCGGCGTCGGGAGCGGCAGCGGTGGCCCACTCGACATCGATGGCTGCCTCGCCGTCGTCGCCGTTGGTGCCGGGATTGCCACAGCTATTCGTGCCAGTGGGATTTAGCTGAGTGAGTGTGCCGAAGGTGTAGATGCTGAGGCCGAGGTTCTGGCGGAACGTGGTCCAGTCATTGGCGCTGTAGAGGTTTGTGTCCTCGATGACGGCGATTGTCTGGCCCTTGCCGGTGATGCCGGTCGTCAAGAGGGGTGTGAAGTTATAGATCTTCGCGAGATCCGCGGCTCCGAGGTAAGCGACAGCGCCGCTTCCGGAAGAGGGAACGCCGTTCCGTGTGGCCTGTTTCATCGACGTCTTGACGCGGCTGCGCGACATCTTGTACGGCATGAAGTCAGTCAGTGAGGCGATTCCGGTAACGACCGGCGTGAGATCGGCCGGAATCTGCGGATCGCTGACGTTGGCGAAGTGCTCCTCGCCGTTGACCCGCAACTTGTGAATGGAGGTATGGAAGGCGTTGCGCACGAGCTTGGCGTCGCCGGAGAACTCGACCACAGTGCGGTCCGGGGAGACGGATTTCACCTTGAAACCCTGGGTCTCAAGCCAGAGCTTCACGGTGTCGATGTCCTGCTTCGCGGGACCGAACATCTCGCCGATCTGGGTGTTGGTGAGCCACTTGTGATAGTTGGGCGAGGAGGGATCCGAGAGCTGCTGGAAGTAGAGCTCAGCGTCGGCCTCGGCGTCGGGATTGCGGTGGAGAACGAGTTGGAGGTCGTGGAAGGATGTGGAGTCCTCGACAGGGCCGCGGTCGTTGGCGGCGGTGACCTCTGGCCGGACGTTGCCGCGGAGGGTGACGAGTTTGGACTCGTCGACGTAACCGAGGATTGGCTTCTGTTGGGCGGCGAAGGTCGAAACGGGTGCGATGAGAAGAGCAAGCACCCCAAGCACAGCAAGTCTTAAGAGAGTCATAAGGCTACTCCGAGCGGCAGAGCTGACTGGTGCAAGTAGTGGTGTCCGCTAGGGTATAGGGAAAGCACGTTTCGTGCCAAAGATAGTCGAGGGAAAGATATTTAGTGTTGAGGGGATGAGCGCAGAACGCTTCTATAGGAGTGCCGTTCCGCGTTTTATCGCGCTCTCCAATAGCCCGTCCTCGGTCCAACTGGTGGGTCTAATAAGGATTTCGACGGGTTTAATCACTGTTGAGTGCTCCGCCGCGTACACTTAAGTTGCTGAAAATGAGTGAGTTCTGCAAATCATGCGGCGGAAGTGCGATGGTTCAACTGAGCGTAAGTGGGCGTCACTGTTACCTCACCCATTCAAAGAGCTTCGTAGCGAAGGATTTGGGAAAGAGTGGCAGCCTCCATGTCATCGCCTTGGAGAAAGCTTTTGTGCCATTCAACGATCCATTCGATCGCTTGTTCAAGCCCCAGCCTTGGTCTCCACCCGAGTTCCGACCGGGCACGCGACGAATCCAGCTTCAGATAGCCCGCCTCATGTGGCTGGGCCCGCTCATCAAGTCTCCAGGACACACTGCCATCCCACAGGCGCTGGATTGTATCTGCGATCCAGGCGACGGGCTTCGCATCATCATCACTCGGTCCAAAATTGAACGCTGTTGCATATCGCGCGGCTTGCTCACTTGATAAAAGCTCTGCAAGCCGTATGTAACCCGACAGCGGCTCGAGAACATGCTGCCACGGACGTATCGCCGCAGGGTTCCTGATTAGGACCGAATCATTCCCTTCGAAGCCTCTGATCAGATCAGGAATGAGCCGATCGGTCGACCAGTCGCCGCCTCCGATCACGTTGCCGGCTCGGGCAGAAGCGATCGCGCATCCGTGTTCCGCATATTTCTCAGTTGGAAAGTAACTCTGCCGGTAGGCGGATGTAATCAACTCCGCACACGCCTTGGAGCTGGAATAGGGATCGTAACCGCCAAGAGGATCTGTCTCCCGGTATCCCCAGAGCCACTCCTTGTTCTCGTAGCATTTGTCGGTGGTCACGCAAACGACAGCCTTCACACTGGAGGTCAACCGGACAGCCTCGAATACTCTGACCGTTCCATTGCATTCGTCTCATAGGTGCCAACCGGATCGCGATAGCCGTCGCGTACCAGGGGCTGTGCAGCCATGTGGAAGACAATCTCCGGCTTGAAGTTGCCGATCGCCGCGTCTAAGGCCCGAGGCGTACGTATGTCTCCTCGAATATCTTCCATCCTGGACCCAACCTTCGCAGTGGTGAAAAGGTTCGGCAACGTAGCAGGGTCCAGAGCAAACCCTCGAAGAACAGCCCCTTGATGCGCCAGCCATAACGATAGCCAGCTTCCCTTGAAGCCCGTATGGCCGGTTATGAAGACACGCCGGCCTTTCCAGAAACTCCTTTCAGTCACCAAGTCCTCCAGGGAGCTTCGCCTCGATTCCACAGGTCTTCGAGATGCTGTTTATCTCGCAGGGTGTCCATTGCCTGCCAGAATCCATGATGAAAAAATGCTTGTACCTCTCCGGCGGCAACCAATTTTTCGATAGGTTCGCGCTCGAACATCTGCTTGTCATCCGTGATGACATCGAGTGCGGGTGGTGAAATAACAAAAAAACCGCCGTTGATCCAGCCACCCTCGTCATCAGGCTTTTCCTGGAAAGCATGCACTTGCGTCCCATCAAGGCCGAGCGCGCCGAAACGAGCTACTGGTTGCACGCTGGTAAGTGTAAGCATTTTGCCGTGTCGCTTATGAAATGCGACAGAGGCCGATATGTCTACGTTAGAAAGACCATCGCCATAGGTCATGCAAAAGGCTGACTCACCCTCCAGGTATGGAGCCACACGACGAAGCCGTCCTGCTGTGCCTGTATGGTCGCCGGTGTCAACGAGCGTGACACTCCAGGGCTCCGCCACAGAATTGTGGACGACCATTTTGTTCTGCTTCATGTCGAAGGTGACGTCCGAGGTGTGAAGAAAATAGTTCGCGAAGAACTCTTTGATGACGTAACCCTTATAGCCGCAACAGATGATGAAGTCGTTGATTCCATGCTGCGAATAGATCTTGAGAATGTGCCAGAGAATCGGTCGGCCACCGATCTCCACCATTGGCTTAGGGCGGATCGAAGTCTCTTCGGCTAATCGAGTGCCAAGCCCACCTGCGAGTATGACGGCCTTCATGTCGTCGCGTTTCCCCCCCGTTCATTCTTAGGGTATCCTGCCCGAGATGTCTACCGAATCACTCGACCAACTTCGTCAGCAAATACTGGCACTTACGGAGCGCTATCACGAAGAAGCGTCGGGTCGCCAGCCGTTTGTGCCGGGCCAGTCTTCCGTGCCCGTTTCTGGGAAGGTCATCGATCCCAGGGACCTGAGCTCTGTGGTCGATGCAGCTCTCGACGGTTGGTTCACTACTGGACGGTGGGCGAAAGAATTTGAAAAGAAGCTCGCGCGGTTTGTCGGTGTACGTTCGGCATCCTTTGTCAACTCGGGGTCCTCAGCGAATCTCGTCGCGTTGAGCGCATTGTGTTCTCCAAGCCTGGGCGAGAGGCAACTGAAGCCAGGCGACGAAGTGATAACGGTGGCTGCTGGTTTCCCGACCACCGTGAACCCAATCATTCAGAACAATCTCGTCCCAGTATTCCTGGACGTGACGATCCCTGGGTACGAAATCGACGCCACCCAACTCGAAACGGCGTACTCGCCGAGAGTCAAAGCGGTAATGATCGCTCACACGCTGGGAAATGTTTTTGACCTGGACGCGGTTACAGCATTTTGCAAAAAATATAACCTCTGGCTCATCGAAGACTGCTGCGACGCGCTTGGTTCAACATGGCGCGGGCAGCACGTGGGGACTTTTGGGGACATCGCAACTATTAGCTTTTATCCGGCACATCACATTACGACAGGCGAGGGCGGCGCGGTTCTGACGAACAAGCCGTCGCTGCAAGTGTTGATAGAGAGTTGGCGTGACTGGGGGCGCGATTGCTGGTGTGAGCCTGGAGTCGATAACACGTGCGGGAAGCGCTTCGCGTGGCAACTCGGATCTTTGCCCTATGGTTACGATCACAAATATACCTATTCGCATATAGGTTATAACCTCAAGGCGACCGACATGCAGGCGGCGCTCGGTGTCTCTCAAATCGATAAGCTGCCTGCCTTCATCGAGAAGAGGAAGCATAACTTCGCGTATCTGAAAACCGCGCTGAAGGAGCTTGAACCGTTTCTCATCCTTCCAGAGGCCACGCCACATTCGGATCCCAGCTGGTTTGGTTTTCCAGTGGCAGTGAAAGAAGACAGTCCATTTACTCGCGACCAACTCGTCAGGCATCTCAACACGGCCAGGATAGGGACGCGTCTGTTATTCGCCGGCAATCTACTGCGGCAGCCGGCATATGCTGGAATTCAGCATCGCGTTGTTGGTGATCTTACGAATACCGATTTTGTAATGAATAATGTTCTTTGGCTTGGCGTTTTCCCAGGTATCTCTGAAGAGATGTTAGATTACGTGGCGTCCACAGTTCATGGGTTTGTTCGCCAAGCGGAGATGGGACTTGTCGTTACGGCTTAGAGCCTGACAAGTTACTGATGGCAGGGCGGTCGACGTCAAATAAGGTTGCGGTACGGTAAACCTGGACAGGTGTAATTACGAAACCCTCAGCTTCCAGAATCTTCCGGGTATCGAAGGTTCCGTCAATTTCATCTAGTTCCAGAATGAAGTGTGAGTTCTGACGTGTGAAGGAATTGAAATCCAAGAGGGGCGCCCCGAAGAAGTGTGTCTCTGCCCTTAGAACTTCTGTGACCAGATCGCCGGAGGAGTCCCTCGTTTTGAAGAGGTAGATAACTGATGGTTTCTTCGCGGCCGGGGAGTACCACCAGGTCGTTGGGTACATCACCGGATTTGATATTACGATCGGGAGGGCAGAAGCATCGCTTTCGATGAGCTCGTTCGCCGGCGTCGGGACGGTCCTTCGATAGAATTCGCGCTTGAACTCATGCACGTACTGAAAGGTTAGAACCAGTATCATGCCAACGATGAATGCCGGGGAGCGAAGTTTTCTTTTCGCTAAGAGCAGACAAAAAAACAGGACTATGCCAAGTGCGGACCCGACACCATACCTGCAGAAATACCAGCCTTTGCCGAAGGCCAGCGCGGCCCAGGTCACGGGTATGAGAAAACTGGCTGCAACGGAGGCATAGAGAACATGCGGTCTCACATCAGTCTTTATAGCGCTTGCTTCGCCGGATGAGAGCCTTTTATTCGCCCAAGGATTCCAGGTTATAAGTGAGACGAGGATAACGAGACCGATGATCTGGTTACTCATCACCAGTTTGCCAGGAGATGCGAGCATAATGAAAATAGGCGAAGATTTTGTGGATCGTTATCGGGGGTTGCAGAACGGTCGAATGCGTAAGTACGACATTGCGAGTGTGAGCCATCATCGGCATGATCAGAAGGACTGAAGGCAGGCAACATAAACCTGTAGCCACCAATGGCCAATCAATTCGGCGCCGATAATAGGAGCGAACCGCCTCGCCGACAATGAGAGGAAAACCTATTTCAATCAGGCCGATATAGTGCGAAAAGACGCAACCAAGAATGCCGAGAGCCATGCAGCAGAGTGCCAGGCTTCGTGACCGATGTTCTCCTCTATCCTGGATCCTTGTCGCTTCCTGCCAACTGACAAGCGCCACCATGAACGCCCCCATGAGAATTCCATAGGGCCTTGCTTCGTAGGAATACTCCCATACCGGACCAAAGAGTATAAGAGTGACCGCCAAGATCCCGAGAACCCTTCCAGCCTCTCGCCTCACAAAGATGTAGACACCAACCAGAGCCGTTAAGAATCCGAACAGTGGTACAAGCCTGACACTGATTTCAGAAACGCCCAGTGCCTTAATCACCAGCCGAGTAAGAAATGTATTCAGAGGTGGGTTACCCTCGGGCGGCATCGCGGCGGCAAAATGATGAAGGTCAGGTTGAGTAGAGACGATAATCGTGAAGATTTCGTCGTACCAGAACTGTTTGTGATGGCTGCGAAGCAAGGAAAAAGCGACAACCAGAATAAGCAGAAATCCAAGGACAAGAATTTCATTCTTTTCGATAAAGCCATACATAAGGTCAGCTATGCTGCGACCGGTCGCACGTTCGGCTTGCGTCTCCTTGCCCCTCGTGCTTTCATACATCGTCTTCATAGCTCCCATGATGGTCCTTCCCTCAAACTTCTGCCCTCGGCCGGCTAAACTCCGTCCGCGTGAACACCAATCACATCTTCGATGACGGTCAAAGGTTGTTTTCTCACCTGCCGGTACATGCGGCCGATGTACTCTCCGATAATTCCGAGAAGCATTGCATTGATGCTGATCGAGGCGAGGATAAGCGCCGCGAGCGTCGCGAATCCCGCGGGCCACTGTGCTCCCATCAGCAATTTAGCGGCAATATATGCCGCAATGGACAGAAGGGTCATCACTGACACGGTGAGACCGAAATAAGTCGCCAGTCTCAGGGGGACCACAGAGTGATTCAGGATTCCGTCTAAGGCCAGGGAGACCAGTTTGGAGAAAGGAAATTTGCTTTCTCCTCTCACGCGTGCATTTCGGCTATAGGGAATCCCTACCTGCTTAAATCCAAGAGTAGCAATTGTGCCACGCAGGTATGGCTGGGCGTCTTCAAAGCTTTTGAGGAGATCAATAATTCTACGAGAGATTAGTCGAAAGTCGCCGGCGTCAACTGAAAGCCTCTCTTCGCTCAACCGATCAATCAACCTGTAGAAGAGATTTCGTTGGAGCGTAATCAGCCAGCTCTCTTGACGTTTGATCCGGATTCCATAAACCACATCGGCACCTTCTCGCCAGATCTCGAGAAAGCGGGGAAGCAGCGACGGAGGATCCTGAAGATCTACATCAAGCTGAATGGCGGCTGCTCCACGGGCGCGGCTATATCCAGTCATTATCGAGCGTTGGTAACCGAAGTTCTTCGAGAACCGATAAACACTTATGCGCGGATCCCGGCTAGCTAACTCGCCCAGGATCGCGAACGTCCGGTCCGTGCTGTGGTTGTCGGTAAAAACAAATTCAAACTCGTACTCGCCGGAAAGAGGTTCGAGGGACTTATTCACCTCAGTGTAAAAAGGCTCCACATTGAGCTCTTCATTAAATACCGGGACCACGATTGAGATGAGAGGCCTCGTCCGAGTTAGATCACTCAATGTGCACTCCACGAATTCCGGCGGCCACTCTGTTCATGTGAGCATAATCTGTCAGAGCCTCAAGCACATCAATGCGAGGTTCCCAGCCGGGCAGCGTCTTGCCAACCCAGGGATCAAATATCTGATCCTGCCGGTAGGGTAGAGCTCCCCAATTGAGTTTGAGGTCCAGCTGAGCTCTGTCATTGACCTCGGTGATCAGATCCCTAAGCTTCCAGGGGCGGAACGAATGGACCGAGTACATGGGTTCCAGAGAGTGACCATTATGCACGAGATCGGCTGCGCGCAGAAACGCACGGCCAACATCCGTTACATGTATGAGATGAATTGTCTGCTCCCCTTTGGTTAGGGAGATATCTTCTCCCGGAGATGCGTCCACTAGTCGACGCCATAGCTTCGGGCGCGGGTCTTTCGCGTCGAACGTGTCGTAAAGGATGAGCGTCACCGCTGGGATGCGATACTTTTCGCGATAATAGGCCATGATTTCGTGAAACGATCGCTTCGTCGCCGCATAGAGACAATTTGGAGAAGGGCGAGAGTTATCGCCAAACTGCCAATAGGTTCCTGCGTTGATGAATGCCGGCGCCTTTGCCTGTTGTGAGGCGGCAAACAGAAGACTGACGCCCAACGTAAGGTTTCCCTCAATGATCGCCTCTAGTTCAGTGGGGCTTTCCGGTTCTTTGAATACTGCAGCTAAGTGGAAAATTGTTGACGGGTTGATCTGCCGCACAAGCTCGACGATCTGCTGCGGCCCTCCAGTTATCGGGTGGATGGAACTTGAGGGAAGTAAACCAATCAGTGAATCCCGGTTTTTATTGCATAGGGCGTGGACAGTAACCCCGCGAGCAGTCAATTCTCTAATGAGCGCAGTCCCGAGAAACCCGTTTCCTCCACTTACGAGAGCTACTTGTCGGCTATCCTTCAAGGCTGATCGGCGCTTTCGGGGTGGATTTTCACCAGTATTCCATCCTCGCGGCGGTTTGCCAATCGCTTGCCTGTTCAGAAAAGCTGGAGCCGCGCCTGGGCGTCGCGGACGCTGGAGCCGCCTTCGAAATTACGGACCCGAAATGGAAGCGGTCGATTGGTCGACGTGCTCGCTTGTTATGCTGGCCTGGGCGGAGATGTGCGCATTTGGAGTGCCGCGAATCTCGAGGATAGAGGATAGTGATGGCGAGGATGGCTCCCGAGGAGCTTGCGAAGAAGATAGGCAGCGGGCTGCTTTCTTTTCCTGTGACCCACTTCACAGAGGAGTTCGCGTTTAACGAAGGCCCCTATCGCGAACATATTGAGTGGCTTCTGAAGCATGATCCCGCAGGTCTGTTTGCGGCGGGGGGAACTGGAGAGTTCTTCTCGCTCACAATGCCGGAGTTCGGCAACGTTGTTTCGGCGGCCGTGCAGCAAACGAACGGCCGCGTGCCCGTTGTCGCCGGCTGCGGATACGGTACCGCGATCGCCAAAGGGTTTGCGAAGACGGCGGAGGCTGCCGGCGCCGATGGGCTGCTCCTGTTGCCTCCTTATCTTGTGAACGCCGAGCCTGCCGGTCTGATGGCGCATGTCGAGGCTGTCTGTGCATCCACTGAACTCGGCGTGATCTTCTACAACCGCGACAATGCGATTCTGAACGAATCCGCGATGGAGCGACTCTGCGAGCGCTGTCCGAATCTCGTTGGATTCAAGGACGGGTATGGCGACATCGAACTGATGACCCGCATCTATGCGCGACTTGGCGACCGCCTGACCTATATTGGCGGCCTTCCCACGGCCGAGACGTTCGCTCTGCCCTATCTGGAAATGGGAGTGACAACGTATTCCTCTGCCATCTTCAACTTCCTTCCTGAGTTCGCGCAGGCGTTCTACAGGGCAGTACGCAGGCGCGACCGCGAGGAGGTCTTCACCGGTCTTCGCGAATTTGTGTTGCCGTATATCGAAATCCGGAACCGGAGAAAGGGTTACGCCGTTTCGATTGTGAAGGCGGGGATGCGAGCGATTGGACGACCGGCCGGGCCTGTGCGGACGCCGTTGACCGATCTCGATCAAACTGACATGGATGCACTGAGCCGGCTAATTGCTGGGCGGTCGTGAGCGCATCGCGATGGCCGCCGCGAAGCAGACACATGTTCGCTACCTGATCGTCGCGATGCTGTTCCTTGCGAGCAGCTTCAGCTACGGCGACAGAGTGGCGTTGTCGATCGCGGGCACCGCCATGCAGCGCGAACTCGCGCTCGATCCGGTGAAGCTCGGTTTCCTGCTCTCTGGCTTTAGTTGGGCCTACGTCGCAGGTCAACTACCGTCCGGCGGATTGTTGGACCGCTTCGGATCGAAGCGTGTCTACGGCATCAGCATTATCTCCTGGACAATCTGCGCATTTCTGACGGGCTTTGCCGGGTATGTGTTCCCGGCGATGGCGTTCAGCACCATCTTCGTCCTGCGGCTGCTCTCGGGCCTGGCGCAGTCGCCAGTCTTTCCAGGCAATGGCCGCATCGTTGCCGCGTGGTTCCCCACGGCGGAGCGTGGCACTGCTTCAGCGGTCTTCAACTCGTCGCAGTACTTCGCGCTGGTGATGTTCGCCCCGCTGTTCGGCTGGCTGGTACACACCCATGGCTGGCGAAGCTGTTTCTGGTTCATGGGAGTCTTCGGCTTTGTGCTCGCGTTCGTATGGTGGAAGGCCGTCCACAACGTGAAAGAGCACCCGCTGATCTCTTCTGCGGAGATTGAGCTCATCGAGAAGGGCGGAGGTCTTGCAAACCTCGATCGTGCGAAAGGATCGAAGGGAGTCTCGAATCCGCTGACGTGGAACGGCGTAAAGCAACTGCTTAGTCAACGGATGCTGATCGGAATCTACCTCGGTCAGTTCTGCATTACGACGCTCACCTACTTCTTCATCACCTGGTTTCCGATTTATCTCGTGCAGGCGCGGCACATGTCTGTTCTGCGCGGAGGATTCGCCGTAGCGGTTCCTGCACTGTGCGGATCCGTGGGAGGTGTGCTGGGCGGTGTGTGCTCAGACAGCCTTCTGCGTCACGGATATTCGCTCACCTTTGCACGCAAGGCCCCGATTATCGCCGGAATGCTGCTGTCGATCACGATGATCGCCTGCAACTTCACAAACGTGCAGAGCGTCGTCATGTTCCTGATGTCGCTCGCGTTCTTCGGCAAGGGCTTCGGAGCCTTGGGTTGGACCGTAATAGCGGACACTTCGCCGCGTGAACTGATCGGTCTGAATGGTGGCATCTTCAATCTCTTCGGCAACACGGCCGGCATTACGACTCCGATTGTTATCGGATGGCTGGTGAAGAAGACCGGTTCATTCAATGACGCGCTGATCTTCGTCGGTGCGACAGCGCTGCTGGCAATCTTCAGCTACGTCGTTATCGTCGGAGAGATCAAGCGCGTAGAGATTCGACAGCCGGTTCGCGCCGCGAGCGCGGGAGAGTGATATGACGCTCGGCAAAATCGAACTGCGCCAAAGTGAAACGCCTGTAGTGACAGGCATGCGCGTCATTCCCGTCGCAGGACAGGACAGCATGCTGTTGAATCTCAGCGGAGCGCACGCGCCATTCTTCACGCGCAATCTTGTATTCCTGAAAGACAACACAGGCAACATCGGCGTGGGCGAAGTTCCCGGCGGCGAAAAGATCCGGCGGGTGCTCGAGGACTCTCGTGCACTCGTGGAGGGACAGTCGGTCGCTGCATATCGCGCGGTGCTGAATGCCGTGCGCGAAAACTTCGCGAGCGAAGACGCCGGCGGCCGCGGATTGCAGACATTCGATCAGCGGACCACGATTCACGCCATGACTGCGATCGAGTCCGCCATGCTGGATCTATTGGGTCAGTTTCTCGGCCTGCCGGTGTGCGAGCTTCTTGGAGAAGGACGCCAGCGCTCCAGCGTGGACGTACTCGGATACTTGTTCTTCATCGGAGATAGACGAAAGTGCGATTTGCCGTATCGATCCGAATCGAACGAGAAGGACGATTGGTTCCGGCTCCGCAACGAGGAGGCGGTGACGACTGAGGCGGTCCTGCGCCTTGCCGCCGCCGCACAGAGCTCACTATGGGTTTCACGATTTCAAGTTGAAGGGAGGAGTGTTCGAGGGTGCACGTGAGATGGACACCGTCATTGCGCTCGCCGAGCGCTTTCCCGACGCGCGAATCACGCTGGATCCAAACGGCGCCTGGTCGTTGCAGGAGGCGATTAGCCTGTGCAGCGGGAAGCGGGATGTTCTGGCGTATGCCGAGGATCCGTGCGGCGCGGAGAAGGGTTTCTCCGGCCGCGAGATCATGGCCGAGTTTCGTCGGGCCACAGGCCTGCCGACTGCGACCAACATGGTCGCGACCGACTGGCGTGAGCTGAAGCATGCGATTCAGTTGCAGGCAGTGGACATTCCGCTCGCCGACCCGCACTTCTGGACGATGGAAGGATCGGTGCGTGTTGCGCAACTCTGTCATGAGTGGGGGCTGACATGGGGGTCGCACTCCAACAATCACTTTGATGTCTCCCTCGCAATGTTTACGCATGTGGCGGCAGCGGCGCCCGGGAAAATTACCGCGATCGACACGCACTGGATTTGGCAGGATGGACAGCGGCTGACAAGAGAACCTTTGCAGATCGAAGATGGCAGAATTCGCGTGCCAGAGCGTCCAGGACTCGGTGTGGAGATCGATCTGGAGCAGGTGGAACGCGCGCACGCGCTCTACAATAAGGTAGGGTTGGATGCCCGCGATGATGCGCGCGCAATGCAGTTTCTGCTGCCAGGATGGAAGTTCGATAATAAGCGCCCGTGCATGGTTCGGTAATGCTGGCCTCTGAGATGAAGCGACGGGCGCACCTCCAACGCTTGAGGATTCACAGATGGTGAAGCAAGATCTGCCGCGCCCGCTATACGTACAAGTTCACCCAGACGACAACGTCGCGATCGTGGTGAACGAAGGTGGACTGCGTGCGGGAGCGAGGTTCGATTCCGGCCTGGTACTCACCGAGAACATTCCCGAGGCGCACAAGGTCGCACTGACCGGCATACTCGCCGGAGCGCCGATCGTGCGCTACGGATCGGTGATCGGCTTCGCTGAACGCGACATCGTGAAGGGAAGCTGGGTGCATGAGGGCAAGATGCGTCTGCCCGGCGCACCTGCGCTGGACGATCTTCCGCTTGCGACCAATGTGCCTGAGCCTGTGCCGCCGCTTGAGGGCTACACCTTTCAAGGATTCGTCAATGACGACGGCACCGTAGGAACGAAGAACATTCTCGGCATCACCACAACGGTTCAGTGTGTAGCTGCCACCGTTGATTACGCTGTCAAGCGTATTCGACAGGAGATTCTCCCTCGCTATCCGAACGTCGACGACGTCATCGCGCTGACACATAACTATGGTTGTGGTGTGGCGATCGATGCTCCGGATGCAGAGATTCCTATTCGCACGCTCCGGAATCTGAGCTTGAATCCAAATCTCGGCGGCGCACCGATGGTGGTCAGTCTCGGGTGCGAGAAGCTGCAACCGGCAACGTTGATGCCGTCGAGCACGCTTCCGATTCTGAGTACGTCACCGTACGTCGTGCAGCTGCAGGATGAGCGCCACCACAGCTTTGAGGAGATCGTCGCCGCGATTACGGAGATGGCCGAGAAGCGTTTGCAGCTGTTGAACAAGAGACGCCGAACAACCCGACCGGCGTCGGATCTAATCGTGGGCATGCAGTGCGGAGGCAGCGACGCCTTCTCTGGAGTGACAGCAAATCCTGCGGTAGGTTACGCCGCAGATCTGCTCGTGCGTGCCGGCGCGACGGTGATGTTCTCTGAGGTGACGGAGGTGCGTGATGCTATCCACTTGCTGACTGCACGCGCGGCGACGGAGGACATTGCCCGCAATCTCATTCGCGAGATGGCTTGGTATGACGCATATCTGAGTGAAGGTGGTGTGGACCGCAGCGCGAATCCGAGCCCCGGAAACAAGCGTGGCGGGCTGACGAATATCGTCGAGAAGGCTTTGGGATCGATCGCAAAAGCAGGCTCTTCGGCCATCGCAGGCGTGTATGGACATGGCGAGCGCGTGACAACGAAGGGCTTGATCTTCGCGGCGACACCCGCGAGCGATTTTGTTTGCGGCACTCTGCAACTCGCCGCTTCCATGAACATGCACATCTTTACCACGGGGCGGGGAACCCCCTACGGCCTGGCAATGGCTCCCGTAATCAAAGTGGCCTCCCGATCGCCGCTGGCTGAGCGCTGGCACGACCTGATCGACGTCGATGCCGGAACGATCGCAACGGGTGAAGCGACGATCGCGCAGGTAGGCTGGCAGATCTTCGAGATGATCCTCGAGGTCGCAAGCGGCCGTCAGCAGACATGGGCGGACAAGTGGGGCTTGCACAACGACCTCGCGCTCTTCAATCCGACGCCACTCACTTGAACGCGCTCTGGCGCAGGTCGGCTACAGGAGAGACTGCCAGGACTCAAAGGCGAAGCGCACAAGTTGTGCACGTGTGCGAACGCCTACCTTGTTGAAGAGGCTCTGTACCGTGGCTTTGACAGCACTCTCGGAGAGGTTGAGCGTGGAGCCGATTTCCTTATTGCTCAGCCCCCGGGCAACAAGTCCGAGCACCTCGCGCTCGCGAGGGTCGACGATGATCGCCGCATCCCCAGGCCCGCGATGCTCCGCAGCCGCCGTGCCCGCAACGAGATCCAGTGCCAACCCGGAAGAGATCCAGACCTCCCGTTGAAGCGTCTTGCGCAGCGCAAGCTGTAAGTCTTCTGCCGGGTCGGACTTGAGAAAGACTCCGGTCTGCAGTTCCCCTACAACGGCGAGAAGGTCTGTCGGTTCGATCCGTGCAGCAATCATGAGCGCAGGGATGAACTCTTTCCGCTCGCGCAGACAGCGCAGAACTGTCACTCCGTTTTTGGCTCCGGCCGTAGGGCCCAGGTCGTAGTCGATCAGCGCGATGTCGAAGGCTGCACTACTGTGACAGATCTTAAGGGCATCCTCCACCGTGGCGACCTCCGCAACAACCTCGTAGGCCTCATCTTCCTCGAGCAGCGCGCGCAGGCTTTCACGAAAGAGCGTGTGGTCATCCACGAGCAGAATTCGCTTTGGCGAAGAGGAGTTCATCGATCCGAGGGCCTTATTCTGCGATCAACAGCTCAACAATGAAACGGGCTCCAGGCCGTGCCGCT
This sequence comes from uncultured Acidobacteriaceae bacterium, assembly GCA_963729675.1. Classification (GTDB taxonomy): domain Bacteria; phylum Acidobacteriota; class Terriglobia; order Terriglobales; family Acidobacteriaceae; genus Granulicella. Next base: position 110,728 of record CAVSOV010000010.1, read on the forward strand.
TCGTATCTCAGGTCACCGCGAAAGCTCATTACCATGGCACGCGAAAGATAAAGTCCGAGGCCTTGTACGTGAGATTCTCGAAGCCGCCTGAAGAGGTACTCGGGGTCCGCCACTCCGGGCCCGTTGTCCGTTATTTGGACTTCCACCGTACTTGATTTGCGCTGTATCTCGATCTCGATGCGTGCAGACGCGGTTGATCCAAGCGCCGACTGTGCGTTTCGCAGCAGATTCAAGAAAACCTGAAGAAGCCCTTGATGGTCGGCCCAGACAGGCGGGAAATCCTCTGCATCGCCCCAGATCATCTCGATCGGAGATTCTCCGGCGCTGTCTGCGAAGATGATGCGCAGCTCATCGATCACTTGTTGAAGCCGTAACGCCGTGGGCGATCGTTTCATCTGCGAGAGCTCCACGGTTGTCATTCGTTCCAGTGTCCCGGTCAGCTGTCGCAGCGCTTTGATATCTTCCGACGCGTTTGTCGAAGGGTTACGCGTATCGATACGTTCGCAAACGAGCTCAATGGCACCGCAAACATTGCGCATCTCGTGGGCCATCGCCCCAACCACCAGCCGCGAACCGTGGAGGACCTGCTCGAGGTTCGACTCCTCCCGGTTTCTGAACTCCTCGGATACATCCGCCACGACCGCGGTCATCCTCCCACCTTTCGGAGTCTGATAGGTCGAGAACCAGACATCTGCAGCAAACGGCTCGCGATTGGAACGAAATCCCTGGCACTGCAGCATGGTGCGCATTGACTTCGGTCCGTCCGCCAACATTGGAATGCGGCTCAGCGCGGGCAACAAAGCCCCGAGCGGGCCTTCCAGTTGCGCTGGCTGTTGTCCTTCGGAGGTAAACAGACGGCAGGCCGCCGCGTTGGCCTGTACGATTCTGCCGGTCTGATCCGTCGTAATGATAGCCACCGACGAACAGTCGATAAGCAGTTGAAGTTGCTCTTCGGCCTCCTTGCGCGCAGCGACCTCCTGCGTGAGCAGATCCACGTGAACTCGCTGTACGCGGCGTCTTGAGAGCATCTCCGTGATGTACATGCCCTCGGCTGCGAAGGCGATTAAGTAGAGAATGTCGCGAGCCACTCCTTGCGTGCGATTCCACACAAATGCGTCCGAATATTCCGCCATAGCCATGCACAGGACTGCAGCAAGGAGGACCTCCCAGCGCCGGGCAACTGTACTTACGAGTGCCATCGGAAACAGATAAATCAGTGCCAGTGGAACCGTCTGGTGCGTATGCCGATCGGCCCATGCGAGCAGCAGGGTTCCGGTTGCAGCAAGAACGACAACGAGCAGTCGATCGTTCCACGAACTTGTGGAGTCAATCACGGCTTCCATGATGGCAGTATCGTTGCGCATACGCACGCCCATCGAAAGATAATTCGAGCCAAAAAGTTACAGTTTGGCCCTCCCAATGCAACATTTGGGCTTTGGGCCCTGTAACGATGGACGCATGGAAGCGCATAGGAGCACACCCTACGCGATCGATTCGGAAATCGATTCCCTTGGTTCCGTAGTGCTCACTTGTCTTTCTGCGAGCCTCTGAGCTCGTACCAGCCCCTCAACTGAGCGCAGCCTGTGTCACAACAATTAGTAAGAGGGCTTCCACAGCGTCCGCCGGAACGGGAAGGACACTGAGAACTGAAGGTTAGGCGTGTCCGGTGTCAGTCCGACGCCCATGGTTACGTCCAGCAGTCGGCCCGGAGCGAACATGTACGAGGTGCCGATGCGCAGCGATCCTTCCACGAGATAGGAAGCGGGCAGCGGCTGCCCAGCCAGCTTGCTTTGCGTCGTAAATAGCTGGTCCCAGCCAATTGTCATTGAGGTTTCAGGATTGATCGAAAGCACCGATCCCAGCTGGAACCCGAACGAGTCTCCCGGCCGGATATAGGCAACCTCACTCGTCACGCTCGGGTCTGTAGGATCGCTCAGGGGAACGGTGTGATGTGCAGGCTGGTTGTATGTGTAATTAAGACTGCCGAAGAAAACCAGCGGATCATTCGTCTTTGCTGCAGTCACCGCGGCGGTTAATCCATTGAAGCCCGTTCCGAGTGATGTTTGGGCGCTTTCCAGGTTGTAGGAGGTTACCCCGGTCGTCGACTTAAAGTGGATGCTTCCCAGAAGATCCGGAACGTTTCCATGCTCGTCCAAAAACTGGTACGAGATACCTCCGATCATGTCACCCAGTCCGAACTGGCTCTGTGTCGTCTGCTTTCCCGTTGCATCCACCGTCCGATTCAAAACAAACCCGTAGGGCACCATGAAATCCAGCTGAGCTCGCTTCGTTAGGCCAACTCTCGCCGTCACCGAATTGATGAAGATGTCTCGGCGCAGCCGTTCTGAAGTAATGTCCCCGACGACCAGAATCGGGAACAGGGCAAATCCATTCACCGTGACATGATCCGACGACAGGCTGAAGTAGGAAGCCGCATCGTCAACCTCGAGCATGCCGGCGGGCAGCAACAGTCCACCGCGGACGAGCAGTGCCCGATCCAATGCTGCAGAGGCGTGCCGCTCGGTATCGTCGTACGTTGCGTTGTTGACGGTGGTGGCCAGCGAGCTGATGGGCGCTGGCGATGCCGCAACTGCGGCAGGCACCGGCCCGTGACCGGTGAGGCCGGAGTTGCCGGCGTTCAGTCGTGTCTCGAGCTCCTGCACCCGCTCCAGAAGATTTCGGATGATGGCATCGCGCTCTCGCAACGCCTGTTGAATCTTGGCGTCTACAACATCCTGCTGAGCGGATTTCAGCTGCGTTGGATGTTCTGCCTGAGCGGCCGCATCCGGCGGAGCCGCTGTCGTGCTGGCCGGCTGTGTCTGTGCGTTGAGACCGACTGCAAAAAGTAACACAATGCCCACTGCAAATGGCCGCAAAAACATGTAGCCCTCCCCACTTCGTTAGTACAAGCCATTGGTAGGCGTCGTCACCCCGAGGTTACGCATGATCACACTCTCATCCGGAAGCAGCTTGGCAGAGGAGTTAATCTGCTTCGCCACCTGCATCCGCTCATCCGGAGGGTGAACAATGAAGACGATTCCGTTCTTCCACAGCTTCTGGAAGCGGTCTGCCTTCATCGTGACGTTGCCAAAGCCAGGATCTGCCAGAAATACTCTGCCGTCCGCGATGCCTTTGACAACAACAAAATGATCGAACCCCTTGAGCCTGATCGGAGTGATGACTGCCGACTTCTGACTGGCCAATTCATCCATCGACATATCGCTGAAGCCCTCGGCGGTATACCCGCGGGCCTGCGCAAAATGCTTCATATCTAAAAGCGAAAACCCGTGTCTCTCTTTCACACGGGCAGGGTCGGTTCGATGCAGCATCCACACGACAATGTCGGTTTCTGGCGTGTTGTCCTTGAACTGGTACGTGAGCAGGGTGCTTAGAGCGGCGGCGCCGCAGCTGATATCCCACTTCTGCCGGACAACTCCCTCGTTCCGAATCTCCTTCATCGACAGGACGGGTTTTCCCCATCCCGCGTCTTCCCCTGGCGCGGGCTTCGTTTGCGCCTGCGCCAGGGTGACGAGGGACGATGCGCTCAGCAGTGCTGCGGCGATCGTTGTTCGGGCCGACATCATTTAGTGCGATTTCCCGTTGAGATTGCTCTGCAAAATCGTCCCAACTGTTGAGTTGATGTTGACGTTTAGGTTTAGCAACACATTGATCGTGGAATTCACAGCATTAATGTTGATGAGCGAACTCAAATTCTGCTGTGCATTTCCACCCAGATTCACCGTCCCCGTTGTTGTCGAGGTTGTGGTGCTGGTCGGCGCTTGAACCACAAGGGATCCGGCGCCGGATACAAGGCCGTTCACGGTCGGCACCTCGCCCGTAAAGTTGATGACTCCACCTGGCAGGACCCGTGCGGACACGCCGGCTGCAGTCACCCGGTCGAGCATGCCGTCGTCGAGGGCTTTCCTTCTCGACTGCGACACGCCGGCCTGTGTTGCTAGTAACAGACCCATGACCAAAAGAGTGCGGTACATTTTTGCTCTCCTCGCGTGCATAAAGCGCCGCGCGGCGAGGTCATCCTCCTACTGGAAAATGACCCCGTCCGTGGTCATCAATGGGACTGGACGATGGTGTTGGTTTGAGTCAGCGACGGCATGGCGTTCATGTTCGACGTGAAGCCGATGTTGACGCCATTGGCAACCATGCTGCCGACTGCGTTGACGATATTCACACCAGACGCGCTCGATTCAGAAGAGCCCATCAGGTTGAGCGTGGCTGTGCTGGAGGTGGTGATCGTCGAGCCATCAACCGCGACGTTCTGGGCGGACGCAGAACCGATGGTAGTCGGTCCCATGTAGGTCAGCGCCAGGGTGTCGTTCGTCGTGCTGCTGTGAGCGAAGTTGTCGCTCGCCTGCAGGCTATCGCTTGCCGTTGTGCTGGTAGCGAAGTCATTCGACGCGGTTGTGGTGTGAGACGAAGCGGACTGCTCAGCGGCCTGCTGGGCAAACGCGTTGGTGGTGGACGTCGAAGCCTGCTGCTGTGCTCCGATGGAGGAGTTGGTGGCGTAGTTGTTGGTCGTTCCGGTCGACGCTCCGAAGCTGGAGCTCTGCTGCCGGTTCGAAGCGCTCGAAGCATTGGCGCCAAAGGCGGCGTTGTTGGTCAGACTTGCGTTGTTGCTCAGAGCACCCGTTGAAGCGGAGGAGCTGCTGCCCTGGCTGGCGGTGTTCGAGCTGCCGTTGGCCGCGAAGCCGGTACCAGTCGTAGCAGTGGACGCGCCGCTGGTTCCGGTGGTGTTGGCGTTGCCGCCGCCGTTGTTGGAGGGGTTGCTGAAGGAGGTGTTGTTGGTCGTATTGGAGGTGTCGTTCTTGTTCCCGATCGAACCCGAGATTGCGCCCGCTGCCGCTGAGCTCGAAGAGCCCTGGCTGGCGTGGTTGCTGCTCGTGTTGGCGGCGAGGTTGTCCGAGGCCGCCAGGTTGTCGCTCGCGCTCACAGCGCCGCTCGACTGGTGAGCCGACGACGACTGCTCCTGTCCGCCGACCGATGCGTTGTGCGCAAAGTCGTCGGAGGTGGCGGTTGAGGCACCAAAGCTGGAGCTCTCTTGCGCGCCATGTGCGAAGTTGTCGGATGAAGACTCGCTCGCGCTCTGGCTATGGGAACCGGTGTTCATGTACGCCGCTGAATCCGTCGTCGCATGATTGAAGCTCGAAACGTTGCTCAGTGTGCTCGCGTTCGTTGTGTTTTCCGTGTTGGCGTAGGTGTTGTTCACGGTTAGATCCGGGCCGTTGCTGTATTTCGACAGCGTGGCATTCGAATCCGGATCGGACTGGACGACCGTGTTGGTTTGGCTGACCGGCGAACCGTCGTTGCCGTGGTCTGCAGTTAGCGTGGCGGCATAGATGTTGACACCGTTGGCAACACTGCTGTTCGTGGCGCTAACGATGTTCACGCCACTTGCATCACTCAGCGAGCTTCCCGCTAGGGTTGCGGATGCTGAATCGGTGGTGTTGACGGTTGAGCCGGCGACGGCGATGGACGTATCAGTCTGGCCAGCCGTGACGTTGCTCATTTGGCTGTCAGTGATCTCGTGTGCCTTGGAGCCCTTGCTGTTGGAGTTATTGCTGCTCTGGGCAGCCGCAATTCCAGCAGCAAGGAAGGACGCGGTAATGAGAGTGCAAACAATTTTGTTCACGTAATTCCTCCACATCTGCGTTGTTGTTATGAACACGACCAAACCCGCCGGCCGAGCCGGGCGGCGGAAGGGCCAAATTGAGCGTGAACCTATGTACCCTCTCCTGGAGAGGGATGACGCGATCCGCGCAGTACCATACGACAGGGGCCTGGAGGGTTGAAGGCGGGGGGCAGTAGGACAGAGAAGCTTCAAGCCGCTTCTGTCAGCGAGCCGAGCGTGATCAACCTGAATTGCACGTGGAGCCCAATGAGCCCGGAGAACTACTCGTCACTTACTCCGCCCATATATCGCGCAATGGGTGATCGGATCAGACCAGACCGCGGCGTCAATCTAGGTATTGCGATCGCCTGGTGGCTGATTCAGATAACCGTGATCATGCAATTCCGTGGCCATGCAAGCTGCCCCGTAATTCCGCAATTCCGTGCAAAATCGCTGTGGGTAAATTGCAGGAAAGTGCACTTCCTAAAGGAACAACTTTGCCGCTTGCATTGACGAACAGTAAAGAAACACTCTGATCGAATCGCTGTCAAGTGAAACCCGCTAGTTCCTGACGCGACATACAGAATTGGTGGGCCCACCAGGACTTGAACCTGGAACCAACGGATTATGAGTCCGCTGCTCTAACCAATTGAGCTATAGGCCCTGCCGTGAAATCACGAATGTGCACGTGCATCGCCCCACCAGGCCTCGTCGCACATCTCTCTGCATTCTAAATGGCAACCTTTGAGAGTAACTTGCGTTTACTCTTCCAACTCATCCCCGGCAGGCTTCTTTGCGCCCGCGGCAATCTTCTCGGAGATCGCCGGAGGGACAAAGTCGTAGTGATCCATCTCCATCCGGAAGCTGCCGCGTCCCTGCGTCATGGAAGTAAGCGTCGTGCCATAGCTCAGCATCTCCGCCAGCGGCACCTGCGCATGCACCACAGTACCTGTGCCGGCGCTGTCCATGCCCTGCACGCGGCCTCGACGGCTGTTCAAATCGCCCATCACCGCTCCCGCAAACTCATCGGGGGCCTCGATCTCTACCTTCATGATCGGCTCCAGCAGCGCGGGTTTCGCCTGTTCCATCGCCGCCCGAAACGCCAGCCGCCCCGCCATCTTGAATGCCATTTCGCTCGAGTCCACATCGTGATAACTGCCGTCGTACACCACCGCGCGGAAGTCCACCACCGGATAGCCTGCAAGATATCCTCGCGCCGCCGACTCCTGGATTCCTTTCTCCACCGCCGGCACAAACTGCCGCGGGATCGATCCCCCGAAGATGTCGTTTACAAATTCGAAGCCGCCTCCGCGCTCCATCGGCTCGATGCGAATCTTGCAATCGCCGAACTGCCCATGTCCGCCTGTCTGCTTCTTGTGCCGTCCATGCCCCTGCGACTTCATCCGCACGGTCTCGCGATACGGAACCTTCGGCGCCTTCAGCGTCACCTCCGTATGGAACCTGCGCCGCAGCCGCGACACCACTGTCTCGATGTGCATCTGCCCCGCGCCCGCGACCAGAAACTCATTCGTCTGCGGATCGCGATAGAACTTCAGCATCAGGTCCTCTTCCATCAGCTTGTGCAGAGCCGGCGCCAGCTTGTCCTCGTCCGCGCGCGACTTCGGTTCAATCGCATAGGTCATCGCCGGTTCCGGCGTGGGTGCGGGCTCCAACAGCACGTCATGCCCCTTCGCGCCCAGCGTGTCGCCGGTCTGCGAAACCCGCAGCTTCGCCACCGCGCCCAGGTCTCCCGCGTGCAGCTCTGAAACCTCCGTCAGCTTGCGTCCCTGCACAATCGACAGATGTGACAGCCGCTCCGATTCACTGCGCGCATAGTTCTCCACCGGCGCATCGTTCTTCACGCATCCGCTGATCACTTTAAAGAACGAGATCCTTCCCGCAAACGGATCCACCATCGTCTTGTACACATACAGCGCAACCGGCTGCGCATCCTCCACCTTGCGCATCGCAGAGTCGGCCGCTCCAGCGCCAGACCCATTGCTCGCAGCTTTGCCGACCGCACGCACGGCCACCTCGCCTCGTTCCACAGGCGAGGGCGCATACACCTTCAGAAAATCCAGCAGGTGATCTGTTCCCACATTCCGCAGGCCGCTGACATACAGCATCGGAAAGATTCTGTCCTCACGAATCGCCTCATGCAGCGCGCCGATAAGATGCTCCTCAGGAATCGTGCCCAACCGCGAAAAACTCCTCCATCAGCTCATCCTTTCCCTCCGCGACCAGCTCAATCAGCGCCTCATGCGCGGCCTTGGCGTCGGGCTCCATCGCATGCGGAATCGCTCCTTTCGTCCCCCGGCCATCGCCATCCGGCGTGTAAAGATAGGCGTCCATCGTCACCAAATCCACGACGCCATGAAATCCCTTCTCATCCACAATCGGTAGTTGCACCGGCACAACCTGCCGCCCCCAGCGCGCGCGAATTCCCTCCAGCATCTCCATCCGCCCTGTGCGCGAGTCAGCCTTCGGATGGTCCACCTGGTTCATCACCACGATGCGCGGCAGCCCAATCTCCGCCGCATAATTCCACACGCGCTCCGTACCAGACTCCACGCCCGTCTGCGCGTTGATCACCACAATCGCCGTCTCTGCCGGCAGCATCGCTCCGCGCGCCTCATGCAGAAACATATGAAAGCCTGGCGTGTCGATCATGTTCACCTTAATGCCGTCCCACTCGGCATACGCCGCGGCATTGGCCATCGTCATCTTGCGGGCGATCTCTTCCTCGTCATACTGGGTAACCGCGCCACCGTTCTCGCGGGAGGACGCCGCCGGCGACTTCGCGGTCTTCAAAATCGCCGTGATGAGTTCCGTCTTCCCGCTGTGTGCATGGCCCACGATGGCCACATTTCTGACGTCGCTTCCCGCATAGACCTTCATTTCGGAGTCTCCTTCGTCGCGTGTTGCAGGCCGCCGGGCACACATTCCCTCGCGGCATAATCTCCCGCCACAAGGGCAAGAGATCCCCTGCCAAGGCATGCAATTCTAGTCCTTAAAATCCCACCACGGCACGCGCCCTCCAGCAAATCTGGTGCCCCCATATCTCCCCTCGAGATGTGGGTTCGCAGGATGTCCGCGCCAGCTACGGCTTCGCGTAGTTCGTGCTCACCTCGACGGTGTTCTGCAGCCCCTGCGGACTCAGCATCCTCACCACAATCACAACCACTGGTACCAGGAAGACGATCGAATTCAGCACCCACATCTCTGCTCCTGCCAGCACCTGGTCCTTGAGCGGTGTCAGCCGCGTAATCCGCTCGGCTGCGGCGTACGACGGATACAGCACCTTGCCCGAAAATGCCAGCGCCGCCGACAGAATCGTGTTCACCACATCGGCCGTCAGCAGGTAGGGAACCACCATCCACCGCGACCACCGCCTTCGGCTCGGCCACGGCTCCACGATCACCCACCAGAACAAGATCGACGTCAGTAGGAAGCACATATGCTCTGTGTTGTGCCACGCCTCCGAGCGCAGCGTCAGCTCAAACGCTTGCGGCACATGCCACCCCAGGTACGCGACATTCATCAGCAGCCACGCCACCGCAGGATGCACCAGCGCACGCGCAACCTTGTGCAACGCCCGCGACGCAAACGCCGGCCGCAGCCCGCGGATCAACCACCGCGGCAACCCGCGCAGCATCGGAACCAGCGGCGCTCCCAGCACCAGCAGCGGCGGCGCCACTGACATTAGTGTGAAGTGCTGCAGCATATGTGCCGACAGCAGAAAGTCATCCAGCGCATCAATCGGCGACGCCAGCGCAATCCACAGCGCCAGCAGTCCGCCGAAAAAACAAACCGCCCGCCACCGCGGCAACTCCCGCGCGCGCGTCCGCTGAAGTGCACGCCATCCGCGCAGATACAGCGTGCCGGCAATGACGATCCCCACCGCAGGCCACAGCGGCCAACTCCACGCCGCCAGAATTCCGTGCGGAAATTCCTCCATGCTTAAAATCCCTCAGCGCGTCTTCGTCTGCCCGCCGCCACGTTCCACCGTCGACTCCGGCGGTACGCCTCCCGTCTGCACAACCCGCCGCGACGCATCGTCCGCCGCCGGCTGATAGCTCGGATGCATCGTGTCGAGGAATTTCACCAGCGCCGTCGTCTCTGCCGGAGACAGCGTGCTTCCATACGCCGGCATATTGCCGCCACCCAGCAGGACCTGCCGAATCATCTGGTCCTCCGTCAGCCGCGTCGCCACATCGCCAAGCTCCGGCCCGCGCTGCCCACCCACTCCACCCAGCGCATGACAGTTGCGGCACTGCTTCTCCTGCAAGACCAGTGAACCCTGCCGCTCCAGCGGCGTACGGTTGTGCAGAAACTGCACCGGAACCGCCGCTCCACTCCAGGCATCCATATGCGGGCTCCACGGCGTGTACGTGCCCAGATGCGTAAACACCCCAAAGCACACCGCGATAAACATCACGGCAAACACGGCGACCGGCCTGCGCCACCAGCTCTTCTCTCCCACACCCGCCACAAACGGCAGCGCAATCAGAATCGCCACCGCCACCGCCGGCACAATCAGAATGAACGGCGTCTCCATGCTCGGCGGCAGATACGACAGCACCGTATAGATCCACAGAAAGAAGAAGTCCGGCTTCGGCACCGTCTGAATGATGCTCGGGTCCGGCACGCCGCTCGGCCCATACGGCCCAAACACCGCCGCGCAGAACGCCACCGCAAACAAAATCGCCGCGGAGAAGAACAGATCCTTCCACACCGCACCCGGCACAAACGGCAGCCCATCCGTATGCGCAAGCTCGTTGTACTCCTGCATATACGTCTCGCGCCGCACGATCCGTCCTGGCACCGGCCACTCATTGATCCCCAGCTTCACGACCATCCACACATGCAGCGCAGTAAAGAAGAGCAGCGTCCCGGGAATGACAAACACATGCAGCGCGAAGAACCGCGTCAGTGTTGCTCCAGCGATGATTGGCCCGCCCAGCATCAGATGCACCAGCGCCCCGCCGACGAACGGCACACGCCCCATGATCGACGCGCCAATGCCCAACCCCCAGTACGCATCCTGATCGAACCGCAGCACCTGCCCCGTGAAGGCCATGCCCAGCGTCAACAGCAGCATGAAGACGCCCAGAATCCACGTCAGCTCGCGCGGGAACTTGTACGCTCCAAACAGAAACACCTGCGCCATATGGATCAGCACGACGGCGACCATGAAGTTTGATCCCCACCCGTGCATCGCGCGCAGAAACCACCCCAGCGGCAGCTGATAGTTCAGCACCTGCAGCGTCTCCCACGAATGCGCCGCAGACGGCACATACACTAGCGCCAGCAGAATCCCCGTCACGATCTGCAAAATCAGCAGCGTCAGGCTCGCGCTGCCGAACACGTACCACCAGCTCGCCGTGCTCTTCGGCACAGGATGCAGCACGATGTCTTTGATCGGCCCTTCGAGCTGCAACCTTTGCTCTAACCAATCGTAGGTGTCTTTGTACCAGGGCATGGAGCAATCCTCGTCACCAGGTTGTTCGCCACTTGCGATCCGTTATACCCATCCGCGCCGGGGCCCCCTCCCGGACACGGCCTCGCACTCGCCTGATTCGACAGCGTCGGCAACTGTCCCGCCTTAATCATCAGCTTCCCGTTCTCAATCTTCGTCTCATAGGTGAAAAGTCCTCGCTCCGGCGGTCCCGAAGCTCTGCTTCCATCGGCGTAATACACCCCTCCGTGGCACGGACACATAAACAGCTGCGACTCCGAGAACCAACGCACCGGGCATCCCAGGTGCGCGCAATTAATCGCAAACACTACCAAGCTTCCCCGGCCCCGTGCACCGCACATACGCCGGCACATTGTCCGTCGCTCCATCCCACGAATCCCGGTACGGATTGCGATACGTCACCAGCTTCGTCTCGCCCGCAGGAAACTCCGTCACATCGCCCAGCGAAATCCACTGCCTGTACTCCTTGCGCCGCAATACCGGCCCCAGCAGATACACCACCACCGGCGTCGCAATTGCGACACCCACAATCGCATTCAGCGCGATCCCCACATTCATCATGAACGTGCGCCGCGTAATACGTTCCCGCTCGAGCGTCTGCTCCTGCTCCTGCGGAGACGGTGGCGGCAGCTTCTCATCCATCGCGCTCTCTCCTCTCAATCCCTCATCACTTCTTCTCCGGATACGGCTGTCCCGGATTCGCCGGCCGTTGCGCCAGCAGCCACGCCGTAACATCACTCACATCCGAATCCGTCAGCGGATGTCCTGGCACATACCCGCGCCAATCCGGATGCCCAAGGTCCGGCCTTCCCGCAATCACCGTCGTCCGAATCATCTGCGGATTCACCAGCGCCAAAAACGAACCATCGAGAATCGATCCCGCCGGCCCCGCCTTTTGCGCCGTCCCATGACACCGCGCACACGCCATCCCATAAACCCGCTTCCCGTCCGCCGCATTCCCATCCTGCGTCGCCTTGTACGGCGGAGCATTCTGCCCGGCAAGCACATCGCCCTTCGACCAGTGCGCGCGCATCCCGCTCACAATCGCATTCACCTGCGCATCCGTCAGGTTCCCGCCCGCGCTCTGTCCAAATGCCGGCATCAGCGTGCCTTTCTCTCCGTTCGCAATCACATCGCGCAGCGTCGCATCGTCTACCAGCGCCTCATACACCGGATTCGCAAGGTTCGTCGCCGCTCCATTCTGCCCATCCACTCCATGACACCCGGCACAATTCTGCGCATACAGCTTGTCGAACGACATGACCGCCTCCGGCCGCGGCACCACCTCATCCGGTTGCGGCCGTCCCGGCCAGTGGCATCCGGCCAGTACAATCAGCCCCCCAAACAAAACACCCGCAGTCAGCCGACGCATCATGGCTTCGGCTCCCGATCATGCTCGCTCGGCTCCAACCCCGGTGTCTCGAGTCCCAATCGCACCGGCAGCGGAAACTGCCGCAGCCGTTCAATCTTTCCAAGCTTCGTCACCGTGTATCCCGCCACCAGCCCGAAGATCACCTGCGACGCCGCAAACGACCACCAGTCGATCTTCTGCTGCAAAAACGGATTCACAATCCCCAGCGCGCTGTGCAGCACGCCCGTCCACAGCACCGGAGCCACAATGCCACCCAGCAGTATCGGCCGCTTCGGCCACACCGGCAGCAGCGCTCCATACAGAACGCCCACCAGCAGCGTCACCGCTCCCTGGATGATGTTGGCCGTGATAAACGCGCTCAGCCGGAAGTGCGTCAGCTCATACATCGTCGGATTCGTCCATCCGCCCACGCCGGCGCCGCCCAGCAGATTCACCACGTACCAGATGCTGTGAAAGCGAAGGATCCCGTACAGCTCCGCCGGAATCACCATCGCGATCCCACCCGCAATTCCTCCCTTGATGCCGCTCGCAAACGTAAACGTCTGCAGCGGAAGCTGCGCGCGATGCGTCTCGTCCACCTTGATCTTCGCCACACCCTCCATCTGAGATTGAATCTCGACCGCCGTCGTATCCACCTCAAGATCCACATGCTCCTCATGCGGCAACACTGCGCGGAACCACCCAATCGCCGGCACAACTGTCAGCACGATCCCCAGCCACATCAGCCACACCGACGTCACTAGCGAGAAGAAGATCAGCACCACCCCAAGCGCCATCAGGAACGGCCACATCGTCGGTGCCGGCAGATGAATCGTCTCGTGGTGGGTCTCGCCCACGGGTCTCGCCGTCAATCCTTTAATCTCATCCATCAGCGCCCCACGATGTACACAACCGTGAACACCACAACCCACACCGCATCCACAAAGTGCCAGTACAGCGCCAGCACCTTCACGCGCTCACTATGCGTAGCGTTCAATCTTCCTGTCAGCGCAAAGATCAGCGTGATCAGCAGCATAATCAGCCCAATCACCACATGCGACGCATGCAGCCCCACCAGCGAGTAGAACGTCGTCCCAAACAGATTCGTCGCAATCGTCAGATGATCCTGCGTAATCAGCTTGTCCCACTCCAGGCCTGTGCCGATAAGGAAGATCACTCCCAGCACAAACGTCACCGCCCACCACAGCTTGAACGCTCCCATCCTCCCGTGGCTGATCGCATGTTCTGCGAGATAGATGAAGAAGCTGCTCGAGAGCAGGCAAACTGTACCGAAGATCGGAAGCTCCAGCACCTCGCGCGGCGTGGGCCCGGCAATGTCGCGTCCTAAGTAGTACAGATACGCCGTCACGAAGATCGTGAAGATCGCGCTCTCCGCCACGATCAGCGACGACATCGCGACGTAGCCGCGCGACGGCGTTCTCCATCGCTCCGGGTGTTCGATATGTTCCAGCGGTACAGTGCCCACAGTCTCTCCTCAAACGCTCACAGCTCTCACTCAAACGACGAATCCTGATCCTCCGGATGCTTCAGGTCCCACAACGGTCGGCGGCTCGCCACCACCGGCTCGACCGCGAAGTTATAGGCTGGCGGAGGCGAATGCGTCGACCACTCCAGCGTCCACGCGTCCCACGGGTCCGGCCCTGCCTCTCTGCCTTTGAAGTACGAGTGCACGAGGTTGTACACCAGAATCGCAATCGCAATCCCCTGAATCAGTCCGCCGATCGAGATGACCTGATTCCATGTCGCCCAACCGCGGTCCGCCTCATAGGTGAAAATCTGCCGCGGCATACCCAGAAAACCCAGAACGTGCATCGTGTCGAACGTCATGTGGAACCCGATCACCATCAGCCAGAAGTGCCACTTGCCCAACCGGTCATCCAGCATCCGTCCCGTCATCTTCGGATACCAGTAGTAGATCGCCGCGAAGATCATGAAGACGATCGCGCCAACCAGCACATAGTGAAAGTGCGCGACCACAAAGTACGAGTTGTGCAGCTGCCAGTTCCACGGGCTCACCGACAGCATGATGCCCGTCAGCCCTGCGATCACCCACTGAAACAGAAACGCGATCGAGAACAGCATCGGCGTCTCGAACCGCACGCGTCCTCCCCAGATCGTCGCCAGCCAGTTGAAGATCTTGATCCCCGTCGGAATCGACACCAGCATCGTCGACAGCGTGAAGAACGCATTGCCGAACGACGTCATTCCGATCGTGAACATATGGTGTGCCCACACGCTCAGGCTGATAAACGCGATCCCCACCGTCGCCGCTACCATCGCCGGGTATCCGAAGATCGCCTTCCGCGAAAACACCGGAATGATCTCGTTCGCGAACGCAAACGCCGGCAGCACGAGGATGTACACCTCAGGATGTCCGAAGATCCAGAAGAAGTGTGCCCACAGAATCGCCGACCCGCCTGCCTGCGTGTCGAAGAAATGCCCGCCCAGGTAGCGATCGATCGTCAGCATGATCTGCGCTGCCGTCAGCGGACTGATGGCGATGAGCACCATCCCTGCCACCGTCGCATACAGCCACGCCAGCAGCGGCATGCGAAACAGCGTCATGCCCTTGCAGCGCATGCAGAACACCGTCGCCAGGATATTGATCGCCGTCCCGATGCTTCCAATTCCGTTCGCGATGATCGCCAGCGCCCAATAGTCGGTGGAGTGCCCCGGTGAAAACGCGCGCTCACCCAGCGGCTGATACGCAAACCAGGTGATGTCCGGCGCCGTTCCCGTTCCCGTCAATCCATTGCCGCCGATAAAACTGAAATAAAGCATCAGCCCGGCAAACGCGCTGAGCCAGAAGCTGAACGCATTCAGCCTCGGAAACGCCATATCCCGCGCTCCGATCATCAGCGGGATAAGGTAGTTCCCAAACCCGAACAGGATCAGCATGCCCACCAGGAACACCATCGTCGTCCCATGCATCGTGAACAGGCGGTTGAACACGTAGGGCGAAATGAAATGATTGTTCGGAAAGAAAAGCTGCGCACGGATCAGCAGTGCCTCAACGCCACCCACCACCAGAAAGATCAGCGCATACCCGATGTACATCAGCCCAATCTTCTTGTGGTCGACCGTCACCACCCACTCGTGGATCGCCTCCAGGTACGTACCCGCAAAAGGCTTCTCTGGCGTCTGGTCGAGAACGCCCTCGATGCGATTGGGGACTGGCACGCTCGGAGTCGCCATCGTTGCTCTCCCTCCCAAAAAAGTGAAGAGTCGGTTGGTGCTGCGTTAGGTCAGTGCAGCGTTAACAGATAGGCCGTGATCTGCGCGTTCTGTTCCTCGGTCAAATGCATCGCCGGCATCAGGCATCCCGGCTTGGTGACGTTCGGGTCCGTAATCCACCCCATCAAATTCTGTTGCGTGTTTGGCATGATGCCCGCGCCGATCGTATCCCGGCTCATCAGGTGCGTCAGGTCCGGCCCGAAACGTCCATTCGCCACCGTCCCCTTGATCGCGTGGCAGTTCAAACAAGCCTGATGCTCGAACACCACTTGCCCTGTCTTCGCATCCACCACGCCGGAACTCTGCGCAACATTCACCATCTGCGCATTTTCGCGAACCGCATTTGAAGGCCCGCCCACGCTTGCGGTCTCTGTGCTCTCCGGCAACTCCGCCTGCTCCTGCTGTTGATTCCTGATCCACGCCGCAAACTTCTCCGGCGGATCCACATAGATCCGCAGCAGCATCTTCGCGTGTTCCGCTCCGCAGAACTGCGCGCACTGTCCCAAATACACTCCGGGCACATTCGGGTCGAACCACATCTCATTCACGCGATTCGGCAGCAGATCCGTCTTGCCCGCCAGCCGCGGCACCCAGAAGCTGTGCATCACATCCGCCGAGGTCAGCTTCAAAAACGTCGGCTGCGGTTGCTCCTTCGTACTCTGCGGAACGTGCAGCTCATTCGCCGTCACCACGCCGTACTTCGGATAGCGGAACTCCCACCAGAACTGGTGTCCCACCACAATCACGTCCAGCGCATTCGCCGGTTTCGGCGCATCCTGTATCGCGAAGATCACCCTCGCCGTCCCCAGGAACAGCACCGTAATCAGCAGGATCGGAATAATGGTCCACGCCAGCTCCACCTGCGTGCTGCCGAACACCTGCGGAGGCTCCATCGTATCCCCGGGGCGTGACCTGTAGCGCACCAGCACATAGATCAGCAGCGCGGTCATCCCCACAAAGATCCCCGCCGTAATCACCAGCACAAACAGCGACAGCGCGTTCACATCGTGCGCCGGCGTCGACACAGGCTCAAAGATATTTGTGTTGATAAATGAGGTCCGCTCTGCGCCTCGCCGCACGCCGCTCCCGCGCACGCCAGCAGCACCGGAATAGCGCGGAGACGGAACACCAGCAGGACTCCTCAGTCATGAAGGCGTGTCGGTTGTCGTGTGAGGACGTTCGCCATCTGCCTCACACGGAAGAGATTCGGCGCACGCGTCGTTTGTATCACAATGCGCCCATGCAACCACAACCTGCCCAAGGGGATGCTGCTCCTCAACCTGCATCGATGCCCTCTCAGAGCGACCATTCCCCGCGCCGGTTGTAAGCCCGGCGAACACCGCCCGTCGTCCCTCGTCGCGCTCTTCTTCGCCCTCGTCCCGACTGGCACAACTTACAGAGGCCGAGCCCACACTCTTCCCGTACGCTCAAATGCTGCGACCCGTTGGAGGGAGCCGTGGAGAGCACAAATCCACCGTTCATCCGGCCATTCCTGCTCATGGAGGGTGGGCCGCTCTTTGCCTTCCAGAAGCAGCTCGGACTGATCCGGGGTGATCCCCCGCGCATCAAGCTTCGCGCCTTGCTCGCGGCGATCATCACCTTTGTCCCGCTTCTCATTCTTTCTGCATTGCAGGGTCACGCCTTCGCCCACGTCGAGGTCCCCTTCGTGCGCGACTTCAGCACCTACAGCCGTTTCCTCCTCGCCGTTCCCCTCCTGATTCTCGCCGAGAGCATCATCGGCCCGCGCATCGCCGGTGCTGCCTCCTACTTCATCAAAGCTCGTCTCGTACTTGAGAAGGACTATGCCGAGTTCGCCTCCATCATCGATCGCAGCCTGAAAGCACGCGATTCGATTCTCGCTGAGATAGTGTTGGCAATCCTCGCCGTCATCCTGGCGATCGTCGGCAACAAGGCGTTGGCGATCCACGCCTCCACCTGGTACGCCACTCGCACCGACACGGGGGTTTCACTCACGTGGGCCGGTATCTGGCTGGTCGGATTCTGCGCTCCGCTCTTTCAGTTCCTCACCTATCGCTGGCTCTATCGGCTCTTTCTCTGGTTCCTGTTCCTACGCCGCACCAACAAGCTGGATCTCCAGCTCTTTCCCACGCACCCGGACGAAGCCGGCGGCCTCGGCTTCATCGGGGAGACGCAGCGCTTCTTCGGCATCATTCTCTTCGCGCTCTCGATCGGTACGGTCGGCGTCGTCGCCAACAACATCATCTATGACAAGGTTCCGCTGCAGAACTTCGCGACCGCGATTGCAACCTACGTCATCGTTGCCGTTCTCATCATCGTCCTCCCCCTGATGGTCTTTAGCGTCAGGCTGTTTCACACAAAGCGCATTGGACTCCATCAATACGGAACTCTCGCCACCACATATACCGGCCTGTTCCAGAAGAAGTGGATCGACCATGACAACCCGGAGAACGAACCTCTGCTCGGAACCGGAGACATTCAATCCCTCGCCGACCTCGGCAACAGCTTCGGTTTCATCGAGAAGATGAAACCGCTCCCCATCGACCTCATCACCCTTCTCCATCTCGTAGTGGCCAGCCTTCTCCCAACGGTCTTTCTCCTCTTCGCCGTCATGCCTCTGAAAGATGTCATCAAGCTTCTCTTCAAAGTATTGATGTAAATACATTCCCTCGGAGATCAGTGTTTATGCTCGGAAAAGCGCGCCGCATCGGCATTCTCGCTGCGATTTTCTTCGCCTGCTTCCTTCCCATCCGCGCATGCGCAATCCGACCCGCTACCCTCCTGGAACAACACCTCGCCCAAACAGACGATCACGAACTTCGTGCAGCGCGTCACCCACATCGGCTCGCCCGACTTCGTCCCACCCGACCAGCGCATCGCCACCTTCGACAACGACGGCACCCTCTGGGTCGAGCAGCCCATGTACGTCCAGCTCGCCTTCGTCATCGACCGCGTCCACCAACTCGAGCCGAAACATCCCGCCTGGAAGACCACGCAGCCCTTCAAGGGCGTCCTTGAAGGCGACGCCAAAGCCGTCGCCGCCACCGGCGAAAAGGGCCTTGTCCAACTCTTGGCCGCCACGCACACCGGCATGACCACCGACGAGTTTCAGAAGATCGTCACCGACTGGATCGCCACCGCGCAGCACCCGCGCTTCAAGCGCCCCTACACCCAGTGCGTCTACCAGCCCATGCTCGAGCTCCTCGCCTACCTCCGCGCCAACGGCTTCAAGACCTACATCGTCTCCGGCGGCGGCGTCGAGTTCATGCGCCCCTGGACCGAACGCGTCTACGGCGTCCCACCCGAACAGGTCGTCGGCAGCTCCATCAAGACAAAGTTTGAAATCGTCAACGGCCAGCCCGTCCTCATGCGCCTTCCCGAAATCAACTTCATCGACGACAAGGACGGCAAGCCCATCGGCATTAATCAGTACATCGGCCGCCGCCCCATTGCCGCCTTCGGCAACTCCGACGGCGATCTGCAGATGCTCCAGTGGACGACCGCCGGTCCCGGCCCGCGCCTCGCTCTACTCGTGCACCACACCGACGCCGTGCGCGAGTACGCCTACGACCGCACGTCCACCTTCGGCCGCCTCGACAAAGCTCTCGACGAAGCGCACGCCAAAGGCTGGATTGTCGTCGACATGAAAAATGACTGGAAAACGATCTTCCCGCCGCAGCACTAATCCGCCTCCGCCGCGGCCACCCGCGTCACCGGTCCGAGTGCGGCGTAATCCCTGTCTCTCCCGGCGCCGACGGATTGATCTCTCCATCCGCATTCTCCGGCGTCCTCGAGCTCAGATGCCTCACAGCGGTTCCCGTCGTCTTCGGGTCATCTGCCGGCGGCGCGGAATGGTGCACCATCGCCTCCCCCGGATTACCCTCTGCCATTCTCATCTCTTCCCGTTCGGCCATCGTGATTCCCCCTTCTCAACGAGACATCGCGCCCTCGTCCGGTTGCCGCATTCTCCTTCCATGCCCCCACAAAGGTCAACGCCGGACGCCTCAAATTTCCACACAGACTCGGTCATGCTCCGCATCGTCTTCTCCTGCTTACACTTCTCCCGGATTCTCTGCTGTCGCCTTTTCATCCAGCTCTCATACCTGTCATGCCGATAGCAGCAACTCCCTTGTACTCTAGGGGTCTAATCCTTTCGTCTCACTTAGGCGAGTCACCGTAGTACCAAAATCGCCGGACCGGGTCCCCAAAAGCGGCTCGCGCTCCATCTTCGTCAACGCTGTTACCAGATCCTAGGGCCCCGTTCGCAGGAAACTCGCAGGAAACTCAATGACCGCAAGCCGCTTCACCCCCGCTCTCCTCGCCGCTCTCCTTCTTTCCGCGATTCCTTCCCCGGCCCAGCAGCCTCAAGCCCGCCTCGCCGCGCCCATCGCCAACACCTCCCGTGCCACGCTCGCCGGTTCGCAGCCTCCCCGCGCCCGCATCGCCCGCGACCTCGGCGCCGTCGACAACTCCACGCCGCTCGAGTCCATCACCATGTACTTCAGCCGCAGCGCCCAGCAGCAGGCTGATCTCGACGCCCTCGTCGCCGCCCAGCAGAATCCCTCCTCGCCCCAGTACCACCAGTGGCTCACGCCCGCCGAGTTCGGCGCCCGCTTCGGCCTCGCCGACGCCGACATCGACAAAACCGCGACCTGGCTGCAGTCCCAGGGCTTCACCGTCCAGAGCGTCTCGCCCAGCCGCAACAGCATCACCTTCTCCGGCACCGCAGCCACCGTCGCCTCCGCCTTCGGAGCCCCGCTCCACCGCTACACCCTGAACGGCGAAAACCACATCGCTCCCTCCGCCGATCTCACCCTCCCCTCCGCGCTCGCCGGCATCGTCTCCGACGTTCGCAACCTCTCCGACTTCCGTCCCCGCCCGCACGTTCGCTATGGCGACGGCTCACGCTTCAAGCCCAACTTCACCTCTGCCCAGACCGGCAATCACTTCCTCACGCCCGGCGACGTGGCCGTCGTCTATGACATCAAGGCCGCCTACAACGCCGGCTACACGGGCACCGGCGTCACCATCGCCGTCATGGGCCAGTCCGCCATCGTCAACTCCGACATCACAAAGTTCCAGACCGCCATCGGCCAGACCGCCAACCCGCCCACCAGCATCCTCGTCCCCAACACCGGCGCCTCCGCCGTCTACAGCGGCGACGAGTCCGAGTCCGACCTTGACACCGAGTACGCCACCGGCATCGCTCCCGGCGCCACCATCGACTTCGTCTACGTCGGCGCCAACGCGACCGCCAGCGTCTTCGACTCCCTCACCTGGGCGATCCAGAACCGCATCGCGCCCATCCTCAACATCAGCTACGGCGAATGCGAGCCCGCCCTCGGCCAGGCCCAGTTCACCTCGCTGAACGCTATGCTCCAGCAGGCCGCCTCCCAGGGACAGACCGTCGTCTCCGCCGCCGGCGACGATGGCTCCACTGACTGCTACGGCGCTACCAACGACGTCGCCACCGAAGAGGCCCTTGCCGTCGACTTCCCATCCTCCAGCCAGTACGTCACCGGCGTCGGCGGCACCGAGTTCACCGCCGCCGCCGTCGCCAATACCAACAGCCAGTTCTTCACCGCAGCCGGCAGCTCGGACGTCGTCACCTCCGCGCTCTCCTACATCCCCGAGCAGGCCTGGAACGACGACTCCGCGTCCTTCCCCTCCGACCCGCTCTCTTCGGGCGGCGGAGGCGTCAGCATCTTTTCCCCCGCGCCTTCCTGGCAAACCGGCGTCCCTGGCATCCCCTCCGGCAGCGCCTTCCGCTTCGTGCCGGACATCGCCCTTGACGCCTCGCCCAACAACGCCGCATACGCCTACTGCACCAGCGACACCAGCGCTTACGTCTCCGGTCAGGCTGGAAGCTGCACCACCGGCCTCCGCGACAGCTCCTCCCAGGACCTCACCGTCGCCGGCGGCACCAGCTTCGCCGCTCCCATCTTCTCCGGCATGGTCGCCATTCTCAGTCAGGCCAAGGGCTACACCTACCAGGGACTCGTCAACCCCACGCTCTACACCCTCGCCTCCAGCCCCACCACCTACGCCTCCGCCTTCCACGACATCGTCGGAAGCGGCAACTATTGCGACATCGGAGCGCAGTTCTGTTCTACGGCCGGCGCCGCCAGCTATAACACGACCCCCGGCTATGACGAAGCCACCGGTCTCGGCTCCCTCGACCTCAACAACCTGCTCGGCGCGTGGCCCAAGAACACCGCCGGCGCAGGCACCGCCAAGGCCTTCACCCTCAGCTCCGCCGCGCTCTCCCTCACCCAGGCCAATGTCACCGCGGCCGCCACCGGTACCTCCACCATCACCATCACGCCGGTCAACGGATACACCGGCACTGTCGCCTGGACCGTCGCCTCCAGCTACACCGTCACGGGCGGCTGCTATTCCATTGCCAACAGCACGGTCTCAGGCACCTCACCCGTCACCGCGACCCTCACCGTCAGCGTTGGCAACACTACCTGCCCAGCCGGCACCACGGCCTTCGTCCGCAAGGGCACGCAGAACGCAGCCACGCACACGCCAGCGCAGCCCGCTCACCGCTCACCCGCGATTCCGGCGCTCGCCACTATCGGCATCGTCTCTCTTCTTTTCCTCGGCCGTCGTAACCGCCGCCTCCCCACGCTGCTCGCTATCTTCGTCCTCAGCGGCGTAGGTCTCGGCCTCTCCGGTTGCGGCGGCGGATCTTCCTCCGGCAGCGGCGGCGGTGGTGGAGGAACCGGCGGCGGCTCGACCACCACCAACTACACCATCACCGTCATCGGCACAGACATGGCCACCGCGACCAATACCACCGGTAGTCTGATCACGGCCAACACCACGCTCGCCTTCAACCTCACCATTCAGTAGGGAACCAGCCCCGGCCGGCACTCACCGCCCAGGGCTTTCTGCGTCTCCCTCGAGAATCGGCCGCATCTCACCCGTGCTTCGGTTTCCCGCTCGGCAGCAGCGTCTCGCTGCACTTCGCCCTGTTTTCCACTATTTAGACGCGCTCTCCACCGGCCCTCGCCTTGCGCCCACCCCCACCCCGAGCTACCCTCAAACCCTGTTGGCAAGTTTTGCACCGGGGTAACATCCGCCATTCACGCGGCTGTTACAGACTTTCCACAGCAAAACGCCAGCATTTTCGAGACCCCAAATCCTCCAATGCCCAATTTGGGGAGTATCTGCGGTAGCACCACAATATCTAGTTGGTTTATACTTGACTAGTACCAGAGCTGGCGGTACTTTCAACTTCACGCCCGGCTTTGGTGAAGCGCCTGACCCCTTGGCTCACACCCTGACTTAGGACCTACAACCCGGTTCCCATCCCACCCGCAGGATTCGGAAACCGGCCCAGAACCCCAGGTCAGCGCCAAGCCCGCTTCGCCCCGCGCCGGTCGTTTCCGGCACCCGACACCCCATGACCGCAGCCGTCGCGCCGCGGCCATCTCAGCTCTATAAGAGGTTCGCCCATGGCCGACATCATTACCACCGCCGCCGCTTCCGCTACCACCAATCTGGGTGCCCCATCCGTGCCGGCCAAGCCGGAACGGGTGGGTTCAGGCCTCCATTTCGAGCGCCACTTCACCAAGCCCGGTGTCAGCCCCTTCGACGAGCTCACCTGGGAGAAGCGCGACGCCGTCATCCAGGACTTCAAGGGCAAGATCATCTTCGAGCAGAAGGACGTCGAGACCCCCAGCTCCTGGTCTATGACCGCGACCAACATCGTCGCGTCCAAGTACCTCCACGGCCAGGTCGGCACACCCGAGCGCGAGTCCGGCGTCCGCGCCCTCGTCTCCCGCGTCGCCGAGTCCATCCGCGACTGGGGCATCCGCGACGGCTACTTCGCCTCGCCCAATGACGCCGACGTCTTCTTCAACGAGCTCTGCCACCTTCTGCTCAACCAGAAGGCCGCCTTCAACTCGCCCGTCTGGTTCAACGTCGGCTGCGACCGCCTCGAGCCCAACTCCGACGCCCACAACTGGCACTGGGACGCCGAGAAGAACGACACCGTCTTCTCGAAGACCGGCTACACCCGCCCGCAGTGCTCCGCCTGCTTCATCAACTCCGTCGACGACTCGCTCGACTCCATCCTCACCCTCGCCAAGACCGAGGGCATGCTCTTCAAGTGGGGCTCCGGCGCAGGCTCCAACCTCTCGAAGATCCGCGGCTCCATGGAGACGCTCTCCGGTGGTGGCACCGCCTCCGGCCCGCTCTCGTTCATGCGCGGCTTCGACGCCTTCGCCGGCGTCATCAAGTCCGGCGGCAAGACCCGCCGCGCCGCCAAGATGGTCATCCTCAACGTCGACCACCCCGACATCTCCGACTTCATCGAGTGCAAGGTCGCCGAAGAGCGCAAGGCCTGGACGCTGATGTCCGCCGGCTACGACGGCTCCTCGCCCGACAGCGAAGCCTTCACCTCGATCTTCTTCCAGAACGCCAACAACTCCGTCCGTGTCACCGACGAGTTCATGAACGCCGTCCTCAACAACGACACCTTCTTCACCAGGGCCGTCAAGAACGGCGCTCCCATCAAGGAGTACCGCGCCCGCGACATCATGCACCACATCGCCGAAGCCACCTGGCAGTGCGGCGACCCCGGCATGCAGTACGACTCCACCATCAACCGCTGGCACACGAGCAAGAACACCGCGCGCATCAACGCGTCCAATCCCTGCTCGCGAGTACATGTTCCTCGACGACTCCGCCTGCAATCTCGCCAGCTTCAACCTGATGAAGTTCCTCACCCCCGGCGGCCAGTTCGACGTCCCCGCCTACCGCCACGCCATCAGCGTCGTCACCACCGCGATGGAGATCATCGTCGACGCCGCCGGCTACCCCACCGAACAAATCTAGCCGCAACTCGCACGACTACCGTCCGCTCGGCCTCGGCTACGCCAACCTCGGCGCCCTGCTCATGGACTTCGGCCTGCCCTACGACTCCGACGCCGGCCGCGCCTTCGCCGCCACCGTCACCGCCATCCTCTGCGGCGACGCCTACGCCCAATCCGCTCGCATCGCCGAGTCCTGCCCTCCGCTCGGCGCCGCCACGCCTCTCACCCAGGGTGCCAACCGCGACGGCGGCGCCTGCCCCGGCTTCTACGTCAACCGCGAGCCCTTCCTCGACGTCATCCGCATGCACCGCGCCGAAGTCAACAACATCGACAAGTCCCTCAAGCCCAGCACCCAAGGGTGCAGCCGACGCCGCCGGCTTCATCGCCCCGCAGCTCGACGAGCTCAAGGCCGCCGCCCAACTCGCCTGGGACGAAGCCCTCGTCCTCGGCGAGCTCTCCGGCTACCGCAACTCCCAGGTCACCGTCCTCGCGCCCACCGGCACCATCGGCTTCATGATGGACTGCGACACCACCGGCATCGAGCCCGACCTCGCCCTCGTCAAGTACAAGAAGCTCGTCGGCGGCGGCATGATCAAGATCGTCAACAACACCGTCCCCGGCGCTCTCTTCAAGCTCGGCTACAAGGACGCCGAGGTCCAGGGCATCGTCAACTACATCGACGCCACCGGCACCATCGAAGGCGCCCCTGGCATCAAGCCCGAGCACCTCGCCGTCTTCGACTGCTCCTTCAAGCCCGCCAAGGGCACCCGCTCCATCTCCTGGCAGGGTCACGTCAAGATGATGGCCGCCACCCAGCCCTTCCTCTCCGGCGCCATCTCCAAGACCGTCAACCTCCCCACCGACTGCACCGCCGACGACATCGCCGAGGCCTACACCGAAGCCTGGCGCCTCGGCCTCAAGGCCGTCGCCATCTACCGCGACGGCTCCAAGGGCACCCAACCCCTCAACGTCTCCATGACTGAAAAGTCGAAAAGTCCGACAAGAAAGAGCCCGTCGAGACCAAGGTCGAAGACTCAGCCACCATCACCGCCCTCGTCGCCGCCAACGCCCAGGCAGCCGCCGACGCCGCCACCCTCCGCGACGAACTCGTCACCACCGCCGCCCGCGCCGCGCAGCTCCAGCAATCCAACACCACACTCGCCGCGCAGCTCGAAGCCCTCCGCCGCTCCATCACCGAGGGCAACGACACGCTCGACGCCCAGGCCCCGCCCGTCGCCATCCGTCACCGCCTGCCCGCCGAGCGCGCCTCCATCACCCACAAATTCTCCGTCGGCGGCCACGAGGGCTACGTCACCGTCGGCCTCTACCCCAACGGCCAGCCCGGCGAAATGTTCGTCCGCATGGCCAAAGAAGGCTCCACCATCTCCGGCCTCATGGACTCCTTCGCCACCGCCGCCTCGCTCTGCCTCCAGCACGGCGTCCCGCTCAAGGTGCTCTGCGAAAAGTTCGCCCACACCCGCTTCGAGCCCTCCGGCTGGACCGGCGACGAGCAGATCGGCTACGCCAAGTCCCTCATGGACTACCTCTTCCGCTGGATGCAGCTCCGCTTCCTCAGCGGCCACCAGCTCTCCCTCTTCAACCTCAAATCCCTCGAAGCCCAACCCGGCGCCCCCGCCCTCCCTCTGGGCGCCCCATCCACCAATCTGGGTTACGACGCCAGCGCTCCTTCCAACGCTGTCATTCTGAGCGACCCTGAGCGAGCGAAGCGAGCCGAAGGGGAGTCGAAGAACCCCGAGAGTGTCGGTCGCGCCACAACCGCCGAACCCTTTTCAACCACAATCCCCAACCTGCACGCCGCGCACGAACCCACCTCAACCCACGGCTCCTCCGCCGAACAACTCAACGACCGCCGCGCCCCCCAGCAGGGCATCGCCCCGGACCTCGCCGCCCGCACCGGCCTCCCCCCAAACTCTGTCATCTCGACCGGAGCCGAAGGCGGAGTGGAGAGACCTGCATTTGGACTCCCCGACCGCGGCGTCTACCACGCCGCCACCGCCATGAAAGAGCTCTACAACATGGGCGACGCCCCCTCCTGCTCCACCTGCGGATCCATCATGACCCGCAACGGCTCCTGCTACCGCTGCATGGAATGCGGCAGCACCTCCGGCTGCAGCTAAAGACCTACAGGAAACTGCTGCAACCAAGATCACTGGTCAGCGGAATCCCACAACCACCACCGCGCCGCTGTTGAGGAGCAGCTACTCGGCCCGTACAAACAAAGCACCAAAGGGGAACCATCGTGACGATACCGGGACTAAACGAATTACTGAAGGACATCAAAACGCTCGAGGACCATGCCAAAGCCCGCCACTCCAGGGAAGAAATGCGAATGGTGCCGCTCACCCGCGAAGAGGCCGACGTAATCGAATCCTTCCGCCGCTTCAAGGCCGAGGGCTACGACTAACTCGCCGCTCCGCACCGTCCTCTCCATCGGTACGCCCGCACCGGCCTCTTTGGTTTGTCATCCCGTAGCGTAGCGGAGGGATCTGCTTCTCTACCGCTGGTCCCCGACCGGTCCTCCCTGCGGAGCCATCATGACCCGCAACGGCTCCTGCTACCGCCGCATGGAATGCGGCAGCACCTCTGGCTGCAGCTAGCGATCTGCCATCGAGGCGAATGCGCTTCGCGCAAAAAAAGCCCCGCGTCAGCGGGGCTTTCTATTACTCGTTGCAGTCGCGAGGAGTGCGCATTACTCTTTTCACCATTACCATCACTTGACTTAGCAGAGGTATCTCGTGACGGATTACGGACGCTTTCTGAGCGCCTCGAATTTCGACCTGGCGTTTTCTAGAATTCTCAGTTCATCTAACGGAAGCTACAAGAATTTCTTTCGGCATTACTATGCGTCGTACGACATTGCGAGAAAAGCAAATCTCAAGTTCCTAATCGCAGAGATCACGAGCGGCAAATACGAACCTTCCAAGCCGCGCATTGTTTACTACCCCAAATCGTCTGGCGTTCTTAGACCCATCACTTTGCTCCGAATCGAAGATCAGATTGTCTACCAAGCCATCGTGAAAGTGAATGCGAACAGGCTTTCAAATCTGCAGAGCAAGCATGCATTTGTCCGAACATTCGGAGCGCTATTCCAAGGTCCAGCGAGTAAGTTCTTCTTTTACGACTGGCACAGCGCATATTCGCAATTCAATTTCCAAATCGAGATGGCCTTTATCGAGGACCAGCGCTATTTCTCGGGATTCGACCTGGTCTCGTTCTACGAACTCATAGACCACAGTATCTTGCGAAAGAAACTGGACCAAAAAGTCAGATCAGAAGAACTCCTGGACTTGCTCTTCCGCTGTCTCGAACGCTGGACCCATAACCCGGACGGCGAGCTCCGCCATGGTCTGCCACAAGGCCCCGATCCGTCTGCCTTCCTCGCAGAATGCGTACTTTTCACCCTTGACTCCCTTCCACTCAAGAACGTCAGCTATCTGCGTTACATAGACGACATCCGTCTCCTCTCTGATAGCCCGGGCCCGATCCGCCGCTGCCTGATTCGTTGGACCTCGCATCGAAGCAGCTCGGATTGGTGCCCCAAGCGCAGAAAATAACGGCGCCGCGTCGGGCACAATCTGTGGGAGAGATAACAAAGACAATACCGAGCCTTGTATTGCAACAAGAAGAGCAGGAGGGAAGCCTGTCGCAGGCAAGCGCCCGACAACTGCTCAAGGGAAGCATGGCCAAGGATTCGGGTCAGTGGAGGGTAATCAATCGGACGCACTTCAAGTACGCGATAGGTAGGCTTAACCCGAATAAAAGTCTACTACCCCGAATTACCAGAGTGGCCGAACGTCAACCCGAGCTAGCAGCCTCGATAGGGCCATACTTCGCCAAGTTTGGGAAAGATGGCGAAGTGGCTGACATTATCCACGAACTTCTGGATAAGGACCCGGTCTACGACGCCGTTGCTAGCAGCTATGTCGATGCGCTCGACGCTTGCGAACCCTCAAAGGGATTTAAAAAACACCGGCAAGTAATCGATCAGATTGAAAAATCGAGCGAAGAGAAAAGCTTATTGGTTCCGTTGTCCTGCGGAGCCTTTAAAGGAAAGCGAATGAACGTGACGAGCGCGCTGGAGTTGATCGAGGGACAGAAGGAGAATATTGTGAAAAGTCTCCTTCTCGAGAACCTCTTTCGAGACCCCCTCCATGCATCATTCAACGCGAATAAATGCGAAGACCTACTGAACAGGATGTGCACCGATCCAGACCAAGATTTATCTAGGTATGCAGCCTCGGTACTATTGACTTCCGGTAGTTCGACTTGGAAAGCACCGAGAGATTCATCGCCGAGCGTGCTGCGACTTTTGTATGGCGTCGGGAAGAGGTCGACGTCACCAGCCTTGGATACGGTACTCGACGTGTTCTTTCGAGAGAAGATGGGTGTCTCGACAGTCATGAAATGGAAGAAGGCACTGGGAAGCACGCGAGACGCTGTGGAGCAAAGATGCCTCAGAATGCAGGAGCTTGCAGATGGCGATCAGAGCGCACGAATCCTGATTACGGATACGTTCAACGATGCACTTATGCAGAAGTTCTGCACGCTGCATCCGTTTCTCAAGGGGCCTTATGCAGCTGCTGCGGGAAATAGGCATCACCCTGATATGGGCGCGTGGCTCAATCAAACCAACATGTCTTCGGTGGTCCCAATTGCAAATGCATGGTTCATCAAAGTTCACGAATTGCGTCTCGACAGCGACTTGGCCCACGCATCCCATAGCAAGGGAGCTAAAAAGGGAATGCACACGAAGCCAGTGGCTCGTTCTGTTGCAGAGAGGGCTTTGGCAGGGGGCCGCGCGGCCTGGGGTGAACTGCTCAGGGAATGGGCGAAATATCTCTAGTCACCTCGACGGCCGGGTGCCCCATTCATGACGACTTCGTCGTCATGAATGAGCTTCCGCTCTGCCTTGCTCTGCGCATCAGTCAGTAAGTACCTGCAGCCGATTGCGCTCAAACACCACGAAGAGAACCTTCCGCCTCTCACCCGTAGCGTAGCGATGTACGCCCCCAATCTGGGGCAGTTTCTTGATGTCGCGCAGCCGCTCGCGATGCCATAATCCGGCATCGGATGCGCTTTGAGTCTCAGTGTGCACCCCGAACGGCGACGCTGCGGCTCTGACAAAATCGGCAAACAGTGGAGCGGAAGCGCCGGAAGCCTGGGCCTTCTGTTGTGCGGTCCACGAACGCTGGTACATCGCGATGACACGTTCCCGATGAAAATCAACTTTGGCGACAGCGAGCCGTGTCGCAACCTTCTTGCGACCATCGTGCGGGGTATCCATGAGGGGAGCCTCTTCCTATTGGATGCCGCGATGGTCCGAATGACCTTATCTATCTGGATTCGGAAACAGGGGTGGCCCGATAAGCGTACCGTGGAGGAAGGAGTAAAGGCCCGCCATGTCTTCCCGAGGCTTCTTTGAGGCGCACATCACCACCCATCAACAGGGCTCCTCCGAGATTGACTACGGGGCCGTACACAGACAGATGACGGCACACGGATTCGAGCGTGTCATTCAGACCACGGCCCAGAAGGCGAACGAAGTTCCAGGGGTCTATCGCCTGCACAACGCTCAACTTACGCTGGTGCAGGTAGTGGAACTGATCCGGTTGTCGGTTGCCCCATTGGGAGGCGGCATGGCAGTCCAGGTCCTGAAAGTCGACGAAGAGATTCTGTTGAATCTCATCCCATCGGCTCCCGCCAGCCGAGCAGATACTGAGCCCAGATCAGATCAATCCCTGTCTTCCGGCAGTGAGACCAAAGCCCAGTCCGGCTACCCCGCCTGGAGGCGTCCAAGATAAGGCTTCCTTCGTCCGGAAGCAATGCACAACTCTTGGTGCGACTGCACACAAAGGTCCACCCTTAAGTCTTATGTCCTGAAGATTTTGCGCAAAAACAGGGGGGAGGGGGGTCCTGCCCTCGATTTGCCGCCGCGCTCCGACCCAAATGCCCAAACTGTCCCGCTAATGCTAAATTCCTAGCCAAGACTCAGAAGCTCCAACATCGGCCATATCCAGGGACCCAGACACTTCGCGACTCGAAAGTCGCTTCGGAGGTCTCATGCGACGGCTCATCTTCCCGGCTGTACTCTTCTCCCTTCTCCTCGCTGCAACATCCTGGAGCCAGCAGCTCTCCACGCGCCTCACCAACAAAGACGTCATCGAGATGGCGACCCTCGGCCTCTCCGACGACCTCATCATCTCCAAGATCCGCAGCGCCGCCGCCGGTCAAACCCTCCAGTTCGACACCAGCGTCAACGGCCTGAAGGAGCTCAAGGCCGCCAAGGTCTCCGACGACGTCATCAAGGTGATGATCAATCCCACCCCACCCGCCGCCCCCGTCGTCGTCGCCGCCGCCCCCATGTCCAACGACCCCAACCTCCCACCCCCGGAGGTCGGCGTCTACTGGAAGAACGGCAACGCCTTCACCCGCATCGAGGGACAGGCGATCAGTCAGGCCAAGGTCGGCGGCAAGGCCGGCAGCATGTTCACCTACGGCCTGCGCAACGAACATTGGGACGCCTATCTCAACGACCCGCACTCCAAAAACATCGTCAACGACCATGAGCCCGTCTTCTACCTCTACGTCCCCGACGGCGGCAGCGCCTCCGACTTCTCCCTGATCATCCTCGAAAAGAAAGGCGACCGCAGAGAGTTTGAAATCGGAAGCTTCGGCGGCATCACCGGCGGCAAATCCGGCGTCAAGCGCGACAAGGAGATCGCCTTCACTGCCGAGCACGCTGGAATCCGCACCTACAAGCTCAAGATCGATACCGCCTTGAAGCCCGGCGGCGAATACGCCTTCTTCATGGGCACCGGTCAGCAGGCCACCATGGCCGGCGGTGGCACCGGAGGCGCCCGCTCAGGAGGCGCCGCCGCAGGAAGAGTCTACGACTTCAGAATCCCCGAGTAACCTCCCCCAATCGGGCGGGTGGCCCGCCGAACGGGCTGTCTCTGCACCGCGCCGCGACCTGCTATGTTCGTGGGGAGAGTTCCTCATGAAGCGCCATCTACTTGTTCTTTTGGCCGCATTGTCTGCGTGCGCCTACGGTCGATCGGCCGACCAGCCCCGGCCTCTGATCGTGGGCAAGG
The DNA here is from genome assembly GCA_963729675.1 of uncultured Acidobacteriaceae bacterium. Taxonomy (GTDB): domain Bacteria; phylum Acidobacteriota; class Terriglobia; order Terriglobales; family Acidobacteriaceae; genus Granulicella. The sequence continues at coordinate 142,355 of CAVSOV010000010.1, forward strand.
CCGAGCTTCTGAACACTCTCAAGACCGCCAACCTCAAGACCGGAGATCTGTTCTACCTCCGCACCATCGGCTCCTGGCAGCAGGACGGCTGCACCATCGCTTCACACACCACCATCACCGGCCACGTCGACAGTCTGACGTACTCGACCGGCAAACCCCACGACACCATTCTCGCCGTCCGATTCTCCGAGATCCCCTGCTCCGAATCGAAGTCCACCTGGATGACGCCGTTGCTCGTCTCGATCAAGGCTCCCGACCCCAACAGAAGCGATCGCTATAACGCAGGTGCTCCTCAAACCCCGACCCTCTCCGGGATCTTCCCGTCCGAGGCCAGGACGGACGGCCGCCCCATTAACATCCCCACCAGCAACACCAACGGCACAACCCAAGCGATCGACGCCGACGAGATGAACCAACTGCGCGGGGCGCGCGAGAAGCCGATGAAGACGGGCGAGGTCCGGGGATATCGCGGCATCGCTCTGACCCTTCCTGGCCGGGAAGGGGCCGCCGCCAAACTCTCCTCCGAGCACAAGATCGTTCTTGACCGTGACACCGAGTTCGCACTCGCCTATGCCCCCACGCCACCGCAGTCTCCCAGTCTCGACGTCAGTGCCGCGAGTCCGTTGCCAGCTCCCGCCAGCGCGCTGAGCATGAATCCCGCTCTCCCCAGACCGCCATCTCCAACGGCTCCATCTCCGCCGCCCCCATCAGTGGCGGAGATGGAGGATGTGTGCGCCTCTTCCGGGTGCAGGCAACTGGCCGCAGTCGCTGAAACCAGTTCGGCTCGGGCGCTTTGGACCCTGCCGCTCGCCGGGCTCGGTTATCAGCCTCGTCCAATGCAGCAGATTGTCGGTCTTGACCACAGCGCGAGCGTCCATTTCCTCGGCGAGGATCAGCTTCTCCTCACATTTACCAGGCACTCGCTGGTGCCGCGCTTCTCCGACAACAACGCCTGGGCCAGCAACCCGCGGAACGTGCGTGGCGTACTTATCTCCCGCGTCGACGGCCATGTCCTTCGCGTCAAGGACTGGACCGTCTCCGACGATATCGGGCCCTACGTCTGGGCATTGGGCAATCGCCTCATCGCGGCCCACGTCGGTCATGACCTCGTTACGTTTGGACCGGGCCTCACCATCCAGGGACGCGTTCGATTGGCCGGTCCGCTGCTTTTTCTCAGTGCCTCTCCCAAGGGGGATCTTCTCCTCGTAGCCACCGTTCACGAGAAACACACCGAGAAGGAGCATTCCCAGATTGCGGCGTTCGTCGGTTCCGGCGTCCCCATTGACGAGGAGTACGACCTCACCGGTCTGAACACCGCATTCCAGGTGACAGGATCCAAACGTGTGACCGTTGCGCCCCTGCGTCCCGCGCTTCTCCAGGCCTCGATGGTCAGTGCACAGCCCGCGCGCGGATCGGAATGGCTTCTCGAGGAAAGCACATGGGAGGATCAGAGCAAGCGGTTTGCTCACTTCCGCTCCATCTGTCCATTGCAGGTCCAATCCCTCCCCGGAGATCTACTCTTCGTCCAGGGTTGTTCGCCGATCGAGGCGAATTCCGTGTGGTACCGGGTGCTGAATGCCCAGGGGGCCACGCTGTTCAAGGCGTCCGGCCCTCGTAGCGACTTTATTCAGCAGGCGGAGAGCAGTTATGACGGGAGGCTCTTCGCTATCGCCTCGTCCCACTTCAACCAGCCCGTCGATCGCACAACGGAGCTGCAGATTCGAGACTTCACCAACCTGGCCGTGACCGTCTACGATACCGCGACCGGCAAACAGTTCTTCGCCGCGCATATGCCACAAGGCTCTGCGCAGCAGGACACCTTCTCTCTGTCGCCATCAGGTTCAACTCTCGCAGTGCTGACCTCCAGCTCGCTCCGGCTCTTTCCTCTCCCTGCGCTTGCGCCGAACAAGTAGGCAGCGTTCATCCGTACTCCTTCGCCGAACAACTCCACTGCCGCCATCGTCACGCGCATAATCACCCCATGACCCCCGCCGAGTTCCGCGCACTCCCCGCTCTCGGAAGCCGCCATCGCTCCCGCCACTCCTCCACGCCCTCTGGCACGACGCCCACGGCGACTGGGACCGCGCCCACTCCATCACGCAGGACATCGACACCGCCGAAGCCGCCCGCGTCCACGCTTATCTCCACCGCAAACAGGGCGACCACTTCAACGCCAACTACTGGTACCGACGCGCCAGCCGCCTCACAGACCACCCCGCCGCGCCCACCGGTTCCCTCGACGACGAGTGGACCGCCCTCGCCACCTTCTTCCTCGCCGGCCTCGCCTAGCCCACCTCCATCGTCACCTCGACCTCCACCGGCATCCCCAGCGGCAAACTCGCCACCCCAATCACCGACCGCACCGACATCTTCTTCTCGCCGAACACATCCCTGAACAACTCCGACGCTCCATCCGCCACCCTCGGCTGATCGAAGAAATCACCCGCCGTCGCCAGGTACACGCTCAGCCGCACCAGCCTGTTCACCTTGTCCAGCGATCCGAGATACTTCCTCGCCACCGCCAGCACATTCACCGCCGCCAGCCGCGTCGCCTCGCGTCCTTGTGCAGCGTCGAGTTCTTTACCAATCCGCCCCACAAACGCCGGCTTCCCGCCCGCTATTGGCAGCATGCCGCTCAGAAACAGCAGATTCCCCGTCTGCACCGCCTCCACATACGCTCCCAGCGGCGACGGCCCACCCGACAGGTCGATCCCCAACTCCTTCACTCTCTCTTCCGCTGTCATCTGCGTCTCCTCTAAACCTTCGGCGAAAAATCCGTTAGCTTCAAAAACGTCAGGTCGTACTGCTTCACAAACGGCCCATCCTTCTCCGTCTCCGCCTTCAGAGCCACCCACTCCGGATCGGCCCTGAACCCCGCCCAGTTCGCATCCGCCTGCGCGCGGCTCTTATGCCTGAGGATGTACACAAACGTCCGCCCCGCCAGCGGCTCATCCGTCGGAACCCAGAACGCGACCGGCTGCATTCCATGCCGCTCCAGCAGCGGCCGCTCCTTCCCTCGAAACCGCTCCACGATCAGCGCCTGCTTGCCCTCATTCAGGTGATAGATCCTCAGCTCATACACGGTTTCGTCGCTCACGCTCTGCGCCTGGGCCCCTCCGCCCGCCTCTGCAACGCTCATCGCCATCGCCGTCAACCCAACCATCAACTCTCTCCGGTCCACGCCTCACCTCCAAGCCCCATTTTGCTCCTGAAACGGAGTGAGCGCCTGCTGCGGATCATTGTCCTGATAGGATCTCTTCCTCTTCAGAGGGCGCCTTCCAAACCAGGCGGGATAAGTGCATTGCCCGCGCGCGGGTCATGCGGAAGGTGGATTGCGTGCGACGGGGAAGAACTCTACGGGCGTGGAGGCTTGGTCGGGCCGCGACGTGGAAATCTGTTGCTGACGAAGTGTTCATTGCGCATAACGCTGCTCACAGCCGGCAAAAGATCGCGTGCAGCGTCGGATTTGATCACGAAACCCAACGCACCAATTCTCAAAGCCTCCTGCGCCAAATCGGGACGGTCGTGCGAGGTCAAGAAGATGATCCTGGAGTCTGGCGAAACTTTACGAATCTGTCGAGCGGCCTCCAGGCCATTGAGGTCGGGAAGCCCAATATCCAGTAGAACCAGGTCAGGTTGCAGTTCTGCACTTTTCCGAACTGCTTCTAGACCTTCTGAGCCTTCAAAGATCACTTCCAGGCCTTTGCCTTGTCCGAGGATTGAATGCACGGTACGTCGCCACGGCTCAAAATCATCAACGATAAAAACGCGAACAGTCGCCAAGCTGCAGATGGCCTCCTTCAGGCAAACGTTCACCTACAGCCATGATTGGCGGTGCTGAACTGCTTACCGTGAGGATGGCATGTCACGTTCGCTCGGTCGTTGCTCACGAGCAATGATTGGAGTGCAGTGCACAGGGCAAAAGAGGAGGCGTTCTGGGGATCAGTCTTCGCTCGATATCAGGGTTTCGAGCGAGGGCGGCGTCAATTTGCGGCTCGTCTCGTATTCAGGGAGTTGTCTGTCTTGGGTGCAGGGTTCAGTAATAACAGCTTGCTCTTCTCTGCGCGCCGATTCGGCCGTAGTCCGTCCCGTGTTCGCGTAGTGGTCGCACTCATGACAGGCCTGGTTTGTGCCCAGGATCTTTCCGCACGCATTGCACGGCGCGAAGCAGCAAACCAGTGCGTATATCCCAAGTGAGAAAACTGCGATAAGGGCAAAAAGGACAATATCAATCTCTGTACGGCTCATTCCCCATGAGGATGACATGTCACGTTGGTTCGGTCGTTGCTCACGAGCAACGATTGAGTGCAGTGCAAGGGCAAAGGAGGAGGCGCTCCTGGGATCAGGCTTCGTTCGACATCAGGATTTCGGGTGAATGGAGCACGATCTTGCCGCGGCGTTTTGTGAGGATGCCCTTACGCTGCCACTCACTCAAGAGGCGGCTCGCGGTAAATATCGTGATGTTGGCCTCGTTGGCCAACTCCTCATTCCTGATATCGAGCTCGATCCCTTCCGTACTCTTGCGACCCATGCCCTTGGCGAGGTTGCCCAGCGCCTGCGCCAGCCGTTGGCGCGCAGTGTGATAGGTCGCGGAGATGTGAAGAGCACGATAGGCGACAAAATAGTCGTATGCGACAGTCAGCGCGTTCTCAGCCAATTCCGGATATTTAGCCCCAAGAGATCGGATCGTGTTGCGGTCCCAAGCCAGGGCGGTGCTGTTGTTCACAGCTTCTGTGCTCACAAAATAGTCAAGAGACCTTGGCAGGAGGGCCGTTACACCGCATACTTCGCCTGGAGGAAACCAGAAAATCGGGATTTTTTCGCCCTTGGACGTTGTGCAAAAACTGCGGGCGCGTCCTGTGAGGATGAGGAATAAATGGCTGGCAGGATGTCCTTCATGCGCCATAACCGAATGTCGCGGAAATGTATGTTTGGTTGCTCGCGCGATGATCGAGGCAATTTCTGACGAAGAGAGTCGTTCGAAGAATCTTGGCTTGAGTACCTTAGTGAGCGCGATAGTGTCCGCGGTAGCCAGGATCGATCTTTCCTCCACTCTCTTTCGCATCGGGTTACTTACCTTCTCCCTGCGCAGCTTTCCTGCAAAGTATTCTCATGGAAGATCGTGACCTTGTGTTCTATGGAAGATATTGGGTAGCGCTGCGTTGACGATCTCTGCAATCCATAAATGAAAAGCCGTCGATTCGGCATCTGACTGACTGCCAACAGACACTTTACGACTGAATTGCCCTTCTTCCGCACGCAACCATCCTCTCGCTCATAGTTTCAGCACGATTTTCACTACACTCCGCTCGCTCTCCGACCAATCCGGCACGACGTTTCCCGCAGTTGTAGTGTCGCCGCACTATAATCGGCGACCTCGATACATCTTCCAGGTACACCCTGAAGAAGATTGAGATCATCCGTCGCTACTCTGTCGAGCGATAGCGATTCAGACCGGACCTGGTCGGCGGTCATTCGATCGCGGACCTCGATCCGCCGCGGGTTCCCCGTAGTCTGAAAGGAAATCAAAAATGAAGCGTACGTCCAGGCTGCTACTAGCTGCTCTCGTGGTGTGGTGCGTCAGTTCGGTCCCCGCAACCGCACAGCACAGTGAATTCACCTACAACGGCGACACAGGCCCCGGCTTTTGGTCAACCCTCGAAGAGGACTTCTCCGCCTGCGCGGCGTCGCCCACGGGACACCAGTCTCCCATCGATATCGATGCTGTGATTGAAGACCCATGGCTCAACCCTCTCAACCTCCTCGTGAACCAGATGTCCTACACCGTGGTCAACAACGGTCACACCATCATGGCCACACCGAAGTTCGGCGGCTCACTGTTCCTCAATGGCGACCTCTACACTCTCGCCCAGTTTCACTTCCACACGCTCTCCGAGCACCTCATCCAGGGCAATCGCGGCGTCATGGAACTCCATGCCGTCTTCACCGACGCAAACGGCAACAATGCGGTCGTCGGCATGCTCTACAGGATCGGCAAGCCAAACCTGTTCCTGCAGCAGTTGATCTCTCCCGGCTTACCGCAACTCACCACATCCCCCGCGGTAACGATCAACAGCCTCGGTCTGGAGGAAGCTTTCACCAGCACCTCAAGCTATTACACCTATGCCGGCTCCCTCACGACACCGCCATGCACCGAGAACGTGACATGGATTGTCCTGAAGCAGTGGGCTGAACTGTCGCCGGCACAGTTCGAAGCGTTCCGGACGATTCTCGGCAACGATTTTCGTCCGATTCAGGCACGCAACAGGCGCGTCGTGCGGGCCACTCTAAGGTGATCGCCGAAGCATAACCGCGGGCGAAGCGGCTGAACGCCGTTTCGCCCGGATCGGCCCGGCGGGGTGAGGTCACATAAACTTCACGCCGTTCTCTCCCACTACGGCGAATACATCGAACAGGCCAGTCAGCCCCAGCAGGTTCCGAATCTGCTTGTTCAGGTGCATCAGCTCCACCCTGCATCCCACCGACTTCCCACTCACATACAGCCGTACCAGCGTCCCCAGCCCCATGCTGTCGGTGTGGGTCAGCTCCCCCAGGTCCAGCACCACCCGGTGCGCCGTCGGGATGACCTCGCGCACCGCCCTGTACAGCTGATCCTCCACCCCCCACACAAGCCTCCCGTGGCACCGCACCAGCACCAGGCCGGGGGAGGGACGCTCTATCTCAGTCCAGAGAACGGGTGTCTCAGGCATCAGGAACTCCTGGCGAAACACAAAGAGGGGCCGTGAGGGAACGAGCGAATTATCCCATAATCTCTACTTGCCTGTTCCACTCGCCGGAGGTTCCACCCACACGTTGTCCGGAGCCAGCAGCTCGGAGTTCGGAATCTCCGCCTCGATCTTCACTCGCTGCAGGCTTCCTTTCTTCCCTTTGGGAATTGCCTCGAACTCCAGGAAGTACTGGTTCGCAAGATAGTTTTGCAGCCGTTCGAGGTAGGGTTTGAAGCTCACGAGCTGCGTTGTGCTCAGCGAGAAGCACTCTCCGCCGGTCTCCTCCGCGATCTTGTCCAGTCCGGATATCCCCAGCTGCGCATCCCAGGAACTCCTTCCCATCCGGCCCACGCCCACCCCATAGATCGAGAAAACGATCACGTTGTAGCGCTGGCTGATCTCGCTCGCCGTTGTAGCATCCGTGCTGATCTGCGGCATGCTGTGGTACACCCCCGGCCCATAGCCCGGCCCCAGCCCCGGGTTCATCCCCATCCCCGGGTTCGCCCCCATCCGCGCGTTCGGCCCCATCGGCGACAGTTGCGGCGACTCACCCCGCAGGCGGTCGATCCCGTCCGTGACCATCAACACCTCGCGCCGCACATTTTGCTTCGGCCAGCTCTTCACGAGACTGATCAGCGATAGATACGGACTGTCCATCGTTGAAAGATTGCCGCGCGGCAGACGGATCGCCTTGATGGCCGCGTTGTGATCCGAGGTGAAGTTCTGGGCGAGCTGGAAGGTTGCGTTCGACATATAACCGACGGCGAACTGCGTCGACGCCGGCTGCGCATTGATGAAGTCCTTGAGGTCCTGAAGATTGTTTCCAATCGAGGTGTTCAGGGTGTCGTCGATGAGGATGAAGAACTGCAGCGTGGCTGCGGAGCCGCGCGCCGGCACAACCTGGGTGACCTTCAGATAGTTCTTGCCTTGCTTCACCTTTACGGCGGACGATATCCAGCCGAGGCGGCGTTGAATTTCCCTGCAGTGCGGCGTCGGTGATTACGACGTGAACCGGAACCGCGGTACCTTGCGCACGTGCGCTCTGTTCGGCACAGAGCAACACACTCATCATGCTTGCCAATATCAGCAGACTCTTCTGGGTCTTCATGTTGTTCCCTCGTCACATCGCAATGACCGCACGACTACGCAATGCTGTCCGGCGCGCCAGGATGTAAATCCTCGGCTCGCACGGCCCGGCATTCTTTACGCGGCGAGATTAAGCTCCGGCAAAGCGGGTTGATTCACAACTGTCATGTTTGCCAGTCCATGTACGACCTCTCGCATAGTGAGAGCCCAGCCCAAAGGGATCCCGCGGCCTGACAAATGTGACAGCTTCGTTCCCGGCGCGGCAGGCGTTTGATATCGCTACGTTGAGCCCTCGCGGAGCCCTGGCCCGAACGGATTTCGCGCTCCCCCGTGCTCGGAACCAACCAATCCCAGCCTCGCCCGGAGGAAACACCCGTGACCCGTAAGAATCTCTTCTCGATCCTGCTCGCCGCCGCCGTGGCTCTTCCCGCCGCCTCGTTGAGCCACGCACAGGCGCAAGCCAACAACACTGCATCCGGACAGAACTCCGTCGATCAGGACGTCGATCTTCTGCGCAAAGACGTCCGTTCGCAGAAGAAGCAGATCATCGCCGCGAACTTGAAGCTCACCGATACGGAAGCGGAAAAGTTCTGGCCGATCTATGACCAATACACGGCGGAACTCGTGAAGATCAACGACGCGAAGTACGCTGCGATCAAGGAGTACGCTCAGAACTACGACACCTTGTCGGACGAGCAGGCAACAGGTCTGACCAAGCAGATCATCGCAGTCGATGGGCAGGTTTCGCAGCTTCGGGAAAAGTATGTCCCGATCGTCAGCAAGGTTCTCCCGGGAAAGAAGACCGCACTCTTCTTCCAACTCGATCGCCGGTTGGTCATGCTGATCGATATCCAGCTTGCGACGCAGATCCCGATGGTTCAACCGTAGCCGGAGATTCCGGCGACTCACCCCGTGCTGAAGCGCTGGAGGATGCCATGTCGCTGTCTCCGCACGATATTGCGATCCGCTGGTTCGAAGAGGTCTGGAACAAGGGCAGGCTCGAGGCCGTGGATGAGTTGGCGACACCAGATGCCAAATCCTACGGCTTTCCGCAGCCGGAGTCTGTCCTGGACCGCGAAGGGTACAAGGAGTATGTGCTCGAGTTTCGGCGTTCTTTCACGCATGTCCACCTGAGCGTGGATGAAACCGTTGCTGAAGATAGCCGCGTCGCAGTGCGCTGGACGGGAACGATGCAGCACACAGGCTCGGGTCTCGGCTTCCCGCCCACGGGAAAGACGGTGAATGTTCACGGCATGTCGCTGATGCACCTTCGTGGAGAACTGATCTCGGAAGGATGGAATGCTCTCGATCTCGGCAGCATCGTGTACTTCCTGAGCGCGCTCTCGGCGCGTCAGTTCTGAAACAGGGACAGGTCCTGGCTCAGCTATGCTGTAGCGCTGAAGCTGTGCGCCGGGCAGACACGGGACGGCCGGCACCTGAAATATCTCCTTTGGCTGCAATACATGTTGAACTGCTGGTTACCAATGAATCTCCCTGTTCAGGGTTTTCCTCCACAACTTCCTGTCGCATTCCGGCGTCTGAAGCCTTTGTAGGACGGGGCAACGGCCCCAGGGAAGGAGTAACTTCATGAAAAAGAAGCTGCTTACTGCCGCCTTTGCATCGATCTTTGCGATTGCGACGGCTGCGGGTGCACAGGTTTACGTTCGCATCGGGCCCCCGCCACCTCATCACGAGGTACCCCCTCCGCCGCCCCATGAGGGCTGGGTGTGGCACCCGGGCTATCACCGCTGGGACGGCCATGCTTACGTGTGGGTTCCCGGAGCCTACGTCGCTCCTCCCTATGAGCACGCCCGCTGGATTCCTGGCCACTGGGACAGCACCCCACACGGTTATATCTGGGTAGAGGGTCACTGGGTCCGTTAGTTTTCGGATCTCTTGAAGTCCAACGGCGAGCGGCGTCCCTGCTCGCCGTTGTTCATTTTGATCGTGGCCCGTTGGCGTTTTTATCACACGGTCCGCTTGGCCGGTTTCACCGTGTCCGGTTGTCTTTTTATCACCGTGTCCGGCTGTCTTTTTATCGCTTGTATCATCGACGAATGATTGAACCCGCACTCGCTGAGCGCGCGCGCCGCATCAAGGTCCTCCTCTTCGACGTTGACGGTGTTCTTACGGACGGCAGTATCACCATCATCCCCGGTCCGGATGGCACTGGCACTGAGGTCAAGAGTTTTTCCGCGCATGACGGCATGGGAATTGCGCTGGCGCATGTTGCCGGGCTGAAGGTGGGCTGGATTACGAAGCGCGTGTCGCAGGTGGTTGCGATTCGAGCGCGCGATCTGCGGATTGAGCACCTCTACCAGGGACAGCATTACAAGGTGCAGGCGCTTGACCAGGTCATCGCCGACGAAGGCTGCACGCTGGACGAGATTGCTTACGTAGGTGACGACATCATCGATCTGCCGGTGCTCCGCAAGGTGGGCCTTGCGGTTGCCTCGGCGAACGCGCGCGCGGAGGTGAAGGCCATCGCGCATTACGTGACGCCGAATCCGGGCGGCTACGGCGCGGCGCGCGACACGATCGATCTGCTGCTCGATGCGCGAGGCGTGTTGAGCCAGACGATTGAGCAGTATCTCGATCCTGACAACATTGAGGCAAAGAAGTCGGATATCGGCGTCGGGAATATGTAGTTAATACGGCGTGCTGGCTTGCTTCTGCTCGATGGCGATGACGCGCAGTTCAACGTCACCGACGTTCTCAAGCGTGTGTGGTGGGAGTGGGCCGGACCAGAGCGCTGTGCCGGGCGGTGGTGCTGCTGTGTTGCGACTGTCCATGGTGATGCGGCCGTCTGCATCGCGGCGCACGCAGCTGCTCCAACTGACGAGGTAGAGCACAGCGGGCCAGCCGTGCGTGTGCAGCGGAACAGTCTCGCCGGGCGGCACGATGGTATCGAGCACGCGAACGAACTCGTTTTCGAGCAGGACGCGATGAAAGCACGGCGCGGCAGTAACTGCGTCGAGTGGATCCGTCTCTTGCGGCATGTGTCGAGATTGTATGCGCTGCGTTGCAGCTAGACGGTGGTGTGTTCCATCCAGGTGACAACCTCGCCTCGTTCATCGGCTTCCTGCACGGCGAGGTGGACCATTGGATGGCCGGGTGCGGCGCCGTGCCAGTGCTTCTCTCCGGGTGCGAACCAGGCGGCATCACCGGCGGTGAGGCGTTCGATCTCGCCACCGTAGCGCTGCGCGTGGCAGACGCCGCTGATGATGAAGAGCATTTGCCCGCGCGGGTGTGTGTGCCAAGCCGTGCGGGCGCCGGCAGAGAAGGAGACGACGGCGCTGCGCTGGCTGGGCGAGTCGTCGGCGCCGAGCACAGGCTGAATCCAAACCTCGCCGTCGAACCAGTCGGCCGGTCCACGTTGCGCCGTCACCTCTGCACCACGAATCGTCTTCATGCCTTCCAAGCTACACCTGTGACAGACAGGCGAAGAAAGCACGAATGCGGCAGTACAATGAGGCATGAGCGCTGCGCACGTGCTGGAGAGGACGGAATCGCTGTTTCACCCGGACCTCGCGTGGGCGCATCCGCTGGTGCAGGAGTGGTTCGTCGCGCGCTTCGGTACGCCGACGGAGCCACAGATTGCCGGATGGCCCGCGATCCTGCGTGGCGAGCCGACGCTGATCTCGGCGCCTACCGGATCGGGCAAGACGCTGGCGGCGTTTCTTGTGTGCATCGACAAGCTGTTGCGCGCGGCGCTGGAAGGCGGGCTTTCGCCGCATACGCATGTCGTTTATGTATCGCCGCTGAAGGCGCTGTCGAACGATGTGCAGAAGAATCTTGAGGGGCCGCTGCGCGAGATTCAGGAACTTGCGTTGGCGCGTGGGTATCTGTGCCCGGAGATTCGCGCTGGCGTCCGCACGGGTGACACGCTGGCGAAGGACCGCGCTGCGATGCTGAAGCACCCGCCGCACATTTTGGTGACGACGCCGGAGTCGCTGTACATTCTGCTGACTGCCGAGAAGCCGCGGAAGAATCTCGAGCGCGTGTCGACGGTGATCGTCGATGAGATCCACGCGCTTGCGGACGATAAGCGTGGATCGCACCTTGCTTTGTCGCTGGAGCGACTGGACGCGCTCGTGTGCGGCGAGAATCGGTTGTCGCCGGGAGCGATGCTGACCGGGATGAGTGAGCCGCCGCAGCGCATCGGCCTTTCGGCGACGCAGAATCCGATTGAGCTGGTTGCGGACTTTCTTGTGGGGTCTTCGCAGGAAAGAGAGCGGGCGACGATTGTGCAGGTGGGGCAGCGGCGGACGCTCGATCTTGCGATTGAGGTGCCGTCGGCTGAGCTTGGATCGCTTACATCGATTGCGATGTGGGAGGAGATCTACGACAAGCTGGCGGCGCTTGCGCTGGAGCACCGGTCGACGCTGGTGTTTGTGAACACGCGCAAGTTTGTTGAGAAGATCAGCTTTGAGCTGGCGGCGCGGCTGGGACCGGAGGCGGTGGCGGCGCATCATGGATCGCTTTCGCGTGCGCTGCGCCTGGATGCGGAGCAGCGGCTGAAGAATGGCGAGATTCGCATTCTGGTGGCGACGGCTTCGCTGGAGCTTGGCATCGATATCGGCAACGTCGATCTTGTCTGTCAGATTGCGACGACGCGTTCGGTGTCAGTCGCGATGCAGCGAGTGGGCAGGGCAGGGCATTGGCGCGGCGCGATTCCGAAGGGACGGCTGTTTGCGCTGACGCGTGACGATCTGATGGAACACTGCGCACTGGTGCGCGGGATGCGTGCGGGTGAGCTTGATCGGCTGGAGATTCCTGAGCAGCCCACCGATGTGCTGATGCAGCAGATCGTCGCGGCATGCGGGGCGGAGTCGTGGGAGGAGTCTGCGCTGTACGAGGTGGTGCGGCGCGCGTGGCCGTATCGCAATCTCATGCGTGCGGAGTTCGATGAGCTGGTCACGTTGCTGCATGTGGGCATTGAGAGCTCGCGGGGGCGTTATGGAGCGTACCTGCTGCGCGACCGCGTGAACGGGCAACTGCATGCGCGGCGCGGTGCGCGGATGATTGCGATCTCGAATGGCGGAGCGATTCCGGATACGTCGTTGTTCGCGGTGATGCTGCAGCCGGAGAACGTGCAGATCGCGACGCTGGATGAGCATTTCGCTGTCGACTCTTCGCCGGGCGATGTGGTGCTGCTGGGCACTACGAGCTGGCGCATTCAGCGCATCGAGCCGCAGGGCAAGGTGCTGGTGGAGGATGCGCACGGAGCGCCGCCGAGCATTCCGTTCTGGGAGGGTGAGGCGCCGCAGCGGACGGCGGTGTTGTCGAGTGGAGTGGCGGAGCTGCGGGAGGAGATCGACAGGCGCACGAGTCTGCTGACGCCGAGTGATCTGGTTCGTGGTTGCGCATCGGATGAGGCGGAGACGCAGCTTGCGGATGTGCTTGCGTGGTTGCAGAGCGAGTGCGGCGTGAATGAGTCGGCTGCACGGCAGCTGGTCAGCTACATTGTGACGGGGCGCGCGGTGCTTGGTGCGGTGCCGACGAAGTCGACGATTATTGCCGAGCGCTTCTTCGATGAGGGCGGTGGGCAGCAGTTGATACTGCATGCGCCGTTTGGCGGGAGGCTCAACAAGGCGTGGGGGCTCGCGCTGCGCAAGAGATTCTGCCGCGGATTCAACTTCGAGTTGCAGGCGGCGGCGACGGACAACGGGATCAACATCTCGCTGGCTGAGCAGCACAGCTTTCCGCTGGCGGAGGTGTTTCAGTTCCTGACGGAGCAGACTGCGCGCGAGCTTCTGGAACAGGCGTCAATTCCATCGCCGCTGTTCAAGAATCGCTGGCGCTGGGCCGCCGGCCGGTCGCTGCAGCTGCTGCGGATGCAGAAGGGAAAGCGTGTGGCTCCGCAGATTCAGCGCACGCGTTCGGACGATCTGCTGGCGAGCGTCTTTCCGCATGCTTCGGCGTGTCCGGAGACGATGGTTGGTGACATTGAGATCCCAGATCATCCTCTGGTGCGCGAGGTGATGCGAGACACGCTCTCGGAGGCGATGGATATCGATGGGCTCAACGAGGTGTTGCGCGGCATCGCGTCCGGTGAGATTCGGTGTCTCGCGGTGGATACACCGGTGCCATCGCAGTTTGCGCATGAGCTCATCAACGCGATGCCGTACAGCTTTCTCGATCCGGAGGATGCAGCGGCGCGGCGCACGCGTGCCGTCTCGCTGAGCAGGACGTTGCCGGATTCGCTCAGCGATGGTGTGGGGCGGATTGATCCGCTGGCGATCGCGAAGGTTCGCGAGCAACTGTGGCCTGATGTGCGTGACGAGCACGAGCTGCACGATCTGCTGCTGTCGCTGGTTGCTCTGCCAATCGCATATTTGGAAAGCGAGGCCGCGCGCGTGCAGAGCCGCACGCAACATTGGGATGTGTTCTTCGCAAGGCTTCAGCAGCAGGGACGCGCGGAGGTTGTTCGGCTCGGGGACAACATGGCGTGGATTGCTGCGGAGCGAGCGAGAGATGCGGCGTTGCTTTGGCCGGAGTCGTTCGGGGCTGCCGCGATCGAGGGTGGTGGTGGTGATGAGGTGAACTCGCGCGAGCAGGCGACGATGCAGCTTGTGCAGGGGTGGCTGCAGCTTCTCGGTCCAACAACTGCAGTGCTCCTTGCAGAGATCATGAGTTTGCATCCGCGTTCGATAAATCAGGCACTGCTGAAGATGGAAATGCAGGGGCTGGCGATGCGCGGTGTCTTCGAGCGGTCGAAACCTGCGGACGATCAGCCGCACGACATCGAGTGGTGCGAGCGTCGCATCTTGCATCGCATTCATCGGCTTACGGTGAGATCGCTCCGTCAGCGTACTGAGCCCGTTGCGGCAACCGTATTCATGCGTTGGCTGCTTGATTGGCACAGGCTTACACCGGCTGCGGATGAGACGCGCCAGCCTGAGGGCGAAGAGGCCGTGCTTGCGGCGATCGAGCAGCTTGAGGGTTTTGAGGCCCCTGCGGCGGAGTGGGAGCGTTCGTTGCTCCCGGGGCGCGTGCCGAACTACGATCCGCGGTGGCTCGATAATCTGTGCCTCGCGGGCATCGTGGGTTGGGGACGCATCTCGCCGCATCCTGCGTGGCAGAAGATGGCGGGTGAAGGGGCGCCTGCCAAGGGAGTGGCGCCGCGTCGCGTCATTCCGACTTCTGCAGCGCCCATCACCTTTTTCCTGCGCGAGTCGGCGGAGTGGCTGCACTCGACGCTTTCGGCGAAGCGGATCGACGAGATGACACTGGCACAGTCGCTCTCTGCGGAGGCGCAGCGGATTCGTTCCCTGCTAACTGAACGCGGCGCGGCGTTCACCGCGGACCTGCAGCGGATCTCCGGGTTGAGCAAGCTGCAGACGACGACCGCGCTGTGGGAGCTCGCGGCGGCTGGGCTCGCATCGGCCGATGGCTTCGATCAGTTGAGAGCGATGATGGATCCGCGGCGCAAGTCTGTCGCGCTCGCGCAGACACCTGCTGTGAGTCTGCGCAAGCGGGCTGCAGCGCGCACGACGGCGGGCCGATGGTCACTGTTATGGGATCCGGCCGCTCCGCCGGTGCAGGGGGCGCATGTCTCTGCGAAGCGGCTGGCAAATGCTACCGAGGAGGAGCGTGCGCAGATCGTCGATGCCGCAAAGCGTGCGGATGCGGCGCTCGAGGCGCACGCGCGGATTCTGCTGACCCGTTATGGCGTGTTGTTTCGCGAGTTGCTGACGCGGGAGACGAACGCTCCTGCGTGGCGCGATCTCGCGCCGATGCTGCGGCGGCTGGAGGCACGTGGAGAGATTCGCGGCGGCCGATTTGTGAGCGGACCGTTTGGGGAGCAGTTTGCGCTGGAGCAAGCCGCTGAGGGGTTGCGCGCGGCGCGCACAAGACCGAACGATGCGGTCGTGCAGGTATCGGCGGCCGATCCGCTGAACCTGGTTGGGATTCTTCTGCCTGGTGAGCGCGTTGCGGCGATTCCCGGCCGAGAGATTCATCTTCGCGACGGGAATCTGAACGGGACCGAGAGCGCATCGGATGCAATTGTTGAGGCGATTTCTGCGGTTGCTCCCGCCGCTGCCTTCCTGTGGGCGGAGGTCGCAACGCAATGAGCGAATCGTTACGAGCCGACGCTCCAATCGAGCCGACGACAGAGCCACATGCGACGAAGCCCGAGAGTATGCCAGCGCCGCTCGAGCCAGAGGACTTCTATTACGAGAACGGACTTATGGTTTTCACCGCTGCGTATCACCTCAAGCGCGGCTCCTGCTGCAATTCAGGCTGCAGGCATTGTCCGTTCCGCTGATGCTCAGTGAGACGGCTTGGAAGTTCCGAGGCTCGGGGGCTTCGCGGTAGCGACAGAACGTGCATGCAACTCGGCCGCATTGGTGATGAGCAGCGTGATGCGCGGGTCCTTGGCGTAGGGCGTTAGAGCCGGGTCTTCGTGCACCGCCTCGCGCACATCCAAGCCGGCATCGCTGCCTTTGCCGAGCCAGAAGAGCATGCGATCGACGTCGTGTTCGCGTGCAAAGAGCTTAGCCATCTCCAGGCACATGCCGGGATAGTTGTGCGCGCCAAGGATGTGAGCGGTCGTCCCGCCGTTGTCGCCTCCACTCATAATGGCAGGGTCGATTTGCAGCGCGCGGGCGAACTCGGTGCGAGCCTCCTCCGCATCACCCTTCTCGAAGTAAGCGAGGCCGAGGTTGGAGTGAAAGACGGCCGAGTTCTTGTTCACCTTGACCGCATGCCTGTACGCATCGATCGCGGAGCGGTAGTCCTGCATGGCGTAGTAAGTCACGCCGAGGTTGTTCCATGCGGTGGCATCTTTCTTGTGTGCGCGCACGGTTCGCAGGAACATCGCACGGGCCAGGTCAACCTGCCGCAACTCCAGACGCACGATGCCCATCTTGTTGAGCAGCGAACTGACATTGCCGCCGCGCTGCAGGGCATAGCCATAGTAGTCGAGTGCGTCCTCAGGGAAGCGGCGCGCGCGCAACACGTCGCCGGCCATCTCAAGGTCGGCGGCGGAGGCGGTTTTGGGATCAGGAAGATGCGGCGCAATCAGCGCCCAGTCGGGACCGTTGTGCAGCGCCGCGCGCTCGTCCGCCGACGTGAGCGGGGCCGACTGCTGTGGCGGAACTGCTGTGGATTCGGCGGCATAGGCCGCCAAAGGCGCGAGGACGAAGGCGAGCAACAATACGCGGGAGCGCATACTCCACCTCGAATTTCAGCAATAATCTTCTGCCTCGGAACGGGGCGCGTCAAGCACTGAAATCGCGGGGTGTCAATTGGCGTTAGGTGAGATCGGCGGACGCTGTACCTCAGGGTTGGCCGGTCTTGCGTAGTAACCAGCGGTGGTGTGTACGGACACGCCGGGCCGCCGTACCTTCACCTGCAGCTCGTGGTACTCGTTTTCGCGTTCCCCGGGCGCGGAGGCGAAGGTAAGTTCGTAGCCAGCCTTGGTCTGCGCCATGGCGCGCTCCAGCAGGCCTGCGATGTCGTTGCTGCCGTTCAGGACAAGGCCGCCACTCTGCTGGGCAATGACCTGCAGGCCAAGCTGGCCGAGTTCGACGTCGCGAGGGCTGCGCGGTGCATGCAGGAAGGTCTCGTAGAAGCTCGTCCGGCCGACGTCCTGCGAGGCGCCGGCGGGGTTCACAGCGTCGACGATGATATGGGAGCGGCGAAGCTCGGTTGTGATTCCAACGATGTTGTTGAAGAGCGGAACGCGTTGTGAGTTGTTCAGCTCAACTTCCGGCCCGCTCAACAAAGGCCATCCGGGTGAAATCCACATGATGCGCTTTATGCCCTCTTTTGGCAGTTGTGCGACGAGTCCAGTGAACGTGCTGAGCGACAGCTGCAGGAGTTCTTCTGCGCCATAGATGCCGGTGGATCGCGGCAGTTCACGCAAGCCGATGGAGTAGCCGTCGAGTTGTGACCGCAGCGCGTTGCCATCGGTGGTGAACCCGGGTTGCATCTTGAGACCGCTGTTCTCGAGCACGCCGAGCGCGACGGGTTGCGGAAGATGAGGGTTGGAAGAGAAGAATTGCCCAAGTTGCTGGCGCGCGAAGGAGACCTCGCTATAGGGAAGGTTTACAGTATCCAGCACAATGACGACGCCGGTCTGAGTTCGGGTGAGTGCCTGGAAGGAAGTGATGGGCTCAGGATGTTTGTTGTCTGTGAGCGTGAAGTCGTCCTTGGTAAGGCCTTCCACCGGGTCGCCGTTGCGTGTAGAGACAGTGACGTGGATGGTCATCTGTTCCGAACCGGGCTGCGTCGGCTCCTGTGCAGATAGTGTGGCGAGAGGGGCGATGGACAATGCAAACAAAAGCGGGCCGAGGTGTGAGAGGCGCATAGATCTCCGAGACTTCTCCTACTCTGTGATGACGAACGGCAGCCAGTCTCTCATCTCTCCGGCGCCCTCGTCCTGGGCGATTTAGTGTGCGGTCGCCGCAGGTGTGCCGACGGAGGCCGTTGTGGCCGGCGCCGGAGTAGCTGCCGGAGGCGGAAGCACTCGCACGGCGACTCGCGGGAAGCTGAAGCTGCCGCCGGCGTCGTCGATGACGTTGATCTGGCAGACGTAGGTACCGGGCTTGAGGTCGGTGAGCGGAACGTCGAACTGGAAGGCCACGGCTCCGCGCTGTGGGTCGTTGAGGCTCGTCGCAGTTACGATGGGCGTCTCATACACCTTCACGCCGCCGGAGAGCAGTTCCATGCTGGTGAGCACGCGCACGGGACCATCCTCCCGGCGGCCCAGGCCGGGCGAAGGAGCCGCGGCAGGCGCGTCCTTCTCTCGCGTCGGGTCATAGACCTCGTACAGCAGATAGAGGTGCTGGTCCTGGCGGAAGACGTGGGCGACGTTCGGAACCCATTGCACGCCGTCGCGGTCGAGTGGGTTGGTGGCGCTCTTGTCCTTGGACGGCGTGCGCTGACTGGCGAGCACCACAGAGCTCAGCTTGATGGGCGCCTTCTTCATGTCAGGCACATTGATCAGGGTTTCGAAGCTGCCCATCGCGCCGGTCTGGTTTTCGCGCACCACGAACTTCAGCTGATAGCAGCCCGGCGCGAGCGTGAAGCCCGTGGAGTACTGGATGTTCTTGCGCTCCACCTGTTGGGACTGGTTGACCGAGAGCTTCACTGTGTCACGCACGTTACCCACGCTGACAAAGTTGTGTTCGTCATCGCTGGTACTGATGGAGCAGAGGTCCGCGTTCTTGCCGATGGGCCTGCGCACGGTCCCCATGATGTCGAGGCTCGCCTTGTCGAGGTCCTTTACCTTGGCGAAGGGAATCTGCGATCCCGGCACGATCAGGCTGACGGGAACAAAAAGATCGCCGTTGCGATTGTCATTCGCGCGGAAGTAGAGCGCCTGAAGGTACAGGGCGACGTCGGTGGCGGGGACGTCGCTGCGGAGTTGCTCCTGCAGCGCGATCTCGCGATCCTCGGTCTTCTGGTGATGGAAGTCTGCGGGCGCGTAATAGCCGGGACGGTACTCGAGCTTTACGTCAGGACGGTTCACCTTCACGGTCAGATGGCGGTAGGCTCCATCCTGGCGCTGGTCTGTCGATTTGAAGCCCAGAATGTAGTAGGCCTCCGTGTCGTTCTGCACCTGCTGGAACGCGGGTGCAAAGTCGTTGGAGTCAAAGAAGGCCTTGCCACCGGTGTCGGAGCTGAGCGTGGCGAGTGTCTCCTGCGAGGAGAAGTTGGCGTTGTATTGCGCGGTTATAGCTGCTCCGCTATAGGGTGTGCTGCCCCGGAGGCTGCCCTTGCTCGCATCGCCGCCCGGAGGCATCGCCTGCAGGCCGCGCGAGTCGACACTGTAGATTGCGAGGTTCGCCTTCGCGGCTTCGTTGGTTGCTGCACGCAGGCTGGCCTGATTTTCAATGCCGTTGCGCGTGAGACCGCCGGAGAAGTAGAGCATCGACTTGCGCTGATCCACGTGCTCGAGGCTCTTTGCGATGGAGCGAATCGCGAGCAGCTCGCGGTCGGTGTTGAGGCTGTTGTATTCCGTGTCGTCGGCGGCGAAGGCAGTCGTGTCGTCGGAGGTGCCGTCGGTCGTGCCGGTGCCGCCGTTTGAGAAGCCGGTGGTGTCATCGCCGTTGTAGGCGGCGAGGACGCGCAGCAGAGCATTCTTGTCAGAAGTAAAGTCCTGGTCGAGGCTCAGGCCGGTGGACATGCTCACCATAGCGACGAGGTCGGCAGGCTGCATCTTTTCCGTCACGTACTTCTTCGCGGCGTCGACCGCGCGATCGATGTCCTCGTCCTGCATCGAGCTGAGGTCGAAGAAGATGACGATGAGGCGATGGTCTTTCAACCTTGCAGGGTCGGAGCCGAAGCTGCGCTCGATAAGATCGGCAACCGTGGCCTTGCCGGTGACCGTCTTTTCGGCGAGCGCCGCGGCCTCGTCCACGTTTTCGTAGTCGAAGCTGGCGATCTTCTGCGGCTTTCCGTTTTCGAGAATCTGGAAGTCGCTCGCCTTCAGGTCCTTGATGAGTGCGCCGGTCTTCCTGTCGCGCACGACCACGTTGGTGAGCACGATGTTCGCGTTTACGCTCAGCGTGTAACCGCCTGGGGTCTGCTGCGCGGCCGTGCCTTGTGTGTCGGGAGTCTGCGCAGCCGGAGGCTGGGGAGTCGGCGCGTTCGTCTGCTGTGGCGATCCTCCCAACATCATCGCCAACCCAGTCACTGCAGCCATTAAGTACTTCATACGATGTTCCTCTGCGCTCTTTTTCCTAGAATCTGTAGCGCGCCTGTACCTGAATTGTTCGCATCTGTGCGGCGGAACGCACGGAGCCGAAGGTGGGTGAGTTTTCCACGACATCGATGCTGCTGTACTGCACCGTGTTGAATGGGTTGATCGCCGTGACGCGCGCTTCCAACGAGCGCGTCTCGCCGAGCGTGAATGTGCGTGACAGCGACGCGTTGATCGATACGGTGCCCGGCCCCTCGATCGATCCCTGTGATGCCGTCCCGTACGCGCCGGCTGCCGGGTCTTGAAATGCCGCTTTGTTGAACCACTCATTCACGGTGCCCGAGCCCTTGATCGACTGGGAGAAGACTCGATCTGGACGCAGCGTGAACGTGCCGGCTGAGGAAGCCTCAGCCTGGTTGCCTGAATAGGTCGGGGTCAAATACGTTCCGGTCCCGAAGGTAAACGTGCCGCTGATCGAGAAGCCATCGAGAACATATGACCAGGCGCCGCCTTTGTTCAGGAAGGCGCGATTGGGACCGAACGGCAACTCAATCACCCAGTTGCCGGTGAAGTTATGACGCTGATCGAAGCTTGCGTTGCCTTCTTCGAGATCGAGCCGATAGAGGTTCTGCACAGGCCGTCCAATCGCACCACCCACACCTGACGCGTTGTCGATCGCATGTGCGTACGTGTACGTGAAGCCCAGCGCGATGCCTCTCGACTGCCGCTTCTGCGCGCCGACTACCAGCGCATTCAGATGCGATCCGGCGGCCGATTCCTCCCAGTCAAACGGTGCGATTGACGGCGTCGTTACACCGGTTGGCGTTGCGTTCGGCGATCCAACAACATCCAGATTGCTGCCCTTCGTTCCGTTGTAGCCGAGGTTGAAGACGATTCCCAGCGGAAGTGTGCGCTGCACATTCAAGTTATAGAGCTGCAACATGCCGAGCCGATAGTTCGGATCTACGGCCCAGTTGTTCTGGATCGCATACGTGCCCGCCGCGCACCCAAATCCGTTCGCCAGGTTGAAGTTCGCTGCGGTCGCCGGCCGTTGGTATGTAACGCCATTCACCATGTAGGTGTACGCACTCTGCGTCGTTGTGCAGCCTGTCGGCGTTGGTGTGGGATTCGCAGTCGTCGCAATCTCGGCGGCGTTGTTCTGCGTCTCCGCGAACGGCGGTTGATGCGAGAGATTGCGTGCGAAGGTTGCGTACTGGCCGGTGTTGTAGATGATGCTATAGCCGCCGCGCAGCACCGTGTCTTTCGTCCACCCCGAGTTCTTCGGGCGGTAAGCGAAACCAAGCCGTGGGGCGTACATCGTGTGGTCCGGTTGCACGAGACCTGCGGGATTTCCGTTGCCCGGCATCACGACCTCGTAGGGTAGCGGGCCGTTGCTGGGGTACAGATTCACCAGGCGGTCGTTCTTTTCGCTGTAAGGACCGAAGTACTCGTAACGCAGGCTGTAATTCAGCGTGAGGTTTGACTTGATGCGATAGTCGTCGAGTACGTACCAGTCGAACACTGTTTCGCGCAGATAGGTCTTGAACAGGCCCGCCTGTATGGACGTGCTGGCCGGCAGCCCGAGCAGGAAATCTGCAAACGCGGAGCCGCTGGAAGAGCCGTCCGATTTAATCTGTCCCGCCTGACCGTTGACCTGATCCAAGGGGTTCGCGGTCGCATAGCCGGTAAAGGTGTAGCCACCCAGCGGATTATTTCCGCCGATGGAGTCCGCGTGCACCCGTCGAACGTCGAAGCCGAAGCGCAGATTGTGCTGCTTGTGCCGCCAGGACAAGAAATCCGAGAAGCTGATCGTCTGATTGATCAGCTGGCTTGGCGTGGTGTTTGAGAGTGACTGATAGTTGCTGATGCTCAGCGTCGGCAGGCCGTTATAGAAGCTCGGGTCCGCAAAGGCACCGGAGTTGTTCGGGATGTTCAGGCCTATGGTTGCGGAAGGATTGTTGCTCGTGTTGGTGAAGTAGTTGCGGACCTCGCTGTTCAGGCGGTTCCAATTCAAGCTTGCATTGTTGGAGAGCCGCCCATAGCCGATCGTGTACCCAACGTTCAATCCGTTGCCGCCGCTCTCTGTAGCTCCACCGAGCGGAAGGAAGATGTTGCGCTGGTCTGACGCGGCGTGCGAGTAGTTGTAGCCGATGTTGATGTTCTGCCGCAGTGTGGGCGGAGCATTTGTATTGCCTCCGTTGCGGCGTCCGCCGCCACCACCTCCTCCACCACCGAAGCGGCCGAAGGGCGTATTGGCAGCCTGGCCGAGCGTGCGCACATAGCGCGCATTCAAATTGAAGTTGTTGTTGCCGGCGTTCGAGACGGTCTGGTAGTTTCCGAGTTCCGAGGAGAAGTTTGGCTCCGGATAGTACGCGAGCAAGGCGAGCGCCTGCGGCGAGGTGGGTACAGAGGCGTTGGCCAGATTGTTGCCGGGGATCGGTTGACCTGTTGTGGGATCGTAAAGTTCCACAGGCGATGTACGCTCGCCCGAGCGAAGAACTGACTCCGAAAAATCACCTTGACGCTCAAGATCCGTGGGCACAAATCCCGTTGCGAGAAAGGAATTCAGGTTACGCTGCCCGCTGATATTCAAAAAGCCGAACTGCTTCGTGTTCGGCTTCGTCAGGCCAGGAATGTACGGACTTCCCGCGATACTCGCGCCGAAGCGATTCTGATAGCCGGCAGGTTGCACTACCGGCCCGAGCGGCGACCATGCTGCAGAGTTCAGTGCGTTGTTTCCGCCCTGAAAAAAGACGTTGCCATGCGGTTGTGCAGGGTTGAAGTTGCGGAATGCGCCGAAGCCTCCGCCACCACCACCACGTCCACCACCACCTCCTCCGCCACCTCTGCCGCCGCGACCTCCTCCGCCGCCAGGGCCGCCACCGCCCATCATGCCGCCGATGAGCGACACGATCTGGTTCGTCGGATCCGCACCCTGGGGAAGCTGGCCGTTCGCGCGCGCCTGATCGACGGCATCCTGCACACGCTGCCGAATCTCGTCCTCGCTGAAGTTCGCGAGTCCGTTCGTCTGTCCCACCTGTCCGCTCACCGCAATCGACTCACTACCTTGGCTCGTCTCTTCACCGCCTGACTGTCCAACATTGCCTAGTGTTGGCATGGCGACATCGCTGTTACCGTTCGCAGCGCTCGCGTCGGTGGCATCCGTGTTGCCCGCAGTGAGGCTCAGGTTCTGTGTGCCGCGGCCCAGCGTTGTCGCGCTTGCTGCTGCCTCCTGCCTTGCCTCTGCGGCCGCGACGCGGCTCGCAAGCTGCATGCCGAAGTCGGAGGTCTTCACCAGTGCCGCGCCCGCTGTTGCATCGCTGGCGTTCAGCACGACCTCTTGCGTTACAGGCGCGAAGCCCGCGAGTTCTGCACGGACAACATAGCGTCCATTGCGCGGGATCGTCATCGCGTAGGCGCCGTCGATGCCGGTGGCGGACGCGTACTTCTTGCCGGTCAGTGTGTTGGTCGCAGTGACTGCAACGCCGGGTAGCGGAACTCCGCCAGCCTTGCCAATCGTACCGGCGATGATCGTTCCGCGGATCGTCCCGCCCTGCGGCTGAGGCGCTGCAGGTGGCGCTGAGGCCTGCAGGGACGAGGCCTGAGGCGCCGCCACCCCAGGAGGGGGCGGCGAGGGTTGTGTCGTAGCTGGCGCCGAAGGCGCACCGGTCTGGGCCGCAGGAGCGGGCGTTGGCGTCTGTGCCCCCATCGGGACCAGCCCCGCCATACATACAACGACACTCCACCTGCTTGCCCTCAACCTCACCCAATCCTCCTTCCAAAAGTGTGCGAAACGCACCTATGCACAGCATGAGCGACTCGCCGCCGCCGTTGTCTCCAGTGGGCTACTTCGGCGATTGCGGAGCGGGCTGCGGCTTCCCGTTCTCCGGAGTCCCCGTCTCCGATGTTCCGGTCTCCGAGCCATCTTTCGTGTCGGTGGAACGGCGCCGACCGTTACCCGGAGTCATTACCGTCAGCTCCTTAGCCATGAAGCGCCCGCTTTTTACCTCGCCAGGTCCCGCCACCCGGTCCCCGACCTTGATATCGGCCAGCGTGATGCTCTCGCCGGCTGGCGCGGCATTCGCGTTGGTTCCTGTTCCAGCGCCCGATCCGTTGCCCGTTGTCACGGCCATCCCATTGCCCGTCATCGCCATGCGGCCACGTCGGAATGATGTGTTCTCATCAAACCCTATCGTCTGCGAGACGCCGTCCGGCCGCTCCACCGTCATCGTCGCGTTGTCCATGTCGATCGCCGTCACGCGCCCTGCAATCAACGTTTTGCCAAGGTTGGCGAGCTGCTGCTTCTGCGCCTCCTCCATCTTCTTCATCTGGTCGGCGTCGATTGAAACCAGCATAGCCGCGTGGATCGTCTTGTTAGGCGCATCCATATTGCCCATCGCCATCAAGCCGTCACCTGCCTTCAAGTCAGTGAGTTTGATTGGGTTGCCGCGTCCGCGCATCACGCGCGTGTTGTCGGTCGTCACCACCTGGTAGACCACGCCATCCACGGTCTTGATCGTTACCTGTGGTCCGGCGATCGCGGTGATTGTGCCGCCGATGCGCTGCATCCCGGCAAACTGTCCGCGTCCCGCACCCTGGATGCCCGAATCCTGCGCCTTCGCGCTCACGGCACAGAGCGGCATCAGCAACGCCAATGCGACTGCTGCCCACTTCCTCTGCCGTCTCATCTGCCAATCCTCATTTCTGATTGCTTCGTTACGAATTAAGACGGGGAAACGACAGGGAAGACGCGCTCTCCCGTCACAAAATCTGTTGGCCGAAGCTCTTTCTCTATAGTGCCTTACACTCTGCCTATGCCCGACATGCATCTGCACCACGCCAGCCACCACGAGCCGCATTTTCAATCCTCTGACACGGTGCGGGACGCCGTCATCGGCCTTTCGGATGGCTTGACCGTTCCGTTCGCTTTGGCCGCTGGTCTCGCCGGGGCGGTGGCGGCGACACGTCTCGTCGTGCTCGCTGGACTGGCCGAGATCGCCGCCGGCTCCATCGCCATGGGACTCGGCGGATATCTCGCCTCGCGAGGAGACTCCGAGCATTACGCCTCCGAGCGCCGCCGCGAAGAGATGGAGGTCGTCGAGCGCCCGAAGGATGAGGAGGAGGAGATCTATGAGATCTTCTCAGCCTATGGCGTCTCGCGCGAGGCGGCCACGCCGGTGCTGCGCTCACTGCAGGAGAACCCGCCGGCCTACGTGGACTTCATGATGCGCTTTGAGCTGGGCCTTGAGGAGCCCGCGCCGGGCCGCGCTCTCGCTTCTGCAATAACGATTGCCTTTTCGTATATCGTCGGCGGCGCCATCCCGCTCGCACCTTATCTGCTTAGCCACACGATGGCGGATGCGCTGCGTGTTTCCATCGTCATCACGTTGATTGCACTGCTGATCTTCGGCGGACTCAAGGGCCGTCTTCTCGGCTCGCCAGTCATTCGTAGTGCGCTCCAGACCATGCTTATCGGCGGTCTTGCGGCAGGAGCGGCGTTTGCTCTCGCGCGCCTGCTCAACGGCCACGCCTAGGATTCGCCCCAGTTGCTGGGCCTGAGTTGAATCTGCTGTCATTTTTCGGCATCTCTCAAGCGTAGACTTTGCGTTATCCTGCCCGTGGACAGCGGGCATTTCGAGCAACGGCCGAATCGACTCAAGCATCGGATACCAGGAGCCAGCCGCCATGTTGATCCAGCAGTCCTCCTCCCCTACGTTGCTCGCTCGCTTTCGTGCGGTGCGCTCCGCAACGATGCAGTTCTGTGCTCCGCTCACGCCGGAGGACATGATGGTGCAGTCTTCTCCCGAGGCCTCGCCCATCAAGTGGCACCTCGCGCACACCTCATGGTTCTTCGAGACCTTCATCCTCAGCGAGTTCGTAGCCGCGTACCAGCCCTTTCATCCCGACTTCCGCTGGCTCTTCAACAGCTACTACAAGGCACTCGGCGATATGCCCGAGAAGAGACTGCGCTCCAGCTTTTCGCGGCCGCCACTCGAGCAGATTCTCGCCTACCGCGAGCATGTCGACGCCGGCATTACGCGCCTGCTCGAACAGGGTACCGAGGACGAAGCACTTCGCCGCATCACGCTCGGTCTCGAACACGAGCAGCAACACCTCGAGCTCGCCGTCACGGACATCAAGAACGCCTTCTTCACCAACCCGCTGCGTCCTGCCTATCGCGAACGCGCCTTTGAGCCCTCGCCGGAGATCATCGCCCCACCGCTGGAGTGGCTGAGCTTCGCGCCGGCCGCGCCCGGACTGGTCGGCATCGGCATTACGCCAGACCCCGATGCGATCGAAGCCTTCGCCTTCGACAACGAGACGCCGCGTCATCCTGTCTTTCTCGCGCCCTTCCGTCTCGGCGCGCGCCTCGTCACCTGCGCAGAGTACCTCGCCTTCCTCGATGAGGACGGTTATTCGCGCCCCGAGCTCTGGCTCTCCGAAGGCTGGGATACCATGCGCGGCGCAGGGCTGGGCAGCGCCACTCTACTGGCAGCGCGATCCGGGCACGCGCTCCGGCTGGAGCATCTTCACGCTCGACGGCACGCGCCCGCTCGAGCAGCTCTCCGAGACACCGGTTTGCCACATTAGCTTCTTCGAGGCAGACGCCTTCGCGCGCTGGAGCGGCGCGCGTCTGCCAACGGAGTTCGAGTGGGAGTACGTCGCCGCGCAGTACCCCGTCAACGGAACGCTGCTCGAGTCCGGCGCACTGCACCCGCTGCCTCCAGTCGCGCTCGAAGACCGCCACCAGCCGCAGCAGCTCTACGGCGATGTGTGGGAGTGGACTGCTTCGCCTTATACGGGCTATCCCGGCTATAAGCCGCTGCCAGGTGCGCTTGGCGAGTACAACGGCAAGTTCATGAGCTCGCAGATGGTTCTGCGCGGCGGCTCATGCGTAACGCCCGCATCGCACATCCGCGCCACGTATCGCAACTTCTTCCACCCGGCGACACGCTGGCAGTTCAGCGGGCTGCGCCTTGCTCGAGATGGCGCCAGTTAAACCCGATCAACAAATTCAACAGAGAAGATGGCCACCTCTCTCCCCGGGGCGGCCATTTTCTTGCTTCTCAAACTGTCACGGTAACCCGCATGAAGGTCGCTGGTATTGAGGTTCGTATTGCTGTTTGGACTCTCGTTTTTTTCCGCGAAGAGCGTGTTCAACTCGTTGTGTAGCTCGGTCGCCTTCCCGCTCTTTTCAGCGGCGTCGTACGCATTCATAGTTGGACCGTAGTAGTCCCTGAAGGCGTCAACCAATGCAGATGGTCCTGCAGCGTAGTCGAATGTAAAGGTGTCTCGAACGCAGGAGATATTCTCCTTCGGAACGCCTGCCGCAACAAATCGATCCACGACATCGCTCTCGACTCCCCACTTCATGGGGCTGACGAAGCCTTCCGGCGGAGGCGGAGAGTATGCGGAGCTGATCTTGAGGATTTGCGCGACGAGCGTAGGATCACCCGGAATCCAGTTGCCCATAATGATCCGGCCTCCCGGCTTCGTGACGCGCACCATCTCCTTCGCCACATCGTAGGGCTTTGGTGCAAACATCGCTCCAAAGATGCTCACCGTCAGGTCAAACGAATCATCCTGCAGATCTTGCAGGTTACAGGCGTCTCCCTCCTGAAACCTGCAATTTGTCAGGCCCTGCTCCTTCGCGCGCCGGTTACCGGCCTCAACCAGGTTCGACGCGATATCAACGCCGGTGACGTCCGCACCAAGTCTCGCCTCGGGCAAAGCGGTTGTCCCGTCTCCGCAGCCGAGGTCCAATACCTTAAGGCCTGGGGTGATCCCGAACGTTTGGGTCAGGGCTTCTCCACTATCCCTCATGCTCTCGGCAATGCGCGTGAAGTCCCCTTTTTCCCATAGTGCTTTATTCGGATTCACAGGATCCTTTCGTACAACGTTGAGAGAATAAAGCAATTGCGAATGCATTCTAAACAACTCAAGGTATGAACTTCGAGTTGTTTCATCACATTTTTGCGCGAAGAGCCAATTGAAATTGCTGGAACCCGACGCAATTTTCTGCATCCAACTGTTTCTACCGTGCAATTGCCGTAGGTTTTCGAAGCCGAATCCGATGAAAGCGCAGAGTCCTCACTGATGATCGAAGCCGCTGACACCCTGCGCGACGCCGTCCTTACCGAAGCCATCGCTGGCCTGTCTGCTCGTCCGAAAACCCTCCCACCCTGGTTGTTTTACGACGAGGCCGGCTCGGCGCTCTTTGAGAAGATCACCGAACTTCCCGAGTATTACCTCACGCGTGCCGAGCGCTCCATCTTCGCAGAGCGAGCCGACGAGATCGTCAACAGCGTCGGGCATCCGCTCACCATCGCAGAGCTTGGCTCCGGCACGGCGTCGAAGACCGGTCTGCTGCTCGCGGCCGCCGCGCGCCGTCAGCCCAGGGTCCTCTATCAACCCATTGATGTGAGCCCCTCTGCACTCGAGCAGGCCGTTGCGACGTTGCCGGCCGCTATCCCCGGCGTCGTCGTGCGTCCGCAGATCGCTAACTACATCACGAACGGTTACATCATCGAGCGCCCGGACGACTGCTGTGTCCTCGCTCTTTACATCGGCTCCAGCATCGGCAACTTTGGCCCGGATGAGGCGCGCGCGATCCTCCGCAAGCTTCGCAAGCAGATGAAGAAGACCGGCGACGCCATACTTCTCGGTGTCGATCTCGCCCCGAACTGCAATAAGACGGTCGAACAACTCACTGCGGCTTATGACGATGCTGCCGGTGTCACCGCTGCCTTCAACAAAAACATCCTCGCTCGTCTCAACCGCGAACTCGGGGCCGACTTCAACCTCGACGCCTTCCGTCATCGTGCCGATTGGAACCCGCAGGAGAGCCGTATCGAGATGCATCTCGTGAGTACGGTCGCCCAGACTGTGACCATCGATGGCGAGCGCATCGAGTTCGCGCCCGGCGAGAGCATCCACACGGAGAACAGTTACAAGTTCACCGAGCGCGGCCTGCGCGAGCTGCTCCATGATTCGGGTTACAGCTCACCGCAATGGTTTGAGGATGCCGGCCACCGCTTCGCGGTCGCGCTCGCCTATCCGGTCTAGCGCGTGCGTTTGTAGTCGCCGCTCTTGCCACCGCTCTTCGACTCAAGCACAACTTCGCGAATACGGATGCTCTTATCGAGCGCCTTGGTCATGTCATAGACCGTCAGCGCCGCGATCGCCGCCGCGGTCATCGCTTCCATCTCGACTCCAGTGCCCGCAACCGTAGCGGCCGTCGCTCGAATCGCAACTCCGCCCGCAACCACCTCCGCGACAACATCCACAAAGCTCAGCGGCAGAGGATGACACATCGGAATCAGGTCGCTCGTCTTCTTCGCGGCCTGTATTCCTGCGAACCGCGCGACCTCCAGCGGATTTCCCTTCGGATTCTTCGGCAGCGCAGCCAGCACCGCGTCGTTCAGCTCAACGAACGCACTTGCCACAGCCTCGCGCCGCGTCTCCGCCTTCGCACTCACATCCACCATGTGCGCTTGGCCGGCATCGTCGAAGTGTGAAAGCTTGTCCGTCACTCGGCCGCCCTTGCCTTCTTCGCAAGCAGCACTCCTCCTAGAAAGCAGATCAGAGGCGGAATGCCTATAACCGCGAAGTGGGAATGGACTTCTGCCAACCAGTGCGGAGGCACGATCGCCTCATCGACAAGCATCAGGCCTAAGCCGATGCAGAGACCGACACCGACACCCATGATCGTGCCGGCGCGCAAAAGTAGGAACTCCTTGCGTTCGTTCATACTCACCGATGCTACCGCAGCAGCACTCGCACGGCCTCACCTGCCACGAATCTCTCGACGTCCTTCGGCAGAACCACAAATCCATTCGCCCGCGCGTTGGCTGCAAGATCGCCGGACCCCTGCCACGGTACTACACGCACGCTGACCTGTTTCCAATCGCTCTCGACGACCGCCGGAAGAAACCGTGTCACCTTTGCTCCGCCCTTCACTTCCTCGGCCAGCAAGGCTTCAACGAATCGTGGCGCAATCTCTGTCTGCCCATTGAGCGCGCGCAGCATTGGCGCGACAAACAACCTGAAGCAGACCTCCGTCGAGACCGGATTTCCCGGCAATCCGAAGAAGTAAACCCACTGCCCGGTCCATTCGCCCTCATGCCTGTACCCGGGTGTGCCGTGCTTCGGCATTCGTCCGAACACCACCGGCTTGCCTGGCTGAATCATTGCCCCGGTAAAGAAAAACTCTGCACCGTACTCGGCGAGCACCCGTTCCACCAGGTCGTACTTGCCCATCGACACGCCACCCGAAAGCAGCACGAGGTCCCACGTGCTGGCCTGCGCGATCCGCTCGCGCAAATCCTCCAACGTGTCTCGTGCTATCTCGAGTTTCCCCCCAACTCCCCCCTCGCTCGCGATCAGCGCCTCCAGCGCGTAGCTGTTCGAGTTGTAGATCTGCCACGGCTCCGGCTTTACATCGAGCTTGACCAACTCGTCACCCGTTGCAACAATCGCCACCTTAGCCGGTTCAAACACGTCCAGCTGCGCACACCCACAGCTCGCAGCCAACGCAATCTCTGCAGCTCCTATCCGGCGCCCCGCTGCAATCACTTCCTGACCCGCACGCGCCTCCGCCCCTTGCGGCACAACATTCTCACCAGACTGCAGTGTTCGTCCTCGATGCACTCGCAGCAGTCCATCCGTTCCCAGTTCCGCATGCTCAACCATCAGCACCGCGTCAGCGCCCTCCGGCGCCGGAGCACCCGTCATAATCTCGACGGCCTCGCAATCACGAACCGGCGACCCTCGCCACATCTCACCCGCGCGCACCGAGCCGATGATCCGCAGCGGCTGCTCTTCCGAGACGTCAGTGCTCCGTACGGCATAGCCGTCGCGGGTTGACCGTGCAAACGGCGGCTGGTCTCGCCCCGCCCGCACCGGCTCTGCAAGCACCCGTCCGAGAGCACCTTTCAGCGCAACCGGCTCCTTCTCGACGACCGGCCTTGCGACGCTGGCCGCATGCCGCAGCACCTCCGCCAGCGCATCCTCGAACTCCAGCACCCGCTCGCTCACGTCACCTCACAGAAAGCGAAAGCCCCGGCCGAGAGCTCGCTCGACCGGGGCACATTTCGCTCACTCTTACTTCTTCTTGCTGGCTTTGTAGCTCGTGTCGACTTTCTCGCCCAGGCTCGTGAGAACCTCCTTCACGGCCTCCGCATGCGATCCATCAGGAGCCAGCTGCAGATACTTCTGATAGGCGTCCACGCAGCCCGGCGGAGGCACGATCTTCTGCGTCTTCGCATCGAAGGTGGACTTCGCAATCAGTGCCTGACCCTTGATGAAGTAGGGGTCGGGACGGTTCGGGTCGGCCGCAATTGCCTTGTCAGCCGCAGCGGCAGCCGCATCGGTCTGGCCCGCGTTGAACAGCACGGCCGCTTCGTTACCGTAGAACATTCCGGCGTTGGTCGGCTCGGCCTTCACCGCGTTCTCAAATGCGGCAGCAGCATCGACCGGCTTGCCCTGCTTCGCCAACGTATTGCCTACACCGTTCCAAGCCGCAGCCTGATCCGCCGGCACCGGCTTTTTCGATGCCGCATTCAGCTCCGCACCCTTCTTGTAGGCGTCGATGGCGTCGTTGTAGTACTTCATCGCCTCGTCGTCGCCGGACACAGGCTTATGCGCGTCCTTGTCCGCCTTGGCGAAATGGTCTCCCTGCGCCTCCAGAGTGTTGCCGTAGCTGATCCACAGGATGCTCTCATCCGGCTTCGCGTCTATGGCCGCCTTCATGTCGCTGACGTCCTTGCTCACGTCGCCGGCCGTTGGCCGGGCAGCGGCCAGATCTGTGCGAACGGTCGCAAGCGTCGCGTTCAGATTCGCAATCTTCTTGTTCGCATCGATCGCCGCCGAGGCGTTCTTCTTGTACTCCTCGAGCGCCTTCTTCTGCTCCGGCGTCATGCTGTTGACGTACTCCGCCCGCGTCATGTCGAAGTCGACAGTCTTGTCATCGCCGGCTTTGAGCGTGACTGGCTGACTCGTGTAGTCGACGTCCTTGCCCTGTTCCTCGACGACCAACATGTAATCGCCCGGCGCAACATCCGTAGCCTTGTAGTTGCCCTGTGCGTCGGTCGGAACGGTATTGAGAAACTTCCGTTCCTTCGGGGGTGCACTGATGTCCTTCGTAAACTTCACCTTGCCATCGGTCACGGCCTGTCCGGCCGGGTTGATCACCTTTCCATGCACCGTTGCATCCTGAGCAATCGCTGGCGCCGCAGCTCCGATCGCCACCACGGCCGTTGCCGTCAATAAAATCTCTCTCCAGGTTCTCATCCGTTTCCTTCCTTCATGCGAATCATCGCGGTTCGTCATCCGCTGTCCACTCTCTTTTTGGACGCGCGAAACCGGCCCGTGCCATCATCCTCCCCTTGCCAGGGGCGGCGGTTTCTTCGGGCAGCAGGACCAACTTACATGTATCGCCGCCCCCGGTTCAACTCTGCACCAACTCTGCAGCAGCCAGGACTAGCGATTTTCCGGCTCGGCGGCCCTCTCCGCGGCGGTTACGTCTTCCATGGATTCAGGAGCCTCCACGGCCGAGGCCAGCACCTCTCGGGCGGCCGTCTCATCCTCCGGACGCACCTGCAGACGCGCAGAAAACGCCCCGGGAATCAGGTTATTCGCGTTTTCTCCCTGCAGAAAAGACGTAATGCCCGCCGCATCCAGCACCATCCGTGCCATGTTCGCGCTCGCCGGGTCCGGCAGCTCCGCAACGGTTACCAGTCCTTCCGACGGGTACGCCTTCGACTCTTGTGCCAGCCGCTCCAGCTCCTCGTTCTGCTCGCTCATGCTCGTCTCATCTTTCTTCTACTTAGGTTCGATTGATTGTAGGTGGAACGTGATAGTCCCCCAGAACAGCCGCGCCTGCATCTGCACGGGCAGATGACGCGTGTCATCCGTGTACCAGATCCAGATCTGGCCCCGGTTCTTCACTACGCCCTCGTCAGCGGTCGCTTGCACTTTGACGGTCTGAAAGGTTCCTGCGGGTGTCTTAATCTCCTCTTTCGACTCCACTTTCATCCCCACGGTCACCGTCCGCATGCTGTCCGCCAGCGGGAAGTACATCGTCTGGCCCACATTCAGTGGTTGTGACTGCGTATAGAAGATCGCCGAAAGCGAATCCGTCACACACGCCGGAATGTTTGCTTCCTTGTGCGTCGCCGTTCCTTTCACCAGGTTCCGTTCGTTCTGCGATCTGTTTGCCATGGGCATAGTCGAACATCAGCTCGCTCGCGATCTTCCGGCGGCCCTCCTGAGTCTGCTTGTTGAACCCGTTCGAGCATCCCGTCTGCAGATTGAAGCTCGACTGAAATCTGTCGACAACCGGAAACAGCATATTGATTGCGCCGATTGTGTCCGCAGTCGCCGAGATCTTCAGCGCATCGCCGGCCTGATCCAGATGAAACACCGCAATGCCCGCCGTAAAGACGCGCCAGTCCACCGTGAACGTCAGCACCTGGTGCTGCGGATACTCAAATCCCGCAATCGGTGCCTGCAGAGGAGGAATCGGCCGTTGTGGCGCGGGTGCTTTGGTCACTCCCTGTGCCATCGCCGCGGCTCCCACGGCCAAGGTCACGCCAAGCGCAGAGACGGTTCGTAGAGCCGAGCACATCCAGGCCTTCAAATTACCGTCTCCCCTTACCCTTTAGATATGTGCGCGATACAGCCACATGCGAAGGATCAGCGCCACATACAACGCGGCCGCACCAATGCTGGCATTGTACTCGCGGTGATGACGGTACCGCTCCGGCGAGAACCTGCCCATCCCCCTTTCAGCGCCCGGTCCCGCGTCCGCAAAACGCGCCGGTGTCAGCCGCGGCAGCAGCCGGGGTACGCGCTGCGCATACTCCTCAAACTGCGGAAACGTCCGGCGTAGAAACTCCTCTTCAGACAGAATCGTCGGCAAATAGATCGCGAGGAACATCGCGACCAACAGCACAACCAGCCACCATCTCCCCGCCGCGACAGCAAACCCCGCCGCAATCGACATTGACCCCAGGTACAGCGGATTGCGCGTATAGGCGTACGGTCCGGTTCGCGTCAGCTCAGCATTCTTCTTCACATAGCCCGCCGCGTATCCGCGCAGCCACAGCCCAGGAACCACAAGCACCAGCCCCCACGCCAGCGTCGTCCATGTCGGGCGCGCGAAGATGAGAAACACAGCGGCAACGACAAACCCCAGCGGCACGCGCGCTCTCCGCGCAATCTTCTGCCATCCTCGCCGCTCAGTCGCCATCAGTACATCTTCGCAGATGCGCAACCCACAAACTCTCAGCTCGCAGCTCGACGCTTTAGGCGCTAATCCACCAGCTCTTTCACCGCGCGTACCACTTCGTCCACGGTAGTCCGCGCCAGCCCCGCATCGATCTCCGCCACGCGTTTGTGGCTGGTCACTGAACCCACACCACGCACCACACGCATTGGCCCTGTGCCCCATGGCCCATTCCTCGCAGGATCCGTCGGCCCATACACCGCGACGAGAGGGACCGCTAGCGCTGCCGCGAGATGCGTCGGCCCCGAGTCCCCACCCACCAACAGCGATGTCCTCCGCACCAGCGCAATCAATCCGGCAACGTTACACACCACGGCCTCCGCCGCACCACCGCTCGCCGCCACCACGCTCGCGGCTACAGCGTCATCCTTCTTTGGCGCGTTCACCAGCGGCACAAACCCCATCGCACGCAACTCACGTGCCAGCACCCCATATCGCTCTGCCGGCCACTGCTTCGCTCCCCACCCGGCAGAGGCCGCCAGCAGGCACACCTTGCGATCGCCCACCAGCTCTGCCGCCCAATTATCCGCCCACTGCCTCGCGCGGCAGCCTCACCGGCGCGGGTTCCAGTGCGATGCTGCACGCTGCGCCCAGCAACGCCGCTCCCTGGTCGACAACATGCTTTCCGATCCGTCTCCGCGTGCTTCGATAAAGATGCGCTGCAGCTGCCTCACGCGGATTCTCATATCCCGCAAACTCGCGCGCCCGCGCAAACCGGCCAATGACCGCCGACCGCATCGTGCCTTGCATGTCCACAACCACGTCGTAGCGCTCGTCGCGCAATTCCTTCCGCAGCGTGGCCACCGACCGCAGCGTCTTCCACGAGAACGGCGCCGCGCTCCACATCTTCGTCTCCGCCAGGTGCACGCGGTCCACAATCTCGCCGTGCCCCTCGCCGTTCA
Source organism: uncultured Acidobacteriaceae bacterium (assembly GCA_963729675.1). Classification (GTDB taxonomy): domain Bacteria; phylum Acidobacteriota; class Terriglobia; order Terriglobales; family Acidobacteriaceae; genus Granulicella. Next base: position 178,013 of record CAVSOV010000010.1, read on the forward strand.
CCAGCAGCGGAGCCCACCGCGGATCCACCACCCAATCAATGGTCCAGTCCGGCCGCGCCGTGCGCAGTGCCGCTGCTGCAGGCAGCGCGTGCAGCACATCTCCCAGCGCACCCACACGCACGATCAGCAGCTTCACGCGGTCTGCGCTCCCAACCGCGTCTCCAACGCATCCACAACCGCGTTCGCATCCGCAAACTCCGCTTCGAGCCCCACTACCATCACCGGTCCGATCGTCTCCAGTCGCTCGCGCATTGTCGCCGTCAGCTTCACGTTGTCCTTTTCTGTGGTCACAAATCCGGTCGCATTCAACTGCCGTCCCACGTCGAGGATGCGCTCCATATCAGCGATCCCATAGGCATGATGATCCGCGAAGGCAATCGTTTCGACAACGCCGCAGCCTGCCTCCCTCAGCATTGCCTGGAAGCCCTCCGGCCGCGCAATTGCGCAGAACGCCACGGGCCGAAGCCCTGCACCAAAGACGAACAGCGGAGCAGGGAAGACGAGCCTCCGCCGCACTATCCACATCTGCGCTCCCTCGCGCATCAGCTTCCATGTACGAGCCCTCACCTCGTCCAGCTCATCCTCACGAACCACCACAGCATCAGCCCGCTGCAGCGCGTCGAAGCCCTCACGCAGATTGCCCGCAGGCAACAGCGTATCGTCCAAATCCTCCGCGGTCACCAGCGCTACGTCAAAATTCCGTGCGAGCCTCCGGTGCTGAAATCCATCATCGAGCAAGTGCATACCCCGAACTCCGCGCTCGCCATGCGGATTTACGGCATCGGCGTTCTCATGGTTGTGATTGCCGTTCGGAACACCCGTACGGCCGGCGATCCCGCCCTCCGCCGCCTGCCCCGCGGCAAACCTGTTTCCGCTCACCCACACCGGGACGTCCGTCGCACGCGCAATGACCACCGGCTCGTCGCCGTACCGTTCCGCCGCGCGGTCGCCCAGCGCCGCCACCCACTCCACTCCACGCCCACCGCGCCCATACCCTCGCGAGAGCACATCCACGTCCCAGCCGCGCGCGCGCAGCATCTTTGCCAACGCGATCACCACCGGCGTCTTGCCCGCGCCGCCCGCCGAGATTGACCCCACGCTCACCACCGGCCATTGCAACCTCTTCGGCGCGCCTCGCAGCCGTTCCTTCACCGCAATTGCCGCTCGATACAGCGGCATCAGCGGCAGCGCCCACGACCTCCGCAAACTCACGTCTTGGCTCCCACCTGCAGCGTCGTGAGAATCGCCTCAATCGCCCGGCCCGTCGCTCCCTGCTGCTTTTCAAACACGCTGCGCCCCCGCTCCCCCATAGCGCGCGCCGCCTTGGGGTTCGCCAACATCTCGGCGATCGCCCATTGCAATTCGTCTCTGTTCTGCACAATACGAATCGCGTTCGCCTTCTGCATCGAGGACACGATGTCCCGAAAGTTCTCGTAAGACGGTCCGATCACCACCGGCACACCGAACTGCGCAGGTTCCAGCGGATTATGTCCGCCGCGCTTGGCGAGGCTCCCTCCCACGAAGGCCACATCCGCCACTCCATACACCGCGGCGAGATCACCGATGGTGTCCAGGATCACGACTTCACGCGGCTTATCGGATCCATTTCGCACCGTGTCAGTCGCGAGCCACTTGCTCACAATCGCGTAGCGAAACTCAATCACTAGAGACTCAACAGCCACAAACCGCTGCGGATGCCGCGGCGCAATCACCAGCAAAGCTTTGATCGGCTCCTGGCCTGGTATTTCTCGCCATCCCTGAATGACGGCGACCTCTTCCCATGTGGCACGGTCGCTCTCATCCTCGGTCGTGCTCCCCGCCACCACGATCGGCCGTCCCGCCGCAGCCTGCTTGATCAGCGCCGCGACCCTGCTCTCCTTCGCCGCATGTACGTCGTACTTCAGGTTTCCGATCGCGCGTACGCTCTCACTCTTTGCTCCCATCGCCCTCAGTCTGCGAGCATCCTCATCGCTCTGCGTCAGCCACAAGTCCACCTTCCGGAGCACCGGCGCCCACCACCGGCGCACTCTCATCGCGCGTTCAAAGGACCGGTCACTCACGCGCGCATTCACAACAATCACTGGAATCCCTGCAAGGAAGCATTCGTGGAGCATTCGCGGCCACAGCTCGCTCTCCATCAGCAGCAGCGCTCCCGGATTCAGGGCCTTCAGCCACGCCCGCACAGGCACCGCAAAATCGAGCGGATAGTAGAAGACCCGCTCCGGCCCAAACCGCTCCCTCGCCAGCGCCTGCCCTGTGCGCGTTGTGGTCGACACCACCACACGCCAGCGCTGTCCTCGCCGTCTCAGCGCATTCTCCAGCTCACCCACCAGCCTCGAAGCCGCCAACACCTCACCCACGCTTACGGCATGCACCCACAGCACCTTCCGCTGATCTGCATACGGCCCGACCGCCTCGCGCAACCGCTGCGGCACTTGGCCCAGCCGCTCGCTCAGCCCCTCGCGATACCGTTCGGTCGTGAACATTCGCGTTACCCACCAGGGCGAACTCGCCACCAGCGCCACAACCAGCAACGCGCTATACAGCCACATCATCGAGCACGCTCACGAACCACCATCATCTCCGCTCCTCACCAATTCGCTTTGCCCGTGCTGCATCCCCCAGAGGATAATCCACTTGTATGTCTTTCCACCTGCGGCTTTTCGCCACCCTCGCCCTCACGCTCCCGCTCGCCGCCTCCGCCGACAAGCCCCGCAAGGTCCCGCCGCCCCTCCCCGCCGCGCAATACCCCGCGCACGACACGCATGAGCAGATCACCATTGCCGCCGACCCCGGCGACACCAGGGACACCGCACCCCACACGCGCCTCGACTACCTCGCGCACGGCTTCATGCCCATCCGCATCATCGTGACCAACGACTCCTCCCAGCCGCTCTCACTCGACGACGCGCGCATCCTTCTTGTCCCCGCAAACAGTGCGGCAGAGAACGCGGCCTCGCAGGACGAGCTCGAGCGCGGAACCTCCTCCGTCGGGAAAGAAGGAAAGAAGACCCCACTTCCGGGGCCCCTGCCGCCCATCACCCATCACGACAAGCCTGTGGACAGCGAGATCGCCGCCGACGACAACGATTTCGGCTTCAAGTCCTCGACGATCGCGCCGCACTCCACCGCCGCCGGCTGGCTCTACTACGACATCCGCGACCTCGACCGCCCCCCGCTCAAAGGCGCCGCCATCGAGGTCCGCAAGGTCCGCTGGTCCGCGACCAATCGCACCCTCGATACCTTTGAGATCCCACTCCAGCCCACGGCAACTCCAACCGCCGGCGGCCACTGATTCCGCGCCATCCTCGATCTCTGATTTCTGTTCTCTGATCTCTTTCCTATGCTCAACATCCGCCCCGCCACGCCCGCCGACGTCCCCACCATGCTCCGCTTCATCCACGAGCTCGCCACCTACGAACGCGAGCCCCACGCCGTCATCGCCACCGAGGCCGATCTCCTTCGCGACGGCTTCTCCCTCGCACCCGACGGCACCCGCCTCGACTCACCGATCCGCTTCCGCACTCTCATCGCCGACTACAGCAAGTCGCCCAACGAGCCAGCCGCGCCCGCCGGCTTCGCGCTCTACTTCACCAGCTACTCCACCTGGCTCGGCCACCACGGCATCCGCCTTGAAGACCTCTACGTCACGCCCTCGCTGCGCGGGAAGGGAATTGGCCGCGCCCTTCTCACACGCCTCGCCCAGATCGCCATAGCGGAAGGCTGCCCCCGCCTCGAGTGGGATGTCCTCGACTGGAACGAACCCGCTATCGCTGTTTACGAACGCATCGGCGCACACATGCTAACCACCTGGCGCATCATGCGCCTCTCCGGCGATCCGCTCCGCACCCTCGCCGAACAGGCTTCTTAGCCAGCATTGCCGTGGCGTCCCTTTGCGTCCTTTCTTCGCGCCCTTTGCGTCAACGCTTTTCTCTCGACGAGCGACGGCCACTCCATCTCAGCCGCCGTATCCTTAACTCAGCATGAAAAAGATCCACATCATCGGCGGCGGACTCGCCGGTCCCGAAGCCGCACTCCAGGCCGCCTCCCTCGGCTGCAACGTCACGCTCTCCGAGATGCGCCCGCTCCGCTCCACCGAAGCCCACCAGACCGCCGACTTCGCCGAGCTCGTCTGCTCCAACTCCCTCAAGTCCGAATCCGAAAATACCGCGCCCTGGCTGCTCAAGCAGGAGATGCGCCGCGCCAACTCCTTCCTCCTCGCCGCAGCCGACGCCTCCGCCGTCCCCGCCGGCCACGCCCTCGCCGTCGACCGCATCGAGTTCTCCCGCCGCGTCGCTGAACAGCTCGAACACAACCCGCGCATCACCATTCAGCGCGAAGAGGTCACTCGCGCTCAACGAAAACGACCCCGACACCATCACCGTCCTCGCCACCGGCCCGCTCACATCCTCGCCGCTCGCCGCCGAGCTCCAGCGCCTCACCGGTGCCGAACACCTCGCCTTCTACGACTCCATCTCGCCCATCGTCGACGCCTCCACCATCGACATGGACAAGGTCTACTTCGCCGCGCGCTGGGACAAAGGCACGCCAGACTACATCAACTGCCCCTTCACCAAAGAGGAGTACGACCGCTTCCTCGACGCCCTCACCTCCGCTGAAGAAGTGCAATCAAAAGAGTGGGAGAAATTGCAGTACTTCGAAGGCTGCCTTCCCATCGAAGAGACCGCCCGCCGCGGCCGCGACACTCTTCGCTTCGGCCCCATGAAGCCCGCGGGCCTCACCAACCCGCGCACCGGTAAGTGGCCGTACGCCGTCGTGCAGCTCCGCCAGGAAAATCTCCGCGCCGACAGCTACAACCTCGTCGGCTTCCAGAACCACCTCAAGTTCGGCGAGCAGGCGCGCGTCCTCCGCCTCATCCCCGGCCTCGAAAACGCAACCTTCCTTCGCTACGGCCAGATCCACCGCAACACCTACATCCACGCGCCCTCACTGCTCACCGAGACCCTTCAACTCAAGCAACACCCCAACATCCTCATCGCCGGGCAGCTCTCCGGCGTCGAAGGCTACACGGAATCCATCGCCAGCGGTCTCCTCGCCGGACGCTTCGCCGCCGCTCTCGCTCGTGGCGAGCAACCCACACCTCCGCCACGCCTCACCGCCAACGGCTCGCTCACGCACTACATCACCCACGCTGAAGGCAAGCACTTCCAACCCGCCAACATCACCTTCGATCTCCTCGTTCCGCTCGAAGAAGACCTCCGCAAAAAGATCCGTGACAAGAAAGAACGCCACCGGATCCAGTGCGAACGTGCGCTAGCCGCATGGAATCAATGGCTCGCGGCCTGCAATCGAGAACTCGCCGCTCAGACTTGAGCCCAAAGTCCGCCAGAACGGAACTTCCACCCCAGGAATCCCGTAAGAATGACTGCCCGCGCATTTGGGTCGCAGTAAGCTTTTGGGCAAAAGAGGTGCAGCATGCAGCCGCTCTCTGCCACCGATGCCATCGCTCCAGCCTGGCAACACACGCGCCGTCTCCTGCTCGGTCCGCGCAATCCGCGTCTCTTCTTCAAGATCGCCGCCGTCGCCTTCTTCGCCGAGATGATGAGCTCCAGCTTCTCCTTCTCGCCGCCCTTCCACAACGCACATACCGGCGGCGGCTCCTCGCCATCGATCACTGCAGCCATCCTCGGCATCATCTTCATCTGCGCTGTCGTAGGGCTTCTCATCGGTCTGGTCTTCTTCTATCTTTCTTCGCGCCTGCAGTTCACCATCTTCCACGTCGTCCTGCGCAGCGAAACCACCGTCGCCCCTGTCTGGCGTCGTTATGGCCCCGCGACCTGGCGTTGGATGGGCCTCAAGATTCTCTTCTTCCTCTGCGCGTTCGCCTGTCTCGCGCCCCTTCTCATCCCGGGCATCTTTTTCATCATTCACGCCATCACGTTGCAGTCGCACGGCGACAACTCTCACATCATCAGCTTCATTCTCACGGGCATGTTCTTTGTCTTCCTTCTGGTGCTCTTTGTCCTCGCTCTTGCCATCGCGACGGTCCTTCTGCGCGATTTCGCTCTGCCCTCCATGGCGCTCGAAGGCACACCGCTGCGCGAGACGGTTCGCCGCGTCCTCGCACTTACCCGCGCCGAACCCGGCCAGGTCACGCTCTATCTTCTCCTCCGCTTCTGCCTCACCACAGCCGGTGTCTTTGTCTCGGAGATCCTGATCGTCCTGCTCGGACTCCTCATCGGCGGCCCGCTTGCCGGCCTCGGCTTCGGCCTTTGGGCCACTCTGCACACAGCCGGCGCGGGCGCCCGCGCGGGAATGATCGGCGGTTGGGTCATCCTGGCACTCGCCCTCCTCGCCGTGCTGGCCGTCGGCGTCATCTGCCTCTTCGGATATCTCTTCACCTTCCTGCAGGCCTACGCCATCTTCTTCCTCGGTGGCCGTTACCCGCTCATGGGTCAACTGCTTGTGGAGCCACCCGCGCCTGTCCTCCCCACAGCCCAGCCGCAGCAGACCTGGACGCCTGCCTTCCAAACGCCGCCGCCGGCGTAAGCCACTTCTACGCGAGCCGGTTTGCGATTTAAAATGTCCCCATGGCTTTTCCGATCAAAACCTGTGTCCTCTGCGGAGAGGAGTTCGAACTGCGCCCGAACAAACCCGGCTACGCCAACCGCTGCCCCGAATGCAGCACCCCCGAAGCGGAAGCCGAAGCTGCCTCTAAGGGCTCGACCAACGCCTTCCAGGGCAAGGCACTCGCCGAAGCCAACGCCGAGCGCCGCAAGGTCATCCGCGACATGCTCTACCGCAAAGACAGCTAGTCTCCCGCACCAATGCCGTGGCGTACCGTGGCGTCTTTCCTTTGCGTCCTTTGCGTCAAAGCCTTTCGCCCGGATTCGCGAAAGAGCTAGCCGGCCTACTCCGCCCGTTTCTTATTCCTCGCCCTTACCTTGAACCAGATCGGGCTGCCGATAAACTTGAACGCCGCCCGAATCTCGTTCGCCAGAAACCGCTCATAGCTGAAGTGCAGCTTCACATCGCGGTCCGTGAACAGCACAAACGTCGGCGGAGCCACCGCCGCCTGCGTCATGTAGTAGATCTTCACGCGCCGGTTCATCGGCACGCTCGCACGCTGAAAATCAATCTGGTCAAGGAACCGGTTCATCGCGCCCGTCGAGATGCGCTTCCTGCGCTCCCGCGCGACCAGCTCCACCTTCTTGAAGATCTCCTCCACGCCCTTCGACTCCGCCGCGGACACAAACAGCAGCGGCGCATAGTCCAGGTACTTCAGCGCATCCCTGACCTGCTGCTCATATACCTTCTTGTCCGCCGGCGACCTGCCATCAAACAAGCGCTTTCCATCCGGCCCAACCTCCGTCATCAGGTCCCACTTGTTGACGACGATGATCACGCTGCGCCCGCTCTCATGCGCATAGCCGCCGATGTTCGCATCCGCCGCCGCTACGCCCTCCGTCGCATCGATCACCAGCAACGCCACATCCGCCGCCTCCAGATGTTTGCGGCTCATAATGACGCTCAGCTTCTCCGCCATCAGCTTCGTCTTGCCCTTGCGCCGAATCCCCGCCGTGTCGATGAATCGGAAGTCGTGCCCATCGCGCTTCACCACTTCGTCGACAGCGTCGCGCGTCGTCCCCGCAATCGGCGACACAATCGCACGGTCCGTTCCCGTCAGCGCATTCAACAGCGTGCTCTTGCCCACATTCGGTCTGCCGATGATCGCAATCTTCGTCTCACGCTGCACATGCTCGCCGTGGCTGCGCAACCGTCGCACAGGCGTTTCCGCACCGGCGGCACGCGCATCTTCATCAGCGATGAAGTCGCCCTCATCCTCCTCGGCCTCTTCCTCGATTCCCTCCATGTTCTCCGTCGGCTCTTCCGCCACCGTCTCCGGAGGCAACGCCGCCCACACCTCATCCAGCAGATCTGCCACGCCAATCCCATGCTCCGCAGAGATCGGAACCAGGTGCCGGAACCCCAGCGTGCGAAAGTTCTCCGCGCGCCGCCTCCAGCTCCGCCGAATCCATCTTGTTCACCGCCAGAAACAGCGGCCTCGCGCCCTCATTCCGAATCAGCAACCGCGCCAGCTCTACATCCGGCGCCGCCAGTTCCGTGCGCCCGTCGACCACCATCACAATCGCGTCCGCCTCATCCAGCGCCACGCGCGCCTGCCTGAAGATCTCCGCCGGAATCAGCGCCTCATCATCCGGCACCACGCCGCCCGTATCGACGATGCGCACCACGCGCCCCGCCCACTCCGTCTCGCCATAGATGCGGTCACGCGTAATCCCCGGCTCATCGCCCACAATCGACCGCCGCGTCCCGGTGATGCGGTTGAACAGCGTCGACTTGCCCACATTCGGCCGCCCGCAGATCGCCACCAGCGGCATCTCCGCCGCCACGCTCGACGCACCCTCACTTGCCTCCATCAATTCCGAAGCTAAGCTCTCCAGCTCACGATCCTCTCGCTCGCCATGCCGGCTCCCCGCGCCGCCCAGCCGCAGCGTCGCCTTGGGCTTCCTCCTCTCATTCGCGAGCTCCGTCTCACGCTCCTGCTCCGCCCGCAGCTCCGAGCCATGGCCACGGCCCGCGAGCGAATCCCGCTCCGTCCGCGCTCCATCCAGCTTGACCGACCGCTCGCGCTCCGGACTTCTCTTCGGCGTTCTCGCCGCCTTTGCCTCCGCAGCCTTCTTCGAACTCAGCGCCTTGCGCTTCTTCGGAGCGACATTCGCCATCTGCGCACCCGTCCGCGGAGCCTTCCCCTTCCGCGGCCTTGTGCTGGCCTGCCGATGCTTCTTGCCCATCCTCTTCTTCTGATCGCGCCTCGGTGCCATAACTCCTCAATCTCTTTGCCTTAACATGGTCGCACGCGGCGCGCATCGTATCTTCGTCGCATCACAGGACTCTCATGCAGCCCATCCGCTTCGCCATCCTCGGCTTCGGCTACCACGCCGCCTTCCGCCTCGTCCCGTCCTTCCGCAACTGCCAGCACGCCACCCTCGTCGGCTTCCATCGCCGAGACCCCGACAAAGCCGCCCGCGACGCCGCCGCACACGGCATCCGCGCCTTCCCATCTCCTGAAGCTCTCTGCTCCTCACCCGACATCGACGCCGTCTTCATCACCAGCCCAGACGCGCTCCATTTGCCCGACGCACAACTCGCCTTCGCCTTCAAGAAGCCCGTCCTCTGCGAAAAACCCCTCGCCTCCAACGCCGCTGATGCGGACACCATGCTCGCCGCCGCCAAGGCCTCCGGCCAGCTCTTCGGAGTCGCGCATCACTACCGCTGGGCGCACGCCATCCAGCAGATCCGCGCACGCGTCGCCGCTGGCGAGATCGGCGAGCCCCGCACCGCGCACGCCGAGTTCAACTACGCCGCGCAGTTCTCCCGCCGCCCCTGGATCACCGACCCCACCCTCGCCGCCGGCGGCCCCATCGGCGACGTCGGCGTCCACTGCATCGACACCCTCCGCTTCATCCTTGGCAACATGCAAGCGCACCAGCGTCTCCACCATCGCCACGCAGGACGCCCACTCCGGCGCCGTCGAAGCCTCCGCCTCTATGCAACTCGAGTTCGCCAATAACGTCCTCGCCAGCATCAACGTCTCCGCCCGCGCGCAATACCGCACCGTCGTCGAGATCGTCGGCAGCGACGGCGTCCTCCTCGCCGAAAACGGCATGACCGTCGACTACCCCGTCGACGTCAGTCCTCCGCCGCAAGGGCGCTCACGTCAACACCAACACCGTCAACAACGCCGACGCCTACACCCGCATGATCGACAACTTCGCCCAGGCCCTCCGCGGCGAAGAACAATTCCTCGGCCCCGGCACCGAAGGCGTCCACAACCAGCACATCCTCGACGCCGCCTTCAAAAGCTGGCACTCCGGCAAGCGGAGACGGTCCGGAGTTAGTGCCGGGTATCACCCGTGCTCTCTGTTTGTCATCCCGCAGCGCAGCGGAGTCGCACCGTTAGTCCCATGACCCCCACCCTCGAAACCGAACGCCTCCTGCTGCGCCCTCTTCAAGCTCGAAGACGCCGACCAAACCCAGCCACTCGTCCCACAATGGGAGGTCGTGCAGTATCTCCACGCCATCGTCCCGTGGCCATATCCCGCCGATGGCGTCCGCACTCCTACTACCGCGACGTCGCTCTGCCCGCAGTCGAGCGCGGCGACGAATGGGCCTGGACCCTTCGCCTCAAGGCATCTCCCGACAAGATCATCGGTGCCCTCAGTCTCACTCGCGGCGAAAGCGACAACCGCGGCTTCTGGCTTGCTCCCGACTTCGCAGGTCGCGGCCTCATGACCGAAGCCGTCATCGCCACCAACGACTTCTGGTTCGACGTCCTCGGCTTCACCCGCCTCCGCGTCCCGAAAGCCGTCGCCAACACCGCCTCGCGCCGCATCTCCGAGAAAACCGGCATGCGCGTCGTCGCGACGGAAGACCGTGATTTCGTCTCCGGCCGCCTGCCATCCGAGATCTGGGAGATCACCGCCGAAGAGTGGCACGAATTCCGGCATCACTCGCCCCTGGAATCAGCAGGCGAGTAAACGACGGCGCCACTACTCGTTCGGATTGCCCGTCTCCGAGTCCGGCGCATCCACTGGCTTCGACTCCGGCGAGCCTTCCTGCCGCAGAAAGATCGAGAGGACGATATACAGCGCAATCGCCATATACTCCGCCTCCCACGTCTGCAGCGTCGTAAACCAGAACTTCGATGACACGACGAACCGGCGCAACGTCATCACCGGCTGATGAGACAGTGTCTGCTCCTCGCGGTAGGCCTTGGCTCCTGAGAACAGGTGCAAGACAAACGCGCCACCAAACAGCAGGAAAAACGCCAGCGACAGGCTGTTCCGCTGCACCCATGTCCCTTGCCTCGCGCGGTCCTTAGCCTTCGGGTCGGGTGCGTCCTTCCAGGCCTTGCCGTCATCGTTCAGCGACCGCCCCGCCGGCTCACCCGGCTGCATCGAATGCGGAGCCCCTCGCTGCCGCAAAAACACGCCGAAGAGAATCAGTGACCCCAGCTGCAGAATCGCCGCCTGCCAATTCGAGAACATCCCCTGCAGAAACCCGCCCGTCCGCACATACTGCCAGCAGCTTACCGCCGGCAATCCATGCGCCGCCTGCGTCTCGTTGTAAAGCGCCCGCCCCGAAAGCGCCTGTCCCAACAAGCAGACGAGAAACAGCCCCGTGAACACCAGCAGCAGTCCGTTGTCCTTCAGAAACCCCTGCAGCCTCTTCATTTTCATCCCGCCGGGGGTCGATCACCCTCAGCGTGAGACGCCTCTTGCCGCTCTCGCGAATGCCCCATGCCCACAGGCGAATAAACGGCGACTATCATAGACACACCACGTGCCGCCGTTCTCACCAACATCGAAGTCGACCGCAAGACCCCACTCAGCGAAGCCGCCGCTGAAGCGAAGCTCCCATCCCTGCACGACTTCTTCTCTCCCGGCGGCATCCTCGCCAAATCCTCACTCGCCTTCGAGCACCGCCCCGGCCAATACGCCATGGCCAAAGCCATCGAGCAAGCCTTCGCCGACAAGCGCCATCTCATCATCGAAGCCGGCACCGGCACCGGCAAAACCCTCGCCTACCTTCTGCCCGCGCTCCGCCGCGCCCGCAACGAGAAGCAGCGCATCATCATCTCCACCGGCACAAAAAACCTCCAGGAGCAGCTCTACTTCAAGGACATCCCCTTCCTCGAATCCGTCCTCGCCGACGCCGGCCCCCTTCGCGTCTGCTACATGAAGGGCCGCGCCAACTACCTCTGCAAGCAGAAGCTCTACGCCCTCCGCGACAACCCCATCCTCTCCGGCCTCGACGACATCTCGCAGTTCCACACCATCCTCCAATGGGAGCGCACCACCGAAACCGGCGACCGCGCCGAGATCGACGACCTCCCCGAGTCCTCCGCGCTCTGGCACAAGCTCGACGCCCGCTCCGAGGTCTGCCTCGGCCAGACCTGCCCCAACTGGGAGCCCTGCTTCATCACCCAAATGCGCCGCAAGGCCCTCGAGTCCGACCTCGTCATCGTCAACCACCACCTCTTCTTCGCCGACCTTTCCATCAAGCAGCAGGCCGCCGGCGCCCCCGACGCCGGCATCCTCCCCGAAGCCGCCATCGTCATCTTCGACGAAGCCCACGAGCTCGAAGACGTCGCCTCGCAATACTTCGGCATCGCGCTCACCAGCCACCGCTTCGACGAACTCGCCCGCGACACCGAGTCCATGCTCCGCGCCAAAGGCGCCAGCTCTGCCGCCATCGAAAGCTCCACCGCAACCCTCCGCGAGCGCTCCCGCCTCTTCTTCAGCTCACTGCCAGAAACGAACGCCGCGCAACCCGGACGCATGGAATTCACCGACCGCGCCGACTTCCTCGAAGCCCACGGCGACTCCTACCTCGGCGCCATCAACGCGCTCATTCGCCTCGAAGGCGAGCTCGACCGCGTCCGCGACGTCGAAGAGGCCGCCGGCCTGCGCAAGCGCGCCGCCGACATCCGCGCGCACCTCAAGTTCCTCCTCGAATCCACCGACCCCAACACCGTCTTCTGGATCGAGCGCCGCGCCGCCTCCAACCTCCGCAACGCCGCGAGAAATTCCAGGACGACCACAACTTCGGGTGCATCCCGCAGTCTCATGCGGGTGGGGTGCCTTCTGTCGGCTCACCTCAACCAGTCTTCGCCTCGCTCACCACCCACCTCCAGGCCACACCCATCGACGTCTCGCAACTCCTCGCCGAGACCCTCTTCGCCAACTACTCCTCCGTCATCCTCACCTCCGCCACCCTCACCGTCGCCGACTCCGAAGGCAAGCCCTCCTTCGACCACCTCAAGAAGCGCCTCGGCATCCCGTTTCCCAAAGAGCTCGTCGTCCCCATCGCACTTCGACTACTCCAAGCAAGCGCTGCTCTACCTGCCGAAGTACCTCCCGCCGCCGCGCCACCCCGACTTCCTCCCGCACGCCGCCGAAAAAATCCGCCGCGTCCTCGAAATCACCCGCGGCCGCGCCTTCTGCCTCTTCACCAGCTACTCGCAGATGCGCGAGCTCCACGACCGCCTCCTCTGCGAGCTCCCCTACCCGCTGCTCCTGCAAGGCACCGCCCCGCGCCATCTGCTCCTGCAACAATTCCGCGAAACCCCCAACGCCGTCCTCTTCGGCACGTCATCCTTCTGGCAGGGCATCGACGTCCAGGGCGAGCAGCTCTCCTGCGTCATCGTCGACAAGCTCCCCTTCGCCGTCCCCTCCGACCCCATCATGAAGGCCCGCACCGACGCCATCGCCGCCGCCGGCGGCAACGCCTTCAACGACCTCCAGATCCCTCAAGCTGTCATCGCGCTCAAGCAGGGCTTCGGCCGCCTCATCCGCTCACTCACCGACCGCGGCGTCCTCATGCTCCTCGACTCGCGCATCCGCACCACGCGCTACGGCGCCATCTTCCTCGACTCGCTCCCACCCTACCGCCGCACCGACGACATCACCGAGGTCGAACGCTTCTTCGAGAGCTGAAGAGTCGGTAGCGGTTTAGCGCACTATGCTAATTTCGCGAACTTGAGCGCCACGGAGTTCATGCAATACCGCAGCCCCGTCGGCCTCGGGCCATCATCGAATACGTGGCCCAGATGAGCATCGCAGCGCCTGCATGCGACTGCAGTGCGTTCCATTCCCAGCGAGATATCCCCGCTCTCGCGAACATTTTCCTTGGCAATCGGCTGCCAGAAGCTCGGCCATCCCGTGCCGGACTCGAACTTCGTCTCCGAGCTGAAGAGCGGTGTGTCGCAGCAGATGCAGTGATACAGGCCCTTGTCGTGCAGATTCCAGTACGCGCCGGAGTACGCCCTTTCAGTGCCCGCCCGGCGCGTGATGTCGAACGCCGCCGGTGATAGCTGCTGCTTCCACTCCGCGTCCGTCTTCACAATCATCGGCACCGTGACCGTCTCTCCTCGCTCTCCCGAGCTGGAGAACTCAACGATCTTTACCTCTTTCGGGGTCCTATCCTTCGCCGCAACGATCCCGATCCCATGTCGCAGCTGAAAGGCCAGTGCCGACGCCGCCGCGGCGCCCCCCGCGAGCACGAACACCCGCCGGCCGATCCGCCTCACGCTGTCATTCCGTTCCTGAGTCATGATGCCCTCCGATGATCTTCATCCGAAGGTGAAGGAATACGCCTGTACGCCCGGATCCTCGAACTCGATCGTGAAGAGATGATCTGCGATCGCGCCCTTCTGCCGCACCAACTGATAAAGACGGTATGCGCTCACGACACCATTGCCCTGGGCGTCCGTGTCCACACCATGATTCTCTCCGGGAGCCTGCCCGTCAACGGTCACTCGAAACCGAATCGGCTTCCCATCCCCGCCCGGTCCAAGCACCAGATGCAGATCGCGCGCGTGGAAATGAAAGACGATCTTCCCTCCCGCAGACTTCAGCACCGCCAGCTTGTTCGTGATCGATCCAACTGCCCACAAGCCCCCACTCGTTCAGCGCAAGATGATTCGGCTCGGCATAGGCCTTCTCTCCATCTCGCTTGATGCCGCCCGGAGACGCAAAGTTCTCCGCCCGCGCGTAGCCGATGTACGTCTCAGGAGAACGAACATCCCTCATGTCTGCGGCAGCCTGCACCCCTTGGGCGCGAACGCTCACCGCGCTGGCGGGCATGGTCGCATTCGCCTCCTTCAGCAACTGCTGTATCCATCGCTCCGACTGGTCATAGTCTCCCTCACCGAAGTGTTCATACCGGACCTTGCCCTTCGCATCGATGAAGTATTCAGCCGGCCAGTACTGGTTGTGAAACGCATTCCAGATCTTGTAGTCGCTGTCGAGCGCAACCGGATAGCTGATGTCGAACTTCTGCACCGCCTTCTGAACGTTCGCCATCTGCTTCTCAAAGTCGAACTCCGGCGTATGCACTCCGATGACAACGAGCCCGCTGTCCTTATACTTCTCCGCCCACGCACGCACGTACGGCACCGCACGAATGCAGTTGATGCAGGAGTAGTCCCAGAAGTCGACGAGGACGACCTTTCCCTTGAGTTCCTTCGCGGTTAAGGGTTTGGAGTTGATCCATCCGTTCGCTCCCGACAGACTGTACAGCGGCGAACTCCCCACAATGCTCTGCGTATCCTGCGCTCTGGCTGGAGGCGTAGCAACCGCAACACAGCCCAGAATCGCGGCAGCCGCAGCCACCATCCACACTCCAACTCTTCTCCAGCAGGAAACGATCAATCTCAACCTCGCGTGTGTCATTTGAAAAGAATCTTGGCCATCATTCCCTTGTCCTCATGATTCAGCAGATGACAGTGAAAGACGGACATGCCTCTGATAATGGGATCGGTAAAGTCCATGATGAGATCCGCTGTGCCATTCCCATAGGGCACATTGACCGTATCCAGCCATTCGGGCGAGCTCGTTTGCACTCCGTTCTCTCGATACGCCAGGAAGTGAATCTGATGGATGTGAAACGGGTGCAGCTCGTGTGTCGCGTTCACGACTCGCCAATGTTGCATCGACCCAATCTTCACGGTCAGCATCGCTCCAGCGTCCATCGCGAACTTTCGCCCATTGATGTAGAACCCATTCTTGTCCTCTGTAAAAGTTACGGTGAAGTCCGGCGTCCGGTTTTCCAACTGCTTGATCTTTTGCCGCGACAGTTCTTCTCTGTAAACCGCCTGACCTCTAGTCGTCGGCATATTGTGTCTCGGCTGAGTGGTTTGCGCTGGGCCGACGTCAGCGATCACCATCGCAGGATTCGGATCGCCATCCGGCCCCGTGTCAACGCAACGCGTGCTCAGGTTCGCTCGCGCGCCAGCCGGCGGCCCGACAACGATCGCCTCGACCCGCCCAGCAGGCGACACCAGAACGTGGTCTACCTTGCGCGTAGCGCGGTGCCGGTCATGGTACGAGAGCGGCATTCCATCCAATGCCACAATCTCCAGTTGCCGGCCGCTCAATTGAAGATCAGCGTAGCGATCCGGCGAGGCATTCACGATTCGCCAGAATTGACGCTCACCCGGATTAATCGCAATCAGCGGGCGAATCTCGCCGTTCGCCGTGAAGACTCGCTCGGGCTTCTGATCGGTCGCGGTTCCACATCGCGACGAGGGCACCCCGACCTTCTGTACGACTGCCCCGCGAGTGGCAGCATCGAGAGGCTCGATATCGCGGTCTCGAAGAACGATCACGCGCTCGCGCATGGCTCGCAGCTCCGGATAATACCTGTCGATACCCTCAACCACGATCGCGCCGGACATCCCATCAAGGTCCTGGCGATTGCTCTCTCCGTGCGGGTGCGTGTGATACCAGTACAGCCCAGGTGGAGAATAGGAAGGCACCACGACCCTGTAGTCCAGCGACTCTCCCGGCTTTGCCAGCATCGTGAGCACATCGTCCTGGGGCCTCTCCGGCGAAACGTGCAGGCCATGGAAGTGCAGGTTCGTCATATTGCTGCAACGGGTTATCGCACACTCCTCATTCGAGTGCTCTGGCAGGGCGTTTACGTAATGCACCTTGATGTCGCGGCCCGGCGACACGCGAATGACAGGCGGAACAGTATCGCCGGCATACGAGAACGCGTTGTGTCCGGCCACCGGGTCATAAATGGCGGTGAGCGTGAAGGGGCCATGCACCGCGGGAGGGTCGGCAAGAAGCTGCTGTTGAGCAAACAACGAACAGCCCCACCCCAGCATGCTCAACAGCAAAGGAACCACTCTCATCTCGGCTCCTGCGATGAAGTTAGGCGGCCCGCCTGCTGCTCGCACGCCGCGGCTTCGGCTTGTCCTCATCGATCGAGTCGGGTGCCCCATTCATCGCGAAACGCGATGAGTGGGAAGCTACTCCACCACCGAAACGGCAGCGTCATTTTCCACGCCTCCGAGCTCTGCGTTACAAGTCTATGCGCGAAGAGCTTCTCTTCTGTCATTCCCGCAGACAATCTGGTTCAATAGGCCCACCCTTACGCCCCGGCTAAATTCCTTAGCTAAATCCCTTAGCCAAATCCCTTCAGGAGATTGCCATGACCCTCTCTCTCAATCGCGTCCTCGCCTGCGCAGCGCTTGCCCTCGGCCTTTTCGCCGCCGTCCGTGCCCAAACCATCGCCATGCAGACCCACCGCGAAGACCAGCTCCAGAATGACGACGTCAAGGTCTGGCGCACGACCATCCTTCCGCATCAGCCGCTCTCAATGCACCGTCACGACCACCCGCGCGTCATCGTCGCTCTCACCGATGGCACCGTCGACATCGTCGACGCCAACGGAACCCACGACGTTCACGTCTGGAAGCAAAATCACGCCTACTGGCTTCCTGCGATGCCTCCCGGCGCCATGCACTCCGACGTCAACACCGGCGACGCACCCATCCAGGTCATGGTTGTCGAGCTGGAAAAGGAGCGCTGATCCGACCGCCTGAATCCGTGGCTTTAGCCCCGGCCGCGTGAATGCAACCGGGTCTACGAATCAACCTGCTTAGGAGGGGTCTTTGGATTCTTACCGTTGCGTCGCTGCCATTCCTCGCGGATCTGCTCATATCTCTTTTGCATGGCATCGAGCTCTTCATCGCCCAGGGTCTCGATATCGAGCATCTGATCGCCCGCAGCGTCGATCGCATAGATCAATTCATTCAATTTCAGGTTAATCGCGCGCGCATCCCTGTTCTGAGTGTTCTGGATCAGGAACACCATAAGGAAGGTCACGATCGTGGTGCCTGTATTGATCACCAACTGCCAGGTATCCGAAAAATGAAAGAGTGGCCCGCTGGCGGCCCACCCCGCGATGATCAGAACCGCGCCCAGGAAAGCCCACTTCGAACCCAGCCAATTCGATGCAACGGAGGCAAAGCCTCCAAATGTATCGTGCCTCCCGGAACTGGCCGCCCTCGCTTTTGATTGCGCTAGCGCCTTGCGTCCGGAGACCTTCGATGGTCTGTTACTCATCGCGTTCCCTGCTTTCGCCTCTGGCGCCCGTTTTTCAGTCGCATCCGCATCCTTTGCCTCCTCTTGGATGCAAATCCTGCCCAACCGCGACACCAATCTGACCCGAGGCTGTCGCGCCAGCGAATACTCACCCCACGCACTTCTTCCAGTAGCTAGAATGTATCCCCTGCTGAGATCCTCCTCTCAGGAGGGCCAGGTCATGGATCGCAAACCGCTCATCGCGCTTCTGTTCGCCGTCGGCATCTCCGCGCCCGCCTGCGCCCAGTTCCAGCCTGTCACCTGCAAAAACTCCTTCACTCAGCAGCAGGAGATTCAGGCCGGCAACAAGGTCGTCGCCGAAGTCTACCGGCAGACGCCGGTCCTTCCCGACTCCGACCCTGTCGCTCGCTACATCCAGCAACTCGGCGCGCGTCTCGTCGCCATCGCTCCGCTCACTCCCGGCCTCGCGCAGCAGTGGCCCTTCCGCTTTCATGTCGTCGCCAGTGAAGACATCAACGCCTTCGCTCTCCCCGGCGGCACCATGTTCGTGAACCTCGGCGCCATCCAGGCCGCCGAGACCGAGTCCCAGCTCGTCGGCGTCATGGGCCATGAGATGTCGCACGTCATCCTCCGCCACTCCTCCTGCAACGTCAGCAGCAGGAGGAAGCGCAGCATCTGGTACAGCCTGGGCGCGATCAGCACCTCCATCGCTCTCGGCGGCGTCGGCGGAGCCACGGCGGCGGAGGGCATCGGCGCGGCTGCCAACCTCGACTTCCTGCGCATGTCGCGCACCGACGAGCAGCAGGCCGACCTCCTCGGCGTTCGCATCGCCCATGACGCGGGCTACGATCCCCGCGGTCTTCCGCAGTTCTTCGAGATCATCCAGGCCAAATACGGCAGCGGCAGCGCACAGTTCCTCTCTGACCACCCCAGCCCCGGCAACCGCACCGAGCACGTCAACAAGGAGATCGCGCTCCTTCCACCGTTGCGTCGCCCCATCAAAACCTCATCGCAGTTTGAGGCGATCCACCAGCTCTCCATCGAGCGCCACGCCCTCAGCGCCCGGGAGATCCAGATCGGCGCCTGGAGGTCTGCCGGTCTCTACGCCACTGCGCCCGGTGTCGTGCCTCCGCTGGCTCCGTTGCCGGTTTCGGAGCAAGCCCCTTCCTCCACGACCCCTGAGGCCGTCTCCGTTCCAGGTGAAACCGGCCAGCGCACGCCCCTTCCCAGGCCGGAGTAACCAACCCAACTCGCCTGCGCGCCGCGATATCCTGAAGACAGCAGCATGGGACGCAACCTCTACATTCTCGCCGCCACCATCGGTATCCTCGCCCTCATCTCCTTCGCGCTCTCCTTCACCAACGTCGCGCAGGTCCCCGGCTCTCCCGGCGACGTCCGCCTCTGGCGCACCACCTCCATCGCCCTGGTCTTCGTCGGCTTCGTCATCGCCCTCGGGGGCGTCCTCTCCCAGCTCTTCGAGCAGGCAGAGCGCCGGGCAACGGAACAGCGCCGCCGCCGCCGTCATAGGGATCAGTAATCCACAATTAGTTCTTGACACGCACGATATACTGAAAATGTGGGAAGGATTCGGCCCGGCATCCTCGCCGGGCCCGCGAGTTTAATCCTTCGGTAACTTTAGGTCCAGACCTAAAGTATCTACTTCGAAGACTTTGCGCAAAAAGTGGGGGGAGGGGGAGGATACCCCGCTAAAATCGAACCGCCCCCGCCCGCGATCGCGGAGATTGGAGTTCGAACGATGTATGAAGTGACGGTGCAGGACACCTTTTCCTCAGGCCACTACCTTCGCGACTACTA
Source organism: uncultured Acidobacteriaceae bacterium (assembly GCA_963729675.1). Lineage (GTDB taxonomy): Bacteria > Acidobacteriota > Terriglobia > Terriglobales > Acidobacteriaceae > Granulicella. The sequence goes on from CAVSOV010000010.1 coordinate 197,710, forward strand.
CGGCAAGTGCGAGAACCCGCACGGTCACAACTACCGCGTCCTCGTCACTCTCATCGGCGAGGACCTCGAGCCAAACGGCCTCCTGCTCGACTTCAAGCTCCTCAAGCGCATCCTCCAGCCCACCATCCAGTACCTCGACCACTTCATGATCAACGACCTCGAGCCGTTCACCACTGTGAACCCCTCGGCCGAGAACATCGCCAAGTACTTCTTCGACCGCACCGCAGCCCAGCTCATCGAGATGACCGGTGGCCGCGTCCGCGTGAAGGACTGCACCATCTGGGAGACCGATACCAGTTACGCCCGCTATTACGAGTAGCCCCGTACGAGTAACCCGAGGCTTACAATCCTCTCAGGGCTGTTCCGCCCGCCATCTCGCTCTCAAGGCCCTGCTCATGATTGCCTACATTGTTCTCGTCCTGGCCGCGCTCAGCCGTCTCATCCCGCACGCCCTGCACGGCACCGGCATGAACTTCACTGCCGTCGGCGCCGGCCTGCTCTTCTTCGGCTCCCGCCGCCCCCGCTGGCAGACTGTCGCCGCTCTCGCCATCCTCGCGGCGACCGACTTCTACCTGACGCGGTTTGTCTATGGCTTCCCGTTCCACGTCAAGGGCTACCTGGTCACCTGGGTCTGGTATGCCGCCGTCTGCCTGCTGGCCAGCGGCCTGCTGCGCAAGGTGACGGCGCTGCGTGTCGTTGTCGGAGTGCTCGCGTCCGCGACAAGCTTCTTTCTTCTCAGCAACTTCGTTGTCTGGGTTGGAAGCGGCATGTACCCGCACAACGCGTCAGGCCTGACTGCCTGCTACGTCGCTGCGCTGCCGTTCTATGCGAACGATTTGATCTCAACTGGTGTGTTTTCTGCTGCGCTCTTTGGCTTGCCGGTTCTGGCTGCAAAGCTGACCGAAGACCATTCACGCGCGCAGCAATCAGCCACTCACGTAAGACAACTCAGCGTTACGCCTCTTCTTCGACCGGCAGCCGAACTCCACGGCGCCGGTCGAATACTTTGCGGATCGTATACAGCGCGATCACGAAGAGCGCAGCAGAGATAAGCCCGATCGCGATGGCGATGTGCTGATGGAAGAGCCTGCGCGCCGAGTGAAAGAGCGCGGGACCGAAGAAGATATAGAGCACCGAAGCCACGACGAACTGCACCATCTTGCCGCAGAAGATGGCCAGGACGAAGGCGACAGGCTTCATCTCGAAGACGCCCGCTGCGAACTCGAAGAGCTTCAGAGGGAACGGCGGCGGACACATCGCCGGGATCATCATGGCCAGGAACTCCTGGTTCTCGAAACGGTCCCGCATGCGCTCGTAGCGTTCACGGTTGATGCGTTTGAGCAGGAAGAGCTCGCCGCCGGCGCGTCCGATGAAGAAGGGGACCAGCGAGCCGATGGCCGAGGCGGCTGCGGCGATAAGGCAGTAGATGAGGAACCTGTGATGGTTTGTGGCGACGTAGCCGATGACGACGCCATCCATCGAGACGGGAATCGGAATCAGGGCGGAGTCGATCAGCGCCAGCCCGCCCACGCCCCAGACGCCCAGCGGCTTCATCACCGCGAAGAGCATTCCTGAGAACTTATGCAGCAGCGCTATCGGTCCAAGTTTCACAAATACCAATTCTACTGTTCGAAAGTGACACGCCTCGAGCAGTCACGCGATATCGATTAGTTTCGATGCTCAGTGTGACCGGCGAGCAGGTCGAGAGCGTGGGGAAGCAGTGGGAGAATGGCGCGGAGGCCGTTCTCAGCGCCCGCAGGGCTGCCGGGGAGGTTGACGATGAGGGCATGGCCTGCGATACCGCAGACGCCGCGGCCAAGGGCTGCAAATGGCGTCTGCTCAACCCCGCGAAGGCGAATCTGCTCGGCGATGCCCGGTACGAAACGATCGCAGACTGCGAGTGTGGCTTCGGGAGTCACGTCGCGCTCCGCCAGGCCCGTGCCACCGGTCGTTAGTATCAGGTCCGCTATTTTAGCCGCGTTGCGGAGGGCGGCGACGAGCAGATCGAGGTCGTCAGGGATGACCTTTGAATCAACGACTTGCGCACCGGCCCCCTGCAGCATCCGCACAAGCAACGGGCCGGAGAGATCTATTTGAGTTCCGGCAGCGCAGCGATCACTGGCCGTAATCACCACGGCGGTTCGACCCGTCAAAGAAGAAGCTCCTTCTTGCATTACCCGAGGATAGCCGAGGACTGTCGAAAGCTTCGGGAAGGACGGTGGGCCGCGGGCGAAAGATGAGAGAATAAAGGAGCCAGCATCGGCTCGGTCTGGCGACGGTTTTCACCGGCGGTAATGCTGGACCGCAACCTTCCTGCCCGCCTGTCCGTCACAGACGAAGTACCTCAACGATGCGTTTGATTACACCTACTGATCCGGAAAAGCCTCGCTTAGAGCCAGAGACCGGCGAGTCCGCGCCGAAACCGGCGTCGAATGCCCCAGTAAGCTTTGTTCCGCACGACAGCGACGGTTCGTCTTCACGGGAACCGGTGCGCATCCGCACGAACCGCTACGGCGAGATGGATGAGCATGAGCTGATTCATCTGCTGGACTCGATTGAGGACGAGCGCGCGCGCAGCCGTTTCCGCGAGTCGATCTACATCTCGCTGTTCATCTGGATTGCGATTGCCTGGGTGGTTCTGTACGGACCGAAGTACCTGTGGCATGCGCCGAAGCTTGTGACGCCGTTTGACGTTCTGCACCAGCGTGAGCTGACGCAGCTGAACATGCCCCAGCTTCATGCGCCACCGCCATCCACGCCGCGGCCCCAGCCGAAGGTCGACAATCGCACGCTGGAGCATCTGCGCTCGATGGAGCCGCCGCCGCGGCCGTCTCCAGCGGAGACACCAAAGATCGCGCCGACTCCGGCACCTGCGATTACGAATGCCGCACCGCCCGTGCCGGCTCCGACATTGCCGCTTCCGAACGCGCCGCAGCCCACGCCGAGGACGACACCGCCTGTGGTCGCAGAGGCGCCGACGCCACAGCCGGGCACGAAGCCCAACTTCAATGCCAATCGGTCTGCCGAGAATTCGATTGACGATGCGGTGCGCAACGCGGCGCGCAATCCCGGCGGTGGGGGATACGGTGCCAGGGGTGGTGAGTCGCCGTTGGGTTTTGGCAAAGGGGTAGAAGTTCTCTCCGATATGCAGGGCGTGGACTTCAATCCCTACCTCCGCCGCCTGCTGGCAGACATCTATCGCAACTGGCTTCCGCTCATCCCGGAAGAGGCCAAGCCACCGCTCTCGAAGCAGGGCGAGACGCTGGTCCGGTTTATGATTTTGCCGGACGGCCGAATCGGAGGTATGTGGCTCGATGGGTCGACGCACGATGATGCAATCAACCGGTCGGCGTGGGGATCGATTACGAGCGAAGGACAGTTTCCTCCGCTGCCGTCCCAGTTCCATGGACCCAACCTGGAGCTGCGCATTCATTACTACGTCAACAAGCAGCCGGAGTAACGGCTGATGCGGAGCGCGGGCTATCAGGCAGAGCCGCCGCGTCCTCCTGCGCTCAGTGAGCGAGAACATCGACGTGAGAGTGCGCGCGTTGAGACGCTAAAAGGGCGGGTGCGACTGGAGCAACGGAGTCTGCTGCGTGGGCTTATTCTGCTGGCCGTAGTGATTCTGATTGCAAGCCTGGTGAGGGCGGGCTTCGGCCGGTTGTTTGTCCCGGGGTGGTGGCGCCAGTGGTAGAGGCGGCCCATCCTCTGGTAGTCATCGTGGGACCGACGGCGAGTGGCAAGACTACGCTTGCGTTGAAGCTTGCAGAGCAGTTCGACGGCGAGATTGTGAGCTGCGACGCGGTGGCGGTGTATCGCGGGCTGGATGTCGGCTCGGCGAAGCCGACGGCTGCGGAGCGCGCGAGGGTGCCCCATCATGCGATCGACATTCTGGATGCGGATGAGCCTTCTACGGCGGGAGACTATGCGCGTGCGGCTCGCGTGGCGCTGGCGGAGATCAAGACGCGTGGGCGACTGCCGATCGTGACGGGAGGAACCGGGCTGTATCTGCGCGCGCTGCTGGAGGGGCTAGCGCCCGCGCCGCCGCGCGATGAAGAGTTGCGTGAGCGGCTGCGGGAGCGAGCCGCGCAACATGGGTCACAGTATTTGCATCGACTGTTGAAGCGATTGGATCCAGAGGTGGCTGCGGCGATTCATCCGAACGATGTGCCGAAGATGATTCGCAGTGTAGAGGTGACGCTGGCGGCGCAGCAGCCGCAGAGTGAGCAGTGGCAGGCGGGACGCGATGGGCTGCAGGGATTTCGCGTGTTGCAGATGGGGTTGAATCCGCCGCGCGTGGCGCTGTATGCGCGCATCAATGAACGTGCGGCGCAGATGTTTGATGAGGGATTACTGGAAGAGACGGCGGCTGCACGGGAGCGTTATGGCGATGCGTGCAGAGCGCTGGGGTCGCTGGGCTATGCGCAGGCCGTTGCGATGTTGCGTGGGGAGATGACGCGCGCGGAGGCGATTTCAGCGGCGCAGCAGGGACATCGCAACTATGCAAAGCGGCAGATGACGTGGTTTCGCCGGGACAAGCAGATTGAGTGGCTGGCAGGGTTCGGTGACGATGCGGATGTGCAGGCTCGCGCTATGGAGATGGTGAGGCGGCATGTTGCTGGTTGAGTTCGAGCCTATTGCGATTCCGCGGCTTTGTGTGCGAATGTTTCCACGGCGGCGAGGTTTGCAATGCACTCGGGTGCGAAGTCGTGGCGTTGTTGAAGCCAGGCTGGATCGTTCCAAGAAAGTACTGCGGTTCCGTCGGGCTCCTGTGAGACGAGAATCTTGAGAGGGAGATCAAGCGCAACGCTGGCTGCGGAGAGCATTACGGGCGTGCCCGCCTTCGGGTTTCCGAAGATGAGTAGTTTGGTGTTTGGCATCAGCAGCCCAACGCTAGCGGCTTCGCCGGAGTGATCGACGACGGCAAAGAGCTTGATGTTCTTTTCGGCGAGTAGCGTGGTAAGGCGTTGGACTACCTCGTCGACTGGCCGGTGAGCGGTGACGCTGCGAATGCCATTGTTCATAAGGGTCTCCGGGCGAGCCCGCGTGCAAGAAACAGCTTACTTCGTCGCAGGTGTGGGAGGAGAAGTATTTGGAGACTGGTCGACCCAGTATTCTGTGCGCGCGTCGAGACGGAAGTCGGGGTGTTGCTTCAGCTCGACGGTGAGCGCGTGCAGGCCGGGGTGTGGTGACTGGGGGTGGAAAGTCAACACGTAGCGGTTGGGAACGTCGTTGCTGATGGTGAAGAGATCGCGATGAAGAGACTTTGGGTCCTTGAAGCTGAAGTACTCGCCGCCGCTGAGGTGCGCGCAGGTTTCGGGGACGTTTTTGCGGAGGCTATTGCGAGTGGCGATCTCGACCATCTTCGCGAGGCGAAGGGGAGGAAGCAGTTCGGCGAGGCAATCGAAGTCCTGCTCGCCGCGGCTCTCGGTGGTGTGAGGAGGGGCGTTGGGGTCGCGGCTGAAGCATCCGTGCTCCGGACCGGGCGGAAGTGGAGGTTGTCCCTCATATCCGAATTTGCGGGCCTCTTTTTTGATTTCGGTCTTTGTGCTTGGGAAGGAGAGCGCGTAGATGGAAGTGTTCGTGTCGCTGAGCTCGTGGAGGGCTTCGGTGAGATCGATGTGGCTGCCCTGGTCGAGAGTTTCGCTGATAAGAAGAATGGCGCGGCGGTAGGCCGGCGGCTGCTTGCGCAGCAGGTTCGTGGCGAAGGACATGGCGTCGAGTACGGAGGCGCCATCGTCGCCGGATTCGATGCGGTTGAGCTCGGTGACAATCTTGCTGAGGTCGGAGGTGAAGCCGTGGAGGAGTTCGGGTTCGCTGTCGAAGTCGACGAGCGCGATGCGATGGGGGACGTTGCCGATGATGGCGTCGAGGAGCGGGCCGAGGTCGGCGTACTCGTCGAGGTAGTGGATGCCGTCGCCACCGACCTCGACGACGACGACGAGAGCGAGAGGCTGTGAATCGGTGTCTTCTTCGAGCTGGAGCTTTTGCGGGATGCCGTCGTCTTTGACGGTGAAGTCGTCGGCCTTGAGGGTGAAGACGAGCTGGCCGGATTTGGTTTTGACGAGGGCGGGGACGACGACGAGCGAGGAGCTAACGCTGATCGTGGCGCTCGGGTTGGTGTCGGAGGTTGGGGGTGTCTGTTCGGCAGGTGGTTGGGCAGGCGACTGCGCGGGCGATTGGGCAATCGCGGCAGGTGTAAGCAGCAACGCGAACATCGCGAGCAGTCGTGACATGAGTCTCAGTGTACCCAGACGTGTTGAGTGAGCGTTTCGTTTCGGATGCAGGAGGGTGGTTCGAGAGAGAATGGGGCATGGACGGAGTTCGGCTGGATAAGTGGCTGTGGGCCGCGCGGTTCTTCAAGACTCGGGCCCTGGCTGCGCGAGCGTGTGAACTGGGGCGAGTCGTGAGCAACGGCCAGCCGGTGAAGCCGGCGCGGACGATCCATGTTGGAAGTCGGCTGGTGATTACGACGGAGGGTGGGCAGTTCCAGATAGAGGTACTTGGGCTGGGTGAGACGCGCGGACCAGCGGCAGCGGCTCAGGCGCTGTATCGCGAATCGGAGGAGAGTAAGGCTGCGCGGGCGAAGGCTGCAGAGGAGCGCAAGGCAATGGCGGCGTGGGAGCGCCTGCCTGACACCCGACCGGACAAACGTGACCGGAGGACTCTGTCTCGGCTGCGCGGCCGATATTAGCAACGACTAGAGGCTTGGGGCGGTCAGAACGCGCTACGATAGGGTGTTTGCGTCTTAGAACGCCGGCCCAAGGAGAGACGCCATCAATACGCTACCTCGCACGATGCAAGCCCTTGTGAAGACGAACGCCGCACCCGGTATGGAGATGCGCGAGGTTCCGGTTCCGGCGATTGGACCGACGGATGTGCTGATAGCGGTGGAGACCGCTTCGGTTTGCGGGACGGATTTGCACATCTACCACTGGGATGAATGGGCGCAGAACCGCATCAAGCCGCCATATACGCCAGGCCATGAGTTCTGCGGGACGATTGCGGCGGTCGGAGAGCTGGTGCAGGGACTCGCGGTGGGTGATTTTGTGTCCGCGGAGATGCACATTGCGTGCGGGCATTGTCTGCAGTGTCGGACAGGGCAGGCGCATGTGTGCCAGTTCGTCAGGATTCTGGGTGTCGATGGCGATGGTGCGTTTGCAGATTATGTGAAGATTCCGGCGGCAAATGTATGGAAGCTCTCGCCGGAGATTCCGCGGGAGTTTGGCTCGCTGTTTGATCCGTTTGGGAATGCGGTGCACACGGCCCTGTCGGGGCCGATTGCGTCTCAGACGGTTGCGGTGACAGGCTGTGGGCCGATTGGACTCTTCTCGATTGCGATCGCAAAGGCGTGCGGTGCTTCTAGCGTGTTTGCGATTGAGCCGAATGCGAACCGGCGCGAGTTGGCAAGAAAGATGGGCGCGGATGTTCTGCTGGATCCGTCGGCAGAGGACGTCGAAGCGAAGGTGAAGGCGGAGACCGACGGAAACGGCGTCGACGTGTTGCTGGAGATGTCCGGTCATCCGGCCGCGATCCGGCAGGGTTTCAGCTTGCTGCGTAACGGTGGGCGCGCGTCGCTCTTAGGCCTTCCGTCGAAGCCGTTCGAGCTGGACATCGCGAACGCGATCATCTTCAAGGGTGCGACGGTACACGGAATCAACGGCCGCAAGATGTATGAGACCTGGTTTCAAGCCGAGGCGCTGATGAGAGATCCACGTGTCGATCTCAGCCCGGTGATCACGCATCGATTGCCGCTCGCGAAGTTTGATGAGGCGATGAAGCTGCTGGAGTCGGGCGAGGCGAGCAAAATTCTGCTGAACGTTCGGTGAAAGGCGAAAAGGACCTGCACAAGGCAGGTCCTTTCATCGCTGCGATCAGTTACGAGGGGTTTTGTACGACGAGCTGATCGGCCAACCGGAAGTGAACGACGCTTTCCGCGGGGATGACCAGGTCGCGGTTGCCGGTGGTTCCTGCGATGAGTGTGCCCGCGCCGGCGCCGGACGCGCCACCGATTGCGAGGCCGACTCCGCCAGAGGCGATGCCGCCGATGAGCATGCCGGCGCCTGTGAGGCCGCCGATGATCCCCGCACTGCGCTTGCCCTTACCCTTCTTGGACCGAACGGTATCGTGCGTGTCGAGCCCGTATTGGTAGCCATTGAGCGTCATGGAGACGAGGCGTAGTTCGAGCACGGAGCTGCCTTTGAAATGGCCGCGACGATGGGCTTCGTCGATGCGTCCCCGCACAGGCGTTCCCCGCGGAATGAGCACGGCGCCGTTACTCATGACGGGCTCGACGATCTCGCCCGTGAAGTGTTCACCGGGGACGGCATGCTTGACGTCGATGCGCTCATTGACGCGAACGGCAAGTTCGGTGCCGGCCGGAACAGTGAGGTTGTAGGGCGGTGGCGTCGCCGGTTGCGCCGGAGCGCCGTTAGGCGGTGGCGGTGCGACACCAGGCTGGGGTTGACCATTCGCGTCATACGCGGCCTGATTAGCTGAGGGCGTGGCAGATGTGCCGAGCGGCGTAACAACGGGATTGGTTGAATGTGGCTTTGGGCCAGGCGGCGGAGGCGTGATTGTTGTCGCCACCTGCTGCGGCTGACCAGCGACGGGAGGCTCTACGGTGGTGGTTACCGTGTCCCCGTTATTGTCGACGTACTGAACCTGCTGAGGCGTCTGCGTGGAGGCCGCTTGCGCCTTTGCCTGATCGACCGCCTTCTGCTGGTCGGTCTTGCAACCTGCTGTGAACATGAGTGCGGCGAAGAGGCTGATTGCCGTGAGTTGAGCCCGGAGTCCCTGGGTCATCGATGTTTCTCCTTTCGAACATCGTTCGTTCGAGAATGCGGCAGCGATCTCGCTGCGTCCGAAGTCAAAATCCTGCTGTGTGTGAGACTTCGCCAAATGTGTGATGCAGGCGTGACGTTCTCCCGCTGCCTGAGCGAGCGAAGAAAGGTTTAGGATCAAGGAGTTATGGCGACTCTTACTCCGACCTCTGAAGTCAAGGTAACCAAACGGCCACAGCTTGCGCACCTGACCGCTCAACTCGACGCGTTGCGAGCGCAAGGGACTTACTTCCGACTGCGCGTTTTGGACGATCAACAGGCACCGGTGTGTCACTACGACGGTCGCGAAGTCATCAACCTGGCCTCGAACAACTACCTCGGATTGTGCAACGATCCACGGCTGCGTGAGGCGGCGATCGCAGCGACGAAGGAGTACGGCGTTGGATCCGGTGCGGTGCGGACGATCGCGGGCACGATGAAGATCCACATGGAACTCGAGGAGAAGATTGCCGCGTTTAAAGGCGTGGAGGCCTGCGTTGTCTTCCAGTCGGGATTTACTGCGAATGCGGGGACGGTGTCTTCGATTCTCGGCAAAGAGGACTTCATTTTGTCGGATGAATTGAATCACGCCAGCATCATCGACGGCGCACGGCTGTCTCGGGCGAAGATCAAGGTGTTTCGGCATAAGGACGTAGCGCACTGTGAGGAGTTGCTGAAAGAGGTCGCGAACGAGCCCGGACGCAAGCTGGTGATTACGGACGGCGTGTTCTCGATGGATGGCGACATCGGGCCTGTGGCTGCGCTGTGCGATTTGTGCGACCGGTATGGCGCGATCATGATGGTGGATGATGCGCATGCGTCAGGAGTGCTGGGACGCAACGGGCGCGGGAGTGTGGATCATTTCGGCTGCACGCAGCGGGTGGATGTGCAGGTGGGGACATTGTCGAAGGCGATCGGAGTGTTGGGTGGATATGTGTGCGGATCGCGCGATCTGATCGACTATCTCTACCATCGCGCCAGGCCATTCTTGTTTTCGACTTCGCATCCACCGGCCGTTGCCGCCGCGTGCATCGCAGCGTTCGACATTCTGGAGCAGGAGCCGGAGCGGATCGAGCGGCTGTGGGCGAATACGCGCTACTTCCAGGATCAATTGCGCGCGGCGGGATTTAATATCGGGGGCAGAACGACGCCTGCGAGCGAGACGCCGATCACCCCAATCATCGTGGGCGATGGAAGGAAGACGATGGAGTTCAGTCGCGCGCTGTTTGACGCTGGTGTGATGGCGACTGGGATTGCTTTCCCGACGGTGCCGGAGGGTAAGGCGCGCGTTCGCTGCATTATGACGAGTGAGCACACGCGCGAGCAGGTCGATCGCGCGCTGGAGACGATGACGTCGACGGCTCGAAAGATGGAGCTGCTGGGGCAGTCGTGAGACGAATTAGCCTGGACCTGAATTGCCCCCTCAATTATTGCGATGTACATGGTTTGAGACATCCAATGCGGAAGAGGGCTTAGGCCCTCAACCGCAATCGAGGAGACAGCCATGGCAGACCAGAAAGCCTTAGAACAAAAGTATGCGCCGGTGGGCCAGGTAATCGCTGACTTCAGTGAGTACGGGACCAAGTTCGACGGCGTTTTCATGAACGGCGAGAAACTCGTGCTGAAGTGCGAGGTGCCGTCGAAGGTGATCTCGAATCGCGTGTGGGACACGATCAAACAGGTGGATCCGAACTATCAGGACTTTGAAATTCAGATGGCCGTGACGGGCGGCGACGACCAGCCGTACACGATCAAGAGTGGCGACAATCTCAGCAAAGTCTCGCAAGAGTTTTATGGCAATCCGAACAAGTACGAGTCGATCGCGCAACACAATGGGATCAATGATCCAAATAAGATTCAGGCGGGCCAGAAGATCAATGTTCCGCCGCTCGGGTAGGTAATGATTCGGAGCAAAGAAAAGGACCGCTGCGTGCGGTCCTTTTGCTTTTGGTCGGGAGTGGTCAATAGTTAATGCGCACAGTTTGAATCTGATAGGGCGCGACAGGCACGGTAATCTTGCCGTCGGTGATGGTGAGTGGATCCCCTTCAGGCTTTTCCATCAAGTTGACGAGGGTTGCCGACCTCGCGCCGGTGGGAACCGTGAGAGTGATCTTGTCAGGTTCGCCTCGCCACTCAAAGAAGCGTGCGATGAGAGCGTTGCTGTCCTCCGCTTTCTTCAGCGCGGTGAGGGTAACGTGGGTTCCGTCAATGCTGAGGAACGAATGAGTGGATGGGAGGGCGCCTTCGTGTGAGGGCACCTGCATTGCATGGAGCTTGTAGTTGAACTCCCATCCTCGGGCCATCGTGTTAGCCGCCTGCCATGTGCCTCTGTGCGGATAGATGGCGTAGTCGAAGATCTGCGTGCCCTGATCGGCGACCGGATCAGGCCATGTGGCGCCACGAAGCAACGACAGACGAAGGACGTTGCCGACGGCGTCGTAGCCATACTTGGAGCTGTTGAGCAGGCTGAGGCCGTGGGCGCCATCGCCTTCGTCAGCCCACCGCAGAGCTGGAACTTCGAAGCGCGCTTTCTCGAAGCTGTTGTCGCGAGTGGTCGGGCGCTGAATCGTGCCGTAGGGAATTTCGTAGGTTGCCGATTTGTTTGTGGCGGCGAGCGGGAAGGCTGCCTTGAGGAGGATGTGCTGTTCGTGCCAGTCGAAGTTGTTGTGAACGACGAGTTCGTTGGAGTCGGCGTAAAGAATCAGGTCTTGCACGAACTTCGATTTGTGCCAGGTGCGCGTGACGCGAAGTACGGAACGCAATGGGCCGGTCTCAACCATCTTCACTTCATCGGCTTCGTGCAGCAGAGTTGGGGCGGCGTCGAGTGTGCCAGGGTCGATGTTCCAGGCGTCGTAGTTTTTTGGATTGTCAGCAAAGGCTTGGAGTTCGTTGCCGCAAGAGTTGGGAGCAAGCGCTTCGAAGCCACCTTGCTTATCGAAGAGCGACGTAATGCAGCCGGTCTTGGGATCGACGCTGACGCGAAGTGCCGAGTTTTCGAGCGTGTAGCCGGCGCTGGTGAGATCGGTATGGAACTCATGCTGGCCATCGACTGCGCGAAGAACCGTGTATCCCATTGATGGGACGCTGCCAAGCTTGAAGAGCAGATGGAAGGTATGAGTCGGAAGATCGCTAGACAGAATCTGTGAGGGGATGACGTTGCCACGCTCGTCTTCCAGCGAGATGGCGTCGATGCCATGGGGCGTCTGTACGGTGACCTCGGCGATGCCGCCGCGCTCCCATGCGAGTGGATTGAAGACGAGGACGGGTTCGCCCTTGCCGTCGGTGTTGATATGCGAGGCGAGCGTCTTCATGGAGTTAGAGGCGACTTCGTTGGTTGCCCAACGAACCTGGTCGTAGTCCTTCTGGGCTTCCTTGTAGATGGTGCCTATGCCGGAGCCGGCGGCGAGATCGTGGAACTGATTGAAGAGTACGTGCTTCCACGCGTCGTTGAGTTCATCGGCCGGATAGGTGCGGCCGTCGAGCCATGCGAGCGAGGCGAGCTTCTCGGCGTTGAGCATCTCCTCTTCGCTGTCACGCATATTGCGTTTGTGGCCGGCTTGCGTGGTGAAGACTCCGCGGTGGTATTCGAGATAGAGCTCGTCCTTCCAGGTGGGAACGCTGATCTCGCCGGCAGGGGGAGTGGGGAGTGTGGTATCTCCGGCTGCAAGCGTGCTGTACGTCCAGGTTGGTGAATTGGGCGCGACTTCCTTCTCGACGCGTTGGAGGTAGGGAAGTGCGGTGCCGAACTCCTCCTTCGCGCCAACCTTATCCGGCTCCATCCAGTGGAGGCCCTGGTCGAGCATGGTGCGTGTTGGGCCACCGCCGTGGTCCCCGACGCCGAAGAGGTCCATGATGTCGCGCATTCCCGGTGCCTGCTGAGCAGCGGTCGCAAGGTCAGCGGAGAGCCGGACTGGGTCGACGTTCTGATTCGCATAGTCGTGTGGGAAGTAAGTGAGGACCTTGCTGCCGTCGGGCGACTCCCACCAGAAGAGCTTGAACGGAAGCTTGTTCGTGTCATTCCAAGCCATCTTCTGCGTGACAAAGTAGTCGATGCCGGAACGTTTGTAGATCTGCGGAAGCTGCCAGTTGTAGCCGAAGGAATCGGGATTCCAGCCGATCATGGCGGTGTGGCCGTAGATCTTCTGGAAGGCTGCCTGGCCAACGAGGAGTTGGCGGACGAGCGATTCGCCGTCGGGCATGTTCAGGTCGGGCTCAACCCACATGCCGCCGACGAGCTCCCAACGGCCTTCATTGACACGTTTCGCGATCTCCGCGTTGAGCTCCGGGTACTTGTCGGCAATCCACTGACTATAGGCAGCGGCTGACTGCGTGTAGGTGTAGGTGGGATATTCGTTCATGAGTTGCACGGCGCTCGAGAAGGTGCGCTTCGCAGTGTCGACGGTTTCTGTCCAGGGCCAGAGCCACGCTGCGTCTATGTGCGAGTTCCCCGTGAGGTGATAGTTTGCTTGCCTGAGGACGGGATTCAATGTGCGCAATGTCGTCTGGGCAGCGCGAAGTGATGCGTCGAAGGCAGCTTGCTGTGCTCCTGCGAGTGCGCGCAGATCGATCTGCGCGATGGCTTTGCCGAGTGCGTCCTTCTCTGTGGAGGAGTTTGGAGCGAGCGCGGGAAGCAGGTTGGCGGCGGAGACGATCTCAGTGGCGGTGTCGAGAGGGTTGGGTCGGTTGGCCGCGAAGCTGATGTGCATCTCTGCGCCGCGGAATTCTTTGTCGTCGACGGTAGGAAGCAACTTCACGGCGACGAGGATCGACTGGCCAGGCTTTGCATGATCGAAGAGGGGAATCTGTTCGAGGTCTTCCCCGAGCGCGACGCGGCGTCCGTCGAAGTAGATGATCTCGGGCATCGGGCCGTTTGCTGTCGCGATGAACTCAAAGCTGATGTCGACGCCGGTGAGGTCGTAGCCGTCGAGAGTCTTTGGGATGGTGACGCGCTGGCGATACCAGACTGCCTGCTTGCTGGCTTTCGAGCGAACCTTCGCGACGGGCCAGGAATGATCGTCGAGCGTTGGAGATTCGCCATGTGGGATATCGCCTTCGTGCACGCGCCACTCGCCGTCAGGCAGCATATTGAGCTGTACGAGGCAGTTGACGGTTTCCTGCTGCTTCGCGTCGAGCGATGGAACGGTCCACTGCTTGTTCACCGGCACCTTGCACTGCGCGAAAAGGGTTGAAGCGGTAACTGCAAGCGCAGTCAGGCAAAGCACGCGGCGGATTCGACTCATCAGAGATTTGGCCTCGCTGAAAGATTGCCGCATTGCGGCCTCAACAGTATGCAATCTTTCAGTGCGAATTGAGTAGCGCGGTGGTGCTAAATCTTCTGTACGCGGTGTACATCGCGTACACCTGGGACCTTGCGGAGGTTCTGCTGCAGGCGAGTGAGGTGGCGCAGGTCGACGGTCTCGATGACGAAGTCAACGTGGACGGAGCCGTCGGAGGCTGGACGCGTTTCAACACTACGGATGTTGGTGCCATCTTCGGAGATGATGGCTGCAAACTCCTTGAGGAGGCCGGAGCGGTCGTCGACCGAGAGGGTGAGTTTGACCGGGTAGGTAGTCGGCTTGGGGCCGGCGGCGTCCTTGGTGTTGCCGAGCGTCTCTGACCACTCGACTTCGATGCGGCGGTCTGCCTCGTAGAGAAGATTCTGGACGTTGGGACAACTTCGTGCGTGCACGGCGACGCCTTTGCCGCGCGTGACGTAACCGACGATCTCCTCGCCGCGAATGGGATTGCAACATCGCGCTCGGTAGACGAGGAGGTCGTCCTGTCCTTCAACCTGAAGCGACTCAGAGCCTTTGCCGAAGAAGACACGCTTTACTGCTTCGCTCATGTGCGAGAGCGTGTCGACGACTGCTCCCTGCTCGGGCGTGGTTTCTTTTGCTTCGACGGCGCTGCCGGGTTCGAGTTTGTTCAGGACCTGGCGCGTGGAGTATTTGCCGAAGCCGATCCCGGCGAGGAGATCCTGCTCTCCATGGAGACCGTACTCGTGGGCGATGCGGTCGAAGTCCGGCGAGCCGAACTTCTGCAGCGAGATTTTGTATTTGCGTGCTTCGCGTTCGAGAAGTTTTCTGCCGATCTCGATGGCGCGCTCGCGCTGGTGCTCATTGAGCCAATGCTTGATCTTGTTGCGTGCGCGCGAGCTCTTGGCGAAGCTAAGCCAGTCCCTCGAGGGGGTGTGGCCAGCCTGCGTGGTGATCTCGACGATGTCGCCGTTGCGCAGGCGATAGCGCAGTGGGACTATACGGCCATTGACCTTGGCGCCGGTAGTTGCGTGGCCGACATCGGTATGGATGGCGTAGGCGAAGTCGATGGGACTGGCGTCCTTGGGAAGGACGATGACCTTACCCTTGGGCGTGAAGGTGTAGACCTCCTCGGGATACAGGTCGATGCGCAGCGTCGACATGAACTCGTTGGGGTCGGACATCTCGCGCTGCCACTCCATGAGTTGGCGAACCCAGGCGAGGCGCTGCTCGTCCTTGGCAGAGACGTTGTCGGAGGCCTTGTACTTCCAGTGTGCAGCGATGCCTTCTTCGGCGACGCGGTGCATGTCGTCGGTGCGGATCTGGACCTCAAACTGATGGCCGCCTTCAGCGATGAGCGTGGTGTGGAGTGACTGATACAGGTTCGGCCGCGGCATCGCGATGAAGTCTTTGAAGCGGCCAGGAACGGGTCGCCAGGTAGAGTGCAGAAGGCCGAGGACGGCATAGCAGTCCTGCTCGGTTTGCGTGATAACGCGGACGGCGAAGAGATCATAGACCTGATCGACGGGAATGCCGTGAGCGTTGAGCTTCTGTTGGATAGAGAAGAGACGCTTAATGCGCGATTCGACGCGCGCATGGATGTTGGCGTCGTGAAGCTTCGCTTCAATCGTGCCGACGATGCGATCGAGAAATGCCTCGCCTTCGCCGCGCAAGGCATCGACTTCACTGTTGAGCTTGGCGTAGGTGAGAGGGTCGACGTAGCGGAAGGCAAGATCTTCAAGCTCGCCACGCAGCTTGCCCATGCCGAGGCGGTGCGCGAGTGGAGCGTATACGTCGAGGGTCTCCTTGGCGATGCGCTGCTGCTTGTCGGGGCGAAGGTGTTCGAGAGTCCGCATGTTATGAAGGCGGTCGGCAAGCTTGATGATGACGACGCGGACGTCGGTCACCATGGCGAGCAGCATCTTGCGGATGTTTTCGGCCTGATGGTCTTCACGGTTGGCGAATTTGATTTTGTCGAGCTTAGTGACCCCCTCGACGATGTGCGCGACCTGTTCGCCGAACCGGCGGGCGATCTCCTGAGTGGAGACATCAGTGTCCTCGACGGCGTCATGCAAGAGACCAGCGGCGATCGCGGTGGCGTCCATCTTCAGGTCGGCGAGGACCTGAGCGACTTCGAGGGGGTGGATGACGTAGGGCTCACCGGAGGCGCGCCGCTGGCCTTGATGCTGTTCCTGACAGAAGGCCCATGCAGCGCGGATGAGATCGAGGTCGTCGTGAGGACGGTTTGCCCGGACGGCGGCGAGTACATGCTCGAAGCGCGCATCGAAGTTGTCTTTAGGCGGCGCGTCGGCCGTGAAGGCTGTGGGGGCAGGGGTTGTTTCAAGCTTGGAGGGGATGTTGTTACGGGTGGAAGGCGGGGCAAAGGCGCCAGAGGGTTCGTCGAGGGAGTTTAGCTGCTCCACTAAAGGTGCCCGTTGCGGAACGGACGGTAATGTCGCCTCAAGACCCATCCCGCTCTCGCTGGGAGCTGGTTTGGGTGCGCCGATTTGTCCACCTGACCCTGCTGTCTCTGTAGGATCAGGCCGTCCCGGCTGGACTATGGCCATAGTTCATTATACGGAGCGAACTTGACAGCTCCATACGGAATGCTCTTATGGCCTGCTTACCTGGGGCCGTTTTCGGGTTCCGAAGGGCGAAGTGCCTGCTCGCGGAATCCCGGGATGGGGCGCAACTCTTTCATTTGCCCGGCGGCGGGGCGTGGGCCGTCATGTGTCCAGGCGACCAGCTCGTCGAAAGCTTCACCGACCTCGTCCTGCCGAATGGTGCAATGGCCGTCGCGATGAACATACTGTTGAATCAGGTTTTGGCTGAAGCCGGCAGCCTCGACCTCACGGCTGTAGAGAGCGAGTTGGGACACGGGAACGATCGGGTCATAGATCGTGTGCAGCGCGAGCATGGGGCGGCCGAGGCGGCCGGTGGGAGTGTAATGGCGCTGGAGATAGGCCCGGGGAAGCGACTCAGCGTCATAGCGACGGACCTTGTCGTTGAGTTCGTAGTCGCCGAAGCTGTTGGTCGCATTTGTTCCGGAATAGATGGTGTTGCGGTTGTCGAAGGGATTGCCGCCGGATCGGCGCTGCATATCACCGATAACAAAGGTGAAATACGCAATGTCGAATGCGACCTCTGCGTCAGTGTGAAGCCCCATGAGGGAGCGCACGGCCGCCGTGCCCTGAGGATTCTCACGGAGCGCTGCTCCAATGCGCTCGCGTTCAGCCTTGTTGGCCACGAAGTCGGCCGGGACCGTAACGAGCGAAGGCATTAAGCCGGGGAAGTAGTAGTCGAAGGCGGCCCGCATGGCGAAGCGGTGATCGAAGGATTCGGAGGTGGGGCCAACGGCGCCACACAGATCCAGACCGCCGATGTAGGGCTTGGGGTTGAGTTCGAGCGTGACCATGACCAGGGCGCCACCCATTGAGGTCCCGACGACATATGTTTCACGTGGAACGCCGAAGCGCTTGCCGAAGTATTGACGCAGGGCTTCTGTTTCGGGGTACGCCTGCGGGAGGGCCCATCCGATCTGCGAATAGGCGCTCTGAACGACAGCGTAGTGACGCTCAAAGAGAGGCTGCTGATGGCCTGTCAGGCGCTCAGCGATGTGGAAGGTGACTGGCTGCTCCGCGTAACCGTGGTAGTAGACAACAAGCTTGTGATTCCAGTCGTTGGGAATATCAATGCGATAGGGCGCACCGGCAAGCATCCCAACCTCGGTGAGTCCCAGGGGGGAGCGGAGCTGAACCGGCGGCTGGGCTGGGCTGGGATTGTGCTTGGAGCTGGCACCTGCAGCCCAGGCTCCGGCTGCCGCCAGCAGCAGCAGAGCCGCGGCCACTGTCCAAAGTCGTGGTCGATGAGACGGGCTCATGGTAGGTTCCCACGATTGTACAGGTGCAGCCGCGGCCATTGCCGGTTCGTTTGTCGTCAGGCGTTGTAGGTTGACGAGGAGACGCGTCCCCCGTGTCCGGTCCAGTTAGTGTGGAAAAACTCGCCGCGCGGCTTGTCGACGCGCTCGTAGGTGTGCGCACCGAAGAAGTCGCGCTGCGCTTGCAGGAGATTGGCAGGAAGCCGCTCTGTGCGGAAGCCGTCGTAGAAGGCCAGAGCGGTGGAAAATGCTGGCATGGGAACACCGATTTCAATGGCGTGGATGATGGCCTTGCGCCAGGACCAGCCATACTTATTGAGGGCGCTCGAGAAGAAATCGTCGAGAAGAAGATTCTCGAGGTTGGGGTTTTTATCGAAAGCCGCCTTGATGTTGCCGAGGAAGGCGCTGCGAATGATGCAGCCGCCACGCCACATCAGTGCAATGCCGCCCATATTGAGGTTCCAGTTCTGGTCTTTCTCGATGGCGCGGAGAAGCATGTAGCCCTGGGCGTAAGAGACCATCTTGGAGCAATAAAGAGCACGCCGCACGTCCTCGATGAACTCCTTCTGCTCGGAGATGGTCAAGACCTTCTTTGGCCCGTGGAGAACCCTGGAGGCGTTGACGCGTTCGTCCTTGAGCGCGGAGAGGCAGCGGGCAAAGACGCTCTCACCAATGAGTGTGACCGGCTGGCCGAGATCGAGTGCAGAGATCGCAGTCCACTTGCCGGTGCCCTTCTGTCCGGCAGTGTCGAGGATCTTGTCGATCAACGGTTGGCCATCCTCATCCTTCTTCGCGAAGATGGTTGCCGTGATCTCGATGAGGTAGCTGTCGAGTTCCCCCTTATTCCACTCGGTGAAGACCTCCGCGAGCTGGTCGGGCGTATACCCGAGGCCGTCCTTGAGCAGCTGATAGGCCTCGCAGATGAGTTGAATGTCACCGTATTCGATACCGTTGTGGACCATTTTGACGTAGTGGCCAGCGCCTTCCTGCCCGACCCAATCGCAGCAAGGCGTGCCGTCTTCCACCTTCGCAGCGATGGACTGGAAGATCTCTTTCACGTATGGCCACGCCGCCGGATTGCCGCCCGGCATGATCGATGGGCCGAAGCGTGCGCCTTCCTCCCCACCGGAGACACCGGTGCCGATGAAGAGAATGCCTTTTGTCGCTAGGTCCCTCGTGCGGCGGTTTGTGTCGGTGAAGAGCGAGTTGCCTCCGTCGATGATGATGTCGCCCTTTTCGAGGTGAGGCACGATTTGGTCGATCGTCTGGTCGACGACGTCGCCAGCTTTAACCATCATCATGACGCGACGAGGGCTCTTGAGTTTCGCGCAGAGCTCCGCAATAGAGTGTGCGCCTTCGATTGGGGTGCCTTTTGCCTCGTGGGCAAGAAACTCGTCGACTTTGGAAGTCGTCCGGTTGAAGACTGCGACCTTGAATCCATGGTCGGTCATGTTGAGCACGAGGTTCTGGCCCATAACAGCGAGGCCAATCAGTCCGATATCGCAAGTAGCTTCTGGCATTCTTTTGTCCGCTCCGAAAAACTATCGTATCGCAGCAGGCAGACACCATGCTTTGGGACATTTAAACGTGCGAAACGATTGGAAAAACTATTTGTAGATCAAATGAATCGTAGTCTCGGTCACAGGACAAGTGACCTGCATGGCGGCCGTGTCAAAACTGGGGGCGCTGAGGTTCACTTTGGGGTTGTTCGAGAATCCGAAGCCTTCCTTCGGAAAGCCAATCATGTTGCGATCCAGCTTGTGATTGGAGTTCTCGTCGTGAATTACTGCGATTGCGTAGCGCCCGGCTGGAAGTTGGAGTTCGGTCGTCGCCTTATCGCCGGTGAAGGGATGACCACTATGCATGAATGCCTTGTCGTTGTTCTCGGGCCAGCCGTCGGATGATTTGAAGACGGTGACTCCAGCGTTTCCCTTCTGATTGCGGAAGCCATCGATGTGCACGATCAGTTTGCAGGTTTCAGCAGGGGGAGACTGGCAGGCAGCGCAGGTTGACAAGCAGGCGGCGAGAGCCAGCGAAAAAATTGCGAGTTTCATGATCCTTTTGACGCTCCCAGGGGCGCAGGCGTCATGGCCAGCCACCTCATGATTTCGTGTGATGGCCATGTTGGGGGACGTTGGGTCCGAATTTGAAGGTTGGCCCGATGGAGAAACGATAGCTCCAAAAACCGTTGGCAAGGATGCTGTTGAAAGGATGATTCCAGACGGCATCCAACTGAGTACGCGCCCAGATGTGCTCCGTCATTTTCAAGTCGGCGCCGCCGCCCACGCCGTAGGCGCCTGTCCAATCGGTGAGAGAGCCGTTTGGAGCGAGGCTGTGAGAGACGGTTACAGCGAAGAGGTCCTGCGGGTTGGGATGCGGCGTTGCGGTGATTCTGAATGCGCTAAGTGATGGCCTCAGGAACAGTGTGGCGTATTCAAAATGCCGATACTCGAGTTGCCCTCCGATTGTGAAGGTCTGCGTAAACGCATGAAGAGGAAGGTTGAAGGTATAGCCGGGAGGAAGCAGGCCCGCCTGCGCAAACTGCGCGGCCAGGGCGGCCAACTGTAACTGCAGCTGCGGAGTCGCGAGGTTGGTGGTGAGTGACGTATCGCCGCTTTGGACGCTGTAGTCGAAGCCTGTACCGATGAGGCGATTAGGACTTAGCGCGGCTTGAAGATGAAAGCCAATTTGGTTGAGGCTGTTCAAGCCAGGACTCGAGAGATCTGAGAAGCCGGTGTAGATGTTGTAGCGGCCGACATAGTCCTGCTGTGCCCGGCTGATAACAGCCGAAGAGAAAGTACAGCGCAATGAAAAAGACGATTCGGGTAATCCTAACTGTGCGGAGAGGAATCTTCATACTCTGTACTCCCGGCGTCAACGTCGTGGAAAGAAAGTGTGAACCTTCGGACTTTGGGTCGGCCTATGGCCGATAAGTTGCTGGTCAGGTGCGGGCTTCTTCGTTATCGTCGGTGCCTTGCCATAGGACCCGGCATTTCGATTGTTCCCACTGGATGAAGTTATTGTTGAAGCGCTCCTCGAGCGTAGTGCGGCGGACTTTCAGAGTCGGTGTGAGGAGACCGTTATCAGCGGACCAGGGCTGGTGGCATACCACCAGGAAACGCAGTTGTTCATGTAGATCAAGTTGGCTGTTCACGCGATCGAGCTCGTCGGCGAGGGCTTGGCTGAGCGATTCGCGACGGATAGGGGATTCTGTGGCCTTTCGCAGGTCCGGAACGAGGACCGCCAGGCAAAAAGGCGCGGACATCCCCGAACCAAGAACACACACCGATTCGAACATCGTTGAAAGAGAGAGCAGCTTTTCTATCGGCGCAGGGACAACGTACTTTCCTTTGGCGGTCTTGAACTCTTCTTTAAGACGGCCAATGATACGGAGGCGGCCCTGTTCATCGATCTCACCGCGATCACCGGTGTGAAAATATCCGTCGTCTGTGAATGCGTGCTGTGTAAGGTCAGGACTGTTGTAGTAGCCGATCATATTCATCGGGCCCTTGATCTGAATCTCGCCTGCATCGGAGATGCGTGTGTCGGCGTAGGGGCTGGCATTGCCTACAAACCCGGCGCGAAACTGTGCAGGCAACGGAACATGTGTAATGCCGGTCTCTGTCATTCCATAGCCTTCGACAAAGTTAAGACCGAGCTTTCGATACCAGTGGACGAGCTCGATAGGGATCGCTGCGCCACCCGACGCAACCAGGCGTGCGTGCTCAAGGCCGAGTCCCTTCAGGATCTTGTTGCGGACGATTCGATTCACGACGGGTAGTTTGAGGAGGCGCTCAAGCCTTTTCTCTGGAATCTTCTCGAATACACCCTGCTGAAAACGAAGAAAGAGGCGAGGAATCGAAAAGAAAACTGTGCAATCAGAGCGTTGGAGGTCTTCGAGAAATGTCTGTTGGCCCTCCGTAAAGAATATGTGGAGCGGCATCATCAGAGAGTTCATCTCGACGATTGCCCGTTCTGCGATGTGCGCAAGAGGCAAGTAGGAGAGGATGCTGTCGAGCGGATAGGGAGAGTTGCCGAGCGCGGGCTCCATGGACATTCCCATCAGGCTGAGCGAGAGAAAGGACTGCATGACTCCCTTGGGCTGCCCCGTAGTCCCCGAGGTGTAAATGATGGTGGCGAGGTCTTCGGCTGCACGGACCGGGTGACCTTCGAAGAGCCCTCCGTTGCGAACAATGCTTTGCCAGTCTTCGCTCGAGGATGGGGCATGGTCTGGCTTGGCGTTAGGAAATCGGATGAACCTCACGTTCCGCAATGGCTCGGCATAAAGTGGTGGAGGCTGATCAAGTTCTCCTAGAAAACATGCGACGGGCTCGCTGTGCGCGAACAATGCGGCTAACGATTCATCGCGGAGCGCGGGAAACAGGGGCACGCTAACGTGGCCGGACATCCATATGGCAATGTCCGTCATGATCCACCACGCGCAGTTTTTCGACAGGATCACAACTCGTGAGCCCGTCGGCCAGTTCTGTTCCCGTATCCACGCGACAATGCGTCTTATTTCGAGCATCGCTTCGGCCCATGTCCACGTCTGGGCCTGTCCGTGTCCTGGCTGCGTCAAAAAAGGTTGTAATGGCCGCTCCCACTCGGAGGAATAGATTCGCTGAAGAGGCAAATCCCTGTCGTCGAACCGAGTTGCGCCCGGACTCGTGTCCTTCGTCTGAACCACGCCTTGCAAGACAGCTCTCATTTCTTACCGCTCGGTAAAGTAATTAACTGACGGTAGGTCTGTCACGAAGAATCTTGCCGCGATGTGGGTTGACAGAAATTCGCAACCGGCGGTCGAATGGGCTGTGAAATTGGAGCCAAAGACCGTTCAAGAACGGACAGGATCAAAATGTCAGCAGTTGCACATCGTCCCTGGAAGAGCTTTCGCGTGCGGCAGCGGGATGGCGACGCGAAACGGGAGGCCGTACTCGAAACGGCGGCACATCTATTCCTTGAGCGCGGATACCGCAGTACGTCGCTTCGCGAACTAGCTTCGTTGCTGAAGATTACAAAGCCAGCACTTTACTACTACTTTCAGAGCAAGGAACAGATTCTGGTGGAGTGCTACCGCGCGGGTATCGCATCAATCGAAGGCTTACTCGAAGAGGCAGAGCTGGACAATGGCACCGGTCTCCAGAGGGTTGAGGCCTATCTCCGGGTTTATGCCGCGGCTGTCGTTTCCCATGATTTCGGCCGCTGTGTAGCGATGCTGGATGACTCAGAGCTGTCACCCACAGCGCGGCGAGAGGTACGCACCTTGAAACGTCGCATCGATGCTTCGATTCGCGGCTATATCGAAGAGGGAATAGAAGACGGCTCGATTAATAATTGCAATCCAAAGCTTGCGGCATTTGTCGCGGCCGGAGCCATCAACTGGATCGGCACTTGGTATCGGCCGGACGGAGGGTTGAGCCCTGAGTCAATCGCTACAGGTTTCGCGGAACTGCTGACTCGTGGACTTGCGAAACACAAGGGTGTTGCACAGGGAAATGGTCCTCGCAGGGCTGAGGTAAAGAAGATTCCAACGCCAAAACAACGTTAGCGTTTGTCCTTTCTCACTAGAGTCTTTGCTATTGAGTTGTTGCAATAGCTTATGGTGAGATCGTTGACTTTCTGACCGGTCGTTAAGTATTATTTCGGCCGATCGAGATGCCGCGATTGGAGTTCTCGGTGCGGCCCAAGTTCGGGCGAGGTGTGGTGGAGATGGCGTCACTCATCCATTCAAGGGCCATTGAAGTAGCACTGACCCAGAAGAACCAGAGACGCGACAAACGTTACGAAATTCACCGGGTCGGAGTCCTTGGCTCCGGTACCATGGGCGCACGGATTGCTGCGCACATTGCGAATGCAGGCGTGCCGGTGCTCCTGCTCGACTTGGCCACCTCTGACGCGAATCGCAATGCCATCGTGCTCCGGGCTATCGACATCTTGAAAAAAGCAAAGCCTGCCGCTTTCGCAAATACCTCAACTGTCTCGCTGTTAACCGTCGGCAACTTCGACGACGACCTCGACAGATTGAAAGAATGCGATTGGGTCATTGAGGCGGTCGCAGAGAACTTGGAGATCAAACGATCTCTTTTGGCGAAGGTAGCGCCGCACCTGAAGGACAAGGCGATTCTGACGACCAACACCAGCGGGCTTCCTGTTGCAACAATCGGGCAGCACCTGCCAGATGGGCTTCGTAGACGTTGGTTTGGAACGCATTTTTTCAATCCGCCGCGCTACATGCGCCTGTTGGAGTTGATTGCCACGCCCGAGAACGATCCGGCTGCGCTTCAAGCGATCGCCGATTTTGCGGAGTTGAAACTTGGCAAGACCGTCGTGTGCGCCAACGACACACCAAACTTCATCGCCAACCGAATCGGCGTCTTTGCGATGCTGAACACGCTTCGGGTGATGAAAGCGCAAGCACTCACCATCGAAGAGATCGATGTCTTGACGGGTCCCGTGATCGGGTGGCCGAACACCGGAACGTTTCGACTCGCAGATATGGTCGGAATCGACGTAATTTATAACGTCGCTCGAAACTTCGCGGCGTTGGGAGGAGATGAGCGAGCTGACGTTGCCCTGCCGGAGGCGATCGGTTCGATGGTGGAACATCGATGGCTGGGGGACAAGACCCAGCAGGGCTTTTACAAAAAAGCACGAGACGCAGAAGGAAATGAGGCGCGTCTCGTGATCGACCTCGAGACGCTGGAGTACAGACCGTCAATCAGGGCTTCGCTTCCGATGCTGGAGATGGTGAAGTCGAACGATCGTCTGGAGGCTCGCATTCGCGCGCTGATGAGTGGAGAGCCCAAGGACAAGGCAACGTCGTTCTATCACGCCATGTTGCCGGAGTTGTGGCTCTATGCGGCAAATCGTCTTGGTGAAATATCCCGGACATTGGTCGAAATTGATCGGGCGATGAAGGCGGGATTCAACTGGGAACTTGGGCCATTCGAGATGTGGGATGCAGCAGGTGTGTCCGAGACGGTCGCGAGAATGCGTGCTGCGGGTATGACGCTGCCGCCGTCGCTCGAGAGCCTTCTGGCGACGGGTGAAACGTCGTGGTATCGGAATGGTGGCGATGAGTTCTTCGATCCCGCAAGCGGCTCGTACAAACCCGTCGACCGGAAGCTAGAGCTTTTGCCCGTTCTCTATTTCGAGAGAACAAATGGTGTGGTTGCGGGTAATGCGGGAATCTCTTTGATCGATATCGGCGACGGTATAGGGTGTTTCGAGTTTCACTCGAAGATGAACACGATCGGACGGGATATCGTCACGTTTCTGCAGCAGGAGCTGCGGGCGGGCAGCACGGCGATGGAAAATTTCGATGGCTTGATCGTCGCAAGTGATGCGACGAATTTCTCGGTGGGTGCCAATCTCATGCAACTGCTCATCGCGATTCAGGATGAGGAGTGGGATGAGATCGATTTAATGGTGCGCAGCTTTCAGGGAATGACGAAGGCTATCAAGTTTTGTCAGCGGCCCGTAGTTGTAGCCCCATTTGGGCTTTGCCTCGGCGGAGGCACTGAGATATCGCTACATGCCGCCCGGCGCCAAGCACATCTGGAACTTTATACGGGCCTCGTCGAAACCAGCGTCGGCCTTATTCCTGCAGGTGGAGGCAGCAAGGAAATGTTGCTACGCGCTGCTGCGGTTGCAGGTAATGTGCGACAAAACGGCAGAGCCGATTCGGTCGAGATGCACGAGACAGTCAAGGCGGCCTTCGAGACGATCGCAATGGCGAAGGTTTCGACGTCTGCATTTGAAGCGCGGTCGATGCGCATCCTCAATGAGGATGATGGAATCAGCATGAACCGCGGGCGGATTGTGTTCGATGCAAAGGCAGAGGCACTGAGTCTTGCGCGGGCGGCATACTCAGCTCCGCTAGCGAGAGTCGATATCGCTGCACCCGGCTCGTCCGTGCTCGCCACGCTGAAACTCGGCGTCTACCTGATGCGCGAGGGCGAGTTCATTAGCGCCCACGATGTGAAGGTGGCAAATCAAGTCGCGCATGTACTCGCCGGGGGCAATGTGGCGCCAGGAAGTCTGATCAGCGAGGACTATCTGCTGGATCTGGAGCGGGAATCCTTTTTGTCTCTCTGCGGCGAGCCAAAGACTGTTGAACGGATCGGCTACACGTTGAAGACCGGGAAGCCGCTGCGCAATTAGAGGGATTTAGTCATGAGGGAAGCGGTTATCGTGAGCGCGGTTAGGACCCCGGTGGGCAAAGCACCGAGAGGGAGTTTAAACACGACGCGTCCTGACGATCTAGGGGCGATAGCGGTCAAAGGAGCGCTTGCACGCGTACCAACGCTTGATCCGAAGACCATTGACGACGTGATTATCGGATGTGCGATGCCTGAAGGCGAACAGGGAATGAATATAGCTCGGGTTATTTCATTCCGCGCGGGGCTTCCGAACGAGCCGGCCGCGATGACGATCAACCGTTATTGTGCCTCGGGTTTGCAATCAATTGCGCTGGCGGCGGAAAGAATTCGCGGCGGAGGCGCCGAAGTCATTGTGGCGGGAGGCGCGGAGTCGATGTCCTACCTGCCGATGGGTGGGAACAAGATTGCAGTAAATCCCTGGTTGGTGGAGAACCACCCGGGTTCGTATATGTCGATGGGACTCACTGCGGAGCGTGTGGCGAAGCATCATGGGATCAGCCGCGAGGAGTCTGATCAGTTCGCCTATGAGAGTCACCGGAAGGCTCTGGCGGCGATTGAAGCTGGGCATTTTGCGGCCGAGATTGTTCCGGTTCCTGTGACCGTTACCTGTCTGAATTCGAGCGGGAAGCCGACTGAGCAAACAAGAGAGTTCGCTGTTGATGAAGGCCCACGTGCGGATACGACCCTTGAGGCGTTAGCAAAGCTAGCGCCTGTATTCCACACGAAAGGTATCGTCACAGCGGGCAATAGTTCGCAAACTTCCGACGGCGCAGCGGCTGCAGTTGTGATGTCGGAAGAGCGTGCAATCGCCCTGGGAGCGACACCGCTTGCAAGGTTTGTGGCTTTTGCCTATGCCGGATGTGCGCCGGAGGAGATGGGAATCGGCCCCGTCTACGCCATACCGAAGGCGTTGAGGCTCGCTGGTCTCACTCTCGATGAAATCGATGTGATCGAGCTGAACGAGGCATTCGCAGCGCAATCCCTGGCTGTCATTAAGACTCTTGACCTTGATCGAGCGAGGGTCAATGTCAATGGCGGCGCGATTGCGCTTGGGCATCCGTTGGGATGTACGGGCGCGAAGCTGACTGCCACACTGCTCAGCGAGCTGAGGCGCAAAAAAGGACGTTACGGAATGGTGACGATGTGTGTTGGCGGTGGAATGGGCGCTGCCGGAATCTTCGAGAACTTGCAGAACTAGGTTTGGAGAAGTCCCATGGGGACAGTTGGAACAGCGGTTGAGACAAAGCGGATCACTGGCGGCAGCTTCCTGATCGAGGACTTGACGCCAAATGATGTCTTCACGCCGGAAGATCTCTCACTCGAACAGCGACAGGTAGCCGAGACGGCGGCTGAGTTCGCGGAGAACAGAATCGCCACTCAGATCGCGGACATTGAAGCCAAAGATTTTAGGGTGAGCCGTGCTCTAATGCGCGAGGCAGGGGAGCTTGGCCTGCTGGGCGTGGATGTGCCAGAAGAGTACGGCGGCGTCGAAATGGACAAGGTCACGTCAGCGATCATCGCCGACCGCATCTCAATTTCAGGAAGTTTTTCTGTAACATTCAGCGCACATACAGGCATTGGAACACTGCCGATCGTGTGGTACGGCACACCTGAACAGAAGGCCAAGTATCTTCCGAAGCTCGCATCAGGTGAGTGGCTTTCGGCCTATGCGCTGTCGGAAGCATCGGCCGGCTCGGACGCCATGAACATCCGTACGAGTGCAAAACTCGGTCCGGACGGAAAGCACTACCTTCTCAATGGCGAGAAGATGTGGATTTCGAATGCAGCGATGGCAGACCTGTTTACCATCTTCGCCAAGATTGATGGCGAGCAGTTTTCTGCTTTTCTGGTCGAGGCCGGCACCCCGGGGCTGACAGTCGGGCCCGAGGAACATAAGCTTGGGATTCGCGGGTCGTCCACCTGCCCGCTTGTGCTGACGGACTGTAAGGTCCCAATCGAAAATTTACTCGGCGAACCGGGTAAGGGGCACTACATTGCCTTCAACATTCTGAATGTCGGCCGGTACAAACTAGGTGCCGGAGTGGTGGGCGGGGCACGGAGCATCTTGCGCGAGGGAATTCGCTATGCGAAGGACCGAATTGCGTTCGGTAAGCCAATCTCGTCGTTCGGGCTCATTCAAAGGAAGATTGCAGAGTGTGCAGCAGATGTTTTTGCTGGTGAAGCTGCTGCTGCGCGAATCGTCGGCGCGATTGATGCCGCCCTCTCCAGTCTGGATAAATCATCGGCGGCCTATTCGCGAGACGTCCAGAAATCAATTGAAGAGTTTGCCGTGGAGTGTTCCATCCTGAAGGTGTGGGGATCGGAGATGGCAGGACGTGTCGCAGATGAAGTGCTTCAGATCTATGGTGGCTTTGGCTATGTCGAGGAGTTTCCGGCTGAACGTGCCTATCGAGATGTGCGCATTCATCGGATATTCGAGGGGACAAATGAAATCAATCGGCTCATCATCACCGGCTGGATGATGAAGCGCGCAATGCAAGGCAAGCTCGCCCTGTTGCCAGCGATTCAGAAAGTGATGGATGAGCTGATGAGCGGACCGGGCACGCGGATTTCGTCTGATGAACCCCTGGCGGGCGAGCGGGCGCTTCTCGCAAGTGCGAAGAAGCTTGGGCTCTTCTGCGCGGGAGCAGCGTCGCAACGATTTGGAATGGAACTGACCGACCGCCAGGAAGTAGTGAGTGATCTTGCGGACATTCTTATTGAAGTCCTGGTACTTGAGTCCACTATCCTGCGCGCCGAGAAGATGAGTGCCCGGAAGCCTCTTGGAACAAAGCTTGCGAAGTACTATACCGTGCGTTCGTTCAATATTGTTCGAAACGCCGCAGAACGGGTCATTGGCTCGGTGGCTGAAGGCGATGTACTGCAGACGCAGATGGCAATCCTGCGGCGGCTGACTAAACACGAACCTGTGAATTCGGCAGAGCTTGGCAGAGAGATCGCCTCCGTGATGACCGACGCCGGCCGTTACACGATCTAGCGGGTTGGCCACGATTGGGGGAGGTTCTTGTTTAGGTGAGCGCGCGATCTAAATGGGTGTACCCTCCGTCGACGATAATGTGCTGCCCGGTAGTGTGAGCGCTCCTCGTCGGCGAAAGTAGAAAGACGGCCATCGCTGCAATTTCGGCCGCGTCGGTCATCCGGTGTCCAAGGGGAATCCGTCGCCTGATATCAGACAGGGCCTTCTCTGGATCGTCTCGCTGACTGATCCAACTCTCGTATAGAGGTGTCATTACCTCGGCAGGAAGAATCGCATTCGCGCGAACGCCGAAAGGCGCGAGTTCGGCCGCCCATTCGCGAGTCAAAGCGAGCTGAGCTCCTTTGGCGGCTGCATACGCGGAAGTGCCTCCCTGGCCGGTCAAAGCGACCTTGGAACTGATATTGACGACCGACCCACGTGACGCCTTCAACATAGGAAGGGCGTAATGCATCATCGCGTAATAGTGGACCAGGTTCTGATGCAAGCTCTGAGCGAACCGTTCGGGTGTTCCGTGCTCGAGCCCGATCCCGTCATTCACGCCCGCGTTATTCACCAGGCCGATCAAGGTGCCATAGCGCTGCTCGACGTACCGGATGGCACTCTTGCACTGACTCATATCGCCCAAGTCAGCTTCGAAGAAGTCACACCTTTGCTGCATTCGCTTCATTTCTGCGATAAACGCCGAAACGTGTTCCGTCGTCCGACTTACAACAACAACGGAGGAGCCCTCCTCGATGCAAAGGCGCGTGATCGCCTCTCCGATGCCGGAGCCTCCGCCGGTTACGACAACTACCTTGTCCCTGAGTCCGAGATCCACGGAGTTCCTCTAACGAAGATTGAAGTATCCCCCATCGAGGGGAAGGTCTGCGCCGGTGATGAAAGATGCCTCATCTGAGCATAGATAATGGGCAAAGGCGGCGACCTCATCCGGGGTTCCCATTCGGCCAATGGGTTGCGATTCTGAGAGGGATTTCATCTTCTCAGCTTCCTGCCCCGGATAGTTCTTCGCGACGAAGCCGTCGACGAACGGCGTGTGCACTCTGGCCGGCGAGATGCAATTACATCGTATGCCATGCGCGATGTAATCCTTCGCAACGGACAAAGTCATCGAGAGGACGGCGCCCTTGGTCATAGAGTATGCAAAACGATCGCTGATGCCGCGCGTCGCCGCGATGGAGGCAATGTTCAAGATGATGCCTTGTTTGGCCGCCGCCATTTGGTCGATTACGGCCCGCATGCAGAGATAGACGCCACGCACGTTTACGGCAAAGAGACGATCCAGGTCAGCCGGAGCTGTCGAGGCAAGATTGCCGATATGCGCGATGCCTGCGGAGTTGACAAGGATGTCGACCCGGGCGCTGATCTCCTTGAAGGCAGCAACGACACTGGCTTCATTGCTCACGTCACATGGCCGAGCAATTGCCGTATGGCCGGAGTTCGTAATCAGATTCGCTACTTCACGGACTTTGGCGTCATCCAGATCGACCAAATGAACGCTTGCCCCATGTTCTGCGAACCGCTTTGCAATCGCGAATCCGATTCCGCTAGCGGCTCCCGTGACCACCGCTACTCGACCCGTCAGACTCAGGCTGGACAATCTCTCACTCCCATTCGGCTTGTTATCGTCGCATCATCACTTTGTAAGCGTACCGCAGAATGATGTCAAAAGTTCAATATATGACACGATGCATGAAATTTGCTTCAGCCTCATTGAAGAAGACAGGCATAGTTCCATACAATTCTTTTCTGGTGGCATCCCGGTTTCTGATTGAGCAAGTGTCGGCCGCCAACTCCCATACGAGGTTGCATCTTTGAAGCCTGTCACTGTAACGCAGGTCGAGGTGATCGATTTGCGGTTTCCGACCTCTCGCGAACAGATTGGTTCCGATGCAGTGAATAAAGACCCAGACTATTCGGCAGCGTATTGCATTTTGTCGACAGATTCCGGGCTGAAAGGGCACGGATTGACTTTTACTTTGGGGCGAGGAACAGAGCTTGTCGCGGAAGCGCTGTCATATCTGAGCCGCAACCTGACCGGAAGGACGCTGAGTTCCATCACCGGGAATCTAAATGCGTTCTATTTGGAGCTTACGTGCGACACGCAATTCCGGTGGCTCGGACCGGAGAAGGGCGTAATTCATCTTGCGTGCGGCGCCCTGATTAACGCCGTGTGGGATCTGTACGCGAAGAGTGAAGGAAAGCCCGTGTGGAGGCTTCTGGCGGAAATGGACCCCGAGCAGATTGTTAGTGCCGTCGACTTCCGTTACATCGAAGATGCTCTGACACGAGACGAAGCATTGGCAATTTTGAGAAAGGGCAAAGCAGGGCAGTCCGAGCGGCTAGAGAAAATCGTAAAGGAAGGATATCCGGCCTATACAACGTCAGCCGGGTGGTTTGGATTCAGCGACGAGAAGATCCGCCGACTGTGTCGAGAAGGATTGGCGGATGGGTGGACCCACTTCAAGCTCAAGGTCGGCGGCGATCCGGCGGACGATCTTCGTCGTGGCCGCATCGTTCGTGAGGAGATTGGTCCCGACAAATTCATGATGGTTGATGCGAATCAGAAGTGGGGAGTCGAAGAGGCCATTCGCCGCACGAATCAACTGGCCGAATTACAGCCGTGGTGGATGGAAGAACCAACGAGTCCCGATGACATCCTGGGACACGCACGGATCCGTCGTGAAACATCCGTTCGAATTGCGACCGGTGAACACTGTCAC
This sequence comes from uncultured Acidobacteriaceae bacterium, assembly GCA_963729675.1. Lineage (GTDB taxonomy): Bacteria > Acidobacteriota > Terriglobia > Terriglobales > Acidobacteriaceae > Granulicella. The sequence continues at coordinate 229,544 of CAVSOV010000010.1, forward strand.
AACGCAGTGATGTTCAAGCAGTTGATGCAGGCCGGCGCGATCGACGTGTGCCAAATCGACAGCTGCCGGGTAGCCGGTGTCAATGAGAACCTTGCCATCATCCTGATGGCGGCGAAGTTCGGCATCCCAGTCTGCCCCCACGCAGGCGGTGTGGGGCTTTGCGAGTACGTGCAACACCTCTCGGTCTTTGATTACTTATCGGTATCCTGCACGCTTGAGAATCGTGTGATCGAGTTTGTTGACCATCTGCACGAACACTTCCGTGACCCAGTGAAGATTCGAAGCGGCCACTATTTGTTGCCCGAGGCACCGGGCTACAGTATTGAAATCCTTCCGGAATCATTAGCGCGGTACAGATTTCCGGATGGTGAGATATGGAGGGAAGAATCCAGATGAAGATCGTTGCATTCAAGCATGAAAGCGGCTGGACTGGTGGGGGAGTGCTTTTCGCCGATACGATTCGCAGGTTCCCTGCGAGCGGCACAGATGACGTTTTGGCCTACATAGAATCCGGGGCAATGTTGCCTCCAGGCGAAGAACTGCCGTTGAGCAAGGTGACTCTGTTGGCTCCCCTCCAACGGCCGCCCCGTATCTTCGGCATCGGACTGAACTATCGTGAGCACGCTGCCGAATCAAAGATGGCTGTGCAAAGTGTGCCGACGGTGTTCCTTAAGCTGTCCTCCTCCATAACAGGTCCTGACTCTGACGTCTTGCTCTGGCCTGAAGCAACGCAGCCAGACTATGAAGCGGAGCTCGCCGTCGTGATCGGGAAGCCCGGCCACAGGATCTCGAAGGAGAACTGGCGCGAGCACGTGTTCGGTTACACGATTGTGAATGATGTGAGCGCGCGCGGGGTTCAGCTTGCAACCTCCCAATGGACATTAGGAAAGAGCTTCCCAACCTTTACGCCTATGGGGCCCTGGATTGTTACGGCTGACGAGATCGAGGATCCGCACGACTTGAACATCCGTCTTACCCTGAACGACGAGGTCATGCAGTCGGCGAATACGCGCGATCTGATCTTCAAGATCCCAGACTTGATCGCTTATATTTCGAGTATCGTCCCACTGGAGCCCGGGGATGTGATCAGTACGGGAACGCCACCGGGAGTTGGTCTCGGCCGGAATCCGCAGCGATGGTTGTTGCCAGATGAGACGATGACGATTGAAATCGAGGGCATTGGTACCTTGCGGAATCGAACCCGCGCCCAGTCTTAGCTTTCCTCAAGCGGCTGTGTCGGCGATTTCAGTGTCGGCCTCGGTGAAACTAGGGTCGGCCCGTGGCGTTGTATCCGAGGTGCACAGAGATGTCCATTGCAGCTTTCCTTACAGCGTCGGCGATCTGTGCCGTGCGTGTACGGGCCATCCGGATCGTTGGACCTGAGACGCTGACGCCAGCGGCAACCTGGCCGGACGAATCCAGCACCGCCGCTGCTACGCATCTCGCTCCAAGTTCTACCTCCTCGTCGTCCAGCGCATAGCCGCGACGCTGAATTCGTCCAAGTTCTGCAATCAATTCCGATGAACGGGTAATACTGTGCGGGGTCAGCTTTTCGAACTTTGTCGTCGAAAGCAGCTCATCGCGGAAACTGGCACTCTGCCACGTTAGTACCGCTTTTCCCAGCGCTGTGCAATGAAGTGGCCGACGCATCCCGACCTGCGAGACGAGCCGGAAGTTGTGCGGGCTCTCAATCACGTCCAGATAGAGAATCTCTCTCCCATCGAGAACCGCCAGATTGACGGTCTCGCCCGTCTCACGCCAAAGGGCATCCAGAATCGGGCGGCTGACTTTGCGGATCGTGGACTGGTAGGTGCTGCCGGAACCTAGGTGGACGAGGCGCGGCCCCAGGAGATAAGCTCCCATGTTGTCGCGGACGAGATAACCGGCCTTTTCGAGGTGAGCCAAAAAGCGATATGCGGTGCTCTTATTTAGCTTCGTCTGCTCGGCAATAGCGCGCAACTGCAGTCCATCATGTGACCGGTCGAGGAGATCGAAGATGGAGAGGACCTTGGTGAGAACTCCAACCGGGGCAGCATTGGATTTGCGAACTTTCATAGGTGTCGATTTCCAGTGTGGCTCATCGTATCAACTATCCGTAATTGTCGCAATTCACATTGTGAAATGATGCCTTGTCGTTAGCCAGGACAGTCGCCAGAATCGGTATTGTAAGACGGCCGATCGGGAGACTTAGCACTATTCGGAATTCATATATTGAACCTTCCATTTTATTACTGCTTGACCAGCTAAGACTGAATGGCCTAGATTTGCCTCTGCATGAAGGCGCTGCTGCGCCTCATCATTGAGATACATAACGATCAGCCAATGAGGTCAAGATACGAATGGACACTAGACTGTCACGCCGCAACATATTGAAAGCCGCAGGAGCATCACTTGCGGTGATGGGCCTCCCTAACGCGATAGCACAAAGCGGCGTAACAACTGGCTTGTCTGGCGCGGAGACAGCCACGGATGAGATGCAGAACCGTACTCGCGCTCAACGAATGCAGTGGTGGCACGCGGCCCGCTTCGGGATGTTCATTCACTTCGGTGTTTACAGCACAATCGGACGTCACGAGTGGGTTATGGAGGATGAGGCGTGGCCGATAGGGCCCTACACCGCTCACGCGGCCACCTTTCACCCCGGTCCCAATTGCCCTCGCGCCTGGGCGAAGTTGGCGAAGGCGGCGGGGATGAAGTACATGGTGATGACGACGAAACATCACGAAGGATTCTGCAACTTTGACACGAAGTTGACGAACTACTGTGCGTCAAAGCAGGGTCCGGGACGTGACGTTGTTCGAGAGTACGTCGAGGCGGCACGCGCTGAGGGTTTGCATGTCGGCTTCTACTACTCCTTGATGGATTGGCATCACCCGGACGGCGCCATCTGTAAAACCGATGAGGCTGCTCGCCAGCGCTTTGTCGACTACACGCACGGTCTCATTCGTGAGTTGCTGACGAACTACGGAAAGATTGACGTGCTCTGGTACGACGTGGCGTGGCCGCTCGATGCGAAGGGCTGGGAATCCGAGCGGATGAATGAAATGGTCTTTCAACTGCAGCCGGAGATTATCGTCAATAATCGCAATAAGCTGCAGGGAGACTTTGCGACGCCGGAGCAAAAGATTGTTGCAGAGACAAACGGGCGCGCATGGGAATCGTGCATGACGCTGAACGACAGCTGGGGGTATCAGCGCGCCGACGACGACTGGAAATCTTCCCGTACGGTGATTCGCAATCTCATCCAGTGCGTTCGCGACGGCGGCAACTATCTTCTGAACATTGGGCCGAAACAGGATGGATCGATCCCAGAGGAGTCGTCACGTGTCTTGAATGAGGTGGGGGCGTGGATGCAGACGAACGGGCACACGATTTATGAGTCGGATCTCTGCCAGGTGCGCCGATCCAACTATGCGAGCTTTACCCGGATTGGGAACACTCTCTATATGCATGTGCACTTCTGGCCAGGGGAGTACGTTGCCATCAGCGGCCTGCGCACCCGCGTGAAGTCGGCGCGACTCGTCAAGACTGGTGTGGATGTGAAGTTCACGCAGGACGACTTCCAGACGAAGTTTACGGGGCTTCCTGACAAGGCTCCGGATTGGCCGCTCACGACCATTGCAATCGAGTGCGAATCTGAGCCAACGCAGGATACGGATTACGTTCGGATCAACAAGCCGCGCGGATCCGTGTAGAGCGAATTCCAGCAGAAAAGAAATCGCCGCCACGCTGAATGCGTGGCGGCGATTGTTTTGAGCGGTACCCCCTCCCCTCCCCCTCTTTTTGCGCAAAATCTTCAAAATAGAGGAGTTGAGGGTGGACCTTTTGCTCAAAGACCTCCGAAAACGTGCAAAGTCTTCAAAGCAAAGGGGTAGAGTTCACAGGGAGCTGCCGACACAATCTGCCCTAGAACTCAATGCGAGCCGAGAGTTGTGCCGACTTGCGGGTCGAGCTAGCGTTCGGGCCGACGGTTCCGAAGCTCGCGTTGCCGAGCTGTGGGCTGGCTACAGCAAACCAGGTGTGATTCGTGATGTTGTACCACTCGGCCCGCAGGTCCAGTCGCGCGGCTTCTGTGAAGTGCAACGGGAAGCTGCGAACCAGTGCGACGTCGAGGTTGTAGTTGCCGGGGCCGTATAGGTTATAGGGTGCCGTACGCGCGCCGTTGGGGAAGGTGTAGCTTGGTGCGAATGGAGAGCCGTTGGGGAAAGTGGTGGTGTTCACGGCCAGAAGTGAAGGAGCGATAAACGGTCCGGTGGGGGCCGCCTCGGTGCCAGCGCTCGCAGCAATGTAGCTGATCGCGCCGGTGTTCGCGGCAGTGATGCCTTGGCCCCACTTGCCATTCACGCGGGCGCTGCCGCTGGGCGAGAAGTTGGGATTGAGGTTCACGTTGCAGGTGCTCAGGGCCGGGTTGGTCTGGCAGCTTGAACCAGTGATTGGGAGCGGCGACCCCGAGAACGCCTGGAAGATGCTAGAGAACTTGTATCCACCAAGCAGGGCGCGCTGCCATTCATGAGTGTTCGCTATGGAACGGCCAAACGGCATGTCCCACACGCCAGTGACTACGAGATGTTCTGGTTGATTGCTGGTTGAGACGCCGCGCTCGATGCGGTCCGCGGCCCATGCATGCCCACTGTTGGAGTATGCGGCAGGAATCGCGTAGCCGGTGCGGAAGGTGCCACCATCATCGATGGAGCGCGACCAGGTGTAGTTAGCCATGAAGGTGAGCCCATGCGACGGACGCATGTTGAAGCTGGTCTGCAGCGCGTGATAATTCGCGTTCGCGAAGCCGTTCACAATGTCGCTAGTGGCGTTGAAAGGAAAGGGTCTTAGCAATACGTTGAGCTGCTGGCCGGTGTTGAAGATTGCGGAATTGGCGGGGCAAACACCCGGGTGTGTGACGTTGCAGAAAGTGCCTATGGCGGCGCCGGTCGATGAGAGGCTGCTACCGTACTGCAGATACTGCGGATCGAGCTGGTTGGCCCAGTACCCTCGCAGATTGCTGCCGTCTGCGATTAAGAAATGACCCTGCGAACCCACATAGCTGATCGAGGACGTGAAGGCGCTGGTCCACTGATGCTGGAAGCCGAAGCTCCAGTTGATGTACTCCGGCGCGCGTGAGCCGTAATACGGGTCGAAGTAGGCGATGCTGGTAGGCGAAGAGGTGGTGTATCCGGTGACCGTGGTGTTTCCGGTTCCAGTCTGAGGGAGGGCGGCACGGCCAGGCGCTGCGGGTATGGTCGGATAGGCAGTGCTGCCGTTTGTGAGACTCAAAGCGGCGGTCTGATTGCCATTGAGTCCAGTGGTTCCGGTCGAGGAGAAGCCCAGGCTGTTGTTGGCAGCGCCGAGAGAAGAGGCGGCGCCGCCGCCTACCGCGTTGCCATGGGTAAACATCACACCGTAGCTTCCGCGCCACACGGTCTTCGGGTCGCTCTGGAAGGCGAACCCGATGCGTGGTCCGAAGTTCTTCCAATAAGTATCTATCGGCGAGGAGCAGTTGCAGGTGTTCGTTCCGCTGCCGGCGAACTGAAGAACGCCACCCGAACCGCTGACTGGGTTCGTAATGGTCGGATTGAAGAAGCTGAGATTGTTGTCATTCTCGCGGACCGGCGGGAAGTAATCCCAGCGGAGACCGAGGTCGAGCGTGAGGCGAGAGTTCACCTTCCAGTTGTCCTGCGCATAGGGAGAGATGGCGCGGAACCGGGAGGCGAACTCCTGCACGCCATACGTGGTCAGTGAGGAGGAACCGATCTGGCCGACGAGGAAGCTTGCATAGGCCAAACCCGTGTTGGGTCCGGTTGTGAAAGTGTTCGCCAGGCCACTTGGATTGATCTGCGCGGTCGGCGTTGTCGAGTTGGTCAGGGTGAGAGGCGTGGTGCCTGTCGTGGCCGACTTGTTGAGGTACTGGATCCAGGCTATCTGGCCACCCAACGTGAGCGAGTGGTTCCCGAAGATCCACTGCACGTTGTCTACGAGCGTGAAGTTTTGAGCGATGGTGACTGAGGCTGTCGTGCCGCCCCAGTTTGTCGGGGGGTTGACGCCGGAGGCGAAGGTGGTGATGGGGAAGGCTTGCGAAGCCTGTCCTGCCGGGAGGTTCGTGATTCCCATGGCAGTGCCAGCGCCATAGGCCGGATTTTGGTCAGCGTTGAACGTGGGGCCGTTGTAGCGCGCGAAACCATACTTGATCTGATTGATGACGTGCGGCGAGAAGATATGCGTCTCTTCGGCGATGGCAACTGCGGTCTTTGGTGCAAAGACCTGGCCGTAGTTGTATGGGATCGGACCGATGTTGCGGCCGGAGGTTGTCTGGCCGGCAGGGAAGGAGCTTGCCTGACGCCCGATGGCCGCCGTCAGGGTGAGCGTGTCCTTGGAGGTAATGGTCCAGTCGATGCGTTCGGTGGTTGACCAGTTCGTTAGTCCATTGCGGTTGGGCGAGATGTAGTTGTTGGTTGCGTTTTGATTGTTCAGCGCCGGAATGTTCTTCTGCATATTCAGCGCAATCGGCGAGAGCTCGCTCTGGAGGAATCACGTCAACCGCGGCCAGGCCTCCGGGGCCGAGAACTGGATTGCCTGCCGGTCCGTGAGTGCCGTTGTTGACATAGCCATACCGATACCTGCAGGGGCCGGTGGTGCTGTTGGCCGTGCAGGCCGCCTGGCTTGCAGCCGTTCCATCGTAGATTCCAATACCGTTGGCACTGGCGAGCTCGCTACCGATGTTCGAGCCGAGTATGCCCTGGAAGTTCCCGGCCTGTTCCGCAGCGTTCGGGAAGGTAATCTGCGTCGGCGTCTCGTTGACGAAGCGGAATCCGTTGTAATTGCCGAAGAAGAAGAGCTTGTCCTTCATGGAGCCGAACGGAATGAGCGGGCCGCTGAGATTGATGCCGTACTCATTCGAGTGCTCGACCGGTTTGGTGGCCTTACCGGTGGCGGGATTGATGGTGGCCGGCCCGAAGAAGCCCCAGGTATCGAGTGCGGTGTTGCGGAAGAACTCATAGATGGAGCCGTGATATTTATTTCCGCCCTGCTTGACGGTGTAGTTTTGAACACCCTGGCCCTCGTACATCGCGGAGTAGCCGTTGGTCTGCACCTGGAACTGGTTGACCGCATCGACGGAGATCGCGGTCCAGACGTAGCGGGGGTCGCCGTTGCCGCCGCCACGCACAAAGACGACGCCGTCGATGTATATCGCGGTAACAGCACCACGGCTTCCGGAACCGTTCACGATACCGGCATTCGTTGTCGCGTTGCCGTTGGTGTTGTTGGCCTGCACGCCTGGCATAAGGAATGCGAAATCAGTGGCACGCCGCTGATCGGGTTGGCCGTAGGCGCCCATCTCGATGGGCAGGGCGGAGTACATCTCCTGCTCCATGGTGGCACCGAGCGTTGCGTTCGTCGTTTCCAATTGCGGAGGGGCAGCGCTTACCGTTACCTCTTCACTGGTCGCGCCGACCGTCAGCTTGGGATTCAGCGTCTGGGTTTCCAGCGCGTTGACGTGCACATTCTCCTGCACGATCTTCTCAAAGCCATTCGCCGTGACCGTGACGGTATAGTCACCGGGGTCGAGGGTCGGCATTGAGAAATCACCTGAAGATGTGGTGGTTGTGTTCGTTGCGAGGCTTGTCTGCTTGCTCTTTGCTACGACTTGCGCGCCAGGGATTGCGGCTCCACTGGTGTCCGTAACCGTTCCGTTGATCTGGCCCTTGCCAGCAAGTTGGGCGGTCGCTCCTGACCAGGTCATTAGCAGCAGGACCGGGATGAAGAGAGCGATACGGAAAAAGGTGAGTCTTCGGACAGCAAAGTGATGATTTCTTGTCGGCAAAACCATGGTGCGCCTCCCATTCGAATGTTTGGTACGAGTTCAGTTACCGCAGTCTTTGTGTTTTTTCTGTGCAGGAAAGCTTGAAGCTGTCAGACCACCTCTGTCAACCCGTAATGAGAATTAAGTTCCATTCGGGGCACCCTGTAGCGACGGACGAGCCGGCCTGATCCATTGGCGAATGACCAGGTGCCTGAAGACCTCACGGGCAGGGGGTCTCTTCCGCGCCCGGCTCCGATGTGTAGATCGCTGGAGTCTTCTGTCGCACTCCGTCATTTATGGGAGATTTCCCGGTTTTAGGCGTCAAACTGACTGTGTCGGAGACCGACAATGGCCGGTGAGATGGAAGTCGCTTCGCTTCAGAATCGGTTGGGATTGTCCGGAACTCTGGCGTTTGATTCGTATCAGCGGCCGACCAGACTGAACCTTACGGTGCCTTCCGTTCAGGCGGCGACGTATCTGCAGGGCGCCCACATGACCCCCTGGCAACCTGCCTGTCAGGATCAAGTTCTTTTCCACAGCGCGCAATAGCGAATTTGGGCAGGGCCAGCCGAGGCCTGGTGACGTCCCCGCCCCGCGCCAGGAGTTGCTCTACGGCAGCGGAGCGTAGTCCTCGCGATAGGGCGTGAAGACATCGAGCACCTCGGAGTCCTCGAGTGCGGATGCTTGATGCTCGACGCCACCCGGGACGAGAAATGAATCGCCGGTCTTTGCTTCGAAGCGGCCACCCGGGTGCTGGAAGACCAAATGGCCGCTCACGACGTACACCATTTGCTCGTGCGGGTGACTGTGACGAGCCCCGGCCCAGCCTTTCCGCATACGATGGCGAACCAGCATCATGCTTGGGCTGTAGGACATTACCTGCCGACGCAATCCGTCTTCTGGATTGGTCATGTTGCCATCGTCAGAGCTAATGACATCGATGTCGTTTTCGGTCATGCGGATTCCTCTGAGGTCTTAGCGCTTTGCGATCGAGGTCGGTGGAGCGGCGGTGGATACTGGCGGCAACCGTACGGTGTTGTTCATAAGCGTCGTTTCCGGAACACTGCCGGTTGACTCAATCGTTACTGTACCGCCCTCGAGCACAGCATTTGTGGGAACTCGAAGCGTCACGACGGCGGTCTTGGGGACCAGATCGGTGGGCGCCTTCAATTCCGGCGTCCTGGTCGTCGCGAGCGTCTTGCCGCTGGCATCGCGAAGGACAACATTTGCCGCGGGAGCGTCGACAGCGCCGAGGCTGTGTACTTTCACGCTGATGCGCCGACCTGCGATGGTGACGTCTTCTGGGTCGATCCCGAGGTCCGGTCGCGACCAGTAAGGCGTGCCCTTCTGTTTCAGGGTCAACTCCAATACCGTTGTGGTCCGCGGAGCGAAGGTGACGTCGACGCTGCGACTCCGCTCGAAGGTTGCGACTCGCGAGGAGACGTTTGCGAGTGGTTGATTCTCACTTTCCTGCGTAGCCTGTTTGATCTCCCATTCGCCTGGATCAACCTCCCATCCGGTCATTTTCGCGTTGATGGGTTTGTCGTCCAGGTTGTAGGCGAGGATCCGAATGTGATCCGGAGTGCCCTCGGGTACGAGGATGGCAACCTTGGTATCGTCGTCTGGCCGTTCGAAGCGCCAGCTGACCACATTTCCGGGGAAGTCGAAGTTTCGCATCAGGGCGACTCCGCCTAGCCGTCCGCGCTGCAATTCCCCGTTGTTGAAGTAGACGCGATCGATCCAAAGGCTACCTTCGCGATTGATGAACTCGCGGTCGAAAGCGGTTTCGAGCTGGGAAGCATAGAGCTTGTCGAGATAACTTGTATCGCCGGTGAGCTGCCACGCAAGCTGCTCGGTGGTTTCGTTGGCGTTTCCTGAATCAGTTCGGCGATCCGGTGCCTGGGATGCGAGGAGCTGTTTGCCCCACGTATCACGGGTCTTCAGAATATCCATCGCATCCGCGTTGATGGTGCGCAGCGCATCCGAGCCATTGTCGGCAAAGGGCTGGAGGTATTTCGTGTCTCCCGTGAACTTGTAGGCTCCCCAGAGGACGAACCATGGAGTCATTCCCGCGCTGGGGAGATCTTGATTGGTATGGAAGTTCACCGTGAAGTGCATCGTCATCTTGCCGTTCGCGTCAGGACGGCGATGTGCCAGAAAGCCATCGGCAACTTCGGTGACCATCTTCACTGTTTCAGGTGTTCCGTTGTATTCGGCGAGTAGCAGTGCCGGGTGAAAGACCATGTAGGAGCGATCCTTCGCCCAACCCCATACGCCTCCTGTCGCCATCTTGGTGCCGCTGTAGTAGGACGAGCGGATCTGACGCTGTCCGGCGGAGTTGTAGCCGGTCAGCCATTCGAGTCGCTTTGCAGTCTGCATGGCACGCTCAAGTTGTTTCGGGCTTCCGTAGTCAATCTGCATCGCCTGACCCAGGACGTTGATGCCGTCCTCGTAGCTGTGCAGTTCGTCATACTGACCGGTGGCCAAGCCATTCGTGAACATCCCGTTCGCGTAGATCTCGTCAAGTGTGCGTAGCAGGGAAGTTCTTCAGCTTGTCTGGCGTAGAGCCCATCATCGCGAGACCGGGCCACCAATTCAGAAAATCGCTGTCGTCGCAGAGGCCGCCGCCAAACTCTCCATCCGAAATTTGACGATTGTCGACATACCAATTGATGAGGCTCTTGAGTTGCTTGAGATCTTCAACCTGAAGGAAGGCCCATTGCGGTACGCCGGTGGGCGCTTGAGGCAGTGTGTACGGCGGGTGGAGTTGTTCATGATTCACTTCATTCCAATACTTGCGCCCCAGGTCATTCTCTGGATCCACTCGCAGGAGGTCCGAAATGTCGGCATCGAAACGGTTGTAGATATTCAGCTTGCGCGAGTTCACCGATTCCTCGACAAGGTTGGCATAGTTGTCGCGGACCTGAGTCAAGCGATCGGAGACATGCTCCGGAACGGCGTCTTCATAGGGCTTGAAGATCAGTCGAACGTGCATTCCTTCAAGAGAGCCCGCGCCAAACTCCGGACTCGCCGAAGCAATCGTGATGTACAGGCTCTTGTTGTTCTGCAGGATCCGATCGCGAGTATCGAGCCAGAGCGTGTAGGGCTGGCCCGGTTTGATCGAGAAGCTGTAGTCGAGCATGTTCCGCATCGGCCAGATCGGATCTTTGATCTGGATGTTCATGGGAACGTAGTCGCCGTGCGTTGGGTGAATGTTCAGGGCTGGTAGATCGATTGCAATGCCGTCCAGGCCTGCGTGCATGTTCTGCCAACTGTACGAGGTGCCGTGTCCGATGTCGGTCTCCAAACCCCGATAGTCGCTGGGGATCAGCAGATGGACGATGGGAAGCGACTCCACCGTTGAAGCTGAAGCGGAGTTCGAGCTCGCGCGGCCGTGACCGATGGATGTTCTTCCGCCGCCAACTGCAGCCCCGGGGAGGGCCACCATTGTGGATCTCTCGTCGGCTGGAAAGCGGTCGTGAATGAACTCCGAAAGCGTTGCGAGGGACGGGTTGTCGTCGCCCTGGCGCGCAGTCATGGTGTAACGCAATACGGCGACACCTTTCGGTTCTGCGCCCGGGTGAACGTAGTAGGCTTCGAACTCCTGAATGGGCCACTCAGGCTCTGCGTTTGTGAACCGGACCTTCTCCCCGGTAATGGGTTCTGCGAGATCGAATGTTGTTCGCTGCGAGTCGCGAGTCTTTTCAAAGAGCGTTTTCGCGAGCATCGGTGAGGGATCGTGCTGGTCGGGGTCGGCGACAGCGCCCGGCTTGCCCGCTCCAGGCGTCAGCAGGTCGAACTTTCCCCAGGCGCCACTGCGAATCTCGAGATGATTCCATGGCTCATTCGGCAGATAGAAGGTCACCGATCGCCCGGAGACGGTATAGCAGTCCCAGTCGGGCAGCTGAAAGTAGTCCCATCTTCCGACGAGACTTGAACGGTTGAACACCCCGGGCCACGTCGTCTCCGGTATGCCGTCCGTACCCTTCCACCACCAACGCTTCAGGTCGTACGCGTCGTGAATCTCGACCTTGCGCACCGTGGTTTGAGTCGCCGGCAATGGTGCGGGAATGTTCTGGGGAAGATTCCAGCCGTATCGATACCACCACTCGGTCTGCGTCGCTGGCGTCCAGGAGTGTGATGAGCTGCCAGCCGGTAGCGGCGGAATTTCGGCCGGGGCCTGACCCTTCGCAAGCGAAGCGATGTTGTCATCAGAGAGCATGCGGTCATAGATCCGCAGCTCGTCGAGATCGCCTCCGCGATCGTAGTTGTACGAACTTTCAACTCCGGTCGGCGCGATGATCCGCGAGTGTGGCCCAAATTGATCGAGCGCGGCATCGAATGGGCCGGTCGCCGCCTTCGTAGCAACGAGCTTCCCGTTTACATAAAAGCGGATTCCCGTATTTTCGTCCCACGCCAACGCGAGGTGCACCCACTCGTTTGCCTTTGGAAAGTTCGGCATCGTGTAGGACACGCGCGTGCGTCCCAGATTGTCGTCCGTCACGAAGGCATCAAATCCATGGCCGTTGTAGTCGATGCGCAACCACACCATGTCCCAACTGGAGTGATCTCCGTAGCCCACGCGGAAGATAGGGAACTCGGTCTCGTCCACCGGATCGCGTGAACGCCAGTAGAAGGAGAGGGTTCCACGCTGCGCATAGATATTGCCGGGAGCCCAGTAGGAGAGCAGCTGGTTGTTTCCGCACTGCAGATAGGATCCCTTTGCGCCTCCCGGCAAGATCTTCACGTCATACAGAAAGTTCGGTTCCGGATTTCCTCCGGCGGCAACGTCTGCCTTGAACCCGTGATCTCCGGACAGATAGAAGAGAAGTCCTGGTTCGGGATTTGCCTGCGAAGCGTCCGTCTTTTGTGCAACGCAAATACCACCCAAGAACAGAGCGACGAAAACGGCTCCCTCTGAAAAACGAATACCCACATGCGAAAGCAGAGAACGCAAAGACATCAGCCGCAATAACCTCCCGCCGCAACCTGTAAGACCGATTTCTTGGGAACGGTATCAAGTCGAATGCTCGACGCGCAAGGGGTGACTCGGCGACGCATCCCGATGCCGCCAACTAACTTCGAAGTCGACGTGAGGCAGAATAGGTCCATGAACCGTCGTGAGTTCGTGAAGAGCGCAGCAACAGTGGCGATGGTTACGGCCGCGTCCAATAGCTTCGGAGAAGAAGGTGTCCAACCGATCGTACATACGAAGGCTGGCCCGGTTCGCGGTCGGACGCGGGACGACGTTGCGGTCTTTCTCGGGATTCCTTACGGCGCCGATACGCGTGAAAGACGATTTCAACCTCCGATGCCGCCGGCTCCCTGGACCGATGTGCGAGATGCGTTTGTCTGGGGTGATCGTGCTCCACAACTAAGCGGAAACGGTATGACCTCGCGTGCCCGGCAGCAAGCTTCTGGTGCGCCCGATGAAACCTATCACCTTCCACCGGATGAGGGTCAGGCCAGCGAAGACTGTCTGCATGTCAACGTATGGACACCGTCGCCGCACACGCGCGGCCATGAGCGCAGGCCCGTGCTCTTCTACATTCACGGGGGCGCTTACAACGGCGGAACGGTGAATTGTGCTCTCTACGATGGCACGCGGCTGTGCAAGCGGGGCGATGTCGTTGTGGTCACGGTCAACCACCGGCTGAACGCCTTCGGCTTCCTCTATCTTGCGGGCATCACGAATGATCCAGCGTATGCAGACTCCGGCAACGTGGGAATGCTTGACCTTGTGTTGGCGTTGCGATGGGTAAAGGACAACATCGCGGAGTTTGGAGGGGATCCAAACCGCGTGACAATCTTTGGCCAGTCTGGCGGTGGCGCAAAGTGTGCCACTCTCATGGCAATGCCGCCGGCTCACGGACTCTTTCACCGTGTCATGACGATGAGCGGCCAGCAGGTTACGGCAGCTCCTGAGTCAATTGCGACGGCACGCAGTCGCGACTTTCTGGCGAAGCTTGGCCTCTCGCAGGTGTCTGGTGACAAGTTGCGCTCTGCACTGGAAGGCATGCCGCTTGAACAACTGCAGGAGGCCGCTCGTGTGAGCTCGGCCTGGCTCCCTGTCGTGGATGGCCGCTCTCTGCCTCGAGATCCGTTTTCTCCCGATGCTCCGCCGATCTCAAACGACGTGCCGATGATCCTGGGTAACACCCACGATGAGACTCGCGGGCTGATCGGAGGAGGCCAGCCAGCATTATTTTCGCTCACGTGGGAGGAGCTTCCGGCGGCATTGGAGAAGAGTATCCATGCGTATCTTGGCCCTGTGAAACCTGAGACGATCATTACTGACTACCGCAGTTGGTATCCGCAGTACTCACCGTCCGACGTCTTCTTTGCGGCGACCACCGCATTTCGTTCCTGGCCTGGTCAGGTGATTGAGGCCGAACGACGCGCCGAGAGCGCTGCTCAGCGTCGCACATGGGTGTATGAAGTTGATTGGCCGTCGCCGGTCGCTGGCGGCCGCTTCGGTGCTCCGCACACCGTGGATATCCCATTCTTCTTCGATAATCTGGCAGTCGCTCCGGGCATGGTTGGAGCGTCTGCGGAAGACGTTGACCGCGCGCAGCCGCTTGCAACAGCAATGAGCGAAAGTCTTATTGCGTATGCGAAGACCGGGGATCCAAATCATGCGGGCCTTCCGCATTGGCCACCCTACGATCTGACCCACCGGCCCACGATGATCTGGAACACTCCGCCGCGGGTCGTCGATGATCCTCGAGGAAAGGAGAGGGAGCTCGCGTTCCAGGCACACTATCGCCAGCCGGGGACATGAGCCGGCTCGCACGTTTTGACGACTGTCGCGCGTAGCGGTTAGAGTTCTCCACAAGCTGTCTGACAGGGGGTGCCGTGGCTGCGCGGTGGATTCGAGTTGTCGCTCTGGCTGTAACTCTATCGGTTTGTTGCGTTCGGCCTGCGCTTGCCCAGGACACACGTCACGTGACCGAGCCCGTTATTCCACCGTCCTGCACGGTTTTGCGGGCGGAATTGCACGCCACGGACAACGCTCTTGCTGAGGCCGATGAGACGAAGCTCGACACATCGCGCATCCAGTCAGCGCTCGACGGTTGCTCGGCGGGGAAGGCCGTTGAGTTGCGAGCCGATGGCGAGCACAATGCGTTTCTCAGCGGGCCACTTGAGCTTCGCGAAGGTGTGACGCTGCTGATTGATAAGGGGGTCACTTTATATGCGTCTCGCAATCCCAGGGATTTTGATGTCGTGGCCGGCGGGTGTGGCATCAGCGGACCGGAGAGCCGCCCTTGCAAGCCTCTGATTTTTATTAACGTGAAGAATGCGGCCATCATGGGTGACGGTGCGATTGACGGACGTGGCGATCGCGGCGTACTCGGCAAGACGTACACGTGGTGGCAGCAGTCCCGCGCGGCGGAGCCTACAAACGCACGCTATTCAGCTCCCCGCCTCATCATTGCCAACCATGCCGACGGCTTGATTCTTTATCGGATTCGCCTGCACAACTCGCCCAATTTTCATGTTTCCGTGAACAACACGGATGGGTTCACTGCGTGGGGAGTTCATCTACTGACTCCAACAGTTGCCGGTACGGATGCGCGAAACACCGACGGAATCGATCCCGGGAACTCGCAAAACATCACGATTGCCAAGAGCTGGATCAATAATGGTGACGACAACATCGCCATCAAGGCAAATGTTCAGCACATGAGCGTGCTCGACAATCACTTCTACAGCGGCCATGGGATGTCGATGGGCTCTGAGGCGCGCGACGAGGATGGCATCCTCGTCGACACTCTTACGCTTGACCACACAACAAGCGGCATCCGAATCAAGGCCAATGTGCAGCGCGGGGGGACGGTACGGAATGTTGTCTACCGGAACGTCTGCATGAAGGAGGTTGCGGTCCCGATCTCGATCAGCCCGTTCTATAACGGCCAGACCACCGATGGGATCGTCGATCTCGGCATGAAAGGCAATCTGATTCCGGACTACAAGGCGATTACCTTCGAGAACGTGATCAGCATGACGCCTGGTATCGCACAGATCGCCGGTCTCAACGCAGATCACCTCACCGAGGTCACGTTGAACGGTGTAGACATCCGTGGCATTCAGCCGGATCAGGTGCGCGCGCAGTTCGCGAAGATCACGATTGGCCCGCTCGGAACCAACCTCAAGTTCACCGGCAATGGCGTCACCTCCACTCCTTCCAGCGCTCCGTTGAAGATGTCATTCTCGTGTGATGGCAAATTCGTACCGTACCAGGATTAGGCCTAGATGAGAGCTTCCGATTTCGGGCGTTTGTCCATCTTCTCTTTGCTTGCCATCTCCGCTTCTCCACTAGTTGCGCGCGCAGAGTCCGTCTCAACAGTTTCGGTTGCTCGTGAGGGTCGCGCAGACTTCCATACACTTCAGGAAGCTATTGATCACGCACCCTGCGACAGGCGAGGTGGTCCGCATCGCTCCAGGTACGTATCGCGAAAAGCTTCATATTAGTAAACCGAACATCGTTCTCGTTGGCACGGGGAAGCGGCCGGAAGACGTCGTGCTGAGTTGGGATGACGCGGCTATCAGCTCCGGAGGAACCAGCAAATCCGGCACGGTCACCGTCGATGCGGATGGCTTCAAGGCCGAGAATCTGACGATCGAAAACACATGGGAGAACGAGCACGCGCGGACTCAGGAGGGATCTCAAGCAGTGGCGCTGTTGATGAGCTCCGACCGGGCTGTGCTGGATCAGGTGCGATTGCTCGGCGCGCAGGATACTCTGTACGCAAATAGCCGGACATGTCATGAGAACTTGCCCCGAGATGGGAGTGCGCCTGCGACTGATACTCCTGCCTGCCAGGCTTCCCGCCAATACTTCCGCGATTGCTACATCGAAGGCCACGTAGATTTCATCTTCGGAGACGCGAAGGCAGTCTTTGATCACTGCGAGCTGCACCCGCGCCACCTACTCAACCGTGATGCTTACGGCGCAAAGCAAACATTTTCCCGCTGAGGATTCCGGTTACTACTTTCTGCACTGCCGAATTACCGGCGAGAACAATGGAGACAACGTTGTCCTCGGACGGCCTTGGCGCGATTATTCGACGGTAACTTTCTACGACACCTATATCGAGAAGCCAATCGCGCCGGAAGGATGGTCGGATTGGAGCGGTCGATTGAAGACCAGTACGTACCGGGAGTACAACTCGTACGGCCCAGGAGTGGACGGCGGCCACCGAATCGTCAATTCTCCCGAGCTGTCGCGAGAGGAAGCGAAGAAACTAACCCCCCGCGCACTGCTATCAGGAAACGACGGATGGAATCCGATAGCAGAAGCCAATGCGTTGCGGAAGTTGCGTCGAGAATGAAAATGAATCCGAAGTTAGACCAAATTAAGCACTTTTCAGCGGCAGTCTGCCTGGTAGCTTTCGCGGCTGGACCCGTCGGATGGGCGGCGGTGATTGGAAAGAGCGAGGCTGCTCAATCGCTCACGGCAGCACGAATATCAGCGCTTCCAGGCTCAGAACGCGGTGCATGGCTGACGTATCTCCAGCGGTCGGAACAGCAGGAGAAGCTCGACCGCGCGGCACTCGCATCGGAGCGACAGGGAATGAAGGATCTACCGCCTGATCCGCCACTGGGTTTCTCGGCTCGCAGCATGCCACTCGATCGAGAGGCCTCCTGGTACGCCTCACCGGAAGCGCGTCATATAGCGGACGTCATCGTGAGTTTCCAAACGCCGGCCGGTGGTTGGGGCAAGAACATGAATATGAGCGGGTCTCCCCGCCAGCGAGGTCAGAGCTTCGTTCCTGACAACTCTAATCGCCTCCCGAGTCCAGGTGATTTCGATGCGGCGCGGGATCCATCGTGGCACTATGTCGGCACGCTGGACAACGACGCGACTACGACCGAGATGCATTTTCTCGCAAAGGTGCAGGCCAGCATCCCGAAGGCGGACGGGGAAGTGTACCGAGCTGCTTTTTTACGCGGTGTGCGATATCTCCTCGCGGCGCAGTATCCCAATGGCGGATGGCCACAAGTGTGGCCGCTCGATGGCGGATATCACGACGCGATCACTTTCAACGACGATGCGGTCTACAACGCTGCGGAATTGCTGACAGATGTATCTGAGGGCAAACCTGAAGACGCTTTTGTTCCTGAAGAGCTTCGCAATAAAGCGACTTCCGCGGTTGCGAACGCACTCAAGTGCATATTGGCTGCACAATTCCGCGCCTCGGGTCGCGAGACGATCTGGGGCCAGCAGGTTGACATGCTGACGCTGAAACCTGTCGCGGCTCGAAATTACGAGCCTGCAGCGCTTTCATCGGAGGAGAGCGCACACTTGCTCATGTATCTGATGAGCCTGCCTCAGCCATCAGCTCAAGTGAAGATCGCGATCTCAGACGGCACTTCATGGCTACGCGGACATGCGATCTACAACAAGGCGGTTGTGGGGGGTCGGAACACGCCCGAGGGGCGGCATCTCATCGACCAACAAGGAGCCGGTCCGCTTTGGGCGCGCTTCTATGCGCTGGATACGGAGAAACCTATCTTTGGGGACCGAGACAAGACTCTCCACGATGACATGAACGAGATCTCGCTGGAGCGTCGGAATGGTTATGCCTGGTTCAATACCGCGCCGGCAGCCGCTCTCTCCGAATACGACACGTGGAAGTTGAGCCAGAATGCCGGACGATGATGAGGCGTTGAGGCTGATCCTAAGGATTCACGAAATCCAGCCCAAGGTCGATTGATCGTACGCTGTGCGTAAGGGCCCCTATTGAGATGAGGTCCACGCCAGTCTTCGCGATCTCACGTACCCGTTCGAGGGATATCCCGCCGCTTGCCTCGACAAGTGCACGTCCGGCGATCTGCTGTACTCCAACGCGAAGATCGCCGATGCTGAAGTTGTCGAGCATAATCGTGTCGACGCCCGCAGCCAGTACAGGTTCGATCTGATCGAGTCTATCGACCTCGACCTCTTTATGAGTTGTGTGCGGAAGATGTGCGAAGGCGGCACGAAGCGCATTTGTCAGGTCCCCGTTTCGTGAGCTTCGCAACGCTGCGAGGTGATTGTCCTTTGCCAGCAGGGCATCCGAGAGAGAAAAACGATGGTTGTGACCGCCACCGCAGCGAACCGCATACCGTTCAAGTAGCCGTAAGCCAGGTGTTGTTTTTCGCGTGTCGACGATACGTGCCTTCGTTCCCGCCGTCTCGGCAACGTACTTCGCGGTCGATGTTGCAATTCCGGAGAGACGCTGGACGAAGTTCAGGGCGACGCGCTCGGCCCTCAGGATTGAACGAGTGGGACCAGACACAACTGCGAGCGCGTCACCTGTTGAGAAGGGCTCCGAGTCGTGCTTTACAAATCTAACGGTGACCGGACCAGCCAGAGACATCGCGCAGGAGAAAATATCCTCACCGCAAAGAACTCCTTCCTCTCGGGCCACCAATTGCACTGAGATCTGCTGGTCGGATGGAACCAACGCTTCGGAGGTGATATCGCCCCACGGGGCATCTTCGAGAAGCGCCATGCGTACAAGCGCATCTATTGCATGTCGGTCTGGTTTCATCAGCATTCGACGGCGACCTGCTGCTGGAACACCAGCGAATGCTGCCAGTCAATCAAACTCTCGGGATAATCACTGCGATAATGTGCGCCGCGTGACTCGCGTCGCGCCAAGGCTGCTCGAGTTGTTACTCGAGCGAGTTCCAGTAGATTCGCAGTTTCGAAAGAAGACAGGTTTTCGCCTTCCACGTGCCACGAGTTCAGCTGATCCAGTGCGCTCCGCAGATCGTGACCGTTACGTTCGATTCCTACCATATTCCACATCAGGCTCTGCAATTGCTCTCGGTCCGAAAGCCGCATCCGCGGCGAGGCCGGCTCGGAGGATAGTGCAAGCTCGGCAGTTCCCTCGATCCGGTGATGCTGTGCTGCATCTGGCCACGCGGACGAACTTTCCCGCAGGAGATCTGCACACCGCCACGCGAAGACCAGGCTCTCGAGCAGCGAATTGGATGCGAGTCGATTGGCACCGTGGACACCGGTGCAAGCCGCTTCGCCCACCGCAAAAAGCCCCGGCACCGAGGTGCGACCCCAAAGATCGGTCCGTACGCCACCCATCGAATAGTGAGCGGCAGGGGTCACAGGAATGGGTTCGTTAGCCCAGTTGAGACCGCGGGCACGGCATGCGGCATCGATACTGGGAAACCGCCGAGCCAGAAACTCCGCACCCAACTTGGTCGCGTCCAGCAGCACTGGCTGTCCCCCCTGCGCCGCCATTTGCATCGCAATCCCGCGAGCCACAACATCACGAGGTGCGAGTTCAGCGTCAGGATGGAGCGTTTGCATAAACCGGCGGCCACGCGCATCCAGCAGTACAGCGCCCTCGCCACGTACGGCCTCCGAGACAAGAAACGTCCCCGGAACGGCTAACGCCGTCGGGTGAAATTGATAGAACTCTACGTCGGCCAGCTGCGCACCCGCGCGTAGTGCCATTGCAATTCCGTCACCTGTCGCACCCGCAGGATTGGTTGTGTGCAGATACATGTGGCCGGCTCCGCCGCTGGCAAGGACAACGGCATCTGCTTCCAATTCGCGTTGCTCACCGTTCTCGGCGATGATTTTGAGTCCAGTTACTCGACCGTAATGGATAGATAGATCGCATGCAAAAGTATGCTCAAGCACTTCCACGTCGGCGCTACGGAGCGCCCGAACAAGGGTCATCTCAATGGAGAGGCCGGTCGCGTCGCCTTGTGCATGCAGAACTCGTGCACGAGAGTGAGCAGCCTCCAAGCCACGCGCCAGATCGCCGTCACGTTCGTCGAAGGGGACACCCAGACGAATGAGATCCTTGATTCTCGCGGGGCCCTCCGAGCAGAGGACTTCTACGGCTTCCCGATTACACAGCCCAGCTCCTGCACGCATTGTGTCGGCGACATGCTCGGCGACACTGTCATCTGGAAAGACCGCCGCGGCAATGCCTCCCTGCGCCCAGCGCGTGTTGCTTTCGGCGATCTCAGATTTGGTCACAAGCGTGACCCGGGATCGGCGGCTAAGTCTAAGAGCCGCGATCAGTCCCGCGATACCGCTGCCGACGACAATGATGTTTCTCTGCTGGTTCATGAATTGACAGCTGATTGCTGCGCGGGCTGAAGGCTCAACATGCGCTCAAGCGCAACGCGTGCTGGGACGGCAATCTCCTCGGCGACGGTGATGCGATTCAGCACCTCTCCTCTTTCGAGTGCCTCTAGCACCCATGCGAGATAGCTGGGATGAATGCGATACATCGTCGAACACGGACAGATGATCGAGTCGAGGCAGAAGATCGTCTGATCTGGATGTTCATTCGCCAGCCGTTGCACCATGTTGATCTCGGTTCCTACCGCGAAGATCGAACCTGCGGGTGCGGACTCAATGCGTTTCCGGATGAGATCGGTCGATCCGGATTCATCCGCCGCATCGACCACTTCCATGGTGCACTCGGGGTGCACGATGACATGAACACCCGGGTGACGAAGCCGCGCAAGGTTGATCTGTTCAACGGTAAAGCGCTTGTGCACTGAACAAAAGCCGTGCCAAAGAATGACGCGTGCTTCGCGGAGGGTCGCTCCATCGAGGCCGCCCATCGGCTGATGAGGATTCCAGGTTGGCATCTGCTCGAGGGGAATTCCCATTGCTTTCGCGGTGTTTCGGCCGAGGTGCTGGTCTGGGAAGAAGAGAACTCGCTGTCCACGTTCAAACGCCCACCGCAACACCGTCGCTGCGTTTGACGAGGTGCAGACCACGCCCCCGTGCCTCCCGCAGAAAGCCTTCAGTGCAGCAGAGGAGTTCATGTACGTGACCGGAATGACGGGAGCCCGGCCCTCGCTGTCAGGCGCGGAGCCAAAAAGCGCTTCGAGTTCCTCCCAACAATCCGTTACGGAGTCGATGTCGGCCATGTCGGCCATGGAACAGCCGGCGGCAAGGTTCGGCAAAATGACCGCTTGCTCTGGCTGCGAAAGTATATCTGCGGTTTCGGCCATGAAGTGCACGCCGCAAAAGACAATTGCTTCAGCATTTGGCCGCGTCTTCGCTGCCTGTGCGAGCTGAAACGAATCGCCGATGAAGTCGGCATAACGGACAATCTCATCGCGCTGATAGTAATGACCCAGCACCACAAGTCGATCGCCGAGCGCGTGCTTCGCCGCACGGATCCGCAGATCGAGTTCCTCTTTCGAGGCCTGTCGATACTCCCGAGGCAAAATCCCCTGTCGAGGCGCTCCACTCGGGATTACATCCGTCATCGATGCGCCCGGGCCATACCCCGGCGCCCCCTGATCGAAATCCCATGGCTTTTCAGCGAGGCCCGAAGTACATAGAGCTGTTGATTTGTTTCCTCGCTGTTCACCAATGTGAATCAGCTGGATTGCGTCGTCGATCGATTGCACTTCCATCTCCACAAACAGCCCGCGTTCACCACTTCCGTTGGGAGCGGCCTCAAAGGGCCGCTCTATTTAGGTTACTGCGACAGCGCCCACAAAGCGAACATTCCACAATGTGGCTTTAACATCGGGACAGTCCAGAGGCCACGCCGAGACGGAGCGATCTGACCTGATCAAGAATTCGCCGAGCCATATCTCGTTTTGAGCTCTCAGGGAGGGACACTGTCGATCCCTCGGTGATGAACAAGCCAGCGTTGCGGTCGGACTCGAACCCCAGCCCCTTTGCCGAGACATCGTTCGCGACAATGGCATCAGCACCCTTGCGAAGCAGCTTGGCACGAGCGTTCGATCTCAATCTCCTCGATCTCAGCGGCAAATGCGATTACCAGGGTATCTTCGCGCCGTTGCGCTACTACCTTCGCAACGATGTCCTCTGTCGGCAAAAGCTCCAACGTGATAGGTCCCGAGCGACGAAGCTTGGACAACGAAGGTGCAGCAACGCGATAGTCGGCAACCGCTGCGGCTTTGATGACTATCGTGGCTGTGCGCAGG
Source organism: uncultured Acidobacteriaceae bacterium (assembly GCA_963729675.1). Taxonomy (GTDB): domain Bacteria; phylum Acidobacteriota; class Terriglobia; order Terriglobales; family Acidobacteriaceae; genus Granulicella. The sequence continues at coordinate 252,279 of CAVSOV010000010.1, forward strand.
TGCTCTAACACGGCGGCCGACATCTGTGCCGCCGTCTCAACCCGTATGACAGTACAGTTCGTCGGTGCCGGAAGTCCGGAGGCCGTCACGAGAATCACACGTGCTCCTCGAGCAACTGCCTCTTCTGCAATCGCGTGCCCCATCTTTCCGCTGGAACGATTTCCGAGGAAACGAACAGGATCGATGGGCTCCCTTGTGCCCCCGGCGGTGATAAGGATGGTCTCGCCGTTCAGGTCTTTTCGCTTATCCATCTCGGCGAGAATTGCATCCGCGATCGTTTCAACAGACGCAAGTCTCCCCCCGCCCGTCATTCCGCACGCGAGATATCCGTCCTCGGGTTCGATAAACAATGCGCGGCGATCTTTCAAAATGTCTACGTTCGCCTGTGTCGCAGGGTGATTCCACATGTTGACGTTCATGGCCGGCGCAATAAAAACCTGAGCCTTCGTTGCGAGATACAGTGCCGTGAGAAAATCGTCAGCAATTCCATTCGCTAGTCTTGCCATGACGTTCGCCGTTGCGGGCGCCACGACTAGCGCATCCAGATCCTGACCTGCAGTAACATGCTCGATCGAGAATTCGCCCTCATGTTCATCAGACCGTTCACCCGATGGGCGCCACAGCGAGCTGTAGACGGAGCGACCAGTCAAAGCAGCGAATGTGAGAGGGCTCACAAAACGCTTCGCGGACCTCGTCATGGTCACACTCACATCCGCTCCGCGCTGTTGCAATTCACGAACCAGCTCCGGCGCTTTGTACGCCGCAATGCTTCCGCAAACTCCAACCATCACTCGCATAGATCATTCCTGGTAGACGGGGGCAATAGGATGTTATCTATGAGTCTCGTTTCGCCGATCCGGGCTGCAATAGCGAGCAATGCTCCTTCCGAGACATCCTCAATCGGGAGCAAGGTGTCCGGATCGACGACCTCGACGTACTCGATGCGTGTTGAAGGTTCGTTCTGCATGACTCGCATCATTGTGTTGCGCAATTCGCGAGCATCCCGAATCCCGCGATGAACTTGATCATGAGCCTTCGAGAGTGCTCGATAGAGCGCAAGGGACTGCGTTCGTTCGCCGGTTGTCAGGTAACGATTGCGAGAACTCATGGCAAGACCGTCCGCTTCTCGAACCGTCGGGCAAATAACGAGCTTGAGCGGAAAGTTCAGATCACGGACCATCGCACGTAGAACGGCGACCTGGGCAGCATCCTTCTGGCCAAAGAACGCGATGTCCGGCGACGTAATGTGAAAGAGTTTTGCAACAACGGTGGCCACGCCACGAAAGTGGCCCGGGCGCGAAGCGCCGTCCAGCCGGTTGCCGATACATGGCACCTCAACGAAGGTCTGTGCATGTCCCTCCGGATACATCTCCGTTGTCTCAGGCACAAAGGCGAAGTTGACCCGTTCTTGTTCGAGCAGCTTCAGATCGGCATCAAGGGTTCGCGGGTAACGCTCATAGTCCTCATTCGGCCCGAACTGCTTCGGGTTCACGAAAAGCGAAACAACAACTACATCGCAGGCAGTGCGAGCAGCCTTTATGAGGGAAAGATGTCCAGCGTGCAGTGCCCCCATCGTCGGAACCAGGGCGATTGTGCCTTCTCTCCGCGCCAGTCTCGAGGCTTCGCGCATCGCCGAAATTGAAGTAATGAGTTTAGGGATGCTCATGGCACAAGCGAGACCGGAGTTGTCAGCGCGTGGATACTTGACGCCGCCTCCCGCGGCAGGTGATAGCTTTCAGCGTCTGACGGGAACTTTCGTGCTATCACGGCGTCTCTGTATTGCGTAATCCCTTCGCGCAGCAACGCGCGCCCGTCACCGAAGCTCCGGACAAATTTGGCGGCGGGAGAGAAGATCAATTCAAAGGCATCGTGAAACACGAGAATCTGCCCATCACACCCAGGGCCTGCCCCTATGCCAATCGTCGGAATCTTTGCAGCATCGGTAATCTGCTCGGCCAATTCGCGCGGAATTCCCTCAAGTACCAGAGCCACAGCGCCGGCTCCTTCCAATGCCGCGGCGTCTGCCAGGAGTCTCTCCATCTCTGGAATGGACCGGCCCTGCACGCGGTATCCGCCCATCCGCAATACGGACTGTGGCGTCAGACCGATGTGTCCGACGACAGGAATCTCCGCCGCAGTCAGCTCTTCGACGAGCGACGCTCGACGGATTCCGCCCTCGATCTTCACCGCTTCTGCCCCGCCCTGCTTAACGAAGGACAAAGCATTTCGGAGGGTATCTTCGGTATTCAGGTGGTAGCTGCCGTATGGCATATCGACGACGAGGAATGCTCTGCGTACACCGCGCCGAACCGCGCGTGCGTGATGCAGCATCTCTTCGACCGTCAGCGATAACGTGCTCTCGTGGCCGAGAACGGTCATGGCCAGAGAGTCACCAACCAGGATCAAATCGATTTCAGCTTCATCAACGATCCGTGCGGTGGGATAGTCATACGCCGTAAGCGCCGTTATCGGCTCATGGCGACGTTTTTTTTCAAGGAGGGTATGCGGGGTGACTTTGAGGGCAGAAACGCCCATGTCCGTTGAGCGGACCTGTACATGACTCATTTTTCCTCCAGTGCCGCTCCGTCGTTCCGGATGCAGCCCGAATGGAATCAGTATACGTTCAGAAAGCAAGATTTTCAGTCTGCCACATGACGCTTAACTGTGCGTCAGCCACTCGTTGATTCGTGACCGATAGCTGCGGCTCATCGATAATCTCTGACCATTCAATAAGATGACCACGGATTCGCCGGTGCTTTCCGTGCGCACTTCTTTGACAAATTGCAAATTGACGATCGATGAACGATGTACGCGAAGGAAAAGCTGCGGATCGAGCTTCTCCTCGAGACGGCCTATCGGTTCACGTAACAGATAACTTTCGCCTTCGGTGCAGATGCGGACATAATTCTCTTCCGCGCCGATCCACCGAATAGTCGAGACGGGCAAGAACAGAATTCGACCGCGCGATTTGAAAACAATCCGATTGGCATAGGGGTTGACGCTTCCCTGCGCCTGGTGGGGCGGTGGAGGTGTCAGACGCGATTGGATCTGGAGTGTGGCTCTCCGTATCGCGACTCTCAAGCGCTCCGAGGTAAATGGTTTCAGGAGATAGTCTGCCGCGTGCACCTCGAACGCGCGGAGGGCGTAGCCGTCGTGCGCTGTCGTGAAGATGATCGTCGGCATTGGAAAATCTGTATCCGAGGACAACTCTTCCACGACATCAAAGGCATCTCTTCCGTGCATACGGATATCGAGGAACAGTAGCTCCGGCCTCTGGCGACGCACAAGATCTAACGTCTCTGATGTGGTTCCACTTTCGCCAACCAGCTCAATCTCCCCTTCTTCGATAAGCATTTGGCGAAGCTTCTGACGTGCCAACAACTCGTCATCTGCAAGTATCGTCGGAATCATTAAGCACCATATTCGGCCAGTACTTGACCTGGGTCTTCACAGAGTTGCAACGGTAGCGTGATGGATACAAGCACCTTCGCGGGGTCAACTTCGCTGATTGAAAACGACTGATCCTCTCCGTAATGGAGTCGCAGCCGATCTTGAACATTCAGCAATCCGAGGTTGTGATTGTCTGGGTCATTGGAGCACTTAGGGTTCAGGCCGATGCCACTGTTGAGTACATCCAGTCTCAGATGAGCATTTTCTTTGCAGGCTTCGATCTTCAATAAGCCGGCGCCGGGCAAGTGAGATAGCCCGTGCCGGTAGGCATTTTCCAGGATGGGTTGCAGGATCATCGCTGGAACGAGAGCGTCATGCAACGCCGGCTGCACGCAGATCTCCTGACAAATGCGCCCACCGAAACGCCTGTCCTGCATGGCCATATACATTTCGTTGAACTCCATCTCGTCGCGGAGGGGAATCAGTTGCGTCTCGCCTCGTTCCAGACAGATACGCAAGAGGCTGCTGAATTGTTCAAGCATCAGATCAGCGGCCATCACGTCCGAGCGCATCAGGCTCGAGATGCTGTTCAAGGTATTGAAAAGAAAGTGTGGATTGAGATTGGCTTGCATTGCGTGAAGCCGCGCCTGCGCTAATTGAACTTCGAGTTTCGAGGCAGCGGCTTCTTTTTCTCGAAACCGCTGGTAGTAGCCCACCCCCCGGAACAGAAAGAACGCGCACCAAAAGATCACCAACCCATCTGCCAACTCAGCACGCAGCTGGAACAGCACCCGAGGCCAGTAGCTCATGGGGGGCTTCCAGAGCGGCAGGTTCGGGAAGCAGAGCACCCAAATCATCTCTTCCAGCACGCTGAGAAGAACACTGAGCGGAAGAAGCCCTGCGATCGCCCAGAACAAAGAGACCCTCTGCAATTTCGGGCCGAAAAACTGCCACATGATCCAGCAGATCACGGCCCAAAGAAAGTACTGCATACCCCACGCCTCAAACAGAAGCGTGAAATTGATGTGGTGGCTCATCTGGCGCACCTCCACCCACTCCTGCAGCGCAAACACCGCCGCAAGCAGGGCTCCGGTGCCCAGAAAGACTGCCGGGTTCATAAACGAAGGTCGACTTGACGCTCGTTTGCTTTGCTCCGAGTGGCGCACTCACGTCCCTTCTCGAACCGCTTAATCGCTTGTACGCAAATCGACGATGGACGGTTCAACCTCACAGGGTGAGCGAGTTCCTGGCAGTACCCCCCTCCCCCCCGGAAATTGCGCAAAATCTTCATGCGATTAGACTTAAGCTTGGACCTAATTGCGTCGGAGTGCGCGGCCGGTTGAATGCGCGGGAAGCTTAACGCTTCTTCGGAGGCGCTATTTGTCAAGCTGGGAGGCGGTGTCGGGGGGCCGTTGTGGATCAGTGGGCTGCGAGCTGAGGTTCCGGTGTGAACGACATCACCGGGCTCTGTCCCAGCCACTGCACCTGCAGCACTGTAATATCGTCGGCCTGACCGAAGCTCTGTGCTGCCGCCGCGACCTCTTCTGCAGTTGCCCGTTTGCTCATCATCTCGTGAACCCTGTCAAAGCCGAAGAGCTGTCCACGGGAGTCCTGGGCTTCGGCAATTCCATCCGACATGAGGGTGAGCTCATCACCCGGCTGCAACTGCAGTGACTGAGTGGGGAAGTCGACTCCAGCGATCATTCCGAGCGGAAGCGCTCCCTCCATCTGAACCTCGCTACCATTCAGATAGGGCGGCAGATGTCCGGCATGCGATATTGTTACGGCGCCATTGCCGGAGATGCGCAGAATCTCGCACGTTGCGCTGGCATGTTGGCGTTCGGTCATCTGGTCGTTGATGATTGCCAGGATGCGGGCCGGATCAGTGGTTTGCTCGATTGCCGTCCTGATGGCTCCGACAATCAGAGCCACCAACATTCCTGCCTGTAACCCTTTCCCGGTCACATCGCCTACGACGATGATCGCCGAGCCGTCGTCGCCCAGCGGCAGGATCTGGAAAAAGTCCCCTCCCACTTCGCGTGCGGGGTGGTACTCGCTGCGAATGCGCAGACCTTTGACAGAGGGTAGTTGTTCCGGAATCAGCACGTGCTGGATGCTGCGCGCCTGTTCGATCTCCAGCTTCCACTGCTCCTGCAGGCGTTGTGAGCGAACAAACCGCGTGAGCAACATGATCGTGATGATCAGTATCGACAGAATGGTTGAGATTGTGCCCAGTGTGACGGCAAAGCCAAAGACCGTCGTGCGTATGCCTATATGAATCAGGCGTAGTTCGTGCTGGAAGTTTGCCGCGAATGCAAGCATCACGGCTGCTGCCGCCAGGCCGCCTTCGGTCCTGTTCCGCCTGAATCCCAGGTAGGCCACGACGGCCAGCAGGACTCCTAATCCGAGTTTCAGGACCATGAGGGTCGGAAGCAGGACGTCCGCTGCCTGGACGGGAATCCTCTGTCCATATAGAGGCGGCCGGAGCAGGGCCGTGCCGATCGCGAGCAGGGCGACAAGTGTCCATGCAATCCAGTGAATGCGATGCAAACGTGGCAATCTGAACCAGTAGGCCCAGAACATCACCCAAAGTCCGATGCGGATGGGGGTGGCGAAGACATCCGACAGGATGACTCCTTCGGTCTGTCCCATTGGCGTCGTAAAGTTGGCCAGCAACACGATGGAGTTGCCCAGCAGAGTGACCAGGCAGACAAGTGCGAGCCAGAAGTAAGCGTCCTCCTGCGGATCCAGCCAGTAGAGCGCGCCTGCCATCAACATGGCCATGATGAGAACCAGCGACTCAAGGAACCCACTGCCGACCAGATGTGCGATGTCATCAAAGTCCAAACGGATCCGGCCTGCGATATCTTGCGCATAGCCAAGCATCGGGGGCCCGTGCAGGCCGCCCGCGTCGGGGCTATTAAACGGGGTGGCGCTGTCCATCCACAGACGGATCGCGATGGCGATCTTTCCGCCGGTAAGATTGTCTGGCAGCGGAAACGCCCGCGGCAGAGTGTTGTATGCCGTTACTGAACGCCCATTGAACCTTCCGAGTTCCCCGATCTGGGCTCCATTGACGAAGACCTGGTAGGCGTCGTCGACACCGACGACATTGTTTGGCATCTTCAGGGAGAGACTTCGTCCCGAGCCTTGTACCTCTACGGTCAGCCTGTACCATGCATAGCCGGAATGGCCGGGATAACCACGCGCCGTCCAGCCCGGAAGGGGAAGTGTCTGACCAGGATGCTTTCGACTGGTCGGCGGCGTCATGTCCATATCCGACCAGGAGGAATCGTCAAATCCCGGCTGGGCCCAGGCGAGGTTGTCACCGGTATGGAACTTCCACGGGCCGACCAGCGGGACCACTGAGTCGCCCAGGTGCACCTGTTCGACCGAATTACTCGGGACGACTGACGGGGCGCTCCGAGCCGCAGGGGATGTCACCGCCGTCTGCGCGGCGCTCATGAGGGGTAGAAGTATCGCAATCAGCAGGCCAGCACGGAACATACGCGGTTCTCTAGACGCGGGGAAACTGGCCAAGGCCGGGCCAGCTCTTGTGGAGACAACGGAGGCAGGTTTGCCCGATGACCGATGCTACACGCCGCAAGCTTCAGAGGGGAACAAAAAAGCTGCACGCGAAGCGTGCAGCTTTTCAGATGAACTGGACCGTGAGGCTTCTCAGACCGACAAGCTCTTTCGCCGGCGTCTGACAAGGTAACCCAGCGAGCCGACGCCGCTCAGCGCCAACCAGATCGAACTCGGTTCAGGAGTAGGGTTCGCGACTCCCGCCACGTCGGGGAATTCGTCGCCCGGTGCGCCATTTTCGAGCAGCACGACAAAATGGAAGGGCAGGATGCCGCAGGAGTCCGACCCGCAGCCGTCTTCGAAGGTCAACACATACGCTGTTTGATCTTCGTTCAAGCCGCAACTGATATCGGAGAATGCGTTGCTGGAGCAGTCGACTGGAGCGCCGCCAAGAATCGGAGCGTTGTCAAAACCAAGATCAAAAGTGGTAATGGTCTTATCCGAGTCGTTAAAGCCCAGAGCGCATCCCGTGTAATTCACGTTGTCTACAGTGATATTACAGTCCGCGAAACCAAACGAGAACGATACGCCCGGCTCGATCACAAAGAATGGCGAATCCGCCGTCGATGGATCGAGCACCGTGGTCGCAAACGCGTGAGCCACACCGCTAGCTCCTAAGGTAAGGACAGCCATCATCACATAGCGAAAGATTTTCATTGTTCAAACTCCTAAGTATCCGCCCTTGCGCACTTACAACCCCTACGCAGAAAAAGCGTCGCTGAGCATCGATGAATTGAGCTGGACGAACCTTCTCGAGGGGAAAGCTCCGTGCTGCGGAGCCAGAGATAATTCAACCAGAGATTCTGTGTTGCTAGTGATAGCACAACGGCTTGCAGTTGGCGCATTTTTTTCGCTGTTCCAGCGAAGTTTTGATATTAAAAAATGCGCGCTGCGTGAGTTGTCGGCAAGCGGTAAATTTGTGCCACGACACACGCAAGACGCTGCACAGTACTAAAGTCAAATTTCTGGCAAAGTAAAAGCCGCCTCGAAGGCGGCTTTTATCTTTCAGTGTGAGCTACCCAGTTCAGGAAGAGAATGCAGCGATCGCGTCGCTCTCGTCCTCTTTGACGTCGAAGATTGTCAGCAGCTTTGTGATGACCAGCAGGTCCTTCACCTTCTTGGAAAGGTTCATCAGTTTCAGATCACCTCCAGCATTCTTAACAGAGGTGTACGCACCGACGAGTTCGCCCAGGCCGGCGCTGTCAATGTAGTTGACGTCGGCAACGTTCAGCAAAATCTTCTTCGAACCTGCAGCCAGAGCATCGCGAATAGCATCGCGCAGGCCGATGCTGCCTTCGCCCAGCGTAATTCTCCCGCTCAGGTCGAGCACCGTCACCCCACCGACATGCCGAATCTTCAAATTCATGCTCATGAACCTTCTCCCTTAGTCTCAATTCTGTGTTTGACCAGTGTAATCTCTGCGCCAGGACTCAGTTGGCGGAAGTGTACCTCATCCATGATGGCCCGCATGAGGAAAATGCCCCGGCCGGATGGCTTCAGAAGCCCTTCGGGTGAAAGCGGGTCGGGTACCGATGTGGGGTCAAAGCCTTCACCTTCGTCAGCGACCTGAATTGTCAGTGTCTCTGGCGTGAGGCTAAACGTTGCCTTCACGTGTTTGTTGGGGTCCTTCTTGTTCCCGTGCAGCACAGCATTCACTGCTGCCTCGCGCGAGACCATGGAGATCTGGCTGGCCGTGTCCTCGTCGAAGCCCGCCTTTTGTGCATATTCATTGGTCTTTTGTTCGACAGTCTCCACCGTAGACAGCGTGGAAGGCAGGGTTAGTGCCTCATGCAACTCCGGTTCGGTCAAGGCGAACATCCTTAATGCCGCTCACGAGGGCCACGGGTTCCCGCGCTGCAACGATTTCGTTGAAGTAACTTCAAGGAATCCGTGCAGAAGTCTACCGTGAATCGCCAGTCGCTGCCAGACAAGTTCTGTCGGGCCCCGTGCGAATGTGGGTTCAGGAGGCTGCTTCAGCGTCCTCGACGGTCGGGTAGACCTTCAAAAGGCTGTCCACCTTAGTCAGTTCGAACAGTGCCATGATGCGCTGTGTCGCCCCGGCAATCACCACCTTGCGACTGTGTTTCTGGGCCGCGACATAGGCGTTGACCAAGAGACCTAACCCAGCGGAATCCATATAGGGCACCTGGGCGATATCGAAGATCAGGTACTGCGGCCGTATCTCCTGCAAAGCCCGCTGGAGCTGGAACATGTTGCCCAGCGTGAACGGACCGGAGAGCGACAGTATCTCGATACCGTCGCGGCTCCCGGGCCGCTGAGTGAAGGTCATAGGTGCGTCAGGCATATGTCGCCGAGTCTAATGAAGCTGGCTTCCAGCGTCTGTCACAATCTTGTAAAAACGAGTTGATCGCTCGATGCTGCCGAGCGGGCTTGGTTACATCTCTGCGAGTGCGGACGGTTCGTCCGGCGAGATAGTTGCGTACTTGGCAACGCCTACCATGGTGAAGACCTTCTTGAAGTGCGGCGTGAGACCGAAGATTCCAATGGTGCGGTGACCTGCTGCACGCTCCTCGATAAGCATCTGGATGATGATCGAAATACCGGAAGAATTGATGTAGTCGACGCCGCTGAAGTCAAGAAGCACCTTCTTGACCTCGCCCACACTGTGGTAGGCCTGCAGCATGGTGTCCTTGGATGTGGACGCGATGTCACCCGAGAAGGCAAGAACAGCGACGCTGTCTCCCGATGCGGCGGTAGCGTCACGCCGCACAACCTTTGTAGCTGCCTGCATTAGCTGTTCTCCTTATCGAGCCGAATGACCAGGCGGACGAAGCTCTTCCCTGGAGGGCCGTTGTGCCACTCAGCTTCGTCGACCAGAGACTGAATCAGAAACATTCCCATTCCACGAGGTTCCTCTTCGCCGGACATCTTGCGGTCGATGTTTGGCGCAGAGGGGGTTGAGTGAAGGCCTTCCCCGGCGTCGACGACTTTAATTTCAAGTTCGTCGTCGTTGCTGGATAACACCACACCCACGTTTAGCCGGTCGTCGAACCTATTACCGTGCTCAATGGCGTTGATGCAGGCCTCCGCCACTGCGGTCTTCAGGTCCTCGATTCGATCTTCGGAGAAGCCCATTAGCGCGGCCATCCCGGCCGCGGTGCTCATCGCGATCTTTTCGAAGCCGAGTTCGGAGGGCAGACGAACCTCAACGGAACTTCCGTTCTTCATTGGAGAGCATTCTCCTGTGCGGGGCGAAGATGACAGATTGCGATTGCGGTCATGTCATCGGTTGGTGGCGCGTTGTCGGAGTAGGAGCGGAGGGTCTCCCAAAGTGTTGAAAGATTGGCGGCTGCGTCCTCATGCGAACCATCGCGGAAGGTATCGCTGAGGCGATCGCAACCGAACTCCTCGTCACCACAGAAGACCTCCGTGAGGCCGTCGGTGTAGAGGAGGGCGCGGCTGCCCTGTGGAAACGGCGCAGTCTCAGAGGCATAACTCATGCCGGGGATCATGCCCAGAGGTGTCCCGGATGCATTGATCCGCTTTATTGTGCCGTCGGGCAGCGCGATCAGCGCGGGATTGTGGCCGGCGTTGACCGCTTCAATTTCCCCCAGGTCGGGCCGCAGCCGCAGGAAGATAGCCGTCACGTACCTGCGGCGGGCCTCGTCGCCTTCCTCCCAGTGCTGCTGGCCAAGCCGGTCGGCAAGATCGACCAGTGCGATCGGCTGACTCGCCAGCGATCGAAACGCAGAGCGAAAGCTGGTCGCAATAATGGCCGATGCCAGGCCTTTGCCAGCAACGTCGGCAACTACGAAGAGCTGTGTTCCATCGGGGAGGACGACGGTATCCATGTAGTCGCCGCCGACCTCATAGCAGGCGCTGGAGCGGCCATCAATCGAGAATCCCGGAATGTGCGGCATCCGTTTCGGCAACAGGGACCGCTGGATATTGCGGGCCGCGTCCAGATCCTGCTGCACACGGGCCCATTGGAGATCCCGCTCATGGTACATGGCGTTTTCGAGCGCCACCGCGGCCTGCAGCACGAGGCCGTGGATGAAGTCCTCTTCGTAGAGCGAAAGTTCTTCTTCGCCGCCCGGTGTGACGACCAACTCGGCGAGGTTTCTGTTGTCGCGGGCAAGAAGCTGGAAGCGTGCACTAACGGCTGAATTCGGAGATGGAGATCCATAGCTTGCCAGGAGGTGCCCGGTCTCGGCTGCACGAAACTCCGCGCCTTCGATCTCCAACTCACGTACGAGAACCTGTGCTGTGCGAGCGAGTACATCATTTACCGAAACGATCGAGTGCACCTGTCGCGATGCTTCCAGCAAGGCCTGCAGACGGACGATCTGCTCTTCCAGCGAGAGCAGTTTATCTGCGCGTGTTGACATCGCTGCGTCCATGCGTTTCGAAGCGCCCGGCTGAAGTTGCCCCTCAGTGTACATGAGTGTCAGACGACGCTGCGAAAGTCTATTTCTCTCCCGTGAACCACCTTTGCCATCGGGGTGATTGCACTGCAGGCTAATAACTTACGGCTGCTATCGATATGGACCCTGATCCGCCGCCTCTCGATCAGGCATCGCAGCGGGGAGGACTATTGTCTGGCGAGAAGGTTCCAGTCCAACGGACAGGCCAGCGAAGAAGCGCAGGCAGCAAGGTCGCTCGGTATCATGGGGTTGTTACACGATGCAAAGCATGGGCGGGTGTCGATGAGCGAGGATCAAGAGAACGCCGCGGTCAAGAAGCCCTGTTGCTCTCCATCTGCCGGAGCGCGAGGACAGCTTTCTGCGCCGGTGATGGCAATCGCGTCTGCCGAGGCGCAGGAACGCGAGGCCGTTGACCTTCCCGGTGGCGTCTTCCTCATGGGGACCGACTATCGCGACAAGTTTCCTGCCGACGGCGAAGGCCCGGTTCGTCCGGTTTCGGTATCACCCTTCAAAATCGACACGTACCCTGTCACGAACGCCGATTTTGCTGAGTTTGTCGCAAAGACGGGCTACGTCACCGACTCCGAGCGCTTCGGATGGTCATTCGTCTTCTGGGCACACATTCCTCCGGCCCGCTTCCAGGAGCTGGTTACTGATACCGTGGCTGCCGCTCCATGGTGGTGCCAGGTACCCGGGGCCAGCTGGCGCTTACCTGAAGGACCAGGTTCGGATATAGAGAAGCGCCTGCGCCATCCTGTAGTCCACGTCTCATGGAATGATGCGACAGCCTATGCGGCCTGGGCAGGGCGGTCGCTACCTACGGAAGCGCAGTGGGAGTACGCCGCGCGTGGCGGCTTAGAGCAGAAGCTGTATCCGTGGGGGGATGAACTGACTCCGGGCAGCCGGCATCTCTGCAATATCTGGCAGGGCGAATTCCCGCGCCAGGACACAGCCGAGGATGGGTATACCGGCACGTGTCCAGTCGATGCATTTCCGCCCAACGGCTATGGGCTCTTTTCCATCACGGGCAATGTGTGGGAGTGGTGCTCGGATTGGTTCGGAATCCCGCACGGCAATCACCTTACCCAGGATCCGAAAGGGCCGAAGCTCGGCGAAGCGAAGGTGATGAAGGGCGGTTCCTTTCTCTGCCACGCCTCCTACTGCAACCGCTACCGCGTTGCGGCTCGCACGTCGAACACACCGGACAGCGCGGGGTCCAACATTGGATTCCGGTGCGTGACCGCTGTCAGGTGATGCCTCCGCGAACGTCCTGGCCGCGGAACGCCGAGTAAGGCGCGCGGTCTCGCTAGGCCACTCCGCCCAGCAGGTTTTTCCTGACCACGGCCTCCAACGAATGGACCTGTATCGGTTCGCGATGAGGCTCGACGCGGAATGCTACATTCGCGCGCGGCACAAAGACCGGCCTGTCAGACGGAGCGGGCCCGAGCGCCCGCGGTACTGTTTGGATCGGCTTTAGCGGTTTTAACCTGGGACCATACTCCCGCTTCTGCTTCGGCGGGAGGACGATGAGTTCCGGAGCCGAAGTCACGGGAGGTGGGACTGCGACGGGCCGCCTGGAGCGCCGTGGTCTCTGGGAGCTCAAGCGCCGTCCTGAGCCGGCCAGCCCTTGAACGATTTCTCGGATGCGTTGGAGTTTGGTGATCTCAGCGTCGATCTGCTGAAGGATTAATGCGAGGTCCATGCATAGAGAATAGCGTCCGGCCGTGTTGATTAATCCGGCAGGACTCTCAGCCGGGTCGACTTCATACGCGACGACATTGACCGTCTGTTAGCGTGAGAGGGTATATCGTGACGCCGATCATGCTCGCATCGCAGCGGTGATACCTCGTCCGGAACAACTACTCCCAAAGACGGGAAGAGATGCCCAACAGGATGAAAAGACGACTCCTTTTGCTCTTCGCTATTCCGCTACTTGGAATGTTGTCTGCCCACGCAGTCGCGCAGACTCCTCAGCATTCTTTCGAGGTCGTAGGGGACCACTTTGAACTGGATCACAAGCCGTTCCAGATCATAGCGGGCGAGATGCACTACGCTCGGATGCCGCATCAGTATTGGCGCCAGCGCATGGAGATGGCCAAGGCAATGGGACTGAACACCATTGCGACGTATGTGTTCTGGAATGTCCACGAGCCTCGACCAGGCGTTTACAACTTCTCAGGTGACGCTGACCTTGCTGCATTTCTGAAGCTTGCTCAGGAGGAACATCTCTACGTCCTCTTGAGAGCAGGCCCCTACTCGTGTGCGGAATGGGAGTTCGGCGGCTTCCCCGCGTGGCTCCTGAAAGACCCTCGGATGTCGAAGGCTCTTCGCGCAAACGATCCCGCGTTCCTGGTTCCGGTTGAGCGATGGATGAAGCGCCTGGGCCAGGAGGTGGCCAAGTACCAGATCGGCTACGGCGGGCCGGTGATTGCGACACAGATCGAGAATGAATACGGCAACTTCTCTAACGATCCGGCGTACATGAAACGCATGAAGGAGATCTTCATCGACGCAGGCTTTAATCAGTCACTGCTCTATACCGTTGATCCCTCCAAGGCTCTTGGTAAAGGAGAGATTGATGGCGTGTTGGCGGGAGTGAATTTTGGAACGGGCCGCGCGAAAGCGGGCTTGGATGTGCTGGCTGCATATCGTCCGGGGCAGCCTCTGTTCGCATCCGAATATTGGCCGGGATGGTTTGACCTTTGGGGGCACCCACACGAGACGCGACCGATCGCTCCACAGCTTGAAGACCTTAACTATATTCTTGGCCACCACGCCTCGTTGAACATCTACATGTTTCACGGAGGTACAAGCTTCGGGATGATGGCGGGGGCGAGTCGCAGCACGGGGCGTTACCGCGGCAATGTGACGAGTTACGACTACGACGCTCCCTTAGACGAGGCGGGACATCCCACGCCGAAGTTCTTCGCCTATCGCGATGCGATCCTGAGAGCGACGGGCGAAAAGCAGCTTCCGCTGCCGCCTACTCCCAAAGTCATACCCATTCCGAAGTTCTCAGTGGAACCCGTTGCGCAACTGTGGGATGTTCTCCCGAATCCTGTCTCAAATCCCCAGCCACTGACGATGGAACAACTCGATCAATCCTATGGTTATGTGCTCTATCGGAAGCAACTGACGGAGGCAGTTCACAGCGAGCGACTCGAACTTGATCACCCATACGACTACGTTCAGGTCTACGTCGACGGTCAGTTGGTGGGTACGTTAGATCGTCACTACGAGCAGAACAGTCTTCAACTGAGTACTGCCGGGCCGGCAGTGCTCGATATCCTGGTCGAAAACACTGGAAGGTTGAACTCCACCGGAGCGATGCGCGACGAGCGGAAGGGTATACGGGGAGCACGCCTCGGAGACCGAGAGCTAACAGGCTGGCAGATGTACTCACTCCCGATGGACAATCCGGTGGGCCTCATTGCGAGCTCTCACAAAGCCGGAAAGCTGACGGACTCGGACGCGCCACATTTCAGTGTCGGCTCCTTCGAACTGGCCGATACCGGCGATTCGTTTCTGGATGTTCGGGCATTGGGCAAGGGACTTCTCTGGATTAATGGACATGCTCTCGGCAGGTTCTGGAACATCGGCCCGCAGGATACGTTGTATGTGCCGGGACCGTGGCTGAAGAAGGGAAGGAACGACGTGATCGTGTTTGAACTCAAGCCTGGCCAAGGGGCGGCGAGTCTGTCAGGGCTGACTTCGCCGATTCTGGACGGGCCGACGCCTGGCTACACGGAGGATCCCGAGCGCACACTTCACCCCGGGCAGAGCAGTGAATTCGGAAAGAAGCTAGCCGCTCCAGCGGATGCAGGCCATCGTCATTAGGGATGAGACTTCCTTCAGGTGCTATGTACTACATCTGGATCTGATCCAGTCTTCGCTCCCCCAGCCGAGGCCCATGCTTCGCATGGTCAAGGCCGGGATACCACGGGCGTGTGGCCCAATGACGCCGCCACAGTTCCCCTTCGAGTGAGTTTTACCTAACCATTGCGGCGCCTTCACAATCTCTCTCTACGCTGACCTTTGGTGGACTCGCGTCTGCCATAGGAGGAGTAACAATGCAGAAATTAGCTGCAAGTTCTCTTGCCATGCTGCTTGTGGCCGGACAACTATCGAGCTCGGGAGTTGCTGTCGCGCAGCCTTCCGGTTCGGGACAAACCGCCACCCCCATCAAACACATCGTGGTGATCTTCCAGGAGAACATCTCCTTCGATCACTACTTCGGTACGTATCCCTACGCCACCAACCCCAAGGGCGAACCCAGGTTCGTTCCGGCCGCGGACACTCCCTCAGTCAACGGCTTCACCGATGCGCTTCTGTTCAACAATCCCAACTTCCTCAATAAGACACTGAACGGAACGGACGCTGCGAATCCCTTCCGGCTCGACCGCTCTGAGGCCGCGACTGCAGACCAGGATCACGATTACGGCCCCGAGCAGCAGGCATTCGACGGCGGTCTCATGGACGGCTTTCCCAAGTACACCGGAACCCCCGGACCGCCGCCTTCCGGACTGACCACCAAAGGCCTCGTAATGGGCTACTACGACGGCAACACCGTCACGGCCATGTGGAATTATGCGCAGCAGTTTGCCATGAACGATAACTCGTATGGCACGACCTTCGGCCCCTCTACTCCTGGTGCCATCAATCTCATCTCCGGCCAGACGGGCGGCGTGGATGACTCCGCGAACGTCGGTAGTGACATCGTTCCTGACGGTGGCGGCGGTACCACGCTCGTGAGCGACGCAGATCCCGTCGGCGATGTCTGCTCTGGGACTGGTGTGGTTCATTTCAGCGGACAGAACATTGGTGACCTTCTGAACAGCCGCGGCGTGACCTGGGGCTTCTTCGAGGGCGGCTTCAATCTTCAGACCACCAACGCAAACGGCACCACGGGTTGCAAGCGCTCCACTACCTCTGCTGTCACCAACACGAACAAAGCGGACTACATCCCGCACCATCAGCCATTCCAGTACTACACCTCAACGCGCAACGAGCAGCACACGCGCCCCAGCTCAGTCCACATGATCGGGTATCAGGGCGACGCGGCCAACCACCAGTACGACATCAACGACTTTTACGCTGCCGTTTCCGCGGGTAACTTCCCGGCCGTCAGCTTCCTCAAGGCTCCCGGATATCAGGACGGTCACGCCGGTTACTCCGACCCTCTCGACGAGCAGAACTTCGTTGTGCATGTCATCAACTTCCTCCAGCAGCAGCCTGATTGGAATAGCACGGCCGTGGTCATCGCGTATGACGACTCCGACGGCTGGTATGACCACCAGATGGGCCCCATCGTCAACCAGTCATCCACCCCTCAGGACGCCCTCACCAACGGTTCCTGCGGCAACGGAGCCGCTGCACTCCCCAGTCCCACTGCTCAGAACGCGCAAGGACGCTGCGGCTACGGCCCACGTCTTCCCCTGCTCGTCATCTCTCCTTACGCGAAGCACAACTTCGTCGACCACACCGTAACCGATCAGTCTTCGATCCTGCGTTTCATCGAGGACAACTGGGTCGGCGGCCAGCGCATCGAGGGTTCCTTCGATAGCCGGGCGGGCGTGCTAACCAATATGTTTGACTTCAATCATCCGCAACACGGCGCGTTCGTCCTCAACGAGAGTACAGGCGAGCCCACCAACCAAGGTCCGCCGGGCTTCTTTTTCTAAGCCGCGTTTACTCGCCAGAGATGTCCGCGGAGTAAAGTGCTGGAGCGAACCTGCTCCAGCACTTTTGTCTTTGCGCAAGGATTCCGGCTTTGATCTCGAGACGCTCGTTTCTTCGCCACAGCAGCCTGTTCGCGGCCTCGCTTCCTGTCACGAAGATCTCGGCAACGTTCGCGCAGTCCGCTCTCCCACAAGCCGCGCCGCCGGGCTCCGTCCACTCGTCCGCACTCGATCCCGAGCACGCTCGCGCGCTACGTCGACCCGCTGCCACTGCCGTCAACGCTTCGCTCCACCGAGCTTCGCCCGACCCGACAAACCCGAACCAGAAACTTCCGCTCTATCGAGTTCGGATCGAGGAGCTTCACGCGAAGCTTCACCGCGATCTCCCTCCCACGCGGCTCTGGGGATTCAACGGCTCCAGTCCAGGTCCTCTTTTTGAAACCCGCAGCGGCCAGGGGCTGCTCGTCGAATGGCAAAACCGGCTTCCTGAAAAGCACTTTCTTCCCATCGACCACAACCTCTGCGGTGCTGAGGCTGACCAGCCGGAGGTGCGTTGCGTCATTCACCTCCACGGGGGCCGCACCCCAGCTGCCAGCGACGGCTACCCGGAGCACTGGGTCACGCCTGGCAACTCGTTTCTCTGCCACTACCCAAACCGGCAGGACGCCGCGATGCTCTTCTATCACGACCACACGATGGGCATTAATCGGCTCAACATCTACGCTGGCTTGCAGGGTCTGTTCATCGTCCGCGACAAGACGGAAGACTCTCTTCATCTCCCCAGCGGACGCTATGAGATCCCGCTCATCCTCTACGACCGCGCTCTCCGCGCCGATGGCCAGCTCGATTATGAGACCTCCGGCATTCCCAATGCGCCATGGGTTCCCGAGGTCTACTCGAACGTCATGCTGGCCAACGGCATGCTCTTTCCTTATCTCAACGTCGAGCCGCGCCTCTATCGCTTCCGCGTCATGAACGGCTCCAACGCCCGCTTCTTCCGCATCTCGTTCGGTGATGATCCCGCGCAGATGCATATCATCGGCAGCGATCAGGGTCTGCTCTCCGCTCCAGTCCCAGCCAAACGTATCAATCTCGCACCGGCCGAGCGCACCGACATCCTTCTCGACCTCGCACCTTACGCCGGAAAGAACGTCATCCTTCGCAGCGACTCGTTCGAGATATTGCAGCTGCGTGTTGCGGGGAGCAAAGCGAGCGAAGCAACCTCGTTACCGTCGAGTCTTCGGTCCATCGATCCTTTGCCGGAAAGCAAAGCGATTAAGACACGCCGTCTAACGCTGAACGAGGCGATGGACAAGGTTCAGCAATCAATGGGCATGACACTGAACAATTCTCGCTGGCACATGCCGGTCACCGAGAAGCCGGTGCTCAACACCGTTGAGATATGGGAGATCGTCAATCTGACTGAGGATACTCATCCTATCCATCTCCATCTGGTGAAATTTCGCTTGCTCGACCGCCGTCCTTTCGATGTCTTCGATTACCTCGACAAGACTGAGCTCCGCTTCACTGGACCGGCAATTCCTCCAAGCCCCGAGGAGGCCGGTTGGAAGGACACGATTCGTTGCGAACAAGGGCATGTCACGCGCATCATCATCCCATTCGAGGGCTTCGCCGGACGCTATGTCTGGCATTGCCACATCCTGGAGCACGAAGATAACGAGATGATGCGCCCGTTTGAGATTCTTCCCGCATAGCCGCCAGTTGAAGTAGATTGACCGTCTGCTAAAAGGCAGATCGAGCGAGCTGATTGACCAGCTCGCTCGATCTGTACGTAGGGATTGTTTAGTAGATGACCTTCAAGGCGAACTGTACAACGCGCGGAGTGAAGGTGCTGGAGATAATGCCACCAGCCGTTGGAGCGGAGCCTTGAGTGCCCGTGGGGCTGCTCGGCAGATAAAGGTTGGTGTGGTTGAAGACGTTATAGAGCTCCGAACGAAACTCGACCTGCAACCGCTCGACTGGTGTTTGGAAACGCTTGTTGATAGCGAGATCGGTCTGGTAGAGCGGAGGAGTGCGTCCGGGATTGCGTGAGAGAGTGCCAAAGGGCGGCAGCAGCGTCCCGCTGGAGCTATTGATCGGCGGCAATTGCAGAGCAGCGTAGTTGATGTACTGGACGTAGCCGGTATTGGCCTGCTGCACCTTGCGGCCAAGCGTCAGCGGAACGCCGGGTACGCGATTCGGACGGTAGAGATTCACGCCGCGATAGTTCGCGGTGATCTGTGTCGACGCGAGCTGCGCGGCATTGGGCGAGTACGTGATGTTGAACGGGGTTCCGGCCTGCGCCGTGTTGATGACGTTCAACCCCCATCCGCCCAATACAGTATTGACTGCTGGGTTCCAGCCGTTGCCAAAATGGCGGCCGCGTCCGAATGGAAGATCGTAGACAATGCTTGTGATGTTGCTGATCGGCAGATTGTAATCAGACTGTGCGTAGTCTGCTGAAAGGTGGTTGGCGTCCTGAGGCGAGGGCGTGTTGCCCTCGAGCGAGGCGCTGGCATTATCGAGCGAGTGCTCCCAGGTGAAGCTGTTCAGGAGAGTAAGTCCAGCCACCATGCGCTGCTCGTAACGCACCTGCAGCGAGTTGTAGTTGGACATGAACTCGTTCAGGGCCTCGGTGATGTCTGAGGGCCAGTTGCCGAACGGGCGTGTGTAGGTGCCGGTCGCGGTGATGTTGCGCTGATTGCCGTTGATGAAGCCCTGCAGCTTCACGCCGTGGTTGCCGACATAGGCGACGTCAACCAGGCTGTTCTTGAAGAGCTGGCGCTGGACCGCGAGGTAGTAGTTCTCAACGTAGCTGTCGCGGGTGTTCCTCGGGACCCAGGTGATATTGTCGGTCGCCGGATTGAAGCTCGTAACTAAGCCGCTCGGAAATCCCTGATCGATCGTTGCATAGCAACTCGGCACCGTGCTGCCCGTCGGAATGATCTGCGCCGGCAGCGGTGTGGTGCAATGGTTCGCCGCTGTCGGCGTGCTCTGCGTCACCGCAGCGAACTGTGCCTGCGGCGCGTTGATAGCGAGAATGTCGCCGGATCCTGCGCGCGTGTAGTGCACAAACCCCAAACCGAACCCTCCGCGAACGGAGATATTCGATACCGGTGAATAGGCAAAGCCGATGCGCGGGGCGAAGTCGTCGTAGTCAGGATCCACCAGCGTCTTTCCGTAGACGCCGCCAGCTGAGATGGGAGTAATGCCGTTTCCCGCAACAGCTCCAGGCGAACGCGTTAAGACAGTCTGGCTGACTGGGTCCCAGTTGGAGACGTAGTTGTACTTCTCGGAGTAAGGTGATCCGTACTCCCAACGCAGTCCGAGATTCAGCGTGAGGTTGGGCAGGACCTTCCAATCATCCTGCGCATAGACACTTTGGAGTGTTTCGCGGAGGTGAGCCTCAAAGAAGTTCGCAAGGGCGTAGGCGCTCGTAGTACCGAAGAGGAAGTCCGCGAAGTAAGTATCCGCGACCTTGGTTGTGGAGAGATTCACCGGTGTTCCGGCAGCCGAGGAGCATGTACCTACGCCGGGAATCACGGTACCGGCTGGGCAGGCGGTGTAGCCTCCACCGAAGGTGTACTGGCCGTAGAGTGGGTTGTTGTCCAGCACTCCCATGAAGACCTTCTCCCACTCGTAGCCGAACTTGAGCGAGTGCTGGCCGTGCACCCACGTGTAGTTCACCTTCGGGTCGATGAGGGACGGATTCTGGAACTGCGGGTTCGTGGTCTGGCGGCCGAATGACGTGAAGCCACCTGAGATGCCGGTAGCGGGTAAACCGCCGGAGAGTTGCGGCGAAGTCGGCAAACCGGGAATCGGAAACGCCGGCGTGCCGACGCTCAGTGGCGTCTTGCCCGCCTTCGTGCGCGAGATGCCAAACCGGACATCAAGTACACGGTTCGCTCCAAATATCCCTGTGTAGCCCAGGGCGATTTGCTGATCCAGAATGCGCTGTATACCGGCGGTCTGACCTTCGAGCGGCAGCGGAATCGTGGGATAGTTGATTCCGTTTTCCTTGCGATCGCTGACGCGAAGGAAGAACTGCGACGAAGAATTCAGCGCGTAATCAAGGCGCAGATCGCCTTTGTCGGAGTAGTCGCGGAAGGGTATCTGAACGGAGTAATCATTCGCGTTCTGTCCATTGGCAGGTGCGCCGGAGACCGGGAGGCCGCTGATGGACTTGAAGGCGTTGACCATTTGAAGTGAAAGCGGATTGATCGCGCCGGTTGGGATCGCAGTATTGGCGGGATAGACGACATTCGTGATGGGATTGCGGACGGGAACGACCAGGATGCCGTTCAACTCATTCTGTGTGGGAAGCGTAAGAACGAAGAGCGGCTTGGTGACGGCGCGGAGGCCCTCATAGTCGAGGAAGAAGAACAGCTTGTCGTGGACAATCGGACCGCCGAAGTCGCCGCCAAACTGATTGCGGTTGTAGGTCGGCTTGCGAAAGGGTACGGGACCGTTCGTTCCGATCAAGGTTGGCTTGAAGAAGCCGGCCGCGTTCAGATCGGTATTGCGCAAGAACTCGTACTCCGATCGCATGGAACAGATTGGTGCCTGAACGAGAGGCGACGTTGATCGTGGCCGCGGAACTCCGCCCATATTCTGCAGTCTCGTTGTTCGTCACCACACTGAACTGCTCGACGGACTCCGGCGGAACGGAGATGATCTGGTTGTCGAAGCCCTGGTTTGACTCGCCGTAGGAGTTGTTGTCCATGCCATCAAGCAGGAAGTTGTTGAAGACAGACCGCTGGCCATTGACGTTATACGCACCCTGCCGGATAAGGCTGTTGCCGTTACTGGATGTGGTTGCAGCGGTGGGTGCCTGGCGCACACCTGTCACCAGTCCAAGCAGGTCAGTGTAGTTGCGGTTGACCAGCGGCAACGCCTCGGATTGAGCGTTCGTAATCGTCTGGTCACGTTGACTTGAGTCGGTCTGGATCTGAAGGGCAATATCGCTGACCTCAACCGAGACCTCTGTGCTGCCCACCTTCAACGAGAGGTCGATGCGCTGGCGATTCCCGACGGAGACCGTGATGTTCTTCGCCACAGCCGGGGCGAATCCCGTCGCATTGGCGGTTACGCTATACACGCCGACGCGGAGCTCCGGTACATCGTAGTTGCCACCCTCGTCGGTCTTTACCGCATAAGTGACACCAGTTGCCGAATTCGTGATGGTCACATTCGCTTTGGGTATCGCGGCTCCGCTGGCATCGCGGATTGTGCCTACGAGACTGCCGTTGTCATATTGCGCATGGAGGAGCTGCAGCGGAGCGACAAGGAGAATGAGTGTCGCGCCGAGACGCAGCAGGGCAGAGCGGCCGAAATTTTTAACCATGGAACGCAGTAAATAGATGAATGATGAGGAGAATGTCAAGACACGGTAAACGTTATGTTGCGACACTCCCGTAAGTCACAGGAATTGCACACGATAACCAACCGATCGCCGACATTCCCCAGATACCGAATTCACCTCACTTTCAACAGGTGTCACCAAATCCTTCGCGAGCGATGAATACTTCGGAAGCTCGGAGCTGTGTGATTCAACTCTGAGAGGGGATTTCCACGGAACTGGAGCGTCGAACGCTTCAGGCCGAGTTTTGCGGCAGCTCCGTTTGGTCCCGAATAGCACGCCACTTGGTCTGTTCCAGGACGGAAAGATGTGCTGGCGTTCGACCTCTCTGAGCGTGGCGATGCCGTTCTTCTTATCGTGCTCGATTTTGCCGTTTTCTGGCAGCCGGGACTGCAGGTCGCTGAGCGGGACCGCTCAACAGGCTGCGAATCGGACGGTGGGCGAGATTGGCGAGTACAAATCGACTGAGCCTGCGGCCAGCCGGGCCTGGTCATTTCTCTGTAGCCGCTATGGAACTGTTGTGTTGCGATCTGAGGCCCCCGGGCCACCAGTTCCAATCCCCCGCAAGACGAAGGAGCGCGGGGCCGATCACGATACGGACGAGAGTCGCGTCGATCAAGACGGCGACCGCCAGTGTGAATCCGATCATCTTGACGACCAAAAAATCTCCAAAGGTGAATGCGAGGAATACCACGATCATGATCGCCGCGGCGCTGGTGATCAGGCCTGCGGTCCTGGCCATTCCTTCCGGGATGGCCTCTGTTTCGCTCAGGCCGTTCCTCCTGGCCTCGAGAACACGCGCGACCAGAAATACCTCATAGTCCATGCTCAATCCGAACACGATCGCGAAGGCGACGATCGGTACAAGTGGAAACACGCTACCCGTTCCTCCGGGAACTCCAAGGAATCGACTTCCGTGTCCGTACTGGAAGACCAGGACCAATGCCCCAAAAGATGCTGCGACCGAGAGCAGATTCAGTGCGATGGCTTTCATGGCAGCGAACACTGATCGGAACCCTCCGAGTAGAGCCAGGAATGTCACCACGACCACCAATGCGGTTACTGGCAGAAAGCTGTTTCTGACGATCGTTTCATAATCCGCGTTGAGCGCCGGGATACCGCCGATAAGGAGCGTCGCGTCAGGAACACCGGTGAGAGCCGGCGCGCCGATTTTGCGGAGCTGTCGCACCCAATCAACCTGATCGCGGAGCGATACCGAACTCGCAGGGACCACTTCAACGAACGCTGCGTGCCCATCGCTACTTAAGAATGTTCGATGCGTCTCGCGCGAGAGGCCGCTCAGCGAATCTCGATTGCCCCCGGCAATTGTCGTGATGGAAATTACCCGATAGCAGCGAGGGTCGCTCGCGAGTCGCTTGCTGAGGTGATCAATCGCGTCCCATCCCGCATCGCTTTGCGTGATGGAATCCTTTGGGAGCTCCACGATCATGCGCAGGGACTCGACGACGCCGCCCCGACCCATCTGCTCGAGGGCGTGAAGCGCACGCACGGATTCGGCCTTGCGCGGAAGCCAATCTACTGTGGGGACCCGCGTATCCAGTCGCCCTCCCTGCCAACCGAGCAGCAGCAATGGCGTGCCGGCCAAAAGAAGAGCAAGCCAAGGGTGCGCAACAATCACTGTTCCCCACCTGCGCCAGCGATTCCCCGTCCTTGCGGCGCGTTGCGCGTCCAACCTCGGCGTGAAGGGCATTCTGCCAAGGTCAATTCGCGAGCCCAGCAGCGCCAGCACCGCAGGAACCAGGGTATTGGTTAGCAACACGCTTATTGCCGCCACAAGAAATCCCGCAATACCGATCGAGCGGATTTCGCTGATGGGAACCGTCAGAAGCGCCAGAAATCCGATCGCTACCGTTGAGGCTGAGATAAGAAGAGTCCGACCTGCGCGCCGCGCTGCGATTACCGAGGCTGCGGGTCCGCTGTTCCCCGCGGCGACCGCCTCCCGGAAGCGGCTGATCATCAGCAACGCGTAGTCAATTCCCAAGCCCAAACCGAGCATAGTTGCCAGGTTCTGAACCAAAATGGACAGGTGCCAGCGCTGTGCCAGGAATCCTGTGATGGCGAGAGTGGTCGCGATAGCAAGCTGTCCAATCGCCAAGGGAATAAAGGCAGCCATCAAGCTTCCAAACGACACCAGTAGAAGCGCCAGGGTCGCGGGGATTACCAGGCTCTCGCCGCGCCGCACGTCCTCGGAACTTGTTTGCCGAATGTCAAAGTTCAGAGGAATCTCGCCGGTGAGTTCGAGCTTCACCGCGGGATATTGGCCGCGTAATTGGTTTTCGAGTGTGGCCGCAGTCTTGTGAAGCTTTGGAACAAGCGCCTCCACGGGACCGTCGCTCGACTCGAGTCCTACCAGAACATAAGTCCCACCTCCTTGGCCCAGGAAGATTGGATCGCGCAAGTCGAGATAGGACACCACACCCGAAACGCCGGGTTGGTCTCTCAGTCCGTCCTCAATGACCTGCAGCGCTTGCCCGCCGTCAGCGGAATTCGCAGGCGGAAGTCCCTGAACCACAAGGGCGACGCGATCGACAAACGGCGACCGGAAGCGTGTCGCCAACTCCTGCCGGACAGTTTCGGACTGACTTCCTTCGACACGGGTCGCCGTCTCGAGACGGCGTTCGGAATGGAAGGAGAAGGGAAGGAGGGCGATGGCAACTGCAAAGACGGCCCCTGATACCCAGAAATGGCGCACCTGCATGGCACTCATCATGTCATACAAAATCGTCACCGATTGAACTCTCCGATGCCGAAGAATCGAAGAAGCCAAAGGCAGTGCCTCGTGAGGAACCGATCCATGGCCGCGCGATGGATCGCGAGTATAAACTTACCCGAAGGTAGCCTGGACCGGCGAAGCCCAACCATGGGCTAGGGAGGTTTTCTATTCGTTTGCTCTTGTTGCTTGGACTGCTTGCTACCTTCCAGTCAGGGGTCTCGGATCCACGCATCGGTTCCTGGACACTTCTTTCTGCACAGTCCAGCTTGGACCCTCCAAACCGTCTCTCGATCACGCCCCTTCACGATGGCGTGCATGTCCTCATGTCGGGCGAAACCCACCTCGATTTCAGCGCGAATTGGAATGGGCATAAGTCATCTGCGCCAGGAAATCTGGGGTTCGATCAAATTGAGCTGCACAAGATCGACAAGAAGCAGGTTGAGGTGAAGGAAGAAAAGGGTGCGGCTGTTGTAGCGACAATCCGCGAAAAGATCTCGAGCAACGGGAACGAGATGACGAGCACTGCCGTGTCTGCGGGAAAACCGGATCAGATCACCGTTTGGACGCGCAGCGGAGGCAAGAAGGTCGCTGCGGACCCCTTCGCGGGCGAGTGGACCGAAGATCTCAGCAAGAGTCGCCAGCGGCAGGGCCTGGTCCTGAAGATCGAACAGGATGACAGTGCGGTCCGCTTTCTTGGTGACGACAGCTACACCGCTCGCTTCGACGGGAAGCCATATGACGTGAGGAACTCACGCAACGACACCGTGACTCTTCAGCTCGTCGATTCACACACTGTCGATGCGACCTACCGCCGGGACGATCAGGTTTCGGAAAAGGACAGGTGGGTGGTCTCCGCCGATGGACAGCAGATGACCCTGACATCCACAGGCACGCTGGAGACCGGTCAGCGTTTCACGGAGAAGCTTCTCTTTAGGAAGCAGTAACGGAGAGCGTGTCCGTACAGTCGGGAATGGGATCGATGGATGGCGTTATAGGGACAATCTCCCGAGGAGCGACCGAGATGATCCCTTTCCGGTTCATGAACTTCAAAATGCCATCGACCGTGTCTTCCAGAGTTGGATCAGCTTTTCCCCACAAAGACCGGTCCCGCGCAGCCTGGTAGGTAGAACTCTCATAGCGCTTGAACTCCATCGCGGAGATGTTGTCGACAGACCCCACAAGAAAATCCAGCAATGGAAACAGAAGGTCTTCCTTTCGGCATCTCCGGATAAGCTCGGGAACGAAATCGGGAAGGCTGAAGATCTCGAACTGCCTGCCCGTCGACTCGGTAATCAGCCGGGTAATGTCCAGCATGTTTGAATATTCATCCCGCACCACGTGATACGTCTTATTGGCCGTGCCCGGTGTGGTGGAGATCGCAACGATGTTATTCGCCACAACGTCCGCCGGGACGAAGCTGACCTGGTTCAGGGTATCGACGCCAATGCCGTGGTTGACCATGAAGGCAACCAGGCGGACCGCGATATCGAAGTTATTGCCGCCTCCGGTGACCGAAGGACTGACGAGCGCCGGCCTGAAGACCCGCGTCGAAAGTCCGCGGCTGCGCGCGTCGAACACGACCTGTTCCGCGACCCATTTGGATTGGCTATACCCAAAGTCGAGGAGCTCCATCTTCGCATTCATGTCGGTCTCGTAGAGGACTGACTTGATCGCCCATCCGAAGATAAAGGTCGTCGAGACGTAGTTGAATTCCTTGCGTCGTCCCTCAAATGCCAGGCGCAGAATCTCGTTCGTCCCCAGCACGTTCGCTTCGCGCATGCGGTCATAGTTGAACAGATAGTTCACGGTCGCGCCGTTATGGAAGACCGTGTCGATCTCCTCCTTGAGGAAGTCCCACGAGTCTTGCGTCAAGCCCAGGCTCGGCTGTCCGAGATCGCCGCAGACGGGAATGACACGGTCTTCGAACATCTCCATCAAACGGTGGTCGCGCGGTCCCATCGAATCCATCGCAGCCCTTAGTCTTTGCATGCCCTGCTTTTCGTCCGAAGACCTCACGAGAACGTAAAGCTTCGCGCGCGTCTGCTCGAGCAGGCTCTTCATCAGGAACGGCCCGATGAAACCTGTACCTCCCGTCAGGAGCACCCTATTCATGACCGGGATCGCCGGTAACGCTGCAGGCGTTGAAGGCTCAAAGACGAGCTTGCGATCGTCGCTCATCATTTGCCGCTCGGCAGCACTCTGCTCTTCGCGGAAGACTGCGAGGGAATGCCTCAGCTGGAGCAGCGCTTCCTCGGGCGCGCTCTCCAACTGTTCGGCCAGCCCGAACAACTCGGCTACACTGACACGCTGAATGACGCCAATATCCACCTGCCGCGCCAGCATCTCAGCGCCCTTGTCTTTCAGGAGCTCCTTGAGTTCATGCATGAACACAACGAGATCCAGAGAATCCAGCCCCGCTTCGACCAGGTTGTAGGGCTCCTGGCCTGTGAGGTTGTACCTGGCCTTCAGTTCAGCGAAAGGCCCCTCAATCTCGGCACTGGATGTAGCACAGCCGGCGTCCTTCTCCCGCGAAAAGTCCGAGAGGACAGTAAATTCACCTGCGCTCCACATTTGCTTGGTCTTGTGGCGCATGATCTTGCCGGAACTGGTTCTCGGTATGGCACGTGGCGCGATGAGAGAGATCACCGCAACCTCCACGTTCAGATAGCTCCGCACTGCAGCGGCAATCTTGCGAGCGTCGGGAAGCGCCCGGGGATTCTTCACCTCAGCAACGATAGCCAGCGCAGGCTCGCTGTCCTCCTGAATCTGAAAGGCGGCGACGCAGTTGTGCCTGATCAGAGCGGATGCCTTCTCGACAACGTTCTCGATGTCCTGCGGATAGTAGTTCTGGCCCCGCAGAATAATCATGTCTTTGATGCGGCCGCAGACGAACAGCTCGCCTTCATGGAAGAAACCCATGTCGCCCGTTCGCAGATAGCCGTCATCGTAAGGAGTGTCGTCCACAAGCCGCGCGCGGAACTGCTTCAGCGTCAGCTCGGAGTTGTTCCAGTACCCAGGACACTTGCCGCTGCCGGCAATCCAGATTTCACCGATGCGCCCGGGCTTCAGGGCAAAGTGCCCCTCTGGATCGACAATCTTCACGTCGAGGCCCGGAAGGGGAGTGCCACAGCTGACAATCTGCGTAGCTCCGTCGATCTCCGACACCTCGGTCGTCATTCGGGCTGTGCCTAATGCAAGTGCGCGCTTATTAGCGGAAATAATGGTGCGTCCGCCCAGCGAAACGGCCAGAGTATTCTCGGCCAACCCGTACGCCACGTAAAAACTCTCCGACTTGAGTCCGCAAGGCTGAAACGCCTCCAGAAACCGGGTGTACGTGTCCGCCTTCACGGGCTCCGCCGCGCACATCAACACGCGAAGCGAGCTGAGGTCACAGTCCTCAAGGCTCTCTTTGGAGAGTCTCGAACCACGGAGGCAATAGTCGTAGGCGAAGTTCGGTGCTGCCGTCGCTGTGGCCTGGTACGTCGTTATGGTGTCGAACCACAGGATCGGCCGCTGAATGAAGTCCATTGGCGCGAACCCGTACGTCGTGCCGCCCTTCAGCGCCGGGTACAGGTAGCATCCGATCAGTCCCATATCGTGATACTGGGGAAGCCAGGACACCACGACCGGCGAGGCATGGTCGATCACCAGTGGACATGTCGTCAGAATATTCTCGTGCGTCACGATCACACCCTTCGGCTCCATCGTCGAGCCGGAGGTGTACTGGAGAAACAGAATCTCCGAAGGCTCGACAGCTGCCTGATGTGCGACGGCATCCTCGAAGTCTTCCGTGGCGATCCAGGGAAGGCTGGAGATATAGTCCACGTCGACGCCTGACGCCGCTACGCCGCTCCTCGCAAGAT
Source organism: uncultured Acidobacteriaceae bacterium (assembly GCA_963729675.1). Taxonomy (GTDB): domain Bacteria; phylum Acidobacteriota; class Terriglobia; order Terriglobales; family Acidobacteriaceae; genus Granulicella. The sequence continues at coordinate 281,273 of CAVSOV010000010.1, forward strand.
TCGTCTTAAGAGATGCGTGGTAGTCCTTGCTTGTCAGGACGCCTGCCGCATCGCAATCCTTGGCGATGTACACCATCTTGTACAGCGCGCTCTGGAAGCCGCGAGAGCTGGGAGGGTAGACAGGCACCGGGATCAATCCGGCGCGCACGCAACCGAAAAAGGCGCAAATCATCTCAAGCCCCGGCGGATAGGCGAGCAGGAGCCGGTCCCCGGACTTGAAACGGTGCTCTTTCCGCAGGTGCGAGGCTATGGCCTTCGTCCGATGCTGGAAGGACGCATAGGTATAGCTCTCCGTCGGATCGCCGTTCAGGTCAAGAAACGAATAGAGGAGTTTGCTGGGGCGTTCAACTGCCAGCCTGTCCAAGTGGTCTAACAGCGAAGCCTTCATCTAACGGCGATCCTCCAGGTTGAATCGAAAGCAAGCAGGAACTAGATATCGTGCTGCCCCGCTCTGCAGGGCGACGCGTGAGTCAAGTGTTGGGTCTATAGCCGGAATATTCGCGTCGTCTCCTTGCAGCCCTGGTGTCGCTCGCTTCGCGCATTGAGGAATCCTATTTCGCGGCGCGGGATGCGAGAGGCTCACGGAGCTCTGCCGAACTCGTTTGGCGCCATGTCGGCAACTCCGCCTGTCACGTTCCATTGGTTGACCCATGTTAGCAAAGCATTCGTAGAATTCCATGACTATTGCGTGCAAGGACGGAGCCGCACGAAGGTGATATCGACCTGCTTTTCCTCTTGATGTCCCCATTGGCCATCCATAGAATCACTGCAGGTGTGGACTGCGTAGCTGGGAATTCGCAGGAACCACGCTCTGGACGAATGGAACCCCAGGCTCAATTCCCATGACTGCGGAGGCGTAGGTGACGTTTGAGCCGGAAGCGGTGATCGCTCAAGAGGTTGATACATACGGACTTTCGCCGTCTGAATCCGCCTCCCGCGAATCTATGGACCCGACAAGTGCACCCACATTCCCCAAGGTCTTGCGCCGCCGCCTGGACAGGTATTTTGCAGACCAGGACCTCTCTCCCAAAGCTAACTCTGCGATGTGGCTCAAGATAGCCTCTGGCCTGGCGGTCCTGGCGGGCAGTTGGATTGCTCTGTACGTATTCCGACCCGGTTCCTGGAGGTTTGTTGCCCTCTATCTGCTGGGAGGCCTTGCCCAAACCTTCCTGTTGCTAAATATCGCTCACGACAGCAACCACAACGCCATCTCCTCCCGGCCGTTCATCAACAAGACGCTCAACTACGTCTTCGATCTTTGCGGAATCAGCTCCTACATGTGGCGCATCCTCCACCATCGAGGCCACCATTCCTGCATCAACCTTCAGGGTGAAGACGACGCCCTTTCAGGGCGCGGCATCTTCCGGTTCACGCCCCATGAACCCCGTTCACCGCTGCACCGGTTCCAGCACATCTACGCGCTGCTGATCTACGCGCTGTTCTCTCTGGATTACGTGTTCTTCAGAGACTTCCAGTGTTTTTTCTTTCCAACCCACGACTACCTGAAGCGCGACAGGCATCCTCTGCGCGAATACATCATCCTCTTTGCCGGCAAGGCCTTCTATCTCACGTACATGCTGGTCCTGCCCGTGTTGATTTTGAGAAGGTCGCCCTTGCTGGTCGCTGGCGCCTTCCTCCTGGTCCACGTGATCGTCGGTTTGAGCGTAACGCTGGTCTTCCAGACGACACACACCATCGACACCACCTACTTTCCCACAGACCGCAATGAGTTTGACAACGCCGTCTATCACATCTTCGCCACGACCGCCGACTATGCCACCGAACGCCCGCTGGTGGGCTGGCTCGCAGGCGGTCTGAACCATCACATCGTTCACCATCTATGCCCGTTCGTCTGCCATACGCACTACGCTTCGCTCACCCGGATTGTCCGTGAGACCGCCAAAGAGTTTGGGGTTCCCTACCGGCAACACCCCACCATGACCCGGGCGGTTTGGCATCATCTGATACTTTTGAAGCAATTGGGTAGCGAGAGCTGATCTCTCGCCTTCATCCATTCCCTCATTTGCAAGTGCAGCTCCCCATGAGTGAGATGAGAATTTCGGATTCTTCATGCAAGCGTCAGGAAGACTGGGCATGACGTCGCAGCCAATTCCCGCAGTCTCCCGGTCGCGGTGCTTTGCGGACTCTCGCGCCATGTTCCAAAATCCCGTGCGGATTTTGTCGAAGTACAACGAGGAGTTCGGCGATACCTTCCGGATTTACCTGGGCGGCTTGAAAGAGGCCATCGTCACCATCGACCCGGCCATTATCCAGCATGTGCTGAAGACCAATTGGGAAAACTACCAGAAGTCCGAGATCCAGGTGAAGCGAATGGGCCACTTCCTGGGCAAAGGTCTGCTGACCACCCATGGAGAAGCCTGGCGCACGCAGCGGCGTCTCATCCAGAAGGGCTTCGATCGCAAGCAGCTTGATGCCCTGTCGTCGATCATGCAGGACTCGCTCGCCGATTCGCTGCAGGAATTTGATCGCGAGGTGCGCCTCGGCCCCGTCGACATCTATCCGCAACTGATGAAGATGACCTTCGCCATGGTCGCTCGTTCGTTGTTCGGCGCCCGGCTGAAGAATGAAGACATCGACCTGGTCAGCCACACGATCTGCACTGTCCAGGAGTTCATCGTCCGCCAGACGTTGCAGCCATATCTAAACCCCTGGTTTCAAGCCTCCGGCGAACTGCGCAAGCACGAAGAGATGCGCACTCGCGCGGACGGTGTTCTTCTCGAGTACATCAAAAAACGCCGGCGCGAGCCGCCCGGAAACGATCTGCTGCAGACCTTGATGGATGCACGTTACAGCGATGGCGAAGGCATGACCGATGAGCTCGTCCTGAGCGAGAGCATGCAGCTTCTGGTCGCCGGCCATGAAACCTCTTCGAACGGTCTCTCGTGGCTTCTCTATCTTTTGTCCTCGCGTCCGGAATGCCTTGAGAGGGTACGGCAGGAGTTTGATCAGGTGCTCGGCGACGCGCCGCTCACTCACGCTGACGTTCCAAAGTTCGAATTCACAACGCAGGTCATCCAGGAAGGGCTACGCCTCTATCCGCCGTTCTGGATGATCGACCGTGAGGCGATCGCTGATGACCGCGTAGGGGACATTGTGATACCCCGTGGGTCGACGGTCATTACATATGTCTATGGGGCGCACCATGCGCCTCGTTACTGGGAGAATCCCGAAGACTTCAATCCAGATCGTTTCCTCAAAGCGAATGAGAAACTGCGCAGGCCCTTCACCTATCTTCCCTTCGGCGGCGGACCCCGAGGCTGCATCGGTGGGAACTACGCGATGTTGCAGATCCTCATGATCCTGAGCGACGTTCTCCGCCGCTACGACTTCGAGTTACCCCCAGGGCAAAGAATCGAAGCGCGCCCGATGGTCATTCTCCGGCCGAAGCACGGAATCCGCATGACCTTCACCGCGGCCGATCGCCGCATCGCGGAACAAATACCCCAGTCGGATGCGCTGAGTTGCCCCGTGGAACATTAGAGCAACGAATTGTCGTTCCAGACAGTTCTGGAGCCGTGGGCGCGAGGGTTCGTCAAAAGATTATCTTGGCTCCGAACTGGAGTTCCCTGGGGGTTGTGCCCTGGCTTGTGGCCAGGCCGGCGGAGGAGTTGCCGATGGTTGTGCCGGGGGCTCCGGGAAGAACCACGTTGTAGATGTTGAAGGCTTCGGCACGCAGTTCGAGGTGGACGCTCTCGTGAAGCGGAGTCTCTTTCACGATAGAGAAGTCGAGGTTGTTGAAGTTGGGCTGGCGAAGGATCATCTTGCCCATGTTGCCGTAGTTGGCTACGGGGATGGAGAAGACTAAGGGGTTGAAGAGGCAGGAGCCGGCGGCTCCGCGGGCGCCGACTGGTGTGCTGCCACAGGCGCCCTGGAGGGGATTGCCGTTCATGTTGGGACGGGAGTAGCCGGAGAGCGTGCCGTTGTCGCCGGAGATGTTGGCCGGGTCACCACCTACGGTGAGGTTGTAGGGCTGGCCGGTGCGGATTTGGAAGACATAGTTAACCTTCCATCCGCCGGCAAAGTAAGAGGTCCATCCGCTGGTAAGCCAGCGCTGGTTGGGGCCGAAGGGGAGCGAGTAGACAGTGCTCCAGGTGAAGAGGTGGCGGATGTCGTAGGAGGAGTTCCCGTAGGCGTTTCGCGGCATGAAGAAGCTCTGAACGACGGAGCCACCGCCCGTGCCGTTTTCCGCGTTGAACCAGCCGCTGCTGTTGTCGAGGGCCTTGGCCCAGGTATAGGAAGCGATGGTGTTCCAGTTGTTGGAGAACCGCTTCTGATATTCAAGCAGCAGCGCGTTGTAGTTGGCGTATCCGTTGTCGGTGGAGTAGTGCCATCCGTTTGCCGCCCAGGGGAGGTACTTGTAGGTGTCGATGGTAGTGAGAGGCGTTCCGTTGGGCGATGGATGTTGGGCGGCGTTGGCGAAGCCGGTGAAGTTGAGGCGCGTGCTCTTGGAGCCTGCGTACCCGAGAGTGAGAAGCTGCGTGTTGGTGAATTGTTGCTGGACTTGCAGGTTCCACTCGACGGAGCGCTGGTCGCTGTAGCCGGGTGCCTGGACGTATCCGCCACCCGTGGTGAGCCACGGGCTGGCGGCGACAACCGGTGAGGGGAAGTTGCCCTCGAGGCTGGTGATGGGAGTCAGTGGGTTTTGCGGGGATCCTGGCCAGAAGCCACCGACGGCGTTGTTGGTCTGTTGGCCGGAGATGCCGGTGGTCCACGGCCAGGTGGGGCCTTCGATGTTGTTCTGAACCCACTGGCTACGCGCGGTGATGGTGTCGAAAAACATGCCGATGCCGCCGTTGACTACGGTGTTCGCGTGAGGCTGATAGGCGAAGCCGAAGCGCGGACCGACGTTGTCACTGATCGCGGGACCTACCTTTTGTCCGGGCGAGAAGGTGATGTGGTTGTTGAAGGGAACGGCGGAGATGCCACCCGGGATGCACGGATTGGTGAACGTGGTCGTGCAGGCGGGCACACTCGAGGCAGCGATGATGTAATTCGCGTTGGGGATGTCGAAGCCGTTCGCGAGCCGGTTGTTGAGCATCCCAATGCCGGGGAGGTACTCGTAGCGGATGCCGAAGTTAATCGTGAGATTGGGCTTCGCCTTCCACGAGTCAGTGATGTATCCGTCCCATAGCGTCATGTTGAAGTAGTCTTCGCCGAGGTCAGGCTGTTGTGCGGTGAACGTTGCGGGAAAGCCGAGCAGAGCGGAGACAAGCGAGTTGCCGGTGTTGGATGCGTTGATGTTGCTGGTGAGCGCGTCCGAAAAGGTGAACTGCTGGTAGAGATTTCGCTGAAGGCGGTTTTGATACATGTAGTCGGCGCCGGCTTTGAGGGTGTGGCGGCCGAGAAGGTAGGAGACGCTGCCGCCCGCGTTGACAACGGGATTTCCGCGATAGAGGTTCCCTTCGCTGCCGCTGTTGCTGGTGCTGTAGGGGCTGGCAAGATTGATGTACATGCCACCGTACTGCTCTACATTGGTGAAGCCGGCGTCCGTGGCGCCCTTGGAGCCGATGGGCGAGTAGGCCTGGGTGAACACATAGGGCTTGAGCATGGCTCCGCCGCGGACGTCGAGGAGAAGATTGGGCGTGAAGACGTGAGTGTAGCCGCCGCCGAAGTTGTAGGCGTGATAGTTGGAGACGTTGGAGCCGATGGTGCCCGCAATGGGGCTGGTGTCGTACACCCACATCTGCGAGATGCGGCCGAAGAAGGAGTTCTTGTCGCTCTCATGGAAGTCGACGCGAACCTGGTAAGAGTTGTTGTTGTCGATCTGAGGCCGTGTGTCGACGAAGTTGAAGCCTGCGGGCTCATTGGCAACGGAGTTGGCCGGAGCGTAATAGGCCTTGACGTAGGAGAGCATGACCGGATTGATCATGGATGCCGGGATCTTCAGGCAGGGCGTGCCGGTGGGCTGAAGATTGTTGACGGGCGTAATGGGATTTCCGCTGGCGTCGCACTTGAACTGCTGGACAGTGCAACTGCTGCCGCTGCAGACGGTGGAGTAGGGGTTGTAGAACTTGTGCTGGTAATAGGAATAGGCGGAACTGGAAAAGTCACCGCCAAGCTCCTGCGAGGTGGGGACCAGTGTTTGGGGGAGACTGGGCTTGGAATAACGCCAACCTTCATAGCCGCCATAGAAGAAGAGCTTTTCGCGGAGGATCGGACCACCGACAGCAGCGCCGAATTGATTCTGCGTGTAATGGAGCGGCGCGGCGGGAGTGTTGGAACTGCTGTTAGGACCGCAGCGCACGGTGTTGCAGAAGTCGGTGTAGCTATTGCGGGCGTCGAAGATGTTGTTGCGGACGAACTCCCAGACAGAGCCGTGGAATTTGTTTGTGCCTGATTTGGAGAGCATGTTGACGACACCGCCGGTGACGACACCAAACTCGGCGCTGTCGATGTGTGACTGAACCTTGAACTGCTCCATCGTGTCGATGATCGGTAGGAAGCCGTAGATGGCGCCGCGCAGGTCGGTATTGATGATCCCGTCCATGTAGTAGAGAGTTTCGCGGTTCTGCTGACCGAAGAAGGACACTTTGAAGAAGGCGGTGCCGGGGATCGCGCTGATGCCTGCGTCCGTGGTGCTGATACCGGAACCCTGCGCGGTGGAGACCGGATTGACTCCCGGCGACAGGATGAGCAATGAGGTGAAGTTGCGGCCGTTAAGCGGGAGCTGCTCGATCTCCTTGGTCTGGATAACGCTGCCGAGGTCGGAGGAGGAGTTCTGCAGCATGACTCCTTCCTGTTCGGCGGAGACCTTCACGGTGTCGGTCGCCTGGCCTATGGAGAGAGTCTGGTTTGAAGTGAGGGTCTGATTGACGAGAAGGCTTAGGCCGGGAAGCTGGACCGTGCGAAACCCTGATTTGGAGATGCTCAGGACGTAGGGGCCAGGCGTGATGTCGAGGAAGGTGAAGTAACCGCTCGCGTTGGTATTGGCGTGGCGGGTGATGCCGGTGTCCTGATTGGCGAGGGTGACAGCGGCGCCTTCAATGACCGCGCCGGACGGGTCCGTGATCGTTCCGTTGATGGTTGCGGTCGCGTTCTGGGCGAAGAGGCGGTTTGCCGAGCACGTTATCAAAGCCCCCAAAAGGTACAGCAGGATGAACCGAGAGGAACGCATGTGTACTCCTCTTCATTGATAGATTGGGTCAAGTTCAGGCCGATAGACGAGGTCTCCCTTAAGGCAGCAAGAAGCTAGATCAATACGTATAAAGGAGTCAATGTGAAAATTGCGTTTTATATTTTGAAACAAATATAGACAGGAGATCTTGAAGATATTTCGGTCAGGTGAGGTTGGCGAGGGATCCGTCGCGGTAGACGATGATGGGTTGCTGGGCCGACGTGGTGACTTCGATGGCTCCATTGGCGACGCGGACTTCGCTTCGGGTGCGGCCTTTTGTGGAGAGCGTTACGGCGGTGATCTGATCGGCCTTCCATGTGGGTGGAAGCGGAGTGCGGAAGGTCTTGGGGGTCAGGGAGTAGAAGGCTACTTTATCGTCGTTTATGGGACACGCGACGGAGTCGTGGGTAGCGATTTCGGTGCCGTTGAGAATGACGGAGTAGGTTTTGGCGGCCCAATCGATAGTGACGTGGGTCTCGGGCGTCATGCCGATGTGGACGGTGTCGCCGTCGCGGCGGAAGGATTCGATCGGAAGCGCACGAAGGTGGAACCAGGGCAGAAGGCCGAGGTACCAGGTGTCCGTGATCTGGGTGCGGTCGATGTCGCCGCGGAGGATGCTGTGAGGACAGGCTCCGTAGAAGAGCTGATGGTGACGCTCGAGGGAGTGGTCAGCGTGTGAGCCGCCGGAGTAGCCCCAGGTAGCGCTCTTGCGATAGATGACCGGGAGAAGCGGGATGGCGTCGCCCCCAAAGGGACACGCGCCCGAGCACTGCGCATACCAGAAGCTGCTGATGTGGCCGATCATGGGATAGCGAAGAGCTTCGGAGCTGACGTCGACGCCGCGCTTGCGGTATTCGTCGAGGACACGATAGCGGCCAGCTTCGAGGTTACGAATGCCGCTGGCGGGATGGGCCGGGTCCCAGTCGTTGCGGATCGCATAGTAGGAGAGCACATCGATGTGGGTGGTCTGCCGAAGCTTGTAGCGATCGCAGGTGTAGCGGATGCGCTCGAGGCCAGGACCTTCCATGTACTTTGCCAGGCCGAGAATGTACGACTCTTCGCCGGTCCAGGCGCGACTCTTCCACAACTGGCCGTCGGGACGGCGAGCGATGAACGCTTCGTTCCACGCAGGGCTGCTGCGGTAGGCGTCGTCGTAGTTATCGGAGAGTGTGACGATGGCATTCAGAGAGCGGCCGTTTTCGAAGAGCCGCATCATGCCGTCATAGCCACCGATGCGCTCGTTAACAACGTTGACGGCGGGGTAGCCGGTGTCTTTGCCCTTGAACTGCCAGCCCCAGAGATGGACGATCTGTGGTGCTCCGTCGGTCAGGTTGTGGACGTCGCGGATGAGTTCTTCGCAGTCGTCGAAGGTGGCGGTGGGTTTGGGAAAGAGAGGCTCGTCGCAACGGATGCCGTAGGTGTACTTGTCGTTGTAGAGAGTGGTCGGGATTTTGGGCATCCGGTCGCGGACGAGTTTCGCTCCCTCCAGCCAGGGCTGGGCGCTGTCGGTGACGGGAAGAAAGTCTAAGCGGCACGAGGATTGCTGTTCGACGAGCAGGTTGGGCGTCGTTGCGGTGCCGCAGTTGCGCGGCTGGTCTTTGGGAAGGTTGAGGTCGTAGCAAGCTCCGCCGTTGACGCGGTGAACTTTGGAGGAGCCGATGGCTGCGCGGCGGCTGCCGTTGGGACCAATGACAGAGAGGTAGCCACCGTCCATGTAGGCAGTGGTCTCCTGAACACACATCGCGGAGTTGGTGCCGAGCATGAGAATGGGAAGGGTCCCAAGAGCCGGGCCCCAGAATTGATTGGGCGGAAGAGCGCCGGCTTTCGCTTTGTCGAGAGTGATGAAGCTGCCGCCAGTGTCTCCATGGGCAAGCCATGCGTTGGGTTCGCTCTCATGGACGGTCACGAGGCGGGGGATTTCGACAGAGATGAGTTCGTACCCTTCGGCTTCGGTGATGTCTTCAAGGGTGATGATGACCGTTGCGTCGCGGAGTTTGTAACGGAGCGTGAAGGAGGTTGTGCGCGTTCCTCCGGCGAAGGTCTGGAAGACGAAGGCGGCTGAGCTTTGTGTTGCGGTTGCGCGAGTTGCTTTGAGGGGTAGAAGAGAGAATTGCCAGGGGCTTTTCCGGCAGACGATCGCGCCGAGCTGCTTGCCCAGTTCTTCTCCGCGAAGGACGGCCCCGTTGCCGATGAGCCGGTAGGAGAAGGGAAGTCCGTCTTCGCGATCGAGTGTGAGCTCAAGCTGGGCCGAGCGGAGGATCACGGGGTTCTGAGGATTCGGCCGGTCGGTGTGTTGGGCTTCATCGTCTTGTGCGAAGAGGCGTGAGCGGAAAAGGGTGGGGAGGGCTCCCGCCGCCGTACCGGCGAAGAGAAGGAAACCACGGCGATTGAGAGACTGGAATTCGTTTCGCATACAAAAGCCTCTTGAGAGAAGTATCACGACGTTCCGAAGTGAGGCCCATCGCAGTTGCCGAAATTGCTGGAACCCGATGCGGGAACTCATCCATGTCCGCTCGTGCTAGGCTGTAATCTCTTTCCAGGCGGTCGGTTCCCCATTGCTTTCGATGGGGCAATCCCTTGCTAGGCACCGGGTTGGAATTTCTGCTCTCTCTTCGTCGGTATTTCGTCATTGGTTGAGATTGGACCGGGGAACCTCGGATCTGCTTTTTCAGGCACATGACTATGAACGGTTGGCTTTTGACGACTGCATTGCTTGCGCCCGCAATGCTCTCTGCCGGTCTCGTCGCCCAGGGCACTCCACCTGTACCAGGTGTTGTTTGGCAGCCGAAGGGGGCGCAGGCGCTCGAAAAGGAGTCCGCCGCAAGACCGCACGACCAGATAAGCCTTGTACCCGACAAGACCTATACGCTAGGTGAGTTGATCGATCTCGCTGAGCAACACAATCCCGAGACGCGTGTGGCTTGGGAGGAAGCGAAGTCGAAAGCGGACGAATTAGGTATCGCAAGGAGTTCGCTCTATCCAACCTTATCGGCAGTCGTCCTCGGCGTTTCACTTCGGCAAGCTACCCTGATTGGCGAGTACTTTCATCGCCAGACCGAAGGCATCTTCGAGCCCGTGCTCAACGTGGAGTATCTGGTATTCGATGTTGGCGGTCGCAGTGGAGCGATCGACGTTGCCAAGGCAAACCTGCTGGCGTCAGATTTTGCATTCAACGATACACATCGCCGCATCATCTTCCAGGTTGCCGAGGCGTACTACCGGCTTCTCAACGCGCAGGGGCAGCGTCAGGCAGCCGAATCCAGTTTGCAAAATGCCCAGGCGGTTGAACAGGACGCGACAGCCCGCCTTGAAAACGGCTTGGCTACCAAACCCGATGAACTTGAAGCCACCGCCGCCCGCGCCCAGGCCGACTTCGATTTGCAGGCCGCCATTGGCGCAATCGACATTGCCCGCGGCGACCTTGCCACTGCTCTCGGAGTGGATCCCGGTACGGCGTTCACAGTTGAAGGCATCGACCAACTCAAGCTCCCCTCGTCGATTGCCGACTCCGTCGATCAGGAGATCGTCCGGGCCTTCAGCCAGCGGCCTGATTTGCTGCAGCAACTGGCAAACTTGCGTGCAGCAAACGCTTCGATCAAACGGACAAAATCCGATTATTTCCCAACGTTGAGTTTCAAGGGGGATGGCGGACTGGCACGCGCATACGGCCAGCAGGATCTTCTTCCCGGCAGCTACGCAGAGGGCGAGGTATGGACCGCTCAACTTGAGCTGCGATGGAATCTCTTCGATGGCGCGCGCCGCGAGTATCGTATTGCGCAAGCCAATGCCGACAAAAAGGCGGCACAGGCGCAGATCGATGCGCTCCGGGATCAGATCGCCAACGAAGTTTGGGCCGCGTACACCAACATGCAAACCGCTCTCAGGCAGGAGCGGGCCGCGGCCGCTCTGCTGACCGCCTCACAGGAATCATACGAAGCGGCCCATGAATCCTACGGCTACGGTGTCCGCAATTTGCTCGATGTAGTTTCGGCACAAAAGACCCTGGCGCAGGCGCGATCTGAAGACGTTACGGCGCGCACGCAGTTGCTGCTTACGGTCACCAGCCTCGCGTTTCAAACGGCCGACCTCATCCAAACTCAACACTGGAGTCCCGCGCCATGAGTGCAACGCCATGCAAAAGGAGCGACCTGAACCTGTGAGCCGAGGCCTTCAACGCTGGTCGATTCTGCCCGCGGCCCTGCTGACGATTGAAATCGCAGGCTGCAGGCGTTCGCCCACCTTTAACATTCTCGGTTCCTTCTTCCCGTCCTGGCTCATATGCCTCTTTGCGGGCATTAGCCTCACCGTGATTGCCAACCGCATCTTCGTCCGGTTTGCACTCGACAAGGAACTCCTCTGGCCCATAATTGTCTATCCATGTCTCGCGTTTCTTTTTGCCGGCGTCCTTTGGCTTATTTTCTTTAGCTGATCGAGGGAGAAACCGTGCCGCAAAGCCGCCTTCACATCACCGGACGCGCCATCAGCATCGGGATCATGGCAAGCGCGGCGATTGTCGCGCTCCTCGTGATTAGCCAGGTCGACGCAGACCCACGCACTGACGATGCTGAAGTGTTTGCCAACTTCATTGGCATGGCCCCTTTGGTCAACGGCCCAGTAATGCATCTCTACATCTCAGACAATCAACTCGTAAAGGCCGGCGCCCCGCTGTTTGACATTGACGACCGTCCATACGCGTACGCTCTGGCCCGGGCGCGGTCGGATCAAATCGCCCTTCAGGGACAGATCGGCGACGAAGGCCGCATCATCGCGGCGAAGGCAAGCGGTGTCGATGTTGCCAAAGCAAACGTGCTTGGCGCCAATGCCAGTGTTGCTCACGCCGAAGCCGCCGTGCAGGAGGCCAAAGCGGAAGTGGCGAACTCACAGGCAGCGGTGCAACGCTCCAATGCGGAGCTCGAGTATGCATCGAACAACCTGCACCGCATAGAGCCTCTTCTGGCCCGCCAGTTTGTCACTGTCGATCAGGTCGACCAGGCGCGCACACTGGAGACTTCCCGTTTGCAGGCCGCGAATCAGGCCAAATCGCAACTCGCGCTGGCCGAAGCGGGCCTCCTCGCGTCGCAAGCACAACTGAGACAGGCACAAGCCCTCGTCGAGCAGGGCCATCAGCAGGTCGAAGAGGCGTCGCATAACGTGACGACACTGCAGCCGTTGGAAGGTCAGCTTCCCGGAAAGCAGGCGGCCATCGATACGGCAAAATATAACTTCGACAATTGTCATGTTGTTGCTCCGTTTGACGCGCGAGTAACGAACCTGACGATCTCGGAGGGCGCCTATGCGACTGCCGGCGAACACATTTTCACTCTCATCGACACGCGGACCTGGTGGGTCATCGCCAACTTCCGCGAAACGCAGTTGCATCACATTCAGCCTGGGATGCTCGCAGATGTCTATGTAATGTCGCGTCCCAGCGTGCGCTACAAGGGTGTCGTCGATAGCGTTGGATTCGGTGTGACTCCCGATACCGACCTTGTTGGACGACTGTCTGGGCCGGGCCTTCCCGACGTGCAGCGCACCTTGAACTGGGTGCACCTGGCGTCCCGTTTTCCTGTGCGCGTCCGCATCCAGGATCCGCCGTCCGAGGTGTTCCGCCTCGGCGAATCAGCGGTAGTGATCATCCGCGGCAAGGCTCCCCTTGGGCATGTGGAGTAGGCATGGCATCTGAGCCAATTCATCTTCCGCACGCGGAACGCTTCAGTGATTGGTTCCCCGACTTCCTGAAAAAAGAGATGGCGCCTTATCCCGGCCGAACGGCGATCGTTTTCCGCATCGTCATCTCTGCCACGCTCACCATGATCATCATCGAAACTCTGCGAATACCAGGTGGTGTCGTGGGCACTCTGTCTGCGTTTCTGTTTTCACGCGAGAGCCTTGTTTCCACCGCACGGTCGGCGTTTTTTTTAATCGCGGCGTTTCTGATCGGAGCACTGTTCATACCCGTCGGTGCCCATTTTCTGGCTTCCACTCCTGAGACGCACTTTTTCTGGGTAGGGTGCAGCCTGTTTCTTGTCTTCTTTTTGCTCCGTTGCCTGGCCAATTATGCCGTGGCAATCGGTCTTGCGCTGGTCTTCGCTAATGTCGTGGGCATCTGGTACCTTCCCGGACCTCCGGAACACAACGTCGTGTTGACCCTGCAACTCGTCGAAGCCACGTTAATCGGAGCGCTAGTAACGCTAGGTGTTGAAACCGTTTCCCGCGCATTCGACAAGCACGATGATTTGATCGATGGCATTGATGCACGTCTGGCTTTGATTGAAGATCTCATGGCGTGTTACGGCCAATCCCAGCCCGTTAAGCCGGCAACACAAGCTGGTCTCGCGCAGTTCGCGATTGTGGGCGCGGGCGCTCTCCGCCGTCGACTCGCCCGCGGAAACTACGAACAACTCTATCGCACCCGCATGAGCACCCTGGTATCTCTCACGGCGCGCTCCATCGACTTCGCCGCTGGTCTTGCCAGCGCATATCCGTCTCTCCCTGCCGAGCTCAGTGAACGAGCGTCGCGCATCAGTCGAAGCCTGGCAGATATTCGCCAATGCCTTCGCATGCAGGGCCAGCCGTGCGAGGCAACCCTGGAATCGCGACCCAGTCCCGAGACTCCGCTCCTATCGGAGATCGAGTCTATGGTCTCGTTGATGCCCGCGATCTTTAGTGAGGAGAACGCTGTCGATCCCACACTTGAACCGCTTGAGGATGCGCCTGACTCGATGCGCATCTTTATCCCCGACGCCTTCTCCAATCCCGAGCATTTGCGCTACATCCTCGGTGGAACCATCGCGTCCATGCTCTGCTACATCTTTTACGTTTCGCTGGACTGGCCCAATCTCTCCACATCGGTAACTACCTGTGTACTGACGGCCCTTACATCCGTTGGCTCATCCCGGCAGAGGCAACTTCTTCGCGTTCTGGGCTTTGTCCTTGGTGGCGTGATAGCCGGCCTCGGGGCCCAGATCTTCATCCTTCCCTACATCGATTCGATCACCGGATTTACGGTTCTCTTCGCCACGATGTCTGCTGTGGCTGCGTGGATAGGAACCTCCAGCTCCCGTCTAGCCTACGCGGGCGTGCAATTTGCGTTCGCGTTCTATCTCATCAACCTGAGCGACTTTTCCTTCAACACCAGTCTCGCCGCGCCACGCGACCGCGTTCTTGGCGTGCTGCTGGGAACAAGCATGATGTGGCTCGTCTTTGAGCGCTTCTTTCCTCGCTCTGCCACCGATGAAATGGTGCGAATCTTTGTTCGTAATGTTCGCTCCATGTCGGAGCTGGTGTCATTCACTCCCAGCCGGGAAGGACCGGATGCGATGCTCAAGGTTCGGCGTCTGAGAGAAGACATTTATCGCCGCTTCGGCGAGGTCAACGCGCAGTCCGATGCTGTTCCCTTTGAAACCGGTCCCTTGCGTGCAGCCCATATGGCCGCAAGGGATCGCATACGCCGCTGGCAGACCTATCTGCGCAGTTTCTATCTGCTGGAGGCGCCATTGCTTCAGTTTCGTCTATTCGGAGTTGCTGCATCGAAGTCGCCATCCTTCACTGCATTCGAAGACGATTTTCGATTCGAATGTTCGAGGATCTTCCTGCAGATTGCTGAGAGTCTCGAGAGTCAAAGTGCAAGCAGCATTCACATAGCCCACCAGCCTGCCAGCTTTGTTCAGCACCTTGATAACAGTCCACTCAGAAACGATGCAGAGTTCTCCGAGCGCGAGCGGGGACTGGCGCGTCTCATCCGGTTAATCGCGGAGCTTGTCGATCGCCTGCAGTTTGAAGTCGCCTCTGAAGGACTCTACGATGTGCTGTCTGCGCCCGAGCCGCAACAGGCAGGATATGAAAATGCTTAGAAACATTCTTATTGTGGGTTTGTGACAGAGCGGCGGAGACACAATGCAGCACCGCCCGGCGTTCTTGTCGGCAGTCGTCGGTCACCTTTGTCCTTAGATAGTGCTGCGCATCGGAATCTCGTGGAGAAGGGAATCCAGCCGCTGCATGAGCTGCTGCTGCACGGCTGCATGCTGTGGCCTGCCGAAGAGGTTGGTCGTCTCATTGGGATCACTCGCGAGATCGTACAGCTCCCATTCTTCCGGATTCTGTGTGTACCACTGAATCAGCTTGTGGGTATCGGTGCGCACGCCGCGGTGCGGCTTCACGTTCTCCCATCCCGGATACTCGTAATAATCGTAGAGCCAGTCCTTGCGCCAGGGTGCGGAGCCGGACTCGCCGAGCTCCAGGAGACTACGGCCCTGCATTCCGGTCGGCGCTTTGATGCCGCAGAGGTCGAGGATGGTCGGCGGCAGGTCTACATCGAGCGCCATCTCGGTCCTCACCTCGCCAGAGTGCACGCGGCGAGGATAGCGCACCATCATCGGCACGCGGATCGAAGGCTCGTGCATCAGGCGCTTGTCGAACAGCCGCCACTCGCCGAGGAAGTAACCATGGTCGGAGCTGAAGACGATGGCAGTGTCATCGGTGAGCCCATGTGCATCAAGCCACTCCAGCACACGGCCGATGTTCTGGTCCACCGCGGTAAGACCAGCATAGTAGTCCTTGCACAACTCCTCGAGTGAGCGCACGGCATCGCTGGTATCGATGGTGCCGATCTTGTTGTCAGCCTCGACGAACGGCTTCGGTTTGCCGGGATAACCGCGAAGGTCGTCGTCAAAGGTGGCTGGCTTGGGGATGGGCACGCCGTTGTAGGCGTCGAGCAACCGGCGTGGACGGAAGAACGGCGCGTGCGGCGTCTGATACCAGAGATTCAGGCAGAATGGTTCGCTACCTTTTAACTCATTCAGCCACCCCAGCGCACGGTCCGTCACCAGGTCGTCGGCGTACCCGCTGTAAGTTTTCTCCGGGCCGATCGTTCCATCACGACCCTCTGCGAAACGGGGTTTGTAATAGTTGGTCACCGGAGCGTTGAAGCCGAAGTAGTAATCCCAGTGGCGTTCTTTGAGCCCATTACGTACGTGCACCTTGCCGAGCATGGCCGTGCGGTATCCGTTTTCGCGCAGCAGGTCTGTCCAGACGGGGATATCCGGAGGCAGGGGTGTATTCAGCAGCTTATTATCCAGAGCGCCTGAGGTTCGCGACCACAAACCAGTCATCACCGTGGCACGCGCCGGCGCGCACAACGCGTTGGTGCAGAACGCATTCGTGAAGCGCATTCCTTCGCGAGCGATACGGTCCTGGTTGGGAGTGCGCAGAATCGGATGGCCGGCGACGCTCATGCAGTCGGCACGCTGGCCCTCTGTGTAGATAAAGAGAAGGTTCGGCCGTGCGCGAGGAGGTGTGGCGGCCTTCAGCGGCAGCGCCGAAGTCATTGCTGCTCCTGTGGCCGCAAGCCCCGTCTGCAGAAAAGTGCGACGGTTCAACAGATTGCTCATTACGATGAAATCTCCCTCGGACGGCTTCGTTCGTCTCGCAACACTCGCGGCGCTCGCTCACCATGCATCATTCCTCTATGCTGTGCGCCGAAGCAACGTTAGCGAGGTTGTGGCATCACGATTGCGGACATCAGACAGTAGAATCACCGAGTTGTCTCGAACCCACGACCCTGCACGAAGGCGACGGCAAGGACGTTAGCTAACGTTTGGCTGGCTTTCTCAGGGCAACTACCGCCGCGGCTGGTGAGTAATTCGCACTGCCACCGGGGTCACGCTGACCGGAACATCCTGCCTCGCCTGAATGCGCAGCAGGACCTGCCATGAGTCAGGGAAGTTGTCCGAGCCGGCAAGAGCGCGAAGCTGCTGGTACACAGGCTTCATGCGCTCCGGGTCGCTGAAGAACTCGCCCACGCCCGCCGTGCCGGGGCTGGTCAGCCCTGCAAGCACCAGAACTCGAGTGCCGGAAGGGGACTGGGTCATCCAGATAAGGCCGTAGTCCTCCAACACGTCACCGAGGTGCGAGCGCGAGTAGTCCGCCTGCTCGCCGTGCCAACGGATGGCGATTATGGATCGAGTCATAACTCAATGGTAAAGTTGGCTGCCGAGAGTGTGTCCTGCACAAATTTGCTCTCGTGCGGCGCTCCGAGAATCACGAGCTGCTCCTGGCGAGCGGTCTCCCAATTAAGGAAGCGTTCTTCGGTGAGCTCGGCATTGCGGCCCATCGCCTGAAGCGTGCGAGCCAACCCGAAGGCTGCCTTGGCCTCGCCGATGCCGGTGTAATTGGTCATGTCCACGAAAAAGTGGTGATAGGGAAAATCGGCCTGGTTGTCGTTGGCGCTCTTGTTCAACACTGCGCCATATCCGCAGGAACGGGGATGTCTTTGGGACTCACACCCAGCGCAGGTCCCGGGCTGTTTAACCCGAGATACAGCAGCATATGCGGATTCGTGAGCGCGATCTCGGTCTTCCCCGGACCGTTCAACCCGATCGGGCCGAGGAGATCGTTGTAAAAGGAATAGTCGCCGTTCGTCTGTGCGCCGCTCTTGTGCATCGCGCCGTGGAACCACCAGCCGACAAGCACCGCCAATATCAGGCCCAGCGCATACTGCAATCCTGGCACAAAGCGTCCGCGTGACTGGAACGCGAGTCTCTGCGGATGGTGAATGCAGCGAATGCTCGATGACGGCTATCGGGAGTCGAGCCGGATGCTGGTGGGAGCTCGGTATGGGGCGAAGCACCGCTCGCGATATGCACACCGCCTGCGAGCGCGGAGTCGGGCTCGCGCACCGTTGCCGCAATGAAGTCCGGAACATAGGAGCCGAGAGGAAGCGAGATGCGCAACGGATGGTCATGGTGCCGGGAGTAGAACTGAGCCAGACGGCGGCGCACGTCGTTAGCCGTGACCCGCACAATCGCGTCCGTGCCGGTGTTGTAATCGCTGCGCCGGTGAAAGATCTCTACCCCGAGCAGCCGTTCCTTCAGGCTGGCGGAATCTCCGGCAAGCGCTCGCTCCACCAGGTGCTGCAGCAGTTCGGAGGCGCGGCGGCTCAAAGAGAACTCGTCACTCGCGAGGACAACATCGAGATGTTCGCGAATTAGGGCGACCGCTGGCGGGGCACTCCCTGCCTCTGCCGTCTCCACGTCGTCGTTCCGAAAATCCTTGGTCAGCACGGTTTCAACTCGCCCCGAGTATAGCTGGGGCACGATCTAACGTAGTTAACGTCCTGTCAACTCTATCTCTCGAGTGACGAGCTATTAGACCATCGTCCAAGCCCCATGCCAACCGGTTTACGGTCGGCCCGACGCCGATGCCACCGAACCATAACGCCATCTATGTCTTCCGTGCTCTGACCGCAATCTCGTTAAAATGGTGTAACTAGGCCAATGCAGGCAGCAATCTTGTCCACAGCCCCGAACGCTGCGGCCGAACCGCTCTAACCTAGACCGCATCTGCGACGCCCCCTAGGCTGGTGTCGGTTTTAGGGGGAGTTCGTGGCAGAAGCTACAAAGGCTGCGTGGACAAGCGCGGCGGATCGACCGAGGTCTGGAAGCAGCGCCTCTTTACGAGAGAGGCTGTTCCGGGCGGCGGTTGTCGCCGGGATGCTCGGCCTGGGAGTAGCTCACGCGCAGCGGACGCAGGCGGGGCCTTATCTGGCGCATCTACTGGCCGGAGGTCCGCCGCTGGTCAAGCCGCTGCCGAAGGAACTAGCCGGCACGGTCGCCCGGACCGAAGAGATCTGGGTGCGGACGGACACCCCGGAAGCGGATGCGCTGATTGCGGGCATCGGCGATCCTGACTCTTCCCCCTGCTACTTCGAGCTTGAGCAAGGACATCCCGGGATCGGCTCCGCGTCGGGCGCATCGCTGCTCGCGACTGCGACCCTGTCTCCGAAGGTGTGGCATCTGCTGGCCCTCAGTGATGACGGCCAGATAATGACTCTATATATAGACGGAGCCGCGGCGGGGACAACCCACTCTCCGAAGAGCGAAGTGGCTCCGGAGATCGAACTCGCACCCGATCCTGGCGACGATTCCGGGAGATTTAGCGGCGACATCGGAGGCTTCTCGGTAACCGAGGGCGCAAGGTCTGCTGCACAGATCGCGCGCGACTTCGCCACCCCGCCCGATTTCGATGCGCAACTCCGCGAAGAGAACGCCAAGCCCTGGCCGGTGCAGACCAAGGAACAGGTAGGCTATCGCGCTCCGCAGGACCCCGCGGACATGCCGCATGGCGCGGCGCCGGAGCGTCCAGAGGACGACCCACTGCCGCCGCCCGCGGCCACATTGAAGGAGGAACGGCCCGGCGCGTGGGACATCGCAGCCAACTGGCGGCTCTACTCCAACGCGGACAAGACGCTCCGTCCGGAGGACGGAGCCAGGATCTCCCAGCCCGGTTTTTTGACCGGCTCTTCTAAAACTTCTGACGCAAAGTGGCTGGTGGCCACGGTACCCGGCACGGTGCTCACCACGCTGATTGATCGCGGCGTGTATCCCGATCCGGACTTCGGCCTGAACAACCTCGCCATTCCGGAATCGTTGAACAAGCACGACTACTGGTACCGCGTGGAGTTTCCCGCGCCGGCTGCGCATGCGGCAGGGCGGCGCTTCGCGTTGAATTTCGGCGGCATCAACTACACCGCAGACGTATGGCTCAACGGGCACAAAGTGGGCGAGATGCACGGGGCATTCGAGCGCGGCATCTTCGATGTGACCGCGCTGCTGCATCCCGGGACGAACGCTCTGGCCGTGCGAGTCGCGCCGCCGCCGCATCCGGGAATTCCGGCCGAACAGTCGATGAAGGATGGCCCGGGTTACGACGGGGGCCTGATGTTGATCGACGGGCCTACCTTCGTCGATACCGAGGGCTGGGACTGGATGCCCGCGATTCGCGATCGCGACACCGGCATCTGGCAAAGCGTCAGCCTCGAAGAAACCGGAACGGTAACGTTGGGCGATCCGCAGGTGATTACGCACTTGCCGCTGCCCGACATCTCCTCCGCGGACCTCGATATCAACGTGCCCGTGCACAACTCCGGGACCGTCGCGCGTAGCGTCGTGCTGAACGCGGCCTTCGAGGGCGTGCAGGTGCATACGACGGCAACCGTTCCGCCCGGCGACACGACTCTCCATCTCACTCCGGACCACTTCGGTGCGCTGCATCTCACGCATCCGCGACTGTGGTGGCCGAATGGCTACGGCGACCCGAACCTCTATCACCTGCACCTCACGCTCTCGGCCGGCGGCGCGGGCTCCGATGAGCGCACCGTCACCTTTGGCGTGCGCGAAGTCACATACGAACTGACGCTCTTCGATCACACCGGCCACCTCCGCCGCGTCGAAGTGAATCCCACCCTCACGCTCGGCAAAAGCTACGACCCCGTCGATGTGCGCCACGAAGACATGCGCCAGACCGCAACTGGATGGGCTTCCACCATCGACCCTGCCGCAGAGAACACGCCCGCCGCGCGTCCCGTGACGAACGAGTCTGGCCTCACCGATCTCGTGATCAAGGTCAACGGAGTTCGCATTGCGGTGCGGGGCGGCAACTGGGGCATGGACGACACGCGCAAGCGCATCAGTCGCGCGCACCTGGAGCCCTACTTCCGTCTGCATCAGGAAGCCCACCTGAACATGATCCGCAACTGGGTGGGCCAGAACACCGAAGAGATCTTCTACCAACTCGCCGACGAGTACGGCCTGATGGTCTGGAACGACTTCTGGGGCTCCACGCAAAACTACAACGCCGAGCCCGGAGACCCGGAGCTGTTCGTCGAAAACGCGCGCGACACCGTTCGCCGCTACCGCAATCATCCCTCCATCGTGATCTGGTGCGGACGCAACGAAGGCGTTCCGCCTCCGGTGCTCAACGAAAAGCTGATTCAAATGCTCCATGAAGAAGACGGCACGCGCTTCTATTCGCCAAGCTCGAATGCGGTCAATCTGCGGCCCAGCGGACCCTATCACTGGGTCGACCCCACGCTCTACTTCAGCAAACTGAATCGCGGCTTTTCCGTCGAGCTCGGCATCTCATCGTTCCCCACACGCGAAGCATTCGAGCACACCGTTGCTCCTTCCGATCGCTGGCCCGTCAGCGATGCATGGGCCTATCACGACTGGCACCAGAGCGAAGGCGGCAACACGCACGAGCTCATGCGCCAGGTTGCCTTGCAGCTCGGGCCGTTCGATTCGCTTCCGGAGTTCGAGCGCCGCATCCAGCTCTTCAACTACGTCGACCACCAGGCGATCTACGAAGGCATGTACGCGCACCTGTGGCACCCCAACAGTGGCCGCATGATCTGGATGACGCAGCCTGCATGGCCCAGCACGATGTGGCAGATGTACAGCTCGGACTATGACACGCAGGCGTCGTTCTATGGCATCCGCAAGGCCAACGCGCCGCTGCACGTGCAGATGGACCTTTCCGACCACACCGTGCAACTGGTGAATACCACCCGCAACGCCGCGAACAGTTTGCGTGTGCATGCAATCGTTGTTTCGCCGGAGAACGAGACGCTGGCATCGAAGGATGTTGTCGTCGATGCCGCAGCCAACGTCACCACGCCGCTCTTCATGCTTCCTGTCGCCGATCTCTTCGAGAAGCATCCATTGGTCTTCGTGCGGCTGGAGCTGCGCGACCCGGCTGGCACGCTGATCGCCGACAACTTTTACTGGGTTGCGAAGGACGCTGAGAGTTACCGGGCGTTGGACAAGCTCGCTTCCGCGTCCGTGAACAGCACCGTGCAAGCTGAGTCCGATGTAACGGTCGACGGTGGAAGAGAGAAGGTGTGGCGCGTTCATCTGCGCAATACGGGTAGCGATGCAGCAATCGCGCTCAAATTGACGCTGCGCCACAGCGACGGAACGCGCATCCTGCCTGCGTACTACAGCGACAACTATCTCTCTCTGCTGCCCGGCGAGGAGCGAACGATCTCCGTCCAGGCTCCAGTCGACGCTGCCGGCGCAGGCAGCGCCAATGTTTCCCTGCGCGGTTGGAATCTATCCGAGCAGAATGTGCCACAGAATACCGCGGCACTTGCACAGAACCCCTCGAACGGAAGCGTAGTCGGGCCTTCGCACCGCAACGAGATCCATGGATCGGCGCACGCCAAATGAAAACGAAGTTGTTTCAAGCCGTGACGAGAAAAGCAGAACGAAGATTTGAGGAGGACCATGTCATGTCAAACCAGAAACTCAAAAACCTGAACGGATCACGGAATGTATTTGCAGAGCAGCCGGAGACGCTGCCGCGGAAACGCCGTCGTTCGACGCCTCCAGCTCTACTCGCCCTTGTTCTGCCATGTCTGCTGTTGTTCCCGTGCCTCTCACTGCACGCGCAAAACAACGCCGGTCTCACCGGCAGGATAACGGACCCATCGGGAGCCGCTATCCCTGGCGCACACATTACATTCACCAATGAAGCCACCGGGATCAGAACGCAGGCCGCCGCATCCTCGGTGGGCCTGTATACCGCGCCTCTGCCTGCCGGAACCTACGACATCAGGGTGGAAGCGACTGGATTTCAAAAGTTCGAGCAGACGCATGTCGTTGTCGAAGTCGGCGCTCAGGCGACCAACGATATCAAGCTGACGATGGGCTCCGTCACCCAGACGGTAGAGGTGTCGTCGCTGAATACCGTTCAGATGGATACCACCGATCCCCAGCTTGACTCGATACTGCCGACACAGGAAGTGTCGGATCTGCCTCTCTTGATCAACGGCTACATGCGCCAGATCACCAGCTTTGCCACATTGGCTCCAGGCGTCAGGTCCGGTTCGTACGGCAGCGTAACAATCGAAGGCGGCGCGCCAAGCCAGATCAATTCGGCCGGCAACTATTACAACGGCCTGCAGATTGACACCGCTTCCGACATCAACTCGGACCCGCCCTACGAAATGGTGGACCAGTTCCGCGTCATCCGCAACGCGTTTTCGGCCCGCTACGGCATGGTGCAGGGCGCCGTCGATTACAACATGCGTTCCGGTGCGAACAAGCTGCACGGCGACGCCTTTTTCATCGACCGCAACAGCGTCTTCGACTCGGCCGGCTTTTTCCCGTCGCGCTTCAACAGCTCGGGTAAGGCGATTGCGCCGGTGGACGACGAGACAGACTGGGGCGGCACCTTCGGCGGCCCCGTGGTTCTGCCCAAAATCTACAACGGGCACAACAAGACGTTTTTCCTGGCGAGCCTCGACATCTTCAACAAGAACGTGGCCGCAGCAACGGCCGGCGGAGTGAGCATCGGCTCCGTCCCAACGCCGGCCATGAAGACCGGCGACTTCAGCCACTTCGTGAACTCAAACGGCGTGTTGATTCCGATTTACGATCCGCAGACCGGCCAGCAGTTCCAGTGCAACGGCCAGTTGAACGTGATCTGTCCCGACCGCATTGATCCTCTGTCGAAGTCGCTGTTGCAATACCTCCCCGACCCCAATACGACCGGAACGAACTACGGCCTGCAGGACAACATCAACCCGGCGATCGCGTCCGTGCCGAACCAGAATCAGGCGTGGGGCGTCACGCTGAATCACCAGATTTCACAGAGCCAGAACGTTGCCTTCACCTGGTGGCGCAACCACTACACCGTGACCCAGGAGGAGAATGCTCCCATTGTGCCCGCCACCAACCCGCTCACCGGGCAGGAGGTTCTCACGGACAATGCCAACGTGTGGTTGGCAAATTATTCCAAGACCTTGCGTCCCAACCTTGTAATGACGGCCGGGTTTGCTGCTCAGAACAAGTTCCAGAACAATCAGAACTCCAACAACAATGTGAACTTCGCCGGCATCGTGAACAGCAACACGCTGCCCTACATCAGCTTCAACGGCCAGGAGGCGCCCACCAACTGGGGCAATAGCAACAGCAGTCTTGTTCGCTACTACGTCGACAACATCGGGTGGAACATCTTCAACAACTGGATGTGGAACAAGGGCCGCCACACGTTCAACTTCGGTGTCGAATACCACCACTACTGGGAGCAGACCCTGAGCAACTACAGCAGCGGCCACTTCAGCTTCAGCCAGGCTGAAACTTCCATCCCCAACACGGCAAACTCCAACTTCTCCCAGTACGGCAGCTCGTTTGCCAGCTTCCTGCTGGGCTTGCCCGATTCCGCAACCCGCACGGCATCAACCACGACAGCTCTGCATACGAATGCCGTCTCCGGGTACATCCAGGACGACTTCAAGGTCACCAACAAGCTGACGCTGAACGCCGGCCTGCGTTATGACCTGATGATGCCCTACGTGCTGACCCAGAACAATAACGTCTTCCTGGCTCCCAACACGCCGAATCCCGCAGCCGGCAACCTGCTCGGCGCTGCCACGCAGTATGGAAACTGCAGTGGCTGCGCCGGCTACAACCAGATAGCCATTCACGGTCTGAACTTTGGGCCGCGCGTTGGCTTCGCCTACAGCGTCGACAGGAATACCGTGATTCAGGGCGGATACACCATCAACTACCTGGGCTACGGCGGCGCTTACGGCCAGGGTGAAGGCCTGAGCGGCGGCCCCAACAACATGGCCGGATTGCTCGGCGGCAGCTACACGGTAAGCGCAACCGGAGGCTACACCTCCGCCTACGGCCCGTGGAGCAATCCCACAAGCGGCGCGGCAAATCCAATTCCCGCCGTGACTCCGACGCCCTTCAACCCCGGACTGGGTGTCGCCCAGACCATCTACTATCTGGACTACTCTCAGAACGGCCGGGCGCCGCTCCTGCAGATGTGGACCTTGAGCGTGCAGAGGCAGCTCCCCTGGCGCACGATGCTGACCGTCGACTACACCGGGAATCGGGTCACGCATCTGTCAGGCTATAACCGCAATCCCATCGAGCAGCCCGATCCTTCGGTTCTGCAGTACGGATCGGTGCTGACGGCCAACATCAACTCCGCCGCAGCGAAGGCCGCAGGTTTCACTGCTCCGTACGCGAACTTCGCGACGCAGTTCGGCGGCAGCGCCACGGTGTACCAGTCCTTGAAACCCTATCCTCAGTACTCCGCCGTGTCGCGGACGTGGGACCAGGCGGGAACCACGTACTTCAGCGCCTTCCAGGTGCAGGCCGATAAGCATCTGTCGAACAACCTCAACTTCCTGGCCAATATCGAACTGCCCAGGCTCTACGACAACCTGGTCACGACCGTGAATAAGTACAACCAGCAGTCGGACTGGGGTTTGGATTCGACGGGCTCGTTCGAATCGAAGCTCGCCGTTCTCTATCAGCTTCCGTTTGGTCCGGGCCAGCGCTGGCTCAACAGGGGCGAGACCGGCAAGTTGCTTGGCGGATGGCAGGTCTCGGGAATTCTGACCTACAACAACTCCCAGCCACTGTCGATCACGCAGACCGGCGAGAGCCTCATGAACGCCACCAACCGGCCCAACTTCAATCCTTCGGTTCCGCTCTGGTCAGGGAACTACGGTCAGATCACGCAGTTCTTCGAGGGCAAAATCCCCGCGCCGATGTTGTTCAGCACCGGCGCCTGGAGCAACACCGGAAGCCAATATGTGCTCGGCAACGCCAGGCGCAACTACAACGCGGTTCGCGGTCCCTGGTACCCGGTGGAGAACCTGAGCGTCAAGAAGATCTTCCGTATCACTGAAGGAAGCTCGTTCGCTGTGCGCATGGACTACTTCAATGCGTTCAACCGCGTTCAGGCTCCCTTCCCGACCACCACACTCGGCTCCTCCAACTTCGGCCAGGTCACCACCAAGTTCACCGCCGTCAACCGCCAGGGACAGATCGAGGCGACCTTCAACTTCTAATCACAACCACGAAGGCATCGAGGAAGCCGTGGCTGAGCGCGGCTTCCTCGATTATCGAAAGCTGCGCTCATGCTTTCCACAGAAAACTTCGTTTTGCACATTTATTAGTTGCACACGAATTGATGTTCCACGCGGAACAACGCTGTTCCACGACTTCCCGCCAGCATCTCCATCGAGCCTCCGAGATTGCAGAGGCTCGCGCAACAAACCGATCTCATGAAAGTGGAAGGTAGATGAAAGCGATTCTTCGGTCAGCGTCCTGGTTCTGTGTTCTGTCGCTCTTATTGCCGACATTGTCCGCGCCAGCCCAGAACGACGGCAGCGCTGCGAAGAGCGGCCCTATCGTTGTGCTGATGACCATCGACGGCTTTCCGGCGCGTGCTCTCAAAGATCCTCGGCTGCCGATGCCCACCCTGCGCCGCATGATCGCAGAAGGCGCGCATGCCGACGCGATGATTCCCGTCAATCCCACCGTGACCTGGCCTAACCATACGGCGCTCATTACTGGTGTGGATGCATCGGTGCATCATGTGATGGCCAACGGACGCATCGAGTTCCCTACGCCCGGCGGCCCTCCGGTGGTCAAGCCGTGGGTGCCAAAGGATGAGCTGGTGAACGCGCGCACGCTCTATGAAGCTGCCGCGGAGAAGGGCATGACCACTGGCCAGGTGGACTGGGTTGCCATTTATGGAGCGAAGGATGTGCAATGGCAGTTCGGCGAAAAGCCGGAATGGACCAGCCCCATCGTTCAGGACCTCGTGCGCCAGGGCCTCGTGACGCAGGAACAGATAGAACACTTCAACGGCAGCCCCGCGTGGCACGATGAGATCTGGACCGACGCGGCCATCGACATCCTCACACACCACACGCCGAACCTGCTTCTCTTTCATCTGCTGCAAACCGATACGCTCCAGCATCAGTACGGCACCATGACATCCGCCGCCTTTGCAGCCTACGCGTACGCCGACACACAGCTGACGCGCCTCGTCGACGCCGCGCGAGAAGCCGGGCTGCTCGATCGCATCACCTTCGTCATCGCATCCGATCACGGCTTCGGCAACGTCAAGCATGCGATCCGCCCGAACACAGTATTGGCGCAACGCGGCGTCCTTACCAAGCAGGACGGAAAGTACACAGGCGGTGCGTGGTTTCTTGCGGAAGGCGGCGAGGCATCACTGTACATTCGCGACAAGACGGTGCGTCCGACGTTGGTGCCTGAACTGAAGTCTTACTTTGCCGCAATGCCCGGCGTCGACGGCGCCTACACCAGCGATGATGCGAAGGCTCTTGGGCTGCCGACTGTGGGCAGCACTGATCAGGCACCTGACCTCTACCTGACCGCGAAGCCCGACTACGCCTTCTGGGGCGGCGAGGATGGCCCGCTGACACAGGATGTATATCCCGTCGCAGGAAGCCACGGCTACAGCAACACTGACCCGGAGATGCAGGCGCTCTTTGTAGCAGCCGGCGCGCATATTCGCGCGGGGGTGGATTTGGGTTCCATCTCGAACCTGCGTGTCGCTCCCACCATTGCCAAGCTTCTGGGAGTCTCTTTGCCTGCTGCCACGCAGGCGCCACTTGATGAAGCGATTCAGTAATACTGGATCGAGAGAAGAGATGAGAGTTCTGTCGATGATGGCGATGTCGCTCGTTGTTGCAGGCCTCCTGATTTGCGTTGCGCCGAGCGGTGCAGCACAGTCAGGACATCCGCAGTCCGGTGAGTCTGCGTCAACGCCTGCCGCAAGCGTCTTTCGCCTGGATGGTGGAGATGTAACTTATGCGGTCGGCGTAACGAAGCAGGGAAGTGTGCAGACCGTTTATTGGGGAGCGAGGCTCGCGCCCAATGATCCGTTGCCGATGGCGCACCCGGTTGGACGTTCATTCGAGATGGACGATTCACCGCAGGAGTTCGCCGGATGGGGTGGTGGGATTACGGCTGAACCTTCGTTGAAGATCACATTTCCCGACGGCAATCGCGATCTCGTTCTGCGCTATGTGTCGCACCAGGTGCAAAACAACGCGATGACGATCGTCCTCAAGGACATCGAACGCGACGTCTTCGTGACGCTGCACTATGAGATGGATGCTGCGACTGGAATCCTCGCCAGGTGGGCAGAGATAGAGAACAAAACGGGGGCGCCGTTTGTCATCGAGCAGGCGGAGTCTGCGGAGTGGAACCTTCCCGCGTCCAGCAATTATGTGCTGCGATACCTCGCGGGCCGGTGGGGCGGTGAAGATCAGCTGACGACCCGCGCGGTGAGGCCGGGTGAAACAGTGCTTGAGAGCCGGCGTGGTCTTACTGGGCACGAATTCTCACCATGGTTTGCGATTGCCGCCAATGATCACGTGACAGAGCAGCAGGGCGAGGTCTGGTTTGGCTCGCTGGCGTGGAGCGGATCGTGGCGCATCACGATTGCGCAGGACCCGATGCAGCAGGTGAAGATCGTTGGCGGATATAACCCGTTCGACTTCGGATACAAACTCGAGCCTGGAGGTTTGCTGAAGACGCCAGTGTTCTATGGCGGTGTGGCGCAGCACGGGTTCGAGGAGATGTCGCACCTTGAATCGCAGTTCCAGTTGACGAAGATTCTGCCTCAGGCGCCGCATCCGCGTCCGCGGCCGGTGCTCTATAACTCATGGGAGGCGACCCAGTTCAACTTCGATGAAAAGACCCAGGAGGAGCTAGCGGATAAGGCCGCGTCGATCGGCGTTGAGCGTTTTGTAATGGACGACGGATGGTTCGGTACGCGCGTGAACGATAAATCCGGACTTGGAGATTGGTATCCGAATCCACAACGCTTTCCGAATGGCCTGAAGCCCTTGATCGATCATGTCCATAGCCTCGGGATGGACTTTGGGCTGTGGGTCGAGCCCGAGATGGTCAACGAAAACAGCGATCTGTATCGAAAGCATCCGGACTGGATTCTGCATTTCAATGGGCGCC
This sequence comes from uncultured Acidobacteriaceae bacterium, assembly GCA_963729675.1. Taxonomy (GTDB): domain Bacteria; phylum Acidobacteriota; class Terriglobia; order Terriglobales; family Acidobacteriaceae; genus Granulicella. The sequence continues at coordinate 309,998 of CAVSOV010000010.1, forward strand.
CTCGCACGCAGGCAAGGTCGCAGTTCGTCTTGAATCTCGCGATGCCCGAGGTGCAGGAGTACCTCATTGGTTTTCTCGACAAGCTGCTAACAGAGAACGACATTGCGTTTCTGAAGTGGGATGCGAATCGCAACTTCTCCGAACCAGGATGGGCGCAGGTGCCACCCGATGAGCAGAAGAAGATCTGGGTGGCTTACGTGGATGGCTACTACCATGTGCTTGCGCACGATCCGGCAGCGATTTCCGAAATTGGAAATTGAAACCTGCTCCGGCGGCGGTGGCCGTGTTGACCTGGGAGTGATGCGCCTTACGGATGAGGCGTGGACTTCAGACAACACCGATCCATTTGACCGCTTGTTGATTCAAGATGGATTCACCTATGCGTACACGCCCGAAGTGATGATGGCGTGGGTGACGGATTCACCGAACTGGTACAACGGCCGGTCCACTTCGCTGACCTATCGCTTCCTGTCTGCGATGCAGGGTTCGCTTGGCATCGGAGCCAATCTGGATAAGTGGACGCCTGAAGATTTTGCGAACGCCCGCTACCTGACCGGTGTCTATAAGGAGATTCGCAGCGTGGTGCAGCAAGGGATGCTGTACAGACTGGTATCACCACGCGACGGCAGCAATGTTTCAGCTACCGAGTCTGTCTCACTCGACCGCAAGACTGCAGTTGTGTTTGGGTTCCTGCATAGTCAGCAGATGGGTTACGCGTTTCCGACAATCTTTCCAAGGGGACTCGACGAGAATGCGGTTTATTCGATCGAGGCGATCGGCGGAAAAATGACCGATGGAACGCCGAAACAAGCGTCGGGCGCCTATTGGATGAACCACGGCATCGGCTTCCCTCTAAAGGGAGACTTTGCCGCGGAAGGCGCATTGCTGAAATCTGAACCCTGATGGCCACTCTGATGGAGCTTACGGCGAAGTAGAACTCCGCCCTTCACAATGAGTGCTACGCCACTCCCTCCCGAGCGCCTTTCCAAATGTCGATCGATCCGTCTTGTGCGTAGCGATCTATCTCCCTGAGCTCTTCATCCGTAAACTGAAGTTTCTTCAGTGCATCGAGAGAGTTATCGAGTTGTTCCACGCTTCGAGCGCCGATCAGTGCCGAGGTAATCCGCTTGTCGCGCAGGACCCAAGCGATCGCCATCTGGGCTAGCGACTGTCCGCGTCCATGCGCAATCTCATTGAGCGCCCGCACCCGTTTCAGATTGTCTTCGCTAAGGAAGTCCTTCTGAAACGACCCCTCGTCGTTAGCGCGCGAGTTCTCGGGAACGCCGTTCAGATACTTGTTCGTCAACAGTCCCTGAGCCAGCGGAGAAAATGCAATGCAGCCGATGCCGAGTTCTTCGAGTGTACTGAGAAGCTCTTTCTCGACCCAGCGATTCAGCATCGAGTACGAAGGCTGATGAATCAACAGAGGGACTCCTGCGCTCTTCAGAATCTGCGCCGCTTCGCGCGTCCTTTCCGGGCTATACGATGAAATGCCCGCATATAGCGCCTTGCCTTGCCGCACAGCCTGAACCAGCGCACCCATTGTTTCTTCCAGCGGTACATCTATGGTCGGCCGGTGAGAATAAAAGATGTCGACATAGTCGAGTCCCATGCGCGCCAGGCTGTCGTCCAGGGACGCAAGCAAATATTTGCGCGAGCCGCCCTCGCCATAGGGGCCGGGCCACATATCCCATCCCGCCTTCGTTGAAATCAACAGCTCATTTCGGAGGCCACGAAAATCCTTACGAAGAATCTCTCCAAAATTCTCTTCGGCAGATCCATAGGGAGGCCCATAGTTGTTGGCCAGATCGAAATGCGTCACGCCACGATCGAAGGCTCGTCGAACAATTGCGCGGCCGGTCTCGAAGACATTGACGCCGCCGAAGTTTTGCCAGAGCCCAAGCGAAATCGAGGGCAGGGAGATCCCGGACCGTCCGGACCGCCTGAAGCAAGCTCCCTCATACCGTTTTGCAGACGGCTCATAACTCATCTCGGAAATCCTCCTTCTAACAATCCGTTCATTATCTACTCCACCTGTGCGCGAGCCTGCCACGGGCCTTGAATGTGGACTCAGCATATTCTCTGAACATGCGCCGTCTCGCTGTCCTGCTCGCTTTTTCAGCCAATGTCCTGGCTTTTGGCCAATCTCCCGCCAATGCAACGGCGCAGATGCCGGAGCGCCACGAGTTTGTCCTGCACAATTTCAAGACGGAGTCCGGCGTTGTTTTGCCCGAGGCCCACATCGTCTACGGCACAACTGGCACGCTCAATGCCGATCGCTCCAATGCTGTTCTGCTTCCCTCCCACTACATGGCGAACATGAATGGCTATCAGTTCCTGGTGAAGTCGGCCGCCTACCCGGAAGGCGCGCTCGACCCCTCCAAATTATTTCTCATCACCACCGAACTCTTCGGAAATGGACGCAGCTCCTCCCCGTCAAACACCCCCCCACCGTTCGATGGGCCACGCTTCCCGGTCATGACCATCCGCGACAACGTTGACGCTGTGCACCAGCTCCTCACCGAGGAACTGCACATTCAGCACCTGCGCGCCGTCATTGGCTTCTCCATGGGCGCGCAGCAGGCCTTCCAATGGGCAGTCAGCTATCCCACATTCATGGACAAGGCCGTTGCAACGAGCGGGACCGCCAAGACCTATGGCCACGGAATCGTCCGGCTGGAAGGCCAGATAGCCGCTTTGACCGCTGACCCCGCCTTTATGAACGGTGACTACAAAACCGAGCCTGCAAAGGGACTCGAAGCTTTCGGCATGGTGTGGGCGGGCTGGCTCTACTCGCAGGAGTGGTGGCGCAAGGAGCTCTGGCGTACCACCTCACCGCCCGGCACCACCTTCGAGCAATACATGTTCAGTTTCCGCAAGCGATTCAATGCCGACGCGAACAACTACATCCTGCAGGCGCGCACCTGGGAGTCCAACAATGTCGGCAACACCACGCTCGCAGACGGGAAGCCCACCAGCTTCAACGGCGATGTCGAGAAAGCGCTCCGGTCGATCAAGGTTCCGTTTCTCTACATGCCCTCGGCGACTGACCTGTACTTCCCGCTGGAAGACGCGCAGTATGAAGCAGCGTTTATACCGCACGGCACCCTGATGCCGATCCCATCGCTGTGGGGCCATCCCGCCGGAGCCGGGGCCAGCCCCGCCGACAAGAAGTTCCTCAATGAGAAGATCGCCGCCTTTCTCAGTAACTGAGCGTCACCGCGATCGGTTTTGAGCCACTTAACCTAGATAAAGATTGCGAACCGAGGTAAACGGCGATCGTCTCCGCGTTTACCTCGGGTTTCAATTCATCGTCCCATTCGTCTATCACCACTTAGGAGTAGCTCGGAAGGCGTGGAGTTCGGTGCATGCCGGCATCACACAACCCTGCCCAGTGATCTCGCTTGCATCATTGATTGATTCAGCGAACAGCAGATGCAATGGCGAATCCGCAGGGATGAGGGTGTTGAGATCCCTGATCACCTTGTCTTTCCACAGGAAAGCGGTCGGACCATTGCCGTCTATCGAATAGCCAACCACCTCGCTCCGATTGTTAATCGTGTTACAGCAAGGGGCTATGGTCACGAAGGCTCCGGGAAGCGTTCCGATGTCTTGCATCCCTGTTTGCTTGGTCCAGAGGAAGGCGTGAATGGTACCGTCCGGAACCTGAGACGTCCCGGCGACTTCGCCCAGTTCATTGATGCTGTTAGCAATATTGCCATCGTATTGTTAGCATCTCCCAACGTTCCCAGGTACCTGGGCGTGCCATCTTTCTCCCACATCACTGCGTGTTGCCCATTCACGTACGTCGGTGGCAGGCCCACGGTGGAGCATGTACCCGAAGTGCCGACGGTCTGGCCCCGGTCGTTGATTCCCCAGGCAAATGCAACGGTGTCGCCCTTGCTCTTGAGTGGAGAGAGTTCGTGGATCTCGCCATTTGGTTCCCACTTTACGGCCTGAAAACGGAAGACTTGAAAGCCCGTTGACGGTGAACAGGTGGTATCGCGAACGCCATTCTCGGACCAACCGACCACCTGAGTTAGATTGTTGATGCCAAAAGCGATGGCGTTGCGGCCATCCGGCAGGCTGGGTAGCGCCGTCAGTTTCCCGAATCGCCAGATGGCCCCACGGCACTGCAGGTGAGTGCCGAAACCGCAAAAATCTTCACCATCGGGATCTGTCTGGGAAATCTCAGAGACAATCGGCGCCTCGCCGAAAAAATTGGGACCGTCCGCTTCACTGTTGCAGCTCGGACAGGCGACTCCTCCCAATGTGCCGAGATCTTTCAGTGGGCCGGCGCCATACCAAAGGAAGGCGTGCTGAGGACCGCCGGGAGTCAGATTAGAAGATCCCCCCACCCAGCCCAAATTGTTCATATCGAAACCTGAGCTGTTGTTGCCGCTGCCCAACACGCCGAGGTCGGTGACGGTGTAGCGGGGAGGTTTTGGCCCTTGTGCTCGGGCAGTGAATCCCGCCGTCATCGCTACGAGAACTAACGAACCCAAGGTTGAATGAGTACGCAAGAATCTGGATTTCATGTCATCTCCTTATTCAGTCGCACCGCGAATGCGGCGGTTAAGTGTTTTTTGTCTTCTGTACGCAAGCCAGGAGGGAGTTCAGACAGATCCGCGTTGAGCCATCGACTGTTTGCGACAGATGAAGATTCCCGGAGTTGAGCCACTGTTCCAATGCAGACCGTTCCAGGTTTGAAATCAGGCCAACCTCTTCCAGTGCAATCACCTCTGCTTCAGCCGCGCACGCAGCACACCAGGCGCGTCTCATATTCCTTCCTCTCAAAACCAACAAAGATTCGGTTTCAATCGTGATCTTCGTCCGCCTTGTCATGACGTCCTGCCTTCCAGGCCCATGTGCGTATCGGAACGAGTGCAGCCTGACAAAACCGCGCACGGAAAGTCCTTTCAAACCACTCTGAAAACTTCTGATAATTTCTCGCAGTCGCGTAAGTAGCCGCGAAAGAGCAGCTTAGAGAGGAATGGTTTGATAGCGGGGGATACAGCCTGAGCTTCGATGCGTGCTAGACTTCGAGGACCGACCAATGACAAGCTGGAAGGCGGTGCTCCATGTCCGCGAGCATGAGCCATGAGGCCAGGGAACTTTACGAGTTCGGGCCTTTTCGGATCGATCCCGATAAGGAGACGTTGCTGCGTGGCGGACAGCCAGTTCCGCTGACGCCAAAGACGTTTCAGATCCTTCTGGTTCTGGTTCGCCACAGCAAAGAGGTCGTCACCAAAGACGAGCTGATGAAGATGGTCTGGCCCGACACGTTTGTGGAAGAGGCCAACCTCAGCCGCAATATCTTCATGCTTCGAAAAGCGCTCGGTGAGACGGCACAGGATCGGTATATCGTCACCGTGCCCGGCCGGGGATACCGCCTGGCCGAGAATGTGCATCTTGTCCCTGGCGAGGAACTCACGATCGTCGCCGCAAGCCACTCCAGGCTGCAGGTCGACGTTACAGAAACGAAACCGTGGAGATGGGCGGCGACGGCTGTCGTCGTCCTGCTTACCGCTGCGGCGGGCGCAACATGGTTGGTCCTGCATCACCGGGAAGCTCCCCGGGGAACAGCAGCGCTGGGTGAGAAAGATACAGTGGTGCTCGCGGACTTTGCCAACTCAACCGGCGATCCCGTCTTTGACGAGACACTTCGACGGGGGTTGGCGATACAGCTCGAACAGTCGCCCCTTCTCAGCCTCATCTCCGACGAGCGTGTTCACCAGATTCTCAGCCTGATGGGGCGGTCCACTGACGGGCACTTTACTCCGGCGATTGCGTATGAGGTCTGCGAGCGGGCCGGAAGTACTGCTGTTCTCGAAGGGTCGATCAGGCCAATTGGAAATCAATACGTACTGGGATTAAGCGCAAAGAACTGTCGTAACGGGGAGATCCTCGACGAGGAGCAGGTACAGGCTGCGAGAAAAGAAGACGTTCTGGACGCCTTGGGTAAGATGGCCGGCAATTTCCGAACTCGGGTTGGTGAGTCGTTCACGACGATCGAGCAACACAACACACCGCTGGCCGATGCGACCACTTCATCACTCGAGGCGCTGAAGGCCTACAGCATGGGTTGGAAGGTCGTATCCACAACCGGCTCAGCCGCCTCAGTCCCTCTCTACCAGCGAGCAGTCGAGATCGATCCGCACTTCGCGATGGCCTACGGCATGCTCGGTCGTGTGTACGGTGACATCGGCGAGTCGGCCCTTTCTGCCGAGAACACCACGAAAGCATGGCAGCTGCGCGATCGTACTAGTGGATGGGAGAGGTACTTCATCGTACGCTTCGTATGACGTGCAGGTCACAGGAAACCTGGAAAAGGCACTGCAGACCTGCGAAGCGTGGGCGCAGACCTATCCTCGCGACACCAGGCCTTACGGATTTTTGTCAGGAATGATCTACCCGGTACAGGGCAGATTCGAGCTGGCTATCGAAAAATCCAGAAAGATGATTGATTACGACCCAGATTTCGCCTACGGATATAACATCCTTGCTCTTTCAGAGATGGCTGTTGGCGACCTTGATGAGGCAGAACGGATACTTCAGAAGGCTGACGAACGCAAACTGACGATACCGGATCTCTTCGTAGACCGTTATCAGCTCGCGTTCCTGAAGAACGATCAGAATGGCATGGCTCGAGTAGCTTCCGGGACGCCGAGAGAATCCGGAGCGGAAGACTGGATCGCCCACATGCAGTCGACTGCTCTCGCCTATTCTGGACATCTTCAGCAGGCAGCGAAGATGTCGCAGCGTGCTATCGATCTGGCTCAACACTCAGATCAAACGGAAAGGGCAGCGCTGTTTCAGAGTGAGGAGGCTATCCGCGACGCCTTTTTCGAAAACAAGCCGACTGCCGTTCGGCATGCAGAATCAGCACTTACACTTTCACGAGGGAGAGATGTGGAATATGGCGCTGCCTTCGCGTTAGCTCTCTCGGGAAATCTTCCCCGTGCTGGAGTTCTCGCTGACGATCTGGAAAGACGGTTCCCGGAAGACACGGCAGTCCAATTCATTTATGTGCCCGAGCTTCGTGCACTCATCGCGTTGAAGCAAGATAAGCCGGCAAAGGCGATCGAACTGCTGCAGAGCACCACGCCTTATGAGGAGGGTCAGCCGCCTAGCAGCTTCTTTGGCTTTTATGGGATGTATTACTCAGCATATTTACGCGGTGAAGCCTATCTCGCAGAACGCCAGGGTATTGCCGCCGCGACAGAGTTTCAGAGAATTCTCGATCACCGCGGAGTCGTAATCAGCGATCCCATCGGCGCGTTGGCGCATTTGCAGCAGGGTCGAGCGTTCGCTTTATCGGGAGACAACGTCAAGGCAAAAGCTGCCTACAAGGAGTTCTTGCAGCTTTGGAAAAATGCGGACCCGGGCATACCAGTTTTCGAGCGAGCGCGCGTTGAAAATGCAAACCTCGACTAGCGAGCCCTTCGCGAAGTGTTCAAAGGCCATTGTTTCGAGACACCGCTAAGGTGAACACATGGCCGGGATAGATGGCCTTGTCGTCACGAAGGATCGTAAGCAATCCGGATGTTGTGAGAATCGAAGTAACGAGAATTGGACTTTCTAGCTTTGGAAAGCAGCCACGGCCTTTCCGGAGCTTGCTAAAATGCCGGAGCATGCCCGGGGGACGGTGGGTGCGTTATGAAGCCCGTGCGGTTGTCCGCGGCGCTGACTATCACCGGCATACTTATCCTCGGGGTCAGTGTGGGCTACGCGCAATCGAACCTCGCCTCGGTCAGCGGCGTGGTCAGCGATCCCCAGGGGGCAGTCGTTCCGGCAGCGGCGGTCTCGGCTACCAACACGGCAACTGGCGTCGATACCAAGACGGCTACGGACGCTGCGGGATTCTATGCCATTCCCAACCTGCCGATCGGGGCTTACACGCTAACGATCGAGCACCCGGGTTTCAGACGGTACGTCCGGCAGCGAATGATCTTGACCACGGGACAGTCGCTGGGTCTCGACGTGCGGCTCGAACTTGGCGAGTTTAGCCAGACCGTGAACGTAACTGGTGAGGCGTCGCTCCTCGAAACGCGAACGTCCGACATCAGCAACGTGGTGACATCGAAGAGCGTTGAGGCCTTGCCGCTTGCGAACCGCCTTACCCTGAATTTGGTTCAGCTCAGTGGGGCGGCAGTGTTCGTGGATAGCGTCACTCTGAATACGCCTCCCAATTTCAGCCTGGCGGGAGGACGGACCGGGACCTCGATGGCTTGGCTCGATGGAGCGGACATCCAAAATCTGCGGCTCGGGGTGGGACTTATCACGATCGACCCCCCGGTGGATGCCATCCAGGAGGTCAAAGTCCTGGAAAACAACTATTCGGCGGAATACGGCGGCTCGTCTGGCGGAGTGATTGTGGAAACGACCAAGTCGGGAACGAATCAGTTCCACGGCAGTGCCTACGAGTTCTTCCGCAACGAAGCCCTGGACGCCGCGGGCTATTTTGCTCCGGTGCAGAGTGGCATGAAGCTCAAGCCAGAGCTCCGATACAACGTGTTTGGCGGTAGCATAGGCGGTCCGATCCGACGCGAAAGGATCTTCTTCTTTTTCGCTTTTGAGGGCGATCCGCTGCGGCAGGGCAGCCCGGACACTCTGACCACGCCTACCGCTCTGCAGCGGGTCGGCGATTTTTCCCAGACCGTCAACTCAAGGGGTCAACTGATCCCGATCTACGATCCGGCCACGACGCGCGTTGTGAATGGCGAATTCGTGAGGGACCAATTTCCCGGCAACGTCATTCCGCCCGATCGGATTGATCCAGTCGCGGCCAAGGTGATGAACTTCTATCCCCTTCCGAACCAGCCGTCCCCAAATTTAGCGGGGGCGAATAACTTCAGCGGTAATTTCGTTGTCGGGGGGACGACGAACTTTTTCTTGATAAAGACCGACTACGCCCGAGGCGAAAAGGATCGGTTCTCCGGCTGGTACATCAACGAAGACGACTCTCCAAACAACACCAGTGTTTTTCCCGATCCGGCCGCCGACTCCCAAACCTTCAGCATCAACAATTACCATTACGGCTACGGCTCCTGGTTCCATATGTTCGGTCCGAACAAAGTGAATGACTTGAGCGCCACTTACACTTACCGATCTGGTCACGCGCTGAGTTTCGGGCTGGGCGGGGATTATCCCTCCAAGCTGGGGTTGCAAGGCGTTCCAGAAGAGGCCTTCCCCAGATTCGCCCCTTCAGGCTTCAGCGCGCTCGGCTCGACCCAGCAGGAGCGCCGCCAATATCCGATTGAAACGGTGACTGTTCTTGACAATTTGTCCTGGGTTCTCGGCCGGCATGCGCTGAGATTCGGTTTCCAGGAGACGCGCTCGATCAATGACGACGTTCTGCTCAGCGCCGTCTCCGGCTCCTTCAGCTTCTCCACCTTGCCCACCGGGCTCCCTGGCAATTCGGCTTCCGGCAGTGGGCTGGCTTCGTTGCTCCTGGGTTTTCCTACCAGCTTTAGCGAGTTGGCGACGGAAGAGCTCGACCGCCGGAGTTGGTATCTGGCGGGCTTCGCCGGGGATGACTGGACGGTGAATCCCCGGCTAACGCTCAATCTCGGGCTGCGCTGGGAAACGGATACCCCCATGGTCGACGTCCACAACCGCATTAATGGGTTCGACCTATCCGAGATCAACCCGGTCTCCGGCACATCAGGGGTGGTGAAGTTCGCGGGTGTGAACGGCTTTCCCACATCGGTTTACTCGGGCGATTGGAACAACTTCGGGCCACGGTTCGGCTTTGCCTGGTCGCCGCTCCGCTCAGACAACACGGTGGTGCGTGGCAGCTATGGAGTCTTCTATTCGCACCCTTTCGATCAGGCTAATCCCATCGCGGCCGCCCTGGGCTTCAGCCATTCCGCCAATCTGAGCAGCCCCGACAACGGCATTACCGCCCCCTTCTACCTGCGCGATGGCGTCCCGGTCAGCGCGACCGCACCCGCACTCAATGACGCCTTCGGGGCAGCATCGGCCGGACAGAATCCTGATACTGCGGTCACGTTTTTCGAGCGCCAACGGGAAATTGGAACATCGCAGCAATTCAATCTGGGCATGGAACAGCGCTTGAGCGGAGGGTTTGTGGTGCAGGTCGCCGGTCTGGGTAACATCTCCCGCAACCTGCCCGGAGACAATCTGTCGCTCAATCAGATTCCGCCTTCAATTCTGGGAGCGCAGCACCAGTCGCAAGACGACCGCCCCTTTCCGCAATTTAGCAACGTGAGCGTCATTAGTCCTTCGCTTGCCTTCTCGAATTACTACGGTGGTTTGGTGCGACTGGAAAAGCGCTTTTCGAACGGGTACAGCGTCGGGGCGAGCTATACGTACTCCAAGTTTCTCGACAATTGCGATCATAACGGGGCTCCCACGCTCGGGGACGATGGCGGGTGCTATTCAAACTTTTACGACCGCGGCGCCGATTACGGTCCTGCCGCCAACGACATTCGCCATTACCTGGTTTTCAACTGGGTCTATGAGCTGCCCTTCGGTTCAGGCAGGCGATGGCTGGCGAATAGCGCCGCGCGGTACCTGGCCGGAGGATGGACGCTGGCCAATATCACCACGATCCGGTCCGGCCCGCCCTTCACGGTGACGACTCTGACGAATACGACGGATGCGTTCTCAGCAGGGGCGCTACGGCCGAACGTGGTCGGAGATCCCAACCTGCCGTCGAGCCAGCGGTCGGTAAGCAGATGGTTTGATATTGAAGCCTTCCGGCAGCCCCCGCTGTTTCAGTTCGGCAATGAGGGCGTGGGGACGCTCCGAGCCGCCGGGCTGGTCAGGTTCGATTTTTCACTCCTGCGAAACTTCCGCCTGAATGCACGGACTCGTTTGGAGTTCCGCGGAGAATTCTTCAATGCTCTTAACCACACCAACTTTGGGCTTCCGGGGGATACCTTCGGTTCTTCGAGCTTCGGCGTGATCAGCTCAGCTGCGTCGGCGCGCGAAGTTCAGTTGGGCGCCCGAATTGTCTTCTGACAGCCGCTAGCATAGGTTGCTCATCAGTTCGTCGATCAAGGACGGGGATCGAAGCGTCGGGCGAGTTCCTGTATGCGAGGGTCGGAGCGGAGGTCGGCAAGTTGAGGATCGAACTTATAGTCCTCAAACCCATTGCTGCGGTTTTGGTACGCTGTCTCGAGCCACCCAATTGCCTTGTTTTTGTCTCCCAAGATAGCGTAGTCACGCGCAATCCAAAACGCATTCTCCGGGACATTCCCGCTCTTCGCTTGCTTTTCCGCCCAGTTGACCTCGCCCCGTAGAAGCGTCTCTTTAGCTTCAGCATAGCCCGATGAGAGGTAACTTCGTTCCACTCTTGCGGCAAGATCGGTCTTAGCTCCGAATCTCAGCGAGGTCACGAATTCCGCGATGGCTTCTTTTTGCATCCCCTTGTGCTCGTAAATCGAAGCCATGCGGCGATGGCGTCTTTCAGAGTCCAGGTCAGGATCAGGAACTTGATGGAACCATTCAAGCGCCTCGTCATATCGCCCGACAAAGTAAAGCACAACGCCCAGATTGTTTTTCTTCTTGGGAGTTAGCGGGTCAAGCTCCTCTGCGCGCTCCAGCTCCGCGAGGGATTGATCAAACCGCCCGTAATGGCGGAGATAAACGCCGTAGACTTGATGAGCCCGGGCGTTGCTTGGGTCAAGCGCGATGGCCCGCTGCAATTCTTTTTCGGCGACGGATGACATCCACCCAGCAGCAGCGATGGTTGCGACCGACAGGTGGGCTTCGGACAGTGTCTCGTCGAGTTCGAGTGCTTTCTGAGCGGCAGCCCTTGCTTTTGGCAAGGTCTCCGCCAACGGCGCAATACCAACCTGTCCCCATTCGAAGTATGCATCCGACAACCCGGCCCAGGCTTCCGCAAACGCGGGGTCCTTCTGAACGGCCTGTTGAAAGTATTTGAAGCCCTCCTTGAAGCCCTCGCGGGTCCACTTGTCCATCTCGTACCGACCCCTCAGATAGGCGATCTCCGCCTCAGGGTCGACTTGGCGGACGGTCGCCAGTCGGGCCTGTTCCTGCGGTCGCAAGCCCACCTTGATCTCGCTGGCGATGGCACTGGCGACCTGGCCCTGCAAAGCCAGAACGTCCCGCAAGTCCCGCTCGTAACTCTCCGCCCAAAGATTTCTGTCATTCCGCGCGTCAACCAACTGTGCCGTTATCCGCACGTGGCTTCCCGAGCGCTCAACGGTGCCTTCTACCAACGCGTCCACATTCAGTTCTTTAGCAATTTGCTGCAAAGGCTTCTTCGTCCCTTTGAACTGCATTGACGACGTCCGTGAAATGACCTTCAGCGTGCTGATTTTTGCCAGGTCTGTCGTCAATGCATCCGTCATGCCCTCTGCAAAGTATTCCTGGTCCGGGTCGCTGGAAAGATTTTCAAGCGGCAGCACGGCGAGGGACTGAATCGATTGTTGCCCAGTCCCTGGACGAGGCCGAGTTTCGGCCCCGAACACCTCGCGCCATCGCGCGCCGTACGTCCCGACGAAGATGAAGAGAAGGGCGAGGACTCCAGAGCCGACCATGATCGTCAACCGGTACCTGCTCCATCGCCGGCCAGCCGGAGCCTGCACGGGTGGCTCGTAGCTTGTGCCTGGGCCGGGAGCTGCGGAGTCTGCCTGATCGACCGCCGCAATGAACCTGTACCCACGCCGCGGCAAAGTTTCGATAAATCGTGAGCTCTCCCTCGAGTCACCGAGGGCTTCGCGCAGTTTCTTGATGGCGGAGTTCAGGCCAGAGTCGAAATCGACGAACGTGTCCTCGGGCCACAATTCCTTTCCTAGCGCCTCTCGGGTGACCAACTCGCCCGGCTGTGCCAGAAGGATTGCCAGGATCTTCACCGGCTGTCCCTGGAGCTTGACCTTGTTTCCGTGCTTACGCAGTTCCTCGGATCGAAAGTCAAGTTCAAACGCACCGAAGCGCACGCATTGGCGAGAAGTTGCCGGAGCTTCCATTAGGATGCCCGCTTTCCGTGAGGGCTACGAGGCTAACTTTCAAGTTAGGAGAAGTCAATAAGTTCGGCTTGCTAATCGATAAGTTGCTCCGTGGGAGCGACTTGCAAAATCAGACTCAAATCAGATGGCATCCATTGACCCTTCTCCAACCCGGGGCGAAGGTTGACAAAC
>CAVSOV010000011.1:0-30436 GCA_963729675.1 uncultured Acidobacteriaceae bacterium
TCATGGGGCGCAGCGGTCTGAACAGAGCCGCTGTTCGCTTGTGCAGTACCAGCGGTCTGCGGCACGAGCCAAAGGGCGGTTGCAGCGAGAACATACAGACTGCTCATTTTGCGAATGTTCACCAGTGCGTCTCCTTGATTGCTACTCGTTGTAGTGGAGGAGGCTGAAGACATCGTAGTTGGGGAAGCGGGCGCGGCCTTTGAGGAAGTCGAGCTCGATGGCGACGGCGAGCGAGACGACGGTGCCGCCGAGGCGCTCGACGAGCTGGACGCTGGCTTCCATGGTGCCGCCGGTGGCGAGCAGGTCGTCGACGATGATGACGCGCTGGCCGGGCTGGATGGCGTCCTTGTGAATCTCGAGCGAGTCGGAGCCGTACTCGAGGTCGTACTTGACCTTCTCGGTGGCGGCGGGGAGCTTGCCGGGTTTGCGGATGGGAACGAAGCCGGCGTTGAGGCGGTAGGCGAGCGCAGGGCCGAAGATGAAACCGCGGGCTTCGATGCCGAGGACGACGTCGATCTTCTTGCCGATGTAGTACTGCGCGAAGGCGTCGATGAGCTGGGCGAAGCCGGTCTTGTCCTTGAGGACGGTGGTGATGTCGTAGAAGAGGATGCCGGGGCGCGGGAAGTCAGGGACGGAGCGGATGAGCTGCTTGAGCGGCTCGCAGTTGATCTGTTCGGGCATGGGTGCTTTCGGAAAGAAGTCGTTAGTGGTTAGTCGTTAGTGGTTAGTGAAAAACAAAGAGGAATTACCAGGCGCCCTGGATTTCGAAGTCTTTGAGGGTGGTGGCTTCGGATTCATCGAGCTCGTGCTCGATGACCTTGTCGACGCGGCTGCCGCGGGAGCCTTTTTTGAGCTCGGCGCGGAGTTCGTCGAGGTCTTTGGGAGGGCCGGCGGCGATGAGCTCGACGTCGCCGGTGTCGGTGTTGCGGACCCAGCCGCGAAGGCCGAGCTCGGAGGCTTCGCGGTGGACGAACCAGCGGAAGCCGACGCCCTGAACGCGGCCGCGGATGAGGAAGTGAAGGACCATCGGAGGGTTAAGTGTCTCGTATCGTGCGGGGCGAGGCAAGGCGAGGTTCTGAGGTGGTGCGAAATGCAGGTCCTTCGACTTCGCGCTACGCGCTTCGCTCAGGATGACAGCTTAATCCTCCGGTCGAGATGACAGGCCGTGGGGCGAAATCACTGCTTGGCTTCGACGAGGGTGCGCAGTTTTTCGAGGGCGCGGAGGATCTGACGGCGGTCGGCGTCGGAGGCGCGGCCGAGGGCGGTGACGAGCGGGCTGAGGGTGAGGCGCGGCATCTGCGTGCGGAGGAAGTTGCGCACGGGCGCGGAGGCGACGAGGATGGTTGCGCGGCCGTCGGTGGGATGCGGCTGGCGTGTGAGCAGGCCTTTTTCGACCAGGCGCGCTGCCATGACGGAGACGGTGGAGTGTGCGAGACCGAGTTGTGCGGCAAGTTGCTTGAGGGTGAAGCCGTCCGGTGAGCGGATGACGGCCTCCATGAGGCTGGACTGTGGGCCGGTGAGGTTGCCGCGGGCGAACTCGGATTCAAGCGGGGCGCGGATGGTTTTGCGGATGGCGGCGAGGTGCTGCTCGACCTGTTCGGCGAGCAAGCGGAGCTCGGGGCTGGGGGACTTCTTCTTCGGCACGTGTGAGAGCGTACCACCTCGCTAGAGGATGCCGGGGATGAGGGCTTTGGTGCGGCGGCGGTAGGCGATGAAGTCGGGACCGAAGCGCTCGGCGAGGAGACGGTCTTCGGTGCGTGATTTGAAGAGCCAGGTGAGGAACACGATGACGAAGGCGATGTAGCCGCGCGCCTGGCCGAGGATGACGGCGGTGCCGAGGAAGAGGAGCAAGAGGCCGGAGTAGATGGGGTGGCGCACGATGCGGTACGGGCCGGAGGTGGAGAGAGTGTGCTGGGCGCGAATGCGGGCGCGCGAGCTCCAATTAGCGCCGAGCGAGAGGCGAGCGAGGCCGGCGAAGGCTGCTCCGGCGAAGACGAGCGTGAGGCCGAGGGTGTTGGATTGGAAGAGCGTGCGGCTGAGCGGCCAGATGGCGGCTGGGGGCCAGAAGATCAGGACTGCGGCGGGAGTCATGGCGATTGCGTAGATGTAACTGCGATTGTCGCGGCGTTGGTCGGGAGGCTGCGGGATGCTGTGCTCGATGGCTGCGGTGATGATCCAGAGCACGCAGATGGCTTGCCAGAGGATGATGGCCGTGTTCCAGGGGTTGAGGTGGAGCATGGTGAACCTCCTTCGAGGAGATGCGTCGTATACTATACGTCGTATACGACGTAGTTTGGAAGATGGTTCCCTATGTTCGTAATAGCGGCCCCCAAAATGTTGAACCCCACCCACACGCGGTGAAGCTGCGCATGAATGGGGCACCAGGTTAGTGGTGGTCCGAACGGTTTAGGCGCGGGACATGTAGGCGCCTTCGGCGGTGTCGACGCGGATCTTTTCGCCTTCGTTGATGAAGGGGGGGACCTGGACGACGAGGCCGGTTTCGGTGGTGGCAGGCTTGGTGACGGAGCTGGCGGTGGCGGACTTGATGCCGGGCTCGGTTTCGACGACGGTCATTTCGACGACGGTGGGGAGCTCGATGCCGACGGCCTTGCCGTCGTGGAAGCTGACGGAGATGAGCAGGTTGGGCGTGAGGTACTCGACGGCGTCGCCGAGGGTGTCGCGCTTGAGGTGGGTCTGCTCGAAGGTCTCCTGGTCCATGAAGTAGTAGTCGTCGCCGTCGTTGTAGAGGTACTCCATTTTGACTTCGTCGACGATGACGCGGTCGATGGGGTCGGGGGAGCGGAAGCGCTCGACGAACATGGCGCCGGTGCGGATGTTGCGCAGCTTGGCCTGGATGAAGGCGCGCAGATTGCCGGGCGTGCGGTGCTCGACCGAGAAGACGAGGTGCAGGTCGTCTTTGAACTTGATGATCATGCCGGGGCGCATCTGCGTGGCGGGAATCGCCATAAAAGGAACTCCTGAAAAATGTAGTGGATTGGCGGCGGCGCGAGGCGCGGCCCTACAGGCTCATTGTAAATGGTGGGGCTGGCCGCGGCTGGCGGACGAAATACAGAGATCCTTCGCCTACGGCTCAGGATGACGGCGAGGAAGGTGCGGCTGAGGAAGGAGGATTGCTGTGCGGGTGGAAGAGCTTGTGGAAGAGGTGGCCGATGGCGTGGAAGAGGTCGTGGGCGCCGGGTGGGGTGGGTGGCGGCGTGGCGGAGGTGTGCGTTGCCGGTGCCGGTGCGGGAGCCGGCGGAGGACGTCTGAGCGGGAGTCGGTGTGGGTTTCGGGGGCTCGACGGTGCTGGGAGGTGGGGTGTTGGGGTGGGCGGCGTCGTAGGTGAGGTTGGTGGCGACCTGGGTTTGCTGCTGGCCGACGGGCGTTGGCTCGTGTGCGGGTGAGGGCGTGGGTGCGAGGCCCTGGCTGGCGGCGGCTGGGAAGGGGTGCTCGGCGGCGGCGACGTTGGGGGTGGTGGGCTGGCTCGGGATCGCGTTAGGAGTGGCGGCGATCTGCTGAACGGGTGGTGGCGGGGCGGGTGGGCAGCCGCAGGGCGAGCGCTCGTTGTCGACGACCTCGTGGAGGCTGCCGTGCTCGAAGAGGACGTGCTGGCCGGGGATGAGGCGGTAGGTGGCGCCGGAGAAGGGGTCGGCGAGCGAGAGGACGGGGGCGGAGGTGCCGGAGTTTTCGACGCAGGTGTCGCCGTTGGGCGTGACGCGGAGGCGGAGGTCGTAGTGGCCGGGGTGCTCGAGGGTGAAGCGGATGTCGGGGGTGAGGATGACGTCCTGCGGGGAGGAGTCGGTGTGGAGTTCGATGGCGCCGCGGTCGAGGCCGAAGAGGAGTGAGTTTTCGGTGCCGGAGTGGAGGAGGTGGAACTGGCTGGTGGCGCAGACAAGGACCTCACCGCCGCGGGCGAGCGAGATGGCAGCGGAGTGATCGTAGGCAGTGACGCTGGTGTTGGTGAGGAGACGGGCGGTGTCGCCGCGGACCTCGAGGCCGCCGGTGACCAGGGCGTCGCGCGTGGGGACGGTGCCCATGGAGGCGGGAGTGGGCTGCTGGGCTGCGGCGGTGCACGACAGAGCTATTGCAAGACCGAGGCATCGCACCGCTACGCGAGGCTGAACGCAAAGAACGCGAAGGAAAGACGCGAAGGACGCCACGGCGGTATTGTCGCACCCCAGCAGATTCTGTTGCGCATCGCGGCGAAAGCAGATTCCCTTCGGGAATGACAAAAAGAAAAGCAAGGCGATTACTGCTCGAGGAAGTTGGCGATGAGGTGTTTGCCGTGGTCGGTGAGGACGGACTCGGGGTGGAACTGGACGCCTTCGATGGGGAGCGTCTTGTGGCGGAGACCCATGACGGTGCCGGGGTCGGGGGCGTTGCTGCCGGAGGCGACGCGGGCAGAGATCTCGAGCTCGGCGGGGATGGAGTCTTCGCGGACGATGAGCGAGTGGTAGCGCGTGCAAGTCATGGGCTGCGGGAGGTCGCGGAAGACGCTGCGGTTGTCGTGCTCGATGGCGGAGGTTTTGCCGTGCATGAGCTTCGGGGCGCGGACGACTTCGGCGCCGAAGGCTGCGCCTATGGCCTGGTGACCCAGGCAGACGCCTAGGGTGGGGATCTGCTCGAAGGCGGGGAGTGCGGCGAGGCGTTGAATGAGCGGGATGAGGATGCCGGCGTCCTGCGGGGTGCAGGGGCCCGGCGAGAGGATGATGCGCGAGGGTCGGAGAGCGACGACTTCGTCGGGCGTGATCTCGTCGTTTCGTTTGACGACGATCTCCTTCTCGCCTAACTCGCCAATGTACTGGACGAGGTTGTAGGTGAAGGAGTCGTAGTTGTCGAGGACGAAGATCATCGCTGTTACTTATTGTAGGTCCAATGGGTCTTGACCCGCGCTTATAGTGGGAGCGAACAGGTTGTTGGGCTTCGGAGGACATGACGATGACTCAGAACCTTTCCCGCCGGACGTTTCTTGCTACGGCCAGTGCCGCTTCCCTGTTTGCAACCCGCGAATTGCCCGCGCAGCAGGAGATGCCGGCGAGTCCGGATGCCGCGCTGCAACGACTGATGGACGGCAACAAGCGATTTGCGGCCGATCAACTGACGAGTTTCGCGGAGGACTTGAGGATTCTCAAGGCGAACACCGTCGACAAGCAGGAGCCATTTGCAGCGGTGCTGTCCTGTGCGGACTCGCGTGTACCGGTGGAGCTGGTGTTCGACCAGACGATTGGACATGTCTTCGTGACGCGGGTCGCGGGAAATCTGATCAATGCCGAGATTGTCGGAAGCCTGGAATACGGCGCGGCGGTGCTCGGCGTGAAGGTGCTTCTGGTGATGGGACATGCGAACTGCGGCGCGGTGAAGGCCGCGATGGCGAAGACCACTGTGCCGGGGCAGATTGCGTCTTTGTATCCGCACCTGGAGGCTGCGGTAGAGGGTGGCGGAAGCTTCGAGGAGGTCATCAAGCGGAATGCGGTGATCCAGGCGAACCTGCTGGCGAAGACCTCGACTGTGCTGGCGCCGATGGTGAAGGAAGGCAAGCTGAAGATCCGGGCGGCGTACTTTGAGCTGGCGACGGGCACGGTTACGCTTCTGTAGATCGTCGGTGGCACGCCGGGGCTAAAGCCCTCGCTTCGGGTAGGCTCTATTCAGCGGGCTAAAGCCGGCTGCTAATCCGGAGCGAAGTGATGGTTGCGATTCAGTTGGAATATCAGGGAGACCTACACTCGAAGGCGGTGCATGGGCCTTCCGGGACCGAGCTCAATACCGATGCGCCGAAGGATAATCAGGGGCGCGGGGAGAGCTTTTCACCGACGGATTTGGTTGCGACGGCGCTGGGCAGTTGCATGCTGACGACGATGGGCATTAAGGCGCGCTCGCTGAATGTGGACATCGCTGGCACGACTGCGACGGTTGAGAAGGAGATGACGAGCTCGGGGCCGAGGAAGATTCAGCGCCTGAACGTCAGGATTCATGTGCCGCATGTTGTGAGCGCAGAGAACAAGGAGCAGCTCGAACACGCGGCTCATGGCTGCCCTGTATGTAGGAGCCTGGGTCCGGATGTTGAGACGCCGGTCGAAATTACGTGGGGGTGAGTGGTGAGTCGAGCTTAAAGCAGATTCCCCTTCGGGAATGACAGAAAGAAAAGCAGGGACGAAAAGGCCGGCATCACTGCCGGCCTTTGCTTATGTGTGTCAGTTCAATACCTACTCTTTGTCGACGCCGCTGTTGAGGTGCGGCATCTCGGTGCCCTTGCTGAGTGTGATGAGGCCGCTGTCGGCGTAGGTGAGGAGTTTGGCGCGGGTGTCAGTGATGTCGAGGTTGCGCATGGTGAGCTGGCCGATGCGGTCGCGGGGGGAGAAGGCGGAGTCGGTCTTCTCCATCGAGAGGCGCTCGGGGTGGAAGGTGAGATTTTCTGACGTGGTGTTGAGGATCGAGTAGTCGTTGCCGCGGCGGAGCTCGAGGGTGACTTCGCCGGTGATGGGTTTGGCGACCCAGCGCTGTGCGGCTTCGCGGAGCATGATCGCTTGCGGGTCGAACCAGCGGCCTTGATAGAGCAGGCGGCCGAGCTTGCGGCCGTTCTCGCGGTACTGCTCGATGGTGTCCTCGTTGTGGATGCCGGTGATGAGGCGCTCGTAGGCGGCGAAGAGGAGTGCGAGGCCGGGGGCTTCGTAGATGCCGCGCGATTTTGCTTCGATGATGCGGTTCTCGATCTGGTCGGACATGCCGAGGCCGTGGCGGCCGCCGATGCGGTTGGCTTCGAGCATGAGGGCCACAGGATCGCGGAGTTCTTTGCCGTTGAGCGCAACGGGCCAGCCTTCTTCGAAGCGGACGGTGATCTGCTTCGGGCTTGATGCTGACGTCGTCGCGCCAGAAGGCGACGCCCATGATAGGCTCGACGATCTTCATCGAAGTGGAGAGATGCTCGAGGTCTTTCGCTTCGTGTGTAGCGCCGAGAATGTTGGAGTCGGTGGAGTAGGCCTTCTCGGCAGACATCTTGTAGCCGAAGCCGGCCTTCTGCATGAAGGCGGACATCTCGGCGCGACCGCCGAGCTCGTCGATGAAGGCGGAGTCGAGCCAGGGCTTGTAGATTTTGAGAGCGGGGTTGACGAGCAGGCCGTAGCGGTAGAAGCGCTCGATGTCGTTGCCTTTGAAGGTCGAGCCGTCGCCCCAGATGTTGACGTCGTCCTGCTGCATGGCGGTGACGAGCATGGTGCCGGTGACGGCGCGGCCGATGGGCGTGGTGTTGAAGTACGTCACACCCGCGGTCGAAATGTGGAAGGCGCCGGACTGCAGCGCGGCGACGCCTTCGCGCACGAGCTGCGCGCGGCAGTCGATGAGGCGCGCATTCTCGGCGCCGTACTCGAGAGCCTTGCGCGGGATCTCGTCGTAGTCGGCTTCGTCAGGCTGGCCGAGGTTCGCGGTGTAGGCGTACGGGTGCGCGCCGTGGAGCTTCATCCAGTGCAGCGCAGCTGAGGTGTCCAGACCGCCGGAAAAGGCGATGCCGACCTTCTGGCCGACGGGCAGGTGTTCAAGGATGACAGACATGAAGAGAGAGACCTCGAGCCTTCAGCGTGGCTGAGGCTTCTTCTCCATTTTACTGGCGGCGACCCGCGCTACCGTTATGAGGCGTGGGCAGCGGCAAAGACCTGTTTCGGCGTCGTGGTACCGGGGAGGGGTTCGGTACCCGCGACGCCGAAGGCGATCCAACCAGAGTTGAAGCTGTCGACCATCTCCTCAAAGGCCCAGGTGCTGCCCGGCGGGAAGCCGAAGGACTCCAAGGTGGCAGACCAGCGGTCGCGCGGGACGGGCATGGCGGACACGGGTCGGCCGAGTACCTCGGTCATGGCAGAGGCGATTTGCGCGGGCGAGTAGGGTGAGCCGAGCTCGATGATGCGGCGGCCGGTCCAACTCTTGTCCGTGAGGAGTTGAGCTGCCAGCGCGCCGATGTCGCGGGTCGCGATGGATGGGACGGGGCGATCGACAGGTTGGTAGAAGGTGTAGAAGTGGCCGCTTTGTGCGGCGACCGGCAGCATGGAAATGGCGTTCTCAAAGAACGAGCCGGCGCGGATGAACGCGATGGGGAACGTGAAAGACGCAAGGGCTTCTTCGAGAAGATGCAGGGAGGTGATGAGACCGAGCCGCTCGGGTTTCTCGGCGCCGATAGACGAGAGAACAACGAGGCGTGGAGGAGGAACGCGCCTCAGGGCTTCGACATAGCTCGCGATAACGGCTTTGGCCTCAGGGAAGCCACGCTGCGGGGTGAGAAGAGGCGGGAGCATGATGTAAGCGCCTTCGACGCCCTGGAGCGCGCCGGCGACCGCTGCGGCGTCGTTGAAGTCGCCCTGAACGAGCTCAACGCCCTGACTGGCCCAGTTAGCAGCCTTTCCGGGATCGCGGACAAGCGCGCGGACCTTGTGTCCCTTTGCGAGCAAATTCTGCGCTGCGGCGCCGCCGACGTGACCCGTGATTCCGGTGACGAGAAACATCGAAGGTTCCTCCGGTTGGCTCGGGCTATTCCCTCATGCCGGAGTATTCGATTCGGTGACTGCCGCTCCGCTTCTTATTAAATTGTTCGCATTCGGTTTGCGAGCGAAAGCGTTGGCGCTATTGAGAGCGCATTCGCTGGATGAAGAACTTCCTTTTTGTGACGGGGCCGTTACATCGTGATGCTATTGTTCGCTCCGGCTGATCCAGCGAGGCTGACAGCCAATTCAAGGAGCCAAGAATGAATGCTGCATCCGGAGTTCTCCCCCGTCGTGTGCTGAGAGCCATCGCGATGTTCTCTCCCATCGTTTTATGCGTGCCGGCTATGGCACAGTTTCCTCTCCCGTTCGATTTCGGCGGACGCCTCTACCCGAACAATCTCGTCGTCAGCCGCAGTGTGTATGACAACAAGGCGAGCAACGTGACGATTGGCGAGATGCTGCCGCCAAATTGCAATCTGACGACCGCCGGTTGCCCGACGCCCTCGACAGCGCAGTATGACGGGGCCTATCCGACGGTGTTCAACAACGTGATTGCGGATCCGAGCTTCGGAATTACCTCGAAGATTTATCTCGATCAAATTTCGCTGCTGGGGTTCCGGATCAATTCGATTGAGGTGCCGAACACGACGAACGCGAATGCGACGACGGATCACCTGGCAACGAGCTTCAGCTCAAAGTCGGAGATCGCGCTGAACCTTTCGACGAGCGGAAAGTATTTGAGCTTTATGGGTTATGTGGCGCCGATCGATGCGATCGATGTGTCGAACTCAAATACACCGCTGGTGATTGACCCGACGAATCCGGTGGGGATTGAGCATCTTCGCGCGGTGGCTCGCGTTGATGCGAGTGGCAACTTCACGTTCACGGAGACGAACGCGTACAGCGGAAACAATGGACGCGCGGCGATCTATAACGATGATGTCAGTGCGTTCTACACGGCAGGCAACGCGGGCAACGGAAGTAATCCGCAGCCGAACGGAGTGGTGCTGGGTGCGGGCGCGCAGTGGATCCCGTTCGTGAACGCGCCCGAGGCGGACCAGAATCCCGGGACGCCGATGCCGCTGGCGAGCTTCTCGGTAACAGAGCTGGGCGACAAGGCGGACAAGGTCGGCAAAGACGACAACTTCCGCGGCCTGACAATCTTCAACAACGTGGTGTACTTCACGAAGGGCAGCGGGAGCAATGGCGTGAACACCGTGTACTTCGTGGACACAACCGGGACCGCGTGCCCGAAGGGCGTTGGGCTTCCGGTGGCGGGAGCGAAGCTGCCGGCGAATCCACTGAGCTACAACATGAACACGCTGCAGACGACCGGGCTGCCGAGCAACATGTGCATCCTGGCCGGCTTCCCCACGGTGTTGGCGAAGTCAGACACGAACAGTTTTCCGTTCGGGCTGTGGTTCGCCAACAGCAACACTCTCTACGTTGCCGATGAGGGCGATGGCTACACCGGCGGCACCGACCTGTATACGCATGCGGCCGCGCAGACGAATGCCGGGTTGCAGAAGTGGGTGTTCAACTCGCAGACGCAAACGTGGCAGATGGCATACGTAATCACGAAGGGGTTGAACCTGGGCAAGGCGTACACCGTGGCCCGCTATCCGAAGGGCAACAATGCAGCGACGGGATTGCCGTGGGCTCCAGCAACCGACGGCCTGCGGAACATCACGGGAGTGGTTGGACCGGATGGGCTGGCGGCGATCTGGGCGGTCACCTCGACGGTGAGCGGCAACGGCGATGTGGGCGCCGACCCGAACAAGGTCGTCGTTGTCGTGGACCGCGTTGCGAGTACCGATGTGACGAAGGGGCCGGTGACGGGATTCATTGACTTCGATGACGCGCAGTTCGGCGAGGTGCTTCGCGGCGTCGCATTCACGCCGGGATCAGAGGCGCAGGGATTTCATCTGCTGTTCTAGCTGGGCCTTCGGTTGCCTTGTGGCCGGCCTCTTCGGAGACCGGCCTTTTCTTTTGTTCACGAGTTTCGCGTTGCCAGCGTGTTGCGGGTTTATGCCGAGCGCGCACGCTCAATGGCTCGCACGACGGCGGCGGCTTTGTTGCGGCACTCTTCGTCTTCGCGCTCGGGGATGGAGTCGGCGACGATGCCGGCGCCAGCCTGGATGTGGCCGCGGTCGCCGTCCATGAAGAGGGTGCGGATGGCGATGCAGGAGTCTAGATTTCCGGAAAAATCTGCATAGATAATCGCGCCGCCGTAGACGCCGCGGCGGGCGGGCTCGAGCTCTTCGATGATCTCCATGGCGCGGATCTTGGGTGCGCCGGAGAGTGTGCCCGCGGGGAAGCACGCGCGCAGGGCGTCGATGGGCGCGAGAGCTGGCTTGAGCGTTCCCTCCAGCGCACTGACGAGATGCATGACGTGCGAGTAGCGCTCGATGAACATGAGGTCCTTGACGCGCACGGTGCCGAAGTCGGAGACGCGGCCGAGGTCGTTGCGGCCGAGATCGACGAGCATGACGTGCTCGGCTACCTCCTTGGCGTCGGCGCGGAGGTCGGCTTCGAGCGCGCGATCAGAGGACTCATCGGCCCCGCGGGGGCGCGTGCCGGCGATGGGGCGGTACTCGACGTTGCGGCCGTGGACGCGTACGAGGAGCTCGGGGGAGGAGCCGACGATGTGGCAGGTTCGGGCTGCCGGGAGTAGCCGCTTCTCAGCGGAGTCAGCGGGCAAAGCCCTGCTAGTCCCGCTCCCGTCATTCGCCCCTGAAAGGTTGAAGCGGAGGAAGTACATGTAGGGCGAAGGGTTGACGATGCGCAGCGAACGGTAGATCTCGAAGGGGTCGACGCCGGGCGTGCAGTCGAAGCGCTGCGAGAGGACGCACTGGAAGACGTCGCCGGCGCGGATGTATTCCTTGGTGGTGTCGACGGCGCGGAGGAAGTCTTCGCGTGCGGTGCGTGGGGTGAGTTCGAGGGGCTCTGGGATGTTGGGGCGCACGGGCTTGTGCAGCGCGGCTTCGAGGAGGGCTTCGAGGCGGTCGAGGCGGGTGTTGGCGTCGTTGTAGGCATCGCGAACCCGGGTCTCGATGTCGATGAGTTGCGCGTCTGGATTGGCCGGCTGAAGCGGCGCGCGGGCGCCGGCGGTGACGATGAGGTGGATGGCCTTGCGGACGTGGTCGAAGGCGAGGACCTCGTCGAAGAACATGAGGTGCGCGTCGGGGACGTGGAGTTCGTCGGCGGCGAGGGCGGGAAGGTGCTCGATCTGGCGGACGATGTCGTAGGCGAAGAAGCCGACGGCGCCCGAGGTGAAGGGCGGAAGCCCGGGCAAACGCGCGGGGGTGTGGCCGGCGAGGGCGGACTTGAGTTCGGCGAAGATGTCTCCCGGACGGGTGACCGGCGGAGTTCCGGGGGTGGATTCGGTAATGGTGCTGCCGGCGGCGGTCATGGTGCGGAAGGGCCGGATGCCGATGAAGGTGTAGCGGCCGATGGTTTCGCCGCCTTCGACGGATTCGAGGAGGAAGGCCTCGGGCTCGTGGGCGGCGACGCGCAGGAAGGCGGAGACGGGAGTCTCGAGGTCGGCGGGCACGCTGCGAGTGACCGGGATGAGGGTATGGGTGCGCGCGAGATCGGTGAATTCGTTGAGGTTCGGCGTGGTTTGGGTGCGCGCGGCAGGCATTTCTATGAGGGTATCGCAGTAGCAGAAACGAGGGTGCCTGCCGGGGTGCGCGGGTCATTGCCAGTGCCACAAATGTGGGCCTAGAATCGCCGGGGTTTGGGAGGGCCCGGGCGAAAAATCGGGCGATAAGCGACGAGGCAAGACGGTATTGTTCTGGCTCCTGTAGAGTGTGGGGCGCGTCAGATACAGACGTGGGCCTGCAGCACCTGCCCCAGCGAGCATGCTCGCCGGGGACCCCGGGAGGAAGAGCAATGGCCGAAGAACAACTGGTACCCGGAAAAGCGGCGCTAACGGCGCGACCGGATTCCGTCAACACGAGGACCGCGGCAAACAGGCTCGGTGCTCAGAAAGAAGCAGGCATGGCAACAGCAGAGGTGACGGTTCCTATCTCCATTGAGCAAGAAACCAACCCATGGGAGGCGCAGGCAGCAAGGTTTGATTTAGCCGCAAAGAAATTGAATCTGGATCAGGGACTCTGGAAGGTCCTGCGGTACCCGTCGCGCGAGATCATCGTGCATATTCCGGTGGGGATGGATGACGGAACGATCGAAGTATTCACAGGCTACAGGGTGCAGCACTCGGCCTCGCGCGGGCCGTGCAAGGGCGGAATCCGCTATTCACCGGATGTGAGCCTGGATGAGGTGCGCGCGCTGGCGAGCTGGATGACATGGAAGTGCGCGGTGGTAAATATTCCCTTCGGCGGAGCGAAGGGCGGCGTGATCTGCGATCCGAAGAGGATGAGCCAGGGCGAGCTGGAGCGGCTGACGCGACGATATACGGCCGAGCTGATTGAGTTCATCGGGCCGGAGAAGGACGTTCCTGCTCCGGACATGAACACGAATGAGCAGACAATGGCGTGGATCATGGACACCTACTCCATGCACATGCGCCAGACGGTAACGAGCGTGGTAACGGGCAAGCCGGTGAGCCTGGGCGGCTCGCGCGGGAGAAAAGAGGCAACGGGGCGCGGCGTGACCGTGGTGACGGACCAGGCGCTGAAACACCTGAACATGGCGCCGGAGTCGACGAGCGTGATCGTGCAGGGCTTCGGCAATGTGGGTTCGAACTCGGCCAAGCTGCTGTGGGAGCGCGGCTACAAGATTATCGGCATCGGCGAGTATGACGGCGCGCTGTTCAACGCGAAGGGCATGGACATCAGCGAGTTACTGGAGTGGAAGGCGCGGCACGGAACCATTCATGGCTTCCGAGGCGCGGAGGCAGCGGACAAGGATGAACTGCTGACGATGGATTGCGATGTGCTCATCCCGGCAGCGACCGAAAACGTGATCACCAGCCGCAACGCCGATAAGATCCGGGCGCGGATTCTCGTTGAAGGAGCGAACGGGCCGACGACCACGGTCGCAGACGAGATCCTGCAGGACAAAGGCGTCTTCGTGGTGCCGGACATCCTGGCCAACGCCGGCGGTGTGACGACGAGCTACTTCGAGTGGGTCCAGGACCGGATGGGTTACTTCTGGAGCGAGGAAGAAGTAAACCAACGTTTGGACCGGATAATGGTGGACAGCTTTAACGATGTGTTGCAATATGCGGTACAGCACAGCGTCAACAACCGGATAGCGGCGTATATGCTGGCGATCGATCGCGTGGCCTATACGACCAAGCAGAGGGGAATGTACGCGTAGACTCCCGGCGGATCGCGTCCGGGGCGCTTCGTTGAGGTGGATTTGCGACCCTGTCCTGATTGCGGCCAGCGCCGGTTTCAACGACTCCATCGCGCAGGTTGGTGGGAGCGCTGGATTTTGACGCTCTACGGTCTGTACCCGTGGGTGTGCCGGAACTGCGGGCGCAAGATGTACCGCTTCAAAGAGCATGCGTCGACGTTTGAGGGCGAGGAAGGCTGAGGGTCCTGCCGCGCCGGATCACGACGTGTTGTGGGAGAATGAGGGTGTTCGACGCGCGTCGGTTGCACCGCATCGATCGCGTCAGTGGCGTGCCGCCGTGAATCTGCCCAACTACATCACGCTGAGCCGGATCGCCGCTGTTCCGGTGCTCATCTGGATATTGAGCCCGAAGTTCCCCTTCCAGAACCTACACGGCGAGCAGGAAGTCATTGCGTCGGTGGTCTTCATCCTGGCGTCGATCACTGACGGCCTGGACGGCTACCTGGCGCGACGACGAGGGCAGATTACGACGCTGGGGATGCTGCTGGATCCCTTGGCCGACAAGCTGTTGGTGACCGCGGCGTACATCGTTCTGGTGTCCTACAACCCGCGCGTGGTCGTGCCGTGGATTGCCGTGCTGGTCATCGGGCGCGAGTTCCTGGTGAGCGGTCTGCGATCGATTGCAGCGAGCGAAGGTTTCACCATCGAGGCCAGCGAGATCGGCAAGCTGAAGACGGTGATCCAGATCGTCAGTGTCGTCGCGGCGATTCTGAATCATCGCTGGGACTACTGGAACTTCGGCGGGTTCGTAGTCGGCGTGCACCTGATTGCCGTGACGGCGATCTACTGGATGGCAACGGTGTCGATCATCTCCGCGGTGGATTACTTCGTCGGCTTCTGGAAGAAGATTGACCACGCGAGCGGCCGGCGGCGGAGACGGAGCTCGGTGCTGAGCCGCAGGAAGCGCGCGGCGCTGGAGCAGGGCGCGAATATCAAGCTGCAGTAAAACCAGCGTGCGCGGAGATGAAAGAGCCTCGGCATTTGCCGAGGCTCTTTTGTTTGAGTGTCTGGATAGCGGTTAGGCGTGCGCGCGGTGAGACGGCTCGCGGTGGACGAAGTGATACGGCGGCCAGGGACCGGAGAGCTGCATGGAGCAGTCCTTCATCTGCTGGGTCGCCGAGCTGTACTTGTTCTGGTAGCGCTCCACCGTCTTCTTGTCGACGAGGTGGGCGATGTCGAGCAACATCTTTCCGGAGTCCATGCGGCGGCAGGTGATCTCTTCCGCGAGTGGAAGGAACATGCGGTGCATCTGCACGGAGAGCGCGCGGGCACGCGACTGACGCTCGCGTTGCCGGCTGGCTGATTCGCGCAGATGCGAGAGGTACTCCTGCCCGGCGGTGTGCTGATTGACCTCGTTGCGGGACTCGGGGCAGATGTCGTCGACAAGGACCTTCAGGTGCATCTCCGCTTTGCCGCGGAGACGTTCGACGTTGGCCAGAAAGTGACGTTGGTTGGAGCGGACCGAACGGCGCAGAGCGTCGTCATCTCCAAAGGAGGTGCCGAACCGGAACGGAAGGACAGTAGAACGGTCGAAGCAACCGGAGATCACGCGGGCGTGATCACGGGCGGCGGATTGGGCTTCAGGGCCGGTCAAACGGGCGGCGTCCTCGTGGAGATGTTCTGAGACGACGACGGCGAGATCGGCTGCGGGAAAGAGGAAGATTTGGTTTCCGAAAAGGCCGGTGACCCCAGAGAGGGGCATCGGGCGGCGGTGACGGGCTAACTCAGAAAAAGCGTTACGCTCAGCGATGCAATAGGCGTACCATGCCATACCTTGTGGTGCTCCTGTTTTGTCGCGCCGGAGCCAAACCAACGGGCGCGGAAAGATTACGCTGCAAACATTTAACCGAACTTTTGACAAACTAGCGCCATGAATCCGGTCTGACTGCCTCGGAAGATGTGCACTGTTTCGATTGCGAGCCAGATACTATGCTCGTCGCAATACGATTGGCAAGAGGGTTAAAAGACACTAAAGATCAAAGACTTGGCGAATAAATTGCCACTAGAAACTATTTCAATCAGGGCATGGCCGAGGCGGGGTAAGACCGGTCTTTGAGCGCGGTTTCCGGACCATGAAAATGGCTGGCTGATACACTTGAGGGTGCGTCCGCGGTGGGCTGGCGCAATCAGAGATTCTTCAAGACGGGAACAACGAACTACGTGGACAACGCAACCAAACGGCAGCTGAAGAAACAGGACCAGTTCGTCACCCTGACCGAACATGGAGTGGACTGGGCGAAGCACAACACAAAGCAGGCAATCACCATCGGAGTAGTCGTCGTGGCGCTGATTCTGCTCGTGGTGGGTGGGTACACGCTGTTCAATCACCGCACCGATGCGGCCGCGAATGCCTTCGGCGACGCGATGCAGACGTATCAGGCGCCGCTGGCCTCACAGGCGCCCAACCTGCCGCCGGGAATCAAGACCTTCCCCGATGCAAAGGCTCGCGCGGCGGCAGCGAACGCACAATTTCTTACGGTTGCCAACCAGTACGGCATGACGCAGCCGGGCAAGATGGCTCTCTACATGGCAGGCGTGACCTACATGGACGAGGGCAACAACGGTGCAGCCGAAGACGCTCTGAAGAAGGTGGCTGGCAGCTGGAATGGCGATACCGCTGCGCTCGGCAAGTCGGCGCTCGCGGGACTTTACGAACAGATGGGCCGCAATGCCGACGCGGAGAAACTGCTCGAGGAGTTGGGCAAGGGCAATGCGGCGACCGTGCCGCCGTTCTTTGCGCAGCTCCAACTCGGCGACCTGTACCAGACCGAAGGCAAGACCGCCGACGCCAAGCGCGTTTGGGCGCAGGTGAAGGACAAGGACAAGGACCCGAAGGGCAACCCTGGACCTGCCGCGGAGGTCGCCTCCCAGAGACTGAATCCGCAACCCGCCGGCCCTGGCATGCCCGGCATGATGATGGGCCAATAGCTCAGGAATAGATGAAGATGGAGAGGCCGCTCACACGAGCGGCCTTTTCTTTTGATTCAACCTCATTTGGACTGCCGCAGCTTTAGAGGAAGCCCTGCTCGTCGCCGAGATTCGATGCCGTCGCCTGCGGACTGACCGCGGTCAGGGGGGTGGCGGTGTCACTGGGGCTGCGGAGCCGTCCGACCGATGTCCAGATGTCAGGCTTCGCCGCATTGACCGGTGGAGGAGTCCAGTGCGGCAGCTCGAGGCGCAGGTAGTGGGCCATCGCGCAGGCATGCGGTTCGTAGAGCTTGCGGAGCGCATTGAGGCGTGTGCGCACGTCGATGTCGCCGCAGAGAGAGACGCCGGCATGGCGCAGCAGATCACACAACTGGAGGAACTCATCGTCGCTCAGCCGCGTGAACGGGGCTTCACGCAGCTTCTGCTCCTCCTTCTCCCGATGGAAGACGTGACCGATGTCGACCAGGACATGCCGGCCTACAGCGAACGTGAGTTGGGCCTGGCGCTGCACCGGGCCTTCGACCGCGGTGATGAGAAGCGCGCAGGTGTCGAGTACGGCGGTGAGCGCGGAGATCCAGCTCTGGTTGTCGTGCTGCGAGCGGTAGTAACAAAGAATGGGGTACGAGATATGCGTCTCAAGCATCGTCGCGCACCACCGCTCCCACTCCGCGAGCAACTTGTTCAGCGCCCTGTCTCCACCATCGAAGTGGTGGCGCAGCAGGAGTTCGCCCGCGGTAGGCGGCGAACCCGCCCGCGCGTCGAGCAGAGCCACCTCCGTCTCACGCACAGAGAAGGCTGAGTAGAGGACCGGCACATAGCCGATCACCAGGGCCACGAAACCCAGCCCCGTCCCCGCTTCCGTGACGATCAGGAAGCGTGCAGCGTAGCTCACCGGAACGACATCACCGAGGCCAAGCGTAAAGAGCGTCGAGCCACTGACATAGAAGCAAGCACGGAGATGTTGAATGCCGGTGACCGGATGCAGCGGATCCGTGAACGGTGTGTGCAAGCCGAAGTAGATAAATGCATAGGCCGTGACGAGACTGATCGCCCACATAACAAACAGCATGAGCAGCGAAAGTGGGCCGTAATAGCTGTATAGCTGCTCGCGTATTCGACGATCGCGAATCAGGTGGACGATGTGCGTCAGCGGAGTCCACGTTGCGAGAAAGAAGAACCTCGTGAGACGAAACCGCGTGACCGGGCGCCGCGGAAGAATGATGGTCTGGAATGAATCCAGCAGCACCGCAGTGAGCAAAAATAAGCCAAGCAACAGCAGAAGGATATGCATCGTCTGACGTTAGATTCTCGCGCAAGAGGAAGCGTCGCGGTCAATAAAAAGAAGAGCAAAATGCATCGATTTCTCTGGAAGTGCAGGGCCTCGTTCGTCTACTCTACAGTGACTTTCCCCAAGAGTTGCGCCAGTCATTTCGGCGCGATCTTGTCTTTCGATTTTTCTGTACTTCTCACCGGGCTACAGGAAGGAGGACCAACCTCCAGATGAGACAGAGAGTGCTTGTCGTCGATGATGATCGTCTCGTGGCGGATACGCTGCGAATGGTCTTTGTGGTGAACGGTTTCGAGTCAGAGGCATGTTATTCAGCCGCAGATGCATTGCACAAAGCGAGGAGCTTCGCCCCAGAGCTGCTGCTGTGCGATGTATCGATGCCTGAGCAGAATGGACTGCAACTGGCTGCTGCCATCAGCCGCGAAATGCCGAAGTGCCAGATGATCATGCTGACGGCCTACCTGAGTAATGCTGCCAGCGTGGAACTCGAGGCACTGCGGATGAAACGTCCGCTGAAGCTGCTGAGCAAGCCGTGTCGCCCCGAGGTGCTGCTGAAGGAAGCCAGCGAACTGCTCGGCCACCGAACGCTATCCGCGGCCAGCTGAGGCTTTGCGCGCCGGAATCCGTGCGCTCGAGCGGCGTAAACTCGAGCTTGCAATGAGTTCCCGTGACCCGATGCCGAGCCTCGCCGAACTGCGGCGAAAGAGCAAAGCGAGGACCGAAGTGCGCCCGGAGATGCCGGGCCTCTTCGACGCGTTGCCGGCAGAGCCACCGACAGACGCTGTGCCGGCACTGCGCGAGCCGGGGCAGCCTGCACAGGCAGCCGCAACGCAGGAGTCGCCGCCAGAGCCACGCGTGTGGAGCGTCGCCGAACTGGTGCGCCAGGTGCGCAGCGTCCTCGAGCGCAGCTATGGCCAGGTCGTGGTTGAAGGTGAGATCTCAAATTGGCGGCCCGCTGCGACCGGGCACTCGTATTTCACGTTGAAGGACGGAGCAGCGCAGCTTTCTGTCGTGATGTTTCGGCGACAGGCTTCGCTCATTCGCTTTCAACCGAAGGACGGCGATGCCGTACGGCTGCGCGGCCAGCTCAGCGTCTACGAGAATCGCGGACAGATGCAACTCATCGCCGAGTGGATGGAGCCGCGCGGCCTGGGTGCGCTGCTGGCTGCGGTGCGTGAGCTGAAGGAGCGTCTGCGACGTGAAGGACTCTTCGAGAATAAGCGGCCGCTGCCGCCGTTTCCGAAGTGCATTGGCATCGTGACGAGCGTGCAAGGCGCGGCTTTGCGCGACATCGTGAAGGTGTGCCGACGCAGACATGCCGCAGTGAATCTGATTATCTATCCCGCCGCCGTGCAGGGGCCGCGCTGTGCGATTGAGGTCTCCGCAGGCGTGCGCTGGTTCAGCCGCCATCCCGAGCAAGCGGATGTCGTCATCGTGGCGCGTGGTGGCGGAAGCTGGGAGGATCTGCACGGCTTCGACGACGAGCGCGTTGCGCGTGCGATTGCAGCGTGTGCTGTGCCGGTGATCGTCGGCGTGGGACATGCGACGGATTCAACGATAGCCGACGCCGCTGCAGACGTGTATGCGCCAACTCCTTCCGCTGCCGCAGAGATCGTGACCGCGGTACAGCATCGAATCGAGGAACGTGTCGAGCGCTTGCAGTCGCGCCTGGCGCGCGCGGGGAGATACGAGATGCTGCGCGCCCGGCAGCGGCTCTCCCGACTGGGTGCAGAGATGGTGCTCCGACGCGTGCGCGATGGCTTCGATCGCAGGGCACAGCGCTTCGACGAACTGGATCTTCGCATGAACAACGTGATCTCGCGTAGACTCCGCGCTGCCAATGACCGCAGCGTTCGGCTGGAGGCACGACTACTGCGACAGGATCCGGCGGTGCGACTGCGCGACAATGCGCGCAGGCTTGAGGCTCTGCACGCGCGACTCTACGGCAACGCGAAGGCGATTGTGTCGATCAGAAGAGTTGAGGTGGACCGTGCAGCATCGAAATTGGAAGCACTAAGTCCGGTGCGTGTGTTGGAGCGCGGCTATGCGCTGGTGTACGGGCCGGATGGGCGGCTGCTGCGCACAAGCAGCGAAGTGCAGCAGGACGAAGAGATCACCGCGCGGCTGCATCAGGGCAGTGTTCGGGCGAAGGTTGTCGACAAAGCGTAGAGGCACTCCGGGCCATTTTCAAATGGGAGAGCCCAAAGTGTGCGGTAATCCGCTAGCATCATACGAGCACATTCAGGCAACGGAGAGCGGGATGCGAAAGCTGTTTGGGACAGATGGGATTCGCGCGGTCGCAGGAGAGGCGCCGCTGGATGCGAAGACGATTCACGCAGTTGGCGTTGCGCTGGCGCGCAAGCTGGCGGAGGCAGGCCATCCGGTGCGAGTCGTACTCGGCATGGATACGCGCGAGAGCGGACCATGGATCACATCGACCCTCATCGGCGGTCTGCGCGAAGGCGGCGCGGAGGCCGAGTTCGCGGGCGTCATTACAACGCCGGCGATTGCGTTCCTCGCGAAGAAACACGGCTTCAGCGCCGGCGTCGTCATCTCCGCTTCGCACAATCCGTGGCAGGACAACGGCATCAAGATCTTCGGCGGCGATGGGTACAAGCTGCCGGATGAGGTCGAGCTCGAGATCGAGCGCGAGATCGAGCGTGTGCTGGCTGCGGATGCCGAGGTCAGAGAACAACGATCCGAACTGCCGCCTGCGAACGAGGAATTTCGGCGCGAGTACATTCAATTTCTGCTGAGCGCTGTTCCGGGGATCTCGCTCGACAATCGCTGCGTTGTCATCGACTGCGCGAATGGAGCTGCGAGCGTGATTGCGCCACAGCTCTTCGATTCGCTGCAAGGAACGGTCGAGGTAACGCACGCGTCGCCCGACGGACGCAACATCAACGCGAACTGCGGTGCGTTGCATCCTGAGGTTGTCGCGCGCGAGGTGAAGAAGCGCGGGGCCTCGTTGGGCTTCACCTTCGACGGCGATGCCGACCGTGCGCTCTTTGCAGACGGGCATGGCAATGTGGTGAACGGCGACGCGGTGATGCTGGCCTGTGCACGTGATCTGCACGTGCGCGGAGAACTCAGCGGGGATGTCGTCGTCGCAACAACCATGTCCAACATGGGATTCGAAGCAGCATTGAAGCGCTCCGGCATCTCCATGCTGCGCGCTCCGGTCGGCGATAAGTACGTGCTCGAAGAGATGAGGAAGAGTGGAGCTTCGCTCGGCGGCGAACAGTCAGGCCACATCCTCTTCCCTGCCCGCGCGACGACGGGCGACGGCCTGCTGACCGCGCTGGTGGTGCTTGACGTCGTGCATCGCTCGGGCAAGACGTTGAGCGAACTCATCGCCGACCTCACGAACTATCCGCAGGTGATCGTGAATGTGAAGGTGCGTGAGAAGCGGCCGCTCGACTCGATCCCCTCTGTGGTCTCGGCGATTCGTACAGCCGAGGACGAACTGAAGGACTCCGGGCGCGTGGTGATTCGCTACTCAGGCACCGAGGCACTGGCACGCGTAATGATCGAGGCCGAGAGCGAGGCGGCGATGCGGCGCCATGCAGATGCGATCGCCGACGCGATTCGCGCGGAGTTGGGAGTCTAACCCCGGTAGACGCTCGTGTCGCGGTAGTGATTGAGCCAGTCGAACCAGAAAGACTTGTGACCATCGACGGGTGCGAGGCACTGGCCAGTAAGTTTTCCCGCAACGGCGCATCCCTCAAAGTTCCAGGTGCTGCCCGTCTGTGTGTCGGTCATAAAGGCTGAGTCACTCGCGTCCTGTGCACGTACGAAGGTAAGATCGCCGGGCGCAAAGGCACGGGTGGAAGCATTGTCGGGCCCAAGTATGAGCAGAATGCGCGTCGCCGGATTGCCGAAGCTGTCCTGAATGAGACCTGACGCGAGCAGCGCGCGCAGCAAGTAGGCGCGATGCAGTCCGTTCGCATCAATCCCGAAGACGATCTCGTGCGGATCGATTCGTGACGACGATACATCAACCACAACGCGTGTGCGAGCGACGTGCTGCTCCCAATCTTTCGGATCGTACATCGCTGCGACAGCGGGGTCCGGACGGAGAATAGTGCCGTTCGGATTCTCATCGCGCCAGAGTGCGAGCGTGAGTTCGTTCGCAGAGACGAGCGTGAGGCGCCGGCCGCGAAGGGGGCCGAAGATACACTCGCCCGTGCTCTGCTGCCAGATGCTGGAGGTTTCGGCGTCGCGCAGAAGTGCATTGCCGTTGTTGATGCCGCCAAGATGAAAGTAGAGCGTGCGGCTATCGACGATACGGCTCCAGACAAGGCCGGTATGGCAGAGCGTGCAGTAGGTGATCGCGATGGGTTCGCCGCCGACGATGTCGTTGATGATGTGGTGATAGCCCAGATAACGAATCGGGTAGGCGCGCGCCTGGCCGTTGAGATTCACTGCGAGGAGCATGTCGCCGGGATCGGCGGCGGCTTGCGAGGCCGGCGCGAAGGAGGGCGTGGGATTCGGATGGAACATGCGCTCGAAGATGTTGAC
This sequence comes from uncultured Acidobacteriaceae bacterium, assembly GCA_963729675.1. Classification (GTDB taxonomy): domain Bacteria; phylum Acidobacteriota; class Terriglobia; order Terriglobales; family Acidobacteriaceae; genus Granulicella. The sequence goes on from CAVSOV010000011.1 coordinate 22,528, forward strand.
GTGCGCAGCGATGAGGCTGACACCCGTAATGATGATGGCTGCGACTAGGCCTGCGTGGACCGCACGACGTGTGCGGCCCCACGTTGAGGCCGCAAGCACCATGAGGGTGATCACGCAGAACAGCGCAATCCAGGGCGCGATCGGACGCAGGCCCAGCGCGAATGCGAGTGCATGCGGATCTTCCGGGACAAACGGGCGAATGACGTACAGAGGGATTGCGACGCTTCCGACCGCGATAAGCGTAATTGCCGCGGCCATGGCGACGATAACGGAATTGCGTAGAGGCCGCACAGCTAATACCGGCTCGGGCGGGAGATGAGGTGAAAGAACAGCAGGAACCAGCCGAGGTAGAGGCAGGACAGCGTCACGATGGTGAACTTTAACTTTGTGATCCAGCGCAATGGACGACGCAACAGGCGCAGGCCACTGAGGAACGCGAAGATCAATGTGAGGAGGACAATGGCCGCGAGAGCGACCTCGGCACGCAGCCACGGATCGAGATGTCCAATCTGGTAGAAGCTCGTGACCTCGGCGACGTGTGAGACAAGCACTGCGATGTAGATGAGCAGTGCGAGCATGGCAAAACCTGCGAGTTGCATGGAGAAGGTCGCCCACGCGGTGCCGGGCTGCGGTGCGAGCTTCGCGCGTTTGTGCCAAAAGATGCGGCGCGCCGTGCGTACGAGAGCAGCGATAACGAGCAACAGCAAAGTAGCAAGAGCGATCGCAAGCGGAACGTTCAGCCATTGACCGGCGGCGAGCAGAGGCGCGCGGTCGGAGTGGCTCGGCGTTGCATAACCTATGACGTGACCGTGTGCATCGCGTTCGAAGTGGATCGCGCTCTGATTTAGCTCGTCGTAGAAGGAATCATTGCCAACCGGATGGAAGTCGATGGGATGGCCGTAGAAGTCCTTCGCAGTCGAGATGGTGAGGTTGCCGTCTTTGGTTGCCGTGATCTCCTTGGGCTGAAGTCCAACCAGGCGGAAGATCGTGGAGTCCTCGCGGCGTGAACTGAGGAAGTAGCCGGTGTAGGGTGCGAGCTGCTTTGCCGTGAGCTTCACGTACGCAGGGTGTGCGTTCGGTGGGCCTGGAAGATAGCGGTCGACGAAGGCGTTGAAGAGTTCGCCACGTGCCTTTTGCGCGGCTCCCGCGGAGTTATAGCTGATGAAGAAGGAGAGGCCGTGCGTGGGCTCGATCCAGAACTGCGAGTGGCAGGCGAGGAGGTCGCCGCCGTGTCCGATGAAACGGAGGCTGTTGCGATCGTCGTCGTAGAAGCCGAGGTCCCACGGTGTGACGCCGGGGCCCGGAGTGAACTGCGGCGTGAGCAGAAGAGCGACGGAGGCGGGCTGTAGAATCTGGACGCCGTTGTAGGTTCCGTGGCCGAGCAGCATCTGCCCGAAGATGGCCATGTCCGCGGCGGTGGACGAGAGGCCGCCTGCGGGGACCTCGGTGACGCCCTCAAAGCCGGTGTCGTCCTTGGAGGTGTGCAGGTAGCCTTTCGTAGCGATGAATCCCTTGGGCAGCGGCTGCTCGAAGGTGGAGTGCGTCATGCCGAGCGGCGTGAAGATGTGGTGCTGCACGTAGGCAGTGAAGGGTTCGCCCGAGACCCGCTGCACAATGTAGCCGATGACCGTGATGCCGTAGTTGGAGTAAGCAAGATCTTTCCCCGGCAGAGCATAACGGTTCGGCTGATTGCGGATGAGAAAGGTGCGGATGTCGACGGGCAGCTTGCCGGATTTGTCGGAGCCGAAGTCGTGCAGCTCTTCCTCGAAGCCTGCGGTGTGCGTGGCGAGATTGCGGAGAGTGATGGGCGCATCGCCGATGCCGCCTGGGCCGGGATTGATCTTGAAGTCGAGATACTGCTGGATGTTGGCGTCGAGATTGAGCTTGCCCTGCTCGACGAGCTGCATCATCGAGACGTAGGTGAAGAGCTTGGAGATCGAGCCGGGACGGAAGGTGGTGACGACCGGATCGACGGGTGTCTTCTTCTTGAAGTCGGCGTAACCGTAGCCTCTCAGGATAAGAGGCTGGCCGTTCTGGTAGACGGAGATGGTCGCGCCGGCAACGTCATCGCGCTGCAGTTGAAGCGGGAGGAATCCGTCGAGAAAGGCGGTGACATCCTCCGAGGTGAGTTGTGGCGGGGTCTTCGGGTTTGGCGGCGGCAGTGGGACCGGCTGCGTTGCGCTGGCGGCCTTCGGGCCAGGAAGCTGTGGGGCCTGGGCTTGCGCGGTGGAGACGAGAAGAATGCCAAGGCACAGCGAGACGACAGGACACAACAGACGCATGCGGGCTCCGCAAGAGTTAGATTGCGGTTGAGGGTATCATCCGCGGAGCCGCATTTTGGCGTCAGATTTTTCGGAGCCCGTTGCGATCGCTACTTGTGACTTGCTCCTGCACTGCTCGACGACGAACCGCCAGACGATGGCGCCGATGAACTGCTGCTGGGTGCGCCCATGCTGCGCGGCATCGGAGAACCGGAGGCACCTGCGGGTTCGGGACGCTGCCAGGAGCCGCGCGGCGAGGCCGTGGACGAACTTTCCGCGCCAACTCCGTTGTTCATGCCGCGATTCATAGCGTTCATGCCATTGCCGTCCATGCCATTCGCGCGCATCTCGGGACGGGTAAACGTAGCCACGCCGCGCGATCCCGGCGAAATTTCCCGGCTGGAAGCTCCTCTGGCGCCGTTTGGGTTGTTGCCGTTCGCGTCGCGATGAGCGAATGACGGAGACGGACCAATGACAGAGCGCTCGACCTCGGTGTTGACCTGGCCGTGGCGCACTACGTCGGAGGAGACGGACCTCAGATCGCCGAAGGCGTCACGCGGCACGCCAAGGCCTGCCGAGTCCTTGCGGAAGGTGAAGGTGCCCGGAGCGGAGACGCTCGAGACGGCCAGCGGACGGGTGTTGACCGGGACCATTGCGGGCGCACCACCGCGCGGGGGAAGAGGTGCTGACTGCAGAGAACGATTGCCGCCTCCTGCAGGAGTGAGAAGTGTCGTGTTCTGCAGGCCGGTGAACGATCCTCCTGGCTGCCAGCCCCAGCCGGCGCCACCACAATTAACCCAGTTGCCGGAGTGGAAGGGCATCCAGCCCCATGGATAGGGTGAGACCCAGGAATAGCCAACGCTGGGGTAGTACGCCCAGACGCCGTTGTCGTAGGGGCTCCACGCGGCGGAGGCGAAGTACGGACGCCACATCGACCCGCAACCCATGTTGGAGAAGCTGCCGTAGTAGTTGAGGTCGCTGGTGCCGTAGAGCATCCCTGTGCCGCCGGACAGGCGCTGCGATGCGTAGAGCTTCTGGTAGTCGTTACCGTTCTTATCCCACTCGTCGAAGGCGCTCCCTTCCATCTTCGCGAACTCCGGCTGCTTGGATCCGAGGGCATCGAAGTCCAGCGACTTCTTGCGGAGAGTCGAGGTGTAGGCGAAGGGATCGGTGAACTCAACGGCTCCGTCGAGCACGGAGATGTTGGAGTTGAGACCATCCATGGTGAGGCGGATGTGGCTGGAGGGATTCATCTGGACCGATGCCTTACCGGCCGCGATCGTGAAGGTGTTGCCCTTGGTGCCGGCGAGGTTGGCATAGACCATGCCGTGGAGCACAGTCATCGCGGAGATGGTAGAGCCGGTCGCGGTTCGCTTGAGAAGCGTGAACTCCACTTCCGTATCCGGTGTGAGGCGAAACGTGCTGTTGTCTTCGAACTCAACCTCGGCGAGGCCAATGTCGGTGTGGAGCCTGGTGCCGCCGGTGATGGGCACGTTGGCGAAGGCCTCTTCGTATCCGCGGCCAATGTGGCGGTCGATGTTGACCGTGCCGCGCACCTGACTCAGGCGCACGATGCGGATGTCAGAGAGACCTGCGGTGTTTGCGGGAGTTGCGGCGACACTGGCAGGTTTAGCCGCGGAGGGTAAAGCGTTTGCGTTGTCCTGCGCGTGGACGGGAAGGCAGAGCGCAAAGCAGATGAGGGCGAGGGTTCCGGAACTTCTTTTCATGAGTCGTCTCCGGCATCGCTTTTTGTGGAGCAGATCATTATGGCAGATGCAAGAGAGAAGTGTTGTCACAGCTTTCAACGAGGGGATGCCCCTCCCGGCACTTTTTGCGCAAAGTCTTCATACCAATTGAAGTTAGGGGTGGACCTAAGCTGCAAAGTCTTGAAAACATTGGCGATTAGTCGCAAAGTCTTCAAGACAGGGAACTTAGGACGGCTCTTTAGCTCAAAGAACAAACCCGGCCGGGGCCGGGTTGTGAGAGATTCCTCTACTTCTATTGTACGGGGTAGTGTCAAGACCTCTTCGAGTCAGTCGGCGATGCCGGGGTCGGGAGGATCGATACCGAGGGCGGTTGCGAGGGCGGTGAGGTGGTCCTGCTCGTCGAGCAGAATCTCGCGGATGGTTTCGGCGATGGCGTACTCGTTGAGGGAGTCAGCCTGCTTGACGCGGCGGCGGTAGTTGGCGATGGTGACGCGCTCGTTGTCGAGATCGAAGCGGAGCATGTCTTCGGCCTTCTCGGAGGTCTTGACGGGCTTGGGTGTGACAGAGGGCATGCCGCCGAGATAGTCGATGGCGTTGGAGACTTTGAGCGCGTGGTCGAGCTCTTCCTTGGCGTGAACTTCGAGCTCGCCGGCGATGTTCATGTAGGCTGCGCCCTTGAGCACCTGCGAGTAGTTCACGTAGGCGATGATGGCCTGGTACTCGCGTGAGAGGTCTTCATTGAGAGCGGCGATGAGTTGCTTGCGAGTGAAGGTGGATTCGCTGTTCTTCTCGTTTGTCTTTCCGTTTTTCTTCGGCACGTCATTCTCCTGCATCAAGCGTTGCTATCCAGCTTAGACGAAAGATCGCACGCCCGGGAAAACCGGGCGTATCCGCAACCCCGGTCTTTCAGGGTCGCGGCGCGGGCGGGTTGGTGATGAGTGCCCTGTACTCGGCGGGCGATTTGGAGCTGAAGGTGTTGACGCTGCAGGTGGCGGAGACGGGGCGGAAGACGGGGTTTGAGTTGGAGTCCAGGTTGACTAAGATGCGGCCGTTGACGGTGGTTGAGCCGGAGCCGCGCAGTGTGTCGTCGGGTGCGAGCGTCAGGACAAAGGGGCCGCCGGGATTGTTGACTCCGATGCGGAACTCGTTGGGTGCGTTCTGAACGATGTACGGGGCTTTGACGTGGGACTGGCCGCAGTCGAGCGTGACGGCGTCGCCCTCGAAGTCGAGGATGAGGCCGGTGGGACTTGCGAACTTTCCGTTCATGCGAAGGCCGGGATCTGCAACGTTCACGACGCTGGTCATGAAACCGGTGAGGCCGCCGATCAAGCTGCCGTCATCGGCGGCGGCTCCGGTCTGGAGATGCTGGGGTGCGGGGGCGGGGAGAGGGCCGAGGGTGCAGCGTGCCATCGCCGGGCCGTAGATGGGGGTTGAGGTGGTGGTTCTGCAACTGCCGTAGGCGCCATTGCAACCGGTGGCCTCTGAGCCATCCTGGTGCACGAGTGTGGTGGTCTGGCTGCTGTAACCGGTGATGACCTTTCCTTTGACGTCAACGAGGCCAGGGCCGACGAGCGAGCCGTTCGGAAGAAGCGTGAGCGTGATTGATTTCGGTTCGTTCGCGAGCGTGACCTGCACGCCGGATGGAGTGCGGTGGAGGCTGTAGCCGCGGTCGTCTGCGACGAGCTTGCCGCAGCCGAGAACGTGCGCAGCGGTGAGATCGAAGCCCAGCGAAGTTGCGTTGCTGGGATTGTGATACGGGCCGCTGAGATAGACGCCGATCGCCCCAACTGAATCGGTCATATCGGTGAGCTCCTGACCGCCGACCATCGCCATGAGGCCTTGCCCGAAGGATTTCGTTGCACAGCCGCCGGTGGTCCCGCCGAGTTCCGCGCAGCGGCGAGTGGCGACGGCTGTGGGATCGTTCGACATGCCGCCGGGGCCGGATGAAGATGCAGCAGCGGCCTTCGCTTGCTCGTTGGCGCGGTTGATGGAGTCGATGTGCGCCTTCTGGTGAGCCGCGAGTTCGCTGGTGGCGCCGTTGTAGGCGCTGGCGGTCTGCGGACCGATGAGCCCCTTGATCCAGGTGTTGGCGTCGTTGAGCGTGTAGTTGAACTGCAAGGTGTCGAAGGCCTTGGCTTCGGCGGGCGTGTGCGTCTTGTTGTAGTCCTTCTGGATCTGGTCACCGGCAGTCCAGTAGGCAGCGTAGATGCGCTGCTCGTCGGCTGTGAAGTTTGCACGGGGATTTTTGTTGTACGCGATGCGCTTGATGTACTCCTGCAGATAGGTGAAGACCGCGACCTGACGGGCGGCGGTGTCGGTGGGATCCTTGCCCTGGATCTCGGCTTTGACGCGGTCGACGGAGGGCATGTCTGCGAGGTAGGCGGGGTTGGTCGTCTGCGCGGCGGCGAAGAACGCGAGGGTACAGACGATGAGAAGCGCAGGACGGAATGCACGGAGACACCAGGGGAGAATCATTGCTCACCCGACGAGAGTGAATTTAGAGGGTCCCGGTCGGAAAACGGTAGCTGCTTCAGGTGCGGGACGTCAAGAGATCGCGTCGGCCCGGGGGAGATGTTGGCGCCGGTCAACGGTTGACGATGTTAAAATTGCGCTCACTCGGAGCGGAGGGGTTCTAAGCGGAGGGTTTCGGGGACGAAGAAGAAGATGACAAGAAGAGCGAGGACGCCGACGGCTCCGAGGGCGAGGAACGAAGCCGGGTAGCCGAAATGCTGGATGATCTCGCCGCCCAGCGCGGGTGAAAGCGCCGCGCCGATGCCGACGAAGGTGGCAAGCGCTCCGGCGACGAGGTTGAAGCGGCCGGTGTCGCGGGTGAGGTCCTTGACGGACAGAATGGTAACGACTCCGAAGATGGAGTTGGCGATGCCGTCCAGGATTTGAATGGCGATGAGCAGCGCGGTGGCGTGCGTGACGGCGTAGAGGAGGCCCCGGACAGGAAGACAGGCAAAGCCGGCGAGAAGGAAGGGCTTGCGGCCGATGCGGTTGGCTAGTTTGCCGATGGATGCGGCAGTGAAGGTGATGACGCACTGCGTGACGATAATGCAGGCGGACATGAAGGGAGCGGCTTCGCGCGCGTGGCCATGCGAGAGGAGTTCGCCGAGCTGCGGGAGCATGGCGGCGTTAGAGAGATGGAACAGAAAGGCCGCGAGAAGAAAGGCGAGCAGGATCGGCGAGCGGAGAAGAGTGCCGAAGTTGATGGAGGAGTTGTGGGCTGTATCGCCGGCCGCGGCGCGGGCGCGGCGGTTGTCGATCCAGGAAGGGTCAATGCGAGAGAGTGCGATGGCCGCTGGCATAGCGAAGACGATTGCGGCGACGAAGATCCAGCGCACGCCCCAAAACCAGGCGATGGACCCGATGAGAAGTGCGGCGGCCACGTTGCCGGCAGAGTTGAAGCTCTGATTGCGGCCGAACTGGCGATCGAAGAGCTGCTGGCCTGTGATGCCGAGTGTGATGGCTGCGATCGATGTGGGAATCGCAGCGCCGGCGAGACCGATGAGAACTTCGGAAGTGTAGATGAAGGGAGTTCGCGGAGTGAGCGTGAGCGTAAGCGCCGCGATGGAGAGCAGAAAGAGCGCCAAGGCAACGATGGAGCGTTTGCGCGATGCCCAGTCGACAAACCCGCCGACCGGAGTTTGCGCGAGAACAGTGACGATGCCGCCTAAGGTGAGGGCGTAACCGACGTGCAGTGGCGACCATGAGTTCGCGGCGAGGTACGCGGCGAGGAAGGGGCCGAGTCCGGTCTGGACGTCGGCGACGAAGAAGTTGAGCCATTCGAGCGGACGACAGGCGGCGGGTGAGGTGGTTGAAGTGGCCACGCTTGCTGGCTCCAACGAGGTAAGATGCGGCCCGATGAAGAGTGGCGCAGGCGTTCTTGCGGTGCTTGATATCGCGCGATTTTCTGCTGACGATTTGTGGCGAACCTAC
>CAVSOV010000012.1:0-518738 GCA_963729675.1 uncultured Acidobacteriaceae bacterium
AAGCTGGCCCATGCCCTTCTTCTTGAGCAGGCCGTTGACGAAGGGCATTCCCTCGGGAAGCGCATCGTTGAAGATAGCGCGGCCGACGGTGGTGGAGATGTACTGCTTGTTGAAGTCGACCGGCTCGGTATGGGTGAGGTCCTGGTCGTCGTAGGCCGTGGTCATGTCGAGCACCGGGCCGGTGTAGCGCAGACGAATGGGCGTCAGCGTCTCCACCTGCTTGGCTTCGAGCGCCATCAGCACTTCCTCAACGTTGGCGAACACACGGCCTTCGCCCTTGGCGCCGACTTTGGCCTTCGTCAGGTAGTAGATGCCGAGCACGAGATCCTGCGTAGGCACCGTGATGGGCTGGCCGGAGGCCGGCGACAGGATATTGTGCGAGGCGAGCATGAGGACCGAAGCCTCGATCTGCGCCTCAGGAGACAGCGGGATGTGCACGGCCATCTGGTCGCCGTCGAAGTCCGCGTTGAAGGCGGTGCAGACGAGCGGGTGAATCTTGATGGCCTTGCCCTCGACGAGCACAGGCTCGAAGGCCTGGATGCCGAGGCGGTGCAGCGTCGGAGCGCGGTTCAGCAGCACGGGGTGGTCCTTGATGACCTCCTCGAGGATGTCCCACACGATGGGCTCCTGCAGTTCCACCATTTCCTTCGCCTGCTTGATGGTGGTGCAGTGGCCGGTCTGCTCGAGACGGTGATAGATGAAGGGCTTGAAGAGCTCGAGCGCCATCTTCTTGGGAAGACCGCACTGGTGCAGCTTCAGCTCCGGACCGACGACGATCACGGAACGGCCGGAGTAGTCGACGCGCTTGCCGAGCAGGTTCTGACGGAAGCGGCCCTGCTTGCCCTTGAGGGTGTCGGAGAGCGACTTCAGCGGACGGTTGTTCGCACCGCGGAGAACGCGGCCGCGGCGGCCGTTGTCGAACAGAGCGTCGACGGCCTCCTGCAGCATGCGCTTCTCGTTGCGCACGATGACCTCAGGCGCATGGAGGTCCATGAGCTTCTTGAGGCGGTTGTTGCGGTTGATGACGCGGCGATAGAGATCGTTGAGATCGGACGTAGCAAAGCGGCCGCCATCCAGCGGCACGAGCGGACGAAGCTCGGGCGGGATCACGGGGATCACGTCGAGGATCATCCACTGCGGCTTGTTGTCGGACTTGCGGAAGGCCTCGACGACCTTGAGACGCTTGGAGTACTTGAGCTTCTTCTGGAGAGAAGTCTCAGTCTTCATGCGCTCGCGGAGCTCGATGGCGAGCTCCTGGATCTCGACGCGCTTGAGGAGCTCCTTGATGGCCTCGGCGCCCATCATGGCCTTGAAGCCGGAGGGGCGATACTGCTGGTCGAGCTCGCGGAAGCGGTTCTCGTCCTTGATGACCTCGCGCTCCTTGACCGGAGCGTCGCCTGGATCGACGACGACGTAGGACTCGAAGTAGAGGACGGCCTCGAGCTCACGCAGAGAGATGTCGAGGAGGTGGCCGATGCGCGAGGGCAGGCCCTTGAAGAACCATACGTGCGAGCAGGGCGAGGCGAGCTCGATGTGACCGAGGCGCTCGCGGCGAACCTTCGAGAGGGTGACTTCAACGCCGCACTTGTCGCAGATGACTCCGCGGTGCTTCATGCGCTTGTACTTGCCGCAGAGGCACTCCCAATCGGTGATGGGACCGAAGATGCGCGCGCAGAAGAGGCCGTCGCGTTCCGGCTTGAAGGTGCGGTAGTTGATGGTCTCGGGCTTGGTCACCTCACCATGCGACCACGAGCGGATCTTCTCGGGGCTGGCGAGCTGAATCTTGATGGAGTCGAAGTCCGTGATGGGACCGGCGAGCTCAAATGGGCTGGAGCGGAACATGTTTTTTCTCTCCGTTGCAGTGCTTAGCTCGATGCCAACTTTTTGGTTCGCTCTCTCACTTGTCCTGAGAGCCTGTTGCGAGCTTCGCTGCTGTACTGCTGCTGGTTACTGTCGGCTGCGTTGATCTGCAACCTTGAATCTTGAGGTCATCGCCCTGACCTCTGCTCTTCCCTGCCGTTACGCAAGCTCAGGAAGAGCAGAGGCGGGCGGATTGGTTAATCGGCTACGGCCAGCTCCGGGAGTGCAGGGATGCCTTCGTCGTGCGTGCCCTTTACCTTCACCAGCTCGACGTCGAGGCAGAGCGACTGCAGCTCGCGGATGAGCACGTTGAACGACTCAGGCACGCCGGGCTCGATGGCAGCCTCGCCCTTGACGATGGCCTCGTAGATCTTGGTGCGGCCGTATACGTCGTCGGACTTGGCGGTGAGCAACTCCTGCAGGATGTAGGCGGCGCCATAGGCTTCGAGCGCCCAGACCTCCATCTCACCGAAGCGCTGTCCACCGAACTGCGCCTTACCACCCAGCGGCTGCTGAGTAATGAGGCTATAGGGTCCGATGGAGCGGGCGTGGATCTTGTCGTCGACGAGATGCGACAGCTTGAGCATGTAGATGTAGCCGACCGTAACCGGCTGCTCGAATGCCTCTCCTGTCATGCCATCGATGAGCATGCTCTTGCCCGAGGTCGGAAGGCCGGCTGCTGTGAGCAGTGCCTTGATCTCGGTCTCGCGCGCGCCGTCGAAGACCGCGGTGCCGAACCAGATGCCCCTCTTCATGCCCTTGGCGACGCGCAGAGTCTGCTCGTCGTCGAGCGTAAGAAGCTGGTTGAGTGCAGCGGTGTTCTTGAACTGCTCCTTGAAGACCTCGCGAACTTCGTTGGCCTTCTGGTTGTTCTCGACGAGCTTGGCAACCTTCGCTCCGAGCTCATGGGCAGCCCAGCCGAGGTGCGTCTCGAGGATCTGGCCGACGTTCATACGCGACGGCACACCGAGCGGGTTGAGGACGATCTCGACGGGAGTTCCGTCCGGGAGGTACGGCATATCCTCCTCGGGCAGGATGCGCGAGATGACGCCCTTGTTACCGTGGCGGCCGGCCATCTTGTCACCGACCGAGAGCTTGCGCTTCATGGCGATGTAGACCTTCACCATCTTGATCACGCCAGGCGAGAGCTCGTCGCCCTTGCCCATCTTGGTGATCTTTTCGTTGGTGATCTTGCGGAGCACGTCGATCTGACGCGAGGTCATCTCTTCGATCTCGTCGATCTGCTCGTTCACGCGCGGGTCCTTGTCGGCGTAGCGGATACGCTTCAGGTTGCGCGTGGAGATGAGCTCGATCGTGTCGCGGTCGAGGATGTCGCCCTTGGAGAGCAGCTTCTTGTTGGTGCGCTCGTCGTGCAGGTCGGCCTGGACTTCCTTCGAGCCGAGGATGGACTCGAGGCGCTTGAGGCGCTCGTCGGTGAGGATTCGAATCTCATCGGCGAGGTTGCGCTCGAGCTTCTCGATCATCTCCTGCTCGATTTGCAGGGCGCGCTGGTCCTTCTCCTGTCCCTTGCGGGAGAAGATGCGGACGTCGACGACCGTGCCCTCGATGCCCGGAGGGCAGGTGAGCGAGGCGTCGCGCACGTCGCCGGCCTTCTCACCGAAGATGGCGCGGAGCAGCTTCTCTTCAGGAGTGAGCTGCGTCTCGCCCTTCGGCGTGACCTTGCCGACGAGGATGTCGTTGTGCGCGATCTTGGCGCCGATGCGGATGATGCCCGACTCGTCCAGATCACGCAGAGCGTGCTCGGAGACGTTCGGGATATCGCGCGTGATCTCTTCCGGTCCGAGCTTCGTGTCGCGGGCCTCGATCTCGAACTCCTCGATGTGGATCGACGTGTAGTAGTCGTCCTTCACGAGCTTTTCGGAGATGAGGATCGCGTCCTCGAAGTTGTAGCCGCGCCACGGTGTGAACGCGACGAGCACGTTGCGGCCGAGACCAAGCTCGCCCTGCTCCGTGCACGGACCGTCCGCGATCACCTGCCCCTTGAGCACGCGGTCGCCCTTGCGAACGATCGGCTTCTGGTTGATGCAGGTGTTCTGGTTGGAGCGCTTGAACTTCGTGAGCTGGTAGATGTCCGAACCGACCTCACGCGAGAGCTGCGTGGGGTGGTGCTCGCCTTCGACGCGCACGATGATGCGCTCGGAGTCGACCGAGTCCACGATGCCGTTACGCTTGGCCAGGATGACGGCGCCGGAGTCGCGGGCAGTGACGCCCTCCATACCGGTACCGACGAACGGAGCCTCGGAGACGAGCAGAGGAACCGACTGGCGCTGCATGTTCGCGCCCATGAGAGCGCGGTTGGCGTCGTCGTGCTCGAGGAACGGGACGAGCGAGGCGGCGACGGAGACCAGCTGCTTCGGCGAGACGTCGATGTAGTCGACCTCTCCCTTCGGCACGAGGACGAAGTTGCCCTGCTTCCGGGCGTTGACCAGGTCCTCGGTGATCGCGCCAGCCTCGTTCAGGTCGATGTTGGCCTGCGCGATGGTGTGGCGATCCTCCTCCCACGCGGAGAGGTAGAAGCTGAAGGGCTCGAAGTCGATGGTGCGCTTGCCGTCCTTCTTGAGCTGCTTGTTGAGCTTCTGGGCCTCGTTGATCTCGAGCGTGTCGCCCTGACGCATGCCGGATTCGCCCGCGTTCGAGACAGCGACGTAGTCGAGCACCTTGCCGTCCTTGACGCGGCGGTAGGGCGACTCGATGAAGCCGTACTCGTTGATGCGAGCGAAGCACGAGAGCGACGAGATGAGACCGATGTTCGGTCCTTCCGGCGTCTCGATGGGGCAGATGCGGCCGTAGTGCGTCGGGTGAACGTCGCGGACCTCGAAGCCTGCGCGCTCACGCGACAGACCGCCCGGCCCAAGCGCGGAGAGGCGACGCTTGTGCGTGATCTCCGAGAGCGGGTTGGTCTGGTCCATGAACTGCGAGAGCTGTGAGGAGCCGAAGAACTCGCGGATCGCGGCCATGACGGGCTTGGCGTTGATCAGGTCGTGCGGCATTGCCGTCGACATCTCCTGGTAGACCGACATCTTCTCCTTGATCGCGCGCTCCATGCGAACCAGACCGATGCGGAACTGGTTCTCCATGAGCTCACCGACCGCGCGGACGCGGCGGTTGCCAAGGTGATCGATGTCGTCGACGAGGCCGATGTTCTTGCGCAGCTTGAGGAGATAACGGATGGTTCCGTAGAAGTCCTCCGGCGTCAGCGTGCGCTTGTCGAGGCCCGTGGCTTCCTGGTTCTCGTACAGCTTGATGTTGAACTTCAGGCGGCCGACGCGCGAGAAGTCGTACTTGCGCGGATCGAAGAACATGCCTTCGAAGAGCGCAGTCGCGGTGTCGAGCGTCGGAGGATCGCCCGGACGCAGCTTGCGGTAGATCTCGATGAGAGCTTCCTCAGGCTTGCGAACGGAGTCGCGGCGCAGCGTGTTCGAGATGATGTTGCCGACGTCGTCGCGCTCGGGGAAGAAGACCTCGAACGAAGTGACGCCGGACTGCAGGATCTTGTGCAGCTTGTCAGCGGAGAGCTCCTGGTTGGCCTCGTAGAGCAGCTCGCCGGTGGTCAGGTCGACGACGTCCCCGGCGGTCATCGCGCCTTCGAACTCCGAGGTCTCAACCTCAATGGAAGTGATGCCGGCCTGGCGGATGTGCTTCAGCGCGGAGGCGCCGATCTTCTTGCCGCTGGAGACGATCTCCTCGTGCGAGCCCTTGCCGCCGTGGATGGCAGCAGTCGAGCGCGTGCCGACGAGGTGCGTCGGCTTGTCCTCGGCCGTGACGGTCCAGTGCAGCTTGGCGTCCTTCACGTTGATGGTGTCGACCGTGTAGAAGGTCTTGAGGATCTCCTCATCGGTGCGAAGGCCGAGCGCGCGCAGGAAGATGGTGCCGAGGAACTTGCGCTTGCGGTCGATGCGGACGTAGAGCGTGTTCTTCTGGTCGTACTCGAACTCCACCCAGGAGCCGCGGTACGGGATGATCTTGCCCAGGAAGTAGGTGCGGTTGTTCGCCGTCTCAAAGAAGACGCCGGGCGAACGGTGCAGCTGCGAGACGATAACGCGCTCGGTGCCGTTGACGATGAAGGTGCCGTTGGCGCTCATCAGCGGGATGTCGCCGAAGAACACTTCCTGCTCCTTCATATCGCGCAGGCTCTTCACGCCGGTCTCGGGATCCTTGTCGTAGATCTTGAGACGGATGGTGACCTTGAGCGGAGCGGAGTAGGTCATGCCGCGCTCTTCGCACTCGCTCTGGTCGTACTTCAGCTGCAGACCAACGGGGTCGCCGCACTTGGTGCAGAAGTCAGGGGTGTTCTTGTTGTAGGTTCCGCAGAACTTGCAGAGGACATCGCCGGGATGAAACGGGTCAGTGATGACCATGTGCCCGCAGTTGGAGCAGGCGGTGCGCAGATGGTTGAGGCCCTTGAGGTAGCCGCACTTGCACTCCCAGTTGCCGATCGTGTAGTCCACGAACTCAAGCTCGGAGACATTGCGGAAGTCGGTGATGGGAAATACAGAGGTAAAGACAGACTGAAGGCCGTTGTCCTCGCGCTCCTGGGGCAGTTTGTCCATCTGCAGGAAACGCTCGTAGCTACGGCGCTGAACCTCGATGAGGTTCGGGATCTGAATGCTGGTTGGAATCTTCGAAAAGTCGAGACGGGTTCGAACCGCACGCAATTCGTTCGGGTTGGTCGAGTCGGACATGAGCTCTCCTGTTGCTCGGCCCCGGGTTGTGGGGCCTGTTGCTTGGCTCGAGGGCCTCTTGAGGGCGCCTGCGCAAGTGCGTCAGGCTTGATCGAGAGGGAGAAGAGAACGCTGGTCAAGCGAACCCTTCCACTTGGACTTCGTGTGCACCTGTTCGGGAGTGACCGTCCTCGTACCGGCCACGCCCAAGGCGCGGTGTGCTGCTCCCCGCGAAGCACTCTGCGGGGTCCAAACTTGGTATGTCGCTTCTCACATGAGAAGCTGTACTGCTACAAAAGGCGCTGACACAGGACAAAGGGTCCGGTGAAAGCGCGCGGCGTTAGGGTTTTCCGAAGACGCCGAAAACGCCCTGCAGGCGCGGATGCCCGGAGAGCGCGTGAAGATCTCTGTGTTCAAAATGTAGGTCGAAACGCTGTATGGTCGCCGCCCTTTGAGACCCGCCGCAAGGTCCCAAGAGTTTGCCGCTTACGTTTCACCCTGTGGATCCGCCGCTTGATCCACAAGATGGCCGGCTCCGTAGCCTGCGTCCCAATCCGCAGGATGAACCGGATAATGCTAAGAAACTGCCGTGTCTACTTACCCGCCGAAATGCCTAGTATCGAATTCGCCGAAATACCTGATGTTTTGATCCGCCGAGATGCCTGGTGTGAACCACAGAGCCTTTTTGCTCGTTACGGCTGCACGCCTAAGCAGCCGCGGTCCTTGCCCATTGGTAAGGATACAGTAAACACACACAAGAATGCAAGTGGCGTGCCAAAACGGCGCCCGCCCGAGCCAAAGCCCGAACGGTGCCGAACAGTCACTACATTGGATGGTTTCGGGCCGGGAACGACTCAAAGTCGGCCGCCGACCCGTAAACCATCCAGAATGCGGTACTTACTTGATCTCGACAGTCGCGACGCCGTCGAACTTCTTGGCGATGGCCGCAGCGTCTTCCTTCGAGATGTTCTCCTTCAGAGGCTTGGGAGCGCCGTCGACCAGGTCCTTGGCCTCCTTGAGACCAAGCGAGGTGACCTCGCGCACTGCCTTGATGGTGTTGATCTTGTTCGCGCCGGCATCCTTGAGGATGACGGTGAACTCGGTCTTCTCCTCGGCTGCAGGAGCCGCCGGGCCGCCCGCTGCCGGAGCCGCCGCCACGGTGGCCGCAGCCGCCGAGACGCCGAGACGCTCCTCGAGCTTCTTTACCAACTCCGAAGCCTCGAGCAGGGTGAGGCTAACGATCTGATCTTCCAACTGCTGAATGTCTGCCATTTTGTTCTCCATTTACCGCTAATTTCTAAAACTCGCTACTACTGATTGCATTTCCCAAGGCTCGCGCCTCAGGTTGCCGCCGCTCCTTTCGGGTTTCCGTTGCGCCCAGACCAGCGCACCCGAAGGGATTGACGGCGAAACTTGTTATCCCTCTGCGGGCTCCGTATTGGCAGCCTCGCCAGCCTGCGAGGCCGTCGAGTTCTCGGGCTGCGCTGCACCAGAGGGCTGCTCGCCTGCCGCCGATTCCTCGACATGCGCGGCTGCTTCGGTCGCTTCGGCCTTGGCTTCAGCAGCTTCCGCCGCGGGCTCCGACTTCGCCTCTGCCGCAGGAGCCTCTGCCTTCTGCCGGAGCAGCACCAGCCTCGAACTTGTTCTGCTCGACCGCCTGATTCACGACCACGGCCAGATTGCGGCCAGTGGCGTTGATGACGGTTGCCAGGCGCTGAGCCGGGGAGTTGATGAGGAAGAGCAGCTTCGAGAAGAGCTCCTCCTTGCCCGGGAGGGTCGCGAGCGACTGAATCTCCTGGACATTGATGACCTTGCCGTCGACGATGCCGAGCTTGAAGGTGAACTCTGCGTTGTCCTTCACCCAGTTCGAGAGCGCCTTGGCCAGCGCGACCGGGTCGCCCGAGGTGTAGGCCACGGAGCTGACGCCCTTGAGGCCCTGCAGCGCCTTCTCCACCTTGGTGCCCTGCGCGGACTTGGCCGCCAGCTTGTTCTTGACGACGTGATAGCTTCCACCCGCTGCGCGGATGGTCTTGCGCAACTCGAAGTCCTTCGCGGCGGTGAGGCCGGTGAAGGTCCCGATGATGGCCGAGGTCGAGTGCTCGAGCTCGCTGGCGAGCTGCTTCACCTTCTCGTTCTTCTTTGACTTGCTCAGTGCCATGAGAAAACCCTTGCCTTCCAGCTGCCGGCCGCGTGTGTAACGGGCCAGCTCAAAATTCTTGGCGCGAATCGCTCGCGCATGCGAGGCTTACGCCTTGGTCGCGATATCCGCGGTCTCGGCCTGCAACTCAATGCCGGGGCCCATCGTGGAGCTCAGCACAATCCGCTTGATGTACTTGCCCTTGGCCGCCGACGGCTTGGCCTTCACAACGGCCGAGACAACCGTCATCGCATTGGCCTCAAGCTTGTCCGGCGTGAAACTCAGCTTGCCCACGGGAACGTGGACCAGCGCTGTCTTGTCCGCGCGGAACTCAACCTTACCGGCCTTGATCTCCTTGATCGCGCCGGCGACATCGGTGGTCACCGTGCCGGTCTTCGGGTTCGGCATCAGGCCGCGGGGGCCGAGCACCTTACCGAGACGGCCAACCGACCGCATCATGTCCGGGGTGGCGATCAGGGCGTCAAACGCCGTCCAGTTTTCCTTCTGGATCTTCTCGACCAGGTCCTCGCCGCCGACGAACTCCGCGCCGGCCGCCTCGGCCTCGCGAAGCTTGTCGCCCGAGGCGATGACGGCAACGACCTTCGACTTGCCGCCGAGGCCGAAGGGCAGAACCACCGTGCCGCGGACCATCTGGTCGGCGTGGCGGGTGTCAACGCCCAGGCGCAGCGTCAGGTCGACGGTCTCGTCGAACTTGGCGAACTTGGCCTTCTGGAGCAGCGGAATCGCATCGCCGATGGCGTACGGACGCGGCTCGACAAGCGCGCGCGCCTTCGCAATATTCTTGGATACCTTACGTGCCATATCTCTTCTAAATTCCCTTCGTCTCCCACCCCGGTTCCCTCGTTCGGCTGGCGCCAGAGGGACATGCGGTGCTTTGCATGGGCGTGGTTTCGACTGCGGTCTGCGCGGAAGGCACAGACAACCTTCTTATTATCCATGAAAAAGCGCGACGGATCAAGCAATTTCATCCCCAAACTCGGTCACTCGTCCATGTCGCTGAGCAGATTGGGCAGACGTGGACTCAGATAGATAAGCAACACGCAGCACACCAGCCCAAACCCGACCAGCGGCGCCCAGAGCGATACCGCGGCGGCGGCGGTAAACATCCCGAGCGCGAGGTAAGAACGGAGACGAACGATCTTGCGTAAGTTCGGCGCTAAATCGCGATTGGTAGCCTGCGCGAGGCAGGTTCGCTCAAACGCGAGGTAGGCGATCTCAATGAATACGAACACGAGGGCATAGATAAAAACCGGTGCGGCGGCGAGTCTCGTCGCGGCGATCCAGGCAGTGGTGACCGGCACCAGCGAGACCATGAAAAGATGAGCGAAATTCCACCAGATGAGCCGCGTCGTGGCATGCGGAGCGAACCGCATCAGGTGATGGTGGTTGACCCAGATGATGGCGATGAAGAGATAGCTGACCGCGTAGCTGAGGGCGGTGGGCCAGAGCGGCAGAAGCGCACGCAGCGTGGGCTCGGCGGGCGGCTTGAGGTCGAGCACCATGATGGTGATGATGACCGCGAAGACCGCGTCGGAAAAGGTTGTGAGGCGTTCTGATGTCGTCTTGTTGTGCGACATGTCCTTTCCTTCTCTGCGAGTTGCGGTTTGGCTCCCGCTTTCAGCAAGGCTCACATAATCCGGGAGGGGAGGCAACCCTTTTTGAGAGCAACGCCGCAATAGGAACTCCCGTCCGACTTGAGGACGCGAGGGCCCGGAACGATGATGCGTTCGAGAACGGCGATTCCCTGGAGTTGTGTTGCACTGGCTGCGCTGGGCCTGATCGGGGCACGAGGCAGAGGGCAGGCGCAGCGCGTGGAGAATCAGCCGATGGCTTCGGTCGCGACCACCGAGCTGCCGGATTCGCCGGGCGCGTTGTTTGCGACGAGTTCGTCGGCGAGCGATTTGGCAACCGAGACGCCGGACGCGCCTGCGGTCCCGACAAGAGATATTGAATCGACCTCCGTCCTGGTACCCGCGCGCAAGTACCATCGCGTGGTTCGGCCGTATGAAGATGCTGCGCCGCTGACCGGCTTCGACAAGATCAAGCTCTCCTTCATAAGCCGCGCGACGATAGGCGAAGTCGCCGGTACAGCCTGGGCCGCAGGCTGGAGCCAGTGGCGCAACAGCCGTCCACACTACGGCACGGATACAGAGGCGTTTGAGAAGCGGCTGGGCGCACTGGCGATCAAGCAGACCTCGCAGTCGTTCTTCACTTACGGCCTGTATGCTGCGGCCTTTCACGATGACCCGCGCTACTACGTGATGGGACCGACGATAAAGCCGGTGAAGCGGGTGATCTGGTCGGCGGAGCGAACGATCGTTACGCAGAAGGACGATGGCTCGCCGGCGATCAACTGGCCGAAGCTGGCGGGCATCGCGAGCTCCACTGCGCTGACGACGGCTTACTATCCGGCGGTCGATCATGGTTTCGGGAATGAGTCGAAGGCCTTCGCGACTTCGCTGGCCACGTCGATACTGAACGACGAGTTGCATGAGTTCGGCGGGGATCTGATCCACATGATTCGCCGCAACAAGTGATGAAAACTTGAGCTTGACACGCGGGAGCGGGATCGCTAGTCTCGTCTTCAATGAGGCGAAGAAATGGCGAAACAGCAGGCAGTCTCCCAAAACGGCCAGTCGCTCTTCCCGATCCTGCCCACCCGCCCGTGGGCCTTGCCCGCCTCGCCGCTGAGGCTACCCACGCCGACGACGGCCACCTGATCGAGTTCAAGGCGATGAAGTCTCGCTCGCTGATGAATCACTCGGTCTCGAAGCGCATGGGATGGGTCGCCTGGTCGATCAATCCGTACCGTGGGTGCGAGTTCGGCTGCCGCTACTGCTACGCCCGCTACACCCATCAGTTTCTGCAGCCGGATCCTGTCGCCCATGTTCCGGTGGGAGACCTACGACGCGCCGGTGCAGCCGTGGGCCGCCGCGTTCGAGCACGAGATCTATCTGAAGGAGAATGCCGCCTGGCTGCTCGAGCAGGAACTGAAGCGCATCGATCCGAAGCAGGAGATCGCGATCGGGACCGCAACCGATCCGTATCAGCCGATCGAGCGGCGCGTCGGAATCACGCGTTCGCTGCTCGAAGTGCTGGCGCGGCGCGTGGGATATCGCGTCAGCATTGTCACCAAGTCGACGCTGGTCGAACGCGACATCGATCTGCTGAAGAAGATCGCGGAGGGCAATACGCTCGTCGTCCACATCACCATCACGACCACCGACGCGGCGCTTGCGCGCAAGCTGGAGCCGAGAGCGCCACGGCCGGATCTGCGCTTCGCTGCGGTGAAGAAGCTGCGCGATGCGGGCATTGTGACGGGCGTGCTCTGTTCGCCGCTGCTGCCCGGCATCAACGACACCCCGCGCGCGCTGGACGCGGTCGCCAGCCGCGCGGCCGCAGCGGGTGCGAGCTTCCTGGGAGCGCACCCGCTGTTTCTGAAGTCGTGCTCGCGGCCTACATGGATGAGCTTCGTGCGCGAACACTTCCCTCACCTTCTCGAGGACTACCGCAAACGATTTGCGAAGGCGGACTTCGTTGATGCCACGTATCGCGAGACCGTGTCGGAGCGCGTGCGTACTGCATGCCGCAAGCATGGCCTGGCGCGGCGCTCCACCGATTCGCTGCTGTCGAATGCGTTAGGTCCGCAGGCTGCGGGTGCTCTGGGGAGGAAGTCACCGCAACCCGCGCGCACCGCGGGCTTCGCCGCACCCGAACCGGCGCAGGGCTCGCTGTTTGCCATCGCGTGAGGTGTTGAGTGCCGCCGCCTCAGCCGCGTGCGAGCAATGTGTCGATCTCCGCTCGCCTTGGCATCGACGGCGCGGTGCCGTGACGCGTGACGGAGATTCCGGCGGTTGCGCAGCCGAATCGCACCGCATCGAGCAATGGCATGTCTTCAGCGAGCGCCGCGGCGAAGCCTCCGCAGAAGGCATCACCGGCTCCCGTGGTCTCAACTACGGGGCCAGCATTGAAAGCATCGACGATCGCCGAGTTGCCATCCTCTGTGCGCACGAGAGCGCCGCGAGCTCCGAGCGTAAGGATGACGTTGCGCGCGCCGCGCTGTTGCAGCGCCGCAGCGGCACGCTCTGCCTGCTCGACGGTTTCGACGGGAAGGCCGGTGAGGATTGCGGCCTCGGACTCGTTGGGCACGACGTAATCGGCAAGTGCGAGCATGCTGTCGGGCAGCGGCGCGGGCGGTGCAGGCGCGGGATTGAGAATCGTCGTCACGCCGGCATCGTGCGCGATCTTCATGCCACGCTCGACGATCGCGACTGGCATCTCAAGCTGCGTGAGAAAGATGTGCGCCGCGCGAATCGCGTCCGCCATCGCATCGAGCTCTTCGGCAGTGATGGTGAAGCATGCGCCCGGCACGACGATGATTCCGTTCTCGCCGCGCACCTCATCGATCAGGATGGCCGCCGCGCCCGTTGCCGTGTCACCGTTGCGTGTCAGCGAGGCGTCGATACCTGCGTCGGCCCACGTCTTGCGCGCGAGCTGACCGAAGGTGTCGTCGCCGAGCTTGCAGGCCATCTTCACCTGCGCTCCTGCGCGCGCTGCGGCAACGGCCTGATTGGATCCTTTGCCGCCGGGGCCGAGCGCAAAGGTTGAGCCCATGAGCGTCTCTCCCCATGCGGGCAGACGCGAGGCGCGAAAGGCGACGTCGGCGACAAAGCTGCCGAGGACGAGAACGGTACGACTCATGCGATTCAAACTCCTTGGTGCACTACGAAAAGATTATGAGGAGTGGGCGCTGGCGATCAGAATGATCGCGAGGATATACGCTGCAAACATCGCGGCAAGATAGCCCTTGGCCTTGGTGCTGGCGCCGCGAAACTCGTGCCAAACGAAGACGCCCCACAGACACGCCACCATCGGCGAGGCTTGACCAATCGCATAGGAGATCGACACACCCACTGCCGATCCCGCAACGAGATTGAACGCCATGCCGGTGCCCCAGATCGCGCCGCCCAGCAGGCCCAGCGCGTGATATTTCCCTGACGTGCGGAAGTAGTCTCTGCCCGCGACCGGCGTGCCGATGATGGGCTTGCGCATCAGGATCGGGTTGAAGACGAAGCAGCAGAGGAATGCGCCCAGCGTGAGGAAGACGGTCGTCGTGTAGGGCGTGAGCGTATGCTCGCCGCGCGTCATCGCCAGCGTGACGAACGGAGCCCACGTTCCCATCAGCAGGCCGGAGATCACGCAGACGATGACGCCCTTGCGCGAGACTGTCTCCGCGCCGGTGCGCAGCGCGCCGTAGGCTTTGCCGACGAGAATCACCGCGACCAGGCTCATCAGCACACCGATGCCCAGCAGCACGGGGTTGCCCTTCGGCTGCAGCGCGTAGGCGAGGATCGCGCCTTCAGCGAGGGCGATCCCGATCGAGAGTGGGAACGCGACTGCGAGGCCGACGATTTCGATGCCCGCAATCAGCAGCACGTTCGCAATGTTGAAGATGAATCCGCCGACCGCGGCGTAGAAGAGGTTCAGGCCGTCTGCATCACGCAGGTTCGGGAGGAACGCCGTAGGGCCGCCGGCGAAGCTGCCCATCGTCAGCGCAAGCAGCACGGCGATGAGGAAGATGCCGAGCGCGTAATCCCAGTAGTACAGCTCGAAGCGATAGTTTTTCGTGACCTTGAAGGTGTTGGCGAACGAGCCCCAGCAGATGGTGCTGAGGATGGTCATCATCAGGGCGACAGCAAAGGTCGAGGGAACGAACATGAATACCGACAGTCTCCAGAGTGCGTGCTGGCCCGCTTAGGCGTGAAGCAGTCATTATGCCTTCGCGCGCATGCGTTGACTAGAGGATTCTGCCTGGAGGATTTTGCCAGTGCATTTGCTGGTAAGCTCCCGTTGAGACTCTGATGCGACTCTGGTTCTCCGCCAACAGCGAGGTGCCGCTCTACCGGCAGCTCGTGACACAGGTGCAGCTCGCCATCCTGAGCGGCGATCTGCGGCCGGGCGATCGGCTGCCCAGCACGCGCGAACTGGCGCGGCGATTTGCGATTCATCCCAACACCGTGAGCGCGGGATATCGTGAGCTCGAACGCGAGGGTTGGACGGAGCTGCGCCACGGCAGCGGCGTCTATGTCTGCGACCGGCGACCATCTGAGGCCGTTGAAGCGCGCATCGACGCCCACATCGCAGAGTTCTTCCGCCGCGCACACGAGCTTGGACTTTCTACTCACGCGCTAAGACGGCGCATGGCCGAGTGGGTTGCGGCGCCGGCGCCTGATCACTGGCTTCTCGTCGACCCTGACCAGCAGCTACGACAGATTCTGCTGACCGAGTTGCGCGCTGCGACGAAGCGCGAGGTGCGCGACTGTTCGATCGAGGATTGCAATGAGGAGATGCTCAACAGCGCCATCGTCTGCTGCCGTCCCAGTCAGGAAAGCTTCGTCCGCGCCGTTGTGCCTGCAGGCATTGAGCTCGTTGTCTTGCCGATCACGTCAGCGAATCAGTGGCTGCTGCCATGGATGCCCGCGCCGCAAGGTCTGCTCATCGCCGTGGTCTCGCACTGGCCGGAGTTCCTCGACAAAGCGCGCACCATGCTTGCCGCAGCGGGTATGCCCGCGGAGGCGCTGATCTTCTGCGACGCCCGCAAGCCGCAGTGGCAGCGTGGACTCGCCGATGCGAGCGGCGTGCTGTGCGACGCGTACACTGCCTCCGTTGCGAAGCTGCCCAAAGGGCCGCAGATCGTGGTCTTCCCGCTGCTCGCGGCGACGGCGCGCGAATCGCTCGAACACGTCTGGTTGTGACAGTCGCGAAACCGTCCTGATCGCGGCTCCGACATACTCCGCCGCTCGCTACTCTCCTCACAGATTCAAAAAGGAGAGAGCGATGCAGACTGAATGTCGAATTGCAAAGGAACGAATTCCATGGCTGATGGCGGGGGCGCGCGCGATGCTGGGGCCGGTAATGATCCTCGGCGAACGCGCGCAGTGGAACGGGGTCGCGCTCGCAGTGCTGATTATCGCTGCGCTTCTCTCGGACATCTTCGACGGTGTCCTGGCGCGGCGATGGAAGTGCGATACGGCTGGAGTTCGGCTCTTCGATTCGATGGCCGATATCGTCTTCTATATCGGCTGCGCCATCGCGCTGTGGATGCGGCATCCCAGCGTCGTGCGCGAGCTTGCTGTACCGATCACAGCGGTTGCCGGCCTTGAAGCGTTGTGCCTTGCTGTCGCGCTTCATCAAGTTTGGCAAGCTCCCGAGTTATCACTCGTATCTTGCGAAGACCTGGGGGTTGGTGCTGGCGTCGGCTCTGGTCGCAGCGTTTGTAACGAAGCATCCCGGCGGCTGGATCGTCGCTGCGCTTGTGCTGGGCGTTCTGTCCAATCTCGAAGGACTGGCGATGTCGCTAATCATGCCGGTGTGGCGGCAGGATGTGAAGACGCTTGCCGTGGCATGGCGGCTGCGTGGCATCGCACAGCGCGGCGGGTCGAGATTTATTCCGAAGATGATGGGTGCGGCCGTACTTATGTTTGCGGTCTCTGCTCTCCCGCTTCGCGCTCAGAAGCCGGGAGAGGCCATCTACGAGACTGGAACGTCGCCGATCGCCGCGAACACCACCGCTCCGATGATGGCCACGGCGGAAGGACTTCAATTCGAGGCGCCGACACCGCTGATGATTCCCTACGAGAAGATCGCAAAGGTGGAATTCCGCAAGGATGTTCGCGAGCACCTTGGATTCTTTCCGGCGATGTTCGCGGGAATGTTCTTTGCTCGAGTACATATCTACCGCATCACCCTGGGCTACTACGATGGCGCGCAGAAGGAACATGCCGCGGTCTTTCAGGTCACGCGAGATGATTCGATCACGCTATCGGAGCTACTGCGGGCCCGCGCGCCTGCGTGCAAATCCGTCAGCGATTGCAAGCTGCCCTGGGACGAATAAAAAGAAAAAAGGGAGCGCCATTTCGGCGCTCCCCTTTGACTGCGAATGCTGCTTGCTTACGCAACTACCTCGATACCCATGGAGCGTGCGGTGCCGCGGATCGTCTTGGCAGCTGCCTCAACCGAGGCGGCGTTCATGTCGGGCATCTTCTGCTTGGCGATCTCGATGATCTGCTTCTCGGTCACCTTGCCGACCTTATCCTTGTTCGGAGTGCCGGAGCCCTTCGGCACGCCGGCAGCCTTCAGCAGCAACACCGGCGCCGGAGGCGTCTTGGTGATGAACGTGAAGCTGCGGTCGGCGAACACGGTGATGACGACCGGAATCGTCATGCCCGCCAGCGCGGCGTCCTTGCCAGTGCGGTCATTGAACTGCTTGCAGAACTCCATGATGTTGACCTGCGCCTGACCGAGCGCGGGACCAACCGGCGGTGCGGGCGTCGCCTTGCCGGCAATGATCTGGAGCTTTACGTACCCTTGTACCTTCTTCGGTGCCATATTCTTCGTCCTTCCATATAGATGCAGAGCCGGAGGTCCGGTACTGCAAGGATTGGTGGTTCCTGAGGAGCTAGAAGGTCCGGTGAAGCGGCCGGGCTGGAACTCCTGCGATCAACCTGTTTGTAGCGCGGAGAGACTCCGTTGCGATTCTCTACGCACCACGTTGGAACTCTGGTGCAACACTTGTTGGCAACCCTCCGGAGATCGTCCGGAAAAGCTGCGGAAACTCTGTGGACCCACTGCTCAATAGCCTGTGCAACGAGCCAGGGAAATCCTGTGCGCGATCTTCTGCGCGAGACGTTTACTGCTCAGCCTTCTCCACGTTGGCGAAGCTGACCTCGGTGGGTGTTGGACGGCCGAAGATTGAGACCATGACCTTGAGGGTCTGCTTGTCTTCGTTGACGTCGTCGACCGCACCGTTGAAGTTTGCGAACGGGCCCTCGGTGATGCGAACCTGCTCACCCTTGGTGAACTTGAGCTTGAGCTTCGGCTTCTCCTTGGTCACGTCGCTGCGGTTCAGCATCGCGTTGACCTCGGCCTCGGAGAGCGCGTTGGGCTGATCGCCCGTCTGCAGGAAGCCGGTGACACGCGGCGTGTTCTTCACCACGTGCCAAAGATCGTTGTCGAGCGCCATCTCCACGAAGACGTAGCCGGGAAGGAAGACCCGATCGATCGTGTACTTCTTGCCGTTGCGGAGTTCGGTGGTCGGCTCAGTCGGAATCTCGATGCGGCCGACGCGGTCCTCAAGGTGATAGGCGGCGACGCGCGACTGCAGCGACTCCTTCACCTTGCGCTCAAAGCCCGAGTAGGCGTGAATGATGTACCACTTGAAGTTCTCGTTGACCGGAGCCGCGGTCGTCTCTGCTGTCTCGTCGCCCGTCACGGCGTCGGACGCCGGACGTCTCGGAGCCTTGGTCGGCCGCCGCGGTCTGCTCTTCAGTGGTCTGTTCGAGGTTCAACTCGTCTGCCATCGCCTTGCTTTCTGTGCGCGCGCCCCTCAGGACGCCGCCGGGAAAATCATCTGCATGCCCACATCAGCGGGCAAAGGGTCTAATGACCGGTGAGATGCAGAAACATCTTGTCGATGCCCCTGCCAATCACCACGTCGACCAGCTCAAAGTACGCAGCGAAGAGAAATACGGCCGCCAGGACGATGAATGTTGTGTTGCGAACCTCGGTCCGTGACGGTGTGACAACCTTGTGCATCTCCTGACGCGTTTCCTTCAGGAACTCCACGAGGCGGTGCGGGCCCGCCGTCACCTGCGCTATCGCGGTGTTGGTCTGCTCGGGATCGGTCGTCGCTACTGCTGCTTTCGCCATTTTGGCTTCCTAACATCTAGACGTGCCGCGACGCTCGCGGGTACTTCGGGAATCCTCAGGAAAACGAGTCCTGAAGACAAAAATCTGATGGCAGGGGAGCTCGGATTCGAACCGAGAAGTCCGGTTTTGGAGACCGGCAGTTTAACCGTTGAGCTTACTCCCCTGTGTAGCAAGGAGAGCTTACTTGGTCTCCTTGTGATCCGTATGCTTTCTGCAGGTATTGCAGAACTTGGAGAACTCGAGACGTCCCGTCGTGGTCTTCTTGTTCTTGGTGGTTGAGTAGTTCCGGTTCTTGCACACCGGACACTGCAGGCTGACGATCTCGCGCATACGCTTCTCCTAACGTGGCCAGCCACCTCGGCTGGCAAGCAGCTTGTCTCTCGGGTTTCGCCGGAACTCTCCGGAGTCTGCCCACCTGACACGCCGCGACGCAGGGCTTATGGCCCCTGCTGCCATTAGTTCCTGAACTTTCTTCTACATGGGTGAGCGATTCAGGCCGCCCGTCCTGCGACCCGCAGAGACTCCGCAGGCTCAGGCCCTCAACTCATTATCTCGCAAAACAGCCAAAAGCGGAAGCCACCGTTTGGGCTGTCGGCGACCGAGTCCAACCGCTTCTCCTAGTGTAACTTGTACGGCGTCGCGGGGGCCGGGACATCGGCCGGAGTTGCGGGTGCCGGAAAGGGCCTTGCACCCTCCAATCCCTTGCCGGTCACGTCGATCGTATTGAGCAGCGCTCCGGTGAAGCCCGTGACCCGGATGTCCCGCAGGACGGCGTGCCGCACGTGCGCCAGGAAGATTCCCTCCTTGCAGGTGCCGGTGATGTTGGTCAGCCATAACTCGTCGAGCGGCTTGCGCGGGTCGAGTTCCGTCGCCTGCACAAGCTTCGGCACATCGTGCACCACCACGTTCGAAAACCGCCAGTTCCGCGCCGTCGGGATGCCTTCGTCGCCGGGGACGGGGTCCTGGTCCTGCAGGCCGCTGTTCGCCATGTTCAGCCGCAGAAAGCCGCCGGTGCAGTTCGAGACTTCGAGGCCATCGGCGAAGATGTTCTCGATGAAGGCGCCGCGGCCGGGACGGCTCTTGATGTAGATCGCGTAGGTTTTCGCGCCGGTGAACTTGCAGTCCTTGATCCACACGTCGCGGATGCCGCCCGAGGTCTCGCTGCCGATGCCGATGCACGCGAAGATCGAGTCGGCAAAGGTGCAGTTCGAGATATGCACGTCCTCGGTCGTCTGCAGCATCGTGTACGCCTCGGAGCCGCGGCCGCTCTTGAGCGAGATGCAGTCGTCGCCGGTCGAGATATCGCAGCCCGTGATCGTCACGTGCTTGCAGGAGTCGATGTCGATGCCGTCACCATTGCCGCCAGTCGAGCGAATCGTCAGGTTCTTGATCGTGATGTTCTCGCACGACGTCGGATGCACGGACCACATGCTCTTGTACTCGGTCGAGAAGCCTTCGAGGTGAATGCCGTTGCAGCGAATGAACTCGATCAGCGCGGGATGACGCAGCGGCGCATCGGGCCGCGGTCGTCCCGCGAGCGCGGGATTGCCGATGATCTTGCCTGCGCCGATGACTGCGACGTTCTGCGCATCAATCGCATAGATCAGCGCGATGTGCCCGGGGATCCACTTGCCTTCCCAACGCACCGTGGTCATTGCGTAGTCTTCGAAGTTCGGTGTACCACGCAATGTCGCCGCTGCATCCAGCTGCAGCGTTGTATTCGAACGCAGTTGCACGCCTCCTATCAGGTAATCACCTGCGGGAGCCAGAACCTCACCTCCGCCAAGCGCAGCGCAGCGATCGATCGCTGCCTGGAATGCGAGAGCATCGTTTGTGTTGCCGTCTCCCTTCGCACCAAAGTCGCGGACGTTCAGCGAAACCTTTGGTGCGGAGGGTTGAGGTGCTGTTGTTGAGCGGTGAGAAAAAGCACTTTGCGCAAGAGCTGTTGGCTCAAGCAAGGCAGTTGCAGGGAGAGCCGTGAGTCCCTGCAAGAATCGGCGACGTGCGATGTGTTCCGACATGGCGCGAAGTGTATCGCGTCGTTCGCCGAATACGAAAACGACTCCGACCAGTACAAGCAAAAGCGGCGAGCCGAAGCTCGCCGCTCTTCTTTTCTGAAGCAGTGGCTACTTGATGATCTCGCTAATCGTTCCCGCGCCGACGGTCCTGCCGCCCTCGCGGATAGCGAACCTGAGGCCCTTCTCCATGGCCACCGGGGTGTGCAGCGTGACGTCCAGCGCGATGTTGTCGCCCGGCATCACCATCTCCGTGCCCGCCGGCAGCTTGGCCGAACCCGTCACGTCCGTGGTGCGGAAGTAGAACTGCGGACGGTAGCCGTTGAAGAACGGCGTGTGGCGTCCACCCTCTTCCTTCGACAGCACGTAGACCTCGCCCTTGAACTCCGTGTGCGGCGTGATCGAACCCGGCTTCGCCAGCACCTGCCCGCGCTCCACCGCTTCCTTCGCGATGCCGCGCAGCAGCAGTCCAGCGTTATCACCAGCCAGACCCTCATCGAGCTGCTTCTTGAACATCTCGACGCCGGTCACAACCGTCTTCTGGGTCGGCGTGAAGCCCACGATCTCGGCCTCCTCGCCAACCTTCACCTTGCCGCGCTCGATTCTTCCCGTCACGACAGTGCCACGACCCGAGATCGAGAAGATGTCTTCGATCGGCATCAGGAACGGCAGGTCGACCAGGCGATCCGGCTGCGGCACATTCTTGTCCACCGCCTCCATCAGCTCGTCGATCTTGGCCTCCCACTGCGCCTCGCCGTTCAGCGCGCCCAGCGCCGAACCGCGGACCACCGGAACGTCATCGCCCGGGAAGTCATACTTCGACAGCAGCTCGCGAACTTCCATCTCGACCAGGTCGATCAGCTCCTGATCTTCCACCGCATCGCACTTGTTCAGGAACACCACGATGTACGGCACGCCGACCTGGCGGGCCAGCAGCACGTGCTCCTTGGTCTGCGGCATCGGGCCGTCCGTGGCGGCGACAACGAGAATCGCCCCGTCCATCTGGGCGGCGCCCGTGATCATGTTCTTGATGTAGTCGGCGTGGCCCGGGCAGTCGACGTGCGCATAGTGCCGGTTCTTGGTCTCGTACTCCACGTGCGAGGTCGAGATCGTGATGCCGCGCTCGCGCTCTTCGGGCGCGTTATCAATCGTGTCGAACGAACGGAACGCGTTCTTCGGGTTGTGCTTCGACAGTACCTTCGTGATCGCCGCCGTCAACGTCGTCTTGCCGTGATCAATATGACCAATCGTCCCTACGTTCACATGCGGCTTGCTGCGATCAAATTTTTCCTTCGCCATGACTACTCTCTCCTGTATCCGGCCGGGAGTCCCCGGCGACTTGAAACAAAATTTCTGGAATCTTGCGGTCTTTCTATGCCTCAGTAATAGGCGTAGAGCTTGAAGTACTTGTCGCGCAGCGACGGCTCAACCTGCTCGAGCGACGCGAGGTAGAACTCGCGAATCTGGCCCTGGTCGCCGTCGGTCAGCTTCTTGTACTCAGCAGCCGCGTTGACGCCGAGCTTGCCGCCGTT
Source organism: uncultured Acidobacteriaceae bacterium (assembly GCA_963729675.1). GTDB lineage: Bacteria > Acidobacteriota > Terriglobia > Terriglobales > Acidobacteriaceae > Granulicella. The sequence continues at coordinate 21,956 of CAVSOV010000012.1, forward strand.
CAGCACCGACTCAAAGTCACGAATGCGAAGGCCGGCGCGATCGAGCGCGCGGAGAAACTTCTCGACATTGTGCGCGGCAAAGGAGCTCTCGATTGCCGACTTCACAGTGCGGAAGGTCGGCTCATCAATAACGGTTACCGGAGGACGCTCATACAGCGCGTTCGAGCGGTCTACCTGGCTGAAATCTGTTTGCGGTTGCGACATTTGTCTCCGGACTACCTGAGATATCTGGAGCGGGAGACGGGAATCGAACCCGCGACCAACAGCTTGGAAGGCTGTGACTCTACCACTGAGTTACTCCCGCCCTTACGGGCTGTGACTCTATCCCGGGCTAAAGCCCGGGACTACGGTCTCCCGCCCTTTTGGAGCGAGTCAGCCGGTTGGCGAGTCAGCAAGTCAGCGGGAACGCTTGCCGGGTCGCGGACACCTGCCGCCTCACTTTGAATCTGGAGCTGATGATGGGGCTTGAACCCATGACCTCTCCCTTACCAAGGGAGTGCTCTACCACTGAGCTACATCAGCCTTCCTTAATCGCTCTCGCCGATTCGCGATTGCGGCTAAACCCAAAGCTACTGCTACGTAACTCCATCTTACGCGTGCGCTGCCAACCGATCAGTACACGTACTGCGAAAAACGCGAGCAGCAGCCAAGCCAGCTGCTGCACCTTGCCGGGGTCGATCGTGCGCCACACCAATAGCGCCAGAATCCCCAGCACCGCCAGCGCGACAATCATACGGCCCGTGCCGGCGGGTGACATCCTCGAAGGACCCTTATTCATCTGGTCCTCCGTTCCAAGATGATGGTGCACAGGGGAGGATTCGAACCTCCGTAGCGCGTTGCGCGGCAGATTTACAGTCTGCTGCCATTAACCACTCGGCCACCTGTGCACTGCTCTGCCTGCCCTGAATCTCTGTGGAGAGCCGTTCGCCCGGCGCACTCGCTGCCGCCCAGAGGCTCTGGCGCGTCAGAACGAAGGCTGTGGGCTGGCGGACACTCGAGAGGAGAAATCCTGACAAGCAGTACAACCAAACTCTTCTCTATGCTGCCTCGCGACTGAAGTCGCTCCGGGACTGGAGCTGGCGAAGGGATTCGAACCCCCGACCGCCTGATTACAAATCAGGAGCTCTACCAGCTGAGCTACGCCAGCCTGATTCCGGACCCAGCCAGCGTATTCACTGAATGGGCGCAAACAGCACAGTGCGCTGCCAGGAAGCGCAGCGCTGAATATGACTTTACCATAGCCGCACTGCGGCGGAAAACATCGCTTCTCGTTACAGCGGCTTAGCGAACCGACCGCGACTGTCCGCCGGGAATGTCGCCACAGTCCGAGCTGACGAAGTGCGAGTCCGTCGTGAAGCTGATCGGTATCGTCTGACCCTGCGCCGTCATGCTGATGTTGATGGTGCTGTGGATCGTCTCTGTGTCCGGAAACTGCACATCGACGTGCCCGGTCGAAGTCGCCTCCCGCATCGTGCAGGCGACATCGGCGGTAAAGCTGTGACTGGTCCACGTTTGGTTGCTGGCCGCACAGCCCGCAGGCATCTTGGCCATCTCGGTCTGATAGCTCTCGTTCGTAAAGCACGAGCGCGTCTTGTAGCTGACCCCTCGCCCGTTGGTGGCCGTCGACTCCCACAAACCCATCTTGACCGGCGGCGTCGAAGGCAGCTTCAACGGTGCCGGTGCAGTCTCCATCGGCTTTGAGTTCTGTGTCTGCGGACCAGCCAGAAGCAGGAGCAGAGGGGTGGAAAGAATCAGCTTCGAAAGCATTGCACGAACTCCCCGGAATCGAGATCGCATACAGCCCGGCCCGAAAACCCGCCGAAATCGATTTCGTCTACTGTGTCACACGCGCCCCATAAACGCTATGCGCGCCGTGGGCGCAGTACGTGTACGAACAGCGCGCTTCCAACCCGTCTCAGGGAAGTAGTCTGAGGTTTGCCACGATGGACTCCGATTCCTCCTTTGAAATCTTCAGCTTGCTTCCGCTCGCCCGGTGATAGGATGTGGCGCATGGCGCTTCGCCATTCGCGAGTTCATTCCGGACCCCTGGGCTCTATGACCCTTCTCAGGACCTTTCTCTTTGCGGCTCTGTTCCTTGCGTCGGCGTCCGCCTTTGGCCAGAGTGCGACCTCCGACGACGGCCCCCTTCAGGCCACCAGCGACATCACCAAGCCCCACCTCATCGACAACGACGCCATCATCAAGATGAGCAAGGCCGGGCTCGATGACGCGGTCATTATCCAAACCATCCAGACCCAGCCCGGCCACTACGACACCTCACCCGACACGCTTATCGCGCTGAAAAGCGCCGGCGTCTCGCAGCAGGTCATTGCCGCCATGCAGGCCCGCAGCGCCGGCCTCGTCTTCCACGCCAAGGACAAGATCGAACCCGCGCCGCTCTCCGCCGGCGTCGACGAAATCGGCGTCTATTACCAGGACAGGAAGACCGGCGAGTGGCTCCCCCTCAAGACCGAGCGCGTGCAGTTCAAGTCCGGCGGCTGGCTTAAGAGCGCGGCGACTCACAACATCGTCAAGCAGGACATGAACGGCTATATCGATGACCCAAAGTCGCCGCTCGCGCTGCCCACCGGCGTCAACATTCTCATCTATGCGCCGCCGGGCACGCAGGCTGAGGAGTACGACTTTCTACGCTTCCGCGAGCATTCCAATGGCCGCGAGTTCCGCGTCAAAACCGGCGGTGTCTTCCACTCCGAGAGCGGCTCACAGCGTGACGAGATCGAGTTCCGTCCGCACAAGGTTGCGCCGCAGATGTATATGTTTACCGTTCCCGTAGACATTGAGAAGGGCGAATACGGTGTGCTTCCGCCAGGCTCCTCGAACGTCCCCGGCCTCTCTAATGCCGGTAAGATTTTCACCTTCTCCATTCGTGAGTAGCATTGAGGTGTCTAGTAGCTTGATCTTCTTATTCGTGAATCCTCCGGCTCCTCTCTCCGTGACCTACTGATGCGACGACGCACCTGGATCTCTCTCGTCATCGCGCTCGCCGTTCTAGGAGCGCTGGCCGTCGCCCTTTACCTTCGCGCCAAGGCGCCACCAGAGGCCGCGCGCCTTCTGCCTGAGAGCGACGCGATCATCTACATCAATCTCAAACCCCTGCGCGCTGCCACGCACTTCGACCAGGCACAGGTCCCGCGCAGCGCCGACCTCCAGCGCTTCGTCGACCAGACCGGCATCGTGCCCGAGCGCGACCTCGAAGCGGCCGCCTTCGCTCTGCATCGCATGGACAATCCGCGCGGTCCCAACGGCACCGTCGCTTACTCGGAGGTCTTCGTCGGCCGTTTCGACGGCCAGCGCCTCGCGCAGTACCTCTCGAGCATCGCCAGTTCACAGGAGACCTACGCCGGGCAAACCATCTACACCATTCCCGTCGAAGGCCGCCAGCTTCGCGTCGCGCAGCTCGGCTTCGACATGGTCGCGGCCTCCAATATGCCGACGCCCGAGCAGATTCACTCTATCCTTGACCGCTCGCGCGCCTCGGCCGTCAGCTCGCCCGGTTCCTCGTTGCTCGCCGCTCGCTTCCATGATGTTCCGCTGCTCGCACAGGCCTGGGGCATCGGCCACATCGGCCTTCCTTTCTCGCGCGACGGACAGATCTCCTTTCTCGGTCTGCAGCTTCCTGTCGCGGCCGAGAGTGACCTCGTCGCCAGCATCCGCTGGACCACCGCCGTTCCTCTGCACGGCGGCTCCGCCGATCTGCGCGTCGAGGAGTTCGTCGCCGATCCGGCCGACGCCGAGCGCACCGTCAACGCGCTCAACTCTCTGCTGAGCATCGTGCGCGGCATTGCCAGCGCCCAGCCGCCACGCGGTCCGGCCGACACGGCCCTCCGTCAGGTGCTCGACTCGGCCACCCTGACGCACCATGGCGACCGCGCCCTGCTTCACGCCTCCGCCACGCTCGATCAGCTGAAAGCCATCCTCTCCGCCCACGACCCCGCCGCTGCAGCGGTCGAGCCTGAGACCCCATCCAATCCTGTAACGTCGAAGTAATAGGCTCGTTTCAGAAACCGTTTCCTCCAAAAAACGTTATCGAAAACCGTTGCGAGGTTGTGGATGCCCCCGCTGAACCAGCAGAACCTTTTTGTCACCCTCCCTGTCCTCTGCGGACTCGCCCTCACCGCGGCTGCGCAGCAGCCCCTTCTCACCGGCCAATCCGCGTTCACCGACTACGCCCAGCAGGACCCCGGTGTGCGTCACAAGATCACCCTCGCAGACCTTCCTGCTCCCAACGCCGCCGAGGCAGTCGACAACGGCCCCACGGTCGTTCCTAAACCTGCCGGTGCATGGCCGACCGCACCTGCCGGCTTCAAGGTCGTCCTCTACGCCGGCGGCGACTCCACACCCATGCAGCGCAGCGAGAACAAGCGCGAGATCCACGCTCGCCGCCGAGGGCACCTTCGTCATGCCGCGGCTCATCCGCTTCGCGCCCAATGGCGACCTCTTCCTGGCCGACTCGCAGGCCGGCACGCTCTTCGTTCTCCGCGGCGTCACTTCTGACGGCAAGGCGCAGAGCATCGAAAAGTTCGCCACCGGCCTCGACCATCCGTTCGGCATCGCCTTCTACCCGCTCGGGCCGAACCCACAGTGGGTCTACGTCGGCAACGCGACTACCATTCAGCGCTTCCCGTACCACAATGGCGATCTCCACGCGACGGGCGCCGCGCAGACCATCGTCCCTGATATTCCCGGCTATGCGCAGCTTCGTGGCGGCGGCCACTGGACGCGCGACGTCGTCTTCACCGCCGACGGCAAGCACATGCTCGTCAGCGTCGGCTCCGGCTCCAACGTCGACGACGCCGACACGCATCCGCGCGAGTTCCACCGCGCCGACGTCCTCGAGTACACGCCCGACGGCAAGTTCGAAGAGGTCTACGCCCACGGCATCCGCAACTGCGTCGGCGAGGCCATCAATCCGCAGACGCACGAGCTATGGTGCTCGGTCAACGAGCGCGACAACCTCGGCAACCACCTCGTGCCGGACTACGTCACCAGCGTGCCCGAAGGCAGCTTCTTCGGCTGGCCCTGGTACTACATGGGCGGCCACCGCGATCCACGCCTGCAGGATCCCTGCGCCAACGGCACCGGACCGAACCCACAGCTAAAGGCGCCGCTCGATCCCTCACAAGCTGCAAACTGCAAGCGCGAGGACATCGCGTCCAAGGTACGCACTCCCGACGTCATCGTGCAGCCGCACATGGCCTCGCTGGAGATGAACTTCTATCCCGACCACAAGGGCTCATTCCCCGCCAGCTATGACGGCGGTGCCTTCGCCGCCGAGCACGGCTCCTGGAACCGCGCCAAGCGCGCCGGCTACAACGTCATCTTCATCCCCATGAAGAACGGCCACGCCACCGGCGAGTACGACGACTTCCTCGACGGCTTCGTCACCAAGGATGGCCAGGTCTGGGGCCGTCCCGTCGGCGTCGCTGTCGCTCCTGATGGCTCGCTCTTCGTCACCGACGACGGCTCGCGCAGCGTCTGGCACGTCGTCTACACCGGAAAGTAACTCGCAACGCCTTACCATTGCACGTAATAAATCCGCTCGGTTCATGCGCGCCTGCCGTATCATGCGCGCATGACGAGCCGGATATCCTGTGCTCTCCTCTGCGCGGCGGCGCTCCTTTGCGCCACGCCCGGTGTTCTGCGCGCGCAGACAACTTCACCGAATGCAAAGCTCATGTCCGCGCGTCCCCTCTATTACACGCCCACCACCCAGGGCCTCAAGTCCTTTCGCTGCACCGTCGATTTCGACTGGAAGGACTTCCTCACCCGCTACTCCGGCGCGGAAGTGAAGGACGATAGTCCTTACCTGCAATATCTGCGTTCCATTCATCTCACCATCTCCGACGACCTGAACGGCGATGGCAAACTCGAATGGACCACCGCCAGCGCGACGCCCGAGGGCAAGGAGGATGCCGTCGCCAAGATTAAAGACGGCATGCAGCAAATGATGATCGGTTTCTTCTCCTCCTGGAACGCCTACATGAACGGCAACATGGTGCCCGTGCCGGACTCGACCACCACGGTCACCGACAACGCCGACGGCATCCGCCTGCACGCCGCCTCCGATGGCACCGAGGTCACTGAGCTCTTCGACAAGAACCTGCTCCTCACCGAAGCGCACGTCGTACAGCCCACCAGTGATGTCCTCGCCTATCCCACCTACATCGAGACGCCCGACGGCCGCGTCATCTCTGCCATTCGCACCGTTTTCCGCCAGCCGCCCACCGCGCCTCCCGCCGAGCTCAACATCCGCCTCTCCTACACACCAGTGCAGAGCTTCCGCATTCCCGACACCCTTAGCTACGAGCTCAAGAACATCGGCTCCTTCGAGTTCAAGTTCTCGGCATGCTCGGTGGAAACGACCAAGAAGGCACCCGACAAGCTCTAAAAAACAGCAGCCAGATTCTCGAAAGAACCTGGCTGCGATCTTCGTTCGCGCTGATGACCTTCAGCCCGCCTCCAGCATCCTTCCCTGCTTCTGCTTCAGCTCGCCCAGCAGGCGCTCGATCTTCTCATCGCGCTCCAGCTTCTCGAAGCGGTCCACCAGCGTATCGCCTGAGACCGCTCCGTTGCCCAACTGCTTCGCCGCATAGTTCTCGGCCTCTTCAGCGCCGATGCGTGCCTTCATGCGAGTGATCGCATTCCCTCTGGCGACAGAACCTACAGCTACGCCGGTTATCTTTTCCTGTGCGGCCGTCGCCTTGCCGACCATCTTCGCTCTCCGGTGCTCGGCCACCAGCAGCTCGCACTGCGCCTGCGTCTCCTTCAGCTTCTGCTGCAGCTTGTTGTAGGTCGTGCGCAGCGCATCGGCCTCGGCGGTCTGGTCGTTCACCTGCCGGGCAAACGCCTCCGCCATGCCGTCGTGGCTCAGCGCGCGTTCCAGCGCCAGACGCGCCAGCTCGTCCTCGTTCTTGTCGACGGCGAGCTCCGCCTTCCTGCGCCAGCCATCCGCGGTCTCACGCTGTTCCACAGCTTTCTTCTCCAGCAGGTGTTGATCGGCAATCGCAATCGCCACCTGCGTCTTCACCTGGAGCAGCTGGTTCTCCATGTCCGTCAGCAGCTGCTTCAGCATCTTTTCCGGGTCCTCCGCGCGATCGATCAAATCATTCACGTTCGCGCGCAGCAGCGTCGCAACTCGTTCCATAAGTCCCATGGCGTGCTCCTTTCAAACTTCAGATGCCGAGACGGTTCGCGCCTCGGCATCATGGTTGCTTAGCTCAACTTCTCTTCTGTGCTGCCCTCAAGCATTGCGGTTCCGCTGCTCGACGACCCATTCGACGATGCTCCATTGGGCCTCGCCGACATGCTCTTCACGTTCGACATCAGCTCCTTCAGGTTCATGCCGCTCAGCGCCTCAAACAGTGCCGGCACCTGCGCAGCAATCTCCGTCATCTCGCCGGTGAGCTTGTGCGCACCCGTCGTCTTCCCGTCACCCGTAGACACGATCGTGATCTTGTCCACATTCGCCAGCGGCTCGGCCATCGCGCGCACAACATCCGCAAGGTTCGTGATCAGCTTGTCGACGACCGCTGCCTGCGACCACTCCTGGTACGCGGCAGCCTTCACGTTCATCGCCTTCGCCTCGGCATCGCCCTTCTGGAAGATGATCGAAGCCTCCGCCTCGCCCTGCGCGCGGATCGCCTGCGCCCTGCCTTCGGCCTCAGCAACCAGCCGCGACTTCTCGGCGTTCGCCATGTTCTCGATGCGCCGCTTCTCAATCTCCGACTTCTTCAGCACGGTGGCGATGAGTTCCTTCTCATTGCGCTGGATCTCGGCCTCCTGCACCTTCACCTGCGCCTCCTTCTCGATCTGCTGCACCTTCACCTGCTCGGCGATGACCTTCTGCTGCATCACATTGGTCTGCAGCTCATAGGACTTATCCGCCGTTGCCTGCTGGCGCTTCGCCGTCTCGGTAAACTGCGCCTTCTGCACATCGAGATCGCGCTGCGCCTCTGCCTGCTTCGCCAGCGACATCGTCTCCGCCAGCACGCGCTCCTGGTCAGCCGTCGCCTTCGCAACCGCGGCCTCGCGCAGAGCAATCGCACGCCGGATCGCCGTATCGCGCTCGGCTTCAACTGCCGCAATCTCCGCGTCGCGCTTGATGCGCGCCACATCCGGCCGGCCCATGTTGGTGATGTACTCGTTCTTGTCGCGGACCTCCTTGATGGTGAAGCTCACCACCACGAGTCCCATCTTGCTCATGTCTTCCGCGCACGTCGCGCGCATGCGCTCGCCTACCAGCTCGGGCTCTTTCACAATCTGCTCCACGGTGAGCTGGCCGATGATGCCGCGCAGATGGCCCTCCATCACCAGGCGGATCAAGCCCTCGCGCTCCTGCGGCGTCTTGTTCAGGAACTGCTCGGCCGCGGTCATGATGCTCTCCTGGTCAGACCGCACCTTGATCTGCGCCACGGCCTCTACCGTCACCGCAACGCCCTGCTTTGTGTAGAGATCCTGTTGCGGCGCTACATCGAAGCTCATCAGCTCCAGCGAGAGCGAGCGCGCATGCTGCACCATCGGATACACAAGAGCGCCGTGACCGATGATCACCTTCGGTCCACCCAGGCCGTAGCGAATAATCGCTTCGTTCGGGCCGGCCTTGCGATACATCCGGGCCAGCGTGCTCATCAGCACGAGCACCACCAGCACCATCAATCCAATCATCACGATTTCATTGTTCGACATTTGCTTTCCTCTTCCTTGAAGTCCCTGAAGACGCCTTTCTGTAAATTGAAACCGCTACTCCTCTGCATTACGGGCCGGCTCGCTTCCGAGCAACCCATGTGCAAACTCGTCCCAGCGCCGCACATACGCAATGCCCTTCGCGCGCCGCATCACAATCACCTCTGCACCGCGCTCAATCGGCGTTCCATCTTCGGCACGCACCGCGGCCGACCACCTCGCGCCGTTTTGCGAGTACAGCATCTCGCCTACGCCGCCGCTCGGAATCCCTCCGCTCAGCTTCCCAACGATGCCGACAATGTCCGTATCCGACGCCTCGAGCGTCTTCTCCTTCGCCATCAGCACACGGCTCAGAAACCAGAACACCACCGCCGCGCCCGCAAGCCCGCTCAACACCGACAGCAGCAGCACGAGCGTATTCGAGAACAAACTCCCGTGATGCAGCAGATATCCCGTGCCTCCGAACCAGCACAGAAACGCCACAATCGTGAAGCCGTTCAGCGGCGACATCTGCGACGCATGATGAGCGCCTGCGCTCAAAGAAGCTCCACGGTGCGCGCCCCGCCATGATGCCCCACGTGCATCCGGAAATGCCCGAAGTGCAGATGCCCGAAGCCGCTGAAGAACGCCAGCAGGCTCAGCACCAGACCCACGCCAAAACACGTTAGATAAATCGTCTCCCAATCGAAGGTGATCATCGCTTCGACCCTCCACGTCTTCCTTTGGAACTATTGCTTCCAGCGCCGTTGCCTTTCGCACCGTTGCCCTTCGCGCCGTTGCCTTTTGAACCATTGCCGCGCGCACCATTCTTACGCACCGCGCGCGTCGGGCTCTCCGCCGCAATCAGCATTGGCGCTCGCTGTTTCACAACCGGAGCAGACTCCTCCGGCCGCAACAGCTCCAGCAGCCGCTCGCTCAACGACGGCGTCTCCAGGATGCTCTCGAGCAGCAGCAGACACCGCCGCGAATCCTTGTGTCGCGAGACCGCCAGCAGCGCGCGCCGCAACTCCGGGTCACGCCGGAAACGCTCCGCTCCACCGATCAGCCACAGGTCCAGCTTCTCGTCGAGCGTCGCCTGCGCCCGCAGATCGCTCAACAACTCCGCGTGATACCCGTCCGGATCGTCGACCAGATACCCCGGATGCACCTTGAAGAACCGCGCCAGCAGCAGCCGCGTCGTGTTCGTCAGGTGCGGCCGAGCTCCGCTCTCGATCTGCGACAGATAACTCTGACTCAACGTTCCGTCGGCCACGCCCATCTCCTCGCGCACTGCGCGCACTAACTCGCCCTGCGTCATCGCACGCCCCAGCCCGCGAAGCTCGCCTTCCACCTCGCGCAGGTACCGGATCTTGTCGCTGAGCTTCATCGCTTCCTGAATCCAACCGAACCCAAATTCGCATCCGTAATCAGTCTCATTACGGATTGCAATAAGCATATCGCAATCTGCAATACTGTCAAGTCAAAAACATTCAACCAAATGGTTGACAGCATCCTCCCTCAGAGCTACTATTCAACCGAATGGTTGAATCATCCGCAGTTCGTCTCGACTCCGTCTTCCACGCCCTCGCCGACCCCACACGGCGCGCCATCCTCCACGGCCTCACCAAGGGAGAGCGCACCGTCACTGAGATCGCGCAGCCGCACCGGATGACTCTCGCCGCCGTCTCCAAGCATCTCAAGGTGCTCGAGTCGGCCGAGTTGATCGCGCGCGAGCGCCGCGGGAGCTTTCACATCGTTCGCCTGCAGGCCCAATCGCTCAAAGCCGCGGAAGAGTGGATTGCCTTCTACTCCCGCTTCTGGAATCAAAACCTCGACAACCTGGAAAAATTTCTCGAAGAAAAGCCCCTATCGAAAAAGGAGAAAAACTGATGAGCACAGTCGCCGCTACACCCTCTGCAACCACCACCCCACCCGCTGCCCTGCACGTCCACGTCACCCGCTTCCTCCGCGCCCCGCGCGAGCGCGTCTTCGCCGCCTGGACCGACGCCGGGCAGATGAAGCAGTGGATGGGTCCGGCAAACTTCACCTGCATTGAATCCGAGTCCGATCTCCGCGCCGGCGGCCGTTATCGCCTTGTCATGCGCGGCACCCCGCCGCCCCGCAACGGCGAGGCCCCGCAGGAGCGTACCAGCACCGTCTACGGCGAATACCTTGAGGTCCGTCCTCCCGAGCTCGTACGTTACAGCTGGAACCCCGACTGGTCTCCCGGAGAAGAGAGCATCGTCACCGTCCGTTTCCACGAGGAAAATGGCGGCACGCGGCTCGAACTGGTGCATGAAGGATTCGCCACCATCGAGTCCGCCAACGGTCATAACCATGGCTGGAACGGCGTCCTCGACAAGCTCGTTGCATTCGTCGAGCGCTAGAGGCCTGCACAAACATAAAGGGCAAAAGCCGCGGAGGAGTGGATTGCCGTCCACTCCCGCTGCTTGAATGACCGCCTCGACAACCTGGAAGAATTCCTTCAAGGAGAATGAACCATGAGCACAGCAGCCGCCGTCCCCACTGCGAACACCACCTCACCCTCCGTTCCTCATATCCACATCACCCGGTTCCTCCGCGTCCCCCGCGAGCGCGTCTTCGCTGCCTGGACAGAGCCTGAGCAGATGAAGCGCTGGATGGGACCGGGGAGCTCCACCTGCCTCGAAGCCGAGTCCGACCTCCGCGTCGGCGGCCGCTATCGCTTCGTGGTGCGCGGCACAATGCCACCCCGCGAGGGCGAAGCAGCGCAGGAGCGCACCTTCCCTGTCACCGGCGAGTATCTCGAGGTCCGCCCGCCTGAACTCGTGCGCTACACCTGGCGGGGCGCTTTGTCTCCGGGCGAGGAGAGCGTTGTCACCCTTCGCCTGCACGAAGAAAACGGCGGCACGCGGCTCGAGTTGCTCCACGAAAAGGTGGCGACGATCGACTCTGCCAACAACTACAACGCCGGCTGGAACAGCGTCCTCGACAAATTCGCAGCCTACGTCGAGCGCTAGACCGCTATCTCCACGCGCGCAAACACGAAGGGCACGGCAAACAAGCCGTGCCCTTCCACTCTTCACAATCAGCGCAGCGTTAACTCGGCGTCGCCGCTCCGCCCAGTTGTGCCATGGTCGTGCGCAGATAACGGTGCGGATTCACGGCCGTACCGTGCACCTGCACCTCATAGTGCAGATGCGATCCGGTCGTGCGACCTGAGTGACCCACATAGCCGATCACCTGGCCCTTCACCACCTGCTCGCCGACTGTCACGTTGTACGCCGACAGATGTCCGTAAACAGTAACAATTCCGTTGCCGTGATCGATCTCGATCTCGCGGCCATAGCCCGTTCCCGGCCCGGCCTTCACCACGCGTCCATCCGCGGGCGCATGAACCGGTGTCCCGTCCGGCGACCCGATGTCGACACCCTTGTGGAACTCGCCCTCGCCGCCGCCGATGATCGGATCCTCGCGCTCGCCGAAGCCGCTCGTGATCGGCCCGAGGATCGGCCACATGTCGGGCATGTTGATTCCTGCAACTTCCATCCCGCCGAAGCCACTCAACGCCGCGCGCTCACCCAGCGACGGATCGAGATGCAGACCGCCCATCGTCAGACCGGTGTCCGACGTCTTTTCCAGCGCCAGGTACGTATCCAGCGACTGGTGATAGCTCTCATCGCTCGACTCGAACGCCTTCAGCGGAGCGCTCGCCGCCTCATCGGCAGCTGAGGTCTTCGTCCGCAGATGATGGGCGTGCGTCAGCGTCAACCTGCCCGCCGTCAATCCATAGATCGCCGAGATCTCGCCGGCGAGCGAACCCAGGCTTGCAACCTGCACATCCTTTTCGTGATTCGCCTTTTCGAGGTGGGCATAATCCCTGCGGCTCATGGCCAGCTCATCGCGCAGGCTGTTCACCGCTTCCGCCTTCACCAGCATCCGGGTGTACGAGCCGGCCATGCCTGCAAACGTAAAGAGGCCCGCCACTGCGGCTGCAATGAAGACATAGACATACCGCATGGGGATAGAGACACGATCTGCTGTGCCGTCCTCTCCCTGCGTGACGTAGACGATATAGCGCTTGCGCAACGTGAGGGCCGCTCCGAACTGCCGTGAGCGCGCACACTAAACTTATGCGCGCAGCCTCAGGGTCTTGGTTTTACCTCGAGCCAGTTGCGCGGCTCACAAGGCAGGAGAACGGAGCAGCCGGCCCAGAGCCGCACTGCGGTCCGTGTACCTCTATGGTAAATGGTCGTGCCACCCTGCGCAACGCGAATCGACATTTCAGAATGGCATTTGAGTACGACTTTTGCACTATTTAGCGCGTCCACGTTTTGCACCGCTCCGCTCACCGAAGCGCACAGCCCATCGTCGTATCCTTAGACCCTCAACGACCTTCAAACGATTTCCAGCCAGACTCTCCATGCCCTCCCCATCCATCTCTCCCAGCGCCTCCTCAAAGCCCTCGCCCGCAGGCGAGCGGGCCATGGTCCCTCTTGGAGAACTCGCCTGGATTGAGCGCATTCGCCAGCGCGCCGCCATTGCCGCCCGCGGCTCCGGCGCCCTCCGCCTCGGCATCGGCGACGACTGCGCCATCCTTGCCCCGCCCCGTGGCCACGAGATCGTCGTCACCACCGATATGTCGCTCGAAGGCCGTCACTTCCGCCGCGACTGGCACCCTCCCGCCGCCGTCGGCCATCGTGCCCTCGCCCGCGGCCTCTCGGACCTCGCCGCCATGGGCGCCCGCCCGCTTGCGGCTTTCCTTTCACTCGCCATCCCCCGCGCCGTCGCTACGGAGGCGACCTGGGTTGAAGGCTTCCTCGATGGCCTCCTGGCCCTGGCCGCCGCCACCAAGACCCCGCTCGCCGGCGGCGACACCGCCGAAGCCGCCTGCTCCTACATCACCATAGACATCGTCCTCCTCGGCGCCACACCCACCGGTCTCGCCCTCCGGCGCACCGGCGCCCAGCCCGGCGACCGCATCTTCGTCACCGGGGCCCTTGGTGGCTCCGCCGCGGAACTCGCATCACTTTCCACGCCCCAGGCGAAGCGCGAATCCATCAAAACCATCGAAGTCGCCAAACCACAACGGCGACCACCCCCACCTCTTCCCGCAGCCACGCCTTGCCGCTGGCCAATCCATTCTCCGCCGCCGCCTCGCCACCGCCTGCATCGACCTCTCCGACGGCCTCTCCACGGATTTAGCGCACCTCTGCTCCGCCTCCAATGTTGCCGCCGAGATCGAACCCGCAAGGCTCCCGCTCCACCCACTCACCCGCTCTCAGACACCAGACGCCGCGCTCCACTCCGCACTCCACGGCGGCGAAGACTACGAACTCCTCTTCACCGCACCACCCTCCGCCTCGGTCCCGCGCGCCATCGCCGGCGTCCCGCTCACCTGCATCGGCGAAATCCGCCGCGCCGGCCGCAACCGCCCGCTCATGACCCTCATCACCCCCGACGGCACGCGCACGCCGCTCGACCCCGGCGGCTGGGAGCACCTTCGTTGAGCCAGTCGCCCAACCTCACCTTCCCCGCAACCTTTCCTTCGAGTTGGCGCGCCGAGATTCTCTCCGCCCCGCCACTCATCGCGCCGGCCCGTCAATTCACCTGGCCGCAACGCGTCGCAGGCGAAGAGGACGCGCTCGCCCGCGGCGCCCTGCTCCTGCAGGTCAAGCCGGCGTCACGGCGGCAGCTTCCTCGCGACCTGCGCCCTCGGCTTCCGCGCACCCTCCGCTCTCAGCGGCGTCTGGTCCTGCCCGCGTCCCGACGACCTCCTTGCCGTCGCCGGCGGCTACGCCTACCTCGCCGACACCCTCGCCCCCGAGCACCCCCTCCACCTGTCGCTCCGTCCGGTCGCGCAGGTCCTTCCCGCACCCGAAGCCGACCTGCTTCTCCTCGCCGGCTTCCACAGCATCGCGGCCATCGGTGCCACCGGCCTGCTCTGGGAGACCGCCCGCCTTACCTGGGAAGGCCTCACCCTCACCGGCATCCGCGACAGCCAACTCCACGGCTTCGGCTGGGACATGCGCACCGACCGCGAACTCCCCTTCACCGTCGACCTCAGCACCGGTGCCCACACCGGTGGCGCCTTCAATCCGTAAGCAAGCTCCGCCGATAAAAACTCAGCGCCGCATCGCCCTGCTCCAGCACCCGCACGCGCTTCAATTCTCCGTACGTCTCCGCCAGCGACTGCTTGCGCGCATGTTCCGCAGTCACTACCGCGCCCTCTGCCAGCACCTCCGCCGCATGCGCACCCAGGAATTCCATCGTGCGCTTGTACTCGTCGGCGGCCTCATACGGAGGATCGAGAAACACCATATCCACCTCCGCGCGCGCTTTCTTCGCCAACGACTCCAGCAGCCTCGCCACACTACGATCCTCGAGCGCATACCCACCCGCAATCTTCAGCGCCCGCAGGTTCGCCCGAATCGCCGCCACTGCCGGCGGCGCCTTCTCCGCGAACCACACAAACTCCGCGCCGCGACTGATCGCCTCGATCCCCACCGCACCTGAGCCCGCATACAAATCCACAAACTTCGCGCCCACGACGCTCGCGCCCAACACGTTGAACAGCGTCTCACGCAGCTTGTCGCTGGTCGGCCGCGTGGCCATGCCTCGCGGCGTCTCCAGCCTCCGCGATCGATACTCCCCGCAATCACCCGCATATCTTTCCTAACCTAACTCAACGCCGCCGAACAGCTGCCGTTCTCTGATCTCTGTTCTCTGATCTCTCCTCTACAATCGACATCAATGCTCCGCTCCTCAATCCCCTTCGGCAGACTCTTCGGCGTTGAAGTGCGCGTGCACATCTCCTTCCTCCTTCTGCTCGCCGCTGCCATCGCATACTCCGCCGTCTTCCTGAACAACGTCGGCCGCGGCGTCGGCCTCTGGCTCGCGCTCTGCTTTGCCGTGCTCGTGCGCGAGTTCGCGCGCGCCATCGCCGCGCTCTACTCCGGCCTCCAGCCGCGCGCTGTGCTTCTGCTTCCCGTCGGCGGAGTCATGGCCTTTGCCCCGCGCGACCCCGGCTCACCGCCCAACAGCATGCGCCTCGTCACCGCCGCCGCGCCCATCGCCAACTTCGGCATGGGCCTCCTGCTCATGGGCTTCTCCTATGGTCTCGAGCCCGGCGTCTCGCTCTTCGCGCAGCCATGGATCAGCCTTCATCACGTGCTGCGCAGCACCGTCTGGATTCAATTCCTCGTCGGCGCCGTCAATCTGCTGCCTATCGCCGCTCTTCCCACGCGCCGCATCCTCCGCACGCGTCCATCCGCGCCCGCTCCCGTTCTCCGCGCCATCAATCCTGCCCTCAGTCTCAACATGGGGCTCGCCATCGTTCTCATGCTGGCGGGCTTCTTCTTCGGCAACGTCTGGTTCATCTTCTTCGGTGGCATCATCCTTCTCTGGAGCCAGCTCCGCATGGGTCCTGCACTCGACACCGTCGAGACCGGCACCATCCTCGTCTCCGACGTCATGCTTACCGAGTACACCCTGCTCTCCAGCTCCGACACCCTCCGCGGCGCCCTCGCGCAAACCGCGCACAGCCTCCACGACGTCTTCCCCGTCGTCCGTGGCGACCGCCTCGTCGGCTCCATCTCCCGCGACACCCTCGCCACCCGTCTCCAGCTCGACGGCGACGGCTACCTCCAGGCCGCCATGAACCGCACCCTCTCCTTCGCCGAGCCCTCCGAGAAACTCGTCGACGCACTCCGCCACGCACCCTCCTTCGGCCCCAGCGGCATCCTCCCCGTCGTCGAAAACGGCGCCATGCTCGGCATCCTCACGCCGCAGAGCCTCTCACGCGGCGTCCAGCTCACCCGCCTCACGCGGCCGCCGCAACCCGAGCGCACCGAACCATGATCTCTCGGCGTCTTTCAGCGCTCCTCAGACCCCGCCGTGGCGACCTTCGCGTCTCTCCTTCGCGCCCTTTGCGTTAAAGTCTTTTCGAGCTCCAACTGCCGCCTCCAAACCACATGACCCGCGACGACTCCTCCGACGCTCCCCTCGCACCCGGCCTCTATCTCGTCGCCACACCCATCGGCAACCTCGAAGACATCACCCTCCGCGCTCTCCGCGTCCTCCGCTCCGCCGACCGCATCGCCTGCGAGGACACCCGCCAGACCGCAAAGCTCCTGAACCACTTCGGCATCTCCACACCCACCGTCAGCTACCACCTGCACAACGAAACCGGCCGCGCCGAAGAACTCATCGACCAACTCAAAACCGGCGCCCGCATCGCCCTCGTCTCCGACGCCGGCACACCCGCCATCGCCGACCCCGGCGCCGAACTCGTCGCCCGCGCCATCGCCGCCGGCGTCACCGTCTACCCCATCCCCGGAGCCAGCGCCGCCCTCGCCGCACTCGTCGCCGGCGGCCTCTCCACGGAGCGCTTCACCTTCCACGGCTTCTTACCCTCAAAGTCCGGCCAACGCCGGACTGTTTTGGAACAACTGCGAGCTGCGCTCTCCGTCGTTAAGCAGTCCGACGACCCTCCGACAACCCACATCCTCTACGAAACCCCGCACCGCATCCTCGAAGCCCTCGCAGACATCGCCGCCACCCTCGGCCCCACACACCGCATCGTCCTCGCCCGCGAGCTCACCAAGCTCCACGAAGAATTCCTCCGCGGCCCCGTCTCCGAAGTCCTCGCAACTTTGCGCGAACGCCCCGCCATCCGCGGCGAGATCGTCCTCCTCCTCGACGGCACCCTCACCACCGCTGCATCACAGCCCACACAACAATCCCTCGCCGACGAGGTCACCACCCTCATCCGCTCCGGCCTCTCCGAAAAAGACGCACTAAAACAAGTCGCCAAATCCCGCGGCCTCGGCAAAAGCGAAGCCTACCGCGAGTGGCAGCGCACAAGTAAAGCACGACAGTAGACAACCAAACCCTGGATTAAGTGCGAGACTCTCACATGACCTTCCCGGCCAACACGATGGGCGGACCCCAAACAATAATCGGATTGGCCCTGATCGCCTTGGTCTGGTATGTGGTTCGGCAAGATCCGGCGCAGATGACGCTGACTCGCTCTTAAACCGTCTCGCGCCCCGTCAGCCGGTCGTACACATACATATCGCTCACCGTCCCCAGCGATTCGTTGTACAGCACCAGCGCGCCCGCGGCCTCCTTCAGCTCCTCGCTGAACTTGTGAATCGCCCGCAGGTGCTCCGCGGTCGCCGGAATCTCCAGCTTGCTCGTCTTCAAAAACTTCTGATACCCGCGGTCCACCAGCCGCGAGATCTCCCCACCCAGCACCCACCCCGGCTTGGTGATAATCCGCACCGGCGCACCCTTGCTCTCGCCCGGCGCAATCTCCGCCGCGCACCCATACTTCGACACCCGCCGCGCTCCCGCAGCCCGGTTTGCACCGTCCGCCGCCGGCGCCACATCAAACTTCTCACTGCCGAGAATCGACAGCACATCATCAAACGTCTTCTGCTTCGCTACCTTAGGCATCGCAACCTGGTCTTGTTCTCAAATAGTCGCCCGCAGGCGCGCATTTCGGAACCACGCATCGCCCGCAGTAAACTCAACTTAGACTCTCGCACATCGGCGCGGCCGCTTCAAACCGCCTCCGCCGAACCATAACGACAAACCACTAACTACTAACCACTAACTACTTTCTGCCTCATGATCGCCGCACCCGCCAAACCGCTCGGCCTCACCCTCTTCGACCGCATCGGCAACACGCCGCTGCTGCGCCTCGAAGGCCTCGCGCCGCACGCCGGCATTCAAATCCTCGGTAAGGCCGAATGGCTCAATCCCGGAGGCAGCGTCAAAGATCGCGCCGCCTCCGCCATCGTCGCCGACGCCATCCGCCAGGGCCAGCTCACCCCCGGCGACCGCAGCGGCAAAGCCCTGGGCGGAACGCAAAAAGCGTTGTTAGACGCAACCTCCGGCAACACCGGCATCGCCTACGCCATGCTCGGCGCCGCGATGGGCTTCCCCGTCACCCTCTGCGTCCCCTCCAACGTCTCGCCTGAGCGCAAAAACATCCTCGCCGCCTACGGCGCCAACGTCCTCTGGACCGACCCCGCCGACGGCTCCGACGGCGCCATCCGCGCGGCCCGCAAACTCATCGCCGAAGAGCCCGGCCGTTACTTCTACGCCGACCAGTACGGCAACGACAACAACTGGCGGGCCCACTACTACTCCACCGCCAACGAAATCTGGCAGCAGACCGGTGGGCAGATCACGCACTTCGTCGCCGGTCTCGGCACTTCGGGCACCTTCATGGGCACCACGCGCCGCCTGCGCGAGCTTAACCCTGCGATCCGCTGCATCTCCATGCAGCCCGACTCACCCTTCAACGGCCTCGAAGGCCTCAAGCACATGAGTACGGCTATAGTTCCGCCCATCTACGATCCCAGTCTCGCCGACCGCAACATCGACATGCCCACCGAGCGCGCCTACGCCATGTGCAAACATCTCGCGCGCACTCAGGGCCTGCTTCTCGGCATCAGCGCCGGTGCCGCCGTCGCCGCCGCCCGCGACGTCGCCGAAGAAGAAGCCCGCGCCGGCCGCGAAGCCGTCATCGTCACCATCCTCCCCGACTCCGCCGACAAGTACCTCTCCGACCGCTTCTGGTCCGAAGATCACGAAGAAGAGAGATCAGAAAACAGAGATCAGATATCGTCTCTCACATCCTGAACCACTCACGAGTCTCGTACCTCGCATCTCTAACCCCTGATCTCTGTTCTCTGATTTCTGATCTCTACTTTATGTCCCTCATCCTCCCCCGCGCCCTCTACGACGACCTCCGCGCCCACGGCGAAGCCACCTATCCCAACGAGTGCTGCGGCATCCTTCTCGGCCGCGCCGATACCGACGCCATCCGCGTCACCTCGCTTCTCCGTGCTGGCAACACCCGCACCGACTCCGCGCACAACCGCTACCACATAGCACCCGAAGAGCTCATCGCCGCGCAGCGCCAGGCCCGCAACAGCGGCCTTGACATCGTCGGCTTCTACCACTCCCACCCCGACCACCCCGCGCAATGGTCGTCTACCGACTTCGCCGAAGCCCACTGGTTCGGCTGCGCCTACGTCATCACCGCCGTCGAACGCGGCAAGGCCGCCCTCACCAACTCCTTCCTGCTCACCGGCGCCACCGAAGAAGAAAAGCGCTTCGAACCGCAGCCCATCGCCGTCGAATAGCCCGCAATCCTTCCAGACAACCAATCGCATCCTAGCGTCTTGAGTAGTCTTCCAGCGGCTCGAAAGGAAGCGCTTGAAATCCAGTCTTCAGAGCGACGGCATGGTGCGGGTCCGCGGCGCCCGCGAGCACAATCTTCGCAACCTGGACGTGGACATCCCCCGCGACGCGCTGGTGGTCTTCACCGGCGTCTCCGGCTCGGGCAAATCCTCGCTCGCCTTCGGCACGCTCTACGCGGAGGCGCAGCGCCGCTACCTCGAATCCGTCTCGCCCTACGCCCGCCGTCTCTTTCACCAGCTCACCGTTCCCGCAGTCGACTCCATCAACGGACTTCCGCCCGCCGTCGCCCTGCAGCAGCAGCGCGGCGCGCCCACCACGCGCTCCTCTGTAGGGTCGGTGACGACCATTTCCAACCTTCTGCGCATGCTCTACTCCCGCGCCGGCGACTACCCGCGCGGCCAGCCGCTCCTCTACGCCGAGTCCTTCTCACCCAACACCGCCGAAGGCGCCTGCCCCAAATGCCACGGCCTCGGCCGCATCTATGAGGTCACCGAGCAGTCCATGGTGCCCGACCCCTCGCTCACCATCCGCGACCGCGCCATCGCCGCCTGGCCCACCGCATGGGGCGGCCAGAACCAGCGCGACATCCTCGTCTCCCTCGGCTACAACGTCGACAAGCCTTGGCGCGATCTCCCTAAGAAAGACCGCGACTGGATCCTCTTCACCGACGACCAGCCCCAGGTCCCCGTCTACCCCGGCTTCACCCCCGCGGAGACGCGACAGGCCGTCAAACGCAAGCTCGAGCCCGGCTACATGGGCACCTTCACCAGCGCGCGCCGGCACGTCTTCTCCACCTTCGCGAACACGCACAGCGCCATGATGAAGAAGCGTGTCGCGCAGTTCATGGTCTCCACCGTCTGCGACGTCTGCCACGGCAAGCGCCTCCGCCCCGAAGCTCTGTCCGTGAAGTTTGCCGGCTATGACATCGCCGAGATCGCCACGCTCCCGCTGAAGCGCCTCCGCACCCTGCTCGATCCCTTCACCTCGACCGGAGGCCGCGCCCATCCTGCCAGCCCTGAAAAGCTCGAGGTCACCCGGCGCATCACCACCGAGCTCGCCGAGCGCCTCAACGTGCTGCTCGATCTCGGCCTCGGCTACCTCTCGCTCGAGCGCAGCACGCCCACGCTCTCCCCCGGCGAGCTGCAGCGCCTCCGCCTCGCCACCCAGCTGCACTCCAACCTCTTCGGAGTCGTCTACGTCCTCGACGAGCCCTCCGCCGGCCTGCACCCTGCCGACACCGAGGCCCTCCTCCGCGCGCTCGATGCGCTCAAGAGCTCCGGCAACTCGCTCTTTGTCGTGGAGCACGAGCTCGACGTCGTGCGCCGCGCCGACTGGATCGTCGACGTCGGTCCGGGCGCGGGCGAAAAGGGCGGCGAAATCCTCTACTCCGGGCCGCCCGAAGGCCTCCGCAAGGTCCAGCGCTCGCAGACCCGCCGCCATCTCTTCGCATCCACGCCCCAGCCGCATCCCACGCGCCGTCAGCCCCGCGGCTGGCTCAAGCTCCACGGCGTCACGCGCAATAACCTGGACAACCTGGACGCGCGCTTCCCGCTCGGCGTCGTCACCGCGGTCACCGGCGTCTCCGGCTCCGGAAAATCCACGCTCGTCAGCCAGGCCCTGGTGGAGCTCATCGCCGAGCGCCTGGGACAGAAGCTCGACGTCGAGGAAGAAGAGACCGAGGGCCCCGAGCAGACGCCGCTCATCACCACGGCGGGCCGCATCGCCGAGGGCATGCAGCACATACGCCGCCTCGTCGTCGTCGATCAAAAGCCCATCGGCCGCACCCCGCGCTCCAACATGGCCACCTACACCGGCCTCTTCGATCACGTGCGCCGGCTCTTCGCCTCCACCCCGCTCGCACGCTCCCGCCGCTACGATGCGGGCCGCTTCTCCTTCAACGTCGCCAAAGGCCGCTGCGAGACCTGCGCGGGCGAGGGCTTCGTCTGCGTCGAGCTGCTCTTTCTCCCCAGCGTCTACAGCCCCTGCCCCACCTGCCACGGAGCGCGCTTCAACGCCAAAACGCTCGAGGTCCTCTACCGCGAAAAGAGCATCGCCGACGTGCTCTCCATGACCGTCGACGCCGCCGCCGGGTTCTTCGTCGACGATCCCTCCATCGCGCGCTCGCTGCAGGTCCTTCAGGAGGTCGGCCTCGGCTACCTTCGCCTCGGGCAGGCCGCCACCGAGCTCTCCGGCGGCGAGGCGCAGCGCGTCAAGCTCGCCACCGAGCTCCAGCGCGCCCAGCACGGCAAGACCCTCTACATCCTCGACGAGCCCACCACCGGCCTCCACCCCTCCGACGTCGAGCGCCTCGAGCGCCAGCTCCACAACCTCGTCGCCGCCGGCAACACCGTCATCGTGATCGAGCACGATATGCAGATCATCGCCGGCAGCGACTGGGTCATCGACATGGGTCCCGGCGCCGGCGACGAGGGCGGCCACATCGTCGCCGAAGGCCCGCCCGAGACCGTCGTCTCCTCTCCGCGAAGCAAGACCGCGCGCTATCTGAAGGCCCATCTCTCGCCCGCCGCAGCCTGAGGCCCTCGTGCAGTCTTTCTAGACGAAAGACGGCACCACCGAAGACGACAAGCGCTTCGAGCCCCAGCCCATCGTCGCCGAATAGCTGAGGCTCGCTCGTCCGCGCTCAGTCCTTCGGCATCAGCTTCCCGACTACCTGATCGATCGTGAAGCTGGCCGCCTTGGCGCGCGGCGGGAACTCCTTGAAGCTCGTCCAGCCACTTCATGAGAATGGGTGGTGCTGCGTACTGGAGGGGAATGTTCTCGAGGAACCACTGTCGTACGTGAAAGCTCTCCTCGCCACGTTCGAATGGGTCGGCTCGCAGGTCGAAGAACTTGGGCAGCCGCATCGCCGACAGCGGTTCGCGCCAAACGGCCGAGACCGGTATTTCGCTGTTCAGCGAAGACGATCTTGAACCTCTCCATGCGCATCGCCATGCAATCGCCATCATCGCTCCAGTAGATGAAACCTCGGCGTGGCGATTTGTCCACCTTGCCAGCCAGGAAGGGCATCAGGTTGAAGCCGTCGAGGTGCACCTTGTACGTCTTGCCGCCCATCTCGTAGCCCTTCTTCACCTTCTCCACCAGGTCGGGCTCTCCGTTCGCTGCGGCGAAGGTCGGGATGAAATCCTGAAGCGAGCCGATCTCATTGATGATCCGTCCGGGTTCGATGACGCCGGGCCAGCGCATGACACACGGAACCCTCCACCCGCCCTCCCAGTTCGTGTCCTTCTCACCGCGGAACGGCGTCGCGCCGCCATCCGGCCATGACATCACCTCGGCCCCGTTGTCGGTGGTGAAGACGACGATGGTATTGTCCGCGATCTTGAGATCGTCCAGCTTCTTGAGCAACTGCGCCGACGTAGCCGTCAAGCTCGACCATGCCATCCGGATACAGCCCGAGTCCTGTCTTGCCAACCGAAGATGGCTTGAGGTGCGTGAAGATGTGCATCCGAGTCGGGTTGAAGTAGCAGAACCAGGGTGCATCCTCCTTCGACTTTCGATCGATGAAATCGAGCGCCGAAGCGAGGAACTCCTCATCCACGGTCTCCATGCGCTCTTTGGGGAGCGGCCCCGTATTCTCAATCGTCTGTTTGCCCACCTTGCCGAACTGAGGATCGACGGTCGTGTCGTCCTTGTCGGTCGCCTTGCACTTCAGCACGCCACGCGGCCCGTATTTCTTTCGGAACTCCGGGTCCTTCGGATAGTTGGCGTAATACGGCTCCTCTTCAGCATTCAGGTGGTAGAGATTGCCGAAGAACTCATCGAATCCATGCACTGTTGGCAGATGCTCGTTGCGATCGCCGAGATGATTCTTGCCGAACTGGCCGGTCGCATAACCGAAATGCTTCATGAACTCGCCGACCGATGGATCCTCGAAGTTCAGGCCTAGCGTGGCTCCCGGCGTGCCAACCTTTGTGAGACCTGTACGAATCGGCGACTGGCCCGTAATAAACGCGGCTCGTCCCGCGGTGCAGCTCTGCTGCCCATAGAAATCCGTGAACCTCGCGCCTTCTTTCGCAATCCGATCGATGTTCGGCGTCTGGTACCCCATAACACCCTGGTGATAGCAACTGGGGTTAAACCACCCAATGTCGTCCGCCATGATGAAGAGGATGTTCGGTTTCTTCGCGTTCTGAGCCGTTTCTGCCATAGGACTGTCCTTTCTCAACCGGCATGTCGTACAACCCCAGAAATTAGTGCGGAAGAACTGACAGGCGAACTGTCAGGATTGGCAGGTCAGTTCAAACACCGGCGAACTTTTCCTGTCCGGCGGCAAACGCCTCAAATCTCAACACATTCCTCGCGCGAATAATCCGCACACAGCGGATTGTCGTCAGCCGAACTCTGCCCGATACTTGCTGCTGATGCCCACTCTCAAACTCGCCACACTCACTCTGCTCCTCGCCTGCACCTCGCTCCTGCCTTTCTCCGCGCCAGCACAACAGCCCACCGCCATCACCACCGACCCCGAGCCGAACCCCTCCGCGCCCACGCAAAACTTCGAAACCGTCATCGACTCGCACGGCAGCAACATCATGGGCCTCTTTCTTCTCGCCTCCGGAACGCAGCCGCACCCCACCGTCATCCTGCTCCACGGCTTTCCCGGCTACGAGCAGAACATCGACCTCGCCCAGTCCCTCCGCCGCGACGGCTGGAACGTCCTCGCCATGCACTACCGCGGCGCCTGGGGTTCGCAAGGCACCTTCAGCTTCACGCATTGCATGGAAGACGTCTCCACCATGCTCGCCTACGTCACGCAGCCCGCCAACGTAACCAGGTTCCACATCGACACGCACCACCTCGTCGTCATCGGCCACAGCATGGGCGGCTTCCTCACCATCGCCGCGCTCGCCCAGCATCCCGAGTTCAAAGCCGGTGTCGTCATCACCGAAGGCAGCCCCTCCCGCGACTTCTCCGACTACTTCAGCCCCAAGCCCGACCCCGCCGACCTCGCTCCCCTCGCCGGCACCTCACTCTCTGCGCTCCAGCACGAAGCCAAAGCCAACGCCTCTGCCTGGAGCTTCTCCGCCTTCTCCGCCAAAATCACTCCGCGCCCCGTCCTCGACATCTCCGCCAACGACGGCCTCCGCGCCTCCAACGAAGCTCTCGTCGCCGCGCTCAAACAAGCCGGCTCGCCCGTCACCTCCATCCACTTCGACACCGACCACGCCTTCAGCGACCACCGCATCGCCCTCCAGGCCGCCATCCTCAAGTGGCTCGACGACACCACCCGCTAGCCTCACCTCCACCGAGGAAAACGCGCTCCGAACCGCAGCCCACCACCATCGAATACCTGGATCGCAGACGCCCGCCTCACAGGAGTCCCCGTGTTCAAAAGGATCGCTAGTTGCCTTCGACGAATCCCCCGAAGCAGAACGAGCTTTTCACTCTGCCCTCGAGCTCGCGAAGTTCGCCTCAGCCGAGCTCTACGTCGCCAGTGTCATCGAACCCTTCCCCGCTTTCATCGGCTACGTCTCCGCCGCCGCGCCCGATGTCACCCACATTCTCGTCGCGGAGCGGCGTTCCTTCTACGAGGACCTTCAGAAGAAGGCAAAGTTGCTCGCCGAGGAGGCCGGCGTCCCCGTTCACACCGAACTCGCCGAGGGCAGCGAGGTCGCCACGATCGTCAGCGTTGTCGAGCGCGTCAACCCTGACCTTCTCGTCGTCGGCCTCCACCACCGCTCCAACGACCTCCACTTTCTCGGCGGCACAGCCCATCAGCTGGCGATCCACCTGAAGTGCGACATCCTCGGCGTGCACTGATTCCGTCACTCCGCGCGCTCTCCTGGCGACCTTCCTCAACTGACAGTACCGGCCACTCCCAATCTGTCATCTGCTGATAGTGGGTGGCGCGTCCGGCGAATCTTCGCGTGGCTGCTGTCGTGCACAAAACGGCGCGAAAATTCGCACTTGCCCTCAGCCTCCTCTGCCTCTGCCTGCCCGCGCTCGCACAGACCAGCGAGTTCTTGCCTGAAATCGATCTCTACTCCAGGGTCCACCACGGAATGCGATT
The DNA here is from genome assembly GCA_963729675.1 of uncultured Acidobacteriaceae bacterium. Taxonomy (GTDB): domain Bacteria; phylum Acidobacteriota; class Terriglobia; order Terriglobales; family Acidobacteriaceae; genus Granulicella. The sequence goes on from CAVSOV010000012.1 coordinate 47,865, forward strand.
CCAGTTCCAGGCATCGCAGACACGAGAGGCGAATGAGCCAGTCCAGGCCTCGTTTGGCCCGAGCATAGACTTCAACACTCGTCCGATACCCAGTCTCGTCCACATTGCCACTCATGATCTCGACGAAACGAAGAAGCGCGTTCTCTCGGTGGCGATCGGATATCGCTACCTTCCCGCAGCCAACGGCGGAGCATCGACAAACAGAATCCAGCCGGCCGCTACCTCTCGCCTCCCCTTCTTTCACAAGCTCTCCGTCAGCGACAGAAATCAGTTCGAATTCGACTGGAAAAACCACGGCTTCACGTGGGAGTATCGCAATCGACTTCGCGCAGAAGGCCCCGTCAAAGTCGGCTCGTATCACCTCACCCCGTACACCAGCATCGAGGCCTACTATGAAAGCGAATACGGAAAGTTCGCCGACACTGCCATCGAGATCGGCTGCATCTTCCCCATCAAGAAGCACGTCCAGATAGACACCGACTACGAACACCAGAACGAGACGGGAAAACACCCCAACGAGGTACTGAACCAGCTCGGCGTCACTGTCAATATCTACTTCTGACGCGCCCGTCCTCTCGATCATTACCTCGATGAGTGACTCGACGATTTGGCACCGGCACCACCATCAAAAGTCCGCTGCCAGCAATCCCCTGACGCTCAATTCTTCGACAGCCCGCTGTCCCTCTTCGCTGAGGTTGGATTCGCCGACCTGGATGGTCACCTTGTTTATCTTGCCGGTGAACTTGTTATCGCCCACCTTGTAGTCGTCGCTGACCGCGGTATAGAGGTTCTCGCCCACATCCGTTGTTTCTGCGCCAAACGCGTTCGGATGCGTGTGCTCGATCCGGCCCGGTTGCAACCTCAGCACCGTTGACGAACAGCAAACCGTTTCCCCCTGCGCCGGGCTTTCCGCCGTCGTAAGCGAACTCGAAGCGGAGCATCACCGGGCCGGACGGAAGGCGAGCGGGTCCAACGATCTTGTAGGTCTCCCGACCGAGAAAGTTGTAAGCGAACCTGGGTGCGCCATCCTTGACGTAGAGACTCCAGCCGCCCATCTCCCCACCCTGGGCGATGACCACTCCTTCCGCGCCTGCCTGCGGGATCTCGATGTCAGCCGTAATCACGAAGGAGTGGTTCTTGATGTTGATGAACCCATTCTCGGGGATTCCCTTCATCCCTTCGTAGACCGTCATCTCGGTGCGGCCTTCCATCAGATCCGGACGGCCCGCTAGCGCTGCGTTGAAGCGCTCCCAGGCGCGATCGTCGAGCGGAAGCACGTTGTACTTGACGGCCTCTTCCAGGAAGACTCTCTTTAGCTCTTCGAGCTTGTCGGGATAGGTCGCGGCAAGGTCATGTGCGCAACTAAAGTCTTTCTCTACGTCGTAAAGCTCCCACTTGTCGTTTTCAAAGGTAGCCCGCGCCTTAGCCTCCCACGGTGGCCGGTGCACTGTGGTGGCGAACCAGCCGTCCTGGTAGATGCCCCGATTGCCTGCCATCTCGAAGTACTGCGTCGTGTGGCGTGACTTGGCCTCGGCGTTATTAAGAGTGTCAAGCATGCTCACGCCTTCGATGGGTTTCTGTTTGACGCCATAGACGACGTCTGGCTCGGGCAGCCCTACTGCCTCCAACACCGTTGGAGCGATATCAATCATGTGGTACCACTGCGAACGCAGACCGCCCTTCTCCGCAATGCCCTTCGGCCAATGGATCACAATGGGCTGGCAGATGCCGCCGTAGGAGGCCACCTGGTGGCCCCACGCAAAGGGCGTGGCTCCGGCAAAAGCCCATCCGTTGGGATACAGAATGTGCGACTGGGGTCCGCCGAACTTGTCCAGGTTCTTCAGCGCGATTTCAAGCGGCTCCGGCAGGCCGTTGAACACGGACAGCTCATTGAACGCACCGTTGGGGCCGCCCTGAAATACCGAGCCATTGTCGCCGGTGATGTAGAAGACCAGCGTGTTGTCCATCAGGTCAAGGTCTTCGATCGCGTCCAGAAACCGCCCGATCTCGTAGTCGGTCACCTCGGCAAAGGCGGCATAGATTTCCATGTACCTGGCGAAGACCTTCTTCTCATCGGCCGTCAAACCGTCCCATTCCTGAATCCCCGGCAGGCTTGGGTGCGAGTTCGGTGCCCGGCGGCACGACTCCAAGTTTGATCTGGCGGTCCAGCGTTTCCTTTCGCACCTGGTCCCAGCCGTGGTCGAACTTGCCCTTGTATCTGTCGCGCCAGTTCGCGGGCACCTGGAACGGACCATGAGTGCCGATGGCGGAGTAGTAGACGAAAAATGGCTTGTCGGGCGCGAGCGAATGTTGGGCACGCACCCACTCGACGGCCTTATCGGTGATGTCCGTGCTGCCGTAGTAATCGGGGCCGGGGTGCAGATCCACCCTGTTCATGTTGTCGTAAATGACCGGATGAAAGAGGTCAGCCTCGCCGGCCATGAAGCCGTAGAACCGCTCAAACCCGCTATGCAGCGGCCAGCGGTCGAATGGACCTACAGCGCTGGCTTCCCAGGGCCCCAGCTCGTGACACTTGCCGAACATGGCGGTGCTGTAACCGTTCAGCCGCAGGATATCGGGCAGCATCGTGACGCTGGCGGGACGCATCGCGGTGTACCCCGGGAACGCCGTGGCAATTTCGGAGATCACGCCGAAGTTGGCGCTATGGCTGTTTCGGCCGGTAAGCAAAGCCACGCGGCTGGGCGAACACAGCGGCGGTACTTTGAAATTGTTGTAACGCAGCCCGGTCTCGGCGAGGCGATCCAGCGTCGGCATCTGGATCGGACCTCCGAACGTCGAGCTGTCGCCGAAGCCGAAGTTGTCGAGAAGGATGACAACTACATTGGGTGCGCCTTTCGGCGCCTTCACCTGGAACCGCGGCGGAGCAGTTGCGTTGTGCACATCAAGGACGGTGATCGGGGGATACTGAGGCTCCGGCACCGGAAGCACGGTACGGTCTACGGAGGCGGCCCCGTTGGGGGCGCTGCCTTGGGCTTCTGGCTTACTAGGCATCGTTTGCCTCCGGCAGCTCGGCCACCTGAGTGAAAATGCGTTTCATGGTTGCAGAGCGCCTCGCACTGCCTTTGCTATGGCTTATATGGCATGAATTAGGGGTCGACCCACTGGCAAAAGCCACAGGCGCACAATGTTCGTCTAAAGGCTGCTGTGAAACGTTAGAAACTGCGAAGTTGCGCTCCGAAGCAGTGAACCTGAATCGACCACGCTTGCCTGTGGATGGGGCACCGCTGAAAGCAAAATGCTGGTGTAGACTTTTGGCCATGAACGCAAAGGATGGAACCTCCGGGCTGACCCTCGCCGAGTCTCTCTTCCGGGTAGCCGTCGTCGTCATCTTTGTCGTCGCGCTCCAGGCGCTGATCATGCTGGGGTATCACGCCAGCAGGCAATACCTCGCCACCGCCCGCTGTCACGATGGCACCTTCAGCGTCTCGCTCCACCCACGAGGCACCTGCAGCTGCCACGGCGGCGTCAATTCCTGGCTGATCCGGCCGGTCTAGCGTTCTCCACCATCACGCTGCCCCCGCTGCGTTCGGATGAAGCCATCAGGCCCACTGGCTTCATTGAAATTGTTGGAAGGGAGTTTCCATCCCTTCCAACAATCCTCATCCTTGCAATCGTCATCCTTGCTGCTTTGCTTGCGCGTTAATCTGCTTCGAAGCTCCTGTCAGTGTCTTGTCGGCGTTCTTTTCCTCGGTCAACGTTTCATCCAGCAGCTCGGCGATTTCGCTCTCGCCCAGCATCTTGGCGAAATCTCTCGCCGAACCATAACCCGCCATCTCGTAATGTTCCACGCGCTGACACGCAGAGATCAGAGCCGCATCCCGAACCACCCCTTTGTCGGTGTCGTCCAGAACCTCGGCGCCCTCTTCCAGCACGCCTTTCATGCCAACGCACGTCTTTCCCGTCATCTTTTTCCCGAGGATTTCGCCTATCTTTTCAAGTCGCGATACCTGGCCTTTGGTCTCCTCAAGATGGTTCGCCAGCCCTTCTTTCAGGTCCTCGGTCGTAACCGCCTTAATGATCTTGGGGAGTGCGCGGACGATCTGCTTCTCCGCGGAATAAAGGTCCTTCAGCTCGTCGACAAGCAATTCTTGTAAGGTTTCTACGCTCATTGTGTTTACCCGGTTGTGGAGAGATAACTTCAGGTCATGAGAGATGAAAGCTGCGTTCTCAGTTGTACGAAGTAAGTTGTCCCCAGTGCTGCTGGTCACAATCCGTACTTACCTTGTTCACGGCGTGATTGCGATCTCATGTGTGCGTGCGCTGGAGAACATATCTTCGGTTCGGCACGCTGGCTGACATACTCAGCTCGTTCACCGTGCAATGTCCCCTCTTGATCGACCGTCTCCCAAGCCGCGCGTTTGGGACCGAAATCAACCTTCAAAGAGTGGAAATGCTTCGAATGACACCGGGCGGCTCGCATCGCAGACTGCCTTCCGGACATCAAATCCATCGAGAAGTAAGCAAAGTCCTGCATAATAGAAAACAATGAACATCCATATCCCCACTCCGCTTCGAACCTACACGGACAAGAAGCAGACCGTGTCGGTGGGGGGTGTGACTGTCGCCGAGGGTCTGGAGAAGCTGGTCGAGCAGTTCCCCGCCATGCGCCAGCATCTCTTCACCTCCGACGGCAAGCTACGCTCCTTCGTGAACGTCTACGTCAACGACGAAGACGTCCGTTATCTTCCTGAAAAGGAACACACCGGCGTTGATGATGCCGCCGAGCTCTCGATCATCCCCTCCATCGCTGGCGGCTGTTGTCCCCTCGCTGCCTGTTGTTGTCGCTAGAAGCGAGAACAACCCGGAGCCCCTAAGCTCCTCCCCAAATTTCAAAATTAGCCGTCATCCTGAGCCGTAGGCGAAGGACCTCTGTATTTGGTTCCCCCTGGGAGGCACGAATCCTCATCGCAACCCACCGCATCTCCAATAAGGAGAAAAGGGAGTCCGCTTGACGCCGCTGCTACAATTAAGGAGTAGCCCGATGCCGCTTGAAGCGAGCCTCGGGCCTTCGCATTTGCGACCGAAGCTCTTTGAAATGAAGACTTTGCAGCTACACGCCGCGCGATGTCCTTTATTTTGAAGACTTTGCAAATTGGCGGTTCACCTAGGTCCAACCCTAACTTCAATCTTTTGAAGATTTTGCGCAAAAAGTGACGGGGGAGGGGGTATCCCTCACCAGAAGGAAAAAATGCCAGCCACACTCGACGAACTCACCACCGAACTCCCCAAGCTGACCAACGAAGAGATCGCCCGCTACTCGCGCCACCTGATCCTCCCTGAGGTCGGCATGGAAGGCCAGCAGAAGCTCAAGGCGGCGAAGGTCCTCTGCGTCGGCACCGGCGGCCTCGGCGCTCCCCTCGCCCTCTACCTCGCCGCCGCCGGCGTCGGCACCCTCGGCCTGATCGACTTCGACGTCGTCGACGAATCGAATCTGCAGCGCCAGATCATCCACTCCCAGAACACGGTCGGAATGCTCAAGGTCGACTCCGCCGAGCAGACGATCAAGGGCCTGAACAGGAACACCAACGTCGTGAAGCACAACACGATGCTCACCTCGGCCAACGCCCTGGAGATCTTCAAGGACTACGACGTCATCGCCGACGGCACCGACAACTTCCAGACGCGCTACCTCGTCAACGACGCCTGCGTGCTCACCGGCAAGCCCAACGCCTACGGGAGCATCTTCCGGTTTGAGGGCCAGGCCTCCGTCTTCGCCACCGAGGAAGGCCCCTGCTACCGCTGCCTCTACCCCGAACCCCCACCCCCCGGCCTCGTCCCATCCTGCGCCGAAGGCGGCGTCCTCGGCATCCTGCCCGGCCTCGTCGGAATCATCCAGGCGACCGAGGTCATCAAGCTCATCCTCGGCATCGGCGAGCCGCTCATCGGCCGCCTGCTACTGGTGGACGCGCTGGGCATGAACTTCCGCACGCTCAAGCTGCGCAAAAATCCAGAGCTGCCCAGCCTGCGGAACGCACGAGATCAAGGAGCTGATCGACTACGACCAGTTCTGCGGCATCCAGAAGCCGACAACGAGCAGCTCGGTCCGCTGGAAGTCTCCTCGCATGGCACAGTCGCTGCGCTGCCCGAGGTCGACGGCATCCCGCAGATCTCCGTCGAGCAGCTCAAGGCCGAGATCGACGAAGGCCGCAAGCCCTTTATCCTCGACGTCCGCGAGCCGCACGAGTATCAGATCGTGAACATCGGCGCTCCGCTGATCCCCGTCGGCCAGCTCGACCAGCGCCTCAACGAAATCCCCGTCTCCAAGAACGAGGAGATCGTCGTCCACTGCAAGACCGGTGGCCGCAGCCAGAAGGCCTCGCTTGCGCTCAAGCAGGCAGGCTTCACCAACGTGAAAAACCTCGCCGGCGGCATCACCGCGTGGGCCGACAAGATCGACAAGTCACTGCCCAAGTACTGAGCGAATTTTCTCGACAAAAGAGAAGGCCCTCATTTCGAGGGCCTTCTCTTTTTCATTATTGCGATTGCTGATCGCCCGATGATTTCAGCGCAGATTCGAGCGGCCCGATCGCGCCATCCACAGGTGGAGTCTTCAACTCCAGCAACCTCGCGATGAATGAGAACACATCGATGTTCTCGAAGGTCGGCAACGCCACGCCCGCTTTGATGTCCGGACCTTCCGCGTAGAAGATCGCCTTCATCTGCGGCACGCGCTGCGGATCGAATCCGTGACTGCCGACGTTCGGCGGACGCGTGGGCTGATGCGCGTAGATTGCGTACGGTCCATTGGCAATGATGACCGGATCACCCTCGCGGACGCGGGAATCGTAGTGCAACGACTTCGGGACATCAGCTCGCCGGTAGGCCGTAAACCGAGGATCCACGTGCGCGCGGAACTGTTCATAAGCGCGCTCCGCATCCGCCTCCGAGTCCGCATATAGCAGCGCTCCCTCTATCTTGAAGTGACTGAGGTCGGCGAACTGGTCCAAGTACGACCGGCGGCGTGTCCACCTTGACCATCCCGTGATCCGCAGTCACGATCAGGTCCACGGGCAACCCGGTCGCCTTCAGCTTCTCGCGCAGGATGCCGATCATCTTGTCCACCTGGTGAACGGCGTCGCGCGTCTCGGGTGCGTCAGGGCCGTACTTGTGGCCGGCGTGATCGGTGTTCGGGTAATAGAGCGTGATGAAGTGAGGGCGCTGCTCGGGCGGCAATTTCAGCCATGCAATCACCTGATCGATGCGTATCTCATCGCCGACGGACTCGTCGAAATGGAGGTAGAAGGAAGGTCGTACGCCATCGATCGCGGCCTCCGACCCCGGCCAGAAGAAGCATGCTGACCGCATGCCCTGCTGTTCTGCGAGTACCCAGAGCGGTGTGCCCTGATACCAGGTACCGTCGCTGTTCTCTTTGTTGTTGTTGAACGCGTAGCTCTCTTTGCGCAGCGGATCGTAGAACTCCATCGCGACGATGCCATGGTGCTCCGGCCGCAGACCCGTCACCAGCGTGTAGTGGTTCGGGAAGGTGACGGACGGATACGAGGGCAGCATGCCAGTCGGCGTGCTTGCGCCGTCGCGCGCCATCTCGTCGAGGTGAGGTGCGCCGTACTCGTGCGCATAGTCGTAGCGGAAGCCATCCAGCGAGACGAGGACAACGTAGTGTTTGCTCTGCTGCGCGAGCAGGTTGGGTGGATTCTGAACGTGGATGACAGGCGTGACGTCCTGTGCAGGCGACACCGCCGTGAACAGTAGCGCGGCAAGCGCTAACAAAAAGCGTTGAAGCATGCTGATCTCCGATACAGAGAGGTACGTATGAGACGGCTAATCGGTCTCGCGATCTTCTTCGACCAGAATCTCCAGCACCAGCGGAGGCTCCAGCATGAAGTCCATCAATGCCATCGCTGCAACAGCGCGATCGAGCGTCGAACGGAGGCATGGCTCGGTCGTCACGACAAAGGGCAGACGATCGCTCGCGTGGCCACGGTGCTGCAGGATGGAGTCGATGTTGATCTGCTCCTTCGCCAGCGCGCCTGCAATGGCTGCAACGATTCCCGGTCTATCTGAGACGACGAGACGGAGATAGTGCGGCGCCTTGACATCGCCCGTCACAGCCAATTTCTCGACGGGTAGCCGCACGGCCGAGCTTCCCTGCGCAACGGCGAGCACATCACTCATCACCGCGACCGCCGTCGGATGCCCGCCGGCGCCGTGCCCGCTGAAGACTACATCTCCGCCGAACTCGCCGCTGGTGACGATCATGTTCTGCGTACCGTGCGACCACGCGATGGGTGAGGTCTTCGGCACCAGCATCGGGCCGACACGAGCACGGACTACATCGCCATCGAGCTGCGCGCGCGAAACCTGGCGGATGGTGCAGCCCAGCTCTTTCGCATACGGGAAGTCGACTGCGCCGACGTGCTTGATCGTCTGCGCGGGAACTTTCTCCGGATGAATCTCCGCCTTCAGCGCGAGGCGCGCGAGGATGCAGAGCTTGGCACGCGCATCAAGGCCGTCGACATCGGCGGACGGATCAGCTTCGGCATAGCCGGCGCGCTGCGCATTCGCCAGCACCTCGCCGTAGTTCGCTCCAGTCTCCATGGAACTCAGGATGAAGTTACAGGTACCGTTGACGATGCCACTGATGCGGCGAATGCGATCGCCGCTGAGTCCCTGCACCATTCCGGGAATTACGGGAACCCCGCCTGCAACCGATGCCCCGAACAACAACTGCACATTGTTTTTTGCGGCCAGGTCGAGCAGTTCCGTGCCGCGGAAGGCCATGAGTTGCTTGTTCGCAGTGATGACGTGCTTGCCTGCGCTCAGCGCGGTGCGGAGCCAGTCTTCTATGGGGTCAAGGCCACCAATCAGTTCAACGATTGCATCCACATCTGGCGCGGTCAACACATCTTCAACGCGATCGGTCCAGATTGCACTTGCAGGCACAAACTTCGCACGCTGGTGCTCGCGCTTGCGCTGCACGCCGCGGTTGAAGACGCGCGTAATCTGAATCTCCTTATGCGCTCCGGCCGCAAGAACCTCGGCGAACGAACCGCCAACTGTACCAAAACCAAGCAAACCTACACGCAAGCTGCACTCCCTTTTTGAGACTGGTTTAGGACTCGATTTTATTAGGGTCTAATACTCGATTTTATTGGGGGTTGCCTCCCACGCGGCGAAGCTCTCCCATGCCTCTTCAGCGAGCATGTTCTGAATTGGAATTTTGCGCTGATCTAGAGGCTTGCACATCTCGCCGTAGAGAAACGAGTCGTCAAAGCCAATCCTTGCCGCATCGGCCGCGCTGTTGCCATAGTAGATGGCGCGGCAGTGGGACCAGTAGATTGCCGCGAGGCACATAGGACACGGTTCGCAACTCGTGTAGACATCGCATCCTTTGAGCCAGAAGGTTCCGAGCTTCCTGCAGGCCTCGCGAATGGCAACGACTTCGGCGTGCGCGGTCGGATCGTTCCATTGAGTGACGTGGTTGACGCCGGTGGCGAGCACCTGGCCGTCCTTCACGATGACAGCGCCGAAGGGACCGCCGCGACCGCTGACAACGTTTTCGGTCGCTAGCGCAATCGCCTGCTGCATAAACCGAGGTTGTGCGTCGCTCATCCGATTGCCTCTGCCTTCCTTGTAAAAACGGGCATAATCAGCATCATGGTACACGGTCTCAGGTCGCGGCACGTTGTAACGCCGGACGGTGAGCGCGATGCTGCAGTGCTTATCGAAGGCGAGCGCATCGTCGCTGTGAAGGGGACGAGCGAGGTTTCCGCGGAGACTCGGTTGGAGGACCTCGGCGAGTTGGCGCTGATTCCGGGGCTGGTGGATGTGCATACGCACCTGAATGAGCCAGGCCGCACGGAGTGGGAGGGCTTTTCGACGGGAACACGGGCGGCGGCGGCTGGCGGGTTCACAACGATTGTCGACATGCCGCTGAATTGTCTGCCGGAGACAACGGACGTGAGGGCGCTGGAGTTGAAGCGTGAGGCGGCGCGCGGCAAGGCGATGGTGGACTACGCGCTGTGGGGCGGTGCGGTGGATGGGAATCAGCAGGAGCTGGAGCCGCTGGCGCTCGAAGGTGTCGCTGGATTCAAGTGCTTTTTGATCTATCCGGGATGTGATGGGTTCACGGAGATCGATCGCGCGAATCTGGAACTGGCAGTTCCGCACATTGCGCGTACGGGGCTTCCGCTGCTGGTGCATGCGGAGCTCGCGGGACCTGTCGACGCAGCGGTTGCGCAGCTGAACGCGAGCGATGCGGACTGGCGCAAATACGCAACGTATCTTGCGTCGCGTCCGGATGAGGCGGAGTTGGACGCAATTGCGATGCTGCTCGACCTGTGCCGAACGCAAGGGTTCCGACTGCACATTGTGCACCTTTCGACCGCGAAGGCGCTGCCGATGATTCGCGCGGCGCGGATGGAGGGCTTGCCGCTGACGGTGGAGACGTGCCCGCATTATCTGCACTGCGCGGCAGAGGAGATTCCGGATGGAGCGACGCTGTTCAAGTGCGCGCCGCCGATTCGCTCCGCGAAGAATCGCGAGCAGCTTTGGCAGGCGCTGATGGATGGAACGATTGACCTCATCGCGACAGACCATTCGCCGTGTCCGCCGGGGATGAAGCGCCTGGTGGCGACCGCGCCCGGCGAGGAGGCCGGACGGTTTGATGAGGCGTGGGGCGGAATTCCGTCGCTTTCTACCGCGCTCTCTGTGCTGTGGACTGATTGTGTGGCGAGGGGGATTCCGCTTACTAAGTTGGTGGAGTGGGCATCGAGTACACCGGCGAAGATGGCCGGTCTGAGCGCGCATGTTGGTGCAATTGCGCCGGGAATGCATGCGAATCTTGTGGCGTTCGACAAGGAGGCAACGTTCACGCTCGCGCCGGAACATCTGCACTATCGGCACGCGATTTCGCCGTACGTGGGCGAGACGCTGCGCGGGGTGGTGCGGTCGACGTGGCTGCGGGGTGAGCGGGTGTACGAGAACCGGGATGGACGAGTAACGTTTGCGGATACTCCCCGCGGAAGAGAGTACGCGCTATCCTGTTCCCTCTCACGATGACAATGTCTGCTGCCAATACGATTCTTGCCGAGTGGAATGATCTTGGTCTCGATGATGCGGCCGATGTGATTTTGCCGTGCAATGGGTCTGCAGTCTGGGCGACACTGGTTGCCTACAACCGACCCTTCGATTCACCGGCGGCCCTTTTCGCCGCGGCCGACAGGATCTGGCGATCGCTCCCTGAAGAAGACTGGCAGGAGGCTTTCGATTCTCACCCGCGATTGGGAGAGCAAAAGGCGAAGGTGGCGACAGTGCAGAGCCTGAACTGGAGCGCGCACGAACAGAGCGCGGCGAATCCTGACGATGCGGTTCGCGAGGCAATGACACAGGGGAATCGCGAGTACGAAGAAAGGTTTGGACGGATATTCTTGCTTTGTGCGACGGGGCGTAGCGCAGCGGAGATGCTCGCGATTTTACGGGAGCGATTGCAGAACGATGCTGCAACCGAATTGCGCGAGGCGGCAGAACAGCAGCGGTTGATCACTCGGCTTCGGTTGCGAAAGTGGTTGCAGATGCCTGCGCTGACGTGCGAGGAGCTCGTAGCGAGCACGAAAACAGAGGCGGCATAGGAGACGACGATGGGACTATCGACGCACATCCTCGATACGGCGCTGGGCAGACCAGCCTGGGGCGTGGCTCTGGTGCTGTCGCGGGAGATGACGGATGGTTGGAGCGAGGTTGGCAGGGGCTTGACGGATGCCGATGGGCGGTGCCGCACACTGTTGGGAGCGCGCGCCCTGGAACAGGCAACGTACAAACTGCGCTTCGAGACAGCGCCGTATTTTGCGGAGCAGAAGATTACAAGCCTCTATCCATACGTCGAGATTGTGTTTACCGTTGCAGACCCGTCGCAGCACTATCACATACCACTGCTGCTTGCGGCGAATGGTTACACCACCTATCGAGGGAGTTGATGCCGGGAACGAACTGTAAGCTTGCCAGTAATCGCTATGGGAAGTCGCGGGTTCGCGTGATACGCGTTACGCGGCACGAATCGCACCATGACCTGGACGAATGGACGGTGCAGGTGCTGTTGACGGGCGATTTCGAGACGGCACATACACTCGGCGATAACTCGAAGATTCTGCCGACGGACACGATGAAGAATACGGTGTACTTCGTTGCGCGACAGTCGAAGGCTGCGAGCATTGAAGACTACGCCAAGGAGTTGATCGACTTTCTGCTGTCTCGGAACCCACAAGTCACCGGTGCAGAGGTTGTGATCGAGTCGCATCTATGGAAGCGGCTGACGGTGGATGGCCAGCCGCATCCGACCGCCTTCATGCATGGCTCTGACGAACGGCAGACGGCGCGGGTCTCGCGGAGGCAGGGTGAGCCGTTTGGGATCGTCAGCGGACTGGACGGGCTGCACATCCTGAAGACCGCGCAGTCAGGGTTCATCGGCTACATCAAGGACGAGTTGACGACGCTCCCGGAGGCAAAGGACCGGCTCTTCGGTACGGTGCTGAAGGCGGAGTGGCCGTATACGGCGGGCGCCATTGAGGAAGGCATCGACTTCAACAAGGTCCGGCGACATCTGCGCGAGGCGATGCTCACGACCTTTGCGAAGCATGATTCGCTGTCGGTGCAGCACACGCTGTTTGCGATGGGAGAGGCCGCGCTGGCGCATACCGACATCATCGACGAGGTGTACATGCTGATGCCGAACAAGCACAATCTGCTGGTCGACATGGGCCGCTTCGGCTCTGACAATCCGAACCACATCTTCGTTCCAACGGATGAGCCGCATGGGACGATCGAAGCGACGGTGCGGCGCGCTTAAGATGACATCCTCGGTCCTCCACTATCACGCGCAGAACATTATCGACCGATGCCGCGAGATGGCGCACATCACTGATGTTCCGGGCGAGACGACACGCCTGTTTCTTTCACCCGCAACGCGTGATGTGCATACGCTTCTGCTGCGCTGGATGCGCGAGGCGGGGCTCGAGGGCCGCGTGGATGATGCCGGAAATGTCCGTGGCGTGCGGCTCGCCGCGGATCCCTCTGCGCCGCGCGTGCTGTTGTTCTCGCACATCGACACGGTTCCGAATGCCGGGGCGTTCGACGGCCCGCTGGGCGTAGTGCTTGCGCTTGAGGCGATTGCATTGCTCGCGGAGGAGCAGCCTCCGTTTGCGATTGAAGTCATCGCGTTCAGCGAAGAAGAGGGGATCAGATTCGGGTTTCCGTTCTTCGGATCCATGGCGGTGACGGAGCAAGTTGTGCCGGCGATGCTGGAGCGGAAGGATAGTCAGGGGATTTCCGTCGCGGAGGCGCTGTATGGATTCGGGTTGCGGCCGCAGAATATTGTGAAGAGTTGCGCACTCGCTCCTGAAACCTTTGCGGCGCTCGAGGTCCACATCGAACAGGGCCCGGTGCTCGAAGCGGAAAACCTGAGCCTCGGGATAGTCGAAGCCATTGTGGGTCAGTCGCGATTTGAGCTGACGTTCAGCGGGCAGGCGAACCACGCGGGCACGACGCCGATGCGATTGCGTCACGACGCGCTGGTCGCTGCGGCGCAGTGGGTTACGGAGGTGGAGCGCTATGCCGCGAACTATCAGCAACTGGTTGCTACCGTGGGTCAGATGGAGGTCTCGCCAGGAGCTGTGAATGTGGTGCCGGGAGAGGTGCGTGCGACGCTGGACGTACGGCACCCGAAGGATGAGTCGCGCCATGCGGCGGTGGCGAATCTGTTGACGAAGGCGGAACTCGCGGCGGCGCAGCGCGGTGTTCGAGTCAGCGCCAAGGCGATGTCGAAGCAGGCGTCGGTGCCGATGGACCGCGAACTCACCGTTGCGCTGCAACAGGCGGCAGCTCGCGCGGGCCACGAGACACATGCGATGTTCTCGGGTGCGGGACATGATGCGATGATCCTGGCGCCGCATGTGCCTACTGCGATGCTGTTCGTGCGCTCACCGGGCGGTCTGAGTCATCATCCGGATGAGACGGTGCTCGTGGATGATATTGAGACAGCGCTCGGGACTGTTCTTGAATTCCTGCGTAGACTCAAGCCGCCAGACAGGTAAAATCAAACCTTCCTATGCATCATCTTGGATTAACGCGTAGTGCTAACCGTCGCGATCACCTGCTGCTGACGCCGGACACGTTCATCCGCACGCCACTTCCCGGATTGACGAAGGGCTTGGCGATTGTTCATGTGGCACCGCAGGCTGGCGCGGCCTTCACGATGATGACCGTGGAGCTTGAGGCAGGCGGCAAGCTCACGGAAGGACCAACACAGCGATTTTTGTATGTGCTCGAGGGTGAATTGACGCTCAAAGAACCGGGCCGCGCGGAACCGCATGCGATGAGTGCAGGTGGGTATGCATATCTGCCGACGGAGTACGAGTACAAGCTTGAGGCGCAGACGAAGGCCCGGGTTGCAGTGATAGACAAGCCGTTCCTTCCGCTCACAGCGGCGCATGGCGAGGAGGTCGATGAACCGTGGCCGCTGTTCTTAATCGGCCGCGAGGCGGAGGTCGCGTCGGTGCCGCTGAATGGGGATGAGAGTCTGCAGGTGCGTTCCCTGTTGCCGGACGCACTCGCGTTTGACTTCGCGTGCAATACGATGACCTATCTGCCGGGTGCCGGACTATCGCAGGTTGAGATTCACTACATGGAGCACGGCCTGCTGATGTTGGAGGGCGGTGGCATCTATCGGCTCGGCGACCAGTGGTATCCGACGCAAGCCGGAGATTTCATCTGGATGGCGCCGTTCTGCCCGCAGTGGTTTGGCGCGATCGGCAGGCAGCCTGCGAAGTATTTAATCTACAAAGACTTCAACCGCCACACGCTCGCATGAAATTGAACATAAATGCCGACCGTCTTCTTGCAGAGCTTCATCGGCTGGCACGGATCACGGACTGTCCGCAAAACGAAGACAAGTCGCTGCTACAGCCGACGCATGCGGTCACGCGCATCGTCTTCACTCCGCGAGATCTCGAAGCGCGTGCGTGGTTGAACTCACTTGCGAAAGCAGCAGGCTTCAGCGTGCGCGAGGACGCGGTGGGCAATACGTTTATCCGGTGGGAGGGCAGTGAACCTGCGCTGGGCGTTGTGGGCACGGGCTCGCACACGGATGCCATTCCGCATGCCGGCATGTACGACGGCACAGTGGGCGTGCTTGGCGGGCTCGAGGCGCTGCGGTCGTTGAAGGAGTCAGGTTTTCAGCCGAAGCGGTCGCTCGAACTGCTGATGTTTACGAGCGAGGAGCCGACGCGATTTGGCATCGGATGCCTGGGGTCGAGGTTGCTCGGAGGCGTCATCGATGCTGATGTCGCGGACCAACTTCCCGACCGGCTGCACGAGACGGATCCGAATGCAGCAGAAGGGCTGAGCCTGCATGAAGTGCGAGAAGCTGCGGGGTTTCACGGTGCGCTGGGTAGCGTAAAGCTGCCGCCGCATTACTACCACGCGTGGGTCGAGATGCACATCGAACAAGGGCCGCTGCTCGAGCGGGACAACGTCGAGCTGGGGATCGTGACGAATATTGCCGCACCAGCGAGCTATCGCTACACCGTCGAGGGCTTTGGCGGCCACGCTGGCGCGCTGCTGATGGCTGATCGACACGATGCGCTATGCGCGGCTGCGGAGATGATTCTTTCAGTGGAGCGTCACGCGCTGGCGGCAAATGCGCGTGCGAAAGCTGAGGGCCACAGCGGTGTAGATACGGTTGCCACGGTTGGTATGGTTGCAGTGCATCCGGGCGCGGTGAACTCGGTACCGTCGCGCGTGCAGCTTACGTTGGATATTCGCGATACCGAGGTGGCGCGGCGCGATTTGGTGATGGACGCATTGCATGCGGACATTCGAGAGATTGAGCGGCGCCGCGGTGTGCGGGTGAGCGAAGAGTTGATCAACGCCGATCAGCCTGCGCACTCCGATCCGCGGATCATCGCAGCGCTCGAAGCTGCATGCCAGGCGGAGAATGCCACGTTCGAGCGAATGGTTTCGCGCGCCTATCATGACACCAGCTTCATTGCGCCGATTGCGCCGGTGGCAATGCTCTTCATCCCGTGCCGCAATGGCGTCTCGCACAGGCCGGACGAGTATGCCACGCCGGAAGCCATCGTGCTGGGCACGCGGGTGCTGGCGCGCACGCTCGCAAAACTCGCTATGGCATAATTCGGCAGCACAGCTAAACTGACAATAGCAATCGAGTTTGCGTCCTGCCAAAGCAGCGCCATGCCCATTCAATCCATCAATCCCGCGACTGGTGAGCTGCTGCGCAGCTTTCGACCGCTTGAGCCCGAGGCCATCGCGGCGAAGATCGCACTTGCGCACGACGCGAGCCACAGCTATCCATCAGAGACACTGCCGCAGCGGACGTTCTGGATGCGGCGTCTGGCGCATCTGCTGGAGGCGGAAGAGAACGAGCTCGCGACGCTGATGGTCACGGAGATGGGCAAGACGATCATCTCGGCACGCGCTGAGGTTGCCAAGTGTGCGCGTGCCTGCCGCTACTACGCGGAACAGAGCGAGGCGATGCTCGCGCCGGAGTTCATCGCGACCGAGCATGCGCGCAGCTATGTGCGCTGGGATCCGCTGGGCGTAGTCCTGGCGGTGATGCCGTGGAACTTTCCGCTGTGGCAGGTCTTTCGGTTTCTCGCTCCGGCATTGATGGCGGGCAATGTCGGCCTGCTGAAACATGCCTCGAATGTGCCGCAGTGCGCGCTGGCCATTGAGGCGCTGGTGAGACGTGCCGGCTTTCCGCGTGGTGTCTTCCAGACGCTGCTCATCGAATCCAAGCAGGTGGAGAAGGTGCTTGGGGATGAGCGTGTTGCCGCAGTCACACTGACGGGATCAGAGGCCGCAGGGCGCGCCGTTGCGGCGCAGGCAGGCTACCTGATCAAGAAGAGCGTGCTGGAGCTTGGCGGCAGTGACCCGTTCATCGTGATGCCTTCGGCCGACCTCACGCAAGCGGTGAAGAATGCAGTGGAGGCGCGCTGCATCAACAATGGCCAGAGCTGCATCGCTGCCAAGCGCTTCATCGTGCACGAATCGGTATACCGCGAGTTCGAGGAGCGCTTCGTGGGGGGCATGGCCGCACAGATCGTCGGTGATCCCATGAACGAGGCGACACAGATTGGGCCGTTGGCGACCTCGCAGGTCGCCGAGGACTTGCAGAAGCAGGTGGACGCCGCGATCCACGCCGGCGGCCGGTTGCTGACGGGCGGACGCCGACTGATACGCGAGGGCAACTTCTTCTCGCCGACAGTGATCTCCGGGCTGCCGCGCACAGCCGCGGTGACGCGCGAGGAGACCTTCGGGCCGCTGGCGCTCGTCTTCAAGGTCAGCTCACTCGACGAGGCGATTTCGTTAGCGAACGACACACCGTTTGGCCTGGGCGCGAGTTGCTGGACCAACGAGGTCGCGGAGCAGCAGCGGCTGGCGCTGGAGCTGCAGTGCGGTTCGGTGTTTTTCAACACGCCGGTCGCGAGTGATCCGCGACTGCCGTTCGGCGGCATCAAGCACAGCGGCTATGGGCGCGAACTCTCGGCCGCAGGCATGCGCGAGTTCCTGAATGCAAAGACGGTCGTCGTTGCGGCGACGGCAGTGCGGCCCCAAACGCCCGAGGAGGCGGCAGTGCCCAAGACAGTTCTGCCGATGCGCGAGCAGCCGCTGGTGACCGCCAAGGCTGAGAGTGAGAAGGCGAAGAGGTCGCGCGGCATTGTGAGCCTGGGGCTGACTGAGCCGTCGGAGTAGCACACCGGAGCATGTACGATGGGCTCGTGCGCTACCCAATCCTTCACACTCTTGCTGCGATTCTCCTCACCACGCTTTCACTCAATGCTCAGACTCCTGCGAATAGCGCAACCACATCGGGCTACAAGCCGCTCGAGACATTCGCTCCGCTCACGCTTCCGGATCCGGTAAATGTTTATCGCTCGTCGAATGGCGCACCTGGGCCGCAGTACTGGCAGAACCGCGCCGACTACGATCTGCATGCGTCGATCGATACGCAGACAAAGGTGCTGACGTGCACGGAGACGATCACCTACACAAACAACTCTCCGGATGTGCTCACCTCGCTTTGGCTGCATCTTGAGCAGAACATCTATCGCAAAGACTCACGCTCGAGTGCGTTTGCGTCGGAGTTCCGCCGGCGGCGCGGCCCGGCAATCACCGGGCCGACGAATACCGACGGCTACACGCTGGAGTCGGTCGAGATTCAGCCGCTGGGCAAGGCGCACCAAGCGGCTATCAAAACTGAGGCGGTGATTACAGACACGCGCATGCAGATTCAGCTCCCCGAAGCATTCGCGCTTCATCACGGCGATCAAATCCGCGTCCGCATTCTGTACCACTACACCATTCCGGGACTCTTCGGCGGACGCACCTCGTGGGGCAAGGCACAGCAGGGAGAGATCTACGACATTGCGCAGTGGTATCCGCGTATGTGCGTCTATGACGACCTGCATGGATGGGATACGCTTCCCTACCTCGCAAACGAGTTCTATCTCGAATACGGGCACTTTGATTACTACATCACCGTGCCGGCGAACATGATCGTCGCGGGCTCCGGTGCGTTGGTGAATGCGAACGAAGTGCTGACAAGCGCGGAACTCGCGCGGCTCGCCCAGGCTCGCACAAGTGACAAGACAGTGATGATCCGCACTGCCGAGGATGTGAATCGCGCGGTGGTTTCGACCACGACGCAGACGAAGACCTGGCACTACACTATGGATTCGACGCGCGACGTAGTCTTCTCTGCTTCCGCCGCCTTCCTGTGGGACGCCGCACGCATCAATGTTCCTGCTGGCGCTGGACGTCCGGCGCATACCGCCCTCGCGCAGAGCGTGTACCCAATTGAGTCTGCAGGTGACGCTGCGTGGGGCCGCTCCACAGAGTATCTGAAGGATGCGGTCGAACACTTCTCTGCGCGCTGGTACCCGTATCCCTATCCGAATGCGATCAACGTCGCAGGGTTCTCCTCGGGAATGGAGTATCCGGGCGTGCTGTTCGACGGCATCAATGACAAGGGTGGGCCACTCTTCTGGGTCACCGCGCACGAGATCGGGCACACATGGTTTCCCATGGTCGTCGGCTTCAATGAGCGGCGCAATGCGTGGATGGATGAAGGCTTCAACACCTTC
The DNA here is from genome assembly GCA_963729675.1 of uncultured Acidobacteriaceae bacterium. Lineage (GTDB taxonomy): Bacteria > Acidobacteriota > Terriglobia > Terriglobales > Acidobacteriaceae > Granulicella. Next base: position 67,001 of record CAVSOV010000012.1, read on the forward strand.
ATCGACATCTTCGAGAGCGACGAGTTCGAGCACGGCGTCTACGGCCCGAAGCGCGATGCGGAGTTCGCGCCAGACCCGAAGGTTCCTCCGGCGGATCAGATCGTGAAGGTGCTGACCGATCCAGACGCGCCGCCAATCATGACGCGCGCAGATGCGATTCGCGAGACCTATCGGCATCCCGTCACGTATTTCAAGTCAGCGTTCGGACTGGTGTTGCTGCGCAACGACATCCTCGGACCGGAGCGGTTTGATTTCGCATTCCGCAAGTTCATCCGCGAATGGGCCTACAAACATCCCAGCCCGTCCGACTTCTTCCGCGCGATGGAGTCCGAGGGTGGCGAAGATCTTAGCTACTTCTGGCGCGGGTGGTATTTCAACAACTGGAAGCTCGATCTCGCGGTGACGGCTGCGACCTATGTTGACGCGAACGATCCCACGAAGGGTCTGCGTGTGACGGTGGAGAATCGCGACAAGCTCGTGCTTCCCTCGACGCTGCGCGTTGAGCTGACGAATGGAAACCACGTGGACGTCGCTGTGCCCGCCGAGACGTGGATGCAGAACGGCAGCCACACGTTTGTAGTTCCCGTCTCCGGGCCAGCGGCATCAGCAACGATCGACCCGGAGCACCTTGTGCCGGATGTGGACCGCAGCAACAACACCTTCACGCTGGCACATTGATGCTCGCGAAAAAGAGACGGCTGCGAGAGATCTCGCAGCCGTTTGAGGTTGTAAAGCAACGCAGTTTAGAAGTTGAAGGAAGCCTGCAACGAGATACGCCGCACCGCGGCATTCGTCGTGTACGGTCCGCCGGCGAGCTGTGTCTGTTCCCCGAAATTCTGCCCCAGGAGCGTTCCGTTGGGCGTCGCCAGGTCTTTGTTGTTGAACAGGTTCTGCACCTGTAAGCCGAGCGCGAAGTTGTAGCGCTTGCCGGTGCTCGATCCGCCGCCGCCAAACATGCCGCCGCCGGGACCGCCGCCGCCGGGCCCCCCGCGACCACCGCCGCCACCGCGGCTGCTGTGCTGCCCTCCGCTTTGGCCGCCTTGGCCACCCTGGCCTGCGGCAGAAGCCGTCTGCGCGTTGCGCGACGCACCGAAGCCCCACGTCTTGGTCAAGCGGAAATTGAATGTGAACAGGCCCGGCCCGGTGCAGTCGTTGATGGGTGCGATCGGCGAGCCAGCCGGCTGCGAACCTGGCGCCGCGAATGTGCCACAGCCGTTGATCGTCTTTATCGTCTGTCCATTCTGCGCCACGCCGGTCACCTTGTACGGTCGGTCGTTGAAGAAGGTATCGCCGTTTACATCCTCACCGACTGTGACGTTGTACGGGTTCCCGCTCTGCGCGATCATGAACGGGCTGAACTGGATGAACTTGGGGAACGTAACGGAGCCTGCGAGGAAGACACGGTTGCGCACGTCGAAGCTCGTGCGCCCGTAGTCGGCGGCGATGTTGTATGGCGTCGAAATGTCGGAGCCGGCACCCGAGGTATCACCCTTTGCAAAGTTCAGCGAGTAGTAGCCGAAGAGCGAGACATGCTTTCCGGTCGACACGCGTCCATTGACGATGAGCTGATCCTGACGGAAGACGCCCTCGGAGAAGTACTGGTACTGCGCGGGCACAACCTCACCAGGCTGGAGACCATTCCGCGGGTAGCCGATATTCTGTGTAGCCAACTCGTGCACGCCCTGCGAGTGTAGGTAGTTCACCGACACCGACCCGGCGCGCGTCACCTGCTGATCGAATCCACCGGCGAACTGCGTGATGTACGCCGTGCGCAAGTTCGGTGCAGTCTGATAGGTCATCTGCGCGTCGTCTGTTGCATTCGCGATGCAGTCTGTCTTGAAGTCCGGATCGTTCGGCGAGCAGCCGGCCGGAACCTGGCTCAACGTGTACGCCGTCTGGTTGACCCCGTTGAAGCGCAGTAGATTCAGGACATAGTTGCCGGTGAAACGGTCGTAGAACAGACCGAAGCCGCCGCGCAGCACCGTCTTGGGTGATCCCTTTCCGCCGCCGAGACCATAGGCGAATGAGAGACGTGGAGCGAAGTCGTGATGATCCTTGAGGTGGTTCTGTGTTTCATAGCGCAGACCATAGCTCAGCGTGAAGTTCTGGAACGGCTTCCAGTCCGACTCCGCATACAAACCAACATCAGTGAGGGTGTACTTCAGAGAAGGCACATTCGCGACGGTCAGCGAGAACTGGCTTGGCAAATCGGACTGATAGCTGTTGTCCAGTCCGTTGCATGAAGTGCTCGACGTGGGAACGCACGGAGTCAGGGTGCAATAGGTGAACGAACCGTTGGTGTTCTGCACCGTGCTCGTGGCCTCGCGGTTAATGCGCAGTCGTCCGCCAAAGCGGATGAAGTTCTTCTTCAGCTGAACCGATGTGTAGTTCTGGACCTCGTAATGGTCCTGATGGTCGGAGGCGTTCTGCGATGGATTGCCGCCGCTGGTGAAATCGCCCGATACAGAAACAGACGGCGCGGTGCTCAGCGGGGAATCCGCCGTGTGCTCGCGCTCATACTCAAAGCGCGTCTCGTTGATGAGCTTGGGACTCCAGGTCTGCGTATCGCTCATCTGGACGATATTGCTCATCGCGGAGGTGTTGATGCCGTAGTCGGGCAGAGCTGATATTTCCGACCCCGGCGTTCGTGGCAGCTGTTGTCCACGAACTGATAGCGCGTCGTGAGCACATTCTTCTCGCCCAGTGCAAGATCGAGGCGAGGATTGAAGTCGACGCGGGTCTGCGGGTAGTACGAGAAGTACTTGTAGGGACTCGGTACGCATGTGGTGTCGCCCGCATTGCAGAGCGTAGACGAGCCGAGCGTCGGCGCAAGGATCGTCGCATTCACCAGCTGGTCGTCCTGGATCTGACGGAAACTGCCGCCTACGTTGTAGGAAGAGATCTTGCTCAGCGGTCCGGTCAGGTTTCCGAACATGAACAGCGTGTGATACGGCGGCTGCTGCGACCATCGGCCAGCGGATTGCGGTGTTGAACTGCGACGGATTGCCATTTATCTGCAGGTTGCCGTGCAGCTTGTCGGTTCCGGGCTTGGTGAAGACCTCCACGCGACCGAAGCCCAGACGGTCGTACTCGGCCGAGAAGGGGTTCTGGTTGATGCGAATCTCGCGGATCGAGGACTTCGGCGGAAGCTGCCCGCCAGTGAACCCGTCGACGTAGATCTGTCCGCCGTTGGGTCCGGCCGAAGGCCCTGCCAGCGCGGAGAGTTCGCTCGACAGCTCGTCGGGATCGTCCGAGAGCGCCTCGAGGTCTTTGCCCTGCAGGATGGTGGAGCTCGCGTTCGAGTCCGGATCGACGCTCAGCTGTACAGCGCTTGCCTCAACGTTGACCACCGTGTTCTCTTCGCCGATCTTCAGCTTGGCGTCCACGGTCGTGCTCGGCACAGCGGGTACCTTCAGGTTCGTCATCAGGTACGAGGCAAAGCCTGGCATCGACACCAGCATGGTGTACGTGCCCGGAGGGATCGTGATGGCGTACGTGCCATCGCTGCCCGACTTCACGGTGCGGCCCGCCCCTTTGGCGGGAGTGAACGTCACGGTCGCTCCGGGGATCAGCTCGCCATCCGGATCCGTAACCGTTCCATGAACCTTCGTCCCGCCAGTGGAAACCTGCGCAGCCGCGTTCGCCGGTCCAGCCGGCGTGGTCGGGGTAGCAGGCGCGGTTTGTGGCGGTGTGGCCGACTGTCCCTGGATCTCAGGGCTCAAAAGCAGTAAGCACACCAGTCCTGCAAGTAGCGTCTTTGGCAACGACATCCTCACTCCTCAACAGTTCAAAACAAAATCCAGCGGCGGCGAATCAAGACAGTGACAGCGCTGCGTTCCGCGAAGCAGCTGTCGCCGAGTGCCGCCTGGTCGATGGCCGACGCACTACCGGCCAGGTCCCGCGCCCTCACCCGTGGGCTCACCGCCGCCCACGCTCCAGGGTGTTAGGGTCATACCTTCGCCGCTGGGTGCGGCTGTCAGGATTGGTTCAACTCCGGCCAATAAGGTCACGGCGGAGCTCGGCGTGGCCTGGCCTGAGGGCGAAGTGGCGACGATCATCACCGCATCCCCCGCCTTAAGCCCCGCAATCGTCTCAGTCGGCAGGCGCGACAGCATCTGCGAGAGATCCATCCCTGCGCGGCGAGCACCGGCGGCCGTTCCCTGCTGACCCTCGCCCGCGGCCGGCGGCGTTCCGCTGGCTGGCCGCTGCGCTGCACCTGCACCGCCCGCACCAGTACCGTTCGCCCCTGCACGCATGCGCGCGGCGATCATCTGCGCGGCCATCGGCGGCAGCCGGCGAACGTCGCTGTTCGGCGTCACCGCTACAGTCACGACCTTCTTCGTCGTCAGGTCCTTCAGCGTCACCGTGCTGGCCGCGGCGTCCACCGCGGTCAGCAGGCCCGAGTAGTTCTTGAAGCTTCCGGTAACGATCTCATCGGCGGCAATCGTCGTCCCGTCCGGCGAACGAGTTCCCTGCACCCGCAACTGATCGCCCGGCTGAATCGAGGCCAGATCGCTCTTTACCGCGTCCTGAAAGCGCACAGAGCCGTTCGAGTACCGGCGCACGATGGTCGACGGCGTCGTGGTCACGGTGACCGTGCGCAGACCGCTTGAGATTTCGATCTTGCCCGTTGCCGGATCCACCGACTTCACAATTCCGCCGCCGCCGCGCGTCCATGCAGCCTCTTCCGCAGCGTGCGTCTGGGCGATTGCCGTCGACTTCATCAGAATCACGCGAACCGCGGTCACCGTAGTGCCCGTGTCGCCAGCCGTCCCGGTCACCAGCGCGCGGTCACCCGTCTGTACGTCTGTGACCGAGCCGGCTGTCGCCGCGGTCAGGTCCTTGGCGCCCGGCGGCACAATCAACACCTTGGCCGCGGCGGGCACGTTCACCGTCACGTCCTGTCCCGCGGTCGTCGTCAACACGAAGCCGTCACTGCTGGTCGACTTCACCGTGCCGGCTGGATGAGGCGCAGCCGAAGCCTGAGCCTGCGCCGACAGGGCACAGCCCAACGCAAGCACTACCGTCAGGGACCACCGCGCAGCGGATCGGGAGCTTAAGTTAGAAGAGTTCATCATTTCGAATTCGCAGAAGAAAGAGGCGGCCTTTGGCGCTGATCGCCGGGGACGGGCATGCAATCAGCCTGCATTCGTATTCACTTCAGAAGGAATACGATCCGGACTCCGCAAAAGTTTCGCCCCGGAAACGATTGCGGGCTGGAACTCCAGTATCGCAGAACTTGCTGTGAATTTGCCCGGGGTTAGTTAGGCAGAACCGCCCCGTCTGCCAACGGTAACTCCAAATGAGATGGATACTTCGGGGACGCATAGATGGTCAGGGTCTCCGCCTTGTACGCCGTGGCCGGTGCGGTCATGATGTTCGGCACCCAGGTCTGCGGATTGCGGTCATAGAGCGGAAACCAGCTCGACTGCACCTCGACCATCATCCGATGGCCCTTCAGGAAGGTGTGATCCGTCCCGTGCAGGCTCCACTTGTACTCCGTGACCTCGCCCGCCTTCACCGGCTCCGGGTCGGTGTAACTCTTGCGGTAGCGCCCGCGCAGAATCTCCTCGGCAACCATCAGTTGATAGCCGTCGGGGTAGACGTCGATAAGCTTCGCTACCCAGTCCGTGTCCGAGCCTGTCGTCGCTGCGAACAGGTCTGCCACGACGTCCCCGGTCACCGCTACATCGCTCTTCAGCGCCGGCGTCTCGAAGTTCGCGAGATCCTTTCGGCCTGATACGAACTGCTGATCCTCCACCAGCCATGTCCGCCACTGCGATCCCTGCCCGTAGGTCGACTGAATCGGCCGGTGACGGTACGGAATTGGATCCGCGGGATCCGCCACATAGGTCGCCGCGATCTCGTCCTTGCCGCTTCGGCGCCGTGAGGCTCAGCTGCTGGCCTTGCTCGAGGTACAAGATTCGCCTCGTGGAAGCCCTGCTTCGGCGGCCAGATCGCGTAGCGATGCCACTTGTTCTCGCCCGTGCGGAAGCTTGCCGTGTCCTTCAGGTCGAAGCCAGGCTTGTCCTTCAGATAGAACTCGAAGAACGGCGCCTCGAAGGTGGCGCGGTAGTACGCTCCGGTGTTCTCGCCGCCGAAGGTGATGCCGCCATAGTGGCTCATCAGCTCCGACCCTGGACCAAACGACCACCCGCCGTGGTTCCAGGGCCCCAGCACCATGTAGACGTGATGTAGCGGATCGTTCGGATCCTCATGCGGACGCAACGCCGCATACTCGGCCTGCGTTCCCCACATGTCTTCCTGGTCCCAGTAACCGCCAACCTCGAGCGTCGGCACTTCCGGCTTCGCGAGATGCGGCTCAACCGCCATGTCCTGCCAGAACTTCACGTAGCTCGGCTGCGCCAGAAAGACCTTCGCCGTCGGCAGCTCCGTCATTCCTGCCGCCGCAGCGGCGCCTGCAAAGTTCACGTGGTCGAGGAAGAAGTTGAACTGATCATCCTTCGAGCTCTGCGGCACATCGGTCTTCTGCGCCTCGAGCTGTTGCACATAATCGAAACCGTACGTCTCGCGAAACGCGCCGTTGTGGAAGAAGTCATCGCCCCTCCAGATGTCCGTCATCGGCGCCTGCGGGCTGATCGCCTTCACCGCCGGATGCGCATCGATCCCGGCCATCATCGCAAGAAACCCCGGATAGCTGACACCAAGCACGCCCACCTTGCCGGAGTTATTCGGCACATTCTTCAGCAGCCAGTCGATCGTGTCGCGCGTGTCGGTCGTCTCATCGACGTCGTTCTTCGTCTTGTGCTCCACGACCGGCCGGTTCATCACGAACGTGCCGCCCGAGCCATAGCGTCCGCGAATGTCCTGGTAGACGAAGATGTAGCCGCTCGTCGCCAGCTCCGGCTTCGAAACGGCCACGGAATCCGATGACGCTCCGTTCACGCCATACGGCGTGCGCTGCATGAGGAATGGCAGCGGCGCCCCGCTCTTGTCGCTGCCCTCTGGCCGCAGGATGACCGTATGCAGTTCGACACCATCGCGTACCGGGATCATCACCTCGGAGCGCACGTACTTCGGCCCGTGATAGTCCTTCAGCAGCTCCGCCATCCGCTGTGCACGCGTTTGCTGCTGCGTCTGCTGCGTGGTCGTGCTCGTTGACGCAGGCGGATTCGTCTGCGCAACAGCCACCGCGGCACACAGAACGATCGAACAGCCGAAGATCCTCAGCATCCATGCCTCCCAAAAAGCGCTTGCTTATTGTCCCGTCAGATTCCCCGGGCTCGCCATACATTGCCAGTTGTTGCGCGCGTGCGATCCATCACAGAACGGTCGCTTCTCGCTCATTCCGCAGCGGCACAAGCTTACCGCGGGCTTGCCCGTCAGGTCCCACTCCTTGCCGTCTGCATCCTTGAGCACGATGTGCCCCTCCACCCGCAGCGGTCCGTTGGGACGCACCGTTATGTGAACTGCTTCGTCTGCCATTGAGTTCTCCCTATGTGGCCAGCATAGCAGCGGACGTTGCGAGGCGAGTCGCAAACGCTGTGAGTCCCGCTAGAGGTTCACCATCACCTCATCCACGTAGCACCATCCCCAACGCTCACCCGGCTCCACCGAACGCATGATCGGATGCTTCGTCGCATGAAAATGCTTCGTCGCGTGCTTGTTCTTCGACGAGTCACAGCAGCCGACGTTCCCACACACCAGGCACTCACGCAGATGCACCCACGTGTCGCCCATCTTGATGCACTCCGGGCAGCCCTTCGCATAGCTCGCCGAAGCGCTCGGAACATTCTTGAGGTTCAAGTGATCGAAATGATGGCATGCCATGTCGTCTCGTCCTCTCTTCGAGATTAGCCCTTCAAAAGTAGCTCAGCCTATCGATAGACAATCCTTCTGCGCAACCAGCAGATCGCGAATCCCCCGCTCGGCGACACTCAGCATCTCGTCCATCTGCGCACGCGTGTACGTTCCCCTCTCGGCGGTCGCCTGCGTCTCGACAAACCCGCCCGACGTAGTCATCACCACATTCATGTCCACCTCGGCGCGAGCATCCTCTTCATAAGCGAGGTCCAGCAGCACACGCCCGTCAACGACGCCCACACTCGTCGCCGCGACCATCTCGCGCAGCGGCGACTGCTTCAGCGTCCCCGCCTCAACCAGCTTGCCCAGCGCAATCGCCAGTGCCGTGCATGCCCCGGTAATCGCCGCCGTGCGCGTGCCGCCGTCTGCCTGCAGCACATCGCAGTCCAGGATCACGGTGCGCTCACCAAGCAACTTCATATCCACCACGCTGCGCAGGCTGCGTCCGATCAGCCGCTGAATCTCATGCGTCCTTCCGCCGATCTTCCCGCGCTCGCTCTCGCGCGGCGTCCGGGTCAGCGTCGCCCGGGGCAGCATCGCGTACTCCGCCGTCACCCATCCGCGCCCCGAGTTTCGCATCCACCCGGGCACACCCTCCTGCACCGTTGCATTGCACAGCACGCGCGTGTGCCCAACCTCAATCAGTACCGAGCCCTCCGCCGTGGCCACAAACCCCGGCGTCAGACCGCAGTTCGCGCGCCTGCGTCGCTCCGCGTCCTCCACTCCGGAAGATCTCTTCTCCATTCGCCATCCGGTGATTGTAGTCGCTGACCCCGCGATCATCGAACGGCGCGGCCACTCGCCTTTTTTTCACAACACACAAGCGTGCGATTGTTCCGTCCTGCATATTGCGATATCGTTCTTGTCGTGACTCGCAGACTCCCCTGCCCGAGTCCTAACCCCCGGGAGCACTCCCCGTAATGCCGGCCCCCTTGCAGAGCACCCCCGCCGCACAAGCATCCTCCGCCGAACGATCCCGCACCCTCGACCCCCAGCGCTCCCCGCCGCCGCTGCGCGTACTCGTTATCGAGGACGATCCGCCCGTTCGCGACGCCTGCATCGAGATCGCTCGCGGTATGGGCTTCGCCACGACGACGGCAGACTCTCTGAACTCTGCACGCGCCGTGCTTCCGCAACCCGTCGACATCGTCCTGCTCGATGTCCGTCTTCCCGGCGGTGACGGCCTCTCGCTGCTCGACGAGATCCGCACCCGCCATCCCTCCGCGATCGTCGTCATCATGACTGCCTACGCCACAGTTGACTCTGCCGTAGAAGCTCTGCGCATCGGTGCCGGCGACTACCTCGCCAAGCCCTTCACGATCGAAGAGCTCTCCTCCACGCTCGAGCGCGCAGCCGAACGCCGTGTCTTCGATCTCGAGGCCCGCGAACTCCGTGAACGCCTCCGTACAGGCCGCGGCCAGGGGCGTCTCACCGGCCGCTCGCCCGGAATGGAGAAGCTCTACCGCATCCTCTCCAAGGTCGCCTTCACCACGCACCCTGTCCTCATCGTTGGGGAATCCGGCACCGGCAAGAGCGTCGTCGCCCAGACCATCCATCTCAACGGTCCGCGGGCTTCTGAGCCCTTCAACACCGTCGAGTGCAGCGCTCTGACTCCGGATGCCATCGAGGCACAACTCTTCGGCGCTCCCAAGCAGCCCGCACTTCTCGCGCACACCGGAACGCTTTTCCTCAACGAAGTCTCTGATCTTCCGCTCGATCTGCAGGGACGTCTCCTTCGCGCGCTCGAAACTCGTCAGCTTCGGCCAGCGAGTGATTCGGAATCCGCCCCGCTCTCCGCTCGCCTTCTCGCCTCAACCGGCCGCGACCTCACGCAATTGGTGGAGACCGGGCGCTTCCGCAAGGATCTGTTCTATCGCCTCAACGTCGTCAACCTGCGTCTTCCGCCTTTACGCGAACGCAAGGAAGACATCCCGCTGCTCACGGCCAGCATCCTGCAGGAACTGCACGGCAAATACGACGACGCCTACACCATCGCGCAGGACGCACTTCACCTCCTCGTGGACTACGACTGGCCGGGCAACGTCCGCGAGCTCCGGCACGCACTCGAGCGTGCCCTCGCACTCTCCAGCGGCCCGATCCTCCACCTCGGCGATCTCCCCACGCAGCTTCAGAACGCCCGCGCCGAACTCGAGCATCGCCACGCCGCGGTTGAGACCGAGCCAGCTCTCACCGTCGAGGTTCGTTCCATCGCCGAAATGGAGAAGCAGGCCATCCTCAGCACCCTGCGCCACCTCAACGGCGACAAGCTCATGGCTGCCCGCCTGCTCGGCATCGGCAAAACTACCCTCTACCGCAAGCTCAAGGAGTACGGCGTCACAGACGAAGATCTATGACAGGCCTCTAACAACGGCCCTATAGCACGCCTGTAACACTCCGCTACAAGCCACGCGTTCATCGAGTTCGATACAATCGCTCCCTACAACAAGCGTCTAAACCAGCGCACTTGAAACAGGGAGAAACGATTCGATGAAGCTCACACCAGGAAAGCTCGCCGGCCTCAACGCAGTCTCCGACGCACGCGGTGTCATCGCCGCGGCGGCCATGGACCAGCGCGGATCGCTGCAGAAGTCGCTAGGCCAGGCTCGCGGCGCCCAGGCCGACGCCCATGACCTCGAGGTCTTCAAGACTCTCGTCACCGACGTGCTCACGCAGCGCGCATCGGCGATTCTGCTCGACCCGGAGTTCGGCCTCCCAGCCTCGAAGCATCGCCACGGCAAGGGCCTCCTGCTCGCCTATGAGAAGACCGGCTACGACGCCGCCACTCCCGGCCGCCTTCCCGACCTGCTCGATCACTGGAGTGTCGGCCGCCTGAAGGAAGCCGGCGCCGACTGCATCAAGATCCTGCTCTACTACACGCCGTTCGACAAGCCCGAGATCAACGACGTCAAGCACGCCTTCATCGAACGCATCGGCGACGAGTGCCGCGCCCACGACATCCCCTTCTTCTGCGAGTTCGTCGGCTACGACGCCGAGGGCGGCGATGAAAAGTCCGTCGAGTACGCCCGCAAGAAGCCTTCTATCGTCGCTGGCTCCATGAAGGAGTTCTCCAAGCCCGTCTACGGCATCGACGTGCTCAAAGTCGAAGTCCCCATCGTGATGGAGTTCGTCGAAGGCACCAAGGCCTTCAAAGGCACCAGCGCCTACACCCGCGCCGAAGCTCTGCAACACTTCCGCGACTCCGCTGCCACGACGACGCTTCCCTTCATCTATCTCTCCGCCGGCGTCTCCAACCCGGTCTTCATCGAAACCCTCGAACTCGCCAACGAATCCGGCACGAGCTACAACGGCGTGCTCTGCGGCCGCGCCACCTGGAAGGACGGCATCCCGATCTTCGCTACCAAGGGTGAGCAGGCCTTCCGCGACTGGCTGAACACCACTGGCGTCGAGAACATCGAAAATGTAAATCGCGCACTAAAAGGCGCAACTCCATGGAAGGGCAAGATCGAAAACGCCTGATCCTGCCGCGTTTCGACTTTCGTCATTGGCACACGTCGGCCCGACGCGTAAACTTCCGGCAAGACCATGCGTCGGGCTTCGTGTTGCTTAGCTATCGCCGTTCTGGTTCTCTTCGGCGCGTCACCGCGTCCTGTCCCCGCACAAGCCTACAACCCCAAGTCCATTCGCTTCATTTCGACCGATCCCTCGCAGCACCTTGACTTCGCCGAACTTCTCCGCATCACCGGCCTCCAGCAGGGCGTTCCGCTTACCAGGGACGACATCCTGGCCGCGCTCCAGAAGCTCGGCGACAGCGGCGCCTTCGCCGACCTCAGCTACACCGTCAACGAAACCGCTCTAACGATCAAGCTCACGCCGGCCGCCGGCGGTCAGCCCCTCCCCGTGCGTTTCGTCAACTTCGCCTGGTGGGACCACGGCGATCTCCTCAAGATCCTCGAACAGCGTATCCCCCTCTTCCACGGCACGCTTCCGCTGCAGGGCAACCAGACCGGCGAAGTAGAAGACGCGCTCGTCGCACTGCTGCGGAGAGAAAGGCATCCCGGACGCGCGCGTCACCGCGTTGCCCTCCTATGAAACACCCGGCGAACCGATGAACGCCGTCGCGCTCTCCATCTCCTCTCCCGCGATCCTCGTCGGCGAGGTGAACTTCAGCGGCTCCGTTCCAGCCGTCGCCGAAAAGCTCACCACCTCTCGCCCACGCCCTCGTCGACCGCAACTTCGACCTCCGGGAGGTCAACACCACCATCCACGACAGTATTCAGACGATCTTCGAGGACGCCGGCTATCTCGATGCCATCAACGATCCCCCAGTTTTCGCACCGCCACGGAAAGACCTGGGAGGCTACGTCGTCGATGTCCAGGTGACGATACATCCCGGACCGCTCTATCGCATCGGCAGCATCGCCATTCACCCCGAGCCACCGCTCGCGGACCCCGACCTGCGTGCCGTTCTCCCATTCAAGACCGGCGACCCCGCCGCCGCTTCCGGCGTCCGAACCGCGGTCTCCGCGCTCGCTCATGTCTACGGAGACCACGGGTTCCTGCAGGCCCGCGCCTCGGCCACTCTCGACAAGAATGTCTCCAACCACACGGTCAACTACAGTTTCACCTTCTCGCCCGGAGCCCAGTTCCATCTTGCCTCCATTGACGCGTCCGCTCTGCCCACCGAACTCCAGCAGGAGTTCTCCAGCTTGTGGCACTTCGCACCCGGCGCCTTGGTCGACAAGGACTTTCAGGACAGTCTTCGCGACACCCTGGAGAAGCTTCACACGCGGATGGGCATCCTGGTCGGCGCGAAACACGATGCGGATGCCCATACTGTCACCATCGTCCTGCAGCTACGCAAAATTCCAGGAGTATCGCTTGAATCGTCCGATCCGGGCACTCCACTTCCGTCTTCGACGCCCCCGCCAACAGCGCCCACTCCCCCGATCCCGCCAGCAGGACCACGGCGCCCAAGGCCGTAGCCGCAATTGATCTTGCAGTTTCGCAAAATTCCCGGAGTAAATCCTGGCCCGACCCAGCGAGTATGATGGAGCCGTCTAGCCCAACAACTCAACACCCATAGGCCCAATGCGCACAAACACTCTGCGTCCCGTCTCCTTTGTCACCCTCCTCGCCCTTACCCTCTCAACCGCCGCCTTCGCGCAGTACTCCATCCAGAAGATCGAGATTCACGGCGCCGCACCCTACACCGACGCTGAAGTCCTGCAGGTCTCCGGCCTGCGGCCGGGCCAGATGATGTCGCATGACAGCCTCGGCAACGCCGCGCAGCATCTGCTCGACACCGGCGTCTTCGCCGACGCCAGCATCGAACTCACCGGCTCCGGAACCGCGCGCACCGTGCTCATCGAGCTCAAGCCCCTGCCCGCGACCTCCTTCGTTCCGATCACGTTCGCAAACCTCGTCTGGTGGACGCCCAACGAGCTCGACGCCGCGCTTCGACAGCGAGTTCCCTTCTACCGCGGCGGCATCCCGCCTGCCGGCAATCTCCCGGACACCATCACCGCCGCGCTCACCTCCATGCTTGCGGACAAGGGCGTGCATGGCACAGTCGTCAACGCATCCGTCCCGCCCAGTAACGCTCATCCGCAGCCCACCTGGGAGTTCCGCCTCGACGACCCCTCCGTGCGCCTCGCCTCGGCCACACTCACCGGAACGCCGCCAGCGCTCGCACCCCCGATGCAGCGCGTCATCCAGCACGTCAGCGGCTCGCAGTTCAATAACCGCGTCGTCGCCGATCAGCTCCTTTCCCCGCTGCGCGACGCGGGCTACCTCGACGCGCAGCTCACCAACATCACCACCACCGTTGAGCCCGCGTCCTCCGGCTACGCCGTCCGCTACACCGCAGCCGTTGTGCCCGGCGACATCTTCCACGTCACCACCATCGCCTGGCAGCCCACCGCCATCTACGCGCAGAACGCCTTCACCCACGACGCCAAGCTCCACAACGGCGACCTCGCCTCACAAAAGTCTCTGCTCGAAACCGAGCAGGCCATTCTCAACGCCTACCTGCATCTCGGCTATCTCGACGCCTACGTCGACGCACACCCGCAGCAAGACGCCGCAGCCCGCACCGTCAGCTATTCGTTGCAAGTCACACCCGGCGAGATCTATCACCTCAAGTCCGTTACGCCGCTTAACCTCTCCGCGTCTGCGCAAAAAGACTTCGACTTCGGCTGGCTGCTGAAGCCCGGCGCCGCCTACGATCCGCTCTATACGGCGAACTTTCTCACCAACAACACAGCGCTGCGCAACCTTGCCGGCTACACCGCCAGCTTTCAGGCCGCTGCCGACTCGCAGACGCACCTCGTTGACCTCACCATCAACTTCATCCGCGCCGGAGCAGGCCAGTAGCCGCTATTTCAGGCTTCCCGTCACTCCCGTGCCGACCGTCAGCGGCTGCCCATCCTGCGGCACCACCTTCAACCCGCGGCTCTGCACCTGCGCGTAGAAGACCTTCCCCGCCTTCGCCGCCTCAATCTGCACATTGTCCAGCACCAGGTTCTTGATCGGCGCCTCCGGCAATCCCTCGATGTCCAGCGCCACCTTCGCTCCCGTCACTTTCAGGTTCTCGATGCGGATGCCGTCGAAGATCGGCGTCAGCCTCGTCACCGGCGCCGCAGTTGCCGTCACCGCGCCGGCACGATCGCCACCGTAGTAGTCGGTAATCTGCACGGCCGTCCCGACGCCTTCCATCGTGATGTCCTTGTACGTGAAGTCGCTGAGATCGCCGCCGCGATCACGTCCGCTCTTCAGCCGAATCCCCTGCGTCGTTCCCTTGAAGGTCACGCGCTCCACGTGCACATGCTGCACACCACCGGCAACCTCGCTGCCCACGCTCATCCCATGGCCCTTCAGGAACACACAATCGCGCACCGTAATGTCATGCGACGGCGCATCCGGTCCCGCCGACCCCGGCTGCCCGCTCTTGATCGCCACATTGTCATCGCCCGTATCGATCGTCACGTGGTCGATCAGGATATGTCCTGAGCTGAACGGATCGATACCATCCGTGTTATGTCCCGCCGGCAACGGCGCCAGAATCTTCATGTTCCGAAACGTCAGATCGTCCGAGTAATACGGCACAATCTGCCACATCGGCGAGTTCTCCACCGTCACGTTCTCCATCAGCACATGCTTGCAGTGGTCGAACACAATCAGCCGCGGCCGCATCTGATGCGGATTCACCCACCAGCTCTCGCCACGCCCATCGATCACACCGCCTCCGCGAATCGTGATGTCCTCGGCATTCGTCGCGCTCAGCAGGCTCTGCTTGCCCCTCTGATGAAACTGCTCGATCTCCGGATAATCGTCGTGGTTCGTGCTTCCCTCGAGCGTCGTTCCTTCCGCAATCTCGAGCGTGATGTGACTCTTCAACACCAGCGGAGCACTCACAAACTCCGCCGCCCCCGCCAGCCGCACCACCCCGCCGCCGCTCCCTGCACAGTCGTCAATCGCCTTCTGAATCGCCGCTGTGTCCAGCGTCACGCCATCACCCTTAGCCCCGTACTGCTGCACCGCGCACACCTTGCCGGTCTGCGCCGAAGCCACACTCACCGGCAGCAACAGCACCGCACCCGCAAACAGAATCGTCTTCACACTCATCCCCATCAATCCTCGTGCGCAAAACCTCCACGCGCACTCTCATCATGTCAGAACCCAGCCGGCCGCTCGTCCGCAACATGGAACGCCTTCTCCATCGCCACACCCGCCGCACACAGCGTCCCCTCGTCGAACAGCCTTCCCAACCAACGTCACACCGTGCGGTACCCTCCGCGGCGGATCGAACTTCGGCAGCGGATGCTTCGGGTCAGGAGCCCAATCGCTCCGCGCCTCGCTCACCTCCACAAACCCTGCGCGCAGCGTCAGCGACGGATGCCCCGTGAAGTTGAAGATCACCAGCTGCTCATCGCGCAGCGACGGCACCAGCAGCAGATCAACCTCCTTCATCACGCGCTCGATCTCTTCAGCGCAACCTTCCTCCGCAGCCGATCCGCCTGCACAAAATCCACCGCACTCAAAAACCGCGACTGACGAAACGTATTCGGCCACGCATCCGGCACCTGCATCTTCAGCTGGTCGACCTCGCCATCCAGCGTGATCTTCTCGAATGCCGCCGCCGACTCCGCAAACAGAATGACATTCAGCGAGTCATAGGCCCAGTTCGGCAACGTCACTGGCACCGCCGTCATGCCCAGCTGCTTCACCACCTCCAGCGCATGCCGGTCCACATCCGTCGCCGGCGCCTCCTTCATCCAGCTCTCGAGATAGCCCACACGTAGTCCTGTCACGGGCACGTCCTTCGATCCCCAACCGCTGTAGTTCAGTGGGACATCCGCACAGGCAAGATCCTGCTTGTCCGGTCCGTTGATCGCCTGCAACACCATGAAGGTGTCCTCGACGCCGCGCGCCATCGGCCCCAGCTTGTCGCACGTCCAGCTCAACGTCATGGCTCCCGTGCGCGGCACGCGTCCAAACGTCGGCCGCAATCCGGTCACGCCGCATCGCATGCTCGGCGAGATAATCGAGCCCTGCGTCTCACTCCCGATCGCAAACCCGACGAGTCCAGCCGCCACTGCCGCTCCCGGCCCCGCACTCGATCCCGACGATCCCTCTTCCAGCAGCCACGGATTCTTCGTCTGCCCGCCAAACCACACATCGTTCAACGCCAGCGCTCCCAAACTCAGCTTCGCGACCAGCACCGCACCCGCATCGTTCAACCGTTGCGTCACCGTCGCATCCTTGGCCGGCACACGATCGCGATAAAACTCAGCGCCCCATGTGGTCCGAATCCCCGCCGTATCGAGCAAATCCTTCGCTCCCCACGGAATCCCATGCAACGGCCCTCGATTCTTCCCCGCCGCAATCTCCTTATCCGCCGCCCGAGCCTGCTCCAGCGCATGCTCCTCGCATAGCGTGATCACGCAGTTCAGCTTCGGCTGAAATCTCTTCAGCCGCTCCAGATAAATCTTCGTCAGCCGTTCCGAAGTAATCTTCTTCGCGAAACCGATCCAGGCTGGAAAGCCATGTCACCGGCGCGAACGCAATATCTTCGTCGTTTCCGGGTAACGGTGGCGCAGACGTCCACGTCTCCGTAACTTCTACCTCGTTGATCGCTAGCTTCTTGCCCCGGCAACTGCGGATTCCACACTGTCGCCGGCACATCTCCATACTCAATCTCCACCTTCCTTGGCCCGGTCCTGCGCTCATACACCGCAGCCATCGACTGCCGCCAATTCCCCGCCGCCTCCGCGCGATGCTCCGGAGACATCGTCACCTGCACCAGCTTCTCCGCCTCGACAAACGTCGCCGCCGAAACCTCCGGCCCCACCGGAGGCGCCGTGCCAAACGCCGGGGGCGCTCCCGGCGTCGCCGGTGTCTGCGGCGTCTGCTCTGCCAAGGCCCCTTCCGCCTCACCCACGATCACCGCGCCAAGCAACCCCATCGAACTCTGCGCAAGAAACTCCCGCCGCGAACGTCCCATTCGCCTCCTCCACACAAACAGCATCGAATCGAATACAGCACGTTATAGCACCCACTTCACTTCCTGCTTGTCACTACACTTCCGTACCCTTACTCTCATGCCGCTCGCCACGCTCACCCTCGAACTCGCCATCGAGCACGCGCAGTCCCTGAAAGACCGCCGCCAGGTCGTGCGCTCTCTCAAAGAAAAGCTGCGCCACGGCTTCAACATCTCCGTCGCCGAGCTCGACGACGCTGTACTCTGGAACCGCGCCACGCTGGGTATCGCAGCTATCTCCCAATCTTCCAGTTACCTGGCCGGTCAACTCCGCGAGGTCGAATCCGCCGCTCGCCGCTTCGCAGTTGGGCTGGGGTGCGACATAATTGACTCCTGGCTCGAGTCAGACGTCCACCTGGAATCCCCCGATTGAGTCATGTCGCGTCTTTCGGCCAAGGATGCTATCCTGCACAGTCATCTATGCCTGAGCAACGAGCAAGACAATACCACCGTGATCGAGTCGCCGGCACCTTTAGCGAGGAGATTACCGCCATGCTCGAGGGTGAACTCTCTGACCCTCGCATCGCGCCCTGTCACGTCACCGAGGTCGTGCTCGCTCCGGGTGGCAAGAGCTGCCGTGTCTTCATCGCGGTACATGGCGACGAGAAAGCTGAAAACAGCACCCTCGACGGCCTGATCGCCGCGCGCAACTATATTCGTACGGAGATTCGTAAGCGGATGGGCGTTCGTCACGTGCCCGAGCTCACCTTCGCCATCGATCGCTCTGAAAAAATCAACGCACGCATGGATGAGATCCTGGGCCGCGCCGGAAAGCACCGCGAAAAGATACAGCGCAAAGCGGCCGCCGCCGCACAGGAGACGCACCGCTAACCCATGATGCGCGCCGACGCCATTGCCAGGATCCTTCGTATTGTCTGCGACCACGAGAGTTTCCTCATCACGTCGCACGCTCGCCCTGACGGCGACGCTATCGGCTCGGCACTCGGCCTCGCGCATCTTCTTGAGTCGATGGGTAAACGCGTCACTGTAGCCTTCGCCGACCGCATCCCCACCATGTACCGCTGCCTCCCTGGCATCGAGCGCATCGTTCCCGAGCTCCCGACTGAGATCCACGACGTCGCCATCCTGCTCGAGTGCGATTCCATCGAGCGCACCGGCTTCGACGCCATCGACGCGGGCATGATCGTCAACATCGATCACCACCAGAGTGGCCGCACCTTCGCCGACTTCAACTGGATCGACCCCACAGCCTGCGCCGTCGGCGTCATGGTCTATCAGCTTGCCATCGCCTCCGGCGAAGAGATCACCGCCGAGATGGCCGGCTGTCTCTACGCCGCTGTCCTTACGGACACCGGCGCCTTCACCTTCGCCTGCACGGACTCCTTCACCTTCGGCCTCGCCGAGCATCTGCTCGAGCGTGGCGCCGACTCCACCGGCATCACCCAGGCCATCTACTTCTCCAACCCCGAAAGCAAAATCCGCCTCCTCGGAGCCGCCCTCTCCAACCTCGAAGTCGACGGCGAGGTCGCCTGGACCTACGTCACCCTCGACGACATGGAACGCGCCAACGCGATCGTCGAGGACTGCGAAGGCATCGTCAACTACCTCATCAGCATCCTCGGCGTGCGTGCCGCCGTCTTCCTTCGCGAGCTCCCCGCCGGGAATCGGTTCCGCCTCAACCTCCGCAGCAAAGGTACGGTCGACGTCGCCGAGGTTGCGGAACGCTTCGGCGGCGGTGGTCACCGCAACGCCAGCGGCTGCACCATCGACGGTCCCATCACTGAGGCGGTCCCTGTGCTCGTCAGTGAGCTGCACCTCGCCTGCCGTTCGGCGTGCGCCACTCTGTTAGCCTAGGGAACGCTCGGCATCACGTGAGCGCACGAGGCCGAACCAGAAAGCGCAGTTGAACGAAAACACCCAACCCGTCGCACTCTCCGAACACCCGTCCCTCTGGCGGCGGTGGCGCGACCGTCTCCCCTCTGATGCCGGTCGCTCCCTCTGGGAGTTCGTAATCCTCATCTCCATCTCCGCCTACTTTCTCTTCTACGGCCTGGTCCCTTTCTTTGGCGGAGCTCAGATCGGCCTCGTCGGCGCCGATGAGCCTCGTTACGCGCAGATCGCCCGCGAGATGCTCGCCGCACACTCCGAGGAGTGCCACGAGGTCCACGCGCGCATCACGCCGCACAGCCTCCGCGCTAAAGACCTCCACGCCAGCTACGAATGCCTCGTCGGCGGCACCGTCACGCCGATCCTCTACGGCCGCCCGTGGCTTGAGAAACCTGCACTCTATTACTGGCGCGCCATGAGCTTCTTCAAGGAGTTCGGCGTCTCCGACTGGTCCGCGCGATTGCCTTCCGCCACCGGCGCCGGTGCACTCATCATCCTCGCCTTCCTTCATCTCCGACGATTCCGGCCCGGAGGCCATCTCGACGCCGCGCTCATCATGGTGTCCATGGCCGGCATGGTCGGCTTCTCGCGCGGTGCCTCCACGGACATGCAGCTCGCTGCGCCGTTATCTATCGGTCTGCTCGGCTGGTATGCATGGTACGAGACCGGCAAAAAATTCTGGCTCTTCGATCTCTATTTCTTCGGCGCCGCGGCGACACTCGCAAAAGGCCCCATCGCCATCTTCCTGATGCTCGGCCCCATCATGCTTTTCCTCGGCCTGCGCCGCGAGTGGTCCGCCATCCGCCGCACCTTCTGGCTCCCTGGCTTTGGGCTCTTCCTCCTCATGGTGCTGCCCTGGTACATCGAGGTCCAGCGCAAGAACCCCCACTTCTTCCGCATCTTCTTCCTCGAGCACAACCTCGAGCGCTTCGCCACCGACCGCTATCAGCACTCGCAGCACTGGTTCTACTACGTCCTCGTACTCATCATCGCTATGCTGCCCTGGACCGCGCTCGCTCTCCGCGCTCTCTGGGACGGCATGGCGGTCTCCATCGACGAGTGGAAGGTTCGCCACAAGCCGCAGCGCTATCTCGGCCACGTCCGCGCAGGCGACGCCTTCCCCGAGTTCCTCTGCCTCTGGGCTCTCCTTCCCGTCGTCTTTTTCTCCTTCTCGGTCTCGAAGCTCCCCGGCTACATCCTTCCTTCCCTGCCGCCGCTCGCCATCCTCACCGGCGACTACCTCTACCGCATGCGGCGCCACGGTCTCTCCAACTGGATGCTCTACCTGCACGCCGGTCTCACCGGCTTTATGACCTTCGTTATCCTGCTCTGTCCGCAGTACATGATCTACCAGCGCATCATTCCCGCGCCGCGCCCGCTCCTCATCGCCGCCATCTTCGGCATCCTCACCGCGGTACTCATCATTGTCGTCGTGCGCATCTACGGCGTGCGCCGCCTTCGCGCGGTTACACTCGTTCCACTCGCCGGGCTCATGTTCTTCCTGGTCCGCATCAACGGCCATCTCCTCGACATCACCTACTCCGCGCGTCCGCTCGCCCGCCAGATTCAACAGGCTGACCCCTCAGCCCAGATCATCGCCGTGCATGACGTCCGCCGCGACCTTGACTACGGTCTCGCCTTCTATCGCGATCAGAACATGGTCCACTACGACACCGACGGCATTCCGGACGACACCCACATCCTGGTTCTGCCCACCTCGGAAGCCGCTCAGCTGCCACAACTTCTGCATGGCCGGACTTACCAACAACTCTTCCTCTACAACACTCAGGGTCTCTCGGTGTATAAGGTTTATCCTCGCGGGTAATTGAAGCCGGGGCGTCTGCGAAGCGTTTCAATCGTCCATAAATGGGTCTCTCTTCCCAGCTCGAAGTGCTCGACCTGCGCCACTTCTCCGCGGCGCAGTTGCAGCCGTTGCTCATGGAAGAGGCCGACCGCTGGCAGCGGCGCCTCTTCTGGGACTACTCCGGCTCGACCTCCGTCCTGCTCAAGTACCTCGACAGCCGCGTCCTCCCCGGCTTCGTCGCGCTCCGTCGCGGTAAGGTCGCCGGCTACGCCTTCGCCGTCTTTGAGGCAGCCAAGGCCGTCCTCGGCGACGTCTATGCCTTTGGCGAAGGCGAAAACCTCTCCAACCCCGTCTGCGAGGCCCTCCTCGTTCACCTGCTCGAGATGCTGCAGTCTGCCCCCGGCGTCGACCGCATCGAGTCGCAGCTCCTCATGTTTCCCACCGGCGCCCTCGGCGCCCCCTTCGCGTCCCGCGGCTTCCTTCCGCATCCACGCCTCTTCATGGTTGCGGACCTCGCCGCTCCCAACCGCGTCCCACACGCCGCCAACACTCTGCCCACCGGCATCACGCTTGAACCCTGGCAGCCTGCCCTCTACGAGCCCGCCGCCGAGCTCATCCACCTCTCCTACGTTGGCCACGTCGACAGCGGGATCAATGATCAGTACCGCAGCATCCACGGCGCGCAGCGCTTCCTTCACAACATCGTCCGCTTCCCCGGCTGCGGCATCTTCGACGCCGAAAGCTCCTGGGTCCTGCGCAATACCCGCTCCCCAAACATGCGCACGCCAGAAATCCTCGCGATGGTCCTCTGCAGCCGCGTTCGCCAGGACTCCGCGCACATTACGCAGCTCTGCGTCAGCCCCGCGCTCCGCGGCCTCGGCCTCGGTCCCGCCCTGCTGCGTCACTGCATCCTTGGCCTTGAGTCGACCGGCGTCAAAAGCCTCTCGCTCACCGTCACCGAGAGCAACGACGGTGCCCGCCGTCTCTACGAGCAGCACGGCTTCCGCGTCGCCCACCGCTTCGACGCCATGGTCTGGGACCAGACGCAGACCACCCACCAGCGCGCCCGCGAATCCGACCTCCGCATCTCCGCCGCCGTCTAGTTTGCACTCGCTTTTCTTGTTGTCATTCCCGAAGGGAATCTGCTTTTCGCCCGGACAACCGCGAGCCTACTCCACGTGATAGTTCGGCGCTTCCCTCGTGATCACCACATCATGCACGTGGCTCTCGCGCAGACCCGCATTCGAAATCCGAATGAACTGCGACTTCGTCTGCAGCTCTTCGATCGTCGAGCACCCCAGATACCCCATGCCCGACCTCAGTCCGCCGACCAACTGATAGATCATCGCCTCGAGCGGTCCACGGTGCGGCACGCGGCCTTCAATGCCCTCTGGCACAAACTTGGCCAGCCGGTTTCCGCCGTTCTGCTCACGAGCCGTCAGGTCGCGCCGCTCTTCCGGCTCCGCAGCTCTCGCTCGGCCCCTGGAAGTACCGCTCGCCCGAGCCCTGCGCCATCGCGCTCAAACTTCCCATGCCGCGATACGCCTTGAAGCTTCGCCCCTGGTACAAAATCGTCTCGCCCGGGCTCTCATCCACGCCGGCAAACAGCGAGCCCATCATGCAGATACTCGCGCCCGCCGCAATCGCCTTCGTGATGTCGCCCGAGTACTTGATCCCGCCATCGGCAATCACCGCAATCCCACGCTCACGCGCGGCCCGCGACGCCTCCGCAATCGCCGTAATCTGCGGCATGCCCGCACCCGTCACCATGCGCGTCGTGCAGATCGACCCCGGCCCGATGCCTACCTTCACCGCATCCGCACCCGCATCGATCAGCGCCGCCGATCCCTCATACGTCGCCACATTGCCCGCCAGCAGGTCCACATCCGGGAACCGCCGCTTGCACTCGCGCACCGCCTCCAGCACCCGCGACGAATGTCCATGCGCCGAATCAATCGCCAGCGCATCCACCTTCGCCCGCACCAACTCCGCAGCGCGCTCCAGAAAGTCGCCCGTCGCTCCAATCGCGCCGGCAACGCGCAGCCGTCCCTTGGCGTCCTTGCTCGCGTTCGGATACTTCAGCTTCTTCTGAATATCCTTGACCGTGATCAGACCCTTCAGCTCGTATGCATCATTCACCACCAGCAGCTTCTCGACGCGGTGCTGATGCAGGATCTCCTCGGCCTGTTCCAGCGTCGTCCCCACCGGCACCGTGATGAGGTTCTCTTTCGTCATCACGTCCGCAATCGGGATGTCCGTTCTCGAGACAAACCGCAGGTCGCGGTTCGTCAAAATTCCCACCAGCTTGCCGTTCTTCGTCACCGGCACGCCTGAGATCTTGTAGCGCCGCATCACCTCCAGCGCATCGGCAATCGGGCGCTCCGGCTCAATCGTCACCGGGTCCACAATCATTCCCGATTCGGAACGCTTCACCTTGTCAATCTCGCCCGCCTGCTGCTCGATTGTCAGGTTCCGGTGCACCACGCCCAGGCCGCCCTGCTGCGCAATGGCAATCGCCAGCCGCGACTCCGTCACCGTATCCATCGCGGCCGACATGAGGGGAGTATTCAGGGTGATATTGCGTGTCAGCTTCGTCTGCGTGCTAACCTGCGCCGGGACAACATCCGAGTAGGCAGGCACCAGCAGCACATCATCAAATGTCAGGGCTTCTAAAACGGGGGCAGAAATCATGCGGTTCTATCGATTCTATTCCCTGTGTCCCGAAAGTTGTAGAACGCCACCGTCCCCCGCGGGACAAATACCCAATCCGATGCATTGAAGGAAATTCTTCCGTCGTCGATAAAAAGTGGTGCGAGGTAATCTTGAGTTCTGCTGTTCGTAGAGACGCTTCTTCGGCGAGGCTCGGGCGCCGTCGTGACGGTTCCGTCGCGCATCTCCCGATATCCATGGCCTTTCAACCGATCGTGGACGTGAAGCGCCATACCGTCTTCGCCTACGAGGCTCTCGTCCGCGGCACCGAGCGGGAGTCGGCCACCGCCGTCCTCAACCAGGTCACCGAAGAGAGCCGTTCCGCCTTCGATCAAAGCTGCCGCATCAAGGCCATGATCCTCGCCCAGCAACTCGGCATCGCCGAGCAGGGCGCCCTGCTCTCCGTCAACTTCATGCCCGGCGCCCACTACTCCGCCGCCGACTGCTTCCAGCGCACCGTGCAGGCCGCCGAGTGGACCGGCTTCCCCCTCCGCTCGCTCATGTTTGAGATCTCCGAGATGGAGTCCCTCAACGACACCGACCGCCTCCGCGCCATCGCCACCGAGTACCGCAGCCACGGCCTCACCATCGCCCTCGACGACTTCGGCGCCGGCAACTCCGGCCTCAACCTCCTCGCCGACATCGACGTACAGGTCCTCAAGCTCGACGGCCGCCTCGTCCGCGGCATCGACTCCCAGCCCCGCGCCCAGGAGATCGTTCGCTCCACCGCCGCCATGGCCCACCGCCTCGAAATCAAGATCATCGGCGAATGCGTCGAGACCCGCGCAGAGGTCGACGTCCTCCTCGACTGCGGCATCACCCTCATGCAGGGTTACCTCTTCGCCGCCCCCACCTTTGAGTCCCTGCCCGAGATCACCTGGCCCTACGCCCAGCTCCAGCACCATTCCCGCAAGCTCGACTCGCTCGACCTCTCCCCCTCCACCGGCCTCCCCTCCGTCGCCTGACGCTCGCCGGTGTGTAGCAGGGGATGAGAATTAGAACCACGCCTTGGAAGGCCTTATCGGGATTAGCAGTGGGCTTTAGCCCACTGGAACAGGATCCAGATCTCTCTGGGCTTTAGCCCCGGCGGGCCCCGCCTTGCTCTCCCTCACCAAACGGCCTAAGATAGTGCTAGCGACGAATCATTCCGCCGCCAGAAATACGCCGTGAGCATACCGGCAGGTGGCGGAAGGAGGAGTGGGCGATAAGCCCACTTTTTATTTGCTCTTAAATCCGGCTTCGGCGGCATCCAACCCCGCTCAACCCCTTGAATTCACATGGCCCTGCCCCTCGACACAATCCGCGTCACCGCCGACCGCGTCGCCGCCTCCCACGGCCTCGAGGTCGTTGACGTCGACTTCGCTGGCGGCGGCGGCAAGCACCGCGCCCTCCGCGATCTTCGTCGAGAAGAACGCCGAAGGCCGGGCTTCCCTCGCCCAGCACGCCGCCGAAAACGCGGATGCCCTCCCGAAGGGCGTCCCCGTCGAACTCCTCTCCGGCGTCACCCACGAGGACTGCGAGCATTTCGCCCGAGACTTCGGCACCGTCCTCGACGTCGAAGACCTTGTCCCCGGCTCTGACTACACCCTCGAGGTCAGTTCCCCCGGCCTCGAGCGAAAACTTCGTGGTGCGG
Source organism: uncultured Acidobacteriaceae bacterium (assembly GCA_963729675.1). Taxonomy (GTDB): domain Bacteria; phylum Acidobacteriota; class Terriglobia; order Terriglobales; family Acidobacteriaceae; genus Granulicella. The sequence goes on from CAVSOV010000012.1 coordinate 92,318, forward strand.
CCGATTACACCCGCTTCCAGGGCAGCCTCGTCAAACTACAGACGTTTACCCCGGTCGAGAACAACCGCCACTTCACCGGCCGCCTCACCGCCTTCGACGGCCGCCAGCTAACTCTCGACCTCTCGGCCGTCAAACAGAAGGGCAAGGCCAAAAAGGCCCTCACCAGCCAGACCGTCACCATCGATCTGGCCAACGTTGAAAAAGCGAACTTAGTCGCAGAAATCTAAGACCACAACTGAATAGAACGAAACGAGACAGAAACTATGGCAAGCGCACTTTACCAGTCCATCGAATTGCTGAGCCGCGAAAAGGGCATCGACCCCCAGATCGTCGTCGGCGCCGTTGAAGACGCCATCGCTCTCGCCACGCGCAAGTTTTACAAGACGCAGGAGACCATGCGCGGCGAGCTCGACCGCGAGTCCGGCGAGATCCGCGCGTACGTCTACAAGACCGTCGTCGACACCGACGAACAGGTCGAAGACCCCGAGAACCAGCTCACACTCGATCAGGCCCGCGAGCTCGCACCCGAGGTCGAGATCGGTGGCGAGCTGCGCTTCTACAAGGACACCACTCCCCTCGGCCGCATCGCCGCCCAGATGGCCAAGCAGGTCATCTTCCAGAAGGTCCGCGAGGCCGAGCGTGACACCGTATTCAACGAGTACGCCCATCGCACCGGCGAGATCCTCACCGCCACCGTCAAGCGTCTCGAACCCATGGACGTCATCTTCGACCTCGGCAAGACCGAGGCCCGCATGCCCAAGCGCGAGCAGTCGCGCCTCGAGCAGTTCGCCGTCGGCGAGCGCGTCCGCGTTGTGCTTCTCCGCGTCGACCGCGCCGCCAAGGGCCCGCAGGTCATCGTCTCGCGCGCCGCGCCCGGGCTCGTGCAGTCGCTCTTCCAGTCCGAAGTCCCCGAGATCTACGACGGCACCGTCATCATCCGCGCCATCGCGCGCGAGGCGGGTGAGCGCACCAAGATCGCCGTCATGTCCCGCGACAAGGACGTCGACCCCGTCGGCGCCTGCGTCGGCATGAAGGGCATGCGTGTGCAGTCCATCATCCGCGAGCTCCGCGGGGAGAAGATCGACATCATCGAGTTCTCCGAAGAGATCACCACCTTCGCCGAGAAAGCGCTGCAGCCCGCCAAGGTTTCGCGCGTCTCCATTACCGACCTCGGAGAGAAGCAGCTCGAGGTCATCGTCGACGACACGCAGCTCTCGCTCGCCATCGGCAAGAAGGGCCAGAACGTCCGCCTCGCCGCCAAGCTCCTAGGCTGGAAGATCGACATCAAGTCCGAAGAGGAAAAGCGTCAGGAGGTCGAGCAGCAGATGCAGGCCATGCAGGGCGCCCCCACCACTCCCATCGAGCAGATCACCGCGCTCGGCGACGGCGTGATGGAGAAGCTCATCACTGCCGGCATCACCACCGTCGAGGCGCTTGCCGACATGACCGAGGAAGAGCTCGGCGAGGTCCCCGGCATCGGCGAAAAGTCTGTCGAGAAGATTGCCGCCGCCGTCCGCGACTACTTCGGCCAGCTCGAAGCCCAGCGCGCCCTCGCCGGTGGAGAGGAGAACCCGCCCACCATCCCCGAGCCCGCTCTCGCGCTCGGCGAAGAAGCGGTTGCCGCTGGCGCTGCATCAGATGTTGCGGGAGATGAGGAGCATTCCATGACACTGACACCGGAAGAAATCCTCGCCCGGGAGGCCGCCATCGCTGATGGCGCCCGCGAGATCGGCGAGTACTCCGTCGAGGACATCGCCGAAGCCGAGGACGAAATCTCGGAATCCGATGCCAACGATGCCGCCGACGCCCGCGAAGAAGCCATCGAGCTCGACAACGACACCGTCGACACACTCGTCAACGACGCCCAGGAGTACTCCGACGAGGGCATCGACGACGGCGCCCGCGAGCGGGAGTAACGCTCCGTCGACATCACACGCCGTCTGCAACCGCATGAATGTGCGGTTGCAGGCTGAAATTTTCACGCTTTCAGGGGATAATAGCCTTGAGAATAACTCTCACTACGATTGAGGCTGATATGACCAGCTAAGCGCGGTGACCAAGGGCCGCGGAGATCCGCCCGCCCTCACAAAGGACTAGATGAGCAAAGTTCGCATCAACGATCTGGCACGGGAACTGGAGGTCAAGAGCAAGTCCATTCTGGACGCCTTGACGGCGGTCGGCGTCACCGAGAAGAAGACGCACTCAAGCTCCATCGAGGAGAATGAGGCTGAACAGGTGCGCGCTTACCTCACCCGCGGCACACGTCCCTCTTCCGCCGCCAGGCCAGCCGCTGACACCAAGCCGACCTTCAACCTCTCGCACGTCTCCAAGCCCGGCGACGCCCTGAAGGCCATTCTCGAGCGCAAGCAGGCAGAGGCCGCCGCCAGGTCCCGCCCGCCCGCTCCCACGCCGCGACCCACGGTCGCCGCCCCGGCCGCTGCCGCTGCCGCACGCCCGTCCCCTGCAGCCCGGCCGGTCGTCCCTGCCGCCACGGCAGCGCCTGCGGCATCAGCCGCTCCGGCAACGCCCACTGCCGCCGCGACCCAGGCTCCCGCCCCGCGCCGCATCGTGCCCCAGCCTCGCGCCGCAGCAAACATCGTCACTCCCACTCCGCGCCCCGCGGTCGTCCGGCCCGGCGCTCCGGTCGCAGCCAAACCGATCGCCGCTGCCCCCGCAGTCGCCTCTACGCCTCCAGCGACCCCCGTCGTCGTCAAGCCTTCGGCCGTCCCTCCGACCCCGGCTCCGGCCGCTACCACAGCCTCTGCCGCTCCGACGGCTCCTGCGGCCACCACGACCGCTCCGGCAGCTCCGACCGCCGCCGCTCCGGCACCTGCAGCCGCTGCTCCGGCCGCGCCTGAGGCACCTACCGCCGCAGCAGCCCCGGCTGCGCCTGTCCGGCGCGTCATCATGCCGCAGACCGGCCCGCGCCCAACCTACACCGCCGCTCCCGGCGCCGCGAACGCCGCCCGCCGCCCCATCTTCGAGCGCCCGCGCCCGCAGACCCCCGGTGGCGGCCCAGGCGGTCCCGGTGGCCCCGGAGGTCCCGGCGCACGTGGCCCGCTGGCTCCCGGCGCCCGCCGGCCCATGCACCCCACGCGCACCTTCCCCGGAGGCCCCAGCGGTCCCGGTGGCCCCGGCGCACGTCCCGGCTTCGGTGCCCGTCCCGGCTTCGGCGGACGTCCCGGCGGTGGCCGTCAGGGCGTTGGTCCCGGTGGCCTGCTTCCGCCCACGGACACCCCGGCAGCTCCCGGCCGTCCCGCCCGTCCAGCCGCCCGCGGACGCGGCAACCAGCGCTACGTCAAGGACAAGGAAGTCGCCCTCAAGGGTTACGCCCCGCGCATGGGCGCTGCGCAGATCCCCGAAGGCGATCTCCCCATCACCCGCACCATCACCGTCACCGAAGGCATCTCCGTCAAGGACCTCGCCGAGAAGCTCGAGGTTCGCGGTAAAGATCTCATCGCTACCCTGCTCCTCCGCGGCGTCATGGTCACGGTCAACCAGTCGCTCGACTCCGAGCTCGTCAAATCCGTCGCCCGCCAGTTCGGCGCTGACGCGCAAGTCATCTCCGTCGAAGAGCAGATCGAGAACGAAGCCATCGAAGGCCTCCTCGAGGACACCACCGGTCTCGTCGAGATCGTGCGTCCGCCCGTCGTCACCGTCATGGGCCACGTCGATCACGGCAAGACCTCGCTGCTCGACGCCATCCGCTCCACCGACGTCGCCGCTGGCGAAGCCGGCGGCATCACCCAGCACATCGGTGCCTACAAGGTCCGCATCACCAAGGAAGACTCGCCTGCCTTCGGCCGCGAGATCGTCTTCCTCGATACCCCCGGCCACGAGGCCTTCACCCGCATGCGTGCACGCGGCGCCAAGATCACCGACATCGTCGTCGTGGTCGTGGCCGCCGACGACGGCGTCATGCCCCAGACCCTCGAAGCCATCGATCACGCCAAGGCGGCCAAGGTTCCCATCATCGTTGCCGTCAACAAGATCGATAAGCCCGAGGCCGACCCCAGCCGTGTGACCATGCAGCTTGCCTCGCGCGGCGTCCAGGCCATCAGCATGGGCGGCGACACTGAATTCGTCGAGGTCTCTGCCAAGCAGCGCATCAATCTCGACGGTCTCGAGGAGATGATCCTCTACGTCGCCGACACCAACCAGCAGAAGGCTACGCCCGACCGTCCCGCTGTCGGCACCGTCATCGAGGCAAAGCTCGACCGCGGCCGCGGCGCCGTCGCCTCCATCCTCATTCAGAACGGCACCCTCCGCATCGGTGACGGCTACATCGTCGGCAATACCTTCGGCAAGGTCCGCGCCATGTTCAATGACCGCGGCCAGCAGATCTCCGAAGCCGGCCCCTCGACCCCCGTTGAGATTCTCGGGTTCGAAAGTCTGCCCGACGCCGGCGATACCTTCCTCGTCATGGCCGATCGCGACCGTGCCAAGGAGATCGCCCGTTATCGCAGCATGAAGGAGCGCGAGGCGCAGCTCGCCAAGAGCTCGCGTATCTCCCTCGAAGGCCTCGCCGAGCAGATCAAGCAGGCCGGCGTCAAGGACCTCAACCTCATCCTCAAGGGCGACGTCGGTGGCTCGGTCGAAGTCCTCGCCGACTCGCTGCAGCGCATGTCAACGGAGAAAGTACGCGTCCGCGTCCTGCACTCCGGTGTCGGCGCCATCACCGAATCCGACATCCTGCTCGCCTCCGCATCCAACGCCGTCGTCATCGGCTTCAACGTGCGGCCCGAGCGCAAGGCCCAGGAGCTCGCCGATCAGGAGAAGGTCCAGGTCCGCCTCCACTCCATCATCTACGAGCTGCAGGACGAGATGACCAAGGCCATGTACGGTCTCCTCGAGCCCGTCTACAAAGAGGTCTACGCCGGCCGCGCCGAGGTGCTCAACGTCTTCAAGATCACCAAGGTCGGTCAGATCGCCGGCTGCAGCGTCCGCGACGGTCTCATCAAGCGCGACAACCAGGTGCGCGTCCTCCGCGAAGGGGCCGAGGTCTGGAAGGGCAAGATCGCCTCGCTCAAGCGCTTCAAGGACGACGTCAGCGAAGTCCGCAGCGGCATGGAGTGCGGTATCGATCTCGCCGGCTTCAAGGACGTCCACGTCGGCGACCTCATCGAGGCCTTCACCACCGAGAAGATCGCCGCCGAACTCGGCCAGAACACCGCCGAGATGAAGCGTCAGCAGATGGCCGAGCTCAAGGAAGCCAAGCAGCGCGAAAACGAGATCGCCGCCGCCGCCGCTCCCGCATAAACCAATCTCAACTCAGACACGAAAAGGCCGGGAACCCTCCCGGCCTTTTCACTTCGTCGGGTATGCCCCGCGCGAAGCGCATCGAATCATAGACAATAGTGGAAAATGTCCGGCACCCCGCCAACCGATCCTTCCACATCACCCCGGTTCATCTATGCCTCCGGAGAGATGGCGGACCTCACGCGCCAGCTGGACTGGAGCGCCACCCCGGTAGGATCGGTCGAAGACTGGCCCGAAACTCTGCTGATCACCGTCAATACCCTGCTCGCCTCGCGGCAGCCCATGTTCCTCTGGTGGGGCAGCGATCTCACCCAGTTCTACAACGACGCGTACCGCCCCAGCCTGGGTGCAGACAAGCACCCCAGCGCCCTCGGTCAGAGCGGCCCTGCCTGCTGGCCGGAAATCTGGCCCGTCATCGGCCCTCAGATCGAGTCGGTTCTCTCTCGCGGTGAATCCGTCTGGTTTGAGGATCAGCTCATCCCCATCATCCGCGACGGCGTACTTACTGATGTCTACTGGACATACAGTTACAGCCCTGTACGGACTCCCGATGGCCGCATCGCTGGCGTTCTCGTGGTCTGCTGCGAAACCACCGGACGCATGCTGGCGAGTCGCGCTCTCCACGCCGAGCGAGCCCGCCTGCTCGACGTTCTCCACCAGGCGCCCGTCTTCTTTGCTCTCCTGCAGGGGCCTCAACACACCTTTGCGATGGCGAACCCGCTGTATAACAAGCTCGTCAGCGGCCGCGACGTTCTGGGCAAACCGGTCGCCGAGGCCCTGCCCGAGATCATCCCGCAGGGCTACCTCGACATGCTCAACAACGTCTACGCCACCGGCGTTCCCGTCAATCTGCAGGGCGCCCGCGTCGAGTTTCAACCGGCGCCCGGCAACTCCGCCGAAATCCATTTCGTCGACTTCACCTTTCAGCCGCTTCGCGAAGCCGACCACAGCATCTCCGGCATCATGGTCCTTGGCGTCGACATCACCGAGAAGAAGCGCTCCGAGCAGGCCCTTCTGCAAAACGAAAAGCTCGCCGCAGTCGGCCGCCTCGCTTCCACCATCGCGCACGAGATCAACAACCCGCTCGAATCCGTCACCAATCTCGTCTACCTCACGCGCCGCTCCTCCGACCTCCAACGCGCCCACGAATTCCTCGACCTGGCCGAGCTAGAGCTGCGCCGCATGGCCTCCATCACGCGCCAGACTCTCAGCTTCAACAAGCGCATCGCCGTGCCAGGCGAGGTCAACAGCGACGATCTCTTCAGCAGCGTCACCGGAATCTACCAGAGCCGCTTTGCCAACACCGGCGTCACGGTCGAAAGGCGTCTGCGCTCGCTTCATCCCATCCTCTGTATCGGGGGCGAAATCCGTCAGGTGCTCAACAATCTCGTGTCCAACGCGATTGACGCCATGCCGCACGGCGGACGCCTGCTGCTACGCAGCCGCGACGCCACCCATCCGCTCACCGGCGAGCCGGGCATCGTCCTGACCGTCGCCGACACCGGCACCGGCATCCCTTCAGACAGGCTCCGCCGCATCTTCGAGCCCTTCTACACCACCAAAGACATCGGCGGGATTGGCCTCGGGCTCTGGATCAGTCACGACATCATCAAGCGTCACCGTGGCGAGCTTCGTGTCCGCAGCAGCGTCGCCCCACACCGCCACGGCACGGTCTTCACCCTCTTCCTGCCGCGCACCGGACCGCCACAGATCGGCTCATCTTCCTAGACCGTAGAAGCTGCCGATGAAGTGTCCGGCGTCTCTTCCCGCATGAGTTCGGGCATGTGCGCCATTGCCTCAGGCGCAAGTCGCGCCTCCGCAAAGACGGTTGTTCCATCCTGCGCAGAGGACTGAATACGCAGTATGCCGCCAATGGAGCGAAGTCGCTCGCGCATGCTCTGAATACCCAGGCCGGTCTGTGCCTGCGCGCTCTTCGGATCAAAACCGGCGCCATCGTCCTCCACCGCCAGCGTGATTCGATCGTGCGCATAGGTCAGCGAGACCTCGCAGCCCGTGGCGCCGCTATGTTTCGCGGCGTTCGTCAGGCACTCCTGGCCGATCCGGAAGAACGCCAGCGCGGTGTCCCGATCAAGCGGAAGTTCTTCACCCACTGTGAACACGTGGACCGCGATCTTGCGATGAGCGGAGAACTCTGCACAGTAACGGCGCAGCGCGGAGGCCAGACCCAGCCGCTCGAGGATCGTGGGATGCAGCTCGTGGGAAAACTGATGAATGTCGGAGGAGATTAAGTCCGTCTCGTCGTGCAGGACCGATAGCTCACGGATGAGATCATTGCGCGCGGCGGGAGGTGATTTCCGCATCATGTCCAGATGAATGGCAACCAGCGCGAGCCGCTGGCTGACATCGTCGTGCAGCTCACCGGCAAGCCGGCGGCGTTCCTCCTCCTGCGCGTTGATGAGGCGTCTTGCCAATTCGCGGGCAGTTCGCTCTGATCTCTTCCACCGCTTGCCTGCCAGGCCGAGCTCGATGATGAGTACGGTCTGCAGGAGGATGACAATACCGGCCGCGATCAGATACCCGCGATACCTCTCCCATAGCGTGGGCGGACGATTGAGAATGACCGCCGAAGGAGGCAGACGGCTCGTGGAGAGACCGAATCGCTGAAAGTTTCTCCAGTCGATCATGATCTTGTTCTGGGATTGTTCCACCGGGTATCGCGACACCGGCGCTCCGCCCAGGAGACCGAGAACAATCTCGGCGGCTTGTTTTCCAACACTCTCCGAACCGATGACAACGCCGCCCAGGGCGCCACTGGCCATCGTTGTTTGGTAGAGGGCGTATATGGGTGCGTTTGCTCTTTTGGCGATAAGATCGGAAACGTCTGCAGGAATATATGGCTTGCCGGAGGGGTCTCTGAAGTAGGTGTCAAATACGATGGCACTGTGCGGCGGAAGTGACGCGACCCGCCTGAGAAGATCATCGATGGTGAGATTCTCTAAGTTGACGATATCTAGTTGATCGCGGAAAGAAGCAAGCTCGTTGCGAATAGCCACATCACGGAGGGCATTCGGAGTCAGGCCGCTCTGAACAAAGAAAATGTGCTGCAGTCCGGGTTGCAGCCTCATGGCGAGGCGAACGTTTGCGCTGTACTCCTTATGTGCGGTGATCCCTGTGATGTTGGGGGGTAAATGGGACGGCAGATCGTAATCTGGGAGGGTGACAAAGACGACCGGCGTCCCTCGCAGGAATGCCGGCGGATGATTCAGCATGGCCTGAAAAGGCGGGTTTCCGTCGACGACTACGACATCAAATTTGAGGCCAACGTATTTCGCCTCCAGCGCGCTGACCGCGCTCCACGGATTCTGACTGAGACGCCAGCTGTCCAGATACTCCTCAAACACCTGAATATCGAATCGCGTGCTCGAGAGGTCTTTCTGTATCTCGCTCGACAGCTCAAACTGATAGGGCAGAAGACGTGACCCCTCATGAAGGATCAGGACGTTCTTCCGAGTCGTAGCGAAAGCGGAGGAAACGAAAAGAAGAAAGAGTATGAGGGAGGCAGCGTATTTCCACATGATGACCTCACCACCGCATCAACGCGTTTGGCACTTGACGTCGAAGCTCTACGGCGACGACGAGGCCCGACTTCTTGATCGAACGGACAAGTCCTAATGCGAACCTAGGAGAGACGGTTAGATCGTATCAGGTCGGGCAACGATAAGTAAGTGATTGCAAGCAACATATTTCTGGAACAAGGTCCTATGTAGGATGTGAATCCGTGCCCCCTGCCAAAGTTGACAGTTTCACTTCAGCTCGCGCGAGGATACAAGCACCAGACAAACTGTCACATCATCGTCAGTAGGAGATAAATATGGCCAAGCCGCGTCTGATGCTGGCAGATGATCACACCATGGTCGCAGAAGCCTTTGTGAGACTGCTCTCAGACCACTACGACGTGGTGCGCGTTGTTTCCGATGGCCTGACCCTTCTCAAGGAAGCTCCGGAGTTGAGACCGCATGTGGTGATCCTGGACCTGGGAATGCCGCTGCTAAACGGAATGGCAGCCGGCAAACAGCTCAAGAAACTTCTGCCCTCGACAAAAATCATCGTGCTGACCATGAACGAGGACGTCGATCTGGCGAAAGAGGCGCTCCGCCATTGGGCTTCCGCCTATCTTCTGAAGAAGTCTGCCGGCTCGGAACTCGTGAAAGCAGTCAATGACGTGTTGCACCACAAGACCTATGTGACCCCGCGCATAGCGCAGCGACTAGAGGAGGACCTTCTTCGTGACCCTGACCCGACTCGCCATATGCAGCTTACGAAGCGCCAGATCCAGGTGCTTCAGCTCCTTTCCGAGGGCTACACGATGAAGGAAGCTGGTGCCATGCTGAATATCAAGCCGCGAACCGTGGCGTACCACAAGTATCAGATTATGGATTGGTACGGCCTGAAGACGCACTCCGAGTTCGTGATGTTCGCGATCAAGCATCACATCGTCGAATCCCCTGCTTAGTCCGGGAGCAAACCGAACTCAATGCCATGCAGTGAAATCTTGAGAACAGTCGCAAAGCCTGCAACGATTTCTTCACTACCTGGAAAGACGCGGATTCGGACATACCGATACCCCGCCAATCGAACGCAAACGCCTCAGAACCTGAACAGATAGCTCGCCTTCACGAAGAACTGCCTTCCGTCATTCAGATACCCCGGCCCGCGCGGCAGAATCGGCTGCGACGGATCGCATGTCCCGTTCATGCGTGAGCACAGCATGTGATTGTAGTTCTGCAGATCGCTGTTGTATCCCACGTAAACCACCGTCCCCGGATGCGGCAGCCACGTCAGCAGCGCCTGCGTCTGCACCTGCTTGGTCCGCGCCAGCGAAGTCTCCGCAGGGTTCGTCAACGTCGTGTCATACTCCACAATCACTCTCGCCGAAAGCGCGCGCGTGAACTGATAGTTCAGCTTCGTCCGAAACGTCTGGCTCTCATACACAAACGCATTCGTATGCGCATTGAAGTCGCGATCCAGCAGATACGTGTTGTCAGCAGTGAGTTGTCGCAGGGGATTGATCGACACCAGCGCCGAGACCGTGTTCTGATTCATCAGAAACGGAGTCTGCCCCGCCGGCGGGTTGTAGTTCACATTGCCGCTGCGCAGCCACTGCGTATTGAAGTTCAACTGCGCCCACGGCTGTCCGCGCGCCACAAGTCCGCCGAAGTTCTCCGTAAAGTTCTCGCTCGCCGGCATTGCATATCCATCCTGCGGCCCCACCGTGTCCGAGTTCTCTCCCACAAGTGGCGCCAGCACAATATTCCTCGGCAGCAGCCAGAATGGATCGAACGTCGAATAGTGATACACGCGATTATGCGCATGATCGAACGCGATGTTCTGGTTTGTCTCCAGTCCAAAGCTCTGCACCACGCTATGCTTCGGAAACCATTGATACTCCGAGTGCAGATGATCGCTGCGGATGTTCGACGTCTGAAAGAACCCCAGCGTGCTCTGGAACCCCGCGCTCACATCCTGGTACTCATTGAACAGGCTGAACGAGTGCCCATTGCGCTGCACCTGCACATCGCTCGCCGGCCCCGCTCCATATCCCTCAGGAAAAATCTCCGCCGCACTCTCCGTCTCACTCGGGTGCGTCGAGCTCTCCACCATCTGCCCCAGTACTGTCCAGTGATTGTCCGCACGCCACGTAAAGTCCGCGCCGCCAATCCTGTTCCATCCGTTGCCAAACTCCTCATCCGTGTACATCAGCCCCACATTCGATCCCTTGCCCAAGTCCTGCGACACGCGCCCTACATACGCCTGCGCCTTCTTCTCGAACAGCGCATCCTCCGGCGGCACCGTCTCGCCCGGCTCGCGATCATTGATCGCCAGCAGCCCCAGGTTCGTGTGCCCCACCTTGCCCGTCACGCGCGCGCCATACTCCGGCCGCACAATGTTGCGCGTGTACAGCAGGTTCATCGGCGTCGAAAAGTAGCTCGCATTCTCCAGAAAGAACGGCCGCAGCTCCGGAAAGTACACCGGGTACCGTTGATTCACTGTGAATTGCGGCTGATCGCTCTCCACATCGCTGAAGTCCGGATTGATCGTCGCATCAAAGACGATCGCGTCCCTCCAAACCGCCTTCGCCTCGCCGCCCGCCGTCGCCTCTGCGTCCCTCGTGCTGAAGTGCGGATTGTTCGGGTCCAGCGTCTCGAGCGTGTGCTCGTTCTGCCCCAGCACATACGGATTGATCTGCACATTATGCGAGGCCGTCACACCCTCCATGCCCGGCACATAGATCGTGCCCTCCTGGCTCAGCTCTCCACTCACTGCCGCCGACACACGCGGCCAGAAGTCGTTTTCGCTATTGCGCGGCAGGTTGCGCCACAGCACCATGCCCCATGACGTCCCGCTCGCAGGAAATCGCAGGCTGCGAAACGGAATCGCCAGCAGCGCCATCCATCCCTGCTTCGTGATGCGTCCATCCGAATCCCACACCTGGTCGTAGCTGTAGTCCGCTCCATTCGCCTCGGTCCACGCCGCGTCCGCCTGCACGCCCGCCGGATTCACCTGGAACTCCACGCCGCGCTGCCGGTCCTGGAACGGATCCAGCACCACGCTCACATAGTCGTCCTTTGTAATGTTCTCTCTTCGCGCCAGGTGCGACCGGATCAACTCCGGCTTGTCATCGAAACACACAAAGACCACGTACAGCGTCGTCCGCGTGCGCGCCAGCCACGCCACCGTCCGCTCGGTCGCAGGCGCGCCATCCGTCGGCTCGTTCTGAATGAATCCGCCGACGCGCGCCAGCTTCTCGCGCAGCTCCGGCCTCGGCTCCATCCCCTCAAAGTCCGAAAGCGTCAGCGCCTTGTCAATCAGCGGCACCGTAACGCTCGAGTTCCCCGGCCTCACAGCAGCTCGCGGCGGACTCGATGGTGTCACCGTCGGCTTGCCCTGCCCATTTGAATTGACCTGCGCTGCCGCGCCCGCACTCAGCGCAAATCCCACCACGCCCACCCAGACCCGAATCCATCCACCTCTACACACGCACAAAAACTCCTCAACGGTTCTGCATCCTTCATTCCATACGCCTTCCACACCCCCTCAGTTCCCACAACCTCCTGATAACCGCGCATAGTTTTATCCCAGTCCAACCCTTCTCTCCATCTCCACAAACCTCGGATCGCTTCGTATCGGATCGAAGAACGGATGCGTCTTCACAAACTGCAGAATGTTCGACTGCTCCTTGTACGCCTGCTCCAGCCACACAAACGCCTGCTCTTTATCTCCCAGCCCCAGGTACGCATTCACGAACGCACCCGCAGGAAAGTACCCTGCCTCTCTTCGCGCCTTCAGCTTCGCGAGCAATCGCAGCGCATCTTCGCGCTGCCCCGCGCGCGCATACGCCCGAACCAGAATTCCCTCCGTGGCCGGGCTCCCCTTCGACAACGCATCCGCCTTCTCCAGCACTGGGATCGCTGCCTCCGCCTGCCCTTTGCCCAGCAGCGCGAATCCCATCGTCGTCAATGCGCCTACATCGTCCGGCCGCACCGCCAGCGCATCGCGCGCCTCACGAAGCGCCTCGTCGAACCGGTGCGACTGAAACAGAATCCACGCCACTGACGCGCCTGACACGCTGACCGGATCCAGTTCGCGCGCGCGTCTCACCGAGTCCACCGCTTCATCCGTGCGTCCCTGGCATGACAGCCACAGGGCGTACCAGGAATGGGCGCTCGCGTTATTAGGCTGCAGTTCCAGTGCCCGCTTGTACTCCGTCTCCGCCGCGGCCCATTGCCACTGCTCCTGCAGAGAATTTGCCAGCATCACGTGGGCCTCTGCGAGATCTGGATCCAGCTCAATCGCCTTTCGCGCAGCGCTCATCACCTTGGGTCGCGTCTCCGCCGGAGATACACCGGCAGCCACAGTGCCCAGCCACGTATAGGTCTCTGCGAGCCCGACATACGCCGGAGCAAACGTTGGGTCCTTCGCCAGCGCGTCATTGAAGTACACAACGCTCTGCTCCCATCCAGCGCGACCGCCCTCGTCGTTCGCGTACTTTCCCTTCAGATAACTCTCATACACCTCCGGCGCCACCGTCCGAGCCGCCGTCAGCCGCTGCTGCTCCTCACCCGTCACCGTCACGCGAACCTTCTCCGCAATCGCCTGCGCCAGCTCGCTCTCGAGCGTCAGCGCATCGCTTATCTCGCGGTCATAGGTCTCCGACCACAGGTGCGTATCCGTTGCCGCCCGAATCAACTGTGCACTCACACGAATCCGGCTACCCTCCCGGATCACCGACCCCTCCACCACCGCATCCACGCCCAGCGTCTTCGCAATCTCCGGCACTGAAATCTTCGTGTCCTTGAATCGCATCACCGACGTATGCGAGGTCACCTTCAATTCACGAATCCCCGCCAGCTTCCCAATCAGCTCCTCGGTGATTCCATCCGCCAGGTAGTCCTGCGACGGGTCTCCCGACAGATTCCTCAGCGGCAACACTGCCAGCGACCGGATCTGCGGCCCCGCCGAAACTCGCTCATGCCCCCGCCACACGACATACCCGGCCGCCAGCCCCACACAAACCACCGCCGCCACGACCCACCACACAGTCCGGGTGCCCCACCCTCGACGCGTAGCGGCAGAGTGGGATCGAAAATCTTCCCCCAGCCCGATCACCTCCGGCTGCTCTTCTTCCACCGGCCGCCGGTTCTCGAGCCACGAATCCAGTTCCTGAGACACCGCGTATACCGACCCGCGCTTGTCGTGCACATGCCGATAGACAGGCATCCCCTCGCGCTTCTCCCACCGCTGCACCGTGGTCACATCGCGGTTCAAATACGCCGCAATCTCCTTCCACGAGTCCAGCCGCTTCCCCTCCGAAGGTGCTTGAACCGACGGCCCGCCCATCGCGCTCTCCTGAAACCTCTTGACCTGTCTCTGCGGGGTAAACGACCCGATTCTACTCCGCACTGCAAAAGACAGCATTAGACGGCAACCGGGCTTTTCTGCGCTATGCCGCTTGCCCCGCGCCGTCCGCTGCCTCACCCTCATTCAGCACCACCACCAAGGAGATTCCATGTCTCGTATTCCGAATCGCAACTTCACCACCCGACTTCTGTTCTCGCTTGGCGTCCTCGTGGTCGTCACGCTCGCCCTCGGCGCCGCGCGCGCCCAGTGGGTTCCACCTCATCCGCCCGCTCATTTCGTCGGCCTCGTCAACGACTTCACCCCGTCCAGCGTCAAGAACGGCCCCTACGTCATGAGCGCCAAGTGGACCCTCAACATCCGCCCCACCTTCAATGGCGATGTCGCTGAATTCACCGCCGACATGAACATGGAGACCTCCGACTACGGCGTCAACGAAGGAATTGTCGACCCGACCAACACTGCAACCCGTGGCGCCCACACCCACAACATCACGCTCACCAGCACCAACATCGTCTACAACTCCAGCACCTGCCCTGCCAACCCTCCGGGAACCCCGGCGGCGTCCGGCCCGAACATCATGATCACCGGAAACGTCAGCGTCACCGGCAATGGATCTCCAGCTCCCTTTGAGGCCACAGGGCCCTCAACCCTGCAGATCTGTATCACTGGCGGCTCCCAGGTGCCTCTCTCCAATCTCAGCCTGGTCTTCGTCGGTCCGGCCACCGGCCACTTCGGCACGTTGCCCATTCGCGGAGTCGTCCTTCAAAAGCCCGACAATCACTGATCCCGCCGCTCATAATCTCGTCGCTCACCCATCTCGACGTTCGCTGAATATCGCCAGCGACTGCACGCACCAGAGCCCGGCCTCTAACCGGGCTCTGCCTTCGTCTGGTCCAACGCCTCACCGGCCCCGGAACATCCCGGCGTACTTTACCTTCCAATCATCAGGATCGTGAAGGAGCCAGGCACTGGCGGTCCCATTGCAGGACGGCCATTCGGCAGAACCTGCGCCCCCGCGGGCGCAGGTGTGCGCTCTTGCGACATCGTGAACAGACGGCCGGTCTTCGTATCCAACGTAATCGTGCGAGCTCCGTTCATCGTGGTCAGCGCCTGCTCAACCTCAAAGATCACGGGAGTCTTTTCCTTGACCACAGTCAGCGTCCCATTTCCCCCGGTGCTGAAGGCCTCCATGGTCGCCGGATTGAACACAGCGCCATCTGAGTTTCCGGCCAACGGCAGCTTGGCGAGAATCTTCCCATCCTTCGCACTCAACACCACCATCGCGGCCTGTGATTGAGCGGCCTGAGATTGCCCGCCGGGCTGGCCTGCACCGGATGTCTGCCCCACAGCCGGGCTCGGCCTGCTGCACGCAGCAAACAGCACACCATTCTTCGCATCCAGCGCCAGCCCGTTACACCCGCCCATGTCCACGAGCGAGTAGTGCGCCACCGCCTTCATCGACTTCAGATCGACCACAGTCACACTACCCACAGAATCCTGCATCACCACGTACAGCATTCCCTTGCCGTCCGGGACACCTTGCTCCGGCGTGCCGCCCAGATCGACCGTCCCCTGGACCGTACCGTCCCGCGCATCAATAACCGTCGCGTTTTTCGTCGGATGGCTGAACACAAACACGCGCTCACTGAACGCATCGAACACAATCCCATCCGGGCGCGCCTCCCCCACGTCGATGCTCTTCAGCTTGGTCAATGTCTTCGTATCGAACATCGACACCTGCGGATGATCGCTGGTGAAGCCGTGCCCGCTCTTCGGATCAACAGCGGTCCCCTGACCTCCAACACCAGACAGTTCACCCACGGGCGCCAGAGTGTCGAGATCGAAGACCGTCAGACGCGGTGGCAGTGCTGCCGTCTCCGCCGACGTATCCGTCGCCGGCGTCGCTCTCACTGCACCCCTGGGTATGTAGAGCCTCCGCGCGGAGGAATCCGCATAGATGTAGTCCCATCCTCCTTCGCCGCCGACGCGAGCCGTCTTCAGGACCTTGTACGGTCCATCCTGCGCGTGCACCATCGGCAGAAAGAGAGTTGCACTTGCAACAAGCAACACCACGAAACGCATCATTCAATCTCCTGTCGGAACTTGCCTTGCACGTCGCCGGAACGAATCAACTAAGCGGCCACGAACTGCTGCCCACCGTCGATATCGTACGTTGCGCCGGTGAGCGCCGTATTGATCATGATGTGTACGGCCAACGCCGCAACATCGGCCGGTTCGACGACGCGCCGTATCGGTAGCGTCTCGCGAAGCTGCTTGCGGCGATTCTCAAGCTCATCGCCAAGGATCGACGCCGACAACGGTGTATCAACGAAACCGGCAGCAATCAGGTTGACTCGAACCGGCGCGAGTTCGAGCGCGAGGCTTGCAGTAAGAGCCGGCAGCGCCGCCGTGACTGTCGGCACGATCCCCATTCCAATCCCCTGGCGGCGCCCTCCCGTCCCGCCCATGAACACCAGCGTTCCTCCCGGCCGCACCTTGTGCGCCGCGCTCCGCGCAACCTGAAGCATCTGCATGAGGTGCGTATCTAGGCCGCGCCGCGTCTGCTCGATGTCCGTGTCGAGAAGCCGCCCGTAGTGAGGGCTGTCCAGCCGTCACCATCACATGGTCAATCGTCCCCTGCAGCTCACCGAAGAATCGCTCGATCGCAGTCAGATCGTTGGCGTCGAATGTCGCTGTGCTCAGCGGTTCAAGCTCGTTTGCCGCAAGTTGCAGACGTTCGGGATTGCGCGCAGTGAGAATCAGCTTCGCCCCCTCAACGCGCGCTCGCCGCGCCGTCTCGAGCCCAATGCCCGCGCTGCCGCCGATGACAACGACGGTCTGCCCGAGCAGTTCCGGTTCGCGTTGGACCGGAGCAGTAGTTGTTGTGCTGCCCATAAATTCCTCCAGGGAAATGTCGTCCCGTCGCGGTCGCTACTTGGGCAACTCTTTGCCCGACTGCTCCGCGATCATGTACGCGGCGTACCAGTCCGGCCATTCCTCGTCGCGATGCCCAAGCAACTTCTCATGCTCCCCATGCGCCGCTTCCGCACGCCGAAACGCACTCGCCAGATCGCTCGCCGATGCGAACGTCGTCGCCGTGGAATCGATCCGTCCCGGCAACCGCGCCGTGATCTCCTGAAAAAACCAGCCGTTCCCATCCGGATCGCTGAACGAAACAAACGAACGATAGCTGCGATGCTCAGGATCAGGACCGTCGACTCGAATCCGGCCAAACAGGTACGGTTCGTCCGGACCCGCGTACACATTGTTCCCGCCATGAAACACCTCGCCGACCTCCACACCGCGGCGCAGCAGATTGTCTCGCGCAGCTTCAATATCACTCACGATCAAATAAAGTCCCTGAGCCGACCCCGGCGCTGCTCCCGTAACGTTCTTGCCGAAGATCACCGAGCACCCCGAACCCGGCGGCGTGAACTGAACTACACGAAAGTCCTTCCCGTTGTCGTAGTCCGCGTCGAGCCGCCACCCGAGCCCCCCATAGAACTCCTTCGCTCGATCGACATCAGAGACAGGGAGAACGACAATCTCGAACTTCATATCGGCCTTCGCTACGTTCGCCTCGCCAGTAGCGGCAGCATTAGTGTTGGTTTCAGTTGTCACGTTTGCCATGTTCCTTCCTCCTTTGCATTCAACCGCATTTCCGAAGGGGCCCCGCCGCGTCCAGATTCAGACCAGCGGTTTCAAATCTTCGAGCACCGTCGGCAGAAGCTCCGAGACCGTCGGATGAATGTGCACCGCATGCGTGACCGTGGTGTACGGCGTCCGCGCATACATCACATCCAGCAGCGAATGCACCGCCTCGTCGCACCCAACCCCGAGCAGCGACGCGCCCAGAATCATCTTCGTCTCCGCATCGACCAGAATCTTCAAAAACCCCAGACTCTCGTTCTTTTCAAGCGCTCGATTGACCCGCGTCATCGGCCGCGTGCCGATCAGCGCCGGCCTGCCTGACGCGCGCACTTCGGCTTCCGTCATTCCAATGCGGCCCAGCGGAGGATCCGAGTAGAGCGCGTAGCAGAGGATACGATCCGAGATCCGCCGCGATCCACCATCCAGAAGATTCGCCGCCACGATCTCGTAGTCGTTATAAGCGGTATGCGTAAACGCTCCGCGCCCATTGCAGTCGCCGATAGCATAGACGCCTTCGACGTTCGTCCGCAGCTGATCGTCGACGACGATGAACCCGTGCTTGTCCGCCTTGATCCCCGCGCGATCCAGCCCGAGATCCTGCGTGTTCGGTGTACGCCCCACCGCAAGCAGCACGTGAGACCCGGAAATATCCGGCGGCGGCTCCGGACAATTCGTACCCACCAGCACACCGTCCGCATGCGGCGCGAGAGTAATGCACTCTGCATCGACCCGTATCGTGATGCCTTCGCGCTCCAGGATGTCGCGAACAGCCGCAGAGACATCCTCGTCCTCATGCTGCACCAGCCGCGGCGCCCGCTCGACAATCGTCACCTCGCTGCCGAAGCGCCGATACATCTGCGCAAACTCAATGCCGATGTAACTTCCACCGACAACAACGAGATGCCGTGGCAGCCCGGTGAACGCCAGCATCGACGAGTTCGTAAAAAAAGGTACGTCGTGCACCCCCGGAAGGTTGGGGATAATAGCCCGTCCGCCGACATTAAGAAAGATCTGTTTCGCCGTCAGCTCCTCCTCGCCCACACGCATCGTGTACGGTCCGGTGAAGCTGGCGGTCCCCGTAAAAACAGTGCACCGCGGGTTATTGCGCAGCGAAGCCTCAACCCCGTTGCGCGCCCGCGAAACAATCGCCTCGCGCCGCGCAATGACCGCAGACATATCCATGCCGATCGACGCATTGCCGAGCGTGACACCATACTCCGCCGCCCGCCGCGCAACGAACGCCGCGTAAGCGCTCGCGATCATCGTCTTGGTCGGCGTGCAGCCGGTGTTCACGCACGTTCCGCCAAACAGCTTGCGCTCGACGAAGCCAACCGACATGCCGGCACCCGTCAAGCGGCCTGCCAGCGACGGCCCAGCCTGACCCGCTCCGACGATGATGGCGTCGAAGCTCTTCATCCGAGACAGACCACGATCAGAACGGCGCCGATGATCGCAATCGCATCCTCCGTGATCGCCGCGGGAAGATCCTTGCCAAACGAAGCAGCGAGCTTAGCCCGGAACGCCGCTCCGCCATACGTGCCGATCACCGCGCCCACAACGCCCAGCAGCAGACCCATCCAGAACGATCCTCCGCTGAGCCCAATCGCCGCACCCGAGAAGCCGCCCGAGACGACACGAAAGGTAAACCCCTGCGCGCCCTTGCGACTCGGCGTCTTGGGATTCTTATCGATGCCGAAGATCTCAAAGAGAGCAAGCAAAGTGAAGATGCACGCTGTGATCGCGGACCCCATGAACGCGAGGTGGGTTCCGGCCAGCGGAATCCTGCCGAATCGAGCACCCCAACTCACAGCCGTGGGCGCAGTAAAGGTTCGCAGGCCGGCGATCACACCGATCAGCAGAGCTGCAAGAAGAATGCTCATGACAGGTCTCCAGGTGAAAATCAGTAACCATCCCAACGGAGCCCAACGAAGATTCAAGCCTAACGCAGCCAGCCCCGGCGTGCTGAGTCATGCACCCGCCGACACCTCTCAGCAAATAACACGCTGGGGCTGAAAAAAGTGCTTGCACCTCGCAACACGACCTCTCGAATCATCACACTGTCATAACCCTGAGAAGATCGAGCCTTGTGTTTGACACCACAAATAAATCTGTTGACAACCCCAGTTCCACACTCCTAGCATTCTGCCGTTTCAATCGCGAATCAGTTTCAAAGATCGCGGTCGGCGTGCGCAAGCCGGGTCTTTACGGTACGCGACGACCTGACTTTCAGGAGGTGTCGAATGTTGCTCGGACGAGGAACACGATCCGGAACGATTCACTTCGTGCTATTCGCAATGGCCCTCGCCGCGCTGCTCTGGAGCGCAAGCGCATCCGCGCAGGGCCTCGGACGCATTGGCGGCACCGTCACCGACACCACAGGGGCCACGGTCTCCGGCGCTCAGATCACGGCAACCAACACCGGCACACACCAGGCCACGACCACCACCAGCGACAGCTCCGGCGTGTACAGCTTCCCCTCGCTCCCGCCGGCGCAGTACACCGTAACAGCCGTCGCTAAGGGTTTCGCAACCTACACCGCCAGCAACGCGCGGCTGCAGGCCGATCAGGCCCTCACCGTAGACATTGCCATGAAGGTCGGCGCCACCACAGAGGTCGTCACCGTCAGCGCTGCACCTCCACAAATCGATACAACGACCGGAACACTCTCCCAGGTCATCGACGAGAAGCGCGTCAACGATCTTCCCTTGAACGGCCGTAACGCCGCGACCATGACCCAGCTCGTCCCCGGCGTCGTCGTCGCACCCAGCGCCAACATCGATCAGGGGTCGACCAAGACGTTCCCTGTGGTTGCTGCTGTGACGATCAACGGAACGCGCGCCAACCAGGTGAACTACATGCTCGACGGCGGCAACAACGTCGACGAGTACACCAACGTCAACGCGCCCTTTCCATTCCCGGATGTCCTGCAGGAGTTCAGCGTACAGACCAGCAACTACAACGCCGAGTACGGACAGAACGCCGGCGGCGTGGTCAACATCATCACTCGCAGCGGCACCAACAAGTATCACGGCGACGCATTCGAGTACGTCCGCAACCGCGTCTTCAATGCCGCCAACTACTTCTCGTACGTCAACGGAGTGAAGACTCGCGACTACCTCAAGCGCAACCAGTTCGGCGGCACGATCAACGGCCCAGTCCGGATTCCGCATCTTTACGATGGCCGCGACAAGAGCTTCTTCTCCTTCGGCGTGCAGTCCACGCGCTATCGCAATAATTCCGTCGGCGGAACGGCGACGCTTCCCACACCCGCGCAGCTCGCCGGCACCTTTACCGGGCTCGGCCCGACCGACAAGATCCTGAACCCCAGCACACTCGCTCCCTATCCGTGCGTGAGCGCCGGAACCAGCTACACCTGCACCGTGAATCCGAACGACTACAACGCGTCCTCTCTCGCACTGCTGAAGTACCTGCCAACAATCTCTCCTGGAGCGAGCCCGGTCTACACCTACTTCAAACCAAGCAGCCAGAACTACATCGAATACACCGTACGCGGCGATCAGAAACTCTCCTCGAAGGATCAACTGACGCTTCGCTACTTCTACGATCGCTACGACCAGAAGGGTGTCTTAAATACCGCCGATCTGCTCTCCTACAGCGATCAGGCAACCATCCGCTATCACAACGCTCTGATCAGTGAGACCCACATCTTCTCCGGAAGCATGATCAACAATTTCATACTCAGCTATCAGATCGACGACGCCGCGCGCGGCCCGCTGCCCGGCGCACCCAACGTGAACGACCTCGGCGTCAACGTCTGGCAGCCGGACTTCAGCCAGATCAATCAAATCCAGCTCGTCAATTTCTTCACCATGGGCGACAACCCGGCAGCCACCTTCCGCCGCAACAACTACACGCTCTCCGATGACTTCCACTGGTCGCACGGCAACCACTCGTTCTCCTTCGGCGTGCACTTTGAGATCGCCAAGGTCGACATCGCGAACGACTTCCAGCAGCCCGGCATCTTCACCTTCAACAGCAATCCCACTGACACCGTACCCATGGCGGACTTCCTCCTCGGCGGGCTCACGGCCTTCGCGCAGGCCTCCGGACAGTACTTCGAAAACCGCTATCACCCTCAGGGTTTCTACGCACAGGACGTCTGGAAGATTGGCCGCCGCTTCACGCTGAACTACGGCATTCGTTACGAGCCCTTCTACCCAGAGCACGAAGCTGCAGGGCGGCAGGGCATGTTCAGCCAGAGCGCATGGGCTGCCGGTCAGATATCGACCACGCATCCGACCGCGCTCGCTGGCCTGCTCTTTCCGGGAGACAACGGCTTCGTCAACAACATGATCTACCCGGTCTACTCCCACTTCATGCCGCGAATCGGATTCGCCTATGACGTGTTCGGCAACGGCAGGACCAGCTTCCGCGGAGGCGTCGGCCAGTTCTACGACACACGTCTTCCCGGCGTCTTCGACAACATCTTCGCCAACACCGTTCCCTTCGTCGCATCGGTGAATCAAAGCTTCGCCACGACCGCGACCTCCAAACCCGCGCTCTTCAACAATCCGTACGCCAGCGTTCCCGGAGGAAACGTCTTCCCTGCACCGCAGCCGCCGCCGGCCAACTACTTCACGACGACCAACTACCAGAACGCGAGTTACTCGACGTTCAATCCCGCTACCTTCCACGTGCCGGTGTACTACTCGTTCAATCTGGCTGTGCAGCAACAGCTGACGAAGTCGATCTCCGGACAGGCCGCCTACGTCGGTTCGCTGGGCTTCCACCAGATCAATCCGACCGACATCAATCCGTTGTGGAACTTTGGACCGAACATCGGCAAGCGTGTTTACTACTCCACCGTCAACCAGCAGAACTTTACGAATGCGATCGCCACGGTGGATACCGGCGGCCTCGCCAACTATCACTCATTGCAGCTTTCGCTGCAGGACCGCCTCAGCAACACGCTGTCCGCCTTCGTGAACTACACGTGGTCGAAGTCAATCGACAACAACGCGTTCGGCTCCTCGGTGACTGCCGTCGTTCCCGGATCGTCCTATGTTTTGCCCATATATCTGCCGAACTATAAGCGGCTCGACGACGGTCCCTCAGACTACGATCACCGCAATGTGCTGGAGGTCTCTTACGTTTGGCTGCTGCCGAAGTTCGGCGGTGGCAATGCGTTCGTTCGCTATCTGCTCAATGGATGGCAGACCAACGGCATCTTCCTCTTCCGCAGCGGCGATCCGCTCACCGTAACCGGAGCCAACGTGGACGGAACAGGATTGAACCGCGACCGCGCGGTATGGAATGGGCAGAGTCCTTACGGCGGGACTGAGTGCGCCGCCGGAACGCATTGCAAGAACTGGTTGAACAAGGCAAACTTCTCAACCAATCCGTCATACACCACCAACCTCGCGCTCACCTACGGCAACGTCGTAAAAGGCAGCTTCGTAGGTCCGCAGTTCGCCTCCTGGGACACCAGCATCATCCGCATCTTCCCGATTCACGAAACACTCCAACTGCAGTTCCGCGCGGAGTTCTTCAACGTGCTGAATCACACCAACTTTGGCGATCCGCAGCAGACGCAGACCAACTCGAGCTTCGGCTCCATCACCTCGACGAACGGCGACCCAAGAATCGGCCAGCTCTCGCTGAAGCTCGACTTCTAACCGCAAGTCCATACCGGACCGGATACGTCGATCATCTAGAAGCGGTGCACCCATCTGGCACGGACTCATCAGATGGGTGCATCGATGACGTCACAGATTCTGCAGCTCCATGCCCTTCTCGATCACGCCGACCAAACCGAGATCCTCGCTGGAGTAGGCATCGTGCCAATGCCACCACTTGTAGCGCGGCGTCTTCGGATAGCCCTCAGGCGAGTCCTCCCAGTCCTCCTGCCGTCCCAGTGGCGTGACGTCCAGGTAATCCCACACCGTGCCCATGGCTTCATCCCCGCGGTTGTTGATGAAGTACGTGCGGAAGATCCTGTCGTTCTCATCGCGGAAGAAGACGTTGTGCCCGTGCCACTGGTCGACGCCGAAGTCCTTATCGAAGCTGTCGGTGATGGTGTACCAGGGAATCTGCTCCCAGCCCATGCGCTGTTTCAAACGGGCAATGTTCTCCTGCGGCGCGCGTGAGGCGTAGGCCAGCGTGGTATCCCGCGCGTTCAGGTGCGAGAGGTGTGACACCTGGTCCGCACCCAGCGAGCAACCAACGCATGCGTGGTCAGGCCAGCCGTAGACGTCCGGATCGTAGAACGCGCGATAGAGCACCAGCTGCCGCCGGCCCTCAAAGAGATCGAGCAGCGAAACCTTCCCCTCCGGACCTTCGAAGACATACTCCTTCTCAACTGCGAGCCACGGCATCCGCCGCCGCTTCGCCGCCAGCGCATCGCGCGAGCGGGTAAGCTCCTTCTCTTTCACCAGCATCTCCTGCCACGCCTTCTGCCACTCCTCCGCCGAGACAACCGGAGGCTTCTTCATGTTTGCGATCCGCTCATTGCTCTGCTGTTTGCTGGTCATCGGTTCCTCCTTGTTCCTGTGCTTTCTTGTTCCAGAACTTCGCCGCGGCGAGAGCCGAAACTCCGCCCGTAGTGACAACACCCGCCGCAATCCAAACCGCTGTGCCGATGCAGAAAGGACACATAACTACCTCCCTGCCCATTCCGCGCCTGTTGCGCGGACACATTCGATCGCAACCGGAGCCGCGATCTCCTCTTCTTTGATGATCCCGAAGGCCTCCGGTAAGCCTTCCCTCACAATGGCTGCCATCACTCCTCCTTCTCGTTTGAGCCATCATCCGAACGAATCATCCGTTCCAGCCGAATGGCTCTCCGCATCATGGGTACAATATATTCCTATATAGGAATATGTCAAGCCCAGGCTGAAAAAACAAACCGCCGTCCGGAAATGCTGTGCGCCGCACCTCGCCCTGCCGCGCGCAGGAAATCGGCAGCTCCCTCGTTATAATTCCCTCGAAACTTTCCTGAGCCCGGATCCCGTACCCTCCCACAACGCTGGAGGTCCGAATGACGTCGCGCAAGAGGACGGCCCGCATCGCTGGCCTG
This sequence comes from uncultured Acidobacteriaceae bacterium, assembly GCA_963729675.1. Lineage (GTDB taxonomy): Bacteria > Acidobacteriota > Terriglobia > Terriglobales > Acidobacteriaceae > Granulicella. Next base: position 117,144 of record CAVSOV010000012.1, read on the forward strand.
TGGTATCTGGGCTTCATTCTGGGCCCGTTCTACCTGCTCTACGTTCCCTCGCAGACGGTCGTACACAACGACGCCGCCTCAACCGCGGCCCGCGTCCTCGCCCACGAGACGCTCTACCGTTGGGGCATGCTCGCCGAGACGCTCGGCGCGGTCATCTTCATCGGCCTGAGTCTGGCACTCTATCGCCTCTTTGAAGACGTGGACCGCCATCGCGCCCGACAACTCGTAGCTCTTGTGCTGGTCTCGTCTGCCCTTGGCCTCGTGGCCGTGCTCTTCAGCGCAGCCGCACTCCTCGTCTTTCAGGGCGGCGCGCCCTTCCTCGCCTTCGACGAACCCAGGCGCGACACCATCGGCATGCTCCTGATCCGCATGCATGGGCAGGCGAACGGTATCAACCAGACATTCTGGGGATTATGGCTGTTGCCTTTCGGAGACTTGGTCGTGCGCTCGCGCTTCTTGCCGCGCTGGCTCGGCTACTGGCTCCTGCTGGACGGCGTCGCCTGGCTGGTCGTCGGCATCACCTGGTTCCTCGCTCCGGGGTACACGGACGCTCTCTTCCGCTACCTCCAGCCCGTCTTTATGGCTGAGCTCGCCGCCATTCTCTGGCTGCTGATCGTCGGAGCAAAGGAGCAGCCGCCCATTGCATCTCCGACCACGTAAGCTCTCGCCGCAGCCTACGCGGAGGCGTTAAGGAAGATCGGCTTCACCATCGCTTCAATCCTGGCGGCCATCTCCTCAGCAGGAATCCGTTCGGGGGTCTGATACCACCGCCGCGCGGCGCCAAAGATGGCCCAGGCCGCCGTGGTTGCAATCAGCTTTGGATCGGTGCCAGGCGCCATCGGGTGTTTCTCGGCGCCCTCCTCGAACATGCCCTCCACGGCCGGTATGATCGACCCCTCCAGCGGCATCTTCGCCAACTGGGTCGGGCACCCCGCCGTCTCGGCCAGATAATCGCAAACCCCCAGCGCAATCGCCCGCAGCGCCCCATCGCAGTCCGAGAAGGAAAGCCCCCGCCGGGCAATGAGGTCCCGAAACCGAGCCGCCGTCATCGCCTGCAGCAGGGCATTCTTATCCGGGTAATGGAGATAAAAGGTCGCCCGGTTCAGCCCCGCTTCGTCCGCGATCTCCTGGACGGAGAGATCGTCGAACTCCTTGCGGTTCAACAACCTGAGCAGCGCCTCCATCAACATCTGCCGGCTCCGCAGAACCCGCGGGTCCGTGCTTTCCGCCGCCTCGCCGAGTTGGACCGCCTCCGCCATCGATTCCAAGCATAGCCCCTTCTACACCATTAGATGTCTAAGCGACACTTGTCGATTTATTTGAATCGACATATGTCGATTACACATCAGTTGTCGCATAGGAGATTTTCTTATGCCCACACTTCTTCACATTGACTCAAGCCCGCTCTACGGCCGATCCGTCTCGCGCCAGCTTACCGGCGCGTTCGTCACCGAATGGGAGTCCTCCCACCCCAATGGAACGGTCGTCGACCGCGACCTCAACGCCACCCCCATCCCGCCCGTCACCGCCGACTGGGTAGCCGCCGCCTACACGCCCGAAGAGGCGCGCACTCCACAGCAGAAGGAAGTGCTCGCGCTCTCCGACACCCTGTTTGCCGAACTTCAGCAGGCCGATGAGTTCGTCTTCGGCGTGCCCGATGCACAACTTCGGCGTGCCCTCGGTACTCAAGCTCTGGATCGACCAGATCGCCCGCGTCGGCAAGGCCTTTTCCTACGCCGACGGAAAACCGAAAGGTCTGCTCACCGGCAAAAAGGCGACCTTCATCATCGCAACCGGCGGCATCTACGATCCGCAGACCCAGATGGCGTCCTTCAACTTTGTCGAGCCCTACCTCCGCTCGGTCTTCGGCTTCCTCGGCGTCACGGACGTGACCTTCCTCACCGCAGGCGGAACCGCGGCACTCAACTACGGGCAGGACCGCGATGCGTTCCTCGCGCCGCATCTTCAGGCCGTGCAAACGCACGCGCACGCAATCTAAGGGAGACAACGATGAAGATTGCTTCCACCATCGCGCGCTATCTGCTCGGGCTGATCTTTACCATCTTCGGCCTGAACGGATTTCTCAACTTCATCCACCAGCCGCCGCCCACGAACCCGCTCGCGATACAGTTCTTCGTGGCCACCGGCGCGTCGCACTTTGCCGCATTCTTCTTTGCCTTGCAGTTGATCGGCGGCCTGCTGTTGCTCTCGGGCTTCTTCGTTCCGCTGGCGCTCACGGTGCTTGCGGCGGAGTTGTACAACATCCTCGCCTTTCATCTCACGCTTGCGCCCGCGACCATTGCTCCCGCACTCGTAGCCTCTGTGCTCTGGGTCCTGGTCTTTCTCCAATACCGCGCCAGCTTCAAGGATGTGCTAGCCGCAAAACCTGCGGTGCCGGCTTAGTCTGTTTCGTTGCAGGGAGGCCTCAGTGCCTCCTTGCTGCGGAACATTTTCAGACTCGATACCGCTCTCTTACGAATCAGGAGATTAGTACCGGAAACCGCTCCTCACGACTTCCGCGTGTACTCCCCATCAAACACCGTGCTCCATGTCTTCCCCCCATCCGATGACTTGGACCACACCTGCTGAACGTGGTCCGGTCCGGTGCGACGGATCGTAATTCGGTTCAGAACGGTCTCTCCGTGCTCGCCCTTGCTCGGCCCCGTAAACTCCGCGGAGTCCGAATGGACCTGGCCGTCCACAAACACGTGCACGTGACCCACGCTGTCCGCGAACATCCCATGCCAGCTCTTATCGTCCGCGCTGTAGCCAAAGATGTTCTCTCCTACATGACCATCTCCGCCGTTCCACCGCTCCACCACGACGCAATCGTCCAGTTCCAGGCTGACCCTGCTCGTCGCGTTCACATGTTCGTTGGCGACGCCGATCTGCCAATCCCCCAGCCAGAAGTCCAGTGCTTTGCTCTCGGTCTGATTCACACACGGTTTCCCGGTCGCAGCGAACAAAGCCCGCGGCGCAGGGCCAGCCGCGAAGATCAGCACTCCGGCAAGACAGCTCACTCCAGCTTTCTTCATCGACCGTTCCTCCTGAAACTGCCTGGCGATTCGAACCAGACAACCTCACGCTAGGACTTTCCCGGCGGTCTCACATTCGATATTGTGTCAATCAATGTCGAGAAAGCGACAAACCGCAATCTTCGACGTCCTGCCGCGCAGCACCGCTCCGGTCATCACCCTGACGCACGACTACGCCGCAGGCCATCGAATCCCCCTGCACTTCCATGACCGCGATCAACTTGTCTTCGCCTGCTCCGGCGTAATGTCGATCCACACAGATGAGGGCGCCTGGGTCGTTCCCGTCCACCGCGCCGTTTGGATTCCCCAAAAAATCCCGCACACCATTGCGATGGCCGGCGATGTTGCCATGCGGACCCTCTACTTCAAACGCGGGCTCGTGACCTCGCTTCCTCGGCAATGCTGCGTCGTCAACATCTCCGCTCTCCTCAGGGAACTCATCCTTGCAGCCTGCGTCTGCGGCTCTCTCCAGCCGCGGATCAAGTCTCAAAACCATCTGCTCAACATCATTCTCGACCGCCTGGAAGCTATTGAGATCGCCCCGCTCCAACTCCCGATGCCCGCCGACGTAAGGGCTCTGCGCGTAGCCAAAGTTTTGCTCGCAGAGCCCTCGGATCGCAGACCCCTCGCCCGGATCGCTCGCACCAGCGGCGCCAGTCGCAGAACAATCGAGCGCCTCTTCCTTTCCTCAACCGGAATGACCTTCGGCCGCTGGAGGCAGCAGCTTCGCCTGATGGAGGCGATGCGCTTTTTAGGTTCCGGAGCGAAGGTTACGCATGCCGCGCTCGAGGCGGGGTACAGCACACCCAGTGCCTTCATCGCCGCATTCCACAAAGCCCTCGGCACCACACCGGCTCGATACTTCCAAAGCTGAAGTCCTCATTTCGGCAAGCGAATTCATGTCGCAGTTTCTTCTTTGATTGAATTGCGAAAGATTGTTGATCGGAACGGCGCGCTCTGCTTATCAGCCCCGAAGAATGGCAGCCCCGAACGGAGCACCCGTCAATCCGCCGTCAACCATCAGCTCGACCGCATTGATGTACGACGAATCGTCGGAGGCAAGAAAAAGCACAGCCTTGGCCACATCCTCCGGCTCGCCCCAGCGGCCCAGCGGAACCGTGGAGGAGAAGAAGTCGGAAAGCTTCGCCGACTCCTCTTGAGTCACATTGGCCCGCGCCCCGCGCTTCCAGATGGGAGTCTCCGTCGCTCCCGGGGCCACTACGTTGACGCGAATCTTGCGCGGCGCAAGGTCGGCGGCGATGGCCCGCGCCATCGCGACAACTCCGCCTTTCGTGGCAGCATAGGCAGCCACGCCCGGTTGACCGAGATAGTTGTGCACGGATCCGTTGAAGATGACGCTGCCGTTGTCGTTCAGCAGAGGAGCCGCTGAATTGACCGTAAAGAATGCGCCGTTGAGATTCGTCCGAATGACATTCTCAAAGACCGCCTCGTCGCTCGTGCCCGTCGGTGTCCTGCCAGTGATCCCTGCATTGGCGAAGACGATGTCAAATTTTCCAAAGTCCTTGGCGAGATCAGCAAAGAGCCTCTTGCGGTCCTCAGTCACCGTAACGTCGGCACGATAGCCGCGCGCTTTCGATCCCAGTTCAGCGACTGCCTCATCCAGTGTCTTTTGGTCGCGGCCAGTGATTGCGACCTCAGCTCCTTCCGCGATGAAAAGTCGCGCCGTGGCCAACCCGATGCCGCTGTTGCCTCCGGTAATGAGAGCTTTCTTGCCTGCGAGCTTCATAGTTCCTCCCCGACGCGGGGCGATGGACTATGATGCCCGTCATATTCGCCCTGTGCCGATGCTGAAGTGCGCCCGGGGCCGATACACGCGATAAACAAACTGGTCGAGACTTGAGTATGGACGATGCTACAGAGCGACAAGTTTCCTCCGCCCTCGGCATATACCGTATTCCGGAACGCTATTGCTGCCGGAGTTTAGTTATATGAACAGACTCCGCCCTTCGCCGAACCTCTTGACAGTCCCCTTTATAATGAGAGTAGGAGCTTTTCTTGCCCGGCACACCGCCGGGCGTCATCGCTTAATGGCCCTGCCTAGGCAGGAAGCCTACAGAAGTTGTTTGCAATCAGGACTTTGCGGATAAGTCCTTTCGATACAAGATTTTGCACGAAAGGTCCACCCCTAAGTCTTCTCTTTTGAAGACTTTGTGCAAAAACACCGGGGGAGGGGCATACTGTTCAGGATGAACCTCGACACCATCCAGTCTGCACTCCGCGACCAACACCTCGACGGCTGGCTCTTCTACGACCACCACCACCGCGACCCGATCGCCTACCGCATCCTTGGCCTCGACCCGAACGCCTTCGTCTCCCGCCGCTGGTTCTACTTCATCCCTGCCCACGGCGAGCCCCGCAAGCTCGTCCACCGCATCGAGTCCGGCAAGCTCGACACCCTCCCCGGCACCCACCGCGAGTACTCCTCCTGGCAGGAACTCGAACAAAATCTCGCCGCGATTCTCGAAGGCTCAACCAAGATCGCGATGCAGTACTCTCCGCGCAACGCCATCATGTACGTCGCGATGGTCGACGCCGGAACGGTAGAGCTCATCCGCTCCCTCGGCAAAGACGTCGTCAGCTCCGCCGATCTCGTCAGCCTCTTCGAAGCCGTCCTCACCGAGGACCAGATCGCCACGCACTACGCCGCGCAGGAGCGCCTCGACCGCGTTCTCGCCGCAGGCTGGAAGTACATCGCCGACCACACTCATCTTGGAGATCACACGACCGAGTTCGAGGTCGTCAGCTTCCTCAATCACGCCATGCAGCGCGAGGGCCTCTGGACCGACCACGGCCCCAACTGCTCCGCTGGCCCCAACTCCGCTGACTCTCACTACGAGCCCAACGAGAGCCGAACCTCTCCCATCTTCCGCAGTGACTTCGTCCTCATCGACATCTGGGCCAAGCTCGCCAATCGCCCTGACGCCATCTGGTACGACATCACCTGGACCGGCGTCGTCGGCCGCGAACCCACCGACCGCGAACGCCACATCTTCACCACCGTCCGTACCGCCCGCGACGCCGCCATCGCCGCCGTCGAACAGGCCTACGCTGCCAACCAGCCCATCCCCGGCTGGCAGGCCGACGACGCCGCCCGCAACATCATCCGCAACGCTCGACTCGAAGAATTCTTCACGCACCGCACCGGCCACAACATCGCCACCGAGTTGCATGGCAACGGAGCGCACCTCGACAACCTCGAGACGCACGACGAGCGCCTGCTGCTGCCCAACACCTGCTTCTCGGTCGAGCCCGGTATCTACTTCCCCGGTGAGTTCGGCATCCGCAGCGAGGTGAACATGATCACGCGACCCGGGAAAGCTGTAGTTACAGGCCCGCGTCAGACCGAACTCCTCCGCATCTGACGCGACAACAGCCGCAATTCACGCACTGATACAATCGAGTCCAATGGCTGCAGACGCACAGCAGGTTGCCCAGCGTATTCCAGGAGAGAAGTCGAGCCTTCCCGCAATGGTTCTCATCGCCGGCTGGCTCATCCCAGGCCTCGGCCACCTGATCCTCGGCAAGTGGGTCCGCGCGCTGCTGCTCTTCCTTTCGATCCTCAGCATGTTCGTGATCGGCCTCGCGATGCAGGGCAAGATCTACTCGCCCTCCACCGGCGACATCCTCGACATCCTCGGCTTCGCAGGGCAGCTTGGGCTCGGGCTGCTGTGCGGGCTGGCCCACGCATTCGGCTGGGGAGCCGCTTCGTCGGTGAACACGCTGGCTGACTACGGAACGAAGTTCATCGTCGTCGGCGGGTTGCTGAACTACATCGCGGCGGTTGACGCGCACTCGCTCGCCAACGGACGGAAGGCCTCGTAATGATGCTCAGTCACTTCAGCGCGGTGCTTCTGTTCTCGCTCTTCACGTCTGTGGTCTTCGGCATCACGCAGCGCGCGGAGCCGAGGATGATGATCCGCTTCGGAGCCTATTGCTTCGTGCTGTTCGTAGGCGCGGTCATCCTCGCGAGCTGGGTCATGTACGCCATCAAGCACTAGCGCAAATCCAGTCTTTACTGTGGAGTGGTCGATTGCGGCGCCGTCGGCGCGGGAGCGTTTGATCCGGGCGTATTCGACTGTCCAGGACTCGAGCCCAGGGTCGATGGAGACACCGAGTTGACGCTGCCGCCTGCGCCTCCCCCGAGGAGGTTCGCCTGCTGATAGAGCAGCTCGATCTTGGGATCGTAGATGAACTCCCACGTCTCGTAGGTGGTCTGCTGGTTCGGATTCAGGATGCTGGTTCCGGTCTTCGCACTTCCGACGCCCATGACCTGACCGACACCGCCCGACCCGCTGCTCGAGTCTGAGGTGGAGGTTCCGGTCGTAGAGCCCGACGTCGATCCGCCGATGGTCGCGCCACTGAAGCCCGCGGAGAGGGCGGTGCCTCCGCTCACGGTCGTCGATGGGGTGGTCGATCCCGGCGTGGTGCCGGTTGGACTTGTGGGCCCGCTGGTGGATGAAGGCGTTCCACCGAAACCCGTGCCGAGCGTCGAAGCAGAGCCGAGGCTGCCTCCTGCACCGGTCGTGTTCAGTCCGCCGAGCGGCTGGCCGAAGAAGCCTTTGACTGTGGTCTTGTTCTCGCCGACGTGGATGATGCGCCAGTCGGCTTTGCCGGTGAGCGGATCGATGTATTGCTTGCGGAGATAACGAACGTTGTTCGTGTTTTCGAGCGCGTCGATCGACACTGGATAGGTCTTGTTCTTGCGGTAGTAAAGGCGGATCGCACGCACGTACTCGTTGGCTCGATGCGCGCTCTCAACTTCCTTGTCGCGGCGAAGATCCTTTGCGACGACAGGCGCAGCGACAGCAAGAGCGATCAGCATCAGCGCCGCGAGCAGGACGACGAAGACCAGCATGAAGCCAGCCTCGTGATCGAAGGAGTTGGTACGGTGTTGCAGGCCGGATTTGGTGCGCGTCTGCATAGCTACTGCATCTGCAACTGCAGCGTCTGGGTGTTGTTGTACTGCAGGTCTTCCACCTGGATGCTGTTGAGGTTGATGGAGACGATCTTGTACTTGTGCGCGACGATCTCACCCGCAGAGGCGAGATAGACGTTGTCGCCCTGCAGCAGAAAGGCCTGAAGAGGGCCGTTCGCGCGCTTGGCCGTGCCGAAGAACTTGAGGTTGATGGGCGGAGGAGGCGGCGGACCAACGGGTGCAGGCGGCAGGACGATCGGCTTCGGCCGCGGTGATGGAACCTTCGACGGCATCGGCGGCGGTGGCGGCGTGTAGGTGAGCGAGAAGATGTTGCGGCCGGTGCCCGAGTAGACGAGGTTTTCAGTGCGGTGCATCGCCGCCTCGTCGAGCGTGGGGTCGAGGCTCGCAGAGGTGCTCGCAAGCTTCACGGCGTCGACGCCGGGCATGCTGGTGTGGGCAGCGTTGGCAGGCGTTTGTGCTGTTGCCTGCGTTGGCGCAGCGGCAGCTCTTGTGGCGTGTGCAGGTGTATTGATCGGAGCGACCGTCGGCGGAGGTGTGGAGGTGCCGCCAAAGAGCGAGTTGTAGATGATGAAGATGCAGACCAACGCAACAGCTCCGAGCGCGCCCGCGGCGATGGTCTTCTTGCGGTTCTCTGCGCCAGTCCTCATTGCGCACCTCCGGCTGGCGAAGACTCCGGTGCGGGTTGCGCTGATGCCTCTTTCTCGTTTGGAGCGCGGAGGTAGGTCGTCAGGCGGATGCGCAGGTTCACCATTCCGGTCTGCTGGCCAGAGAGGTTGATTCCGTTGACGAGGAAGAACATCTTGTCGCGCTCGAGGCCGTTGATGAACTCAACGATGGGACGGTAGTCGCCGGAGACGCTGGCGTCCATGTGGAGTTCGGTGAGCGCGTTCGCACCGGAGAGAACCGGCGCCTGCGCATACTGCACGTTGGCCAGTCGCACGTTGCTCTTCTGCGTGAGGCGGCCGAGTTCGGCGAGCACCTGAGAGTAGGCGTAGGGCAGACGATCCTGGTAGAAGGCGTCGGCATCCCGGGTGGAGGCGGTGATCTTGGTGTCGAGACCGCGCAGCGGCTGCGCCTGCAGGCGCGCGGTAGTGAGCAAGGTGCGCTGCTGGTTGAGCGCGTCCGCGTTATGCGACTTGAGCGACTGCGACAGGAAGAGCAGATGCAGAACCATGTAGAGCACGATGACGAGCAGCGCGGCGACCCCGGCGTAGTGCAGATTGATCGCCGTGAGCAACGCGCGGGCACGCGCCGTGAGGCGTGGAGCGTGACGGAGCAGCGAGGAGCTGCTGGGCGGAGGAACGGTCGCGGTTGCGCTCATCGCTTCCCTCCTCTCACGGCAGGCGGTGCTGCGGTTGTCTGCTTCGCGGAGGTGGACTTATGGAAGTGGGCTTCGTATAAGACTCGCCCTCAGGGAGCGGATTGTAGTTGGCGAGGATGTCGAACTCGACGCCCGGAGGTCCGGTGGGGACGTTGAACTGCGGCTGGCGGAACTGGCCGGCGCGCTGCGCGTTCGCGTTCGTTTCTTTGGCTTGCGAGGCTTCGCCGCTGAGACGCGGCTGAAGGAAGCGGCGCGAGTGCTCGAGGTTGCGAACGAGTTGCACAGCGCGGTCGCGCTCGCCGGAGACGCGCAGGCGAATGATGACGTCGCCGGTAGGCATGGCCTGCGGCTCGATGGAGGTGACCTGCACGCCGGTGGGCAGCACGTTCTCGAGGTCCATCATGACAGCGGTCCAGGAGAAGCTCTTCTGCAGGAAGAGCGCGTTGAGGAAGTGCGCACGGTTGAGCACGGCGGCGTTGGGAGGCTGGCGCATGCGCGCTTCGTTGTGCAGGCGTTCCTGCTGCGCGGCGATGGTCTGATTGCGCAGCGCGTCCATCTGCGCGTTGGCGTGATTGAGCCGCTGCTGAAGAACATGGGCCCAGATGCCGAGCGCGATGGCGATGGCCGCGAGCACGCCCATAAGCACGCGGAGCCGCAGAAAGAGCGGCCGAAGCTCGACGAACGGGCGTGTGGCGAGATTGATGGAGATGCGCATGGTCAGCCTCGCAACGCTCCTGCAACGCCGGCGAGCGAGCCGCGCGGGATGGATCCGGTGACGGCGGCGCCAGAGAAGGCCGACGCATCGATGAGTTCGCGCACGCGGACAGCTTCGGCATCGCTGTAGCCGTTGCCGCTGAGGACGTAGCGCAACGCGTCGGCGCTGAGCGAGCCAGCGCTGAAGATGGTGGACGGCGGCGTGGAGAGCGTGTCCTCAAAGTAGGCGACGGCGACGCTGACGGCCTGCGCGATCTCGGTGGTGATTTCGTCCGGCGAGAGTTGCTGCAGCTGCAGCGGGATCGCGGGATCGACCCCGACTGCGGCGGGCTGGAGGTCGACGCTGCGATGAAGGAGCAGAACGCCGTCGCGCGTGATGGCCGTGGTGACGCCGGTAGTGCCGGCGTTGACGATAAGCGAAGCTTCAGGAGCGGCGACTCCGGCAAGCGCGGCGAGGGTGCTGGGGATCACAGCGCCGGGCTCGAAGCCCGCTTCGCGGACAGCGGTCTCGTACTCCTGAAGAATGTCGCGCGGGATGGCGACGGCGAGGACACGCACGTTGGAGCGCGTGGAGCTCATCACCTGATAGCTCACCACGGCATCTTCGACCTCAAAAGGAACCAGCTTTTTGAGACGGAAGCGCACGATGGGCAGCGCCTCGGTGAGCTTGGGCGGGAGCGCGTCGAAGTCGAGCAGGAGGACGCGAACGGCGGCGTCGGGAATGATGATGGTGAGGTCGGCGCCGCGATTGTTGGGGCGGACAGCGCCGCGGCTGGGGCGGGCATCGATGGACTCGAGCGCGCGGCGGATGGCCGCGATGACGGCGATGCGGTCCGGCAGGTTGCCGGGCTTGAGGCCGGGCATGACAGCTCCGGGAGCCAGCGGGGCGCGCGCGACGGATTCGAGCGGACCTTCAGCGGTCAGCGCGCGTGCGGCGGTCACGCCCTCGGCGGCGATCTCGCAGGCGAGGCGCGGACGGCTTCCAGAGGCTTTAGGGAGCAAGTTCATGAAGAGGCTCTCACTAGAGTATCGTGCGACGCAGTCTCGAAGAATGGGCAGCGACGATTCATTCCGTTGGACGAACCGGCCGGAGAGCCGTGTGCCGGGCTAACGTCCTGTTTCAATGAAGGTTACCTTGTTGATCTCGCGCAGGGTGGTGATGCCGGCGCGGACACGCTCGAGGGCGGAGTCGCGCAGGAAGTGCATCCCCTTTTCGCGGGCCTTTTTGCGGATTTCGGAGCCGGGCCGTTTGTCGAGGAGCATCTCGCGGATCTCGTCGTCGAGCTCGAGGAGCTCGTGGATGGCAGAGCGGCCGCGATAGCCGGTGCCGGCGCATTCCATGCAGCCGGCGCCCTCCTGGAAGCGGAAGCCGCGCCACTCGGCAGGGTCGAGGCCGTTGAGCTCGAGATCGGCGTCGGTGAAGATGACCTCGTGGCGGCAGAAGTCGCAGATGGTGCGGACGAGGCGCTGGGCGAGGATGCAGTTAAGCGCGGAGACGAAGTTGTAGGGCTCGACACCCATGTTGAGAAAGCGGCCGAGGACGTCGACGACGTTGTTCGCGTGCACGGTGGTGAAGACGAGGTGGCCGGTGAGCGCGGAGTTGATGGCGATCTGCGCGGTCTCGGCGTCGCGGATCTCACCGACGAGGATCTTGTCGGGGTCGTGGCGGAGGATGCTGCGCAGGCCGCGCGCGAAGGTGAGGCCCTTCTTCTCGTTGACGGGAATCTGCGTGATGCCGCGGATCTGGTACTCGACCGGGTCTTCGATGGTGATGATCTTGTCCTCTTCGGACTTGATCTCGTTGAGCGCGGCGTAGAGTGTGGTGGTTTTGCCGGAGCCGGTGGGGCCGGTGACGAGCACCATGCCGTAGGGCTCCTTAATGTAGCGGCGGAAGCGGCGGAGATCCTCTTCGGCGAATCCGACGACGTCGAGCGAGAGGTTATGGAACTTCTCCGACATCGACTCCTTGTCGAGCACGCGGAGCACGGCGTTTTCACCGTGAACTGTGGGCATGATGCTGACGCGGAAGTCGATGAGGCGGCCCTTGTAGCGCACGCGGAAGCGGCCGTCCTGCGGGACGCGGCGCTCGGAGATGTCGAGCTCACTCATGACCTTGATGCGCGAGAGGATGGTCTGATGATGCTCGCGGGCGATGGGCGCCATGGCCTGCTGGAGCACGCCGTCGATGCGGTACTTGACGAGCAGCGAGTCGTCGTAGGTCTCGAGGTGGATGTCGGAGGCGCGGCGTTCGAGCGCGGTGAAGATGGTCGTGTCGACGAGACGGATGATCGGCGAGATGTCGTCATCGGCCGCGAGCTTCTCGATGGAGATGTTCTCGTCGGTGGAGTCTTCACCGGAGAGCACGTCGAAGGCAAGGCCTTCGGTGGCTTCGTCGAGCACGCGCTGCGACTGCTCCGTCTTCTTGAGGAGGTCGGTGATCTGCGAGAGCGTGGCGACGCGGGTGATGATGCGCGTGCCGAGCAGACCGGCGATCTCGTCGAGCACCATGAGGCGAGAGGGGTCGGCGACGGCGATAGCGAGGCGGCCGTCCTGCGATTGCTCGAGCGGAACGAAGTTGTAGCGGAACATCATGTCGACCGGAACGGACTTGAAGAGCTCGTGCTGGATCTTGAAGTGCTTCAGGTCGACGAACTCAGCGTGATAGCGGCGCGCGAGACGTTCGGCGCGCTCGGCTTCGGTGAGCGAGTCGTTGGGGAGCGGGGTTGCTACGGGGGTAGCCATTTGGTTCAGACTCCTTGCGTGGCCAGCGTACAGCTAGCCGCCAATGTTGCCCAGACTAAAGATCGGCATGTAGAGCGCGATCAGAATGGTGACGACGACGAGACCCATGGCGATGAGGATCAGGGGTTCGATAAGGCTCATGATGGCGGCGAGCTGGGTCTGCACGTCCTCTTCGAAGAACTCGGCGACGGAGTTGAGCATGGCCGGAAGCGCGCCGGTGGACTCGCCAACCTCGATCATCTCGACGGAAAGCTCAGGGAAGACGCCGGTCTCCTCGAGACTGGTGGCGAGACCCTGGCCTTCGCGGACGCTCTCGACCGAAGTGTAGACAGCCTTGGCAACCTTGCGCGATTCGATGGAGCGAGCTGCGGTCTCGAGACTCGGGACCAGAGGAAGGCCGCCGGTTAGCAAGGTCGAGAGCGTGCGCGAGAAGAGGCCGACCTGGTACTTGAGCCAGACCTGCCCGAGGCCGGGAGTGCCGATGCGGACGCGGTCGACGAAGTTCGCACCAGAGTCAGTGCGGGTCCAGCGCACGATGAGATAGACGATGAGCGCCAGCGCCAAGCCCATATAAATGCCGTAATGCTGCACGTCTTTGCCGATGGTGAGAAGGAGAAGCGTCAGACTGGGGAGCTTGGTGCCGAGTTGGTCGTAGAGCTGCGCAAAACGCGGGACGACGAAGGTAATCAGGAAGATGAAGAGGCCGATCACCATGACGATGAGGAAGACGGGGTAAATCAGCGAGGACTTCAGCTTCTTGCGGAAGGTCAGCGAGACGCGCTGGAAGTCGAGATAGCGCTGCAGGACCTCCTCGAGATTGCCGGAGCGCTCGCCGGCGAGCAGTGTGACGGTGTAGACGAGCGGGAAGCTGCCCTGTGCCTCAAAGGCCGAGGAGATGGATTCGCCCGTCTTGACGCGGGCGGCGACGTCCTCCAACTGAGCGCGGAAGATGGGGTTTTTCTGGCGCTTGGCGAGCAGTTCGAGCGAACTGAGGATGGGCAGACCGGCGCGGATGAGCGTCAGAAATTGCTGGTTATAAACCAGGAACGGCTCCAGCTTGACCTTGCGCTTCGATCCTCCGGCGAGGCCGGTGCGCGGCTTGACGGAGTAAACGAGGTAGCCGGCCTGTGTGAAGCGCGTGCGCAACTCCTCGGCGGTCGCGGCGGCGTGGGTCTGCTCCTGGATGCGGCCGCGTTCGTCGGCGAGGCGGATTGTGAACTCTGTCATGCGGTTGGAAAGGCTTCTTGGCTGAGCGCTTGCTAGTTATCTTAGTGTTTCGCTGCTTATCTTATAGACGGATGACAGGGCCGTTTGCTCCTAATGCGAAGGCCCCACCATAGCGGTGAGGCCTCGCTGCAACTTTTTGGGAATCGAGAGCTAGACGCTGAAGCTGGAACCGCAGCCGCAGGTGGACTTCACCTGGGGGTTCTCGAACTTAAAGCCGGCAGCCTCGAGGGTCTCGACGTAGTCGACGGTGCAGCCGTTGAGGTACATGGCGCTGGTGGCGTCGACGAATACTTTCAGGTCGCCGAACTTGACGACCTTGTCCATCATGCCCGCCTGGTTCTCAAAGCTCATGGAGTACTGAAAGCCGGAACAGCCGCCGCCAACGACACCAATGCGCAGGCCGGCCGGAATCGGATCCTGAGTCGCCATGATCTCCTTGACCTTGGAGATGGCGGAGTCGGTCAGCTCGACGGCGTTCTTGCGGGGCGTCTCGGGACCGGTTACGACTTCGGCAACAGGGGTGGCGGCGGTGGACATGGAAACCTCTCTTTTCCCCGAAAACGGGCGAATACCCGGCACGGGAGCACAACTCTTAGTGTAGCTACAGGATGCCAGCGGGGCAAGCCGCTGGAAAGCCCTGGGACAACACAAGCATACTGCTATTGGATGCCGTTGCAGGGCACAAGGTTTCGGGGGATTGGACTCGCTTGGGGGCTTCTCCAGAAGCAATTGGCGGGCCGTTGGAGACGGCGCATCCGGCGGGATTCGCGAGGCTGAGGCCCTTTCCACAGAACATCGCCAGGCGTATGATTTTGGCGGCCCAGCTTACCTTACGAGCCCGAGGCTCATAGATCGGACCCGCCCGGTATCCCGGACCAGACTCTTTCGACTCTGGGGGGAACAACCGCCATGCATGTGCTCCCGATCCTAATCGCTCTGTGGGGCGCTTCCGTCATCGGCTTTATCGCAGTGATGATCTACCGCGCCACACTCACCCAACATGAAACCGACCAGTTATTCCTCAATGACGACGGCACTCACATGTCGATGGAACATAGGGAACATGACGAGATCGTAGCGCGCGTCGATAAGCTTCGGCCCTATTACCAGGGCCTGGGCGGTGCGGCGGTGCTGATGACGGTCCTCGTGGTCGGTGTCTACATCATTCAGGAGCTACCAAGTCTCAAGTTCTAAAAGAACGCTGACTGGCAGCCAGAAACAGTACAGGGATCCGGCAACGGGTCCCTGCGCTCTTTAACGCTGTGAGAGATGCTTCCAGCGGTTCAGGAAGTGGTTGAAGTTGCAGCGGCTTTGTAGCGGCCAAGTTCGCGGACCATCCGGGCTTCGGAGTGAAGCGCGTTGAGCGCGGCGTCGGCAGTTGCCGCGTCAGGGAAACGGAACTCGACGAAGAAGACGTACTCCCACGGTTGACCGGGGACAGGGCGCGACTCGATGCGGGTGAGGTTTACGCCGGCTGACGCCAGCGCCTGCAGCGCCTTAACGAGCGTGCCGGGGCGGTGCTCGAGCGCGAAGGCGACGCTGAGCTTGTCGGGCTCGACGGTGGGCGCCGGATCCTCGGCGCGGCGGATGAGGTGAAAGCGCGTGAAGTTCTGTGGGTGGTCTTCGACGCCGCGCAGCAGCACGTTTGCACCGTACTCCTCCGCGGCGAGTTCCGGCGCGAGACCGGCGGTGTCCGTTAGTGCCTCCTCCATGATGTGCTTAACGCTTCCCGCGGTGTCGTAAAACGGCAGAGCGCGCGCCTGCGTGAAGCTGGAGAGAAACTTGCGGCACTGGTTGAGTGCGACGGGATGCGAGAGCACGGTCCGGATTTCGGAGAGCTCGACGCCCGGCGCCGCGATGAGATTGTGGCGAATCTGTAGAAGACCTTCAGCGTCAATGCGTACGGGATTTTGAAGCAGCAGATCATAGTGCTCAGTGACGGCACCGTGCAGTGTGTTCTCGATCGGGAGCACGGCGCATTGCGCAGCGCCGTCGAGCAGCGCGGCGAAGACGTCGGCTGAGACGGCGCAAGGTAGAACCTCATACTCCGGCGCAAGTGCAAGCGCAGCCATGTGGCTATTGGAGCCGCGCTCTCCCTGGATGGCGACGCGGCCGGCTGATGACGCTGCAATCGTTCGAGTTGTCTCATCACGATGTGTTTTCGGGTCGCTCAGGGGTTGGTTCCTTAATTGAAGATATATCTACCCGTTTGGGACAACCTCAGCATAATCCGGAGCAACTTATCTTAGCGAACGCCGCCGAGACGGCGCCGTCAAAGTGACCATTGGGTCATTCATATAAGGAGCCGTATCTATGCTTTGGACGATCACTATCATTCTTGTCATTCTTTGGATTCTGGGTTTGGTGACCAGCTACACGCTGGGCGGCTGGATTCATCTTCTACTGGTTCTCGCAATCATCGTTCTCATCTTCAATCTTCTTTCGGGACGTCGAGGCATCTAACAACACCAAGGGCCAGGAGTCTCACGAACGTGTGGGCACGAAAAGGAGAGTGGCATGAAGAGCGGAATGGAGAACAAGGCCAAGGGCAAACTCGATGAGGTTGCCGGAAAGATCAAGCAGTCAGCCGGCGAAGCAATGAACAACCAGTCGATGGCGAACCGTGGTGCGGCTCAGCAGGTGAAGGGACATGCGGAACAGGCGATGGGAACAGTGAAGAACGCTGTCGCCGACGAACAGAGCCGGAAATCAAACGAGGGCCGCGCCGATGCGCACGACGTTCGGGAAAGAATCACATCGACCGCGCAGAACGTGAAGGAGCGCATTGAAGAGAAAGTGAATCGCCACCGCGACGAAACAAAGAGCTGAAAGAATCTCTGGCACCGGCTCACGGCCGTGCCGGGAAAAAGAGGGGGGCTCGCTGGATTCCGGCGGCCCCCGTTTCTTTGTCAGAACCGTTCCTGTCGAAGCGCCTGCTACCGCCGGTGCAGAATGTCCGCCGCGATGAAGACGAAGAGAACGACGGAGATGACTCCGTTCAGTGTGAAGAACGCCGCGTTGAGCCGGCGAAGATCGCCAGGCGCGACGATGGCATGCTCGTACGCGAGCAGGGCCACGCAGACCACCACACCGAGAAGAGCCACCGGGCCCAAGCCGAAGGCATGCAGCATCACAAACAACAGCACCGCCATCCCGGCGTGCATGATGCGCGCGATCCAAAAAGCACCACGAAGACCAAATGCCTGCGGCACGCTGTAAAGACCGACACGGCGATCATGCTCAAAGTCCTGGCAGGCGTAGAGTACGTCGAAGCCGCCAACCCAGAGCAGCACGATTGCCGTAAGAAGCACGCCTCTGAGCGACAGCGAACCGCGCACCGCGATCCACGCGGCTGCCGGGGCGATTCCAAGAGAGAGTCCCAGAATCAAGTGTGACCATCGTGTGACGCGCTTCATATAGCTGTAGGCGAAGACGATCGCAAGGGCCAGCGGAGCGAGCTCCAGCGTGAGGCGGTTGAGCATCGCTGCACCCAGAAAAAACACCGCCGAAGCGACGATGGTGAACGTAATAACAAAGCCTCTCGAGACGAGCCCGGCCGGAATCGCGCGCGCGGCAGTGCGGGGATTCACAGCATCGATCTCCGCGTCCGCCAGGCGATTGAAGGCCATCGCGGCGGACCGTGCGGCAACCATGCACACCACAATCCAGCCAAGCACGCGCAGCGGAGGCCAACCACCCGCGGCCAGCACGGCACCGGTAAGAGCAAAGGGGAGCGCAAAGATCGAGTGCTCCCACTTGATCATCTCGAGCGTTACGCGTGTGCTGTGCAGAACCGATCTCATTCCAATAATGCTACGCGACGGAGACGAGAACTGCTCTGCGGCCGCCGGCAACGAGCACTCAGCGTTCGCCCTCTCCAGCGACCTGCAGTTGATTCTGCACGGAAAAGACCCCCGGCACCTGGTTCGCCCGGATACCTGCGATGTCGCGGTCGCTTTTGCTGTCGACCACTCCCGTGAGCACAACATGACCGTTCAGGACGACAATGCGAATGGGCTTGGCAGGATTGATTGCATACTTCGTGAACTGGGGATAGCCATAGATGGCGCGATACTCCGCGGCGCGAATGCGATCGTCTGACGGCGAGACAGGCGCAACCTGAATGTGGTCGATAACACCGCGGACGCCTGGCGTGTTCTTGATGAGACCTAAGGCCGAGTCCTTATCGACGGGTTCAACGACAAGCCCGCCAACGGTGACGACACCGTTGTGGACCTCCAGCGTAAGGCTGTTGAACGGATAGGAGGCATAGCCCTGCCGGTCATAGACCAGTTGCTTGGAGAGCTTCTGGAAGAGCTCCGCGTCCGAGACGCTTCCCGCACCGGCAACAGTGATGTCATTGCGAACGCTGGACGCTTCACGCATCTTCTCGATACGCTTCTGCGCGTCCTCCTTGTCGGCATAGCGGTCCACCTGGCCGGTGAGGTGCACCACACCGTCCTGCACCTGCACGTGAACTCCGCTGAACTTCTTGTTGCTGAGCTGCTTCTGGGCGTCAGCCTGGATCTGTGCATCCGTGCCCTTCTGGGCTCGCACAGCAGGAACCGATACGCTTACCAACAATGCAAAGGCTGCTGCAGCCAGGACGCGTCTGTATCTTGTCATGACCGACCTCACGTGAAGCTTCGTATTTCGATTGATTGGATGCTGTGCTCGCAACCCGCGTAGCCTCAACATCCTGAGGCTCAACGATAGCGCCGGCGAATCTTATAAACAATCGAAAAAACGCCTGATTCATCGCGCGTGACAACAATCGAAGTGTTCTCGTTGAGCTGGTATTGAAGCGAGAGGAACTGCTGCGCGGACTGGTTGACGTTGGTCGCGTAGGTGAGCGTGAGTTCCTTCGTCAGCGGCTCCTGCACGGTGATGCGAGCGGTGGAGTTGCCGAGCGTGCCGACGAAGGCCGGATCGATCTTGATCGACCCCGCGCCGAACAGTTTGCCGACGCGGCTTGAGACCGTCGCGTTCAGTGCGCCACCGAGCAGTGCACTGGTAGTGGGATCCTGCCCCGCTTGCTGCTGCTGCTGCGTGTTGAGCTGCGACTCCTCTTGAGTCCGCCCGAGTGCCAGCAAGTTGAAGATATCGGCTTCGGTCAGCGGAGGAGATGAGCGATAGGTCGGCTTCAGGTTTGTCATGTCGCCGTGAATGCCGATTGTGATGTCGTAATTTTCCACGCGAGTCGAAACATCGAGATCGATGGCCGGATCGATGCGAACGGGATTACTGAAGTAAATAATGCCCCGCTCAAGCTCATACTTCGTGCCCGCAAAGGTCGCGCTGCCGTCTGTGATGCGGATGGAACCCAGGATGGACGGCTGAGCGATGGTGCCGCGCACAGACAGGTCGACCGTTCCCGCAAGCTTCGCATACGAATTCTGAAAGTCGAGCTGTGGCGAGCTTGTAACATGCACGTCCAGGCGAATCTTGTTGCTGAACGCGGTTGGATCAGGCGGCGTGGGAATGCCTCCCGCGCCCGCAAAGGCGGCGAAGTCAACATCCTGTCCAATGCCGAACCTCGTGATCAATACATTGCCGGAGAGGAGAAGGCTCTGTGGTCCGCCCTGAAGACGCAGCGAGGCGTTCGCGGTGGAACTCAAACCATAGAGGCGAACCCGCACGGTATCAAGGTTCGCGGTGAGATCCGCCGATAGGCCGCGCTGATAAGCAATGAAGCCACCAAGCGTCACCTTTCCGCCACCCGAGGTGCCGCTGACATCGCGCACTTCGAGACGGTTCTGGTTAAAGACCATCGTGCCGGAGAGATCGCTCAGTCCGTTGGGAACGCCGTCCATGGCGAAGTTGGCTCTGTCAAACTTCAGCGTGCCGGTCAGAGAAGGATCCTGCACGCGGCCCTGCACACCTAAATCGAGCGTCACACTGCCCGACGTAATGTAGTTGGGGTCAAACGTGTGGAGGAGGCGCAGGTTGACGCTTCCGTTCGCCTTGACGTTGAGCGGACCACCCTCCGGATTGCTGTCACCGAAGATCTTCGCGGTACCGCTCGCCTGCAGTTCAGTGCCAGGCCCGGTGATGTGAAATTGATCGAGCGATGCGGTGCCGTTACGCAGGCTCGCACGAATTGGGCCCTGCGCGGTGAGCTGAACATTTTGGACCGTTACGTTGAAGGGGGTTAGCTCCGCTGTACCCGTCATCTCCAGCGGCTTCGCGGCAGGGCCGCTGACTGAAATTGTGCCATTGATCTGCGATGTCGCCTTGATTGTTCCCGGCGCAAAGAGATCGAGGAGATTCGCCACGTTTACGCCTGTCAGCGTCATCTGCGCCTGTGTAGCGTAATCACCTTGCAATGAACTGCGTCCGTTCGCGGCGATCTGCGCACCGACGAGCGTGGACTGTATCTGATAATCCAGGTTCGTGCCGACGCTGTTCGCGTTCAGCGAAAGTACACCGAGCTTCTTTCCCTGATACGTGATGTCGGCAAGCTGAACCTGGGCACGAAGATTCGGCTCCTGAATCGTTCCGTCTGCATCGACATTCAGCGAGATCACGGCATCCGCATCTGGATTCGCCTTCTGTAGAAGCTGCAACTTCGAAAGCCGAAGATTGTTGCCCGTGACGTGCGCCGCCACATGCTTGCTGGCGATGTCGTAGCTTCCTCTGCCGTGAATCGACATGTCATGCGCCTGTACCAGAAGGCGCGTAGCGTTGATTTCTGTTCCCTGCGCGCTGATATCGACAGCAATCGTCTGGTATGGCTCGCCGTAGACTTCGCCATTCGTCAGCGTGACATTGCCCGTCCCTGCGAGACTGCGCAGAGTGCCTGCTGCATGAGCATCGATGTTCGCGGTGCCGGTCAGCTTTACTTTTTCCTGCTGCCCAGCGATCTGCAGCAGATCAGCGACTTGCGCGTTCGCAAGCTTCGCAGTTACATCGAGCCCGAGATCGTTATCCCAGACATAAGAGACGACGCCGCGCGGAGAGACGATCCGGTGCGGGTGGAAGCTGCCCGAGACGTTCAACACGGCAGTGTTGCGCGTGATGGTCGACGAAGCGATGGCGAGACCGGTGTTGGGCGCATACTCCGCATCGGCCACGACGGAGTCGACTTGAATGTTGGCCTCGCTGCCAAGATGCACAAGCAGGTCGTTCGCCTCAAGGTGCCCTTTCACATCTAGCGTCCGCACCGCGCCCTTCGCCGTGCCCACAAAGCTCATCGTGCCGTGCAGGTCCACAGGAATCGCCGCGCTGCCTCGCTTGCCGTTTGCCTCAAATCCCAGGGTCTGCAGCGTCTGGTCGAATTCGGCCAGGTCGCGCACCTGCATATTCACCTGCAGATCGGTGAGCGGATCTCCATTGTTGACACCGAGCACTCCACTGGCGACCAGCACCGTTGCCGGCGTCTGCACGTTGACCGTCTTGATGTTCACAATCTGCGAGCGGCCGTTGTAGTGCGCGACGACAACTCCAGTGACAGGAATATTTGCCAATGCGCCTTTGCGCGGAACACCAGTCGGCGCGAGCTTGAGGTTCGCATCCACTTGCACGGAGCTGGGCATGTCGGTCGCAGGTCCACCCCACTCCACCTTCACAGGCCCGCTAATCGCTGTGTCCAGGCCGAGATCGCCGTAGTGCTCCGGCGCGGTGATGTCCATGATGGTCCGCAGCGTGATTCCCTTCACTGTCACGGTCATGTAGGCATGCGCAGGTTGTGCGGAAGGAAGCTTCACGGACTGCACCGGAGGCTTTGCCTTGATGGCCTCGGCCGTAGCATTCGCGGTCTTGGCGGCGGCGACAGTCGTCGCAGACTTTGCCGGGGTACTTGGTGGAACCTCGCCGAGCCAGTTCTCGATCTTCAGTTCACCTTCGACGCGGCCACCGCCCGGCAGCGTTCCGGTGAGAGCGGTGAAAAGTAGCTCAGTAGGCGTGACATGCAACTGCGAATACGCATCCACACCAGCCACGCGCACCGAGGGGATCCGATACGCTGCTTTGCGCAGCCGGATGTCGCCCACCAGGAGATACCCCGCAGTGCACTCAGGGCTGGGAGGAAGCATCTTCGCGTCAGGCGGCACGTGCGGATGGATATGTCTTTGCCAGAAGTGCGGATTCTTCTGCGCCACCTGCGGGGTCACCGTGCAGTTGCGCCCATTTACGTTTAGTGCAACAGTCCCATCCTCAAAACCATCCAGCCCTGCAAGATATCCGATCTGCTTGAGCGCAAGCTCGCCGTTGACGTTGGCCTGCCACTCCGGATGCGCGAAGT
Source organism: uncultured Acidobacteriaceae bacterium (assembly GCA_963729675.1). Lineage (GTDB taxonomy): Bacteria > Acidobacteriota > Terriglobia > Terriglobales > Acidobacteriaceae > Granulicella. The sequence goes on from CAVSOV010000012.1 coordinate 139,382, forward strand.
GCTCGATCAGCCCGGTCGCCTTGAGGTGCGAATTCATGCCCGTCTCAAAGTCGAGGTTCGTCAGCTGGGCGATGTCGCGCCCTAACTGCATCTCAATGTGCAAGCGAGACTGGACCTCGGGCTCCGTCATCATGCGCGTGCGCAAGTCGGCAAGATCGATCGAGATGCCATAGCGGTCACTCAGGCTGATGTAGTGCACCTGCGCATTGAGGTCCTTCGCAGCCGCGTCGAATGGAATCGCGCGATCGTTCACGACCGCAAGCCCATTCGCCAGTTCGACCTCGCTGGCCTGCAGATCGAGCAGCGTATCCTGCACCGGTTCGGTGCTCGTGCTTGGGTGCTTGGGAACTGGCTGATTCGTGTTGCCGTTCTTGTCGATGATCAGATGAAGGTGCGGCTCTTCCACGCGCAGGTAGTTCAGCCCGACATGCGACTGCGGGCCCTTGCCGACCGTGTGCGAGAGAAAAGTGTGAATGCGCAAACGCAGGAAGATCTTCGCCGCGGAGAGATAAGGCATCTCGCCGGGACCCTCGGTGCCGTGGATCACCAGGTTGTCGGCCTCAATCGCGAGATGCCACAAGCTGAACGAGATGTGGCCCAACTCAACTTTGCCACCGGTCGAATCCTCGAGCACATCGACAACTTTTCCACCAACTCGGCGCTGGAAGTCTGCCGTCGTCGTGTACCACGAGAGCCCGAGCACCAGCACGATCAATAAAACGAGAATGGACGCGCCAATCCAACCGAGGATTCGCAACGTGCGCGAGCGCCGCACAGGCTTCTTGGGAGTGCCGGATGTATCTTGCGAAGCATCGCTCATGGCGCCTCCTCCCCGGGATGTAGCACCACAACGCTGCCCTGTGCCCGCAGGCTCTTCAACCAGTCCTGCAGCAGGTTACTGATCTGTTGCTGAAGAAGCACCTCGCGGATCTGACTCGATATCGCCTCGAGCTTCGGAGCTGGCGCATGCTGCCGCTCGTACTCCGGCACCAGCGTCTTCTCGTAGTAGCTCTGGATCTGCTCCGGCTTGATGGTGACGCCCACCTCGAAGCGATCTTCGATGAATGAGAGCACCGTCATGCGCTCCTTCCAACGCGTGAAAAATGAGGCCTCGGTGAAGCCGTGATCGGCGAGAAAGCGGTCCCACCCCGCCTTGGTCAGACACTGATACCGGCTGCACGCAGGAATGTCCTTGCGCAACTCATCGATCTGTTTGTTCACCTCTGCGTCAGAGGGCTGCTCCAGTGGTTGCAGCTTCAACTGCTGAAGAATCAGCGCTCGGTTAATGAGCCGTTCGATCGCGCGTGTCGGGGAGATCTCAGACTGGGTTCGATACGGATCGAAGGCCTGCAGTCGCAGCTCTTCGTTCACATCGCTGTCGAGAATCAGATCGTCGTTCACGATCGCCACCACACGATCGAGTTGCGTGCCGGGCACCCGGGGCATCATCGACGGTGTTGCGGCAGGCAGCGGAGAAGTAGATGCGGCAGGCGGCGAGACCTCCGGCTGGCTCGCCGCGGCAGGCATCGGCGCCGGTGGGTGCGTCGGAGATGGGTTCGCCGACTGCGCGATCAGCCAGCGAGCCGGCACCATCAACAAGCCGAGCATCGATGCAAGGACAAGAACGCCCTGCAATCTCGCCCAGCTTTCGACCTTGAGAGCTCTGCTCATTGCCGTCTAGAACGCCTGTCCGATGCTGAAGAAGAAGTTGAAGTGGCCGGCTTTCCCGACATGCGGCGGGTTCGTGGTGTAGTCGTAAATGACCGGGTAGACCGTGGGATTCAGGTTCCAGCTAAAGTCCAGGCGAATGGGCCCAACCGGAGTCTTGTACCGCAGCCCCAGTCCTACCGCGTGCTGGTAGTTATTGAAATTGCATGTGCCGGTTTCATCGGCCGTGCCGTTCGGCGGAAGGTTGTAGCAGGTTTGCTGGTTGGGCTGGCGGAAGTTCTTGATGCTCGTGAACATGTCGCCGGGATACCGGAAGACGTTGCCCATGTCATGGAAGAGCACGAAGGATACGCTGTTGCCTACAAACGGAAGCGTCGGAGGAGGCATGCGCAATTCCACGCTGTTGACGACCACAGCCGAGCCACCGACCGGGTAGCCGGTCGTCAGATCGCGCGGCCCAGCGAGGTTGATACCGAAGCCGCGATGTGAGGTTGCGCCGCCCGCATACATGCGCTCCGGCAACGGAACGGGATTGCAGGTAGCGTTCGTTACGAAGAGATCTCCCTCGCAGTTCACGACGCCGATGATCTCCGTGTTCCCACTTGTCACACCGAAGGTATTCTCGAAACCCACGCGCGTGTTCCGCGCCAACACGTACTTCCTCGCACCGAAGGTGTAGTAGGACGAGTAAGACATATCCAGCCGGTTGAAGTCCGTCTCCGCACCGAAAGACGTGGAAGACAAAAACTCCTGAATGGAGTAGTACTCTCCGCGCTGAGCATCTACGGGACTGGGATCGCGCGTGTCGTGGAAGTACGTGATACCAGGGCCGCCTACGGTCACAGGTTGCGACTGTTGCGGGATCAGGTTCGGCGTAATCTCCAGGCTGTCGGGGTTCACTGAAACGCGGCGATACAGGAAGTTGTAGATGAATGTGTCCGCCTTCTTGTACTTCTGCGTGACGCGGAAGTCTCCCTGTAGTGTGGATGCCTGGAACGTCGTGATGTTTTGGACGTTCGAATATCCACCGGAAATCGCGCCAGTAAGGTACGGCTTGCCCAGAAGCTGTGGGTTGTTGAAGGTCAGCGTCGCCACTTTTTCCAGCAGACCGAAGGTCGTGTGTAACGTCAGCGATTGCTGTGTTCCGCGAAAGTTGATGCGGGAGACATCCAGCGATACGCGCGGGCTTACGCCGGCCTTTCCGTTCTGCGCCGCGGTCTGGCCCTGCGTCTGTCCGGGTCCGAGTGTTGGTGTTCCCGTCTGCGCCTCAAAGCCGAAGCCATAGGTCACATCCCAACGTTTCGCCTCAGTAAGCTGGACGAGCACGTTCTTCGACGGCGAATTGCCGGTCGGATTCTGCACCGCCGTATTGACCTCGTTGAAGAGCGCGAGGTTGTACAGGTTCCGTTGGGTCTGAAGTAGCGCGGCCTGGTCCAGCGGATCCTCCGCATGCACCAGTATCTGCTGCTGCACAACTGCCGGTTTCGTGTGCACGAGACCGGAGAGCAGAACATGATCGATCGTGACCTGGTGTCCTTCCGAGACCGCCAGCGTCACGTTGATGCGGTCCTTGTTGTTCGGATCGGGCTGTTGCTGAATCTCCACCTCCGCAAGATCGAATCCGTGGGCCAGGTAGTAACTCAGCACTGCGTCGCGATCGTTCGCCAGCGTAATCAGCGAGAACGGCTGGCCCGTCTCCGCGCTGAGGAGAGCCTTGATGGCAGCCTGCCTCGAGGCGCCCACGCCGGAGAGGTCTACCTCTCCGAACTTCTGCTGCTCTCCTTCGTCGATCGTGTAGGTCACATCGATGATCGCGACCTTCAACGCCTGGCCTCCGCTGGTCTTGTCCGTGTCCTTCACCGCGGAGGTCACCTTGACGTGCGTGAATCCGCTGCTGCGGTAGAGTGCCTCGATAGCGCTGCGATCGTTCTCTACCAGCTGCGTGCTGTAGGTTCCGCTGCGCACGTAAAGATCAGCCTTCTTCACGCGAAGCTGCTGTTGGATAAGTGAGTCGCTGAAGTACTTATTGCCTTCAATATTGACCGAACGGACCATATGACGTTTGCCGGGAGTCACCGTGTATTGCACGGTCACGGTGCCCGTTCCGCGGCCCAGAAACTTCACCGAGTCCTCAGCGTCGAAGTAGCCCTTACGCTGCATGTAGTCGCGGATGTTGAACGCGCCTTCATTCACCAGGTCGCGATCGACCGTGGATTCTTCGTAGATTGGCACGAGCAGCTTCTTGCGATCTTTTGAGATCTTCGCTCCTTCGATCGTGATGTTGACGATAGGGCCCTGGTTCGCCAGGAACTGATAGTCGAGCTGCTTACGCGGCGGAGCGTAGGTCTCGCTCTGTCGACTGATGGTGCCCTCAAGCCGGTCGCGTTTCTGGTAGTACTTGCGCACACCTGCGAGTGCTGTGCTGGTTGTGTCCCGCGTGACCTTCACATTGCAGCCGCGGAGAATCAGTTTGTTCACAATCGTGGAAAACCAGTTGCAGTCAAGCTTGCCCTTCTTGCGAAACTCCGGAACAGCAATGCCCGGATCTTTTCCCTGCAAACCCACGTTGCCCACCCGCGCCTGCGGCCCCTGCTTGATCGTGAAGATGACGTTCACTTGGCTGTTTGCATCGTCACGATTCGTTGCAACCTTCACATCCGCTTCAAAGTATCCATTTTGTTCGAGTGACTCCCTCACACCTGCCAGGGCAGCGGGAATCTCCGGCTCACTGAACGGCGTTCCAGGATCAAGCTTGGTCGCAAATTCCAACAGCGAGGCAAGCCGCTCCTGAGCGACGCCATCCACTTCAACGCGCCCCACATAATAGCGCGGCACCCCGGCATAGATCAGCGTCAACCCGTTGGCGTTCGTCTCTCCCGAGACGCTGATATCGCGATATCGCCCGCTCGCATACAACCTTCGAATATCCGCGCGCACCTTCTGCGGATCGAGCGGCTCACCGGCCTTCTGCAACAGGTCTGCGACGATCGGGTCATGCGGCGCGATCGAAACGCCCTCAAAGCGAATGCCGGTAACTGGAACTCCGGTCTTTGTCCAAATGCTCTCAGTCAACAGTTGCAGAGGATTCGTCACCTCCGCGGAAGAGTTTTGCTCCGTACTGGCAGGGGTCTGTGCGGGCGGCGTCCTGCTGGCCTGGGGGATACCTTCCGGAGCGTTGGGGTTCACGCTCGTCTGCGGTTGGGCCGGCTGACCTGCCGCCTGGGAGTCGGTCGTGGCGGGACTCTGCGCCACGCACGCCCGGGCCCACCATGAGGAGGACAGAAGCGCCCCGACGAGCAACAGTGTCCGAGTCAACAGTCGTGCGTATCCCAAGTGGCGAGCTCGCGCTCCTGAGACAGGTCTCGCGAGCCGGCTCTCGACGAGATTCGATCGCCTGCTCCACCCAGACACCTCAGGACCCTCCACGCTCTATTCTCGCCCATTATCGGAGCTATGCTGCGCGCAACTCCTTCAGATCCTTAGCGCCTGAACTCTCAGGGTCAACCCTCCGGACCCGCTGCAAGAACACCGTAATTTCTCGTAAAGATGCAGATTTCGCGTGGCGGGTTCACCGGGCTCCGCACATCAGAGCAAGCGCGCCGGCTCGTATACTGAGCCTCAATGTCTTACAAGAACACGAGCGGGCAGCCGGAGTTGCTGGAAAACATCGTGGAGCCAACGTCTCGCGACGCGATCAACGACCACGAACGCTACTCCCGTCAGGTGCTCTTCGCGCCCATTGGCGAGCTCGGTCAGCAGCGCCTTGCCAGCGGACATGCGGTCATCGTTGGCGTGGGCGCCACCGGAGCCGCGACGGCCAGCCTCCTGGCACGCGCCGGCGTCGGCCGCCTCACACTCATCGACCGCGACTACGTCGAGGCCTCCAACCTTCAGCGCCAGGTCCTCTTCGACGAGGACGACGCCCGCGAGTGCCTTCCCAAGGCCGAGGCCGCGCGCCGCCACCTTGCCCGCGTCAATTCCGGCATCCGCGTCCATGCCCAGATCGCTGACCTCACGCCACGCACCGCAGAGACGCTCATCGGAGATGCCGACATCGTTCTCGACTGCACGGACAACTTCGAGACGCGCTACCTGATCAACGATCTCTGCGTCCGCGACGGCCGCCCCTGGATCTACGCCGCCGCGGTGGGTGCTTACGCTGCGACGATGAACATCCTCCCTCGGCCAGCGAGCGGGGAATCGTCCTTCGAGCCAACTGCCTGCCTCGCCTGCCTCTTCCCTGCCAGCCCCACCGGTAGCGTCGAGACCTGCGACACGGCAGGCGTCCTCTCCACAGCTGTCAACTTCGCCGCGTCGCTCCAGGTCACCGAAACACTGAAGCTGCTCACCGGCCAGCCCGATCGCATGCGTCGCACGCTGCTGGCCTGCGATCTCTGGACCGGAGAGCGCTCCGAGGTCGCCGCGGGCACGCCACGCGTGGACTGCGAGGTCTGCGGGCAGCGCCGCTTCCGCGCCCTGGCCGGCGAAGGCCGCGCACCCATCACCCTCTGTGGCCGCAACGCCGTGCAGATTCACGAGCACGCGCGCCCCGTCGACCTCGCTGCTCTCGCGCGTCGCCTCGAACCGCTCGGCGAAGTTCGAGCCAACGGCTTGCTGCTACGCTTCCACACGCCACCGCATACCATCACCGTCTTCCTGGACGGCCGTGCCCTCATCCAGGGCACCACCGACGCCGGGCGGGCCCGCTCCTTATACGCCAGATACATCGGGGCTTAGCCCCAACATCCCGGACTCCGGTACAACCCGAAACCTTTCGTTCCAATCCAAGCCTTCTGAAACCTTTCCGAGAACAAGTGCGTTACGCTGAAAGCAGGCGCGAAGCCGGCATGAACGGACGTACTGACCGGGGACTTCGCTTATGGGATTTCAAGGCTTACAGATGCAGACAAAACCAAACGCCGGCTTGTTCAAGCGGAACCCTCCAATCGCCGGCGAGGCCGAAGCCATCGAGCGCGCCAAGAACGGCGATGCGGATGCCTTCTCCAAGCTCTACTCGCTACATAAACGGCGGGTGTATACCCTTTGCCTGCGCATGCTCGGCAATGTCTCTGAAGCGGAGGACATGACCCAGGAGGCCTTCCTCCACCTCTTCCGCAAGCTGGGCAGCTTCCGCGGCGAGAGCGCCTTCTCCACCTGGCTGCATCGCCTCACCGTGAATCTCGTCCTGATGCACCTTCGCAAGAAGGGTCTGCAGCTTGTCTCGCTGGAGGAGACCATCAACCCCTCCGAAGAGGATGCACCGAAGCGCGACTTCGGCTCTCGCGACACGCAGCTTGCCGGTTCGGTCGACCGTGTCACCCTTGAGCGCGCCGTCGCCTCACTGCCGCCGGGGTACCGTATGGTGTTCGTCCTGCACGATGTTGAGGGCTTTGAGCACAATGAGATTGCTACGATGCTGGAGTGTTCAACCGGCAACAGCAAGTCGCAGCTGCACAAGGCGCGCCTGAAACTCCGCGAGCTTCTTCGCAATCCCGACCAGCTGCCCGAAACGGAGAGCTCACGGGAGGTCGTTCAGTGAGTGATCTCTCCAAGCTCGACTTCGATTCAATGAGCGTCGCCGAATTCGAACAGTATCTCCCCGAGCTCTTCGCCAGTGGAGAGACCGGCCGGCTCAGCGAAGATCCACGTCTGGCCAAATTCCTCGGGGCAAATCCAAACTGCGCGGCACTCGTCCACGACCTCGAGACCATCGCCGAAACCGCTAAGAGCCTTTTGGTCCCCGATCAGGATGAGCCCAGCGATGAGGTATGGTCCAACATCGCGAAGAAGCTCAAGCACTAAACCATTCTGCTGCGCAGCCGCTACCATAAGGTCTGAGATCTCTCAGGCCCTATGTCTTCAACTACACCCAAAACGACCTCGACACGCAACTCCGCCGACACGCGGAAGCCCGTCGAGCGCATTGTGCTCACCGGCTTTATGGGTTCCGGCAAAAGCACCGTCGGCCGCCGCCTCGCCCAGCGGCTCGGCTGGCGCTTCGTTGACCTCGACAGCCTCATCGAGCAGCGCCACGGCCGCGCCGTCACTCGCATCTTCGCCGACAGCGGCGAGCCGGCCTTTCGCGCGATGGAAACCGACGCGCTCACCTCCTCGCTCGGCGAGTCGCGTCTCGTCGTCGCCCTCGGCGGCGGCGCGTTGGAGACTTCGGCGAATCGCCACGCACTCGGAACAGCCTCGCAGACCTGCACCGTCCTTCTCACGGCATCATTCGAAACGCTCTATGACCGCTGCCAGCAGCAAATCATTGCCGCCAGCGGCTCGGCCCTTCCCGTCCGCCCGCTGCTCGGCGACCGCGAAGCCGCGGCAGCCCGCCTCACCAGCCGCGATACCAACTACCGCGAGACCGCCAACCTTGTTCTCGACACGACCGGCCAACAGCCTGAAGAGAGCGTTGAGGCGCTACTCACGCTCCTGAGCGACATCCTCTAGACTGCCGGTTGGCTATCTTAGGCCCGTCACACACGCATCACACGGACTGAACCTCGTTGCGTTGCTGTATCTTGAGGAACCGTGCCACCACTGATCCTGCATCCTTCCACGCCGCCGCCCACCCCCCTGACCCCACAGCAGGAACGAAGCCGCGCCATCCGTGGCTACATCCTCTTCTTCTTCGCGATGGTGGTCCTGCTGGCCGTCCTCTGGAAGCTGCGCAGCGTGCTCGAGATCGTCTACGTCAGCGCGCTCTTCGCTGTGGTTCTCTCGCCCATCGTCCAGCATGTGATGAGTCTGAAGATCTTCGGGCGGCAACCTTCGCGCACCGTGGCCGTGCTTGGCCTCGTGATCTTCGTGGTCCTGATCTTCGCGCTCTTCTTCATCTTCGCGTTTCCACCCGTCATCAAAGATGTGGAACACTTCGCCCACGATCTGCCCGAGCGGCTGCCCGTGATGGCCGACAGGGTGCGCCACCTTCCCCTGGCGAACCGCTTAGGTGTCGATCAGGTCGGTGAGAAAATCCAGCATCTCGCCGAAACAGTCGCCTCCTATGTTGTCGCCTCTGCGCCCAAATGGATCACCCGTGTGCTGGACGTCATCACCACAGGCGTCCTGTGCATCTACTTCATGCTCGAAGGCGAATTCGCCTATTACTACTTCCTCTCCTTCATCCCCTTCGACCACCGCGATCGCCTCGAGCGCACCCTGATCGCCGCCGAAAGCCGCATGAGTAAGTGGCTCATTGGCCAGGCCGCGCTGATGCTCATCCTTGGCGTAACCAGCACGGCCGTCTTCGCAGCGCTTCACGTGCGTTACGCCGTTCTGTTGGGCGTCCTCATGGGCCTCTTCAACATCGTCCCCATCATCGGCGGCGTCGTCACCATCCTGCTTGCCGCCTCCGTCGCCGCCATGGATTCATGGTCCAAGATGGCCGGCGTCTTCATCTTCTATGTGATCTATATTCAGATCGAGAACGCCTTCCTCACGCCACGCATCATGCGCACCAGCGTGAACCTGATGGGCCTCTCGGTCCTCATCGCGTTGCTTGCGGGCACCGAGCTCGCCGGAGTCGTCGGCGCACTCGTTGCCGTTCCTTCAGCCGCCCTGGTGGCCGTCATCATGGATGAATACGTCGTCCAGAAGGACGCCGACGCAAAGTCCAAGGTCGCCGCAGCTGACGTTACCGCAACCTAACGAGTCGTGAACGTCCAGGTCGTCTCGCTGTGGTAGGTCTGTCCCGGCTTCAGCTCCGTACTCGGGAAGTTCGGATGGTTCGGTGAATCCGGGAAGTGCTGCGTCTCCAGGCAGAAGCCGTTGCGGAAGGCATACTTCGCTCCGGTCCGGCTGCTGAAGGTTCCGTCCAGGAAGTTCCCCGAGTAGAACTGCACGCCTGGCTCCGTGGTCTCCACGCTCATCACCCGCCCCGTAGCCGCGTCGTAGGCCAGCGCCGCCGGATGCAACTCGCCAATCTTTCCGCGCAGCACCCAGTTGTGGTCGTAGCCATGTCCCAGCTTCAACTGCTCATTGTCCGCATCGATGCGGTCGCCGATCTTGTGCGGGCTCGTGAAGTCGAACGGCGTTCCCGCCACCGGCGCAAGCTGCCCCGTCGGAATCAGCGTCGAATTCACCGGTGTGAACTTGTCAGCATCGATCGTCATCTCTTCATTCAGGATCGTCCCGCTGCCATCACCCGCAAGATTGAAGTAGGTGTGATTCGTCAGATTTACGACCGTAGGCTTGTCGGTCGTCGCGCTGTACTGGATCACAACCTTGTTGTCGTTCAGTGTGTAGCGAACATGCGCGGTCAGCGTACCGGGAAATCCCTGGTCGCCGTCCGGGCTCACCAGCGTAAACTCGACGCCGGATGGAATCTCCTTTGCGCTCCAGTTGAGGTCGGCAAATCCAACCTTGCCGCCATGCAGCGCATTCGGTCCATCGTTGATCGTGATCTGGTACGTCTTGCCCTCGAGCGTGAAACGTCCATTCGCAATGCGGTTCGCGTAGCGCCCCGGCACCGAGCCGAAGTACGTCTTGTGGTCCTTCAAATATTTGTCGAAGCTCGCATACCCCAGCGCGATGTTGCCCATCTTGCCGTTGCGGTCCTTCGTCTCCAGCGAGACAACCCGCGCGCCATACGTCATCACCTGCAGCTCGACCGCCGGGCTCTTCAGCGTATAAATCTCGACAGCCTTGCCGTCAGGCATGTGGCCGAACGTGTTGTGCTGAACGGTCGTTGCGGCTGAGGCGGCGGCAAAAGAGGTCATGGTGAGCAGAATAACGCGAAGCAGCTTCATCAGACGTCGGTACTCCCGGTGGCGGCTAAGAATAAGATCAACAATCACACGTCAATATACTTGACACCATATGGCCCTGACGATTCGCCGCCCAGCTCTCCACTTCCTTGCATCGTTACTGCTAATTCCCTTCATCGCTATCGCGTCGGCTAAGGCCGGCAACTCCGATGCCCACTGGGTCGGCACATGGTCCACCTCGCCCGTCTCCGCAAGCAATGGCAACAGCCACTTCTCCGATGACACTACCCTTCGCGAGATCGTCCACGTGTCCCTCGGCGGCTCCAGTGTCCGCATCGTTCTCAGCAACGCGTTCGGCGCCACAACCCTGAAGATCGGCGGCGCCAACATCGCACTCGCAGGCCCCAGCGGCGCCATCAAGGGCACTGCTCAGTGCCCGCGCTCTTCCACGGTCAGCCCGCCGTCGACATCCCCGCCGGCGCCGAGGTCGTCAGCGATCCCATCGCGCTCGACCTGCCGCCGCTCAGCGACCTCGCCGTCACCCTCTTCGTCCCCGGCCAGACCGTCGCCACCATCACGCAGCACGGCTTCGCCGACCAGACCAACTACGAGCTAGCCGGCAACCAGCTCACCTCGCCCGACTTCGCCGGAGCCACCACTCTGCGCTCCTGGCCGTTCCTCAAAGCCGTCGAGGTCCTCGCTCCCGCCGACGCCGCCGCGATCGTCGCCTTCGGCGACAGCATCACCGACGGCGCCCACAGCACACTCGACAAAAACATGCGCTGGCCCGACGTCCTCGCGCGCCGTCTGCAGGCCGATAAGAAAACCGCGCACTTCGCTGTGCTCAACGAGGGCATCGGCGGCAACCGGCTCCTGCACGACGTCACCGGCCCCAACGCGCTCGCCCGCTTCGACCGCGACGTGCTCGACCAGAGCGGCGTGAAATACCTCATCATCCTCGAAGGCATCAACGACATCGGTCACGCCTACGACCCCCAGAAACCCTACGACGTCATTACCGCCGAGCAGCTCGAGATGGCGCTCACCCAGCTCATCGACCGCGCTCACGCCCACGGCATCAAGGTCATCGGCGCCACGCTCACGCCCTACGTCGGCGCAAAGTATCAGTCTGCAGAAGGCGAAAAAGTCCGCGAGGCCGAGAACGACTTCATCCTCCACAGCGGTAAGTTTGACGGCGTCGTCGACTTCGCCAAAGCCACCGCCGACCCTGCCGATCCCACGCGCTTCGCCGCAAGCGCCGGCAGCGCCGACAACCTCCACCCCGGCGATTCCGGCTATCAGACGATGGGCGATTCCATCGATTTGAAGCTCTTCAAGAAGTAGAGCATTTTCTTAACGAGCATCCCCGAGGCCGTCATCCTGAGCCGTAGGCGAAGGACCTCCGTATTTCTTCCCGGAGTACAATTGCGCCTTCAGAAAACTGCATATCCGCACAAACACAAACGCCCTGCTCTCATGAGCAGGGCGTTCTATTTCCGAAGAAAACTACTTCAGCTCATAACCCGCGAAGAAGTAGCCGATCTCAAACGCGGCAGTATCCTCAGCATCCGACCCATGAATCGCATTCTCGCCAATCGACGCCGCATACTTCTTGCGAATCGTTCCCTCGTCTGCCTTCGCCGGGTCCGTCGCGCCCATCAGCGTGCGCAGATCGGCAATGGCATTCTCCTTCTCGAGCACCATCGGCACAATCGTGCCCGAGCTCATGAACGTCGTCAGCTCGCCGAAGAACGGACGCGCCGCATGCACGTAGTAGAAGCCCTCGGCCTGTTCCTTGGTGAGACCGATCTTCTTGATGGCGACAATCTTGAATCCTGCCTTCTCGATCTCGGCGAGAATGGCGGCCGTGTGGCCCTTGCGGACCGCGTCCGGCTTGATGATGCTGAAGGTGCGCTGTGACACAAAAATCTCCTGTACCTACTCTGATTGCCTCGTAAACATTGGCTTCTTCCAGTGTACCTGCTGGTACTGCCAACTGACCTTAGTATTGCCAGCTGGTCAGGTCGGCCCCCGAAGGCGCCGTCTTCTGAATCCGCTCCATAATTTGCGGCACGTACATCTGGTTGTAATGCAGCCGGCTGTACCAGTTCGGATGGTCGAAGTCGCCATTCCAGCAGTGCTCCGCCTTCGGCCCGTACTTCACCTCGCCCTCGTACGGAACGCCATGCCCCGGCGTGCCCGTCTGCTTCAGGAAGTCCTCCATCAGGTACACCGCGTTGTTCAGAAAGTACGAATCGTCGTACCCGACATAGATATGCAGCTTGCCCTGCAGCTTCGGCCCTACCGTCGGCCACTCGCGCTGCAGCTTCGCGTTCAGGTCATAGTGCTCGTGCCAATATTCCGCGGTCTTGTGGTCGATCACGCCCGTGTCCTTGTCGAAGATCGGCTGCGGATACCCATCGCTGCCCACCGGCGAAAACACCGCCTGCCAGATATCGAACTGCTCGCCCGAGCGCCCATGGTCTCCCAGCGCCGCCTCGTATGCGATGTTGTCCGGCATCGAGATCAGCGTCTGCCCCAGGTAGTTCCTCATCGCCGGCTGCACAATGTGCCGCTGCGCTCCATCGGTCCACATGATGTTCTTCTGGTCGTACAGATCGGCCGTCATGTACGCGTGAAAGTCCACCGGATCCGGGCATGCGACAAACGCGCCGTTATAGTGCTCCGGATAAAACATCTGCACCGCCAGCGACTCCCATCCGCCCGTCGACCCGCCGTACACAAACCGCGCCCACCCCTGCCCGATTCCGCGAAACTGCTTCTCAATCGCCGGAATCAGCTCCGTCTCAATCGCATCGCCATACGGCCCCAGGTTCGCCGAGTTCACCGCATAGCTGTCGTCGTAGTACGGATTCGCATGGTTGATCTTCACAATCAAAAACCGCGGCCGGTTCGGCTTGATCCAGTCCAGATAGTTCTTGTAGCTTTCCTCCTGCATGATGCGGTTGTAGCCCGCAAGGTGAAACCTTTCCGAGTAATCCGGCTTCAGGTTCGGATCCGGCGGCGTCTCGCGAAAGTCGAAAAACTCCGGCTCAAAGTGGTCCTCAAACACAATCAGCGGATAGTGTGCGTTCGGGTGCTCGTCGAACCCCTGCGGCACCATCACCACCGCACTCAGGTAAATCGGCGTCCCCCAGAAATCGCTCAGAAGCTTCGATTGAATCCGCAGGTGCCGAATGTACTTCGTGTCCGGATCCGGCTTGATCGGCGGAATCACCTCCGTCAGCTCCAGGTGCACATCCTGCTGCGACCCAGGCGCAAGATGCACCTTCACCGGCTTCGAGTACAGATTCCCCGGCTTGATATTCCAGTGCTGCCCCTCGCCCATATCCGGCGGCAGCTTCACCGTCTTCCCATCACTGCGATGAAACGTCTGGTAGACGTTCAGCACCGCCTGCACGGTGTAATCGCCGGCGGGCATGTCCGCGAGCGATCGATGCGGATATCCCTCAATCTTCGAAACGGCTCTCGAAGTGTTCTGCGTCTGGCTGCCGAACGCCACCGCCTCCCCTGGCCTCAGCCCGTCGACCGTCAGGCCAAACACCTGCTGCGAGCTCGGCGAGATGCTGATCTGCATCCTCGGCTCTTCGCTCGCGTCGTTCGACACCAGCAGCAGCACCCGCCCGTCCAATTGTTTCGAGCTGCGCTCCGCCGGGAAACTTACCGTAAACACCTGTGCCGAAAGGCCAATGCTGACCAGCCCCAGCATGGCGGCTGCCATTCCGTTCACTTTTCGCATAGCCGAAAGTGTAATCTACACGCGGTCGGCACCCGGCGTATGATCGGCACCGTCCAATGTTTATGCGGAAAACTGCGTGGATCTGGCTGGCCGGTTGCATCGCGTGGACTGTCGACGCGGGCGTCAGCCTCAGCGTGCACTCCGCCGCCCACGCAGAGCTCGCCGTCGTACTGGCGATGCTCTTCGGCATCGCGTGGCTGTTCTACCGCAGCCAGCCCCGCTGATTCGCTATGACTTGCCGAGGACGCGAGCCATCGTCTCGCCAATCTCCGCGGGCGACTTCACCACGTGAATGCCGGCATCGGCCATCGCTTTCATCTTGCTCTCGGCCGTGCCTTCGCCGCCGGAGATGATCGCGCCGGCGTGACCCATGCGGCGTCCCGGAGGCGCCGTCTGGCCCGCAATGAAACCCACCACAGGCTTCTTCACGTTCGCCCTGATGAACTCCGCAGCCTTCTCCTCATTCGTTCCGCCGATCTCGCCAATCATGATGATGGCTTCAGTGCCCGGATCATCGTTCAGCAGCTTCAGCGCATCGATATGCGTCGTCCCGACGATCGGATCGCCGCCGATGCCGATCGCCGTCGACTGCCCAATGCCGCGCGTCGTCAGCTGATACACAGCCTCATACGTCAGCGTGCCCGAGCGCGACACGATGCCGACGCTTCCCTCTTTGTGAATGCGCCCCGGCATGATGCCGATCTTCGCCTTGCCCGGCGAGATCACACCCGGGCAGTTCGGCCCGATCAGGCGCGACGTCGAGTGCTTCACAACCTCCCAGACCTTCACCATGTCCAGCACCGGAATGCCCTCGGTGATGCACACCACCAGCGGCAGCCCTGCATCGGCAGCCTCGAGGATGCCGTCCGCCGCAGCCGGCGGTGGAACGAAGATCATCGTCGCGTTCGCTCCGGTCTCCTTCACCGCCTCCTCGACGGTGTTGAAGACAGGCCAGCCCTCATGCGTCGTTCCACCCTTGCCCGGCGTCACACCGCCGACGACGAGCTTGTTGCCAAACTGCTTCGCATACTCATCGCAGCCCTTCGCGTGGAAGGTGCCTTCACGCCCGGTGATTCCCTGCACGATCAGCCGCGTGTTCTTGTCTACGAGAACGCTCATTACTTGACTCCCTTCGCGGCTGCGACAACCAGGTCTGCTGCTTCCTTCATCGTTGCGCCCACCTGGAACTTCAGGCCGCTCTCCTCGATGATCTTGCGGCCCTCTTCCACGTTCGTTCCTTCCAGCCTCAGCACAATCGGAAGCTGCACATTCAGCTTCCTGGCTGCTGCGACCACCGCGGTTGCGAGCACATCCACGCGCAGAATGCCGCCGAAGATGTTGATGAAGATCGCCTTCACATGCGGGTCGCTGAGCAGGATCCCAAAGGCATTCTCGATCTGCTCCTGGTTCGCGCCGCCGCCGACGTCGAGGAAGTTTGCCGGGCGAGCCGCCGGCGTACTGGATGATGTCCATCGTCGCCATCGCGAGTCCCGCGCCGTTCACCATGCACGCGATGTTGCCGTCGAGCTTGATGTAGTTCAGCGCGAACTTCGAGGCCTCAACCTCCAGCGGGTCCTCTTCGCTCAGGTCGCGCAGCTCCTTCAGGTCCTTGTGGCGGAAGAGCGCGTTGTCGTCGAAGTTGATCTTGCAGTCGAGCGCGACGAGCTTGCCATCCTTCGTCGTGATGAACGGATTGATCTCCATCAGCGAGCTGTCGGTGTCCATGAAGGCCTTGTAGAGGCCCATCATGAACTTCACCGCTTCACCAACTTGCGTCGGTTCGAGGCCGAGCTTGAACGCGAGCCTTCGCGCCTGGTACGGCTGAAATCCAATTGCAGGATCGATGTACTCCTTGTAGATCGCATCCGGAGTATTGTGGGCGACCTCCTCGATCTCCATGCCGCCCGCCTGGGAGGCCATGAAGACCACCTGCGAACTGGCGCGGTCCAGCACGATGCCGAGGTAGAGCTCGCGGGCGATGGCCGACCCGGCCTCGATGAGCAGGCGCTGCACCTTCTGGCCCTGCGCTCCGGTCTGGTGCGTGATGAGCTGCATGCCGAGGATGCCCTTCGAGTACTCGTCGGCCTGCTCGATGGACTTGGCGAGCTTCACGCCACCGCCCTTGCCGCGGCCACCGGCGTGAATCTGCGCCTTGACGACGACAACCGAATGACCGGCAGAGAAGAGCTGCTTGGCGGCAGCATCCGCCTCTTCGAAGGTGATGGCCATCTCACCGGCGGGAACGGCAACGCCGTACTTCCGCAGGATCTCCTTGGCCTGATACTCGTGGATCTTCATGCGCGCTCCAGGTGGTGCGAGGGTGACGCTGTCATGGTAGCGACCCGCGGAAACGCCGAGCAAGTTCGGGTAAGCGATTATCGACGGCCGCGTGCGAGCATCAGCCCTTCAGCCGCTCGATCAACCGTGTGACAGCGCCTGAGTCAATCGTCTCCGCTGCCAGCACGGTTCCGTCTGCCAGGTTCTTCACCTTGCCTGCGACGACGAGGACTGCCGCGGCGTTGAGCAGGACGACGTCACGGCGCGGGCCGCGCTCTCCGGCGAAGATCGCGCGGAGAATCGCAGCGTTCGCCTGCGCGTCTCCACCCGCGAGCGCAGCGAGCGGAGCCTTCTCAAGCTCGAGCGAATCGGGCGAAACCGATTCGAGTGTGACTGATTCATTGTTGACGATCGCAACCTCGCTCGGTCCGCTCAGGGAGAGCTCGTCCAGTCCCTGGTGGCCGTGCACCACCATGGCGTGGGTGGTGCCGAGGAGGGCCATGGCCTGGGCGACGGGGGCCACCAGCCGGGCGGCGTAGACGCCCATCACCTGGCGGCGGACGCCGGCGGGGTTCAGCAGCGGGCCGAGCACGTGCAGGATGGTGCGCACGCCGATGGCGCGGCGGACGGGCATCAGGCCCTTCAGCGCCGGATGGTGCGCCGGCGCGAGGAGGAAGCAGAAGCCGTACCGCCTCAGGGCGTCCGCGGCGGCGGCAGGCTCGAGCTCGGTCGGGATGCCGAGAGCTTCGAGGACGTCGGCGGAGCCGCAGCGGGAGGTGATGGCGCGGTTGCCGTGCTTGGCGACCTGAGCTCCAGCGGCAGCGGCGACCAATGCCGCGGCGGTGGAGATGTTGAAGGTTCCGCTGCCGTCTCCGCCGGTGCCGCACGTGTCGACGATGGTGGAGCGTTCGTCGTCGGTGAGCGGGAGGGTCGTTGCCGCAGCGCGGAGGGTCTGGGCGAAGCCGGCGATCTCGGCGGCGGTTTCGCCGCGTCCGGCCATGGCGCCGAGGAGGGTGGCGAGCTCCATCTCGGAGGCTTCGTTGGCGAGAATGCGCTGCATCAGGCTGCTGGCTTCGGCGAGCTCAGGGTCTCGCGGTCCTCGACCACACGGCGCAGCTCGGTACGGATCGACATGAAACTTGAGCGTATCAAGAACAAGCCGGAGACGGTGAGACCCCTCCCCAAATCGGGCTAATTAACCTGCAACGATTGTTACCTGTGTTTTCAACGAGTTGAGTGGTTTGAGGCTTGACAAGTTTTGAGGGGATGAGTGGTAGGCTGAGGGCCGGATTCTCAGGAGGATTCATGAGCGATGCTTCGAGGACAACGTTGAATTTTGACCACTCGCTGGTGACGACGGCGTTTGATCTGGCGGGGTACAAGGTGACGCGAAACCTGGGCGTGGTGCGCGGGATTGTGGTGCGGTCGCGGTCACTGTTCGGCACCGTAGGCGCGAGCCTGCAGACGCTGGTGGGCGGCGATATCACGCTGTTCACGGAGATGTGCGAGAAGACGCGGTCGGATGCGTTCGAGCGGATGATCGCGCACGCGATCCAGATCGGCGCCAATGGCGTGATCGGCGTGCGCTATGACGCGAACGAGATTATGCAGGGAGTGGCGGAGGTTCTGGCGTATGGGACAGCGGTGGTGGTCGAGCCGGCGTGAGGCGAGTTGCTGCGACTACGCCGGAACGTACGTCAACCGAATCACGTCCTTGCCGATTCGATCGCTGGCCACAAGCCGGAGCGGCGGCCGGGGGCCCGCGAAGAACGGCTTGCCATGACCAAGCACACGGGGGTGCAGGTAGAGTCGATACTCATCGATAAGACCAAGGTCGGTCAGGCTTCTCGCCAGGTCTGGTCCACCAAGGCCAATCTCTCCGGCCAGCTGCGCCTTCAGGCCACGTATCACCGCCTCGAGGTCATCCTCGACAAGTGTGGCGTTGGGTCCGACCGACTTCAACGTGCGCGACACAACCCACTTTGGCTGGCTCCGCCACGCCGCCGCGAATTCGTGTTGCTCCGCGTCCCAATCCGGAAGGTCTTCGTCCCAATAGCGCATCACCTCGTACATGCGGCGACCGTACACAATGCCCGCGAGGCCGCGCACATGCTCTATGAAGTGACGAAAGAGCACGGGATCAGGAGCAATTCCCTCGTGGTCGACATAGCCGTCCAGAGACTGGTTCAATCCGAAGATGAGCTTCGCCATGCTACAAATCTCCACCGCAGGGTCAGAACAGCTTGAGGCGACATGACGCAAAGTGAGGTTAGGCGCTAACCAGCCTCCTGCGCCGATGACGAATGTATCCGTCCTCCAGGATTCTCCTATATCAACACCAATCATCCCAAATTGCTGAACACACTGATGCTCACGCACAGGAGTGGCACGGTCTCCAGCTTATGAACCTCCGCGAGTCCTCACCATAGCCATCGGTAGCATTGCGGCCCACGGCGCAGTCGTCTGCCTCCGAATCGTCGCCTCGACAACCACCAGCGATCCGCGTCCGTGAGCCGCCCTGCCGGCGACGTCAGAATCCTCGCCTTGCTGCATCCGCCTCCCGCGCCAGTTCCGTCAGTAGCCGGGAGAACGCTCCCGACTGTCCTTTGAACAACCCCATCGCCGTGAGGAAGTTCACCACATTCATCGCGATCCCATCCGTCTCCGTGGGACGAATAATCGAACACGGCGGCAGCTTTCGACTGAGGAAGGGGCAAGGCTCCGGCATGATCAGGTTCGTCTGAAAGGTCTCGCCACCGAACGGCGGTGAATTCAAGTCCGGAAACGTCACTGACACACCCGTCACCGGATCTACCGCCGTCAGCGGAGGCGCGTTGCCCGCCTTATCCGACCACGTCTGGAAGTGCATCGTCTCCGTCGGCCCGATGCTGATCAGGATCCGCAACACCTCGACGCTCGACGCTCTCTGCGCCATCGCTGGATAAAGGCTGTTGCCTCCTTGCTCAATCGTCGGGAAGTGGAAGCCAGCCGTGTTTGCAATCGCCTGCAGAAAGTTCGGATCCGTTGTATCGGCATCCGTCCTCGGAATCGCCGTATGTTCTCCCACCGCCAAAGTGGGGACCGCTTGCGGGAAGGTAAAGTTTGGATCCAGGTCAGGGTTGTGATCGCTGCTGCGATAACGGGTCCACCAGCTTGTATCCAGCGTCAGCTGCATCAGGTTAGTGATCCGCAACTTCCCGCTCGAGCCCGACGCCGTGCTCCCTGGCAGCGTGCGGAACGATTCAAGATTCACGGGAGCCGCGCCCTTCGATTCCAAATAAGCATTCAGGAAGTTCTGGTGGGTGAACTCATCGTCCGTATTGTCATGGACGTACTGCGCCATGTCGGAGTCCAGCACCGAGAGAGCAGCGGTGTACGCCGGATTCCCGCTCCCGCTTGGCTCTTCGCTGTCCTGGATGCCGCCCAGTTCGTTGTACTGCACCCAGAAATCCGTCTCCAGGATCTCCGCCGCCGCCGCAAACCGCAGCAGCGCCGCATCTCCTCGACTCAGTCGTGCACCGCCGAAACCATCGAACGGATCCGCCATTGCAGTTGTGCTGTTCGCCAGGAGCCCGACGCCCGCGGCCGTCAACCCGTTCCTCATAAACGAACGTCGGCTGGTCGCGGTCTTCATACTGCTCCACATGTTTGTCATCGCAGAGCCTCCTTGTGCCAGAAGCCTGCGCCCCGCAACACATACAAAGTGTCAAAACAGCGTCAGCGCCTTGTCACTTCTCATCCACAAACCACCATTGCGCGGAGACATTTCAGAGACTCGCAACGCGAAGAATTTCATCCGAACAGCTAACCCTCATTCGTTGCCACAACGCGCCGCTGGAACTCTCCTCACGCGTCCCTGATAAATTTCCTTGCATGGCCCTCGACCGTCGCCGCTTCCTCACCACCGCTCTCACCAGCACCGCAGCAGCAGCCGCCTCGCCCTCCGCCCTCGGCCAGTTCCTCAACGCCCCCCGCCACGGACTCCCCGGCACACTCAAAGAGCGCTACGCCAAGCTCGATGCCATCCTGCAGCAACCCGTCTTCAAGCGCGAGCTCTTCCAAGATCCCGTCGTCATCCAGTCCATCGAGCTCCTCACCCGCGACAAGCAATACATCTGCCGCGTCCGCTCCAAAGACGGCCACGAAGGCATCTCCGTCTCCAACGCGCAGCAGATGGAAGTGCTCTACCCCATCTTCACCAAACGCATCGCGCCCTTCTTCATCGGCAAAGACGCCCGCGACATCGAGCAGCTCATCCCCGCCTCCACCGTCTACGAGAACAACTACAAAGCCCAGGGCCTCGCCATCTGGGTGCCCATCGCTACCATCGAGTTCGCCATCCTCGACATGTTCGGCAAGATGGCCAACCGCTCCATCGGCCTCCTCATCAGCGACAAAATCTACAACCCCGCCATCTCCGTCTACCAGGCCAACGGCGAGCGCGACATCTCCGCCGAAGAAACCATCGAGCACCTCAAGCGCGACGTCGCCCTCTCGCACGCCAAGGCCATCAAGTTCAAGCTCGGCGGCCGCATGTCACACCCCGAAACTCCCGTCGGCCGCAGCCAGAAATTAATTCCACTCGTCCGCGAAACCTTCGGCCCCGACATGATCATCTCCGCCGACGCCAACGGCTCCTACACCGCCGCCGAAGCCATCCCCATCGGCAAGCTCATGCAGCAGTACAAGTACGCCTTCTACGAAGAGCCCGTCCCCTTCGACTGGTACGAAGAAACAAAACAAGTCTCCGACGCGCTCGAGATCCCCATCGCCGGCGGCGAGCAGGAGCCCTCCACGCACAACTTCCGCTGGCTCATCGCCAACGGCGGCCTCTCCATCGTGCAGCAGGACATGTTCTACTTCGGCGGCATGATCCGCTGCATGCAGGTCGCGCGCATGGCCGCGGCCCTCGGCAAGCAGTGCATCCCGCACATCTCAGCCACCGGCCTCGGCTACGTCTACATGATGCACTTCGTCTCCGCCATCCCGAACTCCGGCCCCTACCACGAGTTCAAAGAGTTCAATAACGTTCTCCCCTACCACTGCGCCACCTCCACACTCCGCAGCGACGCCAACGGCGTCATCAAAGTCCCCACCGGCCCCGGCTTCGGCGTCGACATCGACCCCGCCTTCCTCGCGAAGTGCACCGTGATTCCTTAACCCTCGCGCAGTATCTTCGCCCGCGCTACGCACTCCGCACGGTATCCTCATCTCGCGATGAAACGCCGACTAATCCTCACCGCCCTACTCGCCGCCGCTCCGCTCTTCGCCCAAGCGCCCCCACCCCTCGACGGCATATGGCTCGGCACTCTCGGCGCCGGCGGAGCCAAGCTGCGCGTCCAGTTCCACTTCCATCAGGACGCCGCCGGCAAGTGGGCCTGCACCGTCGACTCGATCGACCAGGGTGGCATGGGCATCCCCTGCACCGTCACGTCTGCGGCTAACCCCATCGCCATCGACGTCGCCGCCATCCGCGGCAAATTCGACGGCAGCCTCACCGCCGACACGCTCGACGGCACATGGCATCAGGGCAACGATCTGCCACTCACCCTCACCCGCCAGACCTCTGCACTCCCGTCTGCCGTTGCGCCGCCTCCGCCGCCCGACGCCGCCATCCCGCCCGTCACCGCCGACAACCTCAAGTCCGTCCTCGATCGCGACCTCGCCGCTGCACTCGACCACGGCGCACTCGCTCCCTCCACCCACGCCGGCATCACCATCGGCATCCTTCAGCACGGCGTCCGCCGCATCTTCACCTACGGCACCGCCAAGCCCGACTCCGTCTTCGAAATCGGGTCCATCACCAAGACCTTCACCGCGCTCATCCTCGCGCAGATGGTCCAGCAGCAAAAAGTTCGTCTCGACGAACCCGTCCGCGATCTTCTCCCACCCAACACCGTCGCCAAACCCGACGGCCCCGAGATCACCCTGCTCGACCTCAGCGATCAGCACTCCGGCCTCCCACGCATGCCCGGCAACTTCGCGCCCACCAATCCCGAGAACCCCTACGCCGACTACAGCGCCAAGCTCCTCTACGCCGAGATCGCCAAACACGGCGTCGCCCTCCCGCCCGACACCAAATTCGAATACAGCAACCTCGGCGTCGGCCTTCTCGGTCAGGCGCTCGCCGACCGCGCCGGCGTCCCCTACCCCGAACTCCTCCACCAGCAGGTCACCGGCCCGCTCCACATGACCGACACCGCTATCACCCTCACGCCCGCGCTGCAGGCCCGCTTCATCCAGGGCTACAACGCGAAGCTCCAACCCGCCCACGCCTGGGATCTCGACGCGCTCGCCGGTGCCGGCGCTATCCGCTCCACCGCCGCCGACATGCTCACTTACCTCGACGCGCAGCTCCATCCCGATCACCTGCCAGCGTCCACGCTCGCCGCACCCAACGGCAAAACCCTCCCCGCCGCCATCGAGCAAACCCACGTCCTCCACGCCGAAGTCGCCGCCGGCATGCACATCGCTCTCAACTGGTTCCGTCGCGACGACACCGGCACCTTCTGGCACAACGGCGGCACCGGCGGCTACAGCTCTTACGTCGCCTTCAATCCCCAGCAGGACTTCGCCTTCGTCATCCTCAACAACGTGAGCCCCGGCGAAAACTCTCTCGCCGACATCCTCGGTGCCCACATCGAGCAGCGTCTCGAAGGCAAGGCCGCCGTCTCCCTCGCACCCCGCAAATAATCAACCGCAAGTCACGCCGCGAGCGGCCCTCGCCTCACTCAGCAGGCTCCCAAAGCTCGACGCGATTTCCTTCCAGGTCGGTCAACCAGCCGAACTTCCCGAAGTCGTAGCTTTCGCGTTTTGGATCGACCGTGACACCTTCGCTTATCAAACGGTCCAGCACTCCATCGAGGTCATCCACCTGGAGGTTGATCATCGCCTTCTGTGCCGGCGGAAAGTATGTATTGTCCTGCTTGAAAAACGCGAACACGACTTGGGCGCGCCGCGTCGGCGCAGGAAACGCAAAGGACCCCTCGGCCTTCACCAGACCGAGATGCTGCTCGTACCACTGATACAGAGCCTTCGGGTCATCCGCTCGCAAAAATATTCCACCAAAGCCTGTAACTGAAGCCATGCAGCCTCCCCTGGGAAGAACATGAGGAACGTTTGTCCAGAGCTTACACCTGCCGAATCACAGCTCGACCCTCAACCACAACGCCATCGATTCCTCCTGCGAACCGAATGAGAGCAGCAAAGCATATCGCCTTCACGGCGTGACCGCGGCCGCAACATGAGAGTCGGTGGGGCTTGTTCGGGTGCGGGCGATGGTTATTCCAGGACGTTCATCGCCTTTGGCGAAGGTAAGCAGCTGTTTGTAATACGCGCTGGCGGTAGCTGTGTCGCCTTGGGCGTAGGCTGCTGAACCGGCTCCGTAGAGCGAGTCGAAGCGGTTCGGTCTTTTGAGAAGGACCACTTTGTATTCGGCCAACGCCGAGGCTGCATCGCCGTTGATCAGGTAAAGGTCCGCAAGCATCTCACGCACCGGCTTATCGATCGGATAATCCGAACCGAGTTGGTCGAGGAGATCGGCGGATTGGCGCATGTCGAGCACGGCCTGGGTCTTTTGGCCCGCTTGCTGAGCCATCCATCCTGCTACTGCCAGACGAACGGCTTCGTAGTAGTTTTGCGAGCTGTGGCCGGAAACGCTTGCGTAGGCATCGTGCATGGCGGTGAGTGCCTGTAGCGCCTCGTTGGCTCGAGCTGTGTCACCGGTTCGGGCAGCGGCTTCTCCGATGGCGAGCCACCAATTAGCGTATCTTCCGGCAACAGGATCGCCCTCAATTTTGATGTCCTTCGCCCATGTCCAATCACCGCTCTCTACGACGTATTGGGCCAGGACTTCATTGGCTTCGTTGTCGCATAAGGCGCTCCCAGGGACGGAGGACTTGAACGTGAGGGCGTTTTCGAGGACACGCCTCGCGTCGCTCATTCTGCCGGTCTCGGCGAGAGCCACGACGAGGAAAGACATGGCGTGGAGCGTATTACCGACCTTCTGACATGGGCTGGCGCTGGTATCCGCCTCCGCAGCTCGAATAGAGAGCTCGTTTGACGCGATCATCTCGTCCCACAGTCCCAGCTGCGCAAAAATATGGGCGGGCATGTGGGTAGCGTGCGAGGAGGATGGGGCAATCTGCGCATATTTGCGAGCGGCGTCGAGACCTTCCGCTGCCATTTCAGGATTGTCGTTGCAGTGGATGATGTAGTGTGCAACTCCGGGATGATTCGGCATCTCGGCGAAGAGCGGATTCAGAAGCGCAGTGCACTGGTGCAGCTCCGTGTGGGCCTTATCCGCCCGTCGGGCAATGGTGGCAAGTGAGAGAGCGTAAAAGATAGTAGCTTCGCGGTCGGCGGGAAATTGCTGGTGCAGGTCGGCCATGCGCAAGCTGTACTTCACTTCGGCATCGTGGGAGGGCGCCGAGAATCCCAGAGCGTCGGGCTTATCGTGCTGGCTGGCGATCGCCTGCTCGGTGAAGATCTCACTGATGGCGGCGATGTAGGCCTTTTCGCGTTCCGTGGTCTTTGGATTTTCGGCGGCGAGCTTCCGGGCCGCCGCCGACTCCCTGGCGCCTTGGCTGGCGTTGTACTCACCCCACAGCGGGTGAATATCGGTCATGCTCTCGCCCCACAGGGCCATGGCGCAAGTTGGGTCTTTGCGTGCCACATCGGCAAAGGCTTCGTGCGCCTCGTCGAATTCGAACGAGTGCAGGATAGCGACTGCATTATTGAAGTCGGTTCCCACCGCGGGAGCGCACGACGTTTCGAAATGTACAGAGCCGAATCGATTGGCTGTCACGGACGGTGGTTTTGTGACGCCGGACGACCCACCATGCACATGTTGAGATTCCTGGGCGAAGCCCGGCAAGACGAGAAGCAGGACGATCAAACCCAAATATCGCATGGTGCATCGTACCCCCGTTTCGCCGCGAAGTACGCATTTCGAAAGGTCCGGTTTGATGAAACCTGCCGCAGTGAGACTGGCCTTCGCCGCCACGGGACCGCAAAGGCTAAACACTTGAACGACAGCTGCAACGCGGAACCTGCTCCTCGAAAGACCTCCCTCTGACCGCAAGGGAAGGTGTGGAAAAACACTTTGCGTCCCGGCGACCTCCTTACAGCATCGGTCGCGATCCTATAGGTGCTAGTGCCCGCCAACATATACAAGGTACAGAATTGCAAAGACGGCATCCCCGAGGGCTACAGCTGTCATTAGGCTGGTCCGCTTCATGGATCCGAGAAAGAGCAGTAGACCTATTGCAAGCTTCTCGACGGCGGCAGCCACTAAAACCGGCGTACGAATCTCCGGCGCACCTGCGCTATACACGATAAGTGCGCCCACAACAGTGAGCAGCACTCCCCAATGCCGGACAAGGAACACCATCGAGCTGGGGGCGCTTTCCTCTGCGAACCCTGATCGCAACAGCAGATGAGGGGCGAGAAGTGCTGTGAGTCCCGCCACAGCGGTGATAACTCCGGAGACGGCGATAATCCATTCGAAGGGCGATGTCGGCATTTCTCCGGCCCCCAAAATCGTTCTGCGGGTCGACCTCCGAAGACGATGCTCAACCATAGGAACGGAGAACCCTCGCCGTAACTGGCCGAACTGACAGCTTGACTCGACTGGGCTCTGCAGTTCCTGTCAAGCCCCCTGCAACCGTGGAAATCCCCGCAACCCCCACAAACCAAACCGAGATCCCGGTGCAAAAGTCGTGACATGTTAATTTCCCTCGATTCGCTACAATAGATATGTAGGCACTAATCAAGAGCTGCGGACATCGCAGCTCTTTTGCTTTTCAGACTGAATACCATTCGCATCGCCGCAACTCCATCATTCCAGATATTTTAGCTTCAACCCTTTTGGAATCAAGATTTTGCACAACAGGTCCACCCTCAACTATTGCAGAATCAAGACTTTGCGCAAAATGCACCGGGGTGGGGGTGCCGCTCCTGTGTATCCTCATCAGAACGCATGAAGCGAGTCCTCACCGCAATCGTCCTCATCGTCCTCGTCGGCCTGCTCATCTTCCTCGGCAAGCTCTGGATGGTCACTCTCTTCGCCGCTCTGGTCGCCATGCTTGCCGCCCTGGAGTTCCGCCAGCTCTCCGCCGCCGGCGGCAACCCCATCCCCCTCTGGTGGACCCTCTTCGCCATCGCCCTCTTTTTCCTCGCAACGTTCGAGCGCCCCCAGGACACCATCACCGCAGTCGCCTTCTCGGTCTTGCTGCTCTTCGCCTGGAACGCCTTCCGCACACCGCTCGAACGCGTCCTCCAGGAGACCGCCGCAGGCCCACTCCTGCTCGTCTACATCGCCTATCCGCTCACGCTCATCCCCCTCATCTGGAACCGCGATCAGGGTGACGGAACCGTCCTCGTCCTCTTCCTCTTCCTCTGCGTCTGGTCCGGAGACATCGCCGCCCTCTACGTCGGCAAGCGCTTCGGCCGCCGCAAGCTCGCCCCCGAGCTCTCCCCCAACAAGACCTGGGAAGGAGCCATCGCCTCCATCGTCGCCTCCGTCGTCTTCGGCGTCGGCCTCATCCTCTACGGCAACTGGCTCACCACCCACGGCTCCAGCTTCACCCGCCTGCACACCAATGCCCCCATCTGGCAGTGGATTCTCCTCGCCATCCTGCTCAACGCCGCCGCCCAGTTCGGCGACCTCCTCGAGTCCGCCCTCAAGCGCGGCGCCGGCGTCAAGGACTCCGGCACCCTCCTCCCCGGCCACGGCGGCATCCTCGACCGCATCGACGCCCTCCTCCTGGCCGCCCCCGTCCTCTGGTTCGTCCTCATCCTCCGCGAGTTCTTCGCGCTCGGAAGTTTCTGAACTCAAGTCTGCGAAAATAACCCCGTGAAGAAGATTGCAATCCTCGGCTCGACCGGCTCCATCGGTCAGTCAACCCTCAGCCTCTGTGAATCTCATCCAGACCGCTTCCAGCCCATCGCGTTGGCCGCCGGCACGAATCTCGACGTCGCCTTCGAGCAGTGCGCGCGCTGGCACCCGCAGCTCGTCTCCATCAGCACGGAGCGCCTTGCCGACCAGCTCCGCGCGCGCCTGAAGTCCGCCGGAATCGCCACCGAGGTCGTCCACGGCACTGCGGGAACCGTCCGCGTCGCCACGTTCCCCGAGGCCAGCTTCGTCGTCTCCGCCATCGTCGGTGTCGCCGGACTCGAGGCCACTTATGCTGCGGTCCTCGCCGGCAAAACCGTCGGCCTCGCCAACAAGGAGTGCCTCGTCGCCGCCGGCGACCTCATCCTCTCCGCCGCCCGCGAACGCGGCGTCAACCTTCTGCCCATCGACTCCGAGCACAACGCCATCCACCAGTGCCTCCGCGGCGGCACAGCCCAACGAGGTCCGCCAGATCTGGCTCACCGCCTCCGGCGGCCCCTTCCGCAACACCCCGCTCTCCGACTTCGAAAACATCACGCCCGCGCAGGCGCTCAAGCATCCCACCTGGGTCATGGGCCAGCGCATCACCGTCGACTCCGCGACCATGCTCAACAAAGGACTCGAGATCATCGAGGCCTGCCGCCTCTTCAACCTGCCGCCGTCGCAAGTGAGAGTCACCGTGCATCCGCAGTCCACGATCCACTCACTCGTCGAGTACATCGACGGCTCGATCCTCGCGCAGATCTCCGTCACCGACATGCGCCTGCCGATCCTCTACGCGCTCTCCTGGCCCGAGCGCATCGCGAGCGACCTTACCTTCGACATGGCCGCCCTGAAGCAGCTCGATTTTCAGACGCCCGATCTTGAGCGTTTCCCGTGTTTACGTCTTGCTTACGAAGCTGCAGCCGCCTCGCAGGCGCACTGCATCGCCCTCAACGCCGCCGACGAAGTCGCCGTCGCCGCCTTCCTTTCCGGACGGCTGTCTTTCCTCGGTATTCCACGTACAATCGAGTCTGTGCTTTCATTAACGTCGGCTGCCTCGCCCGTATCGATTCCCGAGGTGCTCCAGATGGATCAAAGCGCACGTGCTCTCGCAGAACAGGTGATTGAGCAGCATCACCCGCATCTCATCACCCACTGAGGTCTCTTCACCCCCTTATGCATCTTCTATCGGTCCTTGTTGAGTTCGGCATCGTGCTCGGCATCATGGTGCTTGTGCACGAGTTCGGGCACTTTGCCGTCGCCAAGCTCTGCGGCGTTCGTGTGGAGACCTTCTCCATCGGCTTCGGCCCCCGTCTCTTCGGCTGGCGCCGCGGCGACACCGACTATCGTCTCTCGCTACTTCCGCTGGGCGGCTACGTCAAGATGGCCGGCGACGTCCCCGGCGAACTCCCTACCGGCGACCCCGGCGAGTTCAACGCACATCCCCGATGGCAACGCGTGCTCATCGCGCTCGCTGGCCCCATCGCAAACTTCATCCTTTCGT
The DNA here is from genome assembly GCA_963729675.1 of uncultured Acidobacteriaceae bacterium. Taxonomy (GTDB): domain Bacteria; phylum Acidobacteriota; class Terriglobia; order Terriglobales; family Acidobacteriaceae; genus Granulicella. The sequence continues at coordinate 168,172 of CAVSOV010000012.1, forward strand.
TCGTGCTGCTTACTTTCGTAGGTCTGTTCCACCACGAAGTCGCCCAGTACCTCGAGGGCCCGGCGGTCGTCGACTACGTTACGCATAGCTCCCAGGCAGCGACGATCGGTCTCGCCCCAGGAGACGTCATCACGGGCTTCGCGCAGGACAGGAACCCCACCTGGGCACGCATCCTGATCGACTGCAATCTGCACATGAACGGCACCGTGCCGATTGCCTTCACGCACAACGGCCGAGAGACCGAGACCACGCTGCGCATCGCGTACACCGGCAACGACGGTGAGTTCGACCTCGATGATCTTTTCGCGATCGGCATCTATCCGGCGATGCAGCCGTCGGTCGGTGTGCTCAATGTCACGGCCGGCGATCCCGCCGCGCGCGCCGGGCTCCAGGCAGGCGACCAGGTCACGCAAATCGATAACCTGAAGCTGCACTCAGTCAACACGCTGCTGGCGTATCTCAAGGACCGCAACGGCATGCCGTCGACGGTCTACGCCACACGCAACGGGCAGCCGCTGACCTTCAACATCACCCCGCAAAAGCTGGATAACGGTCAGGGAGATGTACAGTATCGCCTCGGTTTCGTGAACGAGAACCCGCCAGTCAAGATCGTCAAGCTGCCTCTCGGCGCAGCGATGGTCCAGTCCTTCAAGGACAACAGGGATGACTCCACGCTGATCATCCGTGTGCTGAAGGGAATGTTTACGCGCCAGGTTTCGGTGCGTTCGCTCTCCGGTCCGATTGGCATCGCGCAGCAGATCGACATTGCCACCAAGCTCGGCTTCTGGACGCTGGTGGAGTTGATGAGCACCATCTCACTCAACCTCGGCATCTTCAACCTGCTGCCAATCCCGATCCTCGACGGCGGAATGATTCTGTTCCTCGCCATCGAATCGATCATGCGCCGCGACCTCAACCAGCAGATCAAGGAGCGCGTCTACCAGGTCGCGTTCGTCTGCCTGATCGTCTTCGCGGTCTTTGTGATCTTCAACGACATCACGAAACTGCATCCTCGATAACTCGACGTCGGGTGGCCCATTCATCGCGCAAGTTTTTCGCGCGATGAGTGGGGTCCTACGCCTCCCGCTGCCGCAGCTCTTCGGCGATCACCTTCGCCGCTGCGCGCGCCTCGGCTTCACGGTCCACCGGAAAGCTGATCGCGCCAACGCGTGCGTGCCCGCCACCGCCATAACGTTCGCAGATCGCCGCCAGGTTCGCGAGCTCACTCACGGGCTTCTTCGTCCACGGATTCGTTCCTACCGAGACCTTCGTGCGGAAGCTCGACTTCGACAGACCCACGTTGTACGTTCCGTCCGGATACAGGTAGTACGGAATGAACTTGTTGTAGCCCTCTGTCGGCTGGTCGGTGATGTCGAACGTGATCACGCCCCGCTCGCAAGTGGAGCGCTCGCGAATCAGCTCGATGTCGCGGCGATGTTTCGCGAGCAGCGGCCCAAGCAACTCCTGCACAAAGGGCTGCGCTAACACATCTTCAAGCGGCATCGAGGTCAGCAGCGGAATGATGCGCTGCACCAGCGCCGAGTCCTGCGCGCTCTCGATGACCATCGTCAGCTTCATCGCCGGTGCGGCCATCTCCACTGCAGACTCGGCGCTCTCGTACTTCGCGCCGTCCACGATGTCCGCCCAGTAGATGAGCTCCTTCAGCGGCGCGACGTCCATGCCGAACTTCGTGTTAGCGATGTGAGCGATCCAGCTCGTGCAGCTCGTGTAGCTCGGATCAAAGAATTGCCGCATGGCCAGTGGCCCGGGCGTGCCGTCAGGGTTCTTCTGCCCTGCCCGAAAGTGCGCCTCATCCTCCGGCGTGAGAAACGCAGAGAGATGATGATCGAACCACCACGTGACGCGCGGTGAGGGCGAATACTTGAAGTCGACAATCGCATTCTCGTCCGCCTTCTCGAACCAGCTCTCGTCATAGAGCGAACCCGCGCGATGCACGAGGCCCTGGTACTCAAACGCATCGGCGGTACCGATGCACTCGCGGTGAAAGCGCGTGAACAACGAAGCAGAGCAGGCTCCGTCAAAACACTTGTCGTGGTAGAAGACGCGGCAGTTCAAACGATCAGGACCTCCAGCTAACTCACAAGTCTTCAGCATAGCCGAAGCCGAGGAACGGTTCGCGAGCCCTCACCGTATCATTGGTTGAAACTCCGAGGAATACATGCACGACGACGACCAGCGACACGATGAATCAGGCCAGACGACGCTGGATGCCGCACGCGATGCAGCACCACCGACCAACCCATTCTTCTTTGGCCCCGATGGCCCGCGCCCGTTCTGGTGCCTGCTCGTCTATGCAGTGATCCTCATCATTCCGATAGCCATCCTCAGCACACTGGCGCACATGGAGCAGGCCGGCGCCGTGGCAGCGGGAGAAAAGCAAATCGAACTGGCGCCGCTAGACTCCATCATCATGGAGTGGATGCAGTTCGCCATCGTCTTCTTCGCCACCTGGGTCATGTCGCGCATCGAAAATCGCAGTGTCTTTGACTACGGCCTCGCCCGGTCAAACCGCCGCACCCTCTGGCTCGTCACAGGCGCTCTCTGGGGAGTGCTTTGGCTCTCCGTGCTCGTCGGCGTCCTCATCTACACCGGCCATCTCGTCATCACCGGCGTGCTTCTCGGCCCACTGCAGGGCATCCGTTATGGCGTCGAGTGGGCGGTCATGTTCCTTGGCGTCGCCTTCTTCGAAGAGACTCTCTTCCGCGGTTATCTTCAATTCACTCTCGCACGATGTCTGGCCGGCGCAGTGAGATGGATGGCGCCTTCAAATCGTTACGCGCGCCCTATCGGTTTCTGGGCCGCGGCGATGGTCATCTCGTTCGGCTTCGGCCTCGGTCATGGCAGCAATTTCGGCGAGTCCCCGATTGGTCTGCTCTGCGCCGGCCTCGCCGGCCTCATGTTCACCTTCAGCCTGTGGCGTACCGGGTCGCTGTGGTGGGCTATCGGCGTACACGCCGCGTGGGACTGGTCGCAGTCGTTCCTCTATGGCGTGCCCGACAGCGGGAGCATCAGCCAGGGCCATCTGCTCGCAACTCACCCGGCAGGCTCCCCGCTGATGAGCGGCGGCCTCACTGGCCCGGAGGGCAGCCTCTTCGTGCTGCCGGTGATGCTCTGCATCACACTTGTCATCGTGTTCACGCTACCCAAGCGGCCTACACCCTTTGACGCCGAGACCGGGATTGCGCCAAAAGACCTTCTTCCAGCAAAGGTAAACTCAGCGGAAGGATGAGCTTGACGAACGATGCGAGTAGAACGCCGCTGGAGCGGGAACATGGCGACCGGCTCGCTGCACTGAGGCCGGAGCCAGACACTGAGCCGCGCCTGCTCACGCGCGAGGATGTTGATCGACCTCGCGGGAACTCGCCGAGGTCCGGCAGAGGTCGAAGGCTTCTTCGCCGATTTTTCTTCGCGTGTCTCGTCCTTCTCATCATCGTGGCCGGCCTCGTCGCTGCGGGAGCGATCTGGTCGCGGCACGTGATGCGCGCCGTGCTGCCCACCATCGACGGCACGCTCTCCGTCGACGGCTTGCATGCGCCAGTCACCGTCACGCGCAATGCGCAGGGCGTTCCTTCCATCCACGCCACCACCATGGAAGATCTGCTCTTCGCGCAGGGCTACGTCACCGCGCAGGATCGCCTGTGGCAGATGGACACGCTGCGCCGTCATGCGGCCGGAGAGCTCGCGGAGATCCTCGGGCCCGAACTCGTCCTGCATGACGAGATGCAGCGTTACCTGCAACTGCGCGCGGCGGCCGACCGTGCCGCAGCATCCCTTCCACCGGACCAACGGCGCGAGCTTGAAGCGTACGCACGCGGGGTGAATGCGTTCATCGACAGCCATCGTGACCGGCTGCCACTTGAATTTCATCTGCTGCATTACACGCCGCGTCCGTGGACGCCACGCGACTCTCTGCTCGTCTCACTTGTAATGTGGCAGGACCTCTCGACGAGCTTCCCGCACAAGCTTGACCGCGAATTGCTTGCGCGGCACCTGCCGCAACCGCTGCTGGCCGACCTCTACCCCGTCGGCTCGTGGCGCGATCATCCGCCGACGCAACCGGCGACGGACCTCACTACTCCTCGTGACATCGAAGAGATTCCTCTCGACAAGACGCAATCACGGGTCGAACCTCCATCGAAGTCTGCGAACCCCGAGGAGCTTCTCGCGCTCGCCAACGCAACCACCGCGTGCGTCGGATGCCGCGCCGGCTCGAACAACTGGGCTGTCTCCGGCACGCGCTCCGCGTTCGGGAAAGCCGCTGGTCTCGAACGACATGCACCTCAGCCTTCGTGTGCCGGACATCTGGTACGAGGCTGCACTCCATCTCTCGGGAACTCCCGGCGGAGCGCCACCACTCGACGTCGTCGGCTTCACATTGCCCGGCCTGCCATGGGTCATCGTCGGTCGCAACGCGCACGTCGCGTGGAGCTTCACCAACCTGGGCGGTGACGTTCAGGATGTGCGCGTCGAGCACACGCGCGGTTCGGACTCTGGTCTCGAATACGAGCAGCCCGATGGCACGTGGTCACCGGTGCAGCATCACACCGAGCAGATCGTTGTGCGTGGCGGGCATAACGTTTCGCTCGACGTCCTCACCGTCATGCACGTCGCGGGCAATGCAATGATGGAGAGCCCCGTCATCACACCGTTGATTCCATCGGAGCATCGCACCATCTCGCTTGCGTGGACGATCTACGATCCCGCCTGCGTCGACGACTCACTCTTCGCGCCGGACAGCGCCACCGATGGGGCCGCACTCGTCGCCAGCTTCGCAAACTTCGGCGGCCCGTCACTCAACCTCATCTATGGCGATGATCAGGGCCACATCGGATATCACGCCATCGGCCGCATCCCGATTCGCGGCCCCGCTCTTCAACACCCGCGCGCTAGACCGCAGTTCGTTCTGCCGGCGCCTGAACCAGAATCTGAAGAAGACGAAAGCGACGACTCGATTCCACCGGCGCCTGCAACCGCCGAGACCGCTCCGCAGAAGCAGCCATCGCCGCAACCAAAGATCGATAGCTCGCAGCCGCAGATTGCTCCTGAGCAAACCGGCAGCTACACCATCGGTTCGCCTATTTCACCAACGCCCGTCGATGCGCTCGACGAGTCGCAGATCTGGTCCGGCTACGTGCCCTACAACGAGCTGCCGGCGATTCAAGACCCGGCTTCGGGCATCGTCGCCACTGCAAATGCACGCGTCACGACCGACGACTATCCGTACGCGCTCACCAACGACTGGATCGATCCTTATCGCGTCGAGCGAATCTATCGGCTGCTCCAATCACACTCGACATGGACGCCACAGCAGATGCTGGGAGTCGAACTCGATCAACACTCCGAGTTCGATCTCGTGCTCGCACACAAACTCGCCTACGCCATCGATCACTCCTCAGCCACAGCGCGCGGCAGCGATTCAACGCGACTCCGCCAGGCCGCCGACCTGCTGCGCACATGGACTGGAGAGATGAGCGCGAGTTCGCCCGCTGCCGCCATCGTCGCCGCAACGCGCGACGACCTCTGGTCCGCACTCGCTCGTGCCGCAGATTGTCGCGCACGACGGCGGGTCACGCGCAGACGCGATTCGCTTCGCTCACCTCTATGCCTGGGGCGAGAGCAACACCGCACTCGAAGCGTTGCTCGACCACATGCCGAAACGCTGGTTGCCGCACGGAGTTGCGAACTGGAACGACCTGCTGACCTCTGTCCTCGAACAAGGTCTGCGCGACACACATGCTCCGCATGACCTATCGAAGTGGCAGTACGGTTCCATCCACCCCATCCAGATCGAGCATCCGCTCTTTGGCGGACGTCCGTATCTCAATTGGCTGCTCGGCACGGCAACGGGAAGCGGCGCGCAGCCCGCTGGCGGCGGCCCAACCACCATCGACTCCATCGGGGTCAGCTTTGGGCCGAGTGAACGCTTCACCGCAGATCTCTCTGACGCATCTGCCACCATCGCCAACATTGTCACCGGCGAGTCCGGCAATGTCAGCTCGCCCTGGTATCTCGATCAGTTCCAGCCGTGGCTGCGTGGCACCACTTTCTCGCTTCCGCTCGAGAACGACCGCGCGGAACACTCGCTCACGTTGGTTCCTGCGCATTAATCAAACGCTTCTGCTTCATCCGCTCGGCTAAGCTGACTGCATGCATCGTTCTCTTGCGGCCTTTGCGCGAGCATGGCCTGCGATCCTGCTTCCACTGCTCGCGCTCATTGTTGTAACGCCGCTCATCGCGCACGGCTGCTCCTGCGGGCACGACTTCGAGTTCCATCTCGAGAGCTGGCTCGACGCCGCTACGCAGATGCGTCACGGTACGCTCGATCCGGCGTGGACGGTCACAGCAGCATGGAACGCGGGCGAGCCGCGCTTCCTCTTCTACCCGCCGGTGTCCTGGATGTTCGGCGCTCTGCTCGCGCTGACGATGCCGCTCTCCGCTGCGCCGATCGTCTTCACCGGAGTAGCACTGCTCGGCTCCGGCAATCGCGATGTATCTGCTCGCGCGCGACTATGCCTCGCCTTCCGCCGCGATTCTTGCAGCCGCGATCTACATCGCAAGCCCCTACATGCTCTTCACCGCGTTCGAACGAACCGCATACGGCGAATTGCTCGCCGCTGCCTGGATTCCGCTGCTGCTTCGCGCTGCGCTGCGCGAAAAGCCAGGCATCGCCGGCGCTCGCGGTGCCGACCGCCCTGTTGTGGCTCACCAACGCACCCGCAGCCGTCATCGGCATCTACACGCTGATGTTCGTCGCCGTTCTGCGCATCGCTCTCGCGCTCTACCGGCGATCCCGAACGACCGCGCAGATGCTGCTGATTCATTTCAGCGCCGGCGGTGCACTCGGACTCGCGCTGGCCGCGTTCTACCTCGTACCCGCAGCGTACGAGCGACGTTACGTGCAGGTTGCGATGGCGATCATCGCCAACATGCGCGTCGAGGACAACTTCCTCTTCGGCCACACGGGCGACGGCCCACACGATCGCGTGCTCCACACCGCGAGCCTCATCGCCGTCGGCATGCTGGCCGCCGCAGTCATTGCTCTGGGGGCCGCGTTTGCAGTGTGGCGGAGGCGCATGCGCACCGGCACAGAAGACATCGCAACTACGCCCCTGCCCATACTCACCGCACTCACCCTCTGCGTCGCCTTCCTGCTCACGCCGATGTCGCTTCCGCTCTGGCATCATCTGCCGGAGCTCGCCTTCCTCCAGTTCCCATGGCGGCTGCTCTGCGTACTCGGCGCAACACTCGCATTCACCCTCGCTCTTGCTCTGCGCTCGATTCCCAGCACGAAAGCCTCGCTCGCAATCACGACCATCATTGCGCTCATCTTCGTCGGCAGCATGACCGCATGGAAGATCTCGGCCTTCCGCCAGCCGTGCGAGGCGCTCGATCTTCCTTCGGCGCGTGCGCAGCTCTTCGCCTCGCATCACGGCGTCGAGCCTACCGACGAGTACACGCCCGCCAACGCCGACAACGACATTCTTCGCTGGGACGATCCTGGCTACTGGCTCACGAGCAACCCCGTCGCCTTCGCACCGGGCACCGTGCCCAACCCCGCCGCCACAATCATCAACTATGACGTCGCGCCGCCCGTTGACCAGACAGTGAGCGGTGTCGCACCGCACCATCTCCAGCTCAACCTTTCGCAGCCTGCGACACTCGTCTTCAATCTGCGCGACTTCCCTGCGTGGCAAATCTTCCGCAACGGCACACTCATCACACAACATCTTCGGCGCGACGACGGCCTGCTCGCCATCGCGCTCCCCTCCGGTGCCTCTGTCATCGACGTGCGCTGGCATCGCACCTGGGACCAACTCCTCGGCGACGTGCTCAGTCTTCTCGCGCTTCTCATGCTTGGGTTGCTCCTGCTGCGCTCGCGTACAATCAACCCTGACGCATGACCGCTGACGTGCTTTCGCTCTTGCAAACTGGGGCCACGCTCGCTGACGACGCTCTCGAACGTCTGCTGCCCGCCCCGACCGTTGAGCCTCATTCCATTCACCGCGCCATGCGGCACTCCACCTTCGCGGGCGGCAAGCGCCTGCGCCCCATTCTCTGCATGGAGGCCGCGCGCTGCGTCGCCCATAAACTCCCGCCAGCCGCGCCCAACCTCGGCGCTGCGATCGAGATGGTCCACACCTACTCGCTCATCCATGACGATCTGCCCGCACTCGACAACGACGATCTGCGCCGCGGCAAGCCCACCTGCCACGTGGCCTTCGGCGAAGCCATCGCGATCCTTGCCGGCGATGCATTGCAGACGCTCGCCTTCCAGACCATCGCTCAGCTTGCCGCATCGCCTGCAACGGTCGTCGACATCGTGCGCGAGTTTTCGTTCGCCATCGGCACGGGAGTCGGCGGCGCGCTTCCACCCGGCATGATCGGCGGACAGGTGATGGACATTGAGAGCGAAGGCCACAAGCCCACGCCGGAACTCGTCGAGCGCATTCACCGCGCGAAGACCGGCGCCCTTATCACCACGTCCATCGTGTGCGGCGGCCTGCTCGGTCTTGATTTCTGCCTCTCCAACAATGCCGCCTCAAAGCTCCCCTGCACCTCAGCCGATGTCATCGCGCGCCTTCGCACCTTCGGCGAAAAGGCTGGACTCGCCTTCCAGATCATCGACGACGTCCTCGACGTCACGCAGACCTCCGAGCAACTCGGCAAGACTGCGGGCAAAGACACCGCCACCGATAAAGCCACATGGCCCGCAGTCTTCGGCATCGAGCGCTCGCGCCAGGACGCCAACGAGCTCATCCAGGATGCCTTCGCCGCACTCGAGCCCTTCGGCACCGCCGCCGATCCACTCAAGTCACTGGCCCTCTACCTCGTCGAGCGCACGCACTAGCACCCGGAGCTCACCATGCGCTTTCGCCCACGCCATTACGTTCTCATCGTCATCATCCTGGGGCTCGGCATCTATAACCTCGTGCGCATGCACCGCGCACCGCAGCGCGTCATCGCGCCCACCAACAGCTCCGTCAGCGTTGGCCCGGTTTCACAATCGCCCTCATGGCAGGCCTTCGACAAGGCCGCCAGCCTCCGCGACGCTGGTGACGATCAGTTTCAGCCTGCGCTGCAACAGCTCAAGCAGCAGATCGCCTCAGCCTCCGCGCAGGAGAGGCCGGACCTCAATGGCTGCCAGACGTGGCTGCTCTTCTATCGCCAGAACGCGCACGCCGGCTCGCAGGACGCATGGCGGCAGCGCAGCACGCAACACCTCGACAACTGCGTCAGCCATCACCGCGACCTAAGCAACTAATCTCTCACCAATGACAGACGCCGATCTCGTCAACGCGCTCCGTGACTGCTACGACACGCTGCAGCAGCGCAACATCGTCGAGCTCGGCCTCGTGCAGCAGGCGACACTCGAAATCGACCGAGACGCTCCCGGCGCAAACATCCGCAGCGTTCCTCCGCGTTACATCGCCCGCATCACACTCCGCACACCCAGCTCCGACGACGTGCGCAACGCACAGCTCCGCGCGCAGATCGAGAACCGGCTCGCAGGTCTACCCGAGATTTCGCGCACCGAGATCGAAATGCTCCCTGCGCTCTTCCCCATCCTCGGTGGTCAACGCTGACCATGCCTCCTCGCAAACCGGCCGTTCATCCCTTCGACGTCGCACACGGTACTGAAACCTCCGGCCTGCTCCCCGGCACCGTTATCGCGCGCGGCACCACAACCGCCGCCGCCGATCTCACGGCCTACTATGGCATCGCTCCCAGCATCCTGCGCGCGTTGCTCGATCTCTGGCTGCAGCAGCTTCATCCTCTCGCGCCCATCGAGCGCACGATCTTCCTCGACGTCGGTGCCGGCAAAGGCCGGGCGATGCTCGTCGCCTCCGAGTATCCCTTCCTCCGCGTCGAAGGCGTCGAGCTCAACGCGAAGCTCGCCGACATCGCGCGCCGCAACATCTGCCTGTGGGAGAGCAAGCAGCAATCCACCATGCTTGCTCCACTCGCACTGCACGAAGACGACGCGACGCGCATGCCTCTGCCGCAGGAACCGCTGCTCGCGCACCTCTTTCATCCGTTCGAAGATCGCCTGTTGCGCCGCTTCCTCCGCCACATCGAGAAGGACCTCACAGCGCATCCGCGCCCATTCGATCTCTTCTACGTGAACGCCGAACACGACTCGCTGCTCGATCAGCATCCTCGCTTCGATCGCATCTGGCTCGGCCGCGTTCCGATGTCACCCGAAGATCACGTTGCGGACCTCGCCGCCATCGCACAGCAGAAGGAATATGCCTCAACCGGCGACGAACTGTGCGCAATCTACAGGTTCAGAAAATCGGGAACCAAACCACCCCGTCCTGCGTATAAGTAAGAATTCCCTTACAAATCAGCAGTATATGTGGTCGATAATCGGCTGTTCGTGCGATATTCACAATTTCGTCGGAACCGCCGGGAACTATCCCAACATCTCACTCGTATGGATATGTGTACGAGGCAGTCGGATGCGACAGAAAAAGGTCAGCAACCGCTCCACGGGCCCAAACCAATTTCCGCCAGTGAATGTGACGGCTGAGTCAAGACCTCAAACCCGCCCGCACTGATGACCACCACTACAACCCCGCCAGGGTTCAGCGCCGCAATCACTGCGAGCGCCATGAGGAGACACGTATGTACGACCTTCTGATCGCCACCTTCGCCGTTCTCACCGTTTTCGTTCCCGCCTTCATCGGCATCCGTGCACGCACCAATGCTGACTGGAGACACGCCGCCTAACCCGACAGATCGCGTTGCAATCAGGAGCGCCGCCGGCGATGCAAGTTTCGCCCCCGGCGCTCGGCGTGTTTAAGCGGCAATCATCAGTCGCGCCAACGAACCATCAGCAACCGCTCCGTCTCGTTCTCGCCCATCGTGATCGTCACCTCGGCGTCCGCCCGTGCCACCAGCGAGGGAAAACGCTCACCCCACTCCACCAGCACCAGCGCATCCTGCCGGTCCAGCATCTCCGAGACCCCAAGCGCCTCAAGCTGCGAGTCATTCTCCAGCCGGTACAGATCCAGGTGATACACCGTCAGTTTGCGGCCGTTGTACTCATGCACCAGCGTGAACGTCGGGCTCGCCACATCGTCCGGCTCCGCAGCTCCCAGCGACGAAACGATCCCCTTCACCAGCGTCGTCTTTCCCGCGCCGAGATCGCCGCGCAGCAGCACCAGCTTCGGCGGCCGCAGTAGCTCGGTCATCATCTCGCCCAGCGCCAGCGTTCCATTGGGACTTCGCGTGCGCAGCCGCTTCTCGCGCGTGAACTCAGGCCTCATGATCTCAGGCATCGTGGCTCCCAACTCCGGAACGCCCCGCGAGCCCTGCAATCCACGTCACTCCGTCCTCATCTTCCACCCGCGCGCGAAACGCCCGCCACAGATGATCGACTGTATCCATCGCCAGCAGCGTGTGCTCATCCTGCGTCAGGGTCGCAAAGTCTGCCGCGAGCCCATGCAGAAACACTGCAGCCTCCACCGCCTCGGCAACCTTCTCCGGATACTGCGCCAGCATCCCAGCGACGATCCCCGTAAGTATGTCGCCACTGCCGCCCTTCGCCATCGCAGGATTGCCCGTGGTGTTCACCGCAATGCGTCCATCCGGATGCGCGATGAGCGTGCGCCATCCCTTCAGCACCAGCGTCACGCCGTTTTCGGTTGCGAAGCGCCGCGCCAGTCCCACGCGGTCCGCCTCAACCTCTTTCACGCTCGACCCCACCAACCGCGCCATCTCGCCAGGATGCGGCGTCAGCACAATCGTTCGCTTCTTGCCCTTCGCGTCCGTCGTGTTTGCCAAGCGCTTCAACAGCTCCGTCTTGCCTGCAAGCGCATTCAGCGCATCCGCATCAATCACCATCGGCAACGACACGCGCTCCACAAACGCGCGCACAAACTCCGGAGTCGTTCCTTCCTGCCCCAGCCCCGGCCCAATGCCGACGACGGTCATCCCCTTCAGCAACCCCGCCAGCGACTCCTCGCCAAGCTGCTCCACCGACAAGCCATCCTTCTCTTCGAGAGGAATCGACATCAGCTCCGGGGCAACCGCCGCGACCATCGGCAATACCGACCGCGGAACCGCAGCCGTTGTCAGTCCGGCGCCCGTACGCATCGCCGCGACGCTGGCCATCGAAGGCGCGCCCGCCTTGCCCAGGCTTCCACCCACGATCAGCACATGGCCAAACCTGCCCTTGTTGCCGTTCACGTCGCGTGGCTGCTCGGCGACTCGCTTCGCCGTTCCCGCCCAATGCAGCTCTGTGCTCGCCGGCATCGACTCCACCGGGGTTCCAATCTGCGCAACCACCACCGGCCCAAACGTGCTTCCCGGCGTCAGGTGACCGAACACATGCGCCATCTTCGGCGCGACGAACGTCACCACCGCATCCGCGCGAAACGCCTGCGCCACTCCGTTCTCATCCACCGACGTCTGCGCGGTTGAATCCGCATCCCATCCGCTTGGCAGATCCACGGCAACCACAGGCCTCTTGATCCCCGCAATCAAATCGCGCGCCGCGGCAGCCAATCCACGCAACGGCGGCTTGAATCCCGTTCCCACCACGGCATCCACGATGAGATCCGCATCCGCAAGCGCCTCGCGAAGCGCCGCTTCATCCTGCACTTCAACGAACTCGAGACCCTCCGTCGCCTTCGCACGCGTAAACGCAGAGGCGGCGTCATCTCGCGCCTCCTGCATCGATCCAAGCAACACCAATCTCACCCGAGTCCGTAACTCCGCCAGCAGACGCGCGGCCACAGCTCCATCGCCACCGTTGTTGCCTTTGCCACAGAGCACGACGACTGACAGACCGGGGTATCGTTCGCGGCAAAACCACGCGACGGCCTCGCCCGCGTTCTCCATCAGCACACGCACCGGCACGCCGCGCTCGTTCGAGTCGCGGTCGATGGCATTCATCTGCGCTGCAGTCAGAATCTCCATCCCGTCATTGTCCCTCAAACGAGACAGATGCAGGCAATCACGGAACGACGCAGATTGAATTGAATGTGAAAACCTTCGCCAGCGAGGCGGGCTAGTTCCCCGTCGCCGTCGTCATCGCTGATTGCGTCTGCTCCGGCTTTGGAGCGAAATAGTTCCGCTCGTACATCGCCCGATAGAACGCGCCCGTCAACTCCGCAGCCTTCGGTCCAAAGGTCGGCCGTCCGCCCTCCAGGAAGACCACCGTCACAATTGGCCCGGTCGGCGCCTGGCCGTACGAGACGAACCATCCATACCGTGTGCCGTTGTTCGAGCACGTGCCCGTCTTGCCGAAAACCGGGAACTGCACAAAGTTCTCCTGCAGCGACCGCGCCGTGCCATTCCGGAACTCAACCGCCCCGCGCATGCCCGGCAGAATCTCCGGGATCACATCCTGAATGTCGAGCTGCCGCTTCACCTTCGGTTCAAACGCCGCAACCTCTTCCGGCGTCGTCGGATGCTGCAGGTAGTACAACGTGCCGCCGTTCGCAATCGCCGAAACCAGCGCGCCCAGCTGCAGCGGCGTCATCGAAATGCTCTCGCCAAACGAGCACATCCTGCCCACGCCACCCGCCGCCTGCGGCAACTCCACATCCGGATACACGCCCAACTGCTCGCCCGGAATGTCGTAGCCGGCCAGCTCACCCAACCCAAACTCATTCGCATAATGCTTCACGCGCTCAAAACCCATCGCGCGCCCCAGCACCTCGAAGTACAGATTCACCGACTTCGCCAGCGCATGCGTCAGGTCCAGCGAGTAATGCCCGCCCAGATTCACCGGCGTGTCGGACTTGATCAGCCCTTCCTTCAACGCCGCCAGAGCCACCGCAACCTTGATCGTCGAGCAGGGCTCCGCGCCCGCGCTCAGCGCCAGCTTCTGGTTCACCATCGCCAGGATGCGGCCGTTCGAAGGATCGATTGCCAGCACCGTCCCGTTCATGTTGCCCAGCGCTTCCACCGCTGCCGCGCGCACCGTCAGGTCTTCACCTGTCGTCACATCACCCTGCGTCAGGTTGTCGGCGAAGCTGCTCGCCGTGAACCGCTCGTACGAGTGATACACCGGCCGGCGAACATAGCGAACATGCCCATTCACCACCACACGGCGGACGGCCATGTGTTGAGCAGGCGCATGCACTGCCGTCTTCGTGACCACATGGGCCTTGGCAGTCGTGTGCTTCACAACGTGATGCTGAGGATTGGCAGCCACCGCCATACCGGCGCCCACCAGCAGACTAAGAGCGATCCCTGTAATTCTCTGCTTCATGTACTCTCGTCTGCTCCCTGTCCTGCTCAGTCGTTACCGGCTCCGGCGAAGAAACGCCGGAATGTCCAACTCGTCTTCTTCAGAAGAGGAGGACCCTCCTCCAGCATATCCTGCGAAGCTCGGAACTTTCGCCTCGGGCCAGTGCGTCTTCTCCGGCTGCGCTGCGTTAGTTTCCGTTTCACCGCTATCTCTCGTCTCGCGAGACGTCTCCCACGAACGCTGCTCCTGCCCCGGCCTTAGCTCGTCATTCGACTTACGGAAAAAGTCGTCGTCGAACACCGACGCAGGCACCGGAACCAGCTCCGGCTTCGGCTCGGCGGACGCCGACGGCACATACGCTCCGTGCATACGCTCCGGCTCCGGCTCACGCGGCGGCGTAATCCGCAGCGGCTCATTCGCAACCCGCACCGGTTCGGGCGGCGTCACGCGCAGAGGTTCGCTTGATCTCGCATGCGGCGATTCAGCTGGAGTAATGCGCAGCGGCTCCTCCGCACGTGCCGCGGGTGCTGGCGGCGGAGGCTGGACAGCCACCGGCTCACGCTCCGGCACAACCGACATCACAGACTCGCGGCCCTTCTTACGCGGAGCAGGCTTCTCCTGCACGGCCGGCCGCTCGTTCTCTTCAGCAGCATAGATCTCGCTCGCAAACGGCGCTGGTGGCGGTGCAGGCGTTGCTGCCGGACGCTGCGTAATGCGCGGCGGTGGCGGCGGAGCTGCCTCCACGCGCGAAGCCGGCAGAGCCGTCCCTTGCAGCATGCGCTCGCGACGCTGCGGCAGCTCCTCGCGGAAGCCCGTCGCGATCACCGTGATCTTCACGTCGTCGCCCATCGACTCATCCTGCACCGCGCCGAAGATGATGTTCGCGTCCTCATGCGCGGCGTTCTGAATAATCGTCGATGCTTCAAACACCTCATTCAGCTTCAGGTTGCTCGAACCCGTAATGTTGATCAGGATGCCCTTCGCTCCGTCGATCGCACCGGACTCCAGCAGCGGGCTCGCCATCGCAGCCGCAGCCGCTTCCTTCGCGCGGTCCGCTCCGCTGCGCACCGCGGTGCCCATCACCGAGTAGCCCATCCCTGCCATCGTCGTGCGCACATCCGCAAAGTCGCGGTTGATCACACCCGGAATCGTGATGATGTCCGAGATCCCCTGCACGCCCTGCCGCAACACATCGTCGGCAATGCGGAAGCTCTCGAAGAAGCCCGCGTCACGCGCCACAGCCAGCAGCTTCTCGTTCGGAATCACAATCAGCGTATCGACCGACTCCAGCAGCTCCTGCATGCCGCGCTCGGCCTGCTTCATGCGCCGCTTGCCTTCGAAGCTGAACGGCTGCGTGACAACGGCAACGGTCAGCGCGCCCATCTCGCTCGCCAGCGAAGCAATCACCGGAGCCGCGCCCGTGCCTGTGCCGCCGCCAAGACCCGCAGTCACAAACACCATGTCCGCGCCTTCCAGCGCTTCAATAATCTTGTCCGAATCCTCCAGCGCCGCGCGTCGCCCGATGTCCGGGTTCGCGCCTGCACCAAGTCCACTCGTCAGCTTTACGCCGAGCTGCAGTTTTACGGGGGCCTGCGAGCTCTCAAGGGCCTGGACGTCCGTGTTGGCCGCGATAAACTCCACGCCCTCCACGTTCGCCGCAATCATACGGTTCACGGCGTTTCCGCCGCCGCCGCCCACGCCGATCACCTTGATGCGCGCATTCCGTTGCGCTTCATCGTGGTAGTGGATGCGAATTGCATCCTCAGGCTGGTTCGACATACGCGTGTCTCCTCAGGCGATGGGGGTCGCCTGTTGTGATTGTGCATGAGCTGAGAGAAAACGCCTTAGACAAACCGCGCCACCTCGTATCTTGCTGGATTCGTGCCGGGCGATCGGTTGCGCCCTGGCTCTCAACGAGCGTGTCGTACGTCGACGCCAATACCTTGGATGCTGTGCGTGCTCGCGTCCGTTTCCACTGCATTCGAGCGCATGGAACCGGCCCACAATCGAGCGCGCGCATGTCGTCAGCAAACTGTGTTCTGAACTCGCCACACAGCTTGCCCGATGCCGCAAAATGACACACACGCTACCCGCTCGATCAATAAGTCGTCGCACTGTTGTTAGACTTCAGGACACCCTCTCGCACGTCAACACCCAGGCAGACGAGGCCAGGCGAACGAAAGTCGTAGTAGCCGCCAAAATCGCCTTGTTTTCCGAAGGCTTACTTGGTGCCGATCGGCAGCGTAATCACGATGCCCGCGCCGACCGACTGAATGCCATGGCTGCCGTCGCTGCGTGTATTCACCACCGTGCTTGTCGTCGTCGTCGTTCCGCTGATCGTCACAGTCGTCGTCTGTATGGTCGGAGCCGATCCAAAGGCCCCGCCGAACCC
The DNA here is from genome assembly GCA_963729675.1 of uncultured Acidobacteriaceae bacterium. Lineage (GTDB taxonomy): Bacteria > Acidobacteriota > Terriglobia > Terriglobales > Acidobacteriaceae > Granulicella. The sequence goes on from CAVSOV010000012.1 coordinate 184,788, forward strand.
AAGCTCAATCGCCCGGAAGCTCAGGTACGGCAACAGGGGAATGTCCAATCCCGCAAGTCCCTTGATCACGCCGTAATTGCTGTAACTCGATGGGTTATAGCTGAGAACGGTCTGCGTCACCGGCGGCGTCAGACTGTTGTTGGTCGTGACCGTATTCGTATACAGTCCGCTGGCGTTGTTGCGGGCGATTCCCCCAAGAATCTCTCCATACGGATGAAGCCAGTGAATCGGCGTACGGAACGTTCCCCGCACCCCCCCAAGCCCCTCGTAATTCTTCACGATCCCCGGCCCGCCGGCGCCGCTGTCGGCCCGCTTGTTTGAGGTCTCGACCGCTCCCCGCGCATCGAAACCCAGCCGGATGGGACCATACGTGCGCCAGTCATAGTAGACGCCAAAGTTGCCGCCAAAGGGCTTCACCTTGCCGTCAGTCTCCGCGCAGGGGCTCGCAAAGGAAGGGCAGGTCACCCCTCCAAACCAGGTACCAGTGGCCGTAGCGTAAATGCCAATCTGAGCGTCCGCGGCGATGCTGCATCCCAGGCCAAAGAAGAAGAGAACTCCAAACCACTTGCAAAACTTCATGGTCACCAGTTTACCGTCACCACGGCCCGATTCAGGCCCAACGCCCTAGAAACTCCCTGCAAAAATCGACTTCAATTTCTGCCTGAGCCCCTGCTCCTCGCTCGCCTTCCTCACCTGCGTGCGATGCGTATACAGCAGCATCCCGATCGCCGTCGAAAACTCCGGCTGCGCCAGCTCCGCCGGCATGCGGCTCAGCGGCACCGGGTAGCCAATGCGCGCCGGCACGCGCAGCAGGCTTTCCGCATGATCCAGCAGTCCGGCAATATGCGCTCCGCCGCCCGTAAAGACGCAGCCCGCGCCCATCGCCTCCAGCACGCCGCCTCCGCGCAGATTATCGCGCATCATCATCAGCAGCTCGCGCGCCCGCGGCTCCAGAATCTCCGCCAGAAACCGCTGCCTTACCAACCGCGCCGGCCCTCCGCCCGTGGCCAGATCCCCGCCCACCTCAATCTCATTCAACTGCGGAACCGCCGTCACCACGCAGTTGCCGTACGTCCGCTTCAGCCCCTCGGCCTCTTCCACGCTCACGTGCAGACCGACCGCTAAATCATTCGTAAAGTGGTCGCCGCCAATCGGCAGCACCGCCGTGTGCGCCACCGAGCCCTCAAAGAACACCACCATCTCCGTCGAGCTCGCGCCGATATCCGCCAGGCACACGCCCAGCTCGCGCTCATCCGCGCTCAGCACCGCCTCCGCCGACGCCAGCCCCTCAAACACCGTGTCTACTACCTCAAGCCCCGCCCGGTTCGCGCACGTAATCACGCTCTGCGCCGCGCTCCCCGAGCACGTCGACATATGCAGGCAGACCTCCAGCCGATTCCCCACCATCCCCACCGGGTCATGAATCCCCGCCTGGTCGTCCAGAATGAACTGCTGCGGCAGCAGGTGCAGCACCTCGCGGTCTGGCGCCAGCCCAATCGACCGCGCGCGGTCAATCGCCGACCGCACATCCTCCCGCGTAATCTCCTTCATCCGCGAGCCCATCGTGATGCCGCCCTGCGAATTCATCCCGCGAATATGCGGCCCGCCGATGCCCACCACCGCCGTCTCAATCGGTGCCTTCGTCCCGCGCTCCGCCGTCAGCGCCGCATCATTGATCGCCGCCGCCGCCGGCCCCAGATCCGAAATCACGCCCTTGCGCATCCCGCGCGACGGCTGAATCCCATGCCCGCGATAGCGCAGCACGCCGTCCGCCAGCTCAGCCACCATCACGCAGCTCTTGGAGCTGCCGGCGTCGAGGACGGTTATCAGCGTGTCGGACTTCGGATTCATCGCTCACCCGCGAGATTCATCGCTCACCGGCCCCGGCCGCCTGCCTCGCACGAGCCTCCTGGGCCCGCCTCGCTGCAGCCAGGTCAGCAAAGATTTTGCCATTGCCCGTCTGGTTTTTACCAGCAGAAACTGCACCCGCAGAACCCGTCGGCTTGGCCTTCGCAGGCGCCGCAGCATGCGGAACCGGCTTCACCGGAGCCTTCGGAGCCGCCTTCACTGGCGCCTTTAGTACCGTATCCGGAGCCGGCAGCTGCTGTAGTCGCAGTCCCGAAGTCCCTGGCTCCGCAGCCGCGCCCGTCGCATCCGCCGCCGCCGCGCCGGAATCGCTCTTCACCGGAACGCCCGTTCCCGGCTGCATCTCCAGCACCACCTGCCGCTCGTAGCGCATATCCGCCGCGGCCAGCTTCGGATACTGCGCCTTCCACTCCGGCAGATGCTGCTCAAACTCCTGGTACCGGTGCAGAAAATCCTCATCCCCAAAGTGCACCAGGATGTCGCTCCCGCCGCTCGACACCACGGCCTTCACATCCTCCGGGTTCGAGACATCCGCCTCGCTGATCGTGGCAGAATTTTTAGCGCCCAGCTCCTGCAGGAACCGCTCGTAGATCGCCATCCGCGCCGCCCGCGTCGACAGCGGATCACCCACCGAAAGCCCCGTCAGCACCGGAAACGAGTAGTGCGGATCGCCCGCTGCATCCGGCGGCATATCCAGCAGCACGCCATTCGCGTCTACCAACCCAATCTGGCTCCCATGCCGCACAAACGCCACCGGCGTCCGCTCCGTCACCGCAATGCGAAGCCGATTCGGCAGCAGCCGCATCACCGTCGCATGCGCCACCCACGGCAGCCGCTCCAGGTCCGCCCGGCGTTCGTTCAGCGGCACGCGAAAGATGTTCCGCTCCAGGTCCGCGCCGAAGACGCTCAGCACCGCCGCCCGCGTCACATTATGGTTCCCCACAATCTGCACGTCCTCAGAGGTCGTCATCACGAACCGCCCATCATGCAGCAGCGCGCTCCGCAACCCTGCCAGCCCGGCAAAAATCGCTCCCACCACCGCCAGGAATCCCAGCGCAAAAAAACCGCGCCCCACCCAGCTCTTCGGCAGCCCCTTGCGAACCTTTACCCGGAAAGCCCCACGCTGCCGCTTAAACGCCGGCTCCTCAAAGGCATCCGCATAATCGCCCGGATCGTCATCCTCCGGAACGCTATAGCTCGCCTTCCGCGACGACGCCCGACGACGGGACGTTCCCCCCTCATAAGGGGAGTCATCCTCCGGCGCCTCAAGCACCGCACCGCGCTTCGAACCCATCTTCATCTCCGGCTGGCCGAGCAAGGCCGCGGACAAATCGCCTAGCCCCAACTATACCGACCGAACCCACGCGGAAAACCGCCTCGCACCCCGGGGTACCCCCGCAGGAACTCACACCCTTGCGCCACTCTTGGTCTGACTAACCACTAACTACTAACCACTAACGACTGCTTTTACTTCACCACCCCCGGCGCCACCACCGTATTCAAATACTTCACCAGCACCTCCCGGTGCGCCGCCCGGTACGCCGGATACCCATGCCGCAACCCCGCATCGTGAAAGTTCAGCATCACAAACGGCTCCAGAAACCCATTCTTGCGCAGCTCGAGCATCGCCCGAATCCCCGGCTCCATCTTGGCCTCCGTCACCGTCCCCGCCGCCACCTTCTTCTGCACATCGTCGAGCATCGCATTCAGCGCTGCCATCTCCTCATCCAGCGTGTGCACGTAGCCGTTCGGCGTGAACTGCCCGTTCGCCGCGCTCGCGCCCGCCATCACCAACTGCCCCGGCGTCCGCGCTCCATGCGCCACCCTCACCTGCTCATACACCAGCCACGACGCATGCCCATCGCCCGTCTCCTTCTCCAGCGACGCATCCACCTTCAGCTTCCCATCCGGCGTCGCAAACTCCGGCCGGTGCACCCGCACCACGATGAACGGCGTATGCGTCGCCCCCGCCCACTGCTCCAGCTTCGACCACGTCCCTCCCGTAAACGGCTCCGCAATAATCGCGTCGACAAACTTGGCCTTCGCGCCCATCTTGTCGCCCGCCGCCCACAGCGCATCGCCCCAGTAGCGGTATGCCGTCTCGCGGTTCGGGTCGATCGCCACCGCTTTCTGAAACCACACCCCCGCGTCCTTCCAATCCCTCATGCGGAAGTACGAATCGCCTGCATCCAATGCCGCCAGATACCACTGCGGATCGGCCTGGCTTGCCTTCACATACAGCGGAGCTGCGGCAGTAAAGTTCTGCTGCGCAAACGCAGTCTCCGCCTGCTGAAACAGCGGCTGCGCCTTCGCCGACCCCGTATGCGTATACCCCATCGTCAGCGGCAGCATCCCCATCGGCGCGCCAATCGCCGCTCCCACCGGCGTCTTCGTCGAGTTATACAAAGTCTGCACCAGCAGCGGACTGTTATCCCCCAGCCTCTGCGCCCTGTGCAACTCCGCGATCCCCTGAGTCTGCAGCTCACCCCGCTCCTTCGGGTCCTGCGTCGTCTCCGCCTTCTCCAGCAGCAGGATGCCGTACCGCTCCGCAAACACCGCGACCGTCTGGTCCTGCTCGCAGAGGTCCTGATACAGCGGCAGCGCCTCTGCATGTTTTCCGTGGACAAACGCCTCATCCGCCTGCAGCCGCTCCGCATCGAAGCTCGACTTATGCTGCGGAGCCGGCACTCCGGATTTCGCAGCCGGCGCTACCTGCTGCGCCCCCACACTCACACTCAATGAAAGAAAAAACACCACACCCCAGCGCATATCAAGCACCCTCTCCCTGCACCACAGCGTTCTGATTTCCGCGCCTTACTCTAGCACCCTCGTAATCACTCTCGCGACAAATCTGGGTGGCCCATCCTTTCGTGAAACGAAAGGGTGGGGTATCGCGCGCGGTAGCGCGCGACCGCTTCTAGGTACCCCGAGGCTTTAGCCTCGGGTCTCTCACGCCCGCCCGAAGAAAGGGGCTTTAGCCCCTGGAGTATGCCTTCCTACGAGCTCCATCCGCCAACCTCTCCAACACCACCGCCCCCGCCTGCGACACACTCCCCGCCCCCAGCGTCATGATCAAATCCCCTTCTCCCGGCCTGAGCCACCAACCTCTCCACTGCCTCCTCCACACTCGCCGCATACTCCGCGCCCTGAATCCGCCGAGCCAGCGCCTCCCCCGTCACCCCCGCAATCGGCGCCTCGCTCGCCGCATAGATATCCAGCACCTCCACGGCATCCGCATCCCCAAACGCCCCCGCAAACTCCTCCATCAAATCCCGCGTCCGCGTATACCGATGCGGCTGAAACAGCACCAGCACCCGCCCATACCCACACTCCCGCGCCGCCTGCAGCGTCGCCCGAATCTCCGTCGGATGATGCCCGTAATCATCCACCACCGTCACGCCGCGCTCTTTGCCCTTGATCTGAAACCGCCGGTCCACGCCGCGAAATCCATGCAGCGCCTCTGCAATCTCCTCCGGCGCAATCCCCAGTTGCACTCCAATCGCCACCGCCGCCGTCGCGTTCAGCAGGTTATGCCGCCCCGGCACCTGCAGATCGAACGGCCCCAGCAACAGCCCCTGCGCGTCGACCTCAAACGTCGCATGACACCCCGCCCGCGGCTCGCGCACACGCAAACCGAAGTCCACGCCTTCGCTCACGCCATACGTGTAAACCTTCCGCGCCACTCGCGGCAGAATCGCCTTCAGCCGCGCATCATCCGCACACGCCGTCACCGCGCCATAAAACGGCAGCTTGTCCATGAACTCCACAAACGCCGCCTCGACATCCTCCATATCGCGATACGCCTCCATGTGCTCGCGATCCAGATTCGTCACCACCGCCAGCACCGGACTCAGCTTCAAGAACGAACGATCACTCTCATCCGCCTCCGCAACCAGATACTGCGACCGCCCCAGCCGCGCATTCGACCCCATCGCATCCACGCTCCACCCACCACCACCGTCGGATCCAGCCCTCCACCCGCCAGCACCGCCGCAATCATGCTCGTCGTCGTCGTCTTCCCATGCATTCCCGCGATAGCGATCCCGTACTTCAGCCGCATCAGCTCCGCCAGCATCTCCGCCCGCTGAATCACCGGCGTCTTCCTCGCTCTCGCCTCCAGCACCTCGGGGTTATCCTTCGCCACGGCCGAGCTCGTCACCACCACATCGCACGCCCGCGCATTCTCTCGCCGCATGCCCCACATACACCGTCGCGCCCAGCTGCCCGCAGCCGCTCCGTCACCGGGCTGGCTTTCAGATCCGACCCCGAAACCGCATACCCCATCGTCAGCAGGATCTCCGCGATCCCACTCATCCCAATCCCACCGATCCCAATAAAGTGAATCCGGTGCGACGGCGCAAACATTGCCTGTGTCTGGAAGCTAAAATTAGTCGTTGCGCTCATCTCTGACATACTCTTTCTGCCATGCTAATGGCAGCGGGTTCCTTGCTAGTCTTCACGAGGTACGGTACGTATGAATCGCAGAGATTTTCTACATGTTTCTGCAATGGCAGCCTGTCTCAGGCGTATCCCGAACCGCATGGGGACTGTCTGATCCGGCGCCAGACGACTGGCACACCTACGAAGTCACAACCTCCGTGACAGTTCGTCCCGACCAAGGTCCCACGCGCATCTGGCTTCCCGCACCGCTGCCTCAGCGAACCGCATTCCAGCGAACGCTCTCCACCTCCATCGACTGCCCAACCGGCAAGGCACACCAGACACAAAACGCGAACGCGTCCATGGTCTGCGCGCAGTTCCCCGCAGGCGCCGCGCCGGCAATCACCGTGACCAACCGCGTCGCCACCCGCGAACTGGGCCGTGCCCTTGGCGCAGCCAAACCGCTCCGTCACCTCCAGCGAGCAGGCGAAGGCGTATCTCGCTCCCACGCGCTACGTTCCCACCGACGGCATCGTGAAGGCGCGCGCAGACAGCATCACCAAAGGGCTGACCTCCGACGTCGACAAGACGCGTGCCGTCTACGAGTGGGTCGTCGAGAACACCCACCGCGATCCCAAGGTTCGCGGCTGCGGAGTCGGCGACATCCGCCCCATGCTGGAGACCGGCGACCTCGGAGGAAAATGCGCCGACATCAACGCACTCTTCGTCGGCCTGGTGAAGGCCTCCGGCGTACCCGCGCGTGACGTCTACGGCATTCGAGTCGCCCCGTCACAGCTCTCCTGCAAGAGTCCTCGGTGCCGCCAGCAACAACATCACCAAGGCGCAGCACTGCCGTGCCGAGGTCTATCTCGAAGGTTTCGGCTGGGTACCCATGGACCCCGCCGACGTCCGCAAGGTCATTCTCGAAGAGCCGCCCGGCAGGCTCGCAATGGACGACGTCAAGGTCGTGGAGACCCGCAAGCGTCTGTTCGGTTCATGGGAGGGAAACTGGATCGCCTACAACTACGCCCAGGATGTCTCGCTCCCCGCTTCCAGCGGTCCTTCGCTTCACTTCTTGATGTACCCGCAGGCGGAAACAGCTGACGGCCGGCTGGACTCTCTTTCGCCGGACACCTTCCGCTACGAAATCACCACGCGCGAAATCACGGCATGAGGCCTGCGTCGCGCTAACGGCCATTCCTCTGCCATTCATCCATTTCATTTATCCTTGCTCTCGTCCGCGAGAGATGTACCCCGCAGCGGACAGGCTTGTTGTCCAGAGAGGCTTCATCATGGCGGCAGTGACACAGTATCGATGTGAGATTTGCGGCACCGAAAGCTCGAACCCGATTCACTGGTTCATGATTCAGTGCAATTCTGACGAGCTCAAGGTGCTCAAGTGGAATGCCGAAGCGGCCTCCGCCCCCGGCGCCCGCCATTACTGCGGAGAAGCCCACGCCGGCGTCTACATAAGCCGCTGGCTCGAAGCCTCCTGCACCCCCTCGCTACCTGACTTCAATCGCCTCTCAGCAAGCTAAGCCTGACACCAGCGCCATGCACGCTTCTCCTCTGACGGACGTGTCACGGTGCGCGATGACGGTATGCTCGGTGCTCTCTGCGACTGCCACGCAAATCGAAAAGCTAGCCATAACGCCTGCTATTCCTCGACGGCTCAGCAGCGCGTCAAGTCTGCCTAACGGCTATTTGCGAGCGCGGTCTGGAATTCGCTTCTGACTACGCATACGCTGTGCCCTCAATCCGTCGCCGCGCTGTCATCCCTTCGTCGACTGGGTCTACGCCGACAGTAGGACATCGAAGCGAAAGCTCTGCCGGGCCTTCTCGCTGGTCTTTCGGAGAGCGACGCACAAAATCGAATTCAACGCATGATCCGTCAATTGCCGCTGATCGATTCGGCCTCGTGATTCGGACGTAGGTAACGGTTGACAGTGTATGCGCTCACCGCACCAGCCGCGAAGCTCCAGAAGTCATCTCGGCGAAGAACTGCATTTCATACCGTCCCGATGGCTGCCATAACTTTGTGATCGGTTTCGGCCATCCACTGAAGTCGCCAGGGTGTCGACATGACCTCTCGCTCGCTACAAGAGAACTGGCCGACTCTCCAGTCTGAACCACACAGACTCAGGCCTGTTCACGGTGAACTCCAAGGTTGGCTCTCATGATCTGCACCCCGCCACCGCGATCAGGGACGGGACTTGCCCCCTACCGACCATTACGCTGCTTACTCGGGCTCGCTCCTTCGGAGTAACTTTCCGGTTTATACAGTGAGCGTCGAGGCGCCCTCGTTCCAGTAGCGCCGCGTAGCCGGGTCGCCCCATCCGTACGCGAAGCGGATCGGGTGGAATTCGCACAATTTCCAGACAAGCATGCCACACCTGCGCTATCCTCATCCTCACCGATGACAACCACCCGCCGCCTGCTCTCCGCCCTGCTGCTCATCGCCGCACCCGCGCTCGCCCAAACGACACCGAAGACCGAAACCCTCCTCGCCACACCCACGACCGTCGCCTGGGGCTACTACTCCGCGCACGCCAAGCCCGTCCTCACCGTCCACTCCGGCGACACCGTCATCATGCAGACCGCCTCCACCTGCGGCCCGCCCGAACGCCTCGAGCACGAAGGCGTCCCCACCGCCGACATCCCCTCCTGGCTCGACGCCCTCTACAAACAAGTCCCGCAAGCCGACCGCGGCCCCGGCGGCCACATCCTCACCGGCCCCGTCGCCATCGCCGAAGCCGAACCCGGCGACGTCCTCGAGGTCCGCGTCCTCAAAATCCAGCTCGACACCAACTTCGCCTGCAACGGCTTCGGCGCCGGCCGCGGCTTCCTCCCCGACGACTTCCCCTACGGCCGCACCAAAATCATCCCGCTCGACCGCACAAGCATGACCGCCGCCTTCGCCCCCGGCATCACCATCCCGCTGCATCCCTTCTTCGGCTCCATGGGCATCGCCCCGCCCGAGTCCGCCGGCAAGTGGAACTCCGCCCCGCCCTGGATGCACGGCGGCAACATGGACAACAAGGAGCTCACCGAAGGCTCCGTCATCTTCTACCCCGTCCACGCCCCCGGCGCGCTCTTCGAAGCCGGCGACGGCCACGCCGGCCAGGGCAACGGCGAGGTCGACATCACCGCCCTCGAAACCTTCCTCACCGGCACCTTCCAGTTCATCGTCCACAAAGCCAATCCCAACGCCCCCGAATCAGCGCGCCTCCTCTGGCCCCGCGCCGAAACCCCGCGCTTCTACATCGCCATGGGCTTCTCGCCTGACCTCAAGACCGCCACCGAGATGGCCGTCCGCAACATGATCACCTTCCTGTCCGAACAGAACCCCGACGCCCCGCACCTCTCCCGCGACGACGCCTACGCCCTCATCTCCGTCGCCTGCGACGTCAACATCACCCAGCTCGTCGACACCAACGACGGCGTCCACGTCATGTGCCCCAAGGACATCTTCACGAAGAAAAAACCCGACTAGACTACGCCACGCTCTTTCGGTCGCCGAACCTCTTCGCACTTCGCGCCTTCAGCCGCGCCGCTTCTTCTTCTCGATTCTTGGCAGGTGAATTCGTTTCAAGCGAGCTCAAAAGCTGGGCAGAGATCCCAGCGATTGCGTCGATGGCAGAGAAAAACGCCTCTTCATTCGCCTTCGACGGCTTGTTGAAGCCGCTAATCTTCCTCACGAACTGAAGCGACGCTGCTCGAACCTCCTCCGGCGTAACCGGCGGATCGAAGTTGAACAGCATTTTGATATTTCGACACATGGAACGGGACCTCCCTCGCCAGACTAACGCCAGGCTCACGTCGAACCCAACCGGAAGTTTTTCATCCGCGATCTGGCGAGCAGTGGCGTATCGTCTCCCCTAGCAAAGGAGGACCGCAACCGGCCGTGAGAAAAATCCTCACCCGCATCGCACTCACTCTCATCCTGCTCGCGGTTGTCGCCACCTGCGTCATCGTCACCGGCTTCAAGTTCTTCCAGCACCGCATCGCCGCCAACGAGCACGCCCCGAATCTCCAGTTCCACCCCGAACCCGCCAGCGATCTCGTCTTCCGCACACTCGACGGCCAGCCGCAGCATCTGCTCCCCATCAACCATCAGGTCGTCTTCGTCGATCTCTGGGGAACATGGTGCATCCAGTGCGTCGCCGAGATGCCCACCGTCCAGGCGCTATACAACCACTACCGCAACGACCCGCAGGTAAAGTTCCTCATCATCTCCCGCTGGGACTCACCCGCCAACGTGCGCCGCTACGCCCGCCGCAATCACTTCGATCTTCCCTTCTACGTCACCCACGACGACGACATCTCCGCCCTCCATGCACCTCAACCAGTTCCCTGCGACCTTCATCTATGCCAAGGACGGCAGCCTCGTCTCAAAGCACATCCGCGCCGCCGACTGGTCCGCACCCTCCGTCATCGCGTTCATCGACCGCCTCAAAGCTCAGCCCTGAATCACAAACTAAGTCGCTGACGGGCCATCCGTTACCTCTCCGCTCCTTCAGCTCTCACCCAAAGATGCTATGTCGCCGTGCTGTGATCCGCCTTAACGTGCGCTCTTAGCGGTTGTTGAAGCCCACCATCCCCCAAAAGCGCCGGAGAATCTCATGTTGGATCAGCGTCTCGATGACTCATCGTCTTCAATGCCAGATCAGTTTCTTCAAGTGCGGCCCGGAAGCACTGCCAAGTCCTCCGTGTCTGCTGTGGGCGCCCAGAGCATGATCGGAAAGTCTCTCGTCATCAAAGGTGAGATTACCGGCGCAGAATCGGTCCATATCGAAGGGACAGTCGACGGCTCCATTCTCCTGCCGGACGATCGTGTAACCATTGGACCCGGCGGCCAGGTTTCGGCGGATATCACAGCCCAGGACATCGTTGTGCAGGGTGAGTTGACCGGCAGCTGTGACGCCAGCAATCACTTATATGTTCGCAGTGGCGGTTCCTTATGCGGAGAAGTCGTGACGATGCGCATCTCTGTGGAAGATGGTGCTTACCTCACCGGAACGATTGACATTCGAAGAGAATCGCCGCCCGCCCCTAAGTCGGCAGAGCCCGAGATGACGGAGCAAGAGTCGGCAGAGCCGGAAACGGCGGAGCAGGAACTCGAACCGGCGCACGTGAACTGAGATCTGACTCTTCAGGACAGCATCCCGGAGATCGCGTGTTTAGACTGGCACCGCATCAGGAAGGTGCCGACGAGACTGCCGGGTGCCCCATCCGTACGCGCAGCGGACGGGTGGGATAGAACAATCCCTCCTGCGAACTCTCCCGCAACTACGCCCTTCGACGTGTGTCTAATCAACTGAGTCCCGGCCCCGAAAACAAACCCGGCCGGAACTCATCGGTGACACGCCCGCAAACCCATAAAGAGACCGGCGAATCGCTGGTAACTCAAGCCGGGAAGCGAGGCCTCCACCGAGAGGCAGCACATGCAGATCAAGCGCACAGCACGCAACCTCTTCACCGCCGCCCTCGCCGGAGCAGCCCTCATCGCAGCCGCGCCCCAGGCCAATGCGCAGTACTATCCCGCCCAGCCCCAGGATTACCCAGCTCAGGCGCAGGGTTATCCGGCTCAGGCGCAGGGCTATCCGGCTCAGGCGCAGGGCTATCCAGCTCAGGCGCAGGGCTATCCAACTCAGGCGCAGGACTATCCGGCTCAGGCTCAGGGCTATCCACCTCAAGTCCAGAACTATCCAGCTCAGGTCCAGGACGACGGGGCCTACCTTTCCGCCGGCATCGCTCCTCCCGCCATCCCCGTCTACGACCAGCCCACCTGCCCCGGCGACGGCTACATCTGGACCCCCGGCTACTGGGCCTGGGGCCCCGGCGGCTACTACTGGGTCGACGGCGCCTGGGTTCTTCCGCCCTATCAAGATGCCCTCTGGACACCCGGCTGGTGGGGCTTTGGAACCGGCCTCTACTACTGGCACCCCGGCTATTGGGGACGCACTGTCGGCTACTACGGCGGCATCAACTACGGCTTCGGCTACTTCGGCATAGGCTTTTACGGCGGCTACTGGAACGGCGGCCACTTCTTCTACAACTCCGCCTACGGCCACTTCGGCCCCGGCTTCCACGGCGCGGTCTATAACCGCACCTACGCCGGCTTCAACGGCCGCCCCGGAGGTTCGAGCTACAACGCTCATCCGCCCGCGCAATACGCAGCCGCCAATCACGGCGCAGAAGCCTTCCACGGCTCAGCCATCAACGGCGCTCCGCGCGGCACTGAGGCTTTCCCCAACCGCGGGAACAGTAGCTTCGCCAGCCGGGACCAGCAAGGCTTCGCAAACCGCGGCCAGCAGCAGAGCCGCAGAACTTTGATCGTGGCCAGCAAATCGACATCGCGGCCAACAGCAGGGCTTCGCGGACCGCGGCGCTGCGAACACCTACAACCGCGGCCAGAGCTACGCCGGTTCACAGCCTAGCTATCAGCACACCGCCCCGCAGAACTACGGCAGCGCACAGCCCAGCTACAGCCACCAGGCTCCGCAGAACTTCGGCGGTTCGCAACCCAACTACAACCGCGGCCAGCAGAGCTTCGGTGGACAGCAGCCGCAGAACTTCAACCGCGGCGCTCAGCCCTCATACAACCGCCCGTCCGCTCCGTCCGGTGGCAACTTCAGCCACGCCCAGAGCGCACCCGCTCCCCACTACAGCGCCCCATCCGGTGGCGGCTCCCACGGTGGTGGGGGTTACAGCGGCGGTGGCGGCGGCCAGCACGGACACCGCTAAACTTTCGGCCTCGACGGGCTGGGATCTCTCCCAGCCCGTTTGATTTTGCAGCCCGAGGATCGACCTGAAGGGGACGGGCTTTAGCCCGTCCGTAAAGCCCGATGCGAGATGGGGCTTTAGCCCCTGAGGGAATTTCCGAGTGCGTGAAGCGGACAGTGGGCCAGAACGCTGTTTCAGGGGCGATTCGAAGGAGCATAGAATGCGCGATAATCGCTCACCGTGTCCGAAATGGTGTCAAGCCCCGACACCTCTGGAAATCCTCTCAACCAAAACAGAATCAGCGACTTCCATGAGGAAAACTAACGACAGTTAATTACGCTCCACTCGCTATAATAGAAATAGAAGAAAGTTCAAAGGCTGCCGCTGGCGATCCCGCCCGGCAGCCTTTCATTTCCGAAGCGCGCAAAACCGCCGTGACGCCCTTTGCGTTAGAGCTTTCCTCTAAGTCGCGGCGAATAACGCTCAAGTCGCCGCAAACCTCTCCATCCAGAGATTTTGTGCCTTAAATCTCCGAAATCAATAATTTACTGACAACTCACGCCTGCAAGCCCGACAAAACAAAGATCCGCTCGAAATCAAAGAGGGGAGGGGATGCCCCCCGCCAGTCGTACCACAATCCCCGCAATCCGCTCCAGTGCTCCCGGACGCGCGAGCCGCTTCGCCGCCGCTGCCATCATCCTCCGCCGGTCACCGTCGAGCAGCAGATCGACCAGCACCTGCTCCATCGCCTCCGGAGTCGCATCCCTCTGGAGCAGCATCACAGCCGCTCCCGCGCCCGCCAGCACCTCCGCATTCTTCCGCTGGTGATCATCCGCCGCCGTCGGCAACGGCACCAGCACCGACGGCTTGCCCGCCGCGCACAACTCCGCAATCGTGCTCCCCGCCCGAGCCAGCACCAGGTCCGCCGCCGCATACTCCCCGGGCATGTCCGTCAGGAACGCCTCCACCCTCCACCGCGCGGAATCCGCTAGCCCGGCTCCGCTCGCCGCCGCATACGCCGTCCGCGTCTGCTCCAGCATGCGCTGCCCGGACTGATGCACAATCGTCAGCCCCGGCACCGCCGACAGCAGCCGTCCCACAATCTTCGGCATCGTCTCGTTGAAGATCAGCGCTCCATTCGAGCCGGCAGTCACCAGCAGCCGCGGCGCAGCACCCAACGGTCTAGCTGGAAGCTCAAAGATCTCCGCCCGCACCGGAACTCCAGTTACCTCGGCGTTGCGGAAGAACCTCGCCGTCGCGTCGAAGTTCACCGCCGCCGCGCTCACCCGCTTGCCCAGCAGCTTATTCGTCATCCCCGGAACCGCGTTCGGCTCGTACGCCAGCGTCGGAATCCCCTTCAGCACCGCCGCAATCATCGCGGGCCCGCTCGCGTAGCCGCCAACACCCACCACCACCTGCGGACGAAACTCCTTGAGCAGCCGCATGCAGTGCAGCACACCCAGCGGAAGATCGGCCATCGTCTTCAGCCGTGTCGCGAGGCTCACGTTCTTCAGCTGCCCCGAGCGCACCAACTCCAGCGGGAATCCAGCCTCCGGCACCATCTTCGTCTCGAGCCCCCGCGCCGTCCCGACGAACAGCACCTCGGCCCCGTGCTTGTCCCTGAGCTCACGCCCGATCGCCAGCGCCGGCACGACATGGCCACCCGTTCCACCGCCAGCGATAACAACTCTCAAACCGCGAGCTTGCTGCATTAATCAATCTCGCGCGTGACGTTCAGCAGCACGCCCATGCACGCGAGCGTCACGAACACACTCGTTCCACCGGACGAGATGAACGGAAGCGGAATACCCTTCGTCGGCAGCAGCGCGATCACCACACTCATGTTGAAGAACGCCTGCACCAGAATCGCGGTCGTAAGGCCAAACGCCAGGAACCGCGCAAACGGATCAGTAGACAGGAACGCTGCACGGAGCCCGCGATACCCCACAATGCAGAAAGCCGCCACAACGCACAGCGCTCCAATGAGCCCCAGTTCCTCGCAGATGTTGGCGAAGATGAAGTCCGTGTGCGGTTCCGGCAGGAAGAACAGCTTCTGGATTCCTTCGGTCAGTCCTCGTCCGAAGATCCCGCCTGAACCCACCGCAATCAGCGACTGCATGATGTGGAAGCCCGCGCCCTTCGGATCGGCCTCAGGATTGAGGAACGCCTTCATACGCGCCGCACGAAACGCCACGTGAAAGAGCATGTAGTAGAGCACCGGAGCTGCCGCAGCAATCGCCAGGCCTATCCACCTCATCCGCATCCCGGCGAGAATGAGCATCAGCATCACGACCCCCGCGCAGACCAGCGCCGTGCCGAGATCCGGCTCCTTGAGGATGAGCAGAATGTAGACGAGCGGCGGAATCACCGCAGGCAGAATCGTGTCCTTCACGTTGTCGATCGCATGGATACGCGTCTGCAGGAACCACGCGAGGAAGAAGACGATGACCGGTTTCGCCAACTCCGATGGCTGCAATGATGCAGGACCGAAGTGCAGCCAGCGGTGCGCTCCGTTCATGCTGCCCCACGCGAAGACACCCAAGCAGCATCAGCGCCGTCACCGCCATCAGCGGGAAGATGAGTCTGGGGTTGTTGTACTTGCGATAGTCAACGCGCATCAGCCCAAATAGAGCCACGATGCCGAACGCCGCCCAGATCGCCTGCCGGTACACAAACGCATACGGCGATCCCTGCGTCGCCTTGGCCATAACCGCCGACGCCGAGAAGACGCTGACCAGTCCGAACAGCACCAGTAACAGCACCGTCCCAAACAACCACTTATCGACGCCGACGCGCTTTGCCATTCCCTGCCCTACTCGAGTCCGTTCACAAGCTGCTTGAAGACGCGGCCGCGATGCTCGTAGTTCTCAAACTGGTCGAAGCTGGCACACGCCGGCGCGAGCAACACCACATCGCCTGACTTCGCCTCTTTCTGCGCCCAGGCGACCGCCCGCTCCATCGTTCCAGCTCTCTCTATCTTCACGACACCTGCGAGATGTGACTCGATCTTTTCCGCTGCCGAACCAATGGTGATAACCGCCTTTACCCGCGCCCGCAGCAACGGAGACAGCGTGCTATAGTCCGAGTCCTTGTCCTTGCCGCCGAGAATCAGCCAGATGCCGCCCGGAAAGGCCTCGATCGCCTTTGCCGTCGCATCAACATTGGTCGCCTTGGAGTCGTTGAACCAGCGCACGCCGCTAACCTCCCGCACGAACTCCAGGCGGTGCTCAACGGCATGAAACGCTGCGACAGCCTCGCGGATCGTCTGCGCATCAACCCCAGCGAGACGCGCCGCGCAAACCGCCGCGAGCACGTTCTCCACGTTGTGCGCGCCCGCGAGCGGAATCTCGGCCACAGGCATGATCGGCTCCACATCGCCACCCTCCTTCGCGCGGAAGAGGATGCTCTCACCGTGCACGAACGCGCCCTGCTTCACCTGCCGTCGCGGACTGAACCAGTAGATCTGAGCCTTGGTCTTCGCGGCGACCAGCTTCGTGGGCTCGTCTTCGGCGTTGAGGATCAGGAAGTCGTCTGTGGTCTGGTTCTCGGTGATGCGGGTCTTCGCCGCGGCGTAAGCCTCGAAGCTGCCGTGACGGTCGAGATGATCCGGTGTGATGTTCAGCACCAGCGCGATCTTCGGATGGAATGTTTGAATCGTTTCCAGCTGGAAGCTCGACACCTCGAGCACACTCCAGCTCTCCGGAGTGGATTCGGCGACCATGTCGACAACCGGACGGCCGATGTTGCCTCCCACCAGCGTTGCCTTCCCGCTCGCCTTCAGGATCTCGCCGATCAGCGTCGTCGTTGTGGTCTTGCCGTTCGATCCGGTGATAGCGATGATCTGTCCTTGGAGGAACTGGGCTCCGAGCTCCATCTCGCCGATGATCGGAATCCCCATCGCCCGCACCGTCGTCAGCTCGGGCGTGTTCGAAGGCACACCCGGCGAAACAACGATGAGGTCCTGCCGCCGGAAGGTCAGCAGGCCGTGGCTTCCGGTCTCGACCATGATGCCTGCGTCGAGCAATGCGGGAAGCTCGGAGATCAATCCCGCAGGCCGGATGTCGCTAACCGTCACCTGCGCTCCACGCGCTTTGAGAAAACGGGCGGCAGCAATACCGCTCTTGCCGAGACCGACTACGAGTACACGTTTGTTTTTGAGTTCCATGTTCATTCGAGAAGCTGCCCCTCGTTTATCGCAGCTTCAGCGTTGTTAGCGCAAACAGGGCGAAGACGAGCGCCATAATCCAGAAGCGCGCAATGACCTTGGACTCCGACCAGCCGCCGAGTTCGAAGTGATGGTGCAGCGGCGCCATGCGGAAGATGCGTTTGCCACCGCGCAGCTTGTAGCTGCCGACCTGCAGCATCACGCTGACGGCCTCGAGGATGAAGACGCCGCCGATGAACGGAAGCAGCAGCTCCTGCTTGATGATGACCGCGACCGTCGCAATCGCTCCGCCGAGCGCAAGTGAGCCAACATCGCCCATGAAGACCTCGGCCGGATGCGCGTTGTACCAGAGGAAGCCGATGCTGGCGCCCACCATCGCGCCGCAGAAGACGGTCAGCTCACTGACCGCGGGCATGCGCTGCAGTTCGAGGTAGTCGGCGAAGACTACGTGGCCGCTGACGTAGGTGAGCACTGTCAGCGCGCCGGCGGCGATGATGGTGCAGCCGATGGCGAGGCCGTCGAGGCCGTCCGTAAGATTGACCGCGTTGCTCGAGAAGCTGATGACCAGCATTACGAAGATGACGAATGGAATGAACGCGAGCGGCCACAGATGCGGGATGTGCAGGAAGGCATCGATGGTGAGGTTCGGCCGATAGTGCTTCATGAACGGCACGATCAGGCGCGTCGAATAAAAGCCCTGGCCCTGCAGCACGATCAGCGCGACCGCAATCGTGCCGCTGACGATGAACTGCAGCAGCAGCTTCTGGAGCGAGGTGAGACCGAGGTTGCGCTTGTTCGCGACCTTCGTGTAATCGTCCGCGAAGCCGATGGCGGCAAAGGCCATCGTCGCGAACATCACGAGCCAGACGAAGGGATTGGAGAGGTCGCTCCACAGCAGCGTGGGAATGAGGATGGAGATGCAGATCAACACGCCGCCCATGGTGGGCGTGCCGCCCTTCTTCTGATGGCTCTGCGGACCTTCTTCGCGGATGTACTGGTTGATCTGAAACTGGCGCAGGCGATCAATGACAAATGGCCCGATGAGCAGGCCGATGAGCAGCGCCGTCAGGCTCGCGAAGACGCAGCGGAACGTGACGTAGCGGAAGATCCGGAAGTACCGGAAGTAGGGAAAGAGCTTTTGATAGAGGAGCCAATAGAGCAACGAAAGCCGCCTCGCGTGCGTTTGAATGACCGCGCTGGCAGGCCGCGGTCCTTCGCTATCTTACGCTCGGAACCTGCGTAAAACGGGCCCAAAACAGGCGGCGAACCAAGCTCGGCCCCTGCGCGAAGGGGTTATTCGACGGCCTACTCGGCGACCTATTCTTCAAGGGCTTCCAGGGCGCGCTCGAGACGCACGCCGCGTGAGCCCTTGAGCAGGACGACGTCGCCCTTGCGGAGGTTTTGTTCGAGCCAGACGCTGGCCTCGCCGGGACTCTCGACGAATTGCGCAGTCACGCCCCGCGCGCGTGCGCCTTCGACGATTTCTGAAGCGAGCCCACGGACACCGACAACGCCATCGAGGCCGGCCATCTGCTCACCGGCGGCGCGATGCAGCGCGGCACCGTCGGGGCCGAGCTCGAGCATCTCGCCGGCGATGACGAAGCGGCGCGCAGCGGGCGTCTGGCGGAGTGCCTCGACCATCGACTCTAGCGCGCGCGGGTTGGAGTTATAGGTGTCGTCGATGAGGCGTGCGCCGCGGAATTCGAGCACGCGGCCGCGCTTTTCAGTGGGGCGCATCTCCTCGACGGCTTCGATGCAGGTATCGATGTCGATGTCGCTGAGCAGACCGGCGCTGATAGCGGCGAGCGCGTTGAGCACGTTGTGGCGGCCGATGAGATGGAGGTGAACATCGCGGCGAAGGTCCTCGACCGCGAGGGCAAAGCGCGTGCCGTCGAGGCCGGCGTCGCGAATCTTGTCGGCGCGAACGTAGGCTCGTGCATCGGTTCCGTAGAGCAGAGCGCGCTCGCCCATGCCGCGCGCGAAAGCGGCGACACGTTCGTCGTCGGCGTTGAGGATGGCGTAGCCGTCGTGCGGCAGTGCGGCGACGAGCTCGAACTTGGCGCGGGCGATGCCGGAAATGCCATCGGGAAAGAACTCGAGATGTACGGGCGCGACGTTGGAGACGACGCCCCAGTTGGGCATGGCAATCTTCGCCAGCGCGGTGATCTCGCCCGCATGATTCATGCCCATTTCAAGCACTGCGACTTCGTGCTGCGGCTCGAGGCGCAGGAGTTGCAGAGGCACGCCAAAGTGGTTGTTGAGATTGCCGGTGGTCTTCAGGACCTCGAACTTTTTAGCGAGGACAGCGGCGACGCACTCTTTCGTTGTCGTCTTGCCGGCTGAGCCTGTGACGCCGATGACGCGGCCGCCCCAGACGCGGCGCACGCGATTGGCGAGGCGTTGCATCGATGCGAGCACGCAGTCGTCGTCAGAGTCGGGAACGCGGAGCAGTCTGGTTTGGTCGACGTTTGGCGGAACGAGCCAGCGCATGCTGACGACAGCAGCGGCAGCGCCGTTTGCGAGGGCCGACTCGACGTAGTCGTGGCCGTCCGTGCGCTCGCCACGCACGGCGAAGAAGAGCTCGCCAGCGTTGATGGTGCGCGAATCGATGGAGTAGCCGGTGGCGGTGAGGCCCGGATCGAAGTCGCCTTCGGCATGCATCCAGTCGGCAATCTGTCCCAGAGTCAGGATCACGCGCGCACCTCGGCAAGCTGTTGGAGAATTCGTGAGGCCTCGGCTACATCATCGAACGGAACGGCACCTTCGGCGAAGACCTGTACCTTTTCGTGTCCCTTTCCGGCGAGCAGGACGATGTCGCCGGGCTGCGCGGAACGGATGGCGCGCTCGATGGCGGCGCGGCGATCCTCTTCAACGATGAGCGGCGTGTTGGTCTGACGGACGCCTGGGATAATCTCTTCGATGATCGCTGAGGGCCGCTCGCTGCGCGGGTTGTCGCTGGTGACGATGACGAGGTCGCTGGCTTCTGCGGCGGCCAGGCCCATCTTCGGGCGCTTGGTGCGGTCGCGGTCGCCTCCGCAGCCGAAGAGGGTAATGACGCGTCCGTTGTGGATGCCAATGCTGTCGCGAGCGAGGCTTATGAGATTTCGAAGAGCGTCATCGGTGTGCGCGTAGTCGACGACGACGCTGAAGCCCGCGCGTTCGGAGCCTGGGACGACTTCGAAGCGGCCGGGAACCTGCTTCAGGGTTGGTGTGGCGCGTGCAATCTCGTCGAGCGTCAATCCGCGAGCGAGCGCGGTGCACATCGCAGCCAGCAGATTGTAGACATTCACGCGGCCGCTCAGCGGCGATTGAATCGCAACCGTTCCGCTGGGTGTGACGAAGTCGAAGCGGGAGTCACCGACTGCGAGATGAAGGCTCGACGCACGGTGCGTCATATCAAGTCCATCGAGTCCGTAGCGCATTAATTGCTTGCCCTCGAACGCGTTGACCATCTGCGATGCGTATACGTCGTCCTCGTTAATCACGGCGACGCGCGGCGGCGGAACACCAACGCCGGCGAAGAGCTTCGCCTTGGCACGTGCATAGTCCTCCATCGTCCCATGAAAGTCGAGATGGTCCTGCGTGAGGTTCGTGAAGATCGCGACGTCGACTGGCAGGCCCCAGACGCGTTCCTGTTCGAGAGCGTGTGAGCTCATCTCCATGATGGCTTCGGTGCAACCGGCCTCGACCCCTTCGGCGAAGGTCGCGTAGATGTCGCGGCTCTCCGGGGTGGTGTGCTCGGTCGGGCGGACTTCGCCAGCAATATGGGTTTCGATGGTGCCGAGCAGAACGGTTTTGCGGCCTACGCTTGCGAGAAGCTGTTCGAGGAGAAAGGTCGTTGTCGTTTTGCCGTTCGTTCCGGTGACGGCGCTGAGTTTGAGCTTGCGCTCGGGATGGCCGAAGACCGCAGCGCTTACCTCGGCAAGTGCGCGGCGGCCGTGCTCGACCAACGTAATCGGCAGTTCAGGTTGATTACGTTGAAGCTGATCAAAGACCTCAGGCGAATCCGTAACAATGGCTGCGGCGCCTCGCTGGAGCGCGGTATCGATGAAGCGATTACCGTCGGCCGAGCCGCCGCGCATGGCGACGAAGACATCCCCCGGGCCGATGCGGCGCGAGTCATAGTGCACGCCGCGGATCTCGGCGTCAGGGCCGGCGGTCTTCAGCGACCGCAACTCCGCGTTGATGTCGTTCCATCTCATCGTGCCAGTCACCAATTTGAAAGACGAACTCAACGCGCGAAGCGTACCACGATCTCGGTTCCGGGCGGCACCATCGTTCCGGCTGCAGGCATCTGGTCGCGGGCAAGGCCGCTGCCGAGAGTTTCGACCCGCAGGCCAAGTGTAGTCGCACTCTCTACGACAGAGCGCAATGCGGAGCCGCGGAACTCGGGCACCGCAACGCGCTTGCCGGCATCGACCACGACGGCGCCGGCGCCGCGCGACTGCACCGCCGGATCGACGTGAGGCGGTGCGATGACTTGCGCGTCAGCGGTATTTGCGTCAGGCATTACGGAGGTGGTGTCACCGTTTGCGTGGAAGGTAGAGAGGACTTTGTCCGGAAGTCCGAGCAGGCCCTTCCGGGGAGGTGGCGCGCTTGCGGCGGCTGCGGCTACGAGTTCGTCGGCAACCTCGTTCTGCTGCATCGCGGCTGCGGTTGCGGGCTGGCGCAGAGGGTCGTCCGCGGGAAGGCTGTTGATCTGGTCGAACATGGAACTCAGATCCGCGCTCTCGTCAGGAACGTCGTCGGGCTGCACGTTGGCCGCGATCTGCTGCATCTGCTGCTTGGTTTTGAGCGGCTGATCGTGCGGCACGCCGAGATACTCGAGCACCTGCTGCGCGACCTCGGCAAAGACCGGAGCGCTCGCGGCGCCGCCGTAGTGGAGGGCTTCACCACCTGCCGTCGGCGAGTCAATCACGACGGCGATCGCGATAGCAGGATCGCTAACCGGAGCGAATCCAGCGAAGCTGGCGACGAGCTTCGTATGTGAGTAGGTGTGAGTTGCCGGGTCGATCTTCTCGGCCGTGCCCGTCTTGCCTGCAGCGCTGTACCCGTTGAGCGCCGCGAGTTTCCCGGTGCCCTCGACGACGATGCCCTCCATCATCGCGCGCATCTTCGCGGAGGTCATCTCGGTGATGACACGGTGCGACCCGTCGGGCAGGTTCGCCGCTAGCTGGAATTCAGGACGGAACGGTTCTGCCTTCAGGCGCGGATCGCCCTTTTGCTCGTCGGTGGACGCCAGCAGAATATGCGGCGGAATGTATTCGCCGCCGTTAGCGATCGAGGAAACCATCGCCACGAGTTGGATCGGGGTGACGCCAATCTCCTGTCCGATGGCAAGTGAGAGGATGCTCGTCGAGCCCCACTTGCGCGGCGGACGAAGCAGTCCGCGCGTTTCACTGGGCAGCTCGATTCCTGTGCGATCGCCGAAACCAAACGCGCGCATGTAATCGTAGAACTTCTGCGGACCGAGCTTGAGGGCCATCTTCGCCGCGCCGACGTCCGAGGAGTGCTCGAGGGCCTGCTGCACGGTGATGACGCCGTAGTGATCGGACTTGTCATCGTGCAAGGTGCGGCCGTACATGGTCATCTGGCCGCCCTGGCAGTCGACCATATCTGTCGGCTTGACGCCGGCGCCGTCAAGCGCGGCGGAGTAGGTGACGAGCTTGAAGGTCGAGCCCGGCTCGTAGATATCACTCACAGCGAGATCCTTCAGCGAGTCACCGTCTACATGGCGAGAATCATTCGGATTGAAGCGCGGGCTGACGGCGAGCGCGAGGATCTGGCCGGTGTGCGGGTCCTGAACGACGACGGTGCCGTGCAGCGCCTTCAGCTTCGCAACCTGTTCGTCGAGCGCGCGCTCCGCAATGTACTGGATATTGGCGTCGATGGAGAGGACAAGGTTCTCGCCCGGCATCGGCTCGCTCTCCTCGGAGCCCATCACGTGGCGCTTTGCATCGACTGCCGTCAGTTTGTGGCCAGGGACGCCGTGCAACTCTTCGTCGAACTCGCGCTCCAGGCCGCCGAGGCCGTTGTCGTCCGTGCCGACGTAACCGAGCACATGCGCTGCAAGGTCCGCGTCAGGATAGAAGCGTTTGAACTCTTTCTGGAAGTAGATGCCCTTGAGGTTGAGCTCACGGACGCGATCGGCGATCTCGGGCGTGACCCTGCGCGCAACCCAGGCGAAGTTGCGCGAGTCGTTGAAGCGGGCAAGCATCTGGTGGTCAGTGGTGTAGTGGTCGAGCGGATCGGTGTGGACGATCTTCGAGAGGATTGCAGCATCGGCTGGGCGGTTCTCGCCGATCTCGCTGGGCACGGCGTAGATGCTGTCCACGAGCACCGTCATCGCAAGTTCGCGCAGGTTGCGGTCATAGAGCACGCCGCGGCGCGGGGCGACTTCAAAGGTGCGTTGCTGCTGCTTCAGCGCGCGCTCGACGAACTCGCTGTGGCGGACCACCTGCAGCCAAAAGAGGCGGAGGCCGATGGCAGCGGCCCAGAAGCAGAAGAACATCGCCACGTAGACGAAACGAACCCGCCGGATCGGCGCGGTCATCGTCTGACGTGGCGAGGACTTCATGGATTGGTTTCCTGTTGTGGGGGAGCGAACTCCGGAGTAAGGCTTGCCGTGTTGATGCTATTGAATTGTGCTGAAGCTGGGTTTCTGCGCCTGTGCAAGAACGGGTGTAGCTCCACCCGAGCCATCGGGGCGGACCACCTGTCCCGGAAGGGGCGTGTTCAGTCCGAGCTGCTTTGCGATTTGATCGATACGGCCAGGGTCGCTGAGTTGTGCCTCCGAGAGGCGAAGCTGGCGGTTCTGTTCGCGAAGTTGCTCGACCGACTGCTTCTGCGCTTCAACGTTGTAGCCAACTTCGATCGCGGAGAAGTGCTGCCAGACGTAGACCATCGTGAGTGCGAAGAGCAACGTCATGACCATCGTGAACGACCGCATCTCGCGGTGACGCTCGGGGTCGTCGGCCTTCACCAGGCGGGTGTTGTCGAGATGCTTAGTGAAAAACATCTCGGGCGTGGGACCGCGGCGGCGGGCGCGCTGCGCCTCAAAGAGTTCGCGGTTGCGGTCGGCGATGCTGACGACGCGGCCATGCGTCCGCCGCGCCTGCATCTGCTCCATTCCCTGCCCTGCTATCGCCATTGTCGCCATGTCCGCCTCCTTTCAGAGCAGCTCTTCGCTGTCCTGTTGCCCTTCACATCGCAAGAGTTACCCGGGCCGGGGTTGCGATAGAGGAAGGGACTTTTTGTTGCGGGTTGTCTTTCGCCTGAAAGCACGGCAGGACAACCCCGGCCCGATCTCAAACTTTGCTCGCAGCGCGCAACTTTGCGCTGCGTGATCGCGGGTTCCGGAGCGACTCCTGCTCCGTTGCCACGACCGGTTTCTTCGTCAGCAGCTCGAACCGGCCTGCCTTCGCGCCATCTCGCAGCGCATCCTTTACCAGCCGGTCCTCGAGAGAGTGGAAGCTGATCAGCACCAGCCTTCCGTCCGGCTTGAGCAGTGATCCCGCGCTTTTCAGCAGCGATTGGATCTCCTGCAATTCGTCGTTCACACGAATTCGAAGTGCCTGAAAGGTTCGCGTCGCGGGATGAATCTGGCTTCTGCCGCGCTCAGACTTTATTGGCGGGGCGACGGCCGAAACGACTCGAGCAAGCTCTGCTGTTGTCGTTATCGGCCGCGCCCGCACAATAGCTCTGGCGATTCTCCGCGACCTCCTTTCCTCTCCGAATTCGTAAATCAGGTTGGCGAGCTCTTCTTCGTCCGCCTGATTTACCACTTGTTCGGCCGTCAGTTCGCTGCGCGGATCCATCCGCATGTCCAGCGGCCCTTCGGCCCGAAAACTAAATCCTCTGTGCGCCTCATCGAGCTGCAGGCTGCTGACGCCGAAGTCGGCGAGCAGACCATCCAGCGTGCCCGGAGCGATCACCTCAGCGATCTCCGAGAATGGCCGGCTGACGTACTCGACCGCCGGCATCTCCGGGCCAATCTCATCGGCGACAGCCGCGAGCCTTGCCTGGGCCTTGCTCATGGCCTCAGGGTCGCGATCGAAGGCGATCAGCTTGCCCTTGGCTCCGAGCCTCCGCGCAATCTCCGCAGAGTGTCCGCCGAGCCCGAGCGTTGCGTCCGCATAGACGCCGCCAGGGTGCACAGCGAGGAATTCGAGACTCTCTTCTAAAAGAACCGGTACATGCTGCGGTCTTTCCATCAATGCCCGCCTCATGCGTCCTGCTAGAGGACCGAAAAACGAGGGACCCAAAAACAAGGGACCTGAAACTTACAACCCAACCACTCCCAGCGACTCGATGTCTTCGTCCGTGGCCGGGTGCTCTGTGATCTGAGCCCTGAGCCTTGCATCGTTCGCCACAACCAATCTCTTCTCGATGCCCATCACCGCAACATCGCCAACCAGGCTTGCCGCATCGCGCAGCAGCTGCGGAATCAGCAGCCGCCCCTGGTCGTCCATCCTCACTACCTGCCCGTAGTAGTTCGTTGCATCGAGCAGTCTCTTCTTCGCTCCGCTCGCCGGCAGCTTTGCCAGCGACTCTTCAACCTGTTCCCAATCCTTCAGCGAGTGGATCTCGGCCCGCTGTCCGTCCCGGCTGGTGATGAAGCACTCCCGGCCCTGGGCCTCCAGTGCGGCCTTGAACTCCGACGGGACCTTCAACCGGCCCTTTTCGTCGACCCGCGCTGGATGATTGCCCCGAAACATGCCAAGAACCTCAATCGGTACTCCGTACAGAAGCTGGGAAAAGTAAACTGGAGGAGGTCGAAAGTGTTCTCTTCGCTCCTCTTTTTTCTACTTTTGACCACTCAACTCCACTCATCGTGCAGCGGCAGCGACTCCGTGTAAAGCACTAATTTGTGAATTGGGCCGCGGTTTTCCTCGCGTTTTGTGGAAAACCGGGCCTATTGCGGAATAAATCTTGAGCACCACTAGATGTGGTGTTTGGCTCGTGGAGTCTTTACCAGATGCTCACTTGCCCAAATGGGCCATGCTGAGATAGCGAAATTTAGGCGAAAGTCGCACTTCGAGTCAGGATGCCGAATCCTCCGTCTGCCGCCAAAGCTGCCGGCGAAGCAGCCATATCAGGTAGGCGAGGACGGCCAGGTTCACGAGCAGCAGAGCAAGCCGTGGCGGCGTGAACTCCTTATAGAGCTCAAAGCATTCGAGAGGCAGCGCCAGCGCTGTGAGCGTGACCGTGAAGTACTCCGCCCAGCGTTTCTCAAGCATGAGGCCGGTACCCTCAACCAGGCAGACCACGGCATAACTGAAGGTGATGATGCTGAAGCGCCGGAGTTCGGCGGCGCTGATCAGGTTGGCCTTGATCATCAGCAGACCGATGAGGTGGTTTTCCGGGTCGATTTTCAGGGTGTCGGCAATATGCAGGACGACGCTGGCGACATCGTGATGCAGCAGTTTGAGCGCGCCGAAGCCGAGCGCGACCGATAGCACCGCCTTGCTGAGCTTGAAGAGGCCAATCAGCCACAAACCGCGCCTGTGCTCGTGGAGCGAACTTCCCCCCGAGCCCCCTGCATGGGGCGGTCGTGAAGACAACTCGGTCTTTTCATCTCTGCCGGTATTGACCTGCAACGTTCCCATCCCAGCTTTCAGTTGATGAGCCCAATCTAGCTTTGTCAACGCATCGGCAGCGCGTGTGGTTCCCGTTGACTTGATTTTCTTCCAATCCGGTTTCGTAACGCGCTCGTAGAGAAGATGGACGTTCTCGGTCGCGGCCGCACGAGGACGCAAAATCCAGAACCTAAAACGAAGGAATGATTATGAAAAAGATCATCAGAAATCTGCTTGCGTCCATGACGGCCGTAACTCTGGCCGTCGCCTGTCTCGCCGCCTCTGCACAGAAGGACCCGGACGTTGGCGGCGCGCCGATGTTCCCGACCAAAACTATCGTGCAGAATGCGGTGAATTCGCCTGTCCATAAGACGCTCGTCGCTGCCGTAAAGGCAGCCGGCCTGGTTGATACGCTCAACAGCCCGGGGCCGTTCACGGTCTTCGCGCCGACCGATGATGCCTTTGCAAAGCTGCCGGCAGGCACGGTGGACAACCTCGTGCAGCCGGAGAACAAGGCCACGCTGACGAAGGTGCTCACTTATCACGTCGTGCCGGGAACCTACAGCACCGCCAAGCTGATGAAGGAGATCAAGTCCAACGGAGGCACGCTGAAGCTGAAGACCGTTGAAGGCGATGACCTCAGCTTCATGATGGCGAATGGTGGAATCAAGATTATTGACGACAAGGGTGGCTCCGCGATGATTACGACCGCGAACGTCTATCAGTCGAACGGCGTCATCCAGGTCGTTGATTCGGTCTTGATGCCCTGAAGCATGTTGAGGGACAGCGCCCCAGCGCTGCCCCTCTCTTTGCCTGCGAACGACGCTACATCTCCGCCCACTGCCGCAGAAGGTTGTGATAGATCCCGGTCAGTTGCACAGAGGTCTGTTTTACCTCCGTGTCTGCAGCGTGCTCCGACCGCGCCAGCCGCTGAATGCTCTCGTCGAGATCGAAAAGCAGCGTGCGGTGCGCATCCTGACGAATCATGCTCTGCATCCAGAAGAAGGAGCTGATGCGGTTGCCGCGTGTGACGGGTTCCACGCGATGCAGGCTCGTCGCGGGATAGAGGACCATGTCGCCGGCCGGCAGCTTCACACTCTTCTCACCGTAGTTGTCTTCGACAATCAACTCCCCGCCGTCGTACTCCTCCGGCGGCGTGAGGAACAGCGTCGCGCTAAGGTCCGTACGAATCCTCTGCCCTGTAGTGACGAGTTGGCGAATCGCCGTATCAACGTGCGTACCGAAGGTCTGGCCGCCGGCGTAGCTGTTGAACATTGGTGGGAAGACACGCAACGGAAGCGCCGCCGACATGAAGCGCGGAGAGCGTGCGAGACCCGCGAGGATCAGATCCTGCAACTCCTTGGCCACAGGCGAGTCCTCTGGAATCTGCGCATTGCGCTTCACCTCCTGCGCCTGATAGCCGGCTGTTACGCGGCCATCGGTCCACTGCGCCGTCGCAAGCTTCACGCGTGCGACCTTCACCTGCTCCGGCGTCAGCACCTTTTCAATCGTGATAAGCATCGTTCGTTCCTGATTGCTTTAGAAGCGGAAGTTGGCCCCGATCAGCGCGCTCAGTCCCGCGCCTGGAATGAGATGGCTGGGATGCGGCTGATCGATATAGAAGCGGTTGAGCAGGTTGTAGACGTTGGCCTGCAGCTCGATTCTGTCCGTCACCGGCCGCTTGAGCATGGCGTTGAAGACCCAGTAGCCGGGCACCTGCTTCATCGCCGTCGCGAGCACCGGATAACACGTCGTCGCCGTCGCTCCGCAGGGCGCACTCCCTGCAGCAAAACTCTGCGCGGGGCCAAACGCTGTTGGGACATACGGCACCGTCGAGCTCGCCGTACGCGCGGCGACGTAATTGCCGCCCAGCCCAGCGTTCAAACGCCAGAAGAGATTGCGCGTGACGAACGCGTTGAAGGTCTGCTTCGGCACATTCGCCAGCGGATAGCCAACGGATGTGGGAAAGAATTTCGAGTAGGTCACAGCGCTAGAAAGGTACGCGTAGCCGAGGATGAGATCGGTGCCGCCGTGAAATCGGCCGACGGCGCTCCCCTGCACACCCTTCACCAACTGATTGCCCGCGAGCACGATGTTGTTGGAGTTCGTCGGGTCGGTCTCGCGCGCGTTGTCCTTCGTCGTGTGGAACCACGCGCCTTCAAGTTGCAGGCGCTCGTGCACGAGGCTGTACTTCGCTCCCGCCTCGTAGGTCTCGTTCTCTTCAGGCGGCAGGACACTGCTTGCAACGCTGAGACTCAGCGACTCAGCCGATGGATTGAAGCTGGTGCCGTAGTCGAAGTAGACGCTGCCGTGCGAGTTTGGCTTGAAGACAAGCGCCGCACGATAGCTCGGCTGCCGCACCGTCTGATCGATGTACGGAACGGGCGCGGTCGGCTTTGCCCCGGATATGCTCGTCGGCGGTGCGTAGAGGTTGAACAGCGTGTTGAAGTAGTCCCAGCGGACGCCACCCGAGAGCTCGATAAAGCGATCGAACTTCACAGTGTCGATGAAGTAGACACCTGCGCTCTTCGACTTCACGTGCGTGACTGATGTGACGTAGCCCTGTCCGCTGAATACATCCTGCGGATTCGGTGTGGCAAGATTCGTCGACGGCACGGAATTGACGTTGTTTTCCGTGTAGCTGTATTTCGTCGGGTTCGAGATCTCCTGGCCGCCTTCAACGCCCGCGGCGAGGTCGTTGCGAACACCGCGCGACTTTGAACTGCGCGGTCACCTCAGTCTGATCCCACAGTTCGCCTTCCACACTCTTCGTACGAAGCTGATTGCGATTCACCGTGATCTGCGACGGCGGCGTCGCGAAACTGTAGGTGCATGGCTTCGAGGTGTTCACCGCATTTGTCGGGAGCGCAGCAACATATCCACCCACCGGCACACTGACGCCTGCGTTCGAACAGATCTGAGGCTCGGTAATCTGCACGTCGCGCGGATAGTTTGCCCAGCGCCCGATGGTGTGAACATCAACATTGTTTGCAAAGGTGTGGTTCGCCTTCAGTGTCACGATGTCGTCGTTCGTGCGCAGGTAGTTCGCATCAGGGAAGCCGAAGTACGAGTGCCGGTCCACTCCCGGCGCGAGCTGATTGAAGAACCACGGCAGACCGTAGTCCGGCGTGTCGCTCTCGGTGAAGTGGAAGTAGCTGATCGTCAGCCGCGTGGGCTTGTTCATCCCAAAGCTGATCGACGGCGCGACGCCATAGCGGCGGTTCTCCGCGTACGGACGGCCGGCGACGCCACCTTCGGTCCCCATCGCATTCAGCCGGAAGGCTGAGCCGCCTGCGAAATCTCCTATGGGTTCGTTGACATCTCCCGCGATGCGGCGCGTGGCATCGGTGCCAAACACGGCTCCGACGTGCACGAACCGGTCTGCGGCCGGCACCTTGCTCTCCTGGTTGATAACTCCACCCGTGGAGCCGCGGCCAAACTGCACGCCCGCCGGCCCCTCAAGTACTTCCACCTGGTCATAGTTAAAGCTGTCGCGGTAGTAGCTCCCGAAGTCGCGAATGCCGTCCAGAAATATGTCGTTACGCGCCGTAAATCCGCGGATCGTGAGATTGTCGCCCTGAGCACCGCTCTCCCCGGCGGCAATACTTATTCCGGGTACGTTACGAACGGCGTCGGTGAGCGTACGATTCTGTTCATCATGCAGAACAAAATCAGGGACAACAGCCACCGTCTGCGGTGTGTGCAGCAGGTCCTCTGTGAATTTTCCCATCGAGACGGCCGACGGCAGCTGCGCGGTGACGTCTATCGAATCGGAGTGCTGTACCCCGACCGTGGCGTTGTCGGCATTCTCGAAGCTGAAGTTCAGGCCCGTTCCTTTCAGCAACTCGCGGAGAGCGCCTTCCGCGGTATACAACCCCTGGAGTCCAGCGGTATGGAAGGTGGCAAGCTGATCCGCGGGAATTGCAACCTTAACAGAGACTCCGCTTTGCTGCCGGTACGCCTCGAGCGCCGTATCAAGCGTGCCTGCCACAATATGGAACCGTCGAACGGGCAGTTGCGCCGGTGCAGGTGCCTTCCCCGACGCGTTGGGTGTCGCGGCAGCGAGGGCGTCAAGTTGGCCCGTCACGGCACACGCAGTCATTGTTGCCAGCGTCAAAAGGCTGCGGCGTCTCGTATTCTTCTTTCTCAAAGTTGCTCCAAGGGTCCGTCCGCTCGCCCCGCGAAAGGGCGGCGAATCTGCATATCAGACTCTAATAGTCCTATATCAAAGTACCATCAATATCGGACTGCTTTAGGCCTAGATTAGAATCCCTGTGCGATATCCGTTTATGAGGAGTTTCTCGGAGAGATGAGACATCGTTTTCGCACAACACAGTGGCTGCCCCATACCGTCGAATCGGTATTCGCCTTCTTTGCGAATCCGGCGAACCTGCCGAAGCTTCACCCGGATTGGCAGCAGGCGCGCATCGACGAGATCGAGTTGCACCCTGCCTCTCGAAAGAGCAGCTCATCTTCAGAGGCAACGATTGCGGCCGGTCGAGGCACGCGCCTGGCCCTGAGCTTCCGCCCCACACCGTTGTCCCCGGTTCGCGTGTCGTGGGTCGCGCTCATCGAAGACTTCCACTGGAACGAGCGGTACTGCGATCGGCAGATCGAAGGGCCGTTCCGTTACTGGCGGCAATGCCACCGCGTGCAGGAATGGCAGTCAGAGCGGACCGGCGAGCACGGCACGCTACTCATCGATACGATCGAATACGAGCTCCCATTTGGCAGGTTCGGCCATCTGGCGAATCGCTTCGCCGTGCGCAAAATGCTCGAAGGCCTCTTTGAACATCGCCATCGCCGCGCTGAAGAGCTGCTGCGTGAGATCAACGAAGGTGTGGAATCCCACGCCTGAAGGTTCCTGGTGGCGCAAGCGACCTCCGGCATGGGGGCTCACTCATATCGCGCCGTCCGTTCCCGAAAGATGGCCTCGTGCTGTGAGATCAGATAGTCTGCCGTGCGCGCGGCCAGCGCCTGGATGGTGAGCCCGGGGTTCGCCGAACCCTGCGTCGGCATCACCGATCCATCCATGACAAAGAGATTCGGCACATCCCACGTCCTTCCGAACTTGTCGCAGACTCCGCTCTCCGGCGTCTTGCTCATACGGCACGCGCCCACCAGGTGCGCATAGCGCGACTCCTGCACCACTTCGACCGCACCCGCAGCCCACATGATCTCCATCACCTTGTTCTTGCCGAACTCGATCATCTTCTTGTCGTTCTCTTTGAGTCCGAAGGTTACCTGCGCCACCGGCAGACCGAAACGATCGCGCGCATCCTGCCGCCCATCACGGCCATCTGCGAGTTCGATGCGGTTATCCTCCCACGGCAGAATCTCACCAAGGAGCCCAAGCGGTGACCAATGGTTGTAATCCATCATCGCGCGGCGCATTCCCCAGCCCCACAAGCCTTTCGCCGCCATCATCTGCTTCGCGAACGCAATCGGGAGTGGTCCGACCGTCTGCACTGCGAAGCCGCGCGCGAAATCCCGCTTCGGATCAGTCTCGTAAAACTCCTCGGTGAGCGCGTGCGCGGGTGGCGCTTTGTACATGCGCACAAGATTCTCGAAGCGCCCGAGAATCACATTGCCCGCCTGGGCCATCAGGTATTTCCCCAGCGTGCCGGAAGAGTTCGCCAGCCCGCGCTCGTGCCCCGCGCAGGCGGAGTTCAGAAGAAGCCGCGGCGTCTCCAGCGCATATCCGCACACAATGACGGCCCGCGCTCGCTGGAAGTGCTCCTTGCCTTCTGCGTCGAGGTACACGATGCCGTCCGTACGACCATCCTTCCCCATCGAGACGCGCGCGACCATGCAGCAGTCGCGAATCTCCGCGCCGTTCTTCAGCGCATCCGGCACGTGCGTCACCAGCGTCGACGCCTTCGCACCCACCTTGCATCCCTGGATGCAGAAACCACGATAGATGCAGTGAGGACGATCCCCGTGTGATGCTGAGAGGATCGCAACAGGTCCACCCGCACTCACCGGAATGCCGAGTTTCGTGCAACCGGCGATCAGCGTGTCGCCGACTCCACCCATCGGATGCGGCGCATACGGATGTCCGTGCGGTTTTCCCCACGGATACCACGCCGGTCCTGCAACAGGAATCTCCTGCTCCAGCAGCTCGTAGTACGGCTCAATCTCCGCATACGTGATCGGCCAGTCCGCGCCCACACCGTCGCGCGTGTAGATCTCGAAGTCCGAAGGGTGAAAGCGCGGTACAAAGGCCGCCCAGTGCACTGACCCTCCGCCCACCCCTTTGCCGCTGTTGTTCGCACCGAGAGCCAACGGATGCTCTCCGCCCGTGATGCGCAGGTCGTTCCAATAGAGCTTGTGCGAACCCGCTTCGTCGGAGACCCAGTCGCGCTCCGTATCCCAAAATGGCCCCGCCTCGAAGCCCACAACCTTGAAGCCCGCGCGTGCCAGCCGCTGCAACAACACCCCGCCCGCAGATCCCACACCAACAATCGCGAAGTCGATCAGATCAGTGTCTTTGAATCGTCGCTGAGGAATCTTGATCTGCTGCATCGCGCCAAGGCGATGCACGTCATCCTTCGTCTTCTCGAAGGCTCCTCCAAGCGGCGCATTGTGCTCGAACAGACTCAATGCGTGCCCGCCTGCCCGGGGTGAATCTGATGTTCGCCTCGCCCCCGCATGCAACTCTTCTATGTCACTTATCGAGTCCGCCGGCGCACTCCATTCATACCGCTGCTCGTGCACCTCCCACGGCTCCGGTTCACCCTCTTCGAGCCGCATATACCCGCGCGGATACGCCGGCCCACCAAAACCGATCTCATCCCACGCCCATGGATGCGCGTAGTAGACCGACACAACATCCGACACGAGCAACGTCCAGAAGCGCTCGATGTTCATCTGCTTCCACAACTCTTGCGCGGCCTGCGGTTTCGCCTGATGAATGGACCTCAGAATCTCTTCCTGCTCCCGCCCACCAAGTTCATGAAACGCTCGGCCGTGCAACGTCTGCGCCATCTCTTCGAACGCACGCGACGCGATGCGGTAAGCCTCCTGATCCGGAGGCATGTCTTCGAAGCGATAACCCTCAATACGGTTCTCATAGAGCCGCTCGTCGATCCCCGGCAGAATCGGAATCCGCCGCTCATCGGTGCGGTCCTCCTGCGGAAGAATCCGATCAACAACGGCAAACATAGTCCGCGCTTCCTCTGGCGTGAAAAAGCGAATCGGCCTCTGATTCGAAACTCGCTCCTCGACTACTCTGCGAGTCGCCGCATCCCAATATGGCTTCTGCTTGAGCGTACTGAAGCCCGGATAATATCCCGGTTGTTCGCGCTTCGTGCAGCTGAACTCCGGTTGCCGGATTCGTTATCGGTTTGCTTTCGTTCGGCATTTTCAACGCTCCCTCCGCATCAGGTACGCCATCATGCCCAGCAAGCCGCACGCGGCAAACAACAACGGCGCAAAGATCGGCGGCCCATAAAGAATGTTGTAGAGCGGCTTCTTCTCTCCACCCGGTCGCCGGAGGATGCCGCGAATGTGATACCCGAATCCCACAATGCCATCGAGCATCAGCACCGTCGACGCCAGCGGCAGCAGCGTGTTTGCAATGCGCGCGCTCCTTCGCGCTCCGAGCGTCGCCGCAAGCATCAGCGGTGTCAGCAGAATCGGCGACCACTGCACCTTGTATTTGAAGTTGTCCTTGTAGTGCGAATACCAGCTCTCCATCCCCGAGCAGAGCGTCCACAACGCCGCGACCGCACACAGATGCCGCTGAAATCTTCCCGTACGAATCTCCTCACGAAAGTCCCGCTCGCGAAGTCGCGTCGTAGGATCGACCATACGGCTGCGCACTCCACCGAAGCGCTCGAGATCCTCTTCGCGCTGTAGATAGGACGCAATCACACCCAGATACGCGCTTGTCCCAAACAGCAGCGGCGCAAACAGCGGCGGCCCCATCACCACGTTCGTCACGGGCATGCGCCACCCTCCAGGCTTCCGCGCAACGCCGCGAATGTGGAAGCAGAATCCGATCACACCATCAGCGAGCGTGATGTAACTCAGCCATCGCATCCACGTCGTCGCCGCGTGTCGGCTGAAGATCGCGGCCGTCGACGCAATCGTCAGGGCCCCGCCGAAGCTCACCGGCGTATACATTACTGGATTCGAGTAGCTGCCCTTGTAGTGCTCATATCCAACTTCAAGTGTGCTCACCAAACTGCTGCCCGCCACCAGCAACGCCATCGACCGCTGAAAACAACCCTGCTGAATGTGCTCGAGCGCCTTCTCCGCGGGCTCGCGCATGACCCTCGGAAAAGTCTTCACCAAAGCACGCGGTGAAGTATCCCGAAGATTCATCGCGCACCCTCTTCCACCGGCTCACACATCATCGCGATACCGCTCCGCATCTGCGCGCTTGAACTCCAATCCCATTCCCGGCCGCGAGAGGTCCGGGTACATCACGCCAGCCCTCGCCGCACGAAATCCATCGAACAGCAGGCTCTCGATGCGAACGTGATCGTGGAAATACTCGACGTGACGCAGCGGACGTGCCGCGCACGCGAGATGCAGATGCACCGATGGCCCGCAATGCGCCGACAATGGCAGCGGATGCGCGTCGGCAATCCCAGCCGCATCCATGAATCCCGTAACCCCGCCGCAGCGCGTCGCATCCGCCTGAATGACATCAACTGCCTCCGCCTCGACCATGTTGCGCAGGTACATCGCGGTCCATCCGTACTCACCCGCAGCGATGTCCATTCCTGCAGGCGCACGATCGCGCAGCAGTCGTAACCCCGCCAGGTCATCGGAGCTCACCGGCTCCTCGAACCATGTCACGTCGCACTCAGCCGCAAAGCGCTCCGCAAACTCGAGCGCCTGCTTGCGCGAATACGCTCCATTCGCATCGACAAACAACTCGGTC
The DNA here is from genome assembly GCA_963729675.1 of uncultured Acidobacteriaceae bacterium. Taxonomy (GTDB): domain Bacteria; phylum Acidobacteriota; class Terriglobia; order Terriglobales; family Acidobacteriaceae; genus Granulicella. Next base: position 220,396 of record CAVSOV010000012.1, read on the forward strand.
GCATCGCCAATCGCCTCGCGCGCAACCTTAACTCTCCGCACATCATCCTCAGGGTGCGTTCCCACCTTCATCTTCACGCGCGGAATCCCTTCGCTCACCCACCCACCAAGCTGTCCGCGAAGCTGCTCGTCTGAGTAGGTCGTAAATCCCCCTGAACCATAAACGGGAGCACCCTCGCGCATCTGCCCCAACACACGGCATAGCGGTTTGCCCAGCAACTTCGCCTTCAGGTCCCACAGTGCAATATCAATTGCTGAAAGCGCGGTCGCCGCAATCCCATCCCGGCCATAGTTGCGTTGCGCCTTGCGCATCGCCGAGAACAGTGCATTCGTATCAAACGGACTCGCACCCTCGACATGCTTCTTCATCAGCTCGCGCGCTAACGGCGCAGCCGTATTGTGCGAGTATGTGTAGCCGACTCCGGTCGCGCTCTCGCACTTCATCTCCACAACAATCATCGTTGTCGAGTCCCAGGCGAAGGTCCCATCCGCCTCCGGCGCGTCCGTCGGAATCGTGAAGGCGGTCGCGGTCGTATCTGCGATCTTCGGCTCAGAGGAGATCACACGACCTGCCGCACCGTGTCGCTCGCCGCCGTCAACGCAATGCGTATGCGATTCGGCTCGCCTTTGATCAATGCCTCGGAGAACTTCACTGCCTGTTCCGGGCGAATCTTCGGCGGCAGCATCGCCGTGAACTGATCGACGACTGCCTCAATGATCACCGGCCCGGGCATTGCCAGCGCCTTATCGAACTCCTCCCCCGCCGTCTTCTGGTTGTCGATCCGCACACCGTTCGCACCGACAGCCTTCGCCAGCGCAACGAAATCAATCGGAAACAACTCGCACTGATACTCAGGATTTCCCTGGAACACCATCTGCTCCCACTTGATCTGTCCAAGCGTGTTGTTCTTGATGATCACGATCTTGATCGGCAGCTTATACGCCACCGCCGTGATGATCTCGCCCATCAGCATCGTGAAACCACCATCACCGACCACCGCGATTACCTGACGTTCGGGGAATGCGATTTGTGCGGCAATGGCATACGGCAAACCACACGCCATAGTTGCGAGGTTCCCCGAACACGAGTGCATCTGGCCCTTCTTCGCCATCATGTAGCGCGCCCACACGGTCGTGTTCGTGCCGGAGTCCGAGACGATGATCGCGTTCTCCTTCGTTCGCTTCGAAAGCTCCCATCCGACGACCTGGGGCTTCATGGGCATCGCCGAATTGGTGCCTTCTTTCTCCAGCACAGCGTTCCAATCCTTCATGCCCTTCTGCGCGCGATCCAGAAACTTGCGGTAGCCATTGCGCTTCAGCATCGGCATCAGCATCTTCAGTGTCTTCTTCGAGTCGCCAACCAGCCCCACTTCGACGTCATACCGCAAACCTATGCGTTGAGCATTGGCATCGATCTGCACGCATCTGCAATCGCCGGGCTTCGGCAGGTACTCGATATACGGATACGACGTGCCGATCATGATCAGCGTGTCGCAGTTTTCCATTACCTCTTCGCTCGGAGCCGTTCCCAGCAGCCCGATACCGCCGGTTGTGTAAGGCGAATCATCCGGCACGCAGCCCTTGCCAAGCAGTGGCTTAACAATCGGCGCACCGAGCAACTCCGCAAGTTGAATCAGTTCATCACTGGCATGCAAAGCGCCCTGGCCCGCGAGGATTGCGATGCGCTTGCCCTTGTTGATCAGGTCTGCGGCAGCCTTTACATCTTCCATCGGCGGAACGTTGCCGCTGATTGCACCATGTGACGACGTGTGGTGTGGGCGATTCCGTTCCGAGCGATCATGCTTCCCAACCTCCGCACTTTGCACGTCGATCGGAATGGTGATGTGCGCTACCTGCCGTTTGTCGATCGCAGATCGTATCGCAAGATCTACCACCGGTTCCATGTGCGGCGCGCTCATCACTCGGTTGTTGTAGAAGGCGACGTCCATGAATAACTTGTCGAGTTCAACGTCCTGCTGCGAGTACGTTCCCGTTACGTCGTTGAACTGCATACCCGTGATCGCCAGAACGGGCTGCTGGTCCATCTTCGCGTCGTACAGGCCGTTCAACAGATGAATGCCGCCCGGCCCTGAGGTCGCGAGACACACACCCAGTCTCCCAGTGAACTTGGCGTACGCGCACGCCATGAAGGCTGCCGACTCCTCGTGGCGGACATGGATGAAGCGGATCTTGTTCTGCGCCTTGCGGAGCGACTCCATCACCCCGTTGATCCCATCTCCGGGCAGCCCAAAGATCGTATCTACGCCCCAATCAATCAGTTTCTCGACAAGCACATCGGCCGCAGTCATCCGTCGCTCCTTGTACGTACCGGAGCCGCACTCAAGGCCCCTAGCCGGATAGACGCCCCGCCTCCGAGCAGGGGTTTGCTGCGGAGACGGATATACCGTAGTCAGACAAAAACTGGAGGATTCTTCTTCCTCTCAATTTTTTCGATTGACGTTGCGCATCGTTGCATTATGCTGTGACCATCGGCCGAAATTTATCGTTTTGAAACCATCCCTGTACCGGGAAATGGTACGGGCAACCTATAACGATTCGCCTCGGTGCTTCGGCATTTGAGAGTCGGTTTGCGTTTCAGGGCACGGACGTTCCTATGCCATCCTGATCCGTTCCCGCTTGCGTGCAACGCATCACGCTCTATCGTTTTCCAGCAATCGGCCGTTCCAACAACCTGATTTGGCTTCCCATTGAGGTCCACAGAGGCCAGGCTCTGCTGTATTCGTGTACCCATTCGTGCACCACTTGCAGGAGGCGGTCCCATGATTCGCACACGTCATCTTCGTTGGTCTCCACTCTTCCTCGCCGCTGCCCTCCTGACGGCCTCCCTATCGCATGCCCAGCAGACCCTCGGCGGAATCACGGGCACGGTCACTGATCCTTCCGGCAGCGCCCTCCCTGACGTCGAGGTCAACGCCGTCGCCGGGGACACCAAGCTCACGCGCAACGCTCGCTCGAATGCGCAAGGCACCTACACGCTCAACGATCTCCCCATTGGCCCGTACACGCTGACCTTCAGGCACGATGGCTTCACGACGCAACGCTTCCCCGGAATCCTCGTGCAAGCGGATCGCACCGTCACGCTTCCCGCGCAGCTTGCAGTCGGTGCGGTCAATGAATCCGTTACGGTCGACGTAAACCCTCTGCTCAATGCCGTCGACACCACCAATGGTTACGTGCTCGACAAGCAACAGATCGAGTCGATCCCCCTGCCGACCGGCAGCTTCACCGGCGTTGCCATCCTCTCGCCAGGCGTCAATGCCGAACTCCCCGGCGGCACAGGGGCCAACTCCGGCCTCGGCAATCAGCCCATCTGGGCCAACGGGCAACGCGACACCTCCAACAGCTTCTCCCTCAACGGCATCGACGCCAGTAACCTCTTCAACGGCAAAAGCACCAGCCAGGTTGGCTCCGCGCGCGTCATCAACAGCACCGGCGTCTCCACCAGCCTCGGCGCCGGCGGTGTCATTCAGTCGGTCGCGTCCATCTATCTCACGATCGGCAACGCCATCCCCACGCCCGCGCCCGAGACAGTTCAAGAGGTCCAGGTCAACGCATCAATGTACGACGCCCAGCAGGGTACAACCTCCGGCGCGCACATCTCGCTCAGCACGACTCCCGGCACCGATCAATATCACGGCACGCTCTACGGTCATCGCGGCACAAACTGGATTAACGCGGCCCCGTTCTTCTTCAAGAACGACGAGAACATTCCCGACAACCAGAAGAACCCTCCGCTGCACCGCTGGATCGCCGGGGGCACGTTCGGTGGTCCCATCATCAAGGACAAGCTCTTCGGCTTCGTCGCCTACCAGCATCTCCACGTCTCAGACCAGGAGATCGGCGACGGTTTCCTCGACGTTCCCGTGGGACTCGGCGACACGAACCGCACCGCCGCGGGCTTCGCGAACGTCGTGAACAACTCCTTCTGCTCGCCCGACGATCAGGAAGAGTTTGGCTGCTCTCCATTTACCGCCGGGCAGATGGACCGCACCGCGCTCGCCCTCTTCAACTCGCCCGCGCTGCCCGGCGAACCCGGCAAATGGCTCATCCCCAACGACAGCGGCGTTGCGCCTACCGCCACGCACCCTTACAACGCCTTCCTTCCCGGCACCGGCCGCTTCAAGGCTGATCTCGCCGTCGCAAACATCGACTACAACGCGACCGCGAAAGATACTCTCTCGCTGAAATACTTCTACCAGCACGATCCCACCATCGCGCCTTACGCCTTCTCCAGCGTCCCCGGCTTTACCGAACACCTCGACTCCGGCGCGCAGGTCTTCTCCATCATCAACACCTATCTCGTGAAGCCAACCCTCAGCACAACCGAGACCATGGGCTTTATCCGCGAGAAGGACTGGGCCACCAACGAGCAGGCCTTCGGCCCCTCCAGCATTCCCGGAGGCTCTCTCGGCACCGTATCGATCAACACCTTCGGGTCGACCTACTTTCCCGGGGTCTCGATCTATAACGTGCTCGGCGACTACGGCGAAGGTCTCCCCTCGCCCGGCATCCTCAACATCGGCCCCAACGCCGAGGGACAGAGTTCCAACACCGGCGTCTTTCAAAACCGCTGGCAGCCGAAGGGCGATGCCATCTGGACGCTCGGCCGCCACTCCGTTAGTTTCGGCGTCAGCTACGCCTACACGCAGCTGAACACCATCGATCACCGCACGAACGCCGGCACCGTTGCCACAGACGACTTCAGCCAGTTCGCGCAGGGACAGGTTAGTCCCGGCAGTTCATCGACCGGTTTCTACGTCTCGTCGTTTCTGCAGGGCGACGCCAATCGCTACTACCGCGCGAACACGCTGGGCGGTTACGTCCAGGACAAGTTTCAGATCACACCGCGACTCAGCCTCACCGCTGGCATTCGCTACGACTGGAACGGCGGCCTCAGCGAAAAGTACGGCCGTCTCTTCAACTTCGAACCCAGCCTCTACCAGTACAGTGCCACCAGCGACACAATCCTGAACTCCGGCCTCATCATTGCCGGCAACAACACCAACGGCACTCACGGAGTCGGCCCGACAACGCTCACCGGACGCCAGTGGGGCCTCGGTCCTCGCCTCGGCGCTGCGTGGCAGCCTGAAAAGTTCCACAACAACCTCGTCGTGCGCACCGGCTTCGGCATGTACTACGACCGCGGCGAACTCTTCAGCTACTTCTCACCCGGCTACGCAATCGGCACTGTCACTGGCGGCCCCTTCGGCGTGAACCAGCAGCTTCCATTCGTTACCGCCCAGAGCTGCCCGAAGGAAACGCAGTATCTCTACGAGGGCTATATTTCAACCTGCGGTGGCGCAGGCAACGGCGGTCCAGAGGATGCCATCATGGGCAATCTCGCGAACCCCTACGGCTCCGTCCAAACGCCTCCGCCGAGCAATCCGCAGGCCTCCGACCTCAACAAATATCTCCCCAACATCGCCCAGATCGAGGACTACGGCCAGCCCGTCTCACTCGGCGTCTACGACCGCACCAACAAGCTGCCCTACACCTACAACTACACGCTCGACATCCAGTGGCAACCGCGCAAGGACCTCGCCGTCGAGCTGGGATACGTCGGCAACCTCGGCCGTCATCAGGTCATTCCTGTTCCCTTCAATCAACCCGGCATCGCCAACCCCACCAGTCCCATTCACGGCGAGATCTACTCCTACGGCTACACCGTCTCCGACGACTACGTCCCCATCAATCTTCCCAACGGCCAGCCCTACCGCCAGGACTATGAAGGCGGCAACGTCGATCATCGCGTTCCCTACATCGGCTACGCGGCCGAATCCATCTCCTACAGAGCCGCCGGCGTCGATGCCTACAACGCGCTCACCGCGCATCTCGAGAAGCGGATGAATCACGGCATCCAGGTCGCCGCCTCCTACACCTACTCACACGCACTCGACGAGCAGAGCGGCCTCGGCCTCTTCTACAACGGCAACAATCCGCTCAACCTGCGCGACGGCTACGCCTCCGCCGACTTCGACCGCACGCACGTCATCAACTTCAACTACGTCTTCCAGATGCCCAACCTGATCCACGAGCACAACCTCGCCAGCTACTTCGCGAATGGCTGGTCGCTCGTTGGCCTCACTGTTCTGCAGAGCGGCCAGCCCTACAGCGTCATCGACTACTCCGGCGCCGTCGGCAGCGTTTACTACTCGACCGCCAACGGCATCACCAATCCCATCGTTCCGCTCGTCAACGGCTGCACACCGCAATCGGCCAAGACCGGAAAATCCGGCGCATTCGGCGACGAGGCACTCAAATCAGACTGTTTCGGCGTTCCACTCCTTGCCCCCGGCTCCTTCAGCGGCGGCATTCCATCCAATGACCCCTATGAGACCGGCTTCACATCCGGCCAGCGCAACATCTTCCATCAGGCCTTCCAGCGCCGCGCCGACGCCTCCATCATCAAGATGACCAAGTTCACCGAGCGCTACACCCTCAGGTACACCTTCGACATCTATAACCTGACCAACACCTCCAGCTTCGACGTCCCGGGCAACGAGGTCTCGCAGAACGAGTACTACGACGAAGCGCCGCAAGTAGGCACGCCTCCCAGCGAGTTCTACAACGCTCCCTACGGACTCGGCGTCGTAGGCCACACCATCGGCAGTGCGCGACAGATTCAGATGTCGCTGCAATTCGCCTTCTAGGCGTTCACAACTCCTCCCGGGCACATCCTGCGCGCGTCGGATGTGCCCACTCTTTTTGCCGGCGATTCAGTCCTGCTTCGCCTCACCGCGTCCGAGCCGGTCGCGGTGCTCTCGCACGAGTCGCAGAAACTCCTCGAGTGCCGGCCCCTCGCGCCGCGGATTCCACACGGCGGCCAGCCCGGCCGATAGCGCACCCGCAAAGGGTCGAAAGACCAGCCCGCGAATCCGCAACGTCCTCACACCCGAAGGCACCAGCGCAATTCCCTCCCCTGCCTCTACCAGCGTCAGCACGCCCGACCACGTCCCTGATGTATTCACAATCTGGGGCGAAAATCCCTCCGCTGCACACACCGCCACAATGTTGTCAAAGAACTCTGTGTTCGACCGCCGCTCCGAAATCACCAGCCGCTCCTCCGCCAGGTCCCGCACCTTCACCGTTGAATGAGCAAGCCGGTGATCCGGACGCATCACCACCACTGCCGGATCGCGAAACAGCAGCTCGGATCGGAAAACCTTATCCAGCGGTGGTTGCAGCGGCCTTGTCAGCGCTACATCGATGGTCCCGGCCTCGAGAGCCTCGATCTGCTGCGTCGCATGCATATCCATCAGCGACAGCCGTATCCCCGGACGAAGTTTGCGAAATTCACGAATGATGCGCGGGAAAAAGCCAACCGTTCCCCACAGGAAGAAACCGATCGCCAGGGTCCCGACCTCGCCGTGAGCCGCCCGCCTCGTTACATCAATCGCGCGTTGTGCGGCTTCGAGCGTGCGCCTCGCCTCTTCCAGGAACACGCGCCCCTGCGGCGTCAGTTGTAATTGTCTCCCTGACCGATCCAGCAGCGCGCAGCCCAACTCATGCTCCAGATTGCGGATCTGTTCGCTGATCGCCGACTGCGAAATATATAGCCGTCGCGCCGCGGAGGTCATGCTGCCTAGCTCCGCAACTGCCTGAAAGTACCGCAGGTGTCTCAGCTCCATAGGCCCATCCTATCGGTTTTTCCGATACGAGGCGCCGGAAAGAACTGCGAATCCAGACTTCAATCTGTGATGTCCTTTTAACTGGGACCATTCTCGTCTCCTGGAGCTGTTCATGTGGATTGTGCGCCTGGCCCTTCATCGGCCTTACACCTTCATTGTGCTGGCGATCCTCATCCTGATTGCCGCTCCTGTGGTGATCCTGCGCACGCCCACAGACATCTTCCCCAACATCAATATCCCTGTCGTCTCCATCGCCTGGCAGTACACCGGCCTCAGCCCTGAAGAACTCGAAGGCCGCGTCACCACGCCCTACGAGAAGGCCCTCACAACCCTCGTCGACAACATCCAGCACATCGAATCCACGACGCTCAACGGTCAGGCCATCGTCAAGGTCTACCTGCAGCCCGGCGCGTCGCTCGACACCGCCAACGCGCAAGTCTCCGCAGCCTCGGAGTTCATGCTGCGCCAATTGCCACCCGGCATCCTGCCGCCGCAGATCATCAACTTCTCTGCGTCCAGCGTTCCGATTCTCCAACTCGGCCTCTCCGGCCAGGGTCTTTCCGAGCAGCAACTCAACGATTACGGCGTCAACTTCATTCGACCGCAGCTCGCAACAATTCCCGGCGCCGTGTTGCCCAACGCCTATGGCGGCAAGCAACGCTCCATCATGGTCAATCTCGACCCCAAGGCGCTGCAGGCCAAAGGCCTTTCACCGTCTGACGTCCTCAACGCGATGGCGCAACAGAACGTCGTCGAGCCCGGCGGCACCGCCAAGATCGGCTCTGCAGAATACGACGTCCGCCTCAACAGCTCACCCTCCACTGTTCAGGGCCTGGCCAACATGCCCATCAAGCAGGTCAACGGCGCGATGGTCTATGTGCGTGATGTCGCCACTGTCGCCGACGGCTTCATCCCCCAGACCAACATCGTCCGTCAGGACGGCCACCGCGGTGTGCTTCTCAGCATTCTCAAATCCGGCTCCGCCTCCACGCTTTCCGTCGTCAAAGGCGTGATCGGCCTGCTGCCGCGCGTTGAAGCCAGCCTTCCTCCTAGTCTCAAGATCACGCCCATCGGCAATCAGGCGCTCTTCGTTCGGTCCTCCATCGTCGGCGTGGTACGCGAGGCCATCATCGCCGCCGCGCTCACCGGCCTGATGATCCTGCTCTTCCTCGGCTCCTGGCGTTCGACCGTAATCATCGCCGTCTCCATTCCGCTCTCGATTCTCGCGTCGATCATCATCCTCAGCCTCATCGGGCAGACGATCAACATCATGACCCTCGGCGGGCTCGCGCTCGCCGTCGGCATCCTTGTCGACGACGCGACCGTCACCATCGAAAACATCGAGCGCTATCTCGAAGAAGGCCACGATCTCGAGAGCGCAATTCTCGAAGGCGCTTCGCAAATCTCCGTTCCCGCGCTCGTCTCCACGCTCTGCATCTGCATCGTCTTCCTGCCGATGTTCTTCCTCTCCGGAGTCGCGCGTTACCTCTTCGTTCCGCTCGCCGAAGCCGTCGTCTTCGCGATGCTCGCGTCCTACTTCCTCTCGCGAACCCTCGTCCCCACGCTGGCGATGTACCTGCTCAAAGCGCATGACCACCACGCGCCGCTCTCGCAAAATCCCTTCGCCCGCTTCCAACGCTTCTTCGAGCGCGGCTTCGAGCGCGTCCGCTCTGCCTACGCCGCTCTCCTCACGCGTCTCGTCAGTGCCCGCAAGCTCTTCATCCCCATCTTCCTCGGCTGCTGCGCGCTCGCTCTTCTGCTCATTCCGTTCCTCGGCCAGAACTTCTTCCCCTCGACGGACAACGGCTCCTTCATCCTGCACGTCCGCGCCAAGACCGGCACACGCATCGAGGAGACCGCGCGTCTCTGCGACGAGGTCGAGAGTTCCATCCGCCAGACCGTTCCTCCGTCGCAGATGGATACCATCCTCGACAACATCGGCCTGCCCTACTCCACCCTGAACACGCAGCACGCCACCAGCGGCCTCTTCGGCGCCGCCGACGCCGACATCTTCGTCTCGCTCAAGGAAAACCACACGCCTACAGCCGACTTCATTCGCGACCTGCGCAAGAAACTCCCCGCCGAGTTTCCCGGCACCACCTTCTACTTCCTGCCCTCCGACATCGTCACGCAGATCCTGAACTTCGGCCTCCCCGCGCCCATTGACGTCCAGATCGACGGCACCGACGACATCGGCAATCGCAAAGTCGCCGACCGCATTCTCCAACAGATTCGCCAGGTGCCCGGCATCGTCGATGCGCGCCTCCAGCAGCCCGACGACTACCCCGTGCTCAACCTCACCGTCGATCGCACCAAGGCCGAAGGCGGCGGCTACACCGAGCGCGACGTCGGCTCCTCGGTGCTCAACATCCTCTCCGGTTCTTCACAGCTCACACCGATGTTCTTCCTCAACGGTCGCAACGGTGTCATCTACAACATCGTCGCGCAGAGCCCGCAGTACCGCATCCAATCGCTGCAGGATCTCCAGAACATCCCCATCACCGCATCTAGTGCGAAGAGCCCTGAGATCCTCGCCGACGTCGCCACGCTCTCGCGCTCCTCCGAAGTCCCCATCGTCTCTCACTACAACATCCGCCGCACGCTCGATGTCTACGCCAACGTGCAGGACCGCGACCTCGGCTCCGTCGCTCGCGACGTGAACCACATCATCAATCAGAACAGCGGTTCGCTCACGCGCGGCAACTTCATCCGCATGCGCGGCCAGGTCGACACGATGAACAGCTCCTACATCGGTCTGCTCTTCGGCCTGCTCTTCTCCATCGTGCTCGTCTACCTGCTCATCGTCGTCAACTTCCAGTCCTGGCTGGATCCCTTCATCATCATCACAGCGCTGCCCGCAGCCATCTCCGGCATCGTGCTCTTCCTCTTCTTCACTCGCACCACACTCTCGGTCCCCGCGCTGATGGGAGCTATCATGTGCATGGGCGTCGCGACCGCCAACTCTATCCTCGTCGTCTCCTTCGCCAAGGACCGCCTGCTTGAAACCGGCAACGCCGTCCGCGCCGCCATCGACGCCGGAGCCACTCGCTTCCGCCCCGTGCTCATGACCGCGCTCGCCATGATCATCGGCATGATTCCCATGGCGCTCGGCCTCGGCGACGGCGGCGAGCAGAACGCTCCGCTCGGCCGCGCCGTCATCGGCGGTCTAACACTCGCAACCGTTGCCACGCTCATCTTCGTCCCCGCTGTCTTCGCGCTCCTGCACGGCCGCAGACATCGCCAACCCCAGGAGCCCACGCAGGAATCCGAGCACGTCTACGCATGAGGAACTCCATGACGACCGACATCAATACCGACATGACAACGCCTTCCGACATCGCAGCTCCGCCTCACGCCTCTGACGCCGTCGACGTTGCGACTGGCACCTCCAAAGGCTCGTGGATCGCGCTCGCCATCGTCGCTGTGCTTCTCGTCATCGGCGTCTTCTGGGGTATCGCCGCGCGCTCCGCAGACGAGCATCAGCTCGCTCAAACCACGCACGCCACGTCTGAGCTCACCGTCGCGGTCTCGCATCCCATCGTCACCGGCGAAGCCGGCGAGATCGCGCTCCCCGGCAACACGCAGGCCTTCAACGACACTCCCATCTACGCTCGCACCAACGGCTACCTCAAAAAATTCTTCGTCGACATCGGCCAACACGTCTCGCAAGGCCAACTCATGGCCATCATCGAAACCCCCGAGGTCGATCAGCAACTCCAGGTTGCGCAGGCCGATCTCAAGAGTGCGCAGGCCAACCTCTCGCTCGCCGACACCACCGCCGAGCGCTACCAGAACCTCCTCAAACAGGACTCCGTCTCCAAACAGGAGACCGACGTCGCCGTCAGCGGAGCCGCCGCAAAGCGCGCATCCGTCGAAGCCGCCGAGGCTAACGTCCGCCGCCTGCAGCAGCTTCAATCCTTCGAGCAGATCTACGCTCCGTTCTCCGGCGTCGTCACCGCCCGCAACACCGACATCGGCGACCTCATCGACGCCGGCTCCGGCAGCGCGCAGCCCAAGGACCTCTTCCGCATCGCTGCCACCGGCAAGCTGCGCGTCTTCGTCGCCGTACCTGAAATCTACGCACCCGACATCCACGACGGCGACACCGCCACCCTCACACTCGACGAATATCCCGGCCAGCAGTTCACCGGCCGCATCGCGCGCAATTCCAACTCCATCGACATGGCCTCGCGCACACTCAACGTCGAGGTCGACGTCGACAACCCGCAAAACAAGCTGCTCCCCGGCGCCTACGTCTTCGTGCACTTCAAGCTGCCGCAACAGCAGGCACAGCTTTCCGTTCCCGCCAACGCTCTTCTCTTCCGCTCCGAAGGTCTGCGCGTCGCCGTCGTCAGCAACGGCCGCGTCCACCTGCAACCCATCACGATCGCCAAGGACAACGGCGCGACGCTCGAGGTCGGCACCGGCCTGAACCCCAGCGATCAGATCATCCTCGACCCAGCCGACTCCATCGCCGAGGGCCAGCCCGTCCGCATCGCCACTCACGGAGCCGGAGCCGCCAAGTGAGTTCCAGCCCGATGAACCGCCGCCTCCTCCAACTTGCAGTCATCGCTGCGCCGCTGCTCATCGCCGGCTGCCAGGTCGGCCCCAAGTACGTCGTGCCCAACGTCCCCGCGCCTCCCGCTTACAAGGAGACCGGACCTGACGCATTCAAGGAAAACACCAACCCCGGCAACACCGCATGGCAACAGGCGAAACCCGCCGACGCCATTCCGCGCGGCTCCTGGTGGACCATCTTCAACGACCCCGAACTGAACAAGCTCGAGCCGCAGGTCGAGACCGCCAACCAGACACTCGCACAGGCCGACGCCAACCTTACCGCCGCGCGCGCCGAAATCCGCGTGCGCAACGCCGACCGCTTCCCCACCGTCGGCACCACCACCTCCATCAGCGGCGAGCGCTACTCCGACAACAAACCCTACTTCAACCCCGTCGGCGCCAACAGTAGCTACGCTGACATCCAGCTTCCCGTCGAAGCCAGCTACGAAGTCGATCTCTGGGGCGCGATTCACCGCAACATCGCCGCCGGCCGCGAAGAAGCACAGGCTACCGCCGCCGACCGCCAGAGCGTCCTGCTCTCACTCGCAAGCCGAACTCGCCCTCGACTACTTCAACCTCCGCATCGACGACGCGATGCAGCAGCTCCTCAACGACACCGTCGCCCAGTACGAGCACGCGCTCCGCATCACCACCGACCGCTACAACGGCGGCATCGCCGTCAAAAGCGACGTCACCCAGGCGCAGACGCAACTCGACGCCGCGCGCGTCGAAGCCTCCGACATCGGCATCGAACGCGCGCAATACGAGCACGCCATCGCCAATCTCATTGGCCAGGCACCCGCCTCGCTTACCATTCCCTACTCGCCTCTGCCCGTCGACACGCAGCCGCCCATCATCCCCGCCGGCCTTCCCTCATCGCTGCTCGAGCGCCGCCCTGACATCGCCGCCGCCGAGCGCCGTGCCGCCGAAGGCAACGAGGCCATCGGCATAGCGCAGTCCGCCTTCTACCCCGCACTCAACTTCAACGCCGCCCTCGGCCTCGAGAGCACCGCGATCAACTCGCTCTTCAGCCCCGGCAGCATCGTCTACTCACTCGGTCCCATCATCGCCCAGACCTTCTTCGACGGAGGCCGTCGCCGCGGAGTCAAAGAAGAGTCCATCGCTCTCTTCGACCGCGACTCCGCCAGCTACAAGCAAACCGTCCTCACCGCATTCCAGCAGGTCGAGGACAACCTCGTTGCGCTTCGCATCCTTCAGCAGGAGTCCGCGCAGCAGCACTCCGCCACCGCATCCGCGCAGGAATCCGAGCGCATCTTCAACAACCGCTACGTCGGTGGCGTCGACACCTACCTGCAAGTCATCACGGCACAAACCACCGCCCTTAACAACGAGCGCAATGACATCGACATTCTTCGCCGCCGCATGGACGCAACCGTCCTGCTCGTCAAAGTGCTCGGCGGCGGATGGGATCGCTCACAACTCCCGCCAGTCGTAGTCGGAGTTGACAAAAGCCCGTCATCCTGAGCGAAGCCCCTGAGCGAGCTGCAGGCGAGTCGAACGGGGCGAAGTCGAAGGACCCCGAGAATGCTCGTCCTGCAATTGCAGCCGAGCGCTTTTCCACCACGAAGTCCTGTTTCGCTCTGCAGCCGCCCTCTGACCGTTCTACCCCGCGTGCTACCCTCACAGGCGAATGAGCCCGCGCCTTACCCGTCGCAACTTCCTCGCGCTCACAGGCGCCGCGATCACCACACGCGTTCTCCCCGCACAAAATCCCACCGCACGCATCAACGTCGCCGAAGCGGAACGCCCGCGCATCCTCGCCGAAGCCCCGCACGCACTCGCCGCTCCCATCACTCCCCTCACCGCGCCCGTGTCGAACGCGCCGGACAACACCTTCGTCTCTGAAGTCGAGCCCGAGCGCGGCGTCTCCGACCCGCACACAAGTAATAAGCTCTTTCGCGCGCACGCGATCGCGCTCCGCAATACGTCCGTCAACGTCGCCTGCCTCTCTGCCGCATACCTCCTCACACACGACGAGCAATACGCTCGCCGCGCCGGCCTGCATCTCCGCGCCTGGTTCGTCACAGAAAGCACTCGCATGCTCCCCACCGGAGATCTCGCCGGCCGCGAGTACAACTCCGAAGCCGGAACCTCGACGGGCATCAACGATCTCGCTCCACTCGCCGAACTCATCCGCTCCACCAGCTTCCTCGTCGACTCGCAGGCTCTCGCCGAAGACGAACTCGACATCATGAACCAGTGGTTCCTCGACTTCGCCGCCTGGCTCGACACCAACCGCACCGCGAAACTCGCGCGCGACGCCAGGGATCACCGCGCCTCCGCCTGGCTGCTCATTCGCTCCGCCATCGCGCGCGCTACTCGCAAAGACCAGGACATCGAAGACTGCCGCAAACGCTTCCGCGCTCCCACACTTCGCAACCAGATCAACGACCTCGGCGTCTTCCCGCAGGAGGTCACCACACCCAACCCCTACCGCAACACGCTCCTCAACTTCGATCTCCTCGCCGGCGCCTGCCAGCTCCTCGCCTCACCCTTCGATCTCCTCTGGGACTACGACCTCCAGGACGGCCCCGGCATGCGCATCGTCGCGGCGCATCTCTACCCTGTCATTCTGCACCCCGAGAAATGGGGCTATATGGCCGACGCCGATCACTTCACCGAGTTGCCCGGCCCGCGCCCCGCGCTTCTCTTCGCCGGCCGCGCCTACAACCGCCCCGAGTACGTCGACCTCTGGCGCAAGCTCGACGCGCAACCCGTCCCCGCCAACCTTGCCGGCGCCTTCCCCATCCGCCAGCCATTCCTCTGGACCGAGCGCGCCGCCCACGGCCTCTAAGCCGACACACAGTCCCTAATTTTTTCGCCGTCATCCTGAGGCGTAGCCGAAGGACCTCAGTATTTCGCGATGCTTCGAAGCCAACCCGCCGAATCACTCACCACTGACTTCTAGCCCTTCCGAAATTCCCGCACAATCTCCAGATACTTCTTCGCACTCTCCGTAATCTTCTCCGGCTTGCCCTCAGACATCGCCTTCGTGTCGACAAGATCCGCGCCGACACCCAGCGCAAACGACCCCGCTTCCAGAAACTCCTTCGCCGTCGCCAGCGAAACACCGCCCGTCGGAATCATCTCCACCTGCGGCAGCGGAGCCTTCAGCGACTTCAGATACTTCGCTCCGCCCAGCGCACTCGCCGGAAACACCTTGATCACATCCGCTCCCGCCTGCCACGCCGTAACGACCTCCGTCGGTGTCAACGCGCCGGGCAGCACCGGAATTGAATACCGGTGACACATCTCAATCGTCTTCAGATTCAGCGCCGGGCTCACGACAAATTGCGCGCCCTCCAGCATGCAAATGCGCGCCGTCTCCGCATCCAGCACCGTGCCCGCGCCAATCAAAATATCCGGCCGATCCTTCGTCAACCGCGACATCACCCGAATCGCGCCCGGCACCGTCATCGTGATCTCCAGCACCGTCACGCCGCCCGCAGCAATCGCCGACGCAATCCCCAGCGCCTGCTCCTCGCTCTCTGCACGCAGCACCGGCACCAACCCAATCTCCCGCAGCCTCTCAACAATCTGTTCCTTACGCATCTCTACTCCCCGACTCTGATCTCTAATATCTAATATCTGATCTCTAATATCTGCTTCTATCGCTGCACTCGCGCCCCGCCGCCCTTCATCAGCCGCTGCACCTCATCGAACGTCGCCATCGTCGTATCACCCGGCGTCGTCATCGCCAGCGCTCCATGCGCGCATCCGCAGTTCACCGCCCAGTCCGCGCCCTTCTCGTTCAGGAACCCATAGATCAACCCCGAGGCAAACGAATCACCTCCGCCCACGCGATCAAAGATCTCCAGGTTCGGCAGCGGCTTCGCCTCATGGAACGCACCCTCGTAGTAACAGATCGCGCCCCAGTCATTTACGCTCGCCGTCTTCGCATGACGCAGCGTCGTTCCCACCGCCTTGAAGTTCGGATACTCCGCCACCGCCTTCTCAATCATCTTGCGAAAGCTCGCACTCTCGAGCTCCGCCAGCGTGTCGCCGACACCCTCAATCTCAAATCCCAGCGCTGCCGTAAAGTCCTCTTCATTGCCGATCATCACATCCACATACTTCGCCAGCTCGCGGTTCACCTCCGTCGACTTCGCCTTTCCTCCAATCGACTTCCACAGCGAGTCGCGGTAGTTCAGGTCGTAGCTGATCATCGTCCCATGCTTGCGCGCCGCAGCCATCGCCTCCCGCGCCACCTCCGGCGTCGTCTCGCTCAGCGCGCAAAAGATGCCGCCCGTATGAAACCACCGCGCACCCTCTTTGCCGAAGATGTGATCCCAATCGATATCGCCCGGCTTCAACTGGCTCACCGCCGTATTCCCGCGGTCCGAGCAGCCCAGCGCCGCCCTCACACCAAACCCACGCTCCGTGAAATTGAGGCCATTGCGAACCGTCCGCCCTACGCCGTCGTACTTCACCCACTTCACATGGCACTGATCCACACCGCCCTGCAGCATCAGGTCCTCGACCAGCCGTCCCACCGGATTATCCGCCAGCGCCGTCACAATCGCGCGTCTTCATCCCGAAGCAGCGCCGCAGTCCACGAGCGACGTTGTACTCGCCGCCGCCCTCCCACACATCGAACCGCCGCGTCGTCGCCACCCGCACATTGCCCGGATCCAGCCGCAGCATCACCTCGCCCAGGCTCACCAGATCCCACTTGCACTCTTCCTTCGGCCGTATCGTCAGGCTCTTCGAATCCGTCTTCGCACTCATGCGCCGCACTCCGCAGTATTTAGTTGAAATTGCATTTGAAATTGCAACGCTATCTATATTGCAGCCTGAACCGCACCGCTGTCTCGCACGCACGGTTAACGGACGAACAACACGACCCTCAAACAAAATGGGCACAGCGTCAGCCGTGCCCATTCAACTCTTTCGCAAACCCGCCTAGTCGATCGAAATCTTCCGCAGCAGCCGGAAGTCCGACAGCATCTTGCCCGTGCCCAGCACCACGCTGGCCAGCGGATCATCCGCAATCGAAACCGGCAGCCCCGTCTCCTCGCGAATGCGCTTGTCGAGATTCTTGATCAGCGCTCCTCCGCCCGTCAGCACAATGCCGCGGTCCGAGATATCCGCCGACAGCTCCGGCGGCGTCCGCTCCAGCGCCACGCGAATCGCATTCATGATCGTGGCAATCGACTCGCCCAGCGCCTCACGAATCTCCGAATCCTCAATCGTGATCGTCTTCGGCACGCCCTCAATCAGGTTGCGGCCCTTGATCTCCATCGTCAGCGGCTTGTCCAGCGGGTACGCCGACCCCAGCTCCATCTTGATCTGCTCCGCCGTGCGCTCGCCCACCAGCAGGTTGTACTTGCGCTTCAGGTACGTCATCACGGCCTCGTCCATCTGGTTGCCGGCCATGCGCACACTGCGCGAGTACACAATGCCTGCCAGCGAGATCACCGCAATATCCGTCGTCCCGCCGCCGATGTCGACCACCATGTTGCCGCCCGGCTCGGTAATCGGCAGCCCCGCACCAATCGCCGCCACCATCGCCTGCTCGACCAGATGCACCTCGCTCGCCTTCGCGCGGTACGCCGAGTCCATAACCGCGCGCTTCTCCACCTGCGTAATCTCGCTCGGCACGCCGATCACGATGCGCGGATGAACCATCATCTTCCGGCCATGGGCCTTCTGGATGAAGTAGTTCAGCATCTTCTCCGTCTGCTTGAAGTCGGCAATCACGCCGTCCTTCATCGGCTTGATGGCGATGATGTTGCCCGGCGTGCGCCCGAGCATATCCTTCGCCTCTTTGCCGACCGCCTCCACCTCGTTCGTGATGCGGTTCACAGCAATAATCGAGGGCTCGTTGACGATGATGCCCTTACCCGCCGCATACACCAGCGTGTTGGCTGTGCCGAGATCGATGGCCAGATCGCTCGAGAACAGCGAGAAGATCGACCGCATATTGCTCACGCGCGAGGTCCGCGACGAGTAGTTTTTCGATGACATGAACCTGATTAATCCTGTCCGGACAGTGTTTGTCATCCTTATTGTACCGGGCAGAATCTAGCGCTGCACATGCACTTTGGTCGCAGTAGCCACTACAACACTGCCCGAATCCGCTCCTACCCAACAGTCACCACCCGCCCGCCCGTCGCGCGAACCCGCCCGTTTGGGTACGATACTCAGGCGAGGTCTTCTGCGAATGATTATCGGTGTCCCCAAAGAGGTTAAAGATCACGAAACCCGCGTCGGCATTACTCCTGCCGGTGCCAAAGCGCTCACCGAAGCCGGCCACCAGGTGCTCGTCGAACACAACGCGGGCCAGCTCTCCAGCTTCCCCGACGACGATTACCAGACCGTCGGCGCCGAGATCGTCGGCCACCCCACCGACCTCTGGCGCGCCTCCGAGATGATCGTCAAGGTCAAAGAACCCGTCGAAAAGGAGTACCACAACTTCCGCGACGGCCTCGTCCTCTTCACCTATCTGCACCTCGCCCCGCTCAACGAGCTCACCGACATCCTCCTCAAAAAGGGCGTCACCGGCATCGCCTACGAGACCGTCAAAGACCGCGCCGGCACCCTCCCGCTCCTCACCCCCATGTCCGAGGTCGCCGGCCGCCTCTCCGTCCAGATCGGCGCCGCCTACCTCGAAAAGGAGCACGGCGGCCGCGGCGTCCTCCTCGGCGGAGTCCCCGGCGTCCCTCCCGGCAACGTCTGCATCATCGGCGGCGGCATCGTCGGCACCAACGCCGCCAAGATGGCCCTCGGCCTCGGCGCCAAAGTCACCCTCGTCGACCTCAACCTCAACCGCCTCCGCGACCTCGACGACATCTTCAACGGCCGCGTCTTCACCCTCGCCTCCAACTCCTACAACATCGAGCGCGCCGCCCGCGAGGCCGACCTCCTCATCGGCGGAGTCCTCATCCCCGGCGCCGCCGCCCCCAAGATCGTCACCAAACAGATGGTCAGCCGCATGAAAAAGGGCGCCGTCATCGTCGACGTCGCCATCGACCAGGGCGGCTGCATCGAAACCGCCCGTCCCACCACGCACTCCAACCCCAGCTACGAGGTCGACGGCGTCGTCCACTACTGCGTCACCAACATGCCCGCAGCCGTGCCCAACACCTCCACACTCGCCCTCACCAACGCCACCTTCCCCTACGTCCTCAAGCTCGCCAACCTCGGCGCCGAAGCCGCCCTCAAGTCCGACCCCGGCTTCGCCGAAGGCCTCAACACCTACAAGGGCAAGCTCACCTACAAAGCCGTCGCCGACAACCAGAGCCGCGAGTTCACCCCCGTCACCTCACTTCTCTGATTCGACGACTACGCGTTTGTCCCGCCATCCACCGTCAGACTGGCTCCCGTAATGTACGAGGCCTCCGGACTGGCAACAAACGCCACCAGCGCCGCCACCTCGTCCACCGTTCCATACCGATTCAGCGCGGTAGCCGCCTTCTGCGGCGCCGCCCAGTCCCCCGTGGCAGGATTCAAATCCGTGTCGATTGGCCCCGGTTGAACGTTGTTGACGGTTATGCCTCTGCCACCCACCTCACGCGACAAACCCTGCGTAAACATCTTCACCGCACCCTTCGTGGCCGAGTACGCCACCAGCCCCGGCGTCATCAGGCGCTCACCCACGCAAGAGCCGATCATGATGATCCGCCCTCCGTTCTTCATATGCCGCAGCGCCGCCTGCGTCGCCACCAGTGTGCTGCGCAGGTTGAGGTCGATCATCAGATCGAACTCTTCCAAAGTGCTTTCCTCAAACGTCTTCGGAATCGCCGTGCCTGCGTTATTCACCAGCACATCCAGCGCGCCGAAGGTCTCCACCGTCTTGTCGACCGCACTTCGAATCGCCTCTGCAGCAACCGAGTCTGCCTGGATGGCAATCGCCTTCCCACCGCTCTCCTCAATCGACTTCACCACTGCCGCTGCCGACTTCCCGTCTCTTGCATACGTGATCGCCACGCTTGCTCCCTCGGTCGCCAGCCTCTTCGCAATCGCCGCGCCAATCCCACGCGACGCCCCTGTAACCAGCGCTACCTTACCTTCCATCGAACGAGCCATCCCCACGTCCTCCGTGCGCATTCGATGCACCGACGACTGCCTCGATTCACTCCGCGGAACTTTACTTTATTGGCATCGACCTATAGCGATCGCTCCGCACCCCCACCCCGCCAGCAACACCGTCGCTCCAAACAGCAACGTATCCCCCACGTAGTTCATCCCCTCCACCGCTAGCGGCGAGTGCATCTCCGTCAAAAAAATCGGCAGATAGAAGAACACCACCAGCAGTAGGAGAACGAATCCCGCACTCGCCGCCGCCAGGCGCACCCCTCGCCCGATCAGCACCGCGACACCCGCCACCACCAGAACGATCCCGACAAAATACGCAATCACCACCGCCCCCGGCATCCACGCCGGAGTCATCTTTTCCAGCGGCACCCCCGGCACATTGTGCGCGAAGAAAAAGTGCTCAATCCCATAAAACACCATCGTCGCCCCGACAATGATCCGCCCCACCCGCACCAACCACGCGTTCGGCCACACACTCGCCCGCCAGCGCCATCGCCCCGCCCGCAAAGCACGTCTCCCGCGCCGTCAGAATCCAGAAAATCCGGTCATGCAGACCCTTCTGCAAATTCGGGAGATCCACCGTCGCCACAATCAGCAGAAAGAACACTGCCAGCAGCACCGCCGACCACCGCACACCCCGCCACACGATAAAGCTGATCGCCGCCGCCGCGAGCGCCACGCCAAAAAAGTACGTCCAGAACATCGGCCCCGGCAGCCACTTCGGCACAATGCCAGAAAGCCCCTTCGCCGCCAGAAAATGTTCCGCCGAAAATATCGCCAGCGCAGTCGCCTCAAACACTGGTCCCAGCACGATCAGCTTGCCCGCACCTGACGCCGCCCGAAACCGCGCCCCAACCAGCACGAGCCCCGCAATCAGCGCGGCAACGCCCGCCCCAACCATCCCCCAAACCAACACAGACATGCGTCCGCCACCTGCAAATGGACTCAAAGAGCTACTTCGAAGGGAGCAAACAGACTACACCCAGCGCACCCATCACTAACGACTAACCACTAACTACTAACCACTTCTCCTCTCCCAACCGAGTAAACTTCCCCCCATGGGCACCTCCACCACCCGCCGCAAGCTCCTCATCGGCCTGGGCGTGTGCCTTCTGCTCTTCATCTTTCTCGCCACTCTCAACGCCTTCAACATCAACTTCCTCAACCCCGCGTCCCCGCTCCAGACGCTGGTCTTCATCACTCTCTCTACTCTCGCCTTCGTCCTCTTCGTCGTCGTTCTCATCCTGCTCGTCCGCAGCTTCCTCAAGCTCTACGCCGACCAGCGCAGCCGCATTCTGGGCACCCGCCTTCGCACCCGCATGCTCTGGGGAGCCGTCCTCGTCTCGCTCGTCCCGCTCGGCTTCATGTTCGCCTTCAGCTATCTGCTGATGAACCGCGCCGTCGACCGCTGGTTCTCGCAGCCCGTCACCCAGATGCGCGACGACGCCAACCGCGCCACCTTCGAGCTCTTCCGCTACGCCGCCGCCAACGCCCGCTCCGAGGCCGAGTCCATCGCCCTCGAACTCTCAGCCCTCTCCGGGCCCAACCTCGCTGCGCCGCACCCTGATCTCGCCGCCATCAACCGCGTCCTCCTGCACCACGAACTCACTCTCCAGGGCGGCTTCGCTATCGTCTACAGCCAGGGCCACCCCGTGGCCTCGCTGCATCTACCCACCTCCTCCGGTCCGGCCGAGCTCCACTCGCTGCTCCCGCCCGACAACGCCACCGACGAAAATCCCGCAACCCAACCCGCCCCTCCAGCGCACACCCGTCCACGGCCCGCTCACCGAAGCCCTCCGCACCGCGGCACAGCAGACCGACCAGCCCTTCTACTCCCTCGGCTCGGCCGAATACTCCCTCGCCGCCGCCGGCGTTCAGCACGGCGGCCTCGTCGTCGTCGCCCTCCCCATCCCTCCCGGCATCTCGGACACCGCCGCACAGCTCCGCTCCGCCGCCGACACCTACTGGATTCTCTTCCGCGAGCGCCGCCAGGTCCGCGCTCTCTACATGCTCTATCTGCTCCTCATCACCGGCGTCGCGCTCTTCGCCTGCTGCTGGCTCGCGCTCAACCTCTCCAAGCAGGTCACCCGCCCCGTCGAATCCCTCGCCGAGGCCATGGAGGCCATCGCCGCCGGCGACTACGCCCGCCGCGTCTCGCCCTCCGCCACCGAAGAGCTCGGCGAACTCGCCGCCAGCTTCAACGCCATGGCCACCGATCTCGAATCCTCCCGCGCCCTCGCCGAGCAGTCCACCACCCAGCTCTCCGAACTCAACGCCACCCTCCAGCAGCGCCGCGCCGAGCTCGAAACCATCATCGAGACCATCCCCAACGGCGTCGTCACCCTCTCGCCCGCCCTCCACATCGTCCTCGCCAACCGCGCCTTCTCCGAGCTCCTCGATCCCGGCGGCCAGATACGCTTCATCGGCCTGCGCCTCGACCAGGCCCTCCCCGCCGACATCCTCGACACCATCGAGCGCCTCCTCCGCCGCTCCCATCGCATGGGTTCCGCCTCCGACGAGATGCAGATGTCCTCGCCCTCCGGCCCCCTGCAAATCTCCGCCACCGTCGCCCTCCTCGAAGGCAGCGGCACCGATCCACACGAGCACCTCGGTTACGTCCTCGTCCTCGAAGACGTCTCCGAGCTCCTCCGCGCACAAAAGCAATCCGCCTGGAAAGAGGTCGCGCGCCGCGTCGCTCACGAGATCAAGAACCCGCTCACACCCATCGCCCTCAACGCCGAGCTCATCCAGCGCCACATCGGCCGCCTCAAACCCCTGCTCACCGAGCACAACGTCGACTCCAACTCCCCCGCCGTCATCGAGCGCGCCACCGACGTCATCTCATCGTCCGTCTCGACGATGCGCTCCCTCGTCGACCAGTTCGCCACACTCGCCGAGTTCCCCTCCTCGCGCCTCCGCCCCGCCGACATCAACTCCATCGTCGAAAACTCGCTCGCGCTCTTCGCCGGCCGCCTCGGCAACATCCGCGTCCGCCGCGCCCTCGCGCCCAATCTCCCACTCGTCTCCGCCGACCCCGAAGCCCTCCGCCGCGCGCTCTCCAACCTCATCGACAACGCCGCCGAGGCCATGCAGGACTCGCTCCACCGCGAGCTCACCCTCTCCACCCGCCTGCTCCCCTCCGGCATGCTCGAGCTCGCCGTCGCCGACACCGGCCCCGGCCTCACCGACGAGCTCCGCGAGCGCCTCTTCCTCCCCTACTTCTCCACCAAGCAGCGCGGCACCGGCCTCGGCCTCTCCATCGCCTCCAAAATCATCCAGGAGCACCAGGGCACCATCCGCGCCGAAAAGAACGTCCCCGCCGGCGCCAAATTCATCATCGAACTTCCCCCCGCACCTATAACTCGAGCCCACCGACGAAGCGGGTGCCCCATCCTCGACGGACGGCTCCATCGTCCGGCAGGATGGGGTCCGAACCACCGAGAATGTCCAGCCCACCCGCACATGAAACACTAACCATCTAACCATCTAACCACTAACTACTGCCTTTCCCTATGAACCACATCCTCATCGTCGACGACGAGGCCGACATCCGCGAGTCCCTCGAGGCCATCCTCCGCGAAGAGGACTACGCCATCACCTCCGCCGGCACCGTCGCCGAAGCCCGCACCCTCCTCCGCGACGCCGACTTCCAGGCCGTCCTCCTCGACATCTGGCTCCCCGACGGCGACGGCCTCGACGTCCTCGGCGAAATCCGAGGCACCGCCGCCAACCCCCGCCCCGGCGCCCCCGAGGTCATCATGATCTCCGGCCACGGCACCATCGAAGCCGCCGTCCGCGCCACCAAGCTCGGCGCCTACGACTTCCTCGAAAAGCCTCTCTCCCTCGACCGCACCCTCCTCGTCCTCCGCAACGCCATCGAGGCCCACAAGCTCCGCATTGAAAACCAGGAGTTCGCCCACCAGCAGGCCGCGCGCGCCTCCATCACCGGTGAGTCCGTCTCCATCAAGGCCCTCCGCCAGCAGATCAAGCTCATGGCGCCCACCAATGGCCGCGTCCTCGTCATCGGCGAATCCGGCACCGGCAAAGAGCTCATCGCCCGCACCATCCACTCCGAATCCCTCCGCCGCGACCGCGTCTTCGTCGAGCTCAACTGCGCCGCCATCCCCGAAGACTTCATCGAGACCGAGCTCTTCGGCTACCGCCACGGCGCCGGTCCCGCCTTCGGAGGCAAGCTCGCATCCAGCAGCGCCAATGCGCCCACCGAAAAGCGCGGCACCTTCGAGCGCGCCGACTGCGGCACGCTCTTCCTCGACGAAGTCGGCGACATGAGCCTCAAGACCCAGGCCAAAGTCCTCCGCGCATTAGACGAGCAGCGCTTCTACCCCGTCGGCGCCTCCACACCCACGCACGTCGACGTCCGCGTCATCGCCGCCACCAACAAAGACCTCGAAGAAGAGATCGCCCGCGGCAACTTCCGCGAAGACCTCTTCTACCGCCTCAACGTCATCCCCTTCTACGTCCCTCCCCTGCGCGACCGCAAAGAGGACATCGCTCTCCTCGCCCGCGAATTCCTCGCCGAGCTCGGGCAGGAGTACGGCCGCGCCCGCGTCGAAATCTCCGACACCGCCATCAACCAGCTCAAGACCTACCACTGGCCCGGCAACGTCCGCGAGCTCCGCAACGTCATCGAGCGCGTCCTCATCCTCAACCCCAAGGCCCAGCGCATCGAAGCCAAGCACCTCCCCATGCTCGTCCAGCGCACCGACGGAATCGCCGGCCTCACGCTACCGCGCACCGGCCGCGAAGAGTTCTCCACCCTGCAAGCCGCCCGCGAAGCCTACGAGCGCGACTACATCCTCAAAGAACTCGACCGCACCCACGGCAACATCAGCCGCGCCGCCGAAGCCCTCGGCCTCGAACGCTCCCACCTCTACCGCAAAATGAAAACCCTCGGCATCCACTTAGGCGAATAGGACGACAAAATTCAATGGCTTCCAAATACGAGAGCCTGCTTCAAGCCAAACAGAAGAAGCTGATCGTTCAGTTTTCCCGCCCATTCGAGCCCGGCACCTTCACCGGATATGTCCTGTACGTTGCACCGAAGTTTTTTCTCCTCGCTTCACTCAACGAAGCGTTTGAGTTCGAGCAGTACACGTGCCTTCGCGTCGCTGATGTACGATCACTTCAAGTTCCCGCAAAGTACGCAGCGTTCTATACCAAAGCTCGAAAACTTCGCGGCGACAAAATGCCGAAGGGGATCAAAGTCGACCTAACAGACGCTGGCTCCATCCTCTGTTCGTTGGCACCGTCGGTCGTCACGGTTCACTTCGAGCGGATCAATCCCGACTCCTGCAATATCGGAGTTGCAACCGGTGCCGGGAAGAATGACTTCGAATTCTGGAACATCGGACCCGACGCTAAATGGGAAACGCGACCGACATACTTCCGGCTAAACGAAATCACCCGCATCGATCTTCCAGGCCCATACGAGCGTGCTCTCCTCTCGGTGGGCGTTCCTCCACCCACCTCTACCGCAAAATGAAAACCCTCGGCATCCACTTAGGCGAGTGAATCCCGAACATTCGGACGCGGTAAGCTCTCGCCGCGAGTAATATGGAGCCGCCATGCGCACTCGTTGCTGGACGTTCTCTCTCCTGCTCGCATGCACAGTGACAGTCTCGATGTGCACCGCGCAGCAATCCACGCATCCAGACGCGTTCGCTCTGCTCGAGAAGGCCGCGCAAAACTACGCGCAGACTCCAAAGTCTCTTCACCTCGAATCGACCATGATTGGAAGCAGCTGGAATCGGTACCAGCACAGCACCTCCACCACTGAACAAATTGTTCTATCCGCACCCGACAACGCCTACCGCATCACCACCATGTCCGGCATGGGATCCAGCCTGAGAGTCTCCGACGGCAAAACCGTTCATGCATTGCAGATCGAATCCAACGTTTACGTCGAGCATCCCGCCACTGGATCCGACGCTCCCAAGACACCGGACTTCTTCGACGAGATCGAATCCCCGAAGCAGATCATCTCGAATCTACACACCATGGTTTCGCAATTCCGAAGCGCCCATTACATCGGCGAACAGACACTCACCCTCAAATCACATCGCTTCCCCTGCTACATCGTCCGTGTCAGCGAGCAGGACGCGAAGTCCGGCAGCACCAAGAACCCCCAGTACCACTACACCGATACCTTCTGGATCGACAAGCAATCCTTCGTCTTTCGCAAGATCGTCTTTATCTACAACAGCGCGTTTATACAGGGCCCCGACGTCCACATTCCATTCGACGGCCACACCGAAACCACCTATCCCGTTGTTGACTTCGCCCCGCGTATTGACGCTGCCTCCTTCACCTTCACACCACCGCCCGGAGCCCGCCTCGTCCCGGCGCTCACGCAAACGTCGTCCAGCGGACAAAAGACTATCCTCATCGGCAAGCCCGCACCTGATGTCGCCCTCATCTCCACCAATCAACACACCACGCTCTCAAACTTCCGCGGGAAGCCTGTCCTCATCGACTTCTGGGCAACATGGTGCGGCCCCTGCACCACCGCCATGCCCGCCATGGCCACACTCCAGCGCGACTTCACCGCACACGGAGGCATCTTCCTCACCATCGATCAGGACACTCCCCCGGAAGACGCGACCGGCTACCTCAAGGAGCATCACTACGACTGGCAGGACTTCAACGACACCGACAGCAAGTTGAGCGACGCCCTTCATGTCGAAGCGATCCCCGACGTACTCCTCATCGACTCGAATGGAAAAGTTGTCTACGACTACGTCGGCAGTGACGAGCCCTCCCTCCGCCGGGCCATCGCCAAACTCGGTCCTGAATTTCAGGCTCTCGCACCATCAACCCCAAAGCCCTGTAATTGTGCCACGTCAACCACTGCAAACAACCGCGAGAACGCGGAAAGTCGACAATAGCCGGGTGCCCCATCCGTACCGGCAGCTTCATCGCCGGGACGGGTGGGAACCAAGGACGCACGGGACGGAACGAACTGGGTGGCCCATCCTTTCACGCAGTGAAAGGGTGGGGTATCGCGCGTGGCCGGGGTCCCCAGCGAACGTTCTCCGTTCGCTGGGGTGGAAAACGCGCGACCGCCTTTGCTCTTGCTTCTAGGTAGCCCGAGCCTGGTAGCCCCACGCTTTAGCGTGGGTCTCTCGGGTCTCTCATCGCCGCGCGCAACGCGCGCTTCCGCTCTGCCGAAGGCCGTAGTGGAGTCCGAAGCCGGGGTCCCCGGCGAGCTTGCTCGCTGGGGTGGGAAGGACGAAGCGACTGAATTGCCTTCGCCCGGACCACCCTGAAAATAAGTGGCGATACATCGAACCTGAAGGGGCACGGCTTCAGCCGTGCCGCAAACACCCGCCGGGAAAAGCGGCTTTAGCCGCTGAGGTACGCTTGTCGAATGCAGCGAAGAGACCTCATTCCCGCCCTCGCCGCGGCAATTTGCCTCCCGCCGATCCTGCGAGCCGAAACCCAAACCTCGCGACCGCCTGACCGCCTCGCCCTTCAAAAGACCAGTGAGGCCATCCGCGCCGCATTCTCGGCCGGAGACGTCTTCACCGCAATGCGCTTCCACCACCCTGGGGTCGTCAAGGCTCTCGCCTACAAGCAGGTCCTGATCGGCCGCGACGCTGTCGCCCAAAATCTTGACCAAACCGTCAGCAGGTTCCACCTCGAGTTCACTCGGAATGACGTGGAAAGCCTGATCGTTCTGCGCGACACAGCGGTCGAGCAAACCCTTTTCACGATCAAAGCTACGTCCGTCGATAACGGGAAGGCCCGTCTCTTCAGCGGCCGCACCATGGTCGTTTACGTCCGCTACCCCGAGAGCCCCACCGGCTGGGCATCCATCCGCGAGATCATCCAACCAGCGACCAGCTAGGCATGCCGAGTTCAAGGGCGCCCGAACCAACTCCTTGACTACCAGACCTCCCACACCTGAGACAATATCTAGCCGAGCTCTACATCATCATCGAGGCTCCGGCACTCTCCTCATCGAAGACACCCTCTTCCCCTTCGTCGAAGCCGACGTCCTCTTCGTCCCCGCCGGCAGGCACCACCGCTTCGTCGACTTCACCCCCGACCTCACCACCTGGGCCATCTTCTGGGGACCAGCCCGGCGGCGAGTAATCCCTGCCAACCTACCGCCGCTTCGCCACAAATCTCGGCCTGATTGTCTTGCTCGCCTCCCGTAATCCCTCCTCCAGCGTCTTCCCGCGAAGCGACCGCACCACCGTCGCACCCGCCGCACCAACTCCAGTCATCGACCGCGGCATCTTGCACGAAATGTGCCCCAGCAGCCTCAGCGCCTCATCAACCGTCGCATCGTCGAAGACGCTCTCTTGGCGAGCCATGCGCGCAGCCGTCGTCAGCAACTCCCGCGCATTCCTCGCAAGCTCTTCATCCTCCGAGAGGATCACCCACAGATCCGCAGAATGCCGATCGAGAGTCTCTATCAGCCACTGCCCCGCAGCATGCTTCGCTATCGTTGAGTCGCGAAGGTGTTTCATCTCCCCGATCCGCGCCTGGTTGCTAAGCGAAATGCTGTCGATCACACACGGTACCGGCTGTTGCAGTATCTGCGTCACGGTGCTCGCGGGGGCGCCGCTGATATCCGAGTAAGTCATGTTTGAGGTCTCGGCCGTGATAACGCCCGCCTCACCGCACGCTGAGCCGACGCCGCCACTCTGCACCGACAACTGCTGCCCCGAGACGCTGTAGTAAATAATCCCTCGTGAGTTCACAATCCCCGTCGTGAAGTTCGCCGAACCGCCCGGCGGCCCCACAAAATTCAACTCGCAGGCGCAGATCGGATGCACGGCAGGCGCCTTCCATGTCTGCGTCTGCACCTTGTCGTCCGGGTCGGTGTAGGTAAACGTAGCGCTCGTCACTCCGCCGTCGGAGTTCGTTGCAAGCGCGATCTCGACAGTCGATTCACGCGGCAGCGTATCGCCGCTCAGGCCCGTTGCGAACGTCGGAGCGATGCCGTAGTCGTGCGCCCAACACGGGAGCCACGGCGACGTCCCGGCCACCGGGTTGTAGCCCGTCGGCCATGCAGATGTCCCCACCGCCCAGTACTGGATGTAGTACTGGAGAATCCCGCCCCCCACGATGACGATGTATTGAAGCCAATTAATCTGGCTCGTCTGGCAATACGTGCCCGGCGGCGCATAGCAATTCAGCTGCATGCTCCAGCCGCCGTTATTTGTGGTGGCGATATCCTCCGTAACCTCAAGCGTGATCGTGAGGTCCTTCAGATTGTTGCAATTGTCGATCAGGAGGGCGTTGTTGTCCGAGGCGTATGGCATGTTCTTTCCTTTCGGCAGTCGGTTTGCTTAACCCAGACCTGCCACGTCACCGCCTCGGAAGAACAACGCAAACCTCTTTTGACTTGAAAAGACGCCGTGATTCTACGCCCGCTCCCGCATGGTCGTCCCCGCCGGCGAGCCACCGCTTCGTCGACTTCACCCCCGACCTCACCGCCTGGGCCATCTTCCGGGGACCACCCGGCGGCGAATAACCCCTCCGGACTTGACAAAACCCTCTCCCCGAAACAACCCCGCCCCGCGACCAGCTCTCTGCCCCCAAACACAACAGGTCCACCCCTAAGTCCTATGGATGGAAGATTTTGCGCAAAACAGGGGGAGGGGGGTACCCTCTACTCCGCGACCTTGAAATCCAAAATCGCCACCGTGGTCCCCGCGATCGGTTTGCCGTTATCCAGCAGAGGGCTGTACCGCCACCGCTGCACCGCCTCAGTCGCTGCATCGCGAAGTTCCGGCGGGCCACTCACCGCACGCGCAGAAACCACCTTGCCCGCAGGGTCCACAACAGCCTGCACCGTCACCTGGCCCTCTACGCGGGCCGCCGATGCCGCAGGAGGGTACGCCGGCGCCGGGCTGAAGATCACATTCGCAGCCGTCATCCCCGCCGAGCCCCGCTGCACAATGGATCGCGTCTTCGCAGATGACGGCGCGCCACTGCTCGGTTCTCCGGAATCAAGCGGCTCACTCGGCCATGCCGTAACCTCCTGCTTCACCACCGTGACCGGCACTCCAGAGTTCGCCCCCGCAGTGGCCGGCCCCGGTGCAGAGCCGGGCGCCACCGGCTTCTGCGAACTCGCAACATTCGACGTTTCGGCAGCGCCCCCCTGCGGAGCTACAGCGGGCGCAACAGAGCCAACCCTCTTCGGCTTACTCGAAAAAGTGTCCACTGCACGCTTCACAATGTGAGTCTGCGCGATGTGCGTCTCCGCGGCAGAAACGACACGATGAAATGCTGCACCTAAGCCAAGACCCAGCAGGATGCAAATCATGCCAACGATCCAGACCGAGCGACTCTTCCACCGCGGAGCTTCGGACTCTATCTGCGCGGCAAACAATCCTGACGAAAGGAACCGTGGCAGCACCACATCGTCCGCTTCACGCTTGTCGGCTTCAGCAACAGCGACCGCCGCTTCGTCGCTCCTCAGTTCAAGTTTCATCGAATGTGCTGCGGTCCGCGTTCCTCTCGTGTGCAGCATCGGCTCCGAATTCACGCGCGCCGGGCGGACCGGCACTGACTCCCTGGGTCCAGCTCCAACGGGGATCCTCGTCTCTTCTGGTTTTGAGTCTGTAGGAAACGTCGAACGACGTGACTGCAGCAGAAAACGGAGCAGCGCGCGGAGGTCTGCCTCCTGCGAGTCGCTCTTTAAGTCGTGCTCAGTCCCGGCAGTGGCGGCGACCAGGATGCCGAGAAGGTCCTCATAGCCGATCCCCTCGCGCTCCTCATACAACGTTGCCCGCATAAGCGACGCAACGTCCGCGCGGAACGGGGCATCCGTTCCGAGGCGGCTCAATAGCTGCGGAATCGCATCAGGCGACGGGACCGGCAACTTTTCCTTCAGCAGGAACTTCCGTATGTCCTGCACATGCGCCGGATAGCGGACCGATATTTCGGTGAGCTGAGAAGCCAGAAACACTCCCAAATCGAAAAGCCCAACCTTCTAGTCGCCGCCCACCACGGCAGCCTGGGATCTCCCTGTCGCTCAGCAGGGCTCTGCTGTTTAAGACGCCTCAAGAGCCTCGATGTCATGTTGAAATGCGGAGAAACAGTTTGTTCTGAGCGCCCTTGCCACATCCCTGTCGCAACCCACTGATTGCAAAGATTTAGCGCAAAACAGGGGCGAGAGGGGCATCGAACTACATCGACCGCGCGCTGGCCAGTTCCACGATCTTCTGAATCATGTCCGTATAGGAGTAGCCGGCCTTCTTGGCTGCCATCGAGAATTCGGCAGCGCTCGCGAGCCATGGGTTTGGGTTCGCTTCGATGACGTACACCTCGCCTTTCTTGTTCAAGCGCATATCAATGCGGCCATAGTCGCGCAGCTTGAGAGCGCGATAGGCAGCGAGCGCGGTGTCCTGAAGTTTTTTGGCGGTGTCCTCGTCGAGATCGTCGACCGGCGCAGACTTTGTCACCTTGTAGGCCTCGGATTCGTGATCGAACTTAACGTCCTGGCCCGCGATTCGCGGCGTTCCTTTAGGAAGTTTGGAGAGGTCGAGTTCTATAAGCGGAAGCACCTCGGGGTCATCATTTCCAAGAATGGCCGCGTAGATTTCGCGCCCCTCGATGTACTCCTCAATCAGCGCTGGGCTGTCGAACTCCTCGTGGATGTAATGGATGCGCTCCATCAGCTCTTTCACACTATCGACAACGGAACCATTGTCGATCCCAATGGATCCGTCTTCGGAAACAGGCTTCACAATCAGTGGAAACTCAATATCGTGCGAGTGATCGGTGAGGCCTTTATACGAGGTCGCAAAGTCCGGTGTCTTTATCTTGTGAAAATCGAAGATTTTTTTTGCGAGCGACTTGTCCTGGGCAAGATAAAGTCCCTGCGGACCACCACCGGTGTAAGGAAGCTGCAGCAGCTCCAGGTAGGCGGCAATGTTCTTGTCCATCGTGTCGTGGCCGGCATACGACTCTGTGAGGTTGAAGACCAGGTCCGCGCCACACCTTCCGAGCGCAAGCAGAGATTGGTTCTTGCCGTCGAGCACGTGATACGAAGGCTCGTGCCCCAGCTTTGTCAGGGACTCGAAGATCTCTTCGCGGTCGTACAACGGATGTTTTTTCTTCGTCCGGCGTTTGCCATTCTTGCCGCGCGGCGTCTTCACCGGTGCCGGCTCCGGCTCCGGCGGCCCATCTTCCCAGCATTCGTGCAATATCGTAATTTTCAAGTTCGCCATGATGCCCCTGCGCTTTCCGTATCGTCCACATCTGCCGCAATCGCAGATGCAATCACCAACTCAAGGCGAAATAAACTTCCCCCGAGCGATGTAGTTCATTGCCAGCGCGGTCGCGTATACAGTGAGTTCGGTTAAGTGTTCTCTTTCACATTTCATGTCCGCACGCAGACCGAGGTCGCTGACTTTTGCTTCGATGGATTCCACTAGCCTCTTAACCAGAGGACGTTGAACACCGGTCCAATAATTCACCTTGTCGATCAGAACCTTGCGATTCTCCCGCAGAAGATCGACAGCCGGACGAACATTTTTCCTGCGGTGCTTCGATACGTCGAAGATGTCGCGCAGATCGGCATCGAGGGGAAGCTCGCCGGGACTAAGCTGCTCATCCAGCGCACGTTGATAGAACTCGCCCACCGTCACATCCATTTCGTCGACGGTAATATCGGTGTCCCCGTGCGCAACTATAGGATCCACGCCGCCAAACTTGCGGCCAATACGATCCATGTACAGCAGCTTCTTCATCGCGCCCCAACCCTTGTACCGCTGCCGCCAGTTGGAACGCGGTGTCATCCATACCGCGAACGTCTCGGCAAAATCTTCATCGGGATGCTTTTGCGCGTACCAGCCCTCCATATGCCGCACGAACTGGCGAGAGAACGGAACGGGTTTGTAGCTGTCCCGGTAAGGCCGTCGGAAAGGTCCGAACAAATTTCGCCATTCTTCCGTCTTGAACAGCACGTAGGCGTAATTGAAGGCGTGGCCGGCCTCGTGGCGCATGTACATCATGATCTGCCGCGAATCTTCAATGTCGTTCATCGCGGATTCAAGGCGCTGCAGTTTCGGATCGGCCAGGTAGAAGGGGATTCCGATGACGGGCTCCATGTTCGGGCAGCCCCACTCATCGCTGAGATAGCACCTCGGCCGGAACCTCTTGAGCCCTTTGGCGTCCAGTTCCTTGTAGAGTTGCTGGACGAAGCGTTCCAGGGGAGAGCCTTCCAGCTTCAGGCCGAGTTGCTGAATCGGCTTGGAAAGAATCTCCTGGACCTCTGCCGGCGCTTTTTCGAAGTTGGCCACAGATGGTCGAAGCCTAGCACAGGCAAGGCGAAGTTCGACCGAACGCTAGTCCCCTTCTCGATACCCTCGTCATACACTTAGGCGAATAACATGCCGGACAATCTCACCCTCAATCTCTGGAAGAAGAACCTTGGCTCTGTGCCGGAGACCGTTTGGGATCGCACCGACCTTACATCTTTAATCCTGGCCGATAACGGCCTGCGAGAAGTCTCGGAACGGCTGGGTGAACTGATCCACCTTCGTACGCTCGATCTCGGCCACAACCAACTCACTCATCTTCCCGAGAGCATCGGCGACATCACGGGATTGAGCGACTTCCTCTATCTCCACGACAACCGCCTCGCAACGCTTCCCCGTTCCATCGCCAGACTGCAGAAGCTCCGTTATCTCAACGTCAGCGAGAACCAATTGCAGGACTTTCCCGAACCGCTCTGCGAACTTTCCAATCTCGTCGAGCTACGCCTCACGGATAACCGCATCACCTCTCTGCCAGACTGCATCGCTCGCCTGATAAATCTGCGAGAGCTTCACCTTAGAAACAACCGGCTCACAACCTTACCTCCCTCAATCGCAGATCTCGCCGAGCTTCGCCACATCGACCTGCGCGGAAATCCGCTCCAGTCCCTGCCCGCCGGCATCGCTGATATGCCGAAGCTGGAAAAGTTGGACCTGCGCTGGGTCGACTCCCTGCCCTCCCAACCCTGGTTCACCACGCTTGAGGCACGCGGTTGTATGGTCTACCGGTAGCCGCTGCCGCGCTACTGATTCAACAGATTCCAAGTGCAGCTGACGCTACAGGCCACGTTGGCTGGCTTTTGTTGCGTATTGATGCAGCTGGGCAGCGTCGGCGTCGGGTCGTTGGTTGCAGTGTTTCCCCCGATCTGATCGGCGTTGAACTTGACCTGCATCTCGCTCAAGGCGCCAGGCTGCCCACCAGTGCTCCAGATAATTCCACCGGCGACCGTGGCATTCGAGGTGGAGAGGCGTTTGTTCGCGTTAACCCCACCGTCTGTCAGTGTTCCCATCGTCGTCGCGTTGATCATCCAGCTCGGACCGCCGACCTTCGATCCATTTCCCCCTGCAGTAAAGTTCGCCGGATAGATCGTGCTTCCCGCTGTGCCGGTGGTTGGAAGCCCTCCGACGTCCCACGTTTGGCGCTCATTCCATTGATAGCTGGGATCATTGGCGATTGCAGTGCATTCAATGCTCCCCACCCATCCGCTGAAACACAGGTTGCACTTCGCAGGACAGGAGCTGCTGATGTCTATCATTGGAGCGATGGACGTCTCGAAGTGCGCGATCTCATCGCCTGCGATTCGCTGGAGCAGGTTCCACACCTGCTGCTCGAGGGCAAGCTCGGCCGCTTTGGGGCTGCGGTTGCACTCTCTCAGTGGTGGAGACATCATCAGTTCCTGTTCAGCCGAATGCAGCAGACGGGAGAGGAGCAGCTCGTTGTACACACTAATCGCAGGTGACGGCGGACTGGACACCCCATTGACGCGCACCAGCTCATTCGTGCACTTTGCGCCGACCACGGGAGCGCCGGTCCACTCCAGGCGGGTCGCCTGCAGCGAAGCGGACAAGGTGACGTTGAGCTTGGCACTGGTCAAACAAGTTCCCTTTCTTTGGCTCTTGAATAGATCCGGATGGCTATTTCGAAAGGCCTGCATGTTGGTTCCCAGCGCCGCGCCGTCGAAGAGAGGCGTCAACGCAGTGGCGCGACACCGGCCAGGATGTGTCTGACCGTTCGCCGTTACTCCCGTGGAAGACAGAACAGAGTTGTAGTTGGCACAGTCTCCGGCCACGGGCTCCGTGACATCTGCAGCAGCGACGACGCTGCCCACAGTCACCTGGGCACCGCTCCTCTGCGGGCAGAGAAAAACCGCCAGAGAAACAGCGGCGATCACAATGCCTGAAGGACAGCGCAAACTCATCGCAGAGCGCTTGCGGTCGCACATAAAATCCCCTCCGTGCGTCCGGAGGCGAACAATCTTCCGCTCACTGTACCGGCACGCGGCGATCTCAGAAATGGCCGGAAGAACAGGACCGTAACCTGAACGGGAAGGAAGCCCAATGCCTCAAGATACTCCCGAAGAACGCGGCCCCGTGGAGGAAAGCGCTTCTCCTTAGCTATCGTGAGCCGATAACAATGGGCTCATTGATGCCTTGCTCCTCTGTTTCCTTTCTGCGTCGGCGGCTCGCAGTCGCTGCGCAAACGCTCAGACGTTTTCGCGTCCACCTCGAGGACTGACATCTCAATCTCATCAATAGAATCGGAGCATGCTCGCTCTCATCGCGATCGTGGTCACTCTGGCAGCCGTCTTCAGCCTGATCAGTTCACGCTGGTTGCGCCTTCCCACGTCTATCGGGACCATGCTGCTGACCGTCCTGCTCTCGGCCGGTCTGGTCATCACCGGCAATGCCTTTCCCCGCATTCACGCCTGGGCAATCCATTCTCTCCTCCGGATCGACTATGAGCAGTTCATCCTCCATGGCTTGCTCTCGCTGCTGTTGTTCGCCGGCGCCTTTCTCCTTGACCTGACCTATCTCACGCATGAGAAATTCGCGGTCGGTCTCCTCGCCGGTCTCGGCACCGTCCTGTCGACGGCCATCGTTGGCCTGGGGATGTTCTTCGCTGCGCCGCTCCTTGGCTTTCATCCGCCGCTTCTCGAAGCCCTCCTCTTCGGCGCTCTCATCTCGCCCACCGATCCCATCGCCGTCCTCGAGATGCTGCGCCGCGTCGCCGCACCCGGCTATCTCCAGGCCCAGCTCGCCGGTGAAAGCCTCTTCAATGACGGCATCGGCGCAGTCTTATTCCTCACCCTCCTCGGCATCGCAGAGAAAGATCAGATTCCATCTCTCGGCCACGTAACCTGGGTTCTCCTCCTCGACGCAGGCGGAGGCCTCCTGCTGGGTGTCCTGCTCGCTCTCATCGTCTCTCGAGTCATGTGCACCGTCTGCGGCTACCAGATCGACATTCTCCTCACGCTCTCTCTCGCCCTCGGCGGCTACGCCCTCGCCGACCACCTGCACCTCTCCGCTCCGCTCGAAGCCGTCGCAGCCGGCCTCGCTCTTCGCTGGAGCAACAGCCGCCATCCTGCATTCATCTCGCACAATGAAATCGAGCACTTCTGGACCGCCATCGACGAAGTTCAGAACTCCATCCTCTTCGTCCTCATGGGCTGCGAGTTTCTCGCCGTGCCCTTCACCGGCACCGCCCTCCTTGTCGGCGGTCTCGCGATCGCCTTGGTGAACGCCGCCCGCTTCGTCGCAACCGGAGCAGTTCTCTCGCTTATCCAGCTCTTCCAGCGAGGCCACCGCAGTTCTCTGATGGTCCTCGTCTGGGGCGGTCTCCGTGGCGGCCTCTCCATCGCGCTCGCGCTCAGCGTTCCAGAGCGCCTCGGCCGCAACTGGATCCTGGCGGTCACCTACATCGTCGTCGTGTTTTCCATCCTCATCCAAGGCGGAACGATGGATCTTTTCTTGAAGAGATTCCGTCTCGCAGAGTAGCTCGTCGCAACGCGAGCAACTGTCCCACACAGACTAGTAGACAATGTCATCTTCATGGAGTAACAACAGAACTTTCGAGAATAACCCTCACTGGTTGCGCTACAAATGCCGAACACCCAGGTAGAGATCGCGATGAACACCGCGCTTGTAGAACCGAAAAGCGTGCCCGCCGCCAGCTCCGTCTGGCCGCGATACCCAAGCCTCTACGAGATCAACACCTGGGTCTGGCTCTCCGACCTCTCCGTGAAGTACGGCAAGCCCATTGACCTCGCCTCAGTCCCACCAGCCGAATGGGACACCATCGCCGCCTACGGCTTCAACGCCGTCTGGCTCATGGGTGTCTGGGAGCGCAGCCCCGCAGGCATCGCCATCGCCAACAGAAATCCCGGCCTGCTCGACGACTTCCGCCGCGCTCTTCCCGACTTCCGCCCCGAGGACAACGTCGGCTCTGCCTACGGCATTCGTCGCTACGTCGTCGACCAGCACCTCGGAGGCCCGAAGGCTCTCGCCATCGCGCGGGCCGAACTGTCAAAGCGCGGCATGAACCTGCTGCTCGACTTCGTACCTAACCACGTCGCGCCCGACCATCCGTGGACCACCGAGCACCCCGAGTACTTCGTCCACGGCACCTCCGACGAAGCCCAGAAGAATCCCGCAGCGTTCATCACCGTCAACGGAATCGCCTGCGCCTGCGGACGCGACCCCTTCTTCGCGCCATGGCCAGACGTCGTCCAACTCAACGCCTTCAACCCGCAACTGCGGCAAGCCGTCATCGAAACCCTCTCCGGCATCGCCGAACAGTGCGACGGCGTCCGATGCGACATGGCCATGCTCCTGCTGAACTCCGTCTTCGAGCGCACCTGGGGCAGCCGCGCCGGCCCTCCACCCCCCACCGAATACTGGACCGACGTCATCACCGCCATCAAAAACCGCCACCCCGGCTTCCTCTTCCTCGCCGAAGCGTACTGGGATCTCGAGTGGCAGCTGCAGCAGCTCGGCTTCGACTTCTGCTACGACAAAACACTCTACGACCGCCTGGAACACGGCCCCGCCGAGAGCGTACGCCTGCACCTCTGCGCCGACATGGCCTACCAGAACAAGCTGCTCCGCTTCATCGAGAACCACGACGAACCGCGCGCCGCCGCAACCTTCTCGCCCGCAAAAGAACGAGCCGTTGCCGTAGCAACGTTCACACTCCCCGGAGCAAGGCTGTACTACGAAGGTCAGTTGGAAGGCCGCAAAGTCAGGCCGCCCGTCTTCCTCGGCAGACGCCCGCCAGAACCCGTCGATCAAGCCCTGCACGACTTCTACGTGAAGCTCCTCGCGGCCGCGAATCAACCACTCTTTCACGACGGAGCGTGGAACCTCTGTGAGCGTAGCGGCTGGCCCGACAACGCAAGCTTCCTGAATCTCGTCGCGTGGAGCTGGCAAAAGAATGACGACCGTCGCGTGATTGCAGTCAATCTCAGCGACGCTCCGTTGCAGGCGCTGATCCGCATTCCGTGGACCGTAGGCCGAACATGGGATCTCATCGACGTGTTCTCAAACGTCACCTACCAGCGTGACGGCAATGAGATGGCATCGCGAGGCCTCTACGTGGAACTCGCGCCCTGGGCCTTCAACCTTTTCCGGTGTGTACTCGCGGACAAGTGACCTCACGCCACCGTGATTGCCGCGACCTCATAATCTCCAAGCGACGGAACCGTGAACTGCAACACCTGATTCCGAAACGCAAAGGCAGGCTTCTGCCCCGATCTCAGCAGCTCAACCGTCTTCACGCTCACACCGCTCGGCAGCTTCATCGTCACCCTCTGCGCTCCCAGCGGATTCTCCGATTGCAACCATCCATGAAACGCATTCGGCGTGTTGTAGTTCAGCAGATGCACCGCATATCCCGGTGAAGTCTCCCAGCAGAACACCTCGACCAGCCCCGAACCCTCCACTTGCACCATGCGTTCATCATGACTCACCCATCGGATCGCATTCTCCAGCAGCCGCAGAAGATCGCTGTGCCCGGTAATCCAGTAGGTCCGCTCGATATCTCCCGGGAACCACACCGTCCGGCTCTTCCCTGACTCCCGCAGAACCACCGCGGGCTCATCGGTCTGACGTTGCGTCGGATACGCCAATTCCGGCGGATAACGCACAAATCCCGGCACTACGGTCGCGACGGGACTCTGCACCGACTTCAATGGCACGCGATTCTGCGCGCCTGCAATCCACGTCGTATCGCTGAAGCCCTCAAGAATCGCATGTGGCTTCTCAAGCCGCGCGGAGTACGCATTGCCATTGGTTCCAACTGCAGCTCCAGCCTTGTGCACTCCCATTAGATCGGCGAGACCGAAATCCTCGCGCGGCCTCAGATTCTCGTCATACAAGCTCGTCTCAAAGCTCGCCATCAACGATCCACCCGCACGAACATAAGCACGCAGTTGTTCGCATTGTTTGTTGCTCAACATCGCAACATTCGGCAGCAGCAGCGCCCTGTACTTCGCCAGGCGCTCCAATTCCAGCCGATCCTCATGCACAAAGTCGAACGCAAACCGTCCCTGCAACAGCGCGTGATACATCCCTTCCGTCGTCTCGCGCATGTAGGTTCGTGAGCGCGCCGTCGCAGGTCCCGGATAGAGCAACTGCGTGCTCTGTCCAATCACCACACCAATGTTCGCGACCGAACGCCGCGTCGTGAGATGGGCATCATGCTGTGCGGTCCACGGAAAGTACTCTTCGCCAACCGCCTGCCATCGGCGATCTTCGCCAAACCCGTTTTCATCGCCTACAAAGTGGAGATACGGCACCATGCCACTCGCCACCGACTGGTTCAGCCACATCCTCGTCTCCGCCGGACTCTTCGAGACATTCCTCCACCCCGGCTGTCCCGTCGAATACGCAGCCGTTACATTCGCCGCCACCTTCCCATCGAGCACCGCATTGCACACGCGCCCCTGCAGGCTGCATCCCCAGATCGCCGGCTCGTCATACGTTCGGCCCTGGTTGTCCGCCTGAAACCACGACGTCGTCTTGCCGAGTTGATCGAGATTCGGGCCGCCGCGAACATTGCCTCCAGAGTTTGCAAAGAAGAAACTGTCCGGCTTCTTCTCCTTCGCAATCGCATCGTACTTTTCCCACAGCGATAGCACACGATCCGTGAACACACGCCAATACTCGGGCGTTCCCGGCGCTGGAAGCTTGCTGCAAACGGCGCAATAGCACACCGGCAGATTGCCCAGCGGAGGCCATCCGTTCGCGTAAAAGCAGTCCACGTCATACAGCGAGTTCACCTCGCGCATAATCGCCGGAACATAGTCATCCATGTAGCTTGTGAACATGCACGTCTTGAACAGCCGCGGGTCTTCGCCGCTGCGCTGCACCGATCCATCCTGGTTGCGCATCGCCCACTCAGGGTGAGCCTCCAGCGCGTCTTCCCAGTTCAGGTCCGGGCTCATCCGCGCGACCACGCGCATGCCACGTTTCTTCGCAGCCGTCACACACTCGCCGAAGAGATCGCGATCCTTCAGAAACCTGCCATGCTTATGAAACTGCACCTTCGACGGATAGAATGCCAGGATTCCCGTCACGCTCACATAGACAATGTCCGCCTTCACCGAATGCCAGTAGTCCGCCCACTGCTCTACGTTCATGACAGCGGGATCGTATTCCGTGAAGTTCGTCTGACCCACACGCCGAATCGTCTGCTGCCACGGCACGCTCTCGGACACCTTCGGCGGCAACCGCTGCGGAAGCTCAACGATGACGCCAGTTGATTCAGCCTCGGCAGCAGCCGGCATCTCGTCCAGTTTGCTCAGCCCGGCCGCCAGTGGCGCAACACCTGCTGTCAGCCCACTCTTGAGAAACTTGCG
Source organism: uncultured Acidobacteriaceae bacterium (assembly GCA_963729675.1). GTDB lineage: Bacteria > Acidobacteriota > Terriglobia > Terriglobales > Acidobacteriaceae > Granulicella. Next base: position 261,315 of record CAVSOV010000012.1, read on the forward strand.
TCGGTTCAGCACAGGCTCCCTCCAGGCATTGGCCATGATACTTCGGTAGCATAGCTGCGTATGTCCTCTGGCTCATCCGAGACCATCCGTTTCATCGATCGCGACGAAGTCGCCCGCCGCCTCACCTACGAGCGCTGCATCCCCATCGTGCGCGACGCGATGATCGCTCTGTCGCGCGGTGAAACGAAGCAGCTCCTTCGCTCTTACATCCCGCTGTCCGAGGGACGAATCTTCGGGGTCATGCCCGGCGCGCTTGGGGCACATGCGCCCTTCGGCGCCAAGCTCATCTCTGTCTTCCGAGAAAACGCTGCCAAAGGCAAGCAGTCGCATCAGGGCCTTGTGCTTCTGTTCGATCCCGACTCCGGCGCTCCCGTCTGCGTCGTCCACGGCGGGGAGATCACCGCCATTCGCACCGCTGCCGCAAGCGCTGTCGCTACCGATGCTCTCGCACTCCCCAATGCTCACCGGCTCGCTATCCTCGGCACAGGCGAGCAGGCTCTCACACACCTTCGCGCCATCGCCAAGGTTCGCAAGCTCTCGAGCACTGTCATCTGGGGGCGTTCAGCAGAGAAGTCCCAAGCCTTCGCCGCACAGCATCAGCATGAATTCGACTTCCCTGTTTCTGCCGTTGCGAGCGCCGAAGAAGCCGCCGCCAACGCCGACATCATCTGCACCGTCACCGGCGCGAGCCAGCCCATCCTCAAGGGCGCGTGGGTTCGACCCGGCACTCACGTGAACCTCGTCGGCTCCAGTTATCGCGGTCCAACTGAAGTCGACAACGATCTGGTCGTGCGCTCGCGCTTCATCGCAGACAGCCGCGAAGGCATCCTGCGTCAAGGCGCAGAGTTTCTCCACGCGAAGGAAGCCGGCCTCATCGGCGACGATCACATCGTCGGGAGAGATCGGCGAGGTGCTGTCAGGAAAAGTCGAGGGCCGCCGCTCGCCCGACGAGATCACCGTCTACAAGTCCATCGGCCACATTGTTCAGGACCTCGCGAGCGCCTGGGACCTCTACTCGCATCCCTAGAGCAGCGAGAATCATCAGAGAAAGAGAGGCCACGCATGCCCCTCATTCGAAGCTGTCCTCACTGCGGAACGAAGAACCGCATCCCCGCGGCCCACCTGGCCGACACCGGCCGCTGCGGCAACTGCAAGCAGCCGCTTCCTCCCGTCAACGAACCCGTCGCCGCCGACACCGCGCTCTTCGACGACATCATCAAGAACGCGCGCGTTCCCGTGCTCGTCGACTTCTGGGCGGCCTGGTGCGGTCCCTGCCGCATGGCCGCGCCGCACGTCGAGCGCACAGCACGCGAGATCGCCGGCAAAGGCATCGTTCTCAAGGTCGATACCGAAGCCAATCCGCAGCTTGCTGCCCGTTACAACGTGCGCGGCATCCCCAACTTCGCTGTCTTCTCGCAGGGTCGCCTCGTCCAGCAGCAGGCCGGCCTCGTCGACTCCCAACAGATGCTCAACTGGCTCCAAACCGCCGCAACTCGATAAACGCCACGCATTCTGTCCGCCAGAGACGGGTTGCCCGCATTATTATGGGTCCGCAACAAATTAGAGCTCCCATCCGTTGCTCTGTCACCCGGAGTCCTGCGTGCGCCCTTTGAAGCCTCTTCTCTTCGCCCTCTCGCTGAGCCTGTCTGCCTTCATCGCGGTTACCACCCTCGTAGCACAGACCTCGCCGCCGCCGGTCACCTTCACCGACCAGCAGGACCACCAGAACATGATGGACCAGCTCGGCATCAAGGCCATGCGGCCGGGCCCAAGCGGCAGCGAGACCGCGCCCAACCACGCAAACTACGACGAGTCGAAAGCGAACCCCTATCCCAATTTGCCCGACCCACTCGTGATGAATGATGGCACCAAGGTCACGACCGCCGCGATGTGGAATGAGCAGCGCCGCCCGCAGCTCGTCGAGATGCTCTCGAAGTACGTCTACGGTTTCGTTCCGCCGAACGTCCCAAAGGTCACGTGGTCGGTCAACGCGGTCGACCACGAGATGATCGGCTTCACACCCGTCACCGCCACAGACCTCATCGGAACCGTCGACAACTCTGCTTATCCCGCCATCAGCGTGCACATCCACATGACGCTGGTCACGCCGGCGAACGTGCATCGTCCTGTGCCCGTGCTTATCATGTTCGGGCGCGCCGGCTTCCCGAGCCCGCACGAGCCCTCGCAGTCGGAGTTCGACCGCATCAACGCTGCATGGAAGGCGATGCTCATCCAGCAGGACCCCTCACTAAAGGACGTGTTCACGCAGCACCCCGCCTGGGAGCCCTTCAAGCCGACACCGTTTCAGTTCCCACAGATGAATGCTGACGGCGACCCACCCAACACCTGGCAGCTCGTCGCCGCAGGCTGGGGCTTCGCTCTGCTCGATCCAACCAGCATTCAGGCCGATAACGGCGCAGGGCTGACGCGCGGCATCATTGGCCTCGTCAACAAGGGCCAGCCGCGCAAGCCCGACGACTGGGGAGCCTTGCGCGCCTGGGCCTGGGGCGCCGGCCGCGCCCTCGACTATCTCGAAACCGATCCCGCCGTCGACGCGAAGCACGTCGGCATCGAGGGCGTCTCGCGTTACGGCAAGGCGACGCTCGTCACCATGGCCTTTGATCAGCGCTTCGCGATGGCGCTCGTCGGCTCCTCTGGCAAAGGTGGTGCAACGCTGCTGCGCCGCAACTTCGGCGAAGCCGTCGAAAGCCTCACTACCGGCGAGTACTACTGGATGGCCGGAAACTTCATGAAGTACGGCGCCTCCGAAGCCACTTTCGGCACCGGCAACCCCGGCCAGATCCCCGTCGACTCCAACGAGCTCATCGCTCTCTGCGCGCCGCGCCTCACCTTCATCAGCTACGGTGTGCCCGCCAAGGGCGACGCGAAGTGGCTCGACCACGAAGGCAGTTGGATGGCCACCGTCGATGCCAGCCGCGTCTTCCAGCTGCTCGGCGCCCACGGCCTCGATGTCCCAGGCGACTACCGCACCGCCGTCATGCCGCCCGTAAACCAGGGTCTGCTCGACGGCGAACTCGCCTGGCGGCAGCACGACGGCGGACACACTGACGCCCCCAACATGAAGTACTTCATCCAGTGGGCCGACAAGTTCATCGACTACCATCCGGCCCAGTGAGAACTTCTGCGTTCGCGCACGTCAAGCCGCTGCTATCCTAGGGCCGCCACTCACAGTTCATCTCCGGAGGTCTCTCGTTGGGACTCGCCCGCGTTTCTCTGCTACTCGGCCCCGCTCTTCTCGCGACTGCCATCCGCGCGCAGTCGCCATCGCTCTCCCCTGACCTCCTCGACTTCTACAAAAACCTCCACGCGCACCCGGAGCTCTCGCACTTCGAAGAGCACACCTCCGCGATGCTCGCCGCCGAGCTCCGCAACGCGGGCTACACCGTCACCGAGCACGTCGGCAAATACTCCGATGGCTCGCAGGCCTACGGCGTCGTCGCCATCCTCAAGAACGGCCCCGGCCCTACGCTGCTCGTGCGTGCCGACATGGATGCGCTTCCCATCGTCGAAGAGACCGGCGTCCCCTACGCCTCGCACGTCCTCGTGCACAACAAGTCCGGCCAGGAGGTCGGCGTCATGCACGCCTGCGGACATGACGTCCACACCACGGTGCTCATCGGCACCGCGCGCGCCATGGCCGCCTCAAGGGACAAGTGGCACGGCACGCTCATGCTCATCGGCCAGCCCTCCGAGGAGACCATCGACGGCGCGAAGGCCATGCTCGCCGACAATCTCTATCAGCGTTTCGGCAAACCCGACCTCGTCATTGGCCTGCACGACACCAACGAGCTGCCCGCAGGTCAGGTCGGCCTTATCTCGGGCCCGGCCCAGGCCAGCTCCACCTCCATCGACGTCGTCATCCACGGCATCGGCGGCCACGGCTCCGCTCCACAGGTCGGCCGCGATCCCATCACCCTCGCCGCGCTCTACATCACCCAGATCCAGACCATCGTCAGCCGCGAAGAGGATCCCCAGGATCCCACGGTCATCACCGTCGGCGACATCCACGGCGGCACGAAGCGCAACATCATCCCCGATGAGGTGAAGCTCGAGCTCACCACCCGCTCCTTCTCCGCCACCAGCCGTCAGCGCGTCATCGACGGCCTCCAGCGGATGGCCGCCGGCATCACCGCCTCCGCCGGTCTTCCTCCCGAGAAGGCCGCGACCGTCACCGTGCTCGAAAACGAATCCACTCCCGTCGAGTACAACGATCCCGCGCTCACCGCACGCGAACGCGCAGCCCTCGAAAAGACTCTCGGCGCTGAGAATGTCGTCGCGTTACATCCCGTCATGGGCAGCGAAGACGTCGGCATCTTCGGCCTCGACGGCAAGATCCCCGTGGGCTACTTCCGCCTGGGCGCCATGTATCCTGACCGCTTCGCTGCCGCGAAAGCGGCCGGCAAACTGCTTCCCGGAGTGCATACCAGCAAATTCGAACCTGATCCCGAACCCACACTCCGCACCGGCGTCACAGCCATGACCGCCGTTGCCACAGCGCTGCTTCAATAACTGGGCGAACTCGATGCGAATTCTTCTTCCCGGCGGCTCAGGACAAGTTGGAACGATCCTCGCGTGGCACCTGCAAAGCGCCGGTCACGAGGTCACCGTGCTCTCGCGCACGCCGCAGGCGCACGCCCCACATCGGTGGCGCACACTCGCGTGGGACGGTCTCACTCCCGGCCCATGGACCGCGGAGATCGATCGCAGCGACGCGGTCATCCATCTTTCCGGCCGCTCCGTTAACTGCCGCTACAACGCTGCAAACCGCCAGGCCATCTTCGACTCGCGCGTCAAGCCCACGCTCTTGCTCGGCCAGGTCATCGCGGCCTCACCCACACCGCCGCGCCTCTGGATGAACGCCAGCACCAGCACCTTCTATCGCCACGCACTCGACCGCCCTCAGGACGAGTTCACCGGAGAGCTCGGCGACCTTCCTTCTGAGCGCGGCACCCGCGAACCAGCCAATCTCCCCGAAACCTGGTCCTTCTCCATCGACGTCGCCTCGCGCTGGGAACAGGCCTTCCTCTCCATCCCCACACCGCGCACGCGCAAGATTCGCCTGCGGTCTTCAATGGTCATGAGTCCCGACCCAGGCGGCGTCTTCTCCGTGCTCTCAAGTCTTGCGCGCAAAGGCCTCGGCGGATCGATCGGCTCCGGCCGCCAGTTTGTGTCATGGATTCACGACCTCGACTACTGTCGCGCCACCGACCTGCTTCTCGCGCAACCCGAGATCACCGAAGAGACCAACGGCGTCGTCAACATGACGGCACCCGAACCGCTGCCGAACCGCGATTTCATGCGCGTGCTACGTCAGGCGTGGCGCGTACCCATCGGCCTTCCCGCCACCGAATGGATGATCGAGATCGGCACCTTCCTCATGCGCTCCGAAAGCGAACTCGTCCTCAAGAGCCGCCGCGTCGTCCCCACACTTCTGCTCAAGCACGGCTTCGAGTTCGCATTCCCCACCTGGCCCGCAGCCGCACAGGACCTCGCCGCACGCATGCGCGCGACGACTTGATTCTTCGAGCGAGCCTACAGGCTCAGCGAATCCCAATCATCTTGTGTGTCTGCAGACTCAACCGCCACACAGGATTGTCCTGGCAAAACTGAATCGCCGCAGCCAACGAGGCTCTCGCGTCCGGTCCATCCATCGGTTGAATGAAGAAATGCCCGAAGTCGAGCGTCAAATACTCGTTCGGGTCGATGCCCTGCGGATAGACCACCTTCAGCTCGTCTCCACCAGTTACCGCAAGCTGCGCTCCAACCTTCGGGCTCACGCAAACCCAGTCGACTCCCTCCGGAACAGCGACCGTCCCATTGGTCTCCACCGCAATCCAGAAGTTCCGTTCGTGCAGTGCCTCGATCAACGCCGCATCCAGTTGCAGCAGAGGCTCTCCTCCCGTGCATACGACGAACCGTTTTCCACCATCGTTCTTCGGCCACCGTTGCGCAATCGCCTCTGCAAGCTCCCGCGCGGAGCCGAACTTTCCTCCGCCATCGCCATCCGTGCCGAAAAAATCTGTGTCGCAGAATTTGCAAACTGCCTGCGCGCGATCTGCCTCACGTCCGCTCCAGAGATTGCATCCGCTGAAGCGACAGAAGACTGCAGCGCGTCCGGCATTCATGCCCTCGCCCTGCAACGTGTAAAAAATCTCTTTGACTGCGTAGCTCATTTAAGCGTTCCGATACTTTACAGGGTCTGTCGCGGAGTTCTCCGCAAAACCCTTCAGCCGCAGCAGGCATGCATCGCACGCGCCGCAGGCTTCCCCTTCGTTGGACACGTCGTAACAAGTAACTGTCATCCCGTAATCAACGCCAAGTTGCAATCCTGCGCGGATGATCTCGGCCTTCGTCATCGCAATCAGCGGTGTGTGGATCTTGACCCGGCCGCCCTCGCTGCCAATCTTCGTTCCGAGATTCGCCATCGCTTCAAACGCATGGATAAACTCCGGACGGCAGTCGGGATATCCGCTGTAGTCCAGCGCATTTACTCCGATGAAGATGTCCGTAGCCTGCAGGCTCTCGGCCCAGGCAAGCGCCAGCGAAAGGAACACGATGTTTCTCGCCGGCACATACGTTACCGGAATGCCCTCTCCCATCTCTGCCAGCGAGCGATGCTTCGGAATCTCCATATCGCCAGTCAGCGCCGAGCCGCCGAACGTGCTCAGGTCGATCTTGAGAACAATGTGCCGCGCAACCTCGAGCGTCGCAGCAACTCGCGCTGCCGCCTGCAGTTCCGCCTTGTGCGTCTGCCCGTAGTCGAAGCTGAGAGCGTAGACGGAGAATCCCTCGGACTTCGCAATCGCAACAACGGTCGAGGAGTCCAATCCTCCACTCAATAAAACAACAGCTCTGCGTTCAACCATCTCTACAAGTTTACCTGTCCAATCCGCTCGCTTAAACTTGAAGGAGATGGAGATAGAGAAACTGAGCCAGATGGAAATATTTAAAGAATTTCGCTTCGAAGCAGCCCATCGTCTGCCGAATGTCCCCGCGGGCCACAGATGCGCGCGGCTCCACGGCCATTCCTTTCGCGTCGAGATTCACATCCGCGGAGAGGTAGATGAAACCGTCGGCTGGGTTCGGGACTTCGCCGACCTCAAGACAGCGTTCGAGCCCCTGTACCTGCAGCTGGATCACTACTACCTCAACGACATTCCCGGCCTCGAAAATCCAACCAGCGAAGTCCTCGCGCGCTGGATCTGGCAGAGGCTCGAGCCAACGCTCCCAGGACTCAGCTCTGTGATCGTGAAAGAGACCTGCACCAGCGGAGCCATCTACAGGGGCCCACAAGGCTAAGCAACGCAAACCTGCTTACCGCAGGCGCAGATACCTCACCGTGCCCTCATCCTCACCCGGCCCCGCATACCTCATGCCACAGCGCTCCATCACCTTGATCGACTCCGGCAGACTCGGATAGGTCTGCGCGCTCACGCTCTTCACATCCTTCTGCGTCAACAGCCACTCCACCAGCGCGCGCGCCGCCTCCGTCCCATATCCCTGCCGCTGATAGCTCCCTATCGTCGAGTACCCGATCTCCGCATCGCCCTCCAGCTTAGGAAACGCCCCCACCGCGCCAATCAGAACCGACCCGCGCCCCTTCGGCAGCAGCACATATCTGTGCCATCCGCGCGTCCGCGGCTCGTCCTCATACTGCTTCTCGATGAAGTGATACACATGCGGCTCCCAGTGCTCCGGCGGCCACTCAGGCGTCACTTCAGCCGCCAAAATCCTTTCCAGCGATCCATCCGCCGCCTCATCCGCCTTCAGCAGCGCCGGCGTAATCGCCACCAGCCGCAGCCGCGCGGTCTTCAAATCCTGAGTCCCGCGCCGAAGCAGCCGAATCATTCAGATGGCCCATCCTCTTGCTGTTCCTGATCTCTGCTCTCTGATTTCTGTTCTCTTCCCTGCTTCTCTGCAATCTGCTCCAATTGCCGCCGCCAGTCCAACTCCTCCACAAATCCGCGCGACGCTCTCCACTCGCTCTCCACCTTCACAAACAATTCCAGGAACACCCTCGTTCCGAGCAGCGCCTCGATCTCCTTGCGCGCCCCCGTGCCAATCCGCTTCAGCATCTCGCCGCCGCGCCCAATCAGAATCGCCTTCTGCCCCGGGCGCTCGCAGAAGATCGCCGCCGCAATCTTCGTCACCGGAAGCTTCCCATCCTTCGTCTTCTTCAGCGACTTCGGCTCCTCATATCGCTCAATCACCACCGCCGCCGCATACGGAACCTCTTCGCCCGTCAGCATCAGCACCTTCTCGCGAATCAACTCCGCCGCAAGAAATCGCTCTGGTTGATCCGTCACCTGATCCTTCGGGAAATACCTCTGCCCCTCCGGCAGCAACGCCACTACCTTATCCAGCAGCAGTTCCAACCCCTGCTTCTTCTTCGCCGAGATCGGAATCACATCGGCGAACTCGTGCTGCTTGCTCCAATGAGCAATCAACGGCAGCAGCGCCGGCTTCGGCACATCGTCAATCTTGTTCAGCACCAGCACTACAGGGCAATCCAACCGCTTCACCAACTGCAGCGCAAACGCGATCCTCGGCGCGCGACATCGCTCTGCGCTGCTGCCCCGGCGTCTTCGCTCCGCCCACCGACTCCGCGTCGTGCAATCTGTGCGTGGCGTCCACGATGAACAGCACCACATCGCGCGTCTCCAGCGCATCCTGCACCTCCTGCATCATGCGCCTATCGAGCTGCGTCGTCGGCTTATGCACGCCCGGCGTATCCACCAGCACCACCTGCGCCGCAGGCCTGCCCGCATCCGTCTTCGTCTTCTTGCGCAGCGGAAGCTCCAGCACTCCCAGGATGCGCGTCCTCGTCGTCTGCGGCTTATGCGTCACAATCGCGAGCTTCTGCCCCAGCAGCGCATTCAGCAGCGTGCTTTTGCCGGCATTCGGCCTTCCCACAATTGACACAAATCCCGTACGCAGCGCCATCCAGCTATTGTAGAGAACAGAAATCAGAGATCAGAGATTGATTCAGCCTCTGGCTTCCCGATCTCTGATCTCTGTTCTCTGATCTCTTGCCTCTAACTGGCCACCGCCACTCGCACCCGTTCCACCTTCCTGTCGGTCGACTGCAGCACCTCCATCCGCAGCGGACCATCCTCCACCACTTCGCCCGGCAGCGGTATATGCCCCGCGATCTCGCTCACCAGCCCGCCCACCGTGGCTGCGTCGTATCCCGTCAGCAACTGCGGCAACCCCTGCTCCGGCGTACGGCTCCTCGTCTCCAAACTCCGAACCATCCTCTGCCTCGGCCGCCTCGCTAGGCGACACTCGCCGCGCCGGCGGCCGTTGTTCCTCAAACAATGCTCGCAAACGACTCACCTCAAAGCTCCCCGGCACGACATACGACCCATCCACATCCTTCACCGGTTCCTCCTCCGGCTCCGTATCGTGCTCGTCCTCAATGTTCCCGACGATCGCCTCCAGCAAGTCCTCAATCGTCACCAGCCCCGCGACGTTTCCATACTCATCAATCACCATGCTCATGTGCTGCTTTTCTCGCTGCATTTCGCGCAGCAGCTCATTCACCTTCTTCGTCTCCGGGACGAACATCGCCGGCCGCGCCAGTTGCTTCACCTTCCTGTGCTCGGCGTCGACATCCTTCACGCCCAGCAGATCGCGCGCAAACGCCACTCCCACAACCTCGTCCAACGACGTGCGATACACCGGCACCCGCGAGAACCCATGCTCATTCACCTCGCGTGTAAACTCCGCCAGCGTCATCGTCTCCGGCACCGCAAATATCTCCGGCCGCGGAGTCATCACCTCTCGCACCACCTTGTCGCCAAACTCCACCACGCTTCGCACCAGTTCCCGGTCGCTCTCTTCGAGAATGCCCTCTTCCTCGCCGGCCTCCAGCAGCGCATCGACCGCCTCACTCGGATGCTCCGGCTCCGCCTCCTCCTTCTCTGCGAGCCCCACAATCGAAAGCAGCAGTCCGATCGTCAGCGTCACCGGCAGCACGATGTAAAACAAAGCCTGCAGCGGAATCACAATCCGCCTCACCCACCACCCACGCGTTCGAACGAACAACACCTGCGGAATCAGCCGGTCGAAAAACACCAGCACCAGCAGCAGCTCAAACACCGTACGCGCAATCTCCGCCGGACTATGCTGCATCCACCCATGCAGCCGAATCACCAGCAGAAACGCCACCGCCACCAGAGCCACCTGTCGCAGCACCGACGCCGACACCGCGGCCGATTCTCTGCTCAGCCGCAGCTGCGGTTCCACCGTCCGCTCCCACGCCTCCACATTGTCCGCATACTCGCGCGACAGAAACTTCCCCATCGCCGTATAGATCTCGTCCGCATACGAGGCCAGCGACAGCAGACACAGCAACCCGAAGATCGTCAGCGCCCAACTCATGCCTTCACTCTTTTCTTTGCGCTCGCTTTTGTCTTCTTTGTTGTCATTCCCGAAGGGAATCTGCTTTTCGATCCCGGCACTGCGGCCACCCTCGCAATCAACCCACTCTTCAATCGAAGCCTCTCGCGCAGCTCCGCCTCTCTCGCCGCCATCTCACCGCGGTCCGTCTCATGATCCATGCCACTCAGATGCAGCAGCCCATGCAGCAGCAGCACGCGCACTTCATCGCGCAATCCATGCCCATGCTCCTTCGCCTGCCTTGCCGCCGTGTCCAGCGAGATCGCCAAATCCCCCGCGTGCTCTCCCGCAAACTCCTCCGCCGCCGGAAAGCTCAGCACATCCGTCGCCTTGTCCTTGCCGCGAAAATCCCGATTCAGCCGCCTCAGCGTCTTGTCATCCGCCAGCAGCACATCCACCGCACCCGCCAGCCCCACCGCGCGCTGCGCCTCGCTCAAAAACCGCGCAAGCCCACTCCTCGACAGCCCCACTGCGGCCCAGGCATCTCCCTCCGCAGCCTGACCTCGTCGAGCCTCAAGCGTGATCATGTCCTTCCATGTTAACGCCAGCCGGCGAAGGATCGGCATTTCTCTTATTCGTCTGCCAGTCCAGGACGTATAGTGCTCTGCAGCCGAACTTCACGCCTGCACAACCCACAGGAAAATCAATGGCTCAGCAAGCCCCTCCAACTCCTCCCCCTGCCATCCTTCTCAACGCGCGCAACGGACTCATCCTTCATCAGGCCCTGTACGCTGTCGCCCGTCTCGGTGTTGCCGACTGCCTGCAGAGCGGCTGGCGCTCCGTTCCAGAGCTGGCTACCCAATTGAAGGTCAATGAAGACGCGCTCTACCGCGTCCTGCGCCTCCTCGCCAGCCAGGGCATCTTCGAAGAAAATGCCGACCGCTCGTTCCGCAACACGGATGTCTCGCACTTCCTGCGATCCGATGTGCCGGACTCCCTTCGCGCTCTCTTCATCTTCTGGGGCACTGACTTCAGCTACGCGAGCCTCGGCCAGATGGCGCGCACTCTCGAAACTGGAAAGTCCGCGCCTGCCCTTCTATCCGGCAATGACAGCTTCGAGCAGATTCGCCGCGACCCGGAACTGGCACGCATCTTCGATGACGCCATGACAACCATGTCCAGGCTCATCGGCCCCGCCGTCGCCGCAGCCTACGACTTTGGCGCATGGGAGAGCCTGATGGACGTCGGCGGCGGGAACGGCCTTCTGCTCGCCGAAATCCTCCGCGCTCATCCTCAACTGCGCGGCGTCCTCGCCGATCAGCAGCACGTCCTCGACCGTGCACGCGAGCGCCAGTTCCTCGCCGGCGACCTCGAGGCTCGTGCCTCCATGCAGCCCTGCAACTTCTTCGAGCACGTTCCTTCCGGCTGCCGGGCCTACCTGATGAAGAGCATCATCCATGACTGGGACGACGAACAGTCCCGCGCCATCCTCATCAACTGCCGCAAGGCTGTGCCTTCTGACGGCGTGCTGCTTCTCGTCGAGCTCTCGCTCGGCGAGCGAGAACATTCCGTCGTTCGGAAAATTTCTCGACATCGCCATGCTCTCCCTGACTGGAGGCCGCGAACGCACGGAAGCCGAATACGCGGCTCTGCTCGGCAGCGGAGGCTTCCGGCTCAATCGCGTCATCCCCGCTGGTGCTCAGTTCTGCATCATCGAGGCGTTTCCCGTCTAACCCGCGCAAACGCCTCAGCTCACCTCCACCGCCGGATACGCCTCCAGATACTCTTCGCCCTCGCACCCGAAGTACCTCACCGTCCGCGCCGCAAAGTCTACGTCGTAGCCCACCACGCCCGCGCGCCACGTGGCCTCGAGAAACTCCGGAAACGAACTCTCGCCTGCCTGGTCCGTGCGCAGCGCCCTGATCAACGCCTCACGATCGAACGCAGGAACATCCACCGCACCCGTCACCAGCGGCGTTCCCTGTATCGCCACCGGCCCGTTGTCCGTCAGAAAGATGTTCTGGCACGCGGGCAGCGCCCACACATTCCGCGTCACGCCCGCCTGCCGCAACGTCTCGGCCAGGTACGGAAACCCTCCAACCTTCGGCCGGATCGCTGCCGCCCGCTCCATCGCCCGCTGCAGATTCTCAATCGCTTCGCTCATCTCCAATTCCTTTCGATCATCAGTCTCTCTATTTCAGCGTTGCAAGCTGCTGCTCCATCTTCCGCAGCGCGTCTTCCAAAGACCCCTTGAAGATCAAAATCTTCTCGTCGGTCTCAACCTTACCGTCGTGCGGAAGAGGCGCCTCCTCATCCGCGTGCTGACACGTCAGCTCCGGATTGCTCCAGACATTTCCCGCATGGCGCGAGAACGTAGCTGCCACCCAGCTCCCATCCTGCGAGAGCGTCGCAATCATCGGTACATCTGCCCGCCCCAGCCGGTACCGGTACGTAATTCCATCCGAACGCCGTTGCACTCGATCCGCCGGAATCGGATTCGTGTACGAGGCCATGTAGCGAACCGGGAACCACTCTGTCAGCGGCTCCGTCAGCCGTTCCGGTGCATCCGAGGCCAGCAATTCGAAGCCGCCAGTTGTATGAACGTAGGTCCTCTCCAGCCGCGGATCGTAGAAGACGGCACGGAACCGCGGGTCCGTCACCGCCGTCACCATGTCATAGTCGCTCTTCGAGTGGTTTACAAATTCGTAGTGAAACAGAATGCCATCTTCCGTCAGAGTCGCCCGCGCCAGAAAGTGAATCTCCCCGAAATCCTTCGCGTACTCCAAACGATTGCCATCTCTCTTCCACGCCGGTGCCTCACCTACAGCACCCGGACGGAAGATATACAGATGCTTCCCGTCGCTCGCTCCATGCATGCGCACCGTAACGTGTTCGGGCAGGAGAACCTTAAAGCTCCGATCATCCTCCGGCCCGTCCGGCACAGTGACCAATAGCGCGGGATTCCGATCCTCTGTATCGACTGTTATCTCGACGCCCGCTGCATTCCGGATCTCGAACGACTGCGCATGCAACATCCCCGAAACCAGCAAACCCGCAATCAGCATCAATCCGCGCATGCTCCGGCAGTATAGAGTGCGTCATGCCTGCATCGGAGGGGCGCTCTAAAAACAAAACCGCCGCCCAACCTCAGGCGGCGATCTCTGTTCTCTGATCTCTAACCTTACTGCTTCAACACCGGCTTCCTCTGTGTCTCCACCGGAATGCCCAGCGGCTCCGAGTCCATCGACAGCGGAAGCTGCTCCGCCTGCTTGTGGCTCTCGTAAGCGCGCACAATCCGTTGCACCAGCGAATGCCGCACCACGTCCACATCCTCGAAGTGGCAGAAGCGAATCCCTTCCACTCCATCCAGCACCTGCAGCGCGTCAAACAAACCGCTCTTCTTCGGATTCGGCAGATCGATCTGCGTCAGGTCGCCCGTAATCACAGCCTTCGACGAGTTCCCCAACCGCGTCAGGAACATCTTCATCTGCTCGGTCGTGGTGTTCTGCGCCTCGTCCATGATGATGAACGCGTCATTCAACGTGCGCCCGCGCATAAACGCCAGCGGAGCCACCTCGATCACGTTCGTCTCCAGCATCTTGTCCACCTTCGCCGGATCCAGCAGATCGTACAGCGCGTCATAGAGCGGCCGCAGATACGGATCGACCTTCTCCTGCAGACTGCCAGGCAGGAATCCCAGCCGCTCGCCAGCTTCCACAGCCGGCCGCACCAGCACAATGCGCGACACCTTCTTCGCCATCAGCGCGCTCACGGCCATCGCCACCGCCAGGTACGTCTTTCCCGTACCCGCCGGTCCGAGCCCGAACACCATGTCGTGCGTCTCAATCGCCTCAACATACTTCCGCTGGTTCGGCGACCTTGGCTGCACCACCCTCTTCGCTCCCACCGCCCGCTGCTTGCCGGTCTCGACCAGCGAGCGCAGCGTCACGCTCTGGTCCGACACCACCATCTTCAGCAAGCCCGTTCAACTCGCCGTTGTGCGGGTGAACGCCATTCCGCCGCAGATGCTCAAAGTCGGCAAAGATCCCCTCCACCCGGGCCACCTCTGCCGCCTCACCTAACACGTGGATTGAATCAGAGCGCAGGTCGATCTGCACCCCAAGTCCGTCTTCCATCAGTCGAAGGTTTTCGTCGCGAGTACCGTACAGCGGCTCGATTCCAGGCGTGAGTTGAAGCGCTTTTTTTACCAAGTAGTGACCTGACCTCCAGCAGAAAACTGCTGTTGTTTTATCTGAGGATTAGATGTTGAAAACGGGGAAGAGATACGTCGCGGGGATAAGCCATCGGCACGTTCACCAAGGGTCTGGACCCAGCCGCCGCGCAACCTCCCCGCCGCAGCCCCTGGGGCCTCCGGGATCCCCGAGCCGCTTGCGGCTTGGGTTGGAGCCCCTGTCCCACCCGTAATGGTCCAAATTCCCAATTCGGTGTCGATGTTGGCTGTACAGTAACCCCGCCCCACACCGCCGTCAAGCACCCTTGTGACAAAAGGTATTCAAATTCGCTCCCGTCCCACGACCGAGTTCAAATGGCGCGAAGTCCCACAATCAGCCCCAGGCACATCTCCACCAGCATCGCAAACGGCAGGGTGAGCCACCACCTGCTTCCTCTCCAGGCCGCTAAACACGCAAGAATAAACGAGATCGCCGACAACACGAACCCCATCGGCGGAGGTGCCCGAAACGCCAGCACCGTCCCTCCCAGCCACAGCAGAAGAGCCACTATCCCGATCCTCGCCCCATCGCTCATCGTCGGCCTCCTGCTGCGGGAAACATTGACCCAGCCTTCCCATCCAAGCTAAACTTAGGTGTTGCAGAGGATGCGGTCGGGCTGTGTCCGCTCCAGCCTTCCGGCCTGCATCCACTTCCCGCTACGTCCGGGTTACAAGAGAGTTTCTGATGGCAAATCACGTATCGTCCCTCAAGCGCGCCCGCCAGACCGTCACCCGCACGGCCGTCAATCGCGCCAATAAGTCCAAGCTCCGCAGCGCTCTCCGTTCCATGCGTGAGTCCATCACCGCCGGCGACGCCAAGGCTGCCACCGAGCAATACCGCGCCACCGTCTCTGTCCTCGATAAGAGCGTGCAGAAGGGTGTCCTCCACAAGAACACAGCCTCCCGCTACAAGGGCCGCCTCAACGCGCGCCTCAAGGCGCTTGGCACCAAGGCCGCCTAATTTCAGTTAGAGCCCGTAAGTCCCAGGCCGGCGCCTGCCGGCCTTTTTCCTTTTAATTCAAAACCCGCTACTTCGACTGCAACTGCTGCTGAGCCGGCGGCTTCACCTTCTCAACATTCTCTCCTGGCCCCAGCAGTGTCGGCGGCTTCCTCCTGCCCGCTTCCGAATCGCCTGAGCTATCCGTCTTCGTTGTAGGCCCGGCTTTCGCCGCAGGCTGCGTCCTTGCCAATGCAGCCATCGCCTCCGCATCGGTTATCGCGTCGCTTGCAGACGCTGGATCGCCTCCCGCACTCGCCTTCGCCGCCTCAGCGCCCGCCGGAGCCCCCGCCATGCCACCCGGCGCGCTCAAAGCTCCCGGCCCTGCCGCCGGCGGAGCACTCCCGCCTGCCGGCCAAACCTGAACTGTTCCCGGCGCCCGCTACATCCGGCTTCGTCTCCGCCGCCACGGACGTGCTCTCCGGAGCATCGTCTCCGCTGCCCTGCGACTCCAGCCGCGCAAACTTCACGGGCGCCAGCGACGTCGGTGGCGAGAAGCTCTTCGCCTCTTCAAGATCCTTCACGTCCTGCGCGCTCGGCACCCGCAGCTTGTACACCTGGACCACGCCCGCGTTCACCACCGCGGCCACCAGGCCATCCTCGCTCAGGTCAAAGTTCTCCGCGTATCGCGTCACCGGACTCGTCGGCACCTTCAGCAGCAGGTCTCCGCTCTCCGTCTGGTACACCCGAACCTCTTGCGTGGCTCCATCCGGAACCACATTTCCGAAGTTCAAATCTCCTGACGGCGAGATGATCCTGCTCAGCGCAAACCGTCCCGCCTCCGGCGCAAACGCCAGCTCCGGCACGCCGTACGTCCCGCTCAGCGTGTCCTCCCATGTCTCATGCCCGTCCATGCCGTACGACTTCAGGCGCACCCGCGCATCCGTCCCTTTGCACGTGAACGCCAGAAACTCAAACCGGCTCACCATCTGCAGCCGCGGCGGGCAGCTCGAGTCCACATTCACAATCTTCACCTCGCGCCCGCCAAACTCGTTGAAGCTCACCGGCCACGTGCCACGCTTCGCGTCGCTCGGCCACAGGTAGCCGTCCGCATCCATCGGCAGCATCATCGGCGCCGGCGCCCTCACCACACCCGCGCCGCTCACCGTCATCGGAGCCCCCGGCGCATCGCCTCCCGTCAGCCGGTAAAAGTCGATCATCACCACCGGCCGCGGGTCGGTCACAATCATCCCGCCGCCTGCCGCATCGATCCTCCCCTTCTTCTGCGGCGCCATCGTCTCCACCATCACCATTCCCTTGTCCGGGGAGATCACCGCAACTACCGGCGTTCCTTCGCGGGTCGGGAAACGCATCGCCCGCAGCGGCTCTGCCGTCTCCAGCCTCGCCTCCGGCGTAATCACAAACAGATCATGCCGCGTCCGCACCAGGAACCGGCCTTTGCCCAGCCGCCACAGGTAGCGCCCATGGTCGTGCATGTGCCAGTCGGCGCGCGCCATGATCCTGCCCGTCGGCAGCTCCACCAGCTCCGCCGCCACCATCCTGTCTTCGTCGTCCGGAGGATCATCTTGGCACTCTCGGCACCAGCCCGCGTGAGCTGAACGTCAGCAGCAGGTGCGTGTCGTCCACCATGTCCAGCGTCAGCATCGAGCTTCCGCTCTGCACAAACGCCGGCGGAATCGCAGGCACGCCCAGCGTCCGCAGCGACATCGTCACCCATGGTTGTGGAGTTGGATCCGGAACCCCCGCTGTTCGCTCGGAGCCCCGCGCAGCCGCGCTCAGTATCAGCACCGCTGTACATACAAGCGTCACCTTGCCGCTAACCCGGCAGGCTGAGCCTCCCGTTCGTTTGCTGGCCCGGATCATCTGAACCGCCTGAATTACTCTTGCACAGAAGAGGGACCGTCGACTAGACCCTGCGGTCCACGGAGCTCCCCGGCAAGCAGTTTACGCTCGTCGGGGTGAATGCTGGCAAGCCTTCTACGCCGATCTTGGGAACCAGAGGGCCGTCCGGACGGTATAAAACAGTACAGTTCACCCTGTATAAAATTTTGAACACCACTCGCAACAGTTCGGAGATCGTCACCATGCCACAGCTCCGGTCGTGCTTCACGACCCCATCCCACGTTGCCCTCTTGCTGGCGCTCGTCTGTTCCCCGGCGCTTTTCGCGCAAAACGCACAAACGGCCGGAGCCAGCCCTGCCACCGGCGCAAATGCCGCGCCCGTCACACATTATCTGCCCGCGCCCGCCTTTGATCTTTCCTCCCTCAACAAGGCCGCGGACCCCTGCACCGACTTCTACAAGTTCGCCTGCGGCAACTTCGCCGCAAACCACCCAATCCCCGCCGACCAGCCCGACGTCGATCAGTTCTACCTGCTCTATAACGTGAACACGCAGGACCTCAACGGCATACTGACAAAATTCTCAGACCCCTCCAACCAGAAGACCGCCAACGAGCAGAAGATCGGCGACTACTACGCCGCCTGCATGAACACCGACCTCATCAATCAAAAGGGCATGGCCCCCGTCCAGCCGCTCTTTGACCAGATCGACAAGGTCTCCAAGCACGGCATCGCCTACCTCGCCGGCGAGCTCCAGCGCTACAGCGTCGACGTCTTCTTCGGCTTCAGCGAGATGCAGGACTTCAAGGACTCCACCAAACAGATCGCCGTCGCCGACCAGGGCGGCCTCGGTCTCCCCGAGCGCGACTACTACACCCGCACCGGCGAGAAGGACATCAAGCTCCGCGAGCAGTACGTCGACCACGTGGCCAAGATGCTCACCTTAGCCGGTGAAACTCCTGAGCAGGCTGCCACCGACGCCAGGAACATCCTCGCCTTTGAGACCCAGCTCGCCAAGGCCTCCCTCACCGTCACCGACCAGCGCGACCCGCAAAAGATCTACCACCCCACCACGCTCGCCGACTTCGAGAAGGACAAGATGACCGGCGTTCCCTTCACCAGCTTCCTGGAGGCCATCCACTCGCCCCAGATCACCTCGCTCAACGACGCCAGCCCCAACTTCTTCCCCGCCCTGGTCGCGGCCGTCTCTGCCGCCGACATGCAGACACTGCGCGCCTACATGAAGTACCACACCATGACCACCTTCGCCTCCGATCTTCCCGGCAAGATTGACGACGAAAACTTCAACTTCTACGGCCGCATCCTCAACGGTCAGCCCGAGCAGCGTCCACGCTGGAAGCGCTGCTCCTCCGCCGTCGATCACGCCCTCGGCGAGGCCCTCGGTCAGGCCTACGTCGCCGAGTACTTCGCCGGCGACTCCAAGGCCAAGACCCTCCAGATGGTCCACGACATCGAGGCCGCCATGGACAAGGACCTCGACACCCTCGAATGGATGAGCCCCGAGACCCGCGCCAAGGCCAAAGCCAAACTCCACGCCATCGCCGACAAGATCGGCTACCCCGAGCACTGGCGTGATTACTCCAAACTCGAGGTCTCCCGCACCGAGGCCCTCGCCAATCTCCAGCGCGCCAACGCCTTCGAGAACGACCGCGTGCTCAACAAGATTGGCCAGCCCGTCGACAAGCTCGAGTGGGGCATGTCGCCGCCCACCGTCAACGCCTACTACGACCCGAGCATGAACAACATCAACTT
Organism: uncultured Acidobacteriaceae bacterium; assembly: GCA_963729675.1. Lineage (GTDB taxonomy): Bacteria > Acidobacteriota > Terriglobia > Terriglobales > Acidobacteriaceae > Granulicella. Next base: position 280,479 of record CAVSOV010000012.1, read on the forward strand.
CCCCGCCGGCATCCTCCAGCCCGCCTTCTACGATCCCAAGGCCGACCTCGCCACCAACTACGGCCACATGGGCGCCGTCATCGGTCACGAGCTCACCCACGGCTTCGACGATCAGGGCAGCCAGTTCGACGCCAACGGTAACCTCAGCGACTGGTGGACGGACGCCGACAAGAAGAACTTCGAAGCCCGCACCGGCTGTCTCGTCAACGAGTACGGCAGCTTCGTCGCCGTCGATGACGTCCACGTCAACGGCAAGCTCACCCTCGGCGAGAACACCGCCGACAACGGCGGCCTCGTCCTTGCCTACATGGCCTACCTGGCCCGCGCGAAGAAGGACGACGTCGACATCGATAAGAAGATCGACGGTTTCACCGGCCCGCAGCGCTTCTACATCGCCTTCGCGCAGAACTGGTGCGAAAACTCACGCCCCGAGGTCATCCGCACCCAGGTCCAGACCGACCCCCACTCGCCCGACCACTTCCGCGCCAACGGAGCCATCGTCAACCAACCCGGCTTCGGCCCCGCCTTCGGCTGCAAGGAAGGCCAACCCATGACCCCCGCCAAAAACTGCCGCGTCTGGTAAATCGCCCGGAAGCAGCTTTGAAGGGGACGGGCTTTAGCCCGTCCGTCGCAGCCACCATCCAATCGTCATCCTGAGCGAAGCGGCCCGCACAACGTGCGGGCCGCGTAGTCGAAGGACCCCGATAACGCTGACCCCACCACATCCGCATCCACCTTTTCAACCAACGCGCGATCTCGCAACTGCCCAACTCAGAACTCGAAACTGAACGCACCTGAGGAAATCCCCTTGACGCGCCCGATATACTGAACTTAAGGAATGACGCTTGGCCCGGCCTCTGCCGGGCCTTCGTTTTGGACAATCCGGAGACACTTAGGTCCACCCCTAAAGTCTCTGCTTCGAAGATTTTGCGCAAAAAGTGACGGGGGGAGGGGGTACCACTGGATCCGCACGCCAAACGCCAACGCTCCCTCGGCTTCGCCGCCTGCTGCCTCGCCAGCATGTTCTGGGGTTGTGGATTTTTCTTCGGCAAAATCGCCCTCGCCGAGATGAACTCCGGAGCGATGGTCCTCTACCGGTTCCTCTTCGCCGCCCTCGGTCTCCTTCCGTTCCTCCTCACGCATCGCCCCGGCCTCAACCGCCGCGAGTGGCTCACCCTGCTCTTCGCCTCCGTCCTCGGAGTCCCGCTCCAGTTCCTCTTCCAGTTCCACGGCCTCGCGCTCACCACCGTCTCGCACGCCGCGCTCATGGTCGGAACCATGCCTGTGATCCTCGCCGTCGGAGCCACCCTCTTCGCCCACGAGCGCCTCCACACTCTCGGCTGGGTCGCCCTCGCCGTCTCCACCACCGGAGCCGCACTCATCGCCCTCGGCGGAACGCACCATGCCGATCCGCCAACGGCCCCACGCTCCGCGGCGACCTCTACGTCGTCCTCTCCCTCTGCATCGCCCTCTTCTGGGTGCTGCTCAACCAGCGCCTTGTCATGCGCCACAGCGCCATCGTCGTCACCGCCTACGGCCTCTGCTCCGGCACAGTAATGCTCCTGGTCGTCGTCCCTCCGCTCTACGGCCTTCCGCCAATCCACCACGTCTCCCTCAAGGCCTGGCTGGCGCTCGCCGCCAGCGGCCTGCTCTGCACCGCCACGACGACGCTCCTCTGGAACTGGGGAATGACCAAGGTCCCCGCCTCCCAGGCCGGCGTCCTGCTCAACATGGAACCCCTCATCGGCTCCCTGCTCGGCGTCTTCGTCCTGCACGAGCACCTCGGCCCAGTCGCGTGGCTCGGCGGCGCCATGATCCTTCTGGCCGCCATCGTCCTCACCACCCGCGGCCACTCGCCAGTGCCCTCGACCGCCTGAAGCTGCTACGATTCACCCCGTATTGGGCCACGATCTCACGAGCCCCGAGCACTCGCTCCCGGAGGATTCCCGATGAAGGCACGACTCTCAAGCATCGCCCTCGGCTGTACGCTCCTCGCCTCTGTCACCGCCGTCGCCCAGAAACCGGCCAACGCCACCGGCCAGTGCAAGGACGGCACCTACTGGACCGGCACCACCAAGTCCGGAGCCTGCCGCGGCCACCAGGGCATCCAGACCTGGTACGCAACTCCCGCCACGCCCGCAGCGACACCGACCCCCGCCGCAGCACCCGTCCCGGTAGCCAAGGCCGCTCCTGCAGCTGCTCCGACCCCCGCGGCCAAGGCCACATCCCCCACACCACCGAAGCCTTCCCCCACCGCAGTACCGGGTGGCGGCCCCGGCCTCGTCTGGGTCAACACCTCCACGAAGGTCTACCACTGCTATGGCGACCGCTATTACGGCAAAACAAAAGAAGGAAAGTACATGTCCGAGGCCGACGCCAAAGCCATGGGTGCCAAAGGTGATCACGGCCAGAGTTGCTCGAAGTAACACACGCTAGACCGGCGTGATAATCCCGCCGACCGGCAGCGACGTCGGCAATGATTTCAGCCGCCGCAGGCGCACCTCGTCGGATGTCGAGGTGTCGTCGTCAGCCGTCACGCGATTGCTTGAAGCGTGCCCGATCTCCGCGATTGCTTCGTCGTTATTCTCGGCGGATTCGACAACATACATTTGCGGATGACCGCAGCGGGCACAGGCGAGATGAACAATTCGAGCCATCTTCTCGATCCTATCGAATGACGGCGGCTATGCTTAAGGAAGATGCCTTCAACTCGACTTATCGCCCTCGACATGGATGGCACGCTGCTGCACTCCGACGGCCACGTCAGCGACCGTAATCTCGCCGCGATTCGTGAGGCCGAGGCCCAGGGGATCGAGGTCGTGATTGCCACGGGCCGCCGTCACTGCTATGCGATGCGCGTTCTGCGCGAACTCGACCGTCCCGCGCACACAGCACTCATCAGTTCCAACGGGACGGTCATCCGCACGCTTGGGTCGGAGCTGTTGCATCGCGAGCACATGCCGGTTGAAACAGCGCGCTGGCTGTGCGAGCACGTGAAGGAGTTTCGCGGCACGCTGGTGCTGACCTTCGACAAGGTGCGTGCGGACGGCGAGGACGATCGCGGTGCCCTGGTTTGCGAGGGCGTTGAGGAACTGAACGAAAACATTGGCCGCTGGATGGAGGCCAACGCGTTGTATATCGAGCACGTGTTGCCGATCGAGCAGGCGCTGGATGATGCGGCGCCGATCCAGATGATGCTCTGCGGTCCGATCGAGCGCATGCGCGAGGCTGAGGCCCATCTGTTGCGCGATCCCCGAATCACGAACGTCGATGGGAACTGCGAGCCGGGCATCGAGGTGGCGCTGCATCGCACGGAGTATCCGCATCGCGATCTCTGCATCCTCGACATTCTGCCCGCCGGTTGCTCGAAGGCCTCTGCGCTGCTGCATCTTGCGGAGCTGCGCGGCATCGATGCGAGCGAGATTCTCGCAATTGGGGACAACTGGAACGATGTGCCGATGTTCCAGATTGCCGGGCATTCTGCCGTGATGGCGAATGCTCCGGACGATCTACGCGCGCTTGCGGCGGAACGCGGGTGGCTTATCGTTCCATCGAACGACGAGGATGGAGTGGCGTCAGTGATTGAGGCCGTGGTGGCGGGCGCGCGTGACCTAAGTACCGCGCTTCTCTAAACCTTCGCCTGCCGCCCTGCAACCATCGGGGAGCGCTCACGGACAAGCCCGGATGCTAGTCTCATAGGAAGTGCAACCCCGCCGACTCCATTGTGGTCTGGTCCATGCCGCCGGAGGCTTCGCGGCTGCCGTGGCCTTCGCGCTTGCGTCGAGCCCGGCTGCGCACGCGTTCGATCGCGTAACGCTGCGCAATGGTTTCAGCTACGACTGCGCGCATCGCGAGCCGCTGGCCGATGGACGTATTCGGTTGTTTCTGAGCAACGGAGATTCGAGCTACATAGACTTGCCGGCATCCGAGATTGAGTCGGTTGCGACGCTGCCCGATCCACCGGCCGCCGCGCCAAACGTAACCTCCCCCGCAAATGCGAATGTTCGCAGCCTTCTGAGTGCGGCGGGCGAACAGCATGACATCGACGTCGAACTGCTGGCGAGCATCGTGCATGCGGAGAGCGATGGACGCGCCAACGCCGTCTCACGCACCGGAGCGCAGGGGTTGATGCAGCTGATGCCTGGGACGGCTCGAAACCTTGGCGTGAAGGACAGCTTCCAGCCGGACCAGAACATCAACGGCGGCACAGCATATCTGGACGCGCTGCTGACGCGGTATCACGACAACCTCGCGCTCGCGCTCGCGGCGTACAACGCCGGTCCGGCTGCGGTCGACAAGTATCATGGCGTTCCACCCTATCGCGAGACACGGGCGTACGTTGTCCGCGTGATGACTGAGTTCAAGCGGCGCAAGCTGCAGATGGCGCATCAACCGTCTGTTCAGACCGCGAGCGCAGCCGCTCAGCGCTAAAGGCACATCTCACATCTCATGCCCGAACTTATGAGCGACACCGCAACGCCGCCCGCCGCAACACGCCCCGAAGCTGCACCGAAGAAGAGCTTCGCGAAGGCGCTGAAGACCGTGCTGATTGTCGCGTTACTCGGGCTGATCGCCGCATACCTGTGGCATAAGCGCGGCAGCTTTGACTGGCGTTCGCTGGGGCCGCAGCTTCGCTCGGTCTCTGTGTGGATGGTCCTGCTTGGCATCGCGATCATCTATGTCTGCTACTGGCTGCGCGCGATGCGCTGGTCGGTGCTGCTGAAGAGCCTGCGCCCAGCGCCGACCTCCGAGGTTTTTCCGGCGCAGCTGATTGGGTTTACGGCGGTTGCGCTGTTCGGGCGACTTGCGGATCTAGCGCGGCCGTACATCATCGCGCGGCAGCTCGACACGCCCGTTGCGACGCAGCTTGCGGTGTACTCGGTGGAACGCGCGTTCGATCTTGGAGCGGCGGCGATACTGTTTTCGGTGACACTGGCATTCGGCGCGTCGGGTTTGCCACATCATGAGATCTTCGCGCGTGCAGGAGTCATGTCGACACTGATGACTGTGATCGTGGTGGTCTTTGCAGTGGCGCTGCGGTTGCGCGGTGATCGAGTAGCAACTCTGGTTGGTGGCCTGGTGGGCAGGTTTTCGCCGAAGTTCGGCGCGATTGCCGAGGCGCGGCTGCTCGATTTGAAGGCCGGCTTCCAGACGCTGGCGACGTTTGGCGAGTTTGCAGCAGCGTTGACGCTCTCGCTGGTGATGTGGGCATTGATTGCGCTTGCTTACCTGATCTGTGCACGCGCGTTTCTCGATTCGCCTTCGCTGGCACACTTCGGCGTTGCAGCGACGATGCTGCTGATGGCGACGAGCATCGGAGCGTCGGTGTTCCAGCTTCCGGTATTGGGGTGGTTTACGCAGATCGCAGCGCTCGCGGCAACGCTGCATGCGTTCTTCGACGTGCCACTGGAGACTGCGACGGCGTGCGCGGCGATCATGTTCCTGGTGACCTATCTTGCGGTGATTCCGGGCGGAGTGATCTTTGCGCGGCTGCGCGGGCTTTCGCTGCGGGGTGCGGCGCACAGCGCGGAGCAGACTCCAGCCGCTTGATAGAATTGAAGTTGCATGAAATGTCCGTACTGCGGCTTTACTCAGGACAAGGTGATCGACTCCCGGGAGAGTAAGGACGCCGACTCCATCCGCCGACGCCGCGAGTGCGAGCGCTGCACCAAGCGCTTCACGACCTATGAGCGGCTGGACGAAATTCCCTACATGGTCGTGAAGAAGGACGGCCGCCGCGAGAAGTTCGACCGGCAGAAGGTGCTGGCCGGGCTGTTGCACTCGTGCCAGAAGCGCAAGGTGTCGGTGGCGCAGATGCAGTCGATCGTCGACTCTGCCGAAGCTTACGTTGTTGATTCGCCGGAGCGCGAACGATCGACGACATCGATCGGCGAGCTGATCATGCACCAGTTACGGGAGATCGATACGGTCGCCTACATCCGCTTCGCCAGTGTTTACCGCGATTTCAAGGACGTGAACGAGTTCAAGGAAGAGCTCGAGGGTCTGCTGCGCGGCAAGGATTCGAAACCCAGGCGCCACAACTCGCGCTGAACGATTACCCAAGAAGAGAAGGAAATTCTGCAATGGCAGGAACACGCACGCACAAGATCACGTTGATTCCCGGGGACGGGATCGGCCCGGAGGTAACAGCAGCGACCGTTCGCATCCTGGAGGCCGCGGGTGGGGAGACGGGGTGCAGCTTCGAGTGGGAGCGTCATGACGCGGGCGCGGATGCGTTCGCGAAGACGGGTGAGTACATTCCACAGGCGCTGTATGACTCGATTACGCAGAACAAGGTGGCGCTGAAGGGGCCGGTGACGACGCCGATCGGGCAGGGTTCTCGTCGATCAATGTGACGCTGCGCAAGAAGTTCGACCTGTATGCGAACTTCCGGCCGGTGAAGTCGCTGCCGGGGCTGAAGACGAACTACCCGAAGATCGACCTCATCATCTTCCGCGAGAATACGGAGGATTTGTACGCTGGGCTTGAGGTGATGGTGCAGCCGGACGTGGCGCAGTCGCTGAAGATCATCACAGTGAAGGGCTCGACGCGGATTGCGCGTGCGGCGTTCGAGTATGCGCGCAGGCACGGGCGCAAAAAGGTGCATGCCATCCACAAGGCGAACATCATGAAGCTGACGGACGGACTTTTTCTGCGCTGCTGCAAGGCAGTCGCCGCAGAGTATCCGGAGATTCAGTACCTCGAGCACATCGTCGACAACGCGTGCATGCAACTGGTGCTGAATCCGTACCAGTACGACGTCATCCTTACGGAGAATCTGTACGGGGATATTTTGTCCGATCTTTGCTCGGCATTCGTTGGTGGGCTTGGACTGGTGCCGGGAGCGAACATCGGAGTGGATGCGGCAATCTTCGAAGCGGTTCATGGCTCGGCACCGGACATCGCAGGGCAGGACAAGGCAAACCCGACCGCGCTGCTGCAGTCAGCGGTGCTGATGCTGCATCACATTGGCGAAAGGGGCACGGCTGAGCGTATTCAGAGAGCGTTGGAGCACGTCTACGCTGAAGGCACGACGCTGACGCGCGATGTGGGCGGGACAGCGGGAACGCGTGCATTCACGGAGGCCGTGCTGGCGGCGCTGTAGGTCTCTCATAGTAACCGGCGACCTTCGCCGCGCATCCAAAGGAGCACCGTGGTCATTCGTCGATTCGCTCTCTGGTTCGCAGTTCCCGCCGTGCTGATGGTGAGCGGTTGCCGTCGTAACGCAGCGAACCCGGAGGCTCCGAGTACTGCCAGCCCAGCGACGGCTGTCAGCAAGGCTCCAGTGATTGATCCGGCGACGGCCGGCAGTATTTCCGGCGTGGTGCACTTTAGCGGCAAGGCTCCGGAGCGGATCAAGATCGACATGTCGGCCGACCCGGCTTGCGCGATGAGCGATACGCCGAACTACACCGAGCAGTACGTCGTCTCGGATGGCAGGCTGGCGAACGTGTTCGTGTATGTGAAAAGCGGGATTCCCGCATGGTCGGCGCCGGTGGATGCGCCGCCGGTAGTGATGGACCAGAAGGGCTGCCGGTATGTGCCGCATGTGATTGGCGTGCAGCAGGGCGGCAAGGTGGAATACAGGAACTCCGACCCGGCAACGCACAATGTGCACACGCTGCCGGAGGATCCGGCGAATCACTCGGTGGATGTCTCGGAGATGCCGGGGAGCGAACCGCAGACCGAGACCTTCCGCTCGCCGGAGCTGATGATTCCAGTGCGCTGCAACAATCATCCGTGGATGCAGGCCTTCATTAACGTAGCGCCGAACGGCTTTTTCGCCGTCACCGGGGCCGACGGAAGCTTTACGCTTCACGGACTGCCTCCGGGCACCTATACTGTGGCGGCCGTTCATGAGAAGCTCGGCGAACAGGATCTGCAGGTGACTGTTCCAGCAAAATCAACGGCAAAGGCGGATTTCACCTACTCCGCGAAGTGAATCAAAGCTGGTTGAACAGGTTTTAGCGCTGTGGCTTTCGCTGTATTCATACCGTCATTGAAAGGCTGCCGATGCACTTCTCACTTGCGTTTCCGATTCACGCGATTCCGCTGTGGTTTTTGGTGCTTTCGCTCTTTCTCCCGCGCATCTGCATCGTCGTCGCGTGGCTGCAGCACAGCATGCCGGCGACGTTCATTCCGGCCTCCGTCAATCTGATCCAGATCCTTGTAGCCCTGCTGATTCCGCGCATCCTGATCCTGTTCTGGATCTACCAGGACCAGGGAGTCACGATCTGGTTCCTGCTGCACGCCATCGCTCTGGTCATCGCGTGGGGCGGAGGTTCGAGACGGGTCATTACGCGGCGGCGAGTTGTTGAGGTCGACGGCTAACGCGGCGCTAGAGCGACGCGATCAGGCCGCCCAGCAGCGCCACGTATAACCCGATAGCCAGCGGTATCGAAACGAAGGCGAGGGCTGTGATCGCGATCTGAGTCAGGCTGCCGATGGTCGCCATCCGGTTGCGCTTCCGTCTCCACTCGGCCCAGCCCGGATCGTTGCCATGCTCTGCATTCGCCAGCAGTCGTATCAGCGTCAAGCACTGGAAGGAAAGAAACGCCAGCACCAGATAGAGAGCAAGGGCCGCAGGGTCTCTCGGCTGGTTGACGAAGTTTCGCAGCGCCAGTGGGATAAGGCTGCTCACAAGCAGACACAGCCCATTAGCCCAGAACATCCCCCGCGAGATTACGCGGAGCCGCGAAAACATGTGATCGTGCGCAGAGCCAGACCACCAGCAGGAAAACGAACGTCACCACATAGGCCAGCAAGCCCGGAAGCAGAGGCCGCCATCCGCTCCATCCGCTGCTCTCCGGAACCCGGAGTTCCAGCAGCATCACGGTGATAATGATGGCAAAGACCGCATCGGAGAACAGCTCCAGGCGGTGCTTCATGCCTTCTCGTTGTTGGCTCATTGCAGCCAAGCCTACCGCAACGCGCAGTTTGGCAATCTCGAAATCTTCCTTGCTGCGGTGCCCGCCCGTAACTGACTGAGGACCGGGCCTCCCGCGGCTTGATATCCTAGGTAGATGGAACGGCGTAATGTAGGCATCCTGGGGGCAACTGGAGCCGTCGGACAACGATTCATCCAGTTACTCGCCGATCATCCCTGGTTCAACATCACCTGGCTGGCCGCCAGCGATCGCAGCGCGGGCAAGACCTACGCGGAGGCCTGTGGGTGGCGTCTCGACACGCCACTGCCGCGGCGCATTGCCGAGATGGTGCTGCAACCGAACACGCCCGAAGGCGCGACGAATCTTCCGCGCATCATTTTCTCCTCCGTCGACGCGCCGATTGCGCGCGAGTTGGAGCCAAAGTTTGCGGCCGCCGGGTGCGCGGTCATCTCGAACAGCTCTGCCTTTCGTATGGGCGCGGACGTCCCTTTGGTCGTGCCGGAAGTGAACGAAGCCCACCTGGACGTCATCGAGGCCCAGGCCACGCGCAAGACTTCGGGCGGCTACCTGGTGACGAATCCCAATTGCTGCGCGATCGGTTTGGTATTGCCTCTCGCGCCGCTGCATCAGCGTTTCGGGATCGAGAAGCTGTTTGTGTGCACGATGCAGGCGGTCTCCGGCGCGGGCTACCCCGGCGTTGCGTCGCTCGACATTCTTGGCAACGTCATCCCGTTCATCAAGAACGAAGAGGAGAAGCTGCAGGAGGAGGTCGCGAAGCTGCTGGGCGGCCTGCGCGTTGAGGGTGAGAACGCCCGCGGCTTCCAGCTTGCGGACCTGACCGTTTCGGCGATGTGCAATCGCGTGCCGGTGCTGGAGGGCCACACGGAATGTGTGAGCGTGAAGCTGCGCAAGCCCGCAACGCGCGAAGAGATTCTCGACGCGTGGAAGAGCTTCCAACCGCTGAGCGGCAAGGGCCATGAGGGCCTGCATCTGCCGTCGGCGCCGCTGCATCCGGTCGTTTACATGAACGACGAGGCGCGCCCGCAGCCGAAGCTCGATCTCAATCGCGGCCACGGGATGACGACCACGGTGGGACGCCTGCGTCCATGCTCCATCTTCGACTGGAAGTTCACGCTGCTCTCGCACAACACGGTGCGCGGCGCGGCCGGCGCGGCGATTCTGAACGCCGAGATTCTCGCCGTGCTGGGCAAATTCGACTTCCGTAAGTTCCCGCCCATCGGGTCCGCAACCCTTGAAGAGAGCGCGGTGCCCGCATGAGCGCAAAGCGGGCATCCGCACATCCCGATATTGTCGTCATGAAGTTCGGCGGTACCTCTGTCGAGGACGCTGCCGCCATCCTGCGCACAGCCAGCATCGTGGAAGGCCGAGTCGCCAAGGGATTGCGCCCCCTCGTCATTGTCTCGGCGATGGCAAAGGTCACAGACCAGCTTCTCGCTTGCGCCGCAGCAGCGCTTGCAGGACGCGGCGACCGCGAGGGGGCGCTGGAGATCGCTGCACGTCTACGCGCGCGCCATCTCCAGGCTGCCGGCGACCTGGTCAGCGGCGACCGCCTGGATTCGCTCCAGCTCGACATCAACCGCGCTTTTGACGGGCTGGAGGAGCTTGTTCGGGGCATCGCTGTCGTCGGCGAGCTGACGGCCCGTACCTCCGACCTCATCGTCAGTTTCGGCGAGAGACTCTCGAGTGTGATGGTTACGGCTGCGTTCGCTGAGCGTGGACTCAACTCGGTGCACATCGATGCGCGCGAGGTGATCCTTACCGACGATCACTATGGCAAGGCTGCGCCGGACGAACCGGCGATCGAGCATGCGCTCAGGCAGAATGTTCTTCCGCTGCTGACCGCTGGCCGAGTGCCCGTGATGGGCGGCTTCATCGGTTCGTGCAACGGCACTACGACGACCCTCGGCCGCGGCGGCTCGGATTACACCGCAGCGCTTGTGGGTGGCGGGTTGCACGCCGGCGCTATTGAGATCTGGACCGACGTTGATGGCATCATGACGACCGACCCGCGCATCTGTCCTGACGCTCTGCGCGTGCGAATCATCAGCTTCGAGGAAGCGGCTGAGCTCGCCTACTTCGGTGCCAAGGTGCTGCATCCGGCGACAATTCTGCCGGCGGTGCAGAAGAACCTTCCGGTATTCGTGTTGAACAGCCGCAACGCAACGAATGAGGGCACACGCATCACTGCAACGCCTCCACCATGCGCGAGCCCGTTCAAGTCGATCGCTGCGAAGAAGAAACTGACGATTATCGACATCGTCGCCAGCCGGATGCTGCTGGCGCATGGCTTTCTCAAGATGGTGTTCGACATCTTCGACAAGCACAAGTGCGCGATTGATATGGTTTCGACGTCGGAGGTCTCGATCTCCGTTACGGTCGATTCACGCGAGTCGTTGCCGGCGATCTGCGAGGAGTTAGGCCGCATCGCGGATGTGAAGTACGAAAGCGACAAGGCGCTGATCTGCCTCGTCGGCGAGGATATTCGGGGCCAGAGCGGCATCGCGGCGCAAGTCTTTGCGGCGGTCTCGCACGTCAATATCCGTATGATCTCGCAGGGCGCGAGCGAAATTAATATGAGCTTTATGATCAACGAAGAGGACGTCGAAGAGGCAGTGCGTTCGCTGCACAAGAAGTTCTTTGCGTCGCCCGATGCGACGATCTTCGACGTTGAGGCACGACCCGTCACCTCCAACGCTTAGGAGCACGATCCTCATGCGCATTCTCGTTCTCGGTGTGGGCAAAACCGGCAAGCTTGTCGCCCAGGTGGCTGCGGAGCGCGGCCATAGCGTACATGTGCTTGATGCGAAGGAGAACAAGGACGCCGCCGCGCTGACGGCGCCGTTCGTCGCCGGCTTCGACGTCATCATCGACTTCACGACGCCCGAGGCGGTGATCGCCAACATGCGCGCGTGCCTGGCGAATGGTGCGAAGATGGTCGTCGGCACGACTGGCTGGTACGACCGATTGCCACGTGCGAAGGAACTCGCTGAACGCAAGGGTGCGAGCCTGCTCTATGGCGCCAACTTTTCGCCCGGCGTGCAGATGATGCTGAAGCTTGCAGAGATCATGACGAAGGAGCTCGCGGGCCTCAATTACACGCTCTCGATCTCCGAGACGCATCACCTTACGAAGCTGGACGCGCCAAGCGGAACGGCGCTCACGTTGCGCGATGCTGTGAGGCGTGCCTGCAATATGGGAGACATTCCCATCAAATCCGTCCGTCATGGCGATGCCGTCGGTTTGCACGTCCTTGAGGCGGAGCACAATGGCGACCGCATCCTGCTGACGCATGAATCGCACTCGCGGCGGCCGTTTGCGGAGGGCGCAGTCCGGGCAGCCGAATGGCTCGTCAAGGCGAAGCCCGGCGTCTATGACTTCCGCGAGATCTTCGATCAGCTCAGTAATTAGCGCTCCGTTGCCACACGTCGAGTTGCGCGAAGCGGCGCGGCACCCTAGGCTTACCGTATGAGCTCTGCCACTCTCGCCGCTCCCCCGTTCGCCTCCCTCAGCTTCGACCAGAAGCTGGACCGCCTCGCCGAGGTTGCCGTCCGCGTTGGCCTCAACCTGCAGGAGGGCCAGGAGCTTGTTCTGACCGCGCCCACCGACGCGCTTCCGCTCGCGCGACGCATTGTGGAGCAGGCGTATAAGGCCGGAGCCAAGTTTGTCACGACGCTGATAAGCGATGATGAGATCGCGCTCGCGCGCTATCGCTCTGCGCCGGATGAGAGCTTTGACTTCGCACCTGAGTGGTTCTACAACGGCATCGCGAACGCCTTCCGCTCCGGCGCCGCGCGCATGGCGATCACGGGCGCAAACCCGGCGCTGTTGTCTGGGCAAGACCCGCAGAAGGTTTCCCGCGCGAACATCGCGATGTCAAAGGCATACAAGCCGGCGATGGAGCTCATTACGCGACACGATATTAACTGGACGATTGTCGCTGCGGCCACGCCTGCCTGGGCCGAGCTCGTCTTTCCCGGGGAGCCAGAGGAACTCGCAATGGGTAAGCTGTGGGATGCGATCTTCCGCACCTCGCGCATCACCGGCGACGACCCTGTCGCCGACTGGAAGCGACACGGCGAGAACCTCAAGAGGCGCGTGGACCTGCTGAACGCCAAGCGTTATCACTCGCTGCGCTTCTTCACGCCGGATGGCGCGACAGACCTCACAGTCGGGCTTGCGGATCAGCACCTGTGGGCAGGTGGCGGAGCAACGGCAGGCAACGGGGTTTACTGCCAACCGAACATTCCCACTGAAGAATGCTTCACGACACCGCATAAGGACCGCGTCCACGGTATTGTTACGGCATCGAAGCCGCTCTCGCACCAGGGCACGCTCATCGAAAACATCCGTTGCCGCTTCGAAGACGGCCGCATCGTCAATGTGACAGCGACGAAGGGCGAAGAGGCGATTCAGAAGCTCATCGCGACCGACGAAGGCGCGCGCCGGCTGGGTGAGGTTGCGCTCGTTCCGCATAACTCGCCGATTGCGCAATTCGGGCATTCTCTTCTGGAACACGCTGTTTGATGAGAATGCGGCGAGCCACATCGCGCTCGGCCAGGCGTATTCCACCTGCATCATTAACGGCGAGACGATGTCGAACGAGGAGCTTGCGAAGCTCGGCGCCAATGAGAGCATCATCCACGTCGACTGGATGATCGGCGGACCAACAATGAACATCGACGGCATCAGCGTCAGCGGCACAGCCGAACCACTCATGCGTAATGGAGACTGGGTATAACGCGGCGCAGTTCGTCGTTCGCCGCGCCACGCGCGACGATCTCCCGCAGCTCAGTGCTTTGCTCGAGCGTTACTACACCGAGTGGGATGTAGTGCAGCGTGACGCGCCCGGGCGCGTCCCCGAGTATCTCGATCAGCCAGCTCCGTTCGGCTTCGTCGTCGTTGAAGAGAAGGGCGTGCTCATCGCCTGCGTTCTTCTGCGCTCGTTGCCGTCAATCGCTTCTGCAGCAGAGTGCAAGCGTCTGTACGTCGTCACGGAGCATCGTGGTGAGGGCCTCGCATCGTTACTGATGGACTATGTCGAGGGCCTCGCTGCGGCGGGACGGCTTGAGTGGATTTACCTCGACACCGGCGCGAACTTCATCGCCGCACAGTCGCTCTACCATGCCCGCGGGTACGAGTCCTGCGAGCGCTATAACGACAATCCCCAAGCCGTCTGTTTCTTTCGCAAGAGAATATCCCGCTGAGATAGCATCATCGCATCGTGCTTCGCCTTCGTAGCCTCGCCCTTGCTCTAAGCGTTGCGCTCGCGGCCACCGCGCAATCACCGCAACCTTCCCCGTCACTCTCCATCGACAACTACATCCATCAGTCCTGGGACACCCTTCAGCGTTCGATGACCGACTGCACGTCCTTGATTGATCCCAAGCTCACGACGGTACCGGTTCTCTATCTGCCTGCAGGCGAAACTGTTCCGCCTGACGTGAAGGCGATGGAGAGTAAATGCCACGTCGACGTGCGCTCGCTTCCGCGTGCCATTCATCATGAGGGCGAACTCACTCCCGAGGAGATCGCAACGCCCGGTCTGCTGTATCTCCCCCATCGTTACGTCGTGCCGGGTGGCCGCTTCAATGAAATGTACGGGTGGGACAGCTACTTCATCCTGCTCGGCGAACTCGCCGACAATCGACTTGATCTTGCGCGCGGCACCGTCGAAAATTTCTTCTACGAGATCGATCACTACGGCGCGATTCTCAACGCCAATCGCACTTACTACCTCACACGCTCGCAGCCGCCGTTCCTTAGCTCGATGGTGATGGCAGTCTATGATGCCGAGCGCGCGCACAATCCATCCGCTGCGCGAGCCTGGCTGCGCGAGTCGCTTCCCTACCTCATCCGCGATCATGCGCTGTGGACAACAGCTCCGCACCTGGCCGGCGATACAGGTCTCTCGCGGTACTTCGATCTCGGCCACGGCCCTGTGCCTGAGATGGCCGACGACAGCACCTACTACCTCGACGTCATTCGCTGGCTCAAAGCTCACCCGGAGCAGACGCCTCCCGGTTATCTCGAGCCTGCCGGCGCAACGCCGGGCGAGCGCTGCGCGGACCGCGCCAACTGTCTGCAGACCAGCCTCGAGGGCATGGAGCTAACGCCGCAGTTCTACCTTGGCGATCGCGCCATGCGAGAGTCGGGCTTTGATACCAGTTCACGCTTTGGTCCATTCAGCGGGTCCACCGAGGACTACGCGCCCATCTGCCTGAATTCACTGCTCTACAAGTACGAGCGCGATCTTGCGGCGATCGAAACGGTCCTCGGCAACCGCGCGGCTGCCACGCATTGGAATCACCTCGCAGGCGTCCGCCGGCAGCGCATCAACTCATTGCTGTGGGATGAATCGACCGGTCTCTTTGTTGATTACGACGCGCGCTCTCAGCAACGCTCTTCTTATCGCTACGTCACCACGTACTACGCGCTGTGGGCTGGCCTGGCGACTCCCGCTCAGGCCAAGCGGCTCGTAGCCAATCTGTCACTCTTCGAACGCACCGGCGGCCTCCAGACGAGTACGGAGGACACCGGCCAGCAGTGGGACGCGCCCTTCGGCTGGGCGCCGACGAACTGGCTCGCGGTCGAGGGGCTCGCACAGTATGGCTATATCGCCGAGGCCGACCGCATCGCAAGAAAATTCATGGCGACCGTGCAGAGTGGTTACGAGCACGACGGCACCATCCGCGAGAAGTACAACATGGATAGCGGCTCATCCGACGTGAACGTAACTACGGGCTACAAGACCAACGTCGTCGGGTTCGGTTGGACGAACGGCGTCTACCGAGAGATGGAGCAGCTCGTGGCAACCCCTTCCCCTTCGAAGCATTAGCGGCATTCTGGCATCCGGGTGCCGCCCACCCCGAGCGTGGAAACCTGCGACGAAGGGAAAACACCGCACCCTGGCCATTCGCGCTAAACTCGACTCTGAAATGAATCTGCAAGGCTGCGGCACCGCCCTCATCACACCTTTTCGTCAGGACGGCTCACTCGATGAGGCCGGTCTTCGTGCCCACATTCATTGGCAGATCGCCTGCGGCGTCTCGCTACTCATCCCCTGCGGCACGACCGGCGAGGCCGCGACCCTGACCGAAACCGAATGGCTGCGCGTCGTCGAGATTACCGTCGAGGCTGCAAACGGTCGCGTGCCTGTTTTCGCCGGTGCCACGCACAACTCCACGCGCGAGGCCATGCACCGCGCACAGCAGCTCGGCCGCATCCAGGGCCTTTCCGGCATCCTCACGGCAAACCCTTACTACAACAAGCCCGGCCAGGAGGGCCAGTTCCAGCACTTCAGCGCCATCGCGAAAGCGGTGAATCTGCCCGTTCTGCTCTATAACATCCCGGGCCGCACCGGAGCGAACCTCGAGCCCGCCACCGTTCTCCGCCTCGCCGAGATTCCCAACATCATTGGCATCAAGGAGTCCAGCGGCAACATGGTGCAGATCACCGAGCTGTTGACGCAGGCGCCGCGCGCCTTCCAGGTGCTCGCCGGTGACGACGTGCTCGCTCTGCCGATCCTGGCGGTCGGCGGTACCGGTCTGGTCTCGGTCGCATCGAACGCTATCCCGCAGCAGATGTCGCAAATGGTCAATGCCGCTTTGAACGATAACTGGATCTCCGCGCGGCGAATCAACCGCCACTACTTCCACCTGATGCAGGCCAACTTCTGCGAGCCCAGCCCCGCTCCCATCAAGGCCGTCATGGCGCTGCTTGGCCGCGGCAACGAGGAGCTTCGGCTGCCGATGGTGCCCGTCACTGCGACGACTCGCCGCAAGCTGGAGCGCATCCTGGGCGAACTGGGCCTGTTAACCAACTCGCCGCACGAAAACCTGCGTGTCTTCTAGGGCAAAGCCCACGAATCTCCCCATGCTCTACTCTTGAACCTGTGCCAATTCTCTCCGTAACTTTGCTCCTCGCGGTGCTGTCCGGGCAGACAGCCGCGCCGAATGCGTCCGAGCCCAGGGCCTGGCCGCTTACTCATCTGCATGAGACCTCGAGTTCGCTCGAGAGATTTCCACCCGCCGAGCGTTCCGTTGTGCTCTCGCTGCTCAAGCCGTATCTTGGCCCTCTCGTTCAGGGCGAGTCCTCAGAGGAGCTCAATCACGTGATGCGTTCCTTCCGCGCCGAGCGGCTCACTCTGGCAGGCAGTTCAGCTCTGGTAGTTCAGCCTTCGGGGAACGAATTCTGCGGAGCCGCCGGCAACTGCTCGTTCTGGATCGTTGACCTCCGCCGGCGGCGCGTCGTCCTGAATGCAGTCGGCATCCAGGGCTTCGCGGCGACCTCGGCACGGTCCGGCAGCATGCCGGAGATCATCACCAGCAGCCACGCATCCGCATTTGAGCATGAGTTAATTCGTTGGCGGTTTCAGGGTTCCAGCTACCAGCGCGAAACCTGCGCAACCCTCGACTCCGCGAACGACGACGGCCAGCCCTACCCCACCCCCAGGATCACGTCACATCCGTGCTCGATAGAAGGAAACTGATTGATGACGAACTCGCTCCCGCAAGACAAGCTTCAGCACCACATCGAGCACTGGTTTTCGCTCGGCTCGGAAGCCGTCGGCAATTCTGACGCGCTCTCGGCATTCCACACGCTGCGCCATGCGCTGGAGTCCGGTTCGGTCCGCTCCGCCGAGCCCGACGCCTCGCAGCCTACAGGCTGGCGCGTCAACGCCTGGGTGAAGCGCGGCATCCTGCTCGGCTTCCGCCTGGGCCATCTAGAAGCCGTCGGAGACGATGCCGTGCTCTCATGCGTGGACAAGCACACCTTTCCGACGCGCCGCTTCAAACCGGAGCAGAACATCCGCATCGTGACCGGCGGCAGCGCTGTGCGCGCGGGCGCCTACCTTGCGCCCGGAGTCGTCGTCGTACCGCCGGCCTATGTCAATACGGGCTCCTACGTGGACGAGGGCACACTGATCGACTCGCATGCGCTCGTCGGCTCGTGCGCGCAGATCGGCAAACGCGTACACCTCTCCGCCGCTGCGCAGATCGGCGGGGTACTTGAGCCCGTCAATGCCTCTCCCGTCATCATCGAGGACGACGTCCTCGTCGGCGGCAACACCGGCGTCTATGAGGGCACCATCGTCCGCAACAAAGCTGTACTCGCCGCCGGCACCATCCTCACCCGCGGCACCCCGGTCTACGACCTGCCGAACAACACCGTCCTGCGCGCCACGGCCGACACCCCGCTCATTATTCCTTCCGGCGCGGTCGTCGTGCCCGGTTCCCGCGCCATTCAGCACGGACCCGGTAAGGATCTCGGCCTCTCCGTCTACACGCCCATCATCATCAAATATCGCGATGAAAAGACAGAGCTGTCGACGGCGCTTGAAGATATTCTGAGGTGACCAGGGCCAACGGAACCACGGGCAGGCTGGCTCGCGTATCTCTAGCGGAGGCAATCTGTGATCAAGCTGGTTCTCTTCTGCATTCTGCTCGTCGTCTGCTGGCCCGCCGCGTTGCTGGCGCTCATTCTGTATCCGTTTGTCTGGCTCGTGCTGCTTCCATTCCGTCTTGTCGGCATCGTCGTGCACGGTGTCTTTGAGCTCATCGCGGCTCTCTTTCTGCTGCCCGCGCGCGTCCTTCGCGCCGTCTAAGCCTATGAGCGCTCGCGTGCTGCGCTAAACTGAAGATTCATGGCTTCAGACAAGCTGCAAATTATCCCTCTCGGCGGCCTGGGCGAGTTCGGCATGAACTGCCTCGCCCTCCGTTTCGCCGATGACATCATCGTCATCGACGCCGGCCTCATGTTCCCCGAAGAAGAGCTGCTCGGCGTCGACATCGTCGTCCCCGACATCAGCTATCTCGTTGAAAACCGCGCACTCGTCCGCGCCATCGTCCTCACGCACGGCCACGAAGACCACATCGGCGGCCTGCCCTGGATCCTCTCCGAGCTCAACGTGCCCGTCTACGGCACCGAGTTCACCCTCGCCTACGTTGAGGGCAAGCTCGACGAACACCGCCTCCTCGACGACGCCGAACTCATCGAGATGCTGCCCGGCCGACGCTTCACGCTCGGCGCCTTCAGCATCATGCCCATCCGGGTTACGCACTCTCTGGTGGACTGCGTCGCGCTGGCCATCCACACTCCCGCCGGCATCGTCCTCCACACCGGCGACTTCAAGATTGACCTCTCCTCACCCGATGGCCATCCGTTCGACCTCCAGGCCTTCGCCGACCTCGGCAAGCAGAACGTCCTCTGCCTCCTGCAGGACTCCACCAACGTCGACCGCACCGGCTTCACGCCTGGCGAACGCGCCGTCCGCCCGCGCCTCGACGACATCTTCGGCGCGACGCGCAAGAAGCTCTTCTTCTCCTGCTTCTCGTCGTCCATTCACCGCATCCGCATTGCGATGGAGCTTGCCGAAAAGCACAACCGCAAAGTCGCGCTCATCGGCCGTTCCATCGACAACTCTGCCGAAATCGCGCAGGACCTCGGCTACCTCGATCCGCCGACCGGACTCCTCATCCACCCCGGCCAGATCAAGGAGTATGCGGACAACGAGCTCTGCATCCTGATCTCCGGCACCCAGGGTGAGCCCATGAGTTCGCTCTCGCGCGCCGCCGTCGACAATCACAAGTTCGCCAAGATCGACGCCGGCGACACCGTCATCCTCAGCTCGCGCATCATCCCTGGTAACGAGAAGGCCATCTACCGCGTCATCGATCACCTCGAACGCCGCGACGCGCGCGTGATCCACGACGACGGCACCAACGGCCTTATCCACGTCTCCGGCCATGGCTCGCAGGAAGAGCTGCGGATGATGATCAACCTCGTTCGCCCAAAGTTTTTCGTGCCGATTCATGGCGACTACCGACACCTGAAGCGCCACGCCGAGCTCGCCGTCTCCACCGGCATCCCCGAGAAGGTGCTCCTGCTCGAAGACGGCGACGTGCTCGAACTCAACCGCGACGGCGCTGAAAAGGTCGGCAAAATCACCACAGGCCGAGTCTGCATCGACAACAACTCCACCGCCGACGTCGTCGAAGACACCGTCATACGCGACCGTAAACAGCTAGGCGGCGATGGCCTCTTCCTCCCCATCATCGCGATCAACAAGCGCACCGGCCAGGTCGAAGGCCTGCCGGAGATCTCGACTCGCGGCTTCGCGGCCGATGATCCCGAACTCCTGCGAAACGCGCGCGACATCGTCGCCCGCACGCTGGAGCAGTCGAGCGAAGAAGAACGGCGCGACTACGGTGTCATGAAGGATAAGATCCGCGGCGACCTCAAGCGCTTCATCCAGAAGAACGCAAATCGCCGCCCGCTCATCATGCCCATCATCCTCGAGCTTTAGAACTCAAGCTCCAAAGCGCTTCATTTCGGTTGAGGCTTCGCGGGAGCTGGCGCCGCCGGTGTCTGCGCGGGCTTGCCCATGCTCGCCGCCATCTGCTTCATGAAATCCTGCACCATCTGAGTGAGCTGCGGCTGCAACTCGCTCATCTTTTGCTGCGTAATCTGAGTGCTCTTGGCTGTCAGCTCTGGCGTCTTCTCTATCATCTTCTGGCCGATCGGCGATTTGTAAAAGGCGACGATTCCGTCAAGCTCTTCCTCTGTGTAGGTGCTCGCGTACAGGTTGATGAAGTCCGGCTCCAGCGCCTTCCATCCAATCTTCTGATTGACCACATCCATCACACGCTGCTGGAAGTCTGTCATCTGCTTCTTCTGCTCCGGCGTCGCCTGGTCCGCGCCGGGCATCGACTCCGTGATCTGCTGCACCTGCTTCTTCACGCCGTTCATCAGTTGATCCATCATCGTGTCCATGCGGAGCAGCATGAACAACTGTTCGGCCTTGGCGCGTTTGGATGCCTCATCCGCCCGAGCACAGCAGCATCCCACCGTCAGCGCTATCAGCAGTACCGCAACGTATCGCCTCATCTCAGCCTCCATTACAACGTCGGCCCTATTCCTCGCGTTCAACCTCTTCCAGGATTGCCTCGCTCGCCAACGGCTTCCGCGCAAAGTAGTACAGACTGAAGCCGAGCATCCCGAAACACACGACACTTACGACGTCATAGTGCAACGGATTGTCTGGTGAGAAGTGCGGGAAGGTCTTGTCGAAAGCCTGGAATGCAACGCCCACCAGCCCCATGATGCCGCCCGAGGCAATAAGCCCGGACGCAAACAGGCTTCCCGGCGAGACCTCACTCTCCGCCTCAGTCGTTGGAGCGCGACCACTGCGCGCCACAGCCTGATCCGCAAGCCACCGCACGGCACCGCCGCAGAAAATCGCCAGCGTCGTACCGATGGAAAGATACGCTCCAACAGCGAAGGTCAGCGAGCGGACACCGAGCAGCTCCACGCCGATGACCAGCGCGACACCCAGCAGCACGAGCCCCCACGGCAGCTTCCGGCTCAGGATGCCGTTGATGACCGTGGCCATCAGCCGGCCCTGGGGCGCGGCTGCCTTTTCGCTGCCGATCCCCTGCGTCCATTGAATCTCAACCTGCTGCGTCGCTGGGTTGTAAAGATACTTGCCGTCCTCGAGCACCGGCGACCCAATGGCATTCAGCAGAATATAGCTGTGCGGATTCGCAAGATTCCCAACGACAGGTGCGCTTGAGGATGCACTGGCACGCAGCCTCACTTCATTTCGCGTGAAATACCCCTGCTGCTGCACGCCCTCGGGCAGCGCGCTCAGCGACAGCGGCCTCGGTTGAGGAAGCCTGTTGAAGCTTTCAAAGCCCTTGTTTACAAGGTTCAGCGTCAAGCCGATAACGAGCGTCGAGACAATGACGCCAATCATCACCGCCAACTGCTGCTTCCACGGCGTCGCCCCGATCAGAAAGCCGGTCTTGAGATCCTGCGAGGTATCGCCCGCGTTCGACGCCGCAATACAGACCACGCCGCCAATGGTGATCGCCAACGCACCGAAGGCCGGCGCGGTCCAGCCTTTCACCAGAAAGATTGCCGCGGTCGCCATCAGCGTCGCAATGGTCATGCCGCTCACGGGCGACGCGCTCGAGCCCACGATGCCCACGATCCGTGCGCTCACCGTGACAAACAGAAACCCAAAGATGACCACCAGAATAGATGCCGCGAAGTTCGCCAACACGCTAACCTGGGCACCGGGAACCGGCTTGAAAACCAGGAACGCGAACATCAGCAGCACCAGCAACACGCTGCCGCCGATCACCACGCTCATCGGCAGATCATGCTCGATCCGTGACGGCCTGCGCGATGCGGCTTCAGTACCTGTGACGCCGTGTTTGGCCCGCATCTGCGCGAGACCCGCAGTAAACGCACCGATGATCGTAGGCGCGGTGCGCAGCAGCGTGATGAGGCCGCTGGCCGCAACGGCTCCCGCGCCCATCGGCCGCACGTAGGTGCGCCACAGCGAGCTCGGGTCCATCATGCTGATAGGAATCGTGCCGGGATAGAGCGGCGTCGTCATGTGCTTGCCAAAGAAGACGATCGTCGGCATCAGCACCAGCCACGAGAAGACGCCGCCGGCCAGCATGATCGCCGCCACACGAATCCCGATGATGTAGCCCACGCCCAGATACTCCGGCGTCACATCCGCGCGGATCGAGGCGCCCTTCATCAACTGCTGTCCGGTCGGGTCGAAGTTGAAGTCCTTCTTTGGCGTGGCCGGAAACAGCGCCGTCAGCCCTTCATTCTGAAACAGCGCATAGAGCGCGCCGAAGCCCAAGACCAAGAAACACGCGACTGGCGAATGATCCGCCGCGTTCACCCGCGGTCAGCACCTCCGCGCACGCGGTCCCCTCCGGGTAAGTCAGCGTCCCGTGTTCTTCCACGATGAGCTGCCGTCTCAGCGGAATCATGAACAACACGCCGAGCCAACCGCCAAACAGCGCCAGCGCAAAGATTCGAAACCCTTCGAGATCGAAGCCAAGGAAGACCAGCGCCGGAAGCGTAAAGATCACCCCGGAAGCGATCGACTGACCAGCGTTCCCTGTCGTCTGAACGATGTTGTTTTCAAGAATCGATGCCCGCCCGAACACCCTGAGAATCGAGATCGAAAGCACCGAAATCGGAATAGAAGCGGCGACCGTAAGCCCTGCCTTGAGCCCCACATAAACCGTCACCGCGCCGAAGATGATCCCAAAAATCGACCCAAGAACCAGCGCCCGTACCGACAACTCCCTCGGACTCTCCTCTGCGGACACAAATGGGCGAAAGGTCGTGGTGGTTGTGGCCATCAGGCAGAATCTCCTCGCAAACTAAGTCAAAAGGCTGCACCGGAGTGTACCAGCGCAGCCTCTAGAAACGCTTTCCGTCTTGTTTCGTTCTGACTACCGCACCCGCATCGTACGCCCATGACGCGTCACAATGGCCAGGCGTTCGTTGCCAAGAATCCGCTTGGCCTGTGCCTTGGCATGCGTCGCCCACGGCCCGCTGGGGTCCAGCTGAATGTACCGCGTCCAGTGCCGCAGAGCCCGCCGGGGCTCCTGCATGCGCTCGTAAGCCAGAGCCAGGTTGTAGTGCGCGTCCGCGTACTGAGGAACCAGCTTCAGCGCGCGCTCATAGGCCGTGATCGCCTCCGGCAACCGCTGCAGCTCGTCCAGAACATTGCCGAGGTCGAAGAACGCCAGCGCATACTCCGGATCGGCCTCCGTCGCCCGCCGATACAAGGCCTCCGCACCCTCAAAGTCCCGCTCGTTGTATTGGATGGTCCCCAGATTGATCGCCGCTGCCGCATGGTCCGGCTCGATCTCCAGTATCTCGCCATAGAGCGACTTCGCCTCGGCAAGCGTCGCCGGATTCTCTTCCAGCCGTACCGCGCGCAGAAACATCTCCTGCACCGCCGCGGCCTGCGAGTTCGCGTCAACCGCGGCCCGCCGCACAACAGCCAGACCAGCCGTCGGCGTCAGCTCAAAGTCGAACGCCATCTGGCGTGTCATCGGATCGACCAGCGCCCCACCTTGTCGAAAGGCCAGCCGTGACCCTCGCCGCACAACGGCCAGCTCCAGCAGCGGGTTGCTCAGCCCCGCCACCTTCTGCATCGCGTCGACCGACTGCCGGATGCTCTTCACGGAGATTCGAGTCTCGGCCAGCTCCCGCAGCTTGCGGAGCTGAACTAACCCGTCAAAGGAGTAGTGTTCCGAGGCGGAGATTAAACCTGCCCGCTCCCATGCATTCAACTGTCGATGAGGGAGGCGAAGGATGCGCAGAACATCTTCTCGGCGGTACTGATTCACGGCGCTCGTCTCTCTGTCAGGAGCGATCGCCCCACGCGACCGGCTCTGCTCCAGAGTATGCGGTGCGCTCGCCCGCGCATCAAGCACAGAATGCCCAAGACGTATCTTTTCAGTGGATAACTGGAATCAAACCAGGTTCAATCCGGGATATCCACCGAATTGAAGAATTCAAAGAAAGACCGGGTGCGGCAGGAGACTGGAGCCGACGAACGGACTTGAACCGTTGACCTGCTGATTACGAATCAGCTGCTCTACCAACTGAGCTACGTCGGCCTGCTCTCCTCATTCTAACGGCAAAGCAAGGAGACGCCAAACCGCGCAGCCCACTGCACTTGAGAAAGCCTCGCAGGTTACTCCAGCTCGTCATGCTCCATGTGTCCGGCCAGCGCAACCAATGCAAGCACTGCGATCATCACCACCGTCGTCAACGAGACTGCGATCGTAGGCATGAGCTCTGTCCTTTGGGCTCTTCAACTTCTGAGCCAACGTTGCCTTCCCACTATCTAGTCTGTTCTTTACAACACAAATCCCCCGCCGCGAACTCGGCCGAACCTCAACTGTTACGTCTTCTGCAACGAAAGAGCTACGCCCTCCGTTTCTCACCCCGGCCACTCACACTGCGGTCTCAACCTCCCAGCTCACGCACTGTTCTTAACGGCAAAAGGGCCGCCCGGCAACAGGGCGACCCTTTCTCTATGGGAGGCAGCTCCAACGGAGGCAAAGCCATCGGAACGCTCTGGTGCAAGAGTATGTTCGGCTCCGGGTGGTGTCAAGACACAATTCCTGCAAATCGTAACTGCATGAAATAACTGCACTTACGATGAAACCAGCGGTTTTCCTCTGTTTTCCTCCCTGATTCTCCTCCGGGCTCCTGCAAATCAATGTCTGGGCTCAGGAATGGGCATTCGGCCCCGGCGACTCGAAGTGCGGCACGGGGTTCTGATTCGCCAGGTGCAGGCTCAAAAACTCCGGCTCGGTAGCCGCGGGCTTGCCCTGCAGCACCCGGATCAGCGCTCGTCCGCCCCCGAGGAACAGCCCCAGCAGCACCGCCGCGCCCATCAACACACCCGAAAGGATCGCAATATTGGTCAGCAGGCTGAACGTCTTCTGCACCTCCGCATGAAAGACCGGCGCCATGTTGTGGTCGATGGCGACCTCCTGCTTCATGTGCACGTTCTCGAGCAGCTTCTGCGCCTCACTCGCCGGCAGCGCACCCGACGCCAGCATCACCAGCTCCTGCTCACGCCGCACTCTCGCATTCGCAAAGCTCGGCCCCAGCCCCGTCACACCGCTGGACAATCGCTTCTCGAACGCCTGCGCAATCTGCGGTGTTGGATAGATCAGCAGTGTGATCGTCTCGCGGCCATGCTTCTCGTCGTAGTTCGCCGTAACAGCCTCAGCGCTCTTGTCCCATCCCAGCGAGCTCGCCGGCAGCACGCCGCCCTCAGCCGCATAAGTCTCCGGCCCCAGCGCATAGCGCATTCCGGACGCCGCCAGATGCTCCTCGGGAACGAAACTCGGCAGCAGCGGCGCAACACCGCGGCTTCCCGTCACTTTGGGCAACACCTTCGCGAGTTCCTTCAGCGCTGGCAGATCCGCCTCCGTCGCCGGTGATGCCAACACGAGCGTGTCGCCAATCGTAAACATCACGACGCCAGCGCCCACCGCATCCCACGAACCGACTGCCCCGAGCGCCTTGCTCACTCGCATCTCCGGCCGCACCGCCAGCGTGAACGCGCTATACGCTCCCGTCCGGTCGCCGAACTCAACTGCCTCCACGCGCATCGTTCTCCCATTGCGCGTGTACGTGTTCACCTGCGAGCGCAGCGGACTACACTCCTGCAGCGCTGCCTGATTGACGTTCGTCAGCGAGACCGTTCCC
Organism: uncultured Acidobacteriaceae bacterium; assembly: GCA_963729675.1. Taxonomy (GTDB): domain Bacteria; phylum Acidobacteriota; class Terriglobia; order Terriglobales; family Acidobacteriaceae; genus Granulicella. Next base: position 306,440 of record CAVSOV010000012.1, read on the forward strand.
GGTTCCGAATTCCCACCCTGCTGCCATCCACCAAAGCTCTGCGGCAGCAGCTGCACCGGCGGCTCAGTCAGCGTCACACCTTGCGCACGAACCTGCACCGCAGCCAGTGCCAGCGCGCACGCCACAACCCCACTTGCAACTCTGAAACCCGCGCCCATACAGGTTCAGACTACACCCGCAGGCGAAGTGTTAGCGAATCAACGCCCCGCCCCACTCGCGATGGAAGCCCGCTCCGTCGGAGCCGGCCGCTTCACCCCATTGATCGCCTTCGCATAGCGCGCCACGCCGGCGTACAGGCTCTCCGCCACGCGCTCGCGATACTCCGGCCGCCGCAGTTCATCCGCATCCGTTGGGTTCGTCACAAAGCTTATCTCCGCCAGGATCGACGGCATGTTCGCTCCGATCAGCACCACAAACGGCGCCTTCTTCACCCCACGATTCTTCAGCCCGCCGTTGCCCTTCTCCAAACCGCCATACAGCGACTGATCCACATCCTCGGCCAGCTCGCGTGACTCATCGATCTTGTCCTTCAGCGCAATCTTCTTCACCAGGTCGCTGAGCTGATGCACACTCTGCGTCGACACCGCGTTCTCGCGGCTCGCCACCTCCATCGCCTCCGGATCGCTGGTGAAGTTCAGGTAGTAGACCTCAACGCCCCGCGCACTCGCATCCTCCGAACTGTTCGCATGCACGCTGATGAACAGATCCGCCTGCGCCTTGTTCGCAATTGCCGTGCGCGTCTCCAGCGGAATGAACGTGTCATCCGCGCGCGTGTACACAATCTCCGCTCCCAGCCGGTCGTGCAGCAGCTTGCCCAGCCGCAGCGCCACATCCAGCACAACATCCTTCTCCTCAATGCCACCCGCGCCCAGCGTGCCCGAGTCGTGCCCACCATGCCCCGCGTCGATCACAATCCGCCCGATCTTCAGCCCAAGCGCCCGCATCAGCGTCGCCTCACCATCCGCGGTCGGTGGCGGCGGCTCCGCCGGAGTCCCCGGCGAACTCGCTCGCGAGGAAGAAGCCGATTCACCGGTCACATGCCCCTTGCTCCGCGAGCCCTTCGTCGCCCCACTCCTCGAACTCGTCCCCGCCGCGCGCTCCGCAATCGGCTGCGACGTCGGCCGCCTCGTCGCCTCAATCTTCCCCGGCTGATCGCTGACCGCAGCAATCTCCACCCCATTATCCGAGGTCTTGCTCGTCACCGAGTTCGGCACCGGCTTCGACGTCGTCGGCTTCGACGGAATGATCACACGCGGCTGCGCCACCGCCTGCTTCGAGCCACTCGTCGCACCGCGCGTCGGTAACCCGAATCCCGCACTCCCATCCGTCACCGGCATCGGGGGCAACCCGGAAACCTCTGAACCCCCGCTCGGCGCCGCATTGTTCTTCTCGGTGTCCGGAGCCGACGTTGTATCGTCCGTCCCTGCCTTCGCGATCTCCTGATCCCTAATCCCGGGGTCCCCAGTCAACTTGTTGGCTGGGGTGGTGATACCTGATCCCTGATCCCTCGGCGAAGCCGTCTGCTTGCCATGAATATCAATAATCAGCCGGTACGGATTCGGCAGCAAAAACGCCGAGTACTCCGCCACCTGGTGCACATCCAGCACCACGCGCGTCACATCGCCCGAAAACTGCGCCGCACGAATCCGCGTCAGGAACCCATCGTCCGTCACTGCAAAGCTCTTACCAACAAGCTGCTGCGCCAGCCTCGCATGATGCAGATCAAAAAAGATGCGGTCCGGATTCTCCACCCGCGCCGCCTGGTACTCCACCGAGTCGCCCAGATCAATCGCCACCCGCGTATAGCTCGGCGTCGACCAGTGGCGTATTCCCGTCACCGTCGCCATCCGGCCCGGCTTCACATCACTCGTATCAATCTTCCCGCTCGACGGATGCCCCTCATCTACCTCAGCACCCGGCTCCGTCTTCGCTTCAGCCCTCTCTACCGGCGCATCCTCAACCTTCGCCGACATAACAGCCGAGGGCTTGCGATAGTGATCAACCGCACTCGCCGTCCCCGGCGCGCTGGACGTCGCCACCGCCTCGTCCGATCTCTGATCTCTGATCTCTGTTCTCTTCTCTCTTACCTCTTTCGCCTCCGCACTCCGCGGATACTCACTCACCAGCAGCGCCCGAACTCTCTTCGCCTCCGCTGCATCATCCGCGGCATCCGGCCCCAGCAACTCCAGCGCATGCCCCAGCGCGCGCGGAGCCATCGTCCCGCCCGGATACGCCTTCGCTAAAAACTCATACTGCCCCGCCGCATCATGCAGAGCCTTGTGATCGCCGAACTCCTGCCCCTCTTCCGCCAGCAGCTCCGCCACCTGCTCCACCGCACGCGCCGCATGCGCATCGCTCGGGTTGCCGTGATAGATCGCGCGAAACTCATCCATCACATGCGCGTAGTCATTCTTCGTGTGTGATCCCTGTGGCTTTGCCTCAAAGACCTCGCGCGCCTTCACTGCGCTATCCCACGCGTTCGTCTCCGCGCGCGAGCCGACTGCTGCATGCGCACTCAACAACATGCACGCGCCCGCCGCCACGCTCACCCAGGCGCGGCCGCATCCTCTCCCGCTCTGCCGAGACACACGCATACCCACCCTAAGTTTAGGTTCGCCGCGCGACCCTACGCCGGCGAATCACCCGAAGGTATCCATGCATGTACCTGCTACCTCGGTGCCCTTGAAATTGTTTTGAGCTGTCATCCTGAGGCGTAGCCGAAGGACCTCTGTATTTCGTCGGGATCACCATCCACGCGACTCTACGCCATCATCTCGCCCACAACCGACGCCGCCTGCGCCAGCACACCATCCAGCGCCGCAACATCACTCCCACCGGCCTCCGCAAGATCCGGCCTTCCACCGCCCTTGCCACCAACCTTCGCCGCCAACGCGCCCACAACCTTGCCCGCCTGCACACGCGAGATCAGATCCTTCGTCACGCCCGTAATCAGCGTTACCTTGCCCTCACTCGTCGCCGCGCCCAGCACCACAACGCCCGACCCCAACTTGCCGCGCAGCTCATCCACAAGATTTCTCATCTGCGACTTATCCAGCGCATCCACGCGCCGCGCCAGAACCTTCACACCTTTGACCTCTACCGCGCTAGCCGCCGCATCCGCCGTCGCCGCACTCGCCGACTTCATCCGCATCTGCTCCAGCTCGCGCCGCAGCTTCTTCATCTCCTCTTCGTGCGCGCTCAGCCGCGACTGCAACGCAGCCGCCGTCGGCTCACCCGCGCCAATCACCTGCCCCGCAACCTTCGCCACATCCGCATCGCGGCGGAACAACTCCAGCGACCCAGTTCCTGTCACCGCCTCCACGCGCCGCACGCCGCTCGAAACCGAGCTCTCGCCCACCAGCTTCAGCAGTCCAATCTCACCCGTCGCCGCCGTGTGCGTTCCGCCGCACAGCTCCGTCGAGAAGTCCCCAATCTTCACCACGCGCACGAGGTCGCCATACTTCTCGCCGAACAGCGCCATCGCGCCCAGCTCATGCACCGCCACATCAATCGGCACATCCACCAGCGTCTCTACCTTCTGGTTGGCCAGAACGTGCGTGTTCACGATGTCCTCAATCTCCTGCAACTCCTCATCGGCCACGCCGGTAAAGTGCGAGAAATCAAACCGCAGCCGCGTCGCATCATTCAACGACCCCGCCTGCTTCACATGCGTTCCCAGCACCTGCCGCAGCGCCGCATGCAGCAGATGCGTCCCCGTGTGATTGCGCATCGTCGCATGCCGCACCCCCGCATTCACCACCGTGTCGACAACATCGCCCACCGCAATCGCATGCAACGCCCGAACCTGGTGCGCAAACACGCCCTGCACCGGCTTCCTGGCACCGCTCACCTCCGCGACCGCCGTGATATGATCGCTCGCATACAGCCAGCCCACATCACCCACCTGCCCACCCGAGTCCGCATAGAAGCTCGTCGCATCCAGCACAACCTCGCCACTCTCACCCGCTTGCAGACTCGCAACCCCCACGCCATCCTTCACCAGCGCCAGCACCCGCGCTCCATCCAGCCGCGTCGCTCCATATCCCTCAAACTCCGTCTTCGGCAGCTCGCGATACACCGGCGCCGCCGTCTTCTGCGATCCACCCTTCCAACTCGCCCGCGCCCTCTGCTGCTCTTCCAGCTTCGCGCGCTCAAAGCCCTCATAGTCAAACTCAATCCCCGCATCACGCGCCGCATCGACCATGAAATCCAGGGGCAACCCGAATGTTTCGTACAAACTGAATGCTTCGCGTCCAGTGAGCTCTCTCCGGCGGAGGCGCGACACCGCATCTTGGTCGCTTTCACCCGGTTCTTTTTCGAAGTGCGTGAGCAGGAAGTCGTCTTCGAAGACCTCCCGACTGAACCGATTCTCAATCACCGTCTGCAGTCTCATACTTCCGGCAGACAAAACCCGCGCAAACTGCTCTTCCTCCGCGAGCACCACCTTGCTCACCCGCTCCGCCGACTCCTTCAGCTCCGGATACGCCGCCTGCATCTCATCGCGCACCGCAAACACCATCTCGTGCAGAAACGGCTTCTCCTGCCCCAGCAGCCGTCCATGCCGAATCCCGCGCCGCATAATCTTGCGCAGCACATATCCGCGCCCCTCATTCGACGGCAGCACACCATCCGAGATCAGAAACGTCGCCGCCCGCGCATGATCCGCAATGATGCGCAGCGACGGCGCACCCTTCTCATCGCTGAGCGCAAGCTGATCGATCGACAGGTCTGTCTTGAATCCCGTCAGCTTCTTCGCCGCCGCAATCAACGGCGTAAACAGATCGCTCTCATAGTTCGAGAGCTTCCCCTGCAGCACGCACGCAATCCGCTCCAGCCCCATCCCCGTATCGATCGATGGCTTCGGCAGCGGCGTCAGCGTCCCATCCGCCGCGCGGTCGAACTGCATGAACACCAGGTTCCAGATCTCGATATACCGCTGATCATCCTGCGGAAACGGCAGGTCTAGGGTTGCCTTCGCATCGAACTGTCTCACTCCCCGCCACACCAAGGTCAAAGAAGATCTCCGAGCAGGGGCCGCACGGTCCGGTATCGCCCATCTGCCAGAAGTTGTCCTTCATGCCCATCTCGAAGATGCGCTCCTTGGGCACGCCCGTCTCCATCCAGTATTTCTCCGCCTCATCGTCGCGCGGCACGCTCTCCGTTCCCTCGAAGATCGTCACATACAGCCGCGACGGGTCAATCCCAAACCACTCCGGCGAGGTCAGCAGCTCCCACGCGTACGCAATGGCATCCTTCTTGAAGTAGTCGCCGAAGCTGAAGTTGCCCAGCATCTCGAAGAACGTATGGTGCCGCCGCGTGAAGCCGACGTTCTCAAGATCGTTGTGCTTTCCACCCGCGCGCACGCACTTCTGGCTCGTCACCGCACGCGAGTACTCGCGCTTCTCCGCACCCAGAAACACATCCTTAAACTGATTCATCCCCGCATTCGTGAAGAGCAGCGTGGGATCGTTCGCCGGCACCAGCGAGGACGAGTGGACACGACGGTGCCCTTTGCCCTCGAAAAACCGCAGAAACTCCTCACGAATCTGGTTGCCGGACAGGTTACGCATAAACCTCAGTTTATCAGCGCAAAAGCGACTTCCTGATTATTCCGGCTCACTTACTCCCGGCCGCCAAGTCAGTCCTTCGCGGCGTAATTCCGGATTGCGCGTAGCCTTCAGCTTGCCAAACTCATCCGCATAACGAGCCATCTCGATGACGCTTGCCAGAGCATCAAACGCATCCTCGCTGCCCTGCGCCTTTGCTAAAACAGCGCGCCCTAACGATGCATATAACGTGTCGGTCTTGCGCTTCGCCGAGAGATACTTCTTCCGCGCCTCAGGGTTCGACTTCGCCACCGCGCCGGTCATCAGCCGCGTGTACATCTCGACCAGGAGCGGGCGCGGCCTCTTCGCATCAATCGCCGAAGTCTCCAGCGGCCAGATGCGAAACCCGGCCTCGTGCAACCGCTCCAGCATCGTCATCGCGCGCAGCGATCCTGTCCCTACACTTCCCGAACCGCCAATCTGAAACGGCGACTTCGGCGTAATTCCTCGCATCTTCGCCGCACGTTCTACATCGCCGCCAGGTAACGCCTGCGCAATCTTGTTGTCATAATCCGCAAACCGAAACATCCGCCTGTAGCCGGGGCCGCAGAACTGCGCCGGTCGCTTGTGCGGCGCACCCCAGAAGCGCTCGTCGCGGGCAATCTCGTCGCACTCGCGGTCGAGCCACTGCTCGGCGAGCCCGGAGTTCGCCTTGCGCCAGAAGGCGAACATGTCCTCGCACCCATGCTCCTCCAGGAACCACCCCGGAAAGCTAAAGCAGCAATCGATGCTCACGACCAGCCGCGGCATCTCGCGCCCCAGCTCAATCAGCCACTCCGTAATCTCTTCCCTTGTGCGCCCCGCCTCGAGCCCAACGCGCACTCGCCCATCTTCACCGCGCGTCCATATCGCCGCCCAGATATGCCGCCGCTGCCCGGCGGCATCAATCCGCCCCGACCAGTCAATCGCAATCAGCCGCAGCGGCCAGTCGCCTTCGCATGCCTTTGCTTCTTTTTCACTATTCACTACTCACTATTCACTGCTCGTCTTCTCACATCTACTCTTCGATATCGCTCCCGCCCCAGTCGCGCAACACCGCCCACACCGCCCTGCTCGAAAACCCCGCCGCCACCAGCCGCCGCATGATCTTCGCAGTCTCCTTCTGCCGCTGCTCCCTATCCCCACTCGGCTGCTTAAGCCGCTTGCGCTCCACATACTGCCGAGCCAGCGCCACCTCATCCACATCCTCATACTGCTTCGTCACCGCCTCGCTCACCAGCGACGACGCAACCCCCTTCTGCATCAACCCCTGCTGCACCCTCCGCGCGCCCAGCTTCTCATTCTCCTGCCGCAGCCTCGCGAAGTCCGCCGCGAACCTCGCATCGCTCAGGTAACCCAACTCCTTCAGCTTCGCGATCACCTTCTCGACATCCGCCCGGCCGGTTTCATCGGGAGAGACGCGGTCGGAGAGGCGGCGGCGGAGGTCGCGTTCGCTCTTCATCTTCGCGCCCAGCGACTTCACCGCATAGTCCAGCAACTCCATATATTCCAGCGGTTTCCGCGCCTTTTTTGCCCGTCCGAACGCCATTTACGAGTGCATCTCCTGTAAGGCTTACCTTCCTGTTTTGAAGACTTTGCGCAAAAACAACTGGGTTTTCCAGTTAGGTCCACCCCTAAGCCCTTTCCCTGGAAGATTTTGCGCAAAAAGTGACGGGAGGGGGTACCCTACTTCGCCGCCGCAGGATTCCTCTCCGGTCCCTTCTCCGCGTACTTGTTCATCCCGAGCCAGCGGTCGCACCAGTCGTTGACGGTCTGGTTCCAGAGCTGGGAGTTCTGCGGTTTGAGGATCCAGTGGCCCTCGTCGGGGAAGTAGAGCATCCTGCTCGGCACGCCGAGGAGCTGGAGCGCGGTGAAGAGCTGCAGGCCTTCGGAGACGTCGAGGCGCATGTCGCGCTGGGAGTGGACGACGAGCGTGGGCGTGTGGGCGTTCTTGATGGCGAGCATCGGCGACCACTTGCGGAAGGGGTCTTCGCTGGCGGGCTTGTCGTAGAAGTCCCAGGGATGGGCGGGTTTGGTTTGTTCGACGACGGCGTCCGGGCCGGTGCCCGCCAGCGGGCGGAACTCCCACTCGTTGAACCAGAGCTCTTCGGTGGTGCCGAAGGCGGACTGCGGGTTGTACATGCCGTCGTGGGTGACGATGCACTTGAAGCGGTTGGTGTGGGTGAGGACCCAGTCGGCCATGTAGCCGCCGTAGCTGGCGCCGAGGGCGCACTCGCGGTCTTTGTCGATGAAGCTGTAGTGCTGCTCGGCGTAGTCGAGGCCCTTCATCAGGTCGATGTACGGGCGGCCGCCCCAGTCGCCGGAGACCTCTTCGAGGAACTTCTGGCCGTAGCCTGTGGAGCCGCGCGGGTTGATCATCACCACTACATATCCGTTGGCGGCGAAGAGCTCGGGGTTCCAGCGGTAGGACCAGGCGTCTCCCCAGGCGCCCTGCGGGCCGCCGTGGATGAGGAATTTGACGGGGTATTTCTTGGAGGGGTCGAAGTTGGGTGGCTTGACGAGGAAGCCCTGGACTTTGGTGCCGTTCGCGCCGGCGAACCAGAAGGATTCGAGTGGAACTAGTTGAAGCTGATGCGAGGAGAGCGTCGTTCAAGTGCGACAGCGAAGTGATATCGCGCGGCGGAGTTCGTATCGTGTATGTTCGCGGTTCGTGCTTCAACTCTGAAGAGAGTCGTGCCAGATCTGATCGCAACGACGTCTGTCGGCCGCTCCGCAGTCATGCGTGGCAGCGACGATTTCATTGCTAAGCCGGGCACGACGCTGCATGCTGCTGTACTCAGCACGCCTTCGCAATCAACAGGGTTCCTTTGTCGCGCAGATCAAGCGAATAGATGTCCTCTTCGCCCTCGCGAGCGGACACGACACGCAAGTGTCGATATTGCTCGTCCAAGCAAACTCGTCGACCCAGCTCGTCGAAATCTCGTGAAGCAGATCGATCAACTTGCCTTCGGCTCGGATCCATCACCTACCAGATCGAACTTGTCCGACTCATAGCCATTCCGCGCTTGCGAGCGCCAAGCGAGCCACTTGCCGTCGGGCGAGTACTGCGGGCCGTCGTCGCTGCCGGGGCTGGTGGAGACCTTCACGGCTTTCGCGCTGGGCTCGTCGAGCTTGAGGGTGAAGATGTCGTTGTTGGTGGACTCGCCGGGTTGCGGAAAGACGCCGGGCTTGGCGAAGCCGACCTCGAGGTTGGTGACGTAGGCGATCTCGTGCGAGTCGGGAGCCCAGGCGTAGCCGAGCGGGCCGCCGAGGGAGAAGGTTGGCGTCTCGGCGTCGCCGACGGCGGAGCGCGGCGTGAGGTCGCGGAGGTTGTGGCCGTCGGCGTCGACGACGGCGACGTGGCTGCGGCGTTTGCCGGTGAAGTGGTCCCAGTGGCGATAGAGGAGTGAATCCCAGATCTGCGCTTTGACGGGCGAGGCGTCGGCGGCCTTCTGCTTGTCGGCGTCGCAGGCGTCTTCTTTCGACCAGTCGCCGAGGTCGGAGCATTCGGGGTAGACGTCGACGGTGAAGAGGAGGCGTTTGGAGTCGGGCGACCAGATGGCGCCGTCGGCTCCTCCGTTCGCGTTCGTCACCTGCACGGGATCACCGACTTTGCCGGCGGCGTCGTCCCAAGGCATCTCGTAGATCTGGTCCTTCATGGTGAGCGCGATGGTCTTGCCGTCAGGGGCGAAGCGGCCGTTGGATTCGCCGTCGCCGAAGGTGACTTGGTGTTCCTTCGCGCGACCGTCGAGCGGGACGGCCCAGAGGTGGTTGGTCTTGGTGTTCTTCTCGAGCGAGACGTCGGTGACGGAGAAGAGCACCCACTTGCCGGAGGGCGAGATCTGCGGGTCGGAGACGCGCTTCATCGCCATGAGGTCGGCGAAGGTGATGGGGCGTTTTTGCGGCTGCTGGGCGGAGAGCGAGGTGATCGCGAGGGCGGCGGTGAGGAGAGAGGTGGCGAGGCGCATCGGTCGTAAGTGTAGCGCGTTGGTTCGCCGGAATTCTTCATGCCAGTGTTGCAGTGGCTGTGCGAGAATTCTCGCGTCTCCCCGTCGGGCCTTGGATAACGACCGTAGAGTTCTGGAGTGACACCATGCCCGAGGAAGCCCCCGCAAAACCTTGACCTTTGAGATTGAACGCAACGGAGACGCCGCCGTGGTGAAGTGCCATGGCCGCCTGGTCTCCGGGGTCGGTGACGAGTTCTATCAAGCGGTAAAGTCGGTGATGGCGGAGAGCAAGGACGTCACCATCGACCTGGCAGACCTGACCTATGTGGACAGCATGGGGCTGGGGACGCTGGTGAGGATTTACGCTCACTCCCGGTCGACGGGCACCAAGCTGACGCTGCTGCACCTGGGCAAGCAGGTGCGTAACGTGCTGAGTATGACGAATCTGCTCTCGGTCTTCGCGCAGGCGGAAGGCGACAATATCACGATCGCCTGAAGTTCCTGGACTGGTTTAGTCCGGGCGTTGTCAGACGGAAGTGATGAGCAAAAAGGCGGATTGGCGGGTGGGGTTGCAGAACCTTTTCGCTCGGCCTACCGTCTAGAGGTGTAGGAACCTCTGGCCATGACTCGCATCCTGCCCCGCACCCTGTTCGCTCTCGCCCTTGTTGCCGCCGCCGCGCCGCTTGCTGCGCAGAATAATGCCACGCAGGGGTTTGGACCGCTGGACCCTTCGCAGCCGACGGGGACGACGATCGAACAGATTCTTCAGAAGATGGGAGCGCGAGAGACGGCATTCGAAGCCGCGCGCAATCAGTATGAGTTTCGGCAGACGGTGAAGATCGACACGATCAACGACGACACCAACCGGCCGGACGGCGAGTATCAGCAGGTGACCGACATCACGTTCACCCCGGACGGGAAGCGCGTGGAGCATGTGGTGTTCGCGCCGCAGAATACGCTGGAGCGCGTGATCCTGACCGAGAACGATATGCGCGATATCGCGGAGAGGATTCCGTTCATCCTGACGCAGGCGCAATTGCCGGACTACAACCTGACGTACCTGGGCAAGCAGCGCGTGGATGAGCTGGACACGTACGTCTTCGACTGCGCGCCGAAGGTGCTGGTGAAGGGACACCGCTACTTCCAGGGCAAGGTCTGGGTCGACCAGCAGGACAACGAGATCGTGCTGGTGAACGGGCTGAACGTGCCGCAGGATACGCGCAAGGGGCATGAGGACCTGAGCCCGCCGTTCACGACCTATTACGAGCAGATCGATGGGAACTACTGGTTCCCGGTGTACACGAAGGCGGAGGGCATTCTGCACTTCCAGGCGCAGGAAGGCGCGCTGAGCCAGGACGATCACATGCGCGCGATCGTGCGGTTCACGAACTACAAGAAGTTCAACTTCCATACGAACATCAAGATCACGTACGGCGATCAGACGATCGCGCCGGGTCAGCAGCAGCCGGGCGCGAATGGCCAGCCGCAGACGGACGCGCAGCCGCAGCCGGATGCGCAGAAGCCGAAACCTTAACAGCTAAGGACGTTCGAGCGCCATGGCGACGGAGTTGCCGCCGCCGAGGCAGAGCGCGGCGACGCCTTTGTGCGCGTTGCGGCGCTGCATCTCGTAGAGCAGCGTGACGAGCACGCGCGCGCCGCTGGCGCCGATGGGGTGGCCGATGGCGACGGCGCCGCCGTTGACGTTGACGCGTTCGAGCGAAAGACCCAGCTCCTTCGTCACGCCGAGCGCTTGGACAGCGAAGGCTTCGTTGAGTTCGAAGAGGTCGACATCGCTGAGTGCCCAGCCGGCGCGCTCGAGAACTTTGCGTATGCCGGTGACGGGGGCGAGCATGACCCAGCGCGGAGCGACGCCGCTGGTGGCTTGCGCGCGGATGGTGGCGAGTGGCGTGAGGTTGAGCTCGCGTGCTTTGTCGGCGGACATGAGGACGACGGCCGCGGCGGCGTCATTCACGCCGGGTGCGTTGCCGGCGGTGACGGTGCCCTGCTTGCGGAAGGCCGGCTTGAGCGCGGCGAGCGCTTCGAGGCTGGCATCGTCGCGCACGCTTTCGTCGCGTGTGACGGTGGTGCTTCCTTTTTTCCCGGGGACTTCGACGGGGACGATCTCGGCGTCGAAGCGGCCTTCGTTCCAGGCGGCGGAGGCCTTGCGGTGTGAGTCGAGCGCGAACTGATCCTGCTGCTCGCGGGTGAAGCCGTGCTTGTCGGCGACGAGCTCGGCGGTCTCACCCATGTGGAAGTCTTCGCAGGCGCACCAGAGGCCGTCGCGGATCATCGAGTCGACGGCGGGGCTGTCGCCCATGCGCATGCCCTTGCGCGCGCCGGGGAGAAGATAGGGCGCGTTGGACATCGACTCCATGCCGCCGGCGACGGCGATGTCGCTATCGCCCTCCGCGATGGACCGCGCGGCGAGGCCGACGGCGCGAAGGCCGGAGCCGCAGACCATGTTGATGGTGAGCGCGCTGACGGTGTCTGCGAGGCCGCCGCGCAGCGCTGCCTGGCGCGCTGGATTCTGCCCAAGGCCTGCGGGAAGAACGCAGCCCATGATGCATTCGTCTATATCTTCCGGCGCTATGCGTTTTTCGGGAGCGATGTTCACTCGTTCGACGGCTGCGCGCACTGCGATCGCGCCGAGTTCGACGGCGCTCAATGACGAGAGCCCGCCGAGGAATTTTCCGACCGGTGTGCGAACGGCGCTGACGATGACAACTTCACGCATGGGATGAATCTCCTGATGACGACAGCGCGTTTGTGCGACTCGCGCCGACAAAGTATACGTGCCGATTGGATGCGTTTGCTTCGCGCTCGATGCTGCGTCACAAGATCGTCGACGCGTCGGAGGAACTTCCGAGAGGGATGAAATGTCATCCGAGTGTCATCGGAAGCTGTGCAAAGCAGGTCAGAAATTCGATCTTAATCTTCTTTTTTCTCTTGACTCTAAGCCGCAGGAAATCTATACCCTTGTTAGCCGCATTGCGGCGTCGATGATGTTCATCGATTGGGAGCGCAGGCAAACGCAACCCAAGGCAAAGCAACAAACAAAGGCAACACACTCGGGGGACGCCATAGAGAGCGTCCCCCGAGGTGTTTTTCGGCCTGTATTTATGCATGTTTTCGCGCACTCTCAAAATTCTTCGCATCGCAGTATTCTTGAACACGATGACGCGCCGACGCTGGATCGCCGACAACTTTACCGACACGACTGCAACTCTCGAGGGAGACCAGGCACTGCACCTCGCACGCGTTCTCCGCGCCCAACCCGGACAAATTTTTGACGTGGTGGCGAATGGATTTCTGCGACGTGCCGCGGTCGTAAACGTCTCCGAACAGGAGGTGACGTTCGCGCTCGGCGAAGAGTTGGAGGCCGAAGCAGCGCTTCCGGTTCATCTGCTGCTGGCGATTATCAAGTTCGATCACTACGAGTGGGGACTCGAAAAACTGACAGAGCTGGGCGCGGCGCGAATCACTCCGGTGATTGCGCGGCGCACGGAGAAACATCTTGCTCACGCTGCTGAAAAGCGCGTGGAACGCTGGCGGAGAATTGCACTCGAGGCGGCGAAGCAGTCGCGGCGCAGCGATCTTCCACAGGTGGATGATCCGCTGCCACTGAAGCAGGCGCTGGCAGAAGTGAGCGCGCCGACGAAGCTGCTGCTCGCCGAAACGGAGCAGGAGAACACAATTGCGGCGGCGCTTCAGACCGGAGACGCGACGGGAGAAATCGCGCTGGCCATCGGACCGGAAGGTGGCTGGACCGCCGACGAGATGGCGCTGTTCAGCGAGACCGGCTGGCGGCACATCACCCTGGGTCCGCGAATTCTGCGCGCGGAGACGGCGGCGATTGCAGCACTCAGCATCTGTTCGGCACTTCTCTAGCCGCAAAAGAAAAGTCAGCGAACGGCATCCAGGCCATCCGCTGACTCGCTAACTTGCCGACTTGCCAACTCGCTAGCTGAACATCTCTTTTACCTTGTCGAAGATCCCTCGCGACTGCGGCACGTTGTCGACCTTCAACGACTCGCTGAGCTGGCGCATGAGCTCCTTCTGCTGCTTCGTCAGCTTGGCCGGAGTCTGCACGCGGACCTCGACGATGAGATCGCCGCGGCCGTGCGCGTTGAGGTGCGGAACGCCCTTGCCGCGCAGGCGGAACTCCTTTCCGCTCTGCGTGCCTTCGGGAACCTTCAGCATCTCGGGCCCGTGGAGTGTTTCGATTTCGAGCTCGGTGCCTAGCGCGGCCTGCGGGAAGCTGACGGGCATCACGCAGTGCAGGTCGTCGCCATCGCGCTCGAAGAACTTGTGCGCGCGCACCTCGAGCACGACGTAGAGATCGCCGGATGGGCCGCCCCACTTGCCTGCGTCGCCTTCTCCCGAGTAGCGGATGCGCGTCTCGTTCTCGACGCCCGCCGGAACCTTCACGAGGATCTTGTGCTCGCGCTGCACACGACCGTCGCCGCGGCAGGTCTTGCACGGATGACGAATGATTGAGCCCGTGCCGGAGCAGACCGGGCAGGTGCGCGCGACGGAGAAGAAGCCCTGCTGTGTGCGAATTTGTCCGCGGCCGCCGCACTGCTGGCAGGTCTCGGGCTGGCGTCCGCCCTCGGAGCCGGTTCCGGTGCAGTCGTTGCAGGCCTCGGCGCGGCGAATTGTAATCTCACGCTCGATACCGAAGACGGCCTCCTCGAATTCGAGACGCAGGTCGAACTTGAGGTCGCGTCCGCGTTGCGCGCGCGAGGCGCGGCCGCCGCGAGCGCCCATGTTGAACATCTCGCCGAAGAGATCGCCGAAGATGTCTCCCAGGTCGCCCTGCGCAAACGGCCCGCCTGCGAACGGATTACCCGCCGCCCCGGCGCCAACGCCCGCGTGACCGTAGCGATCATAAGCGGCGCGCTTGTCCGGGTCGCTGAGCACCTGGTACGCCTCGCTGCAGGCCTTGAACTTCTCTTCCGCCTCCGGGTTATTCGGATTGCGGTCGGGGTGGTACTGCATGGCGAGCTTGCGATACGCAGCCTTCAGCTCCGTGTCGCTCGCCGTGCGCTCCACCTGCAAAATCTCGTAGTAGTCCATCTTCATCGTTGCGGTCGCCATCTACACACTTCCCATCATCGCTCGACGCTTGACGCTGCGCCGAATATTCCCTCGGGGGCTAAAGCCCCGTTGCGTTGGCCGGTTGACGGCGCGACTAAAGTCGCGCCCTTTCAAAACCGGTAGACATCATGATTCGTTAACCTGCTTTGCGTTGGTCGCAATCTTCACCAGCGCGGGGCGCAGCAGCTTGTCGCGCAGCTTGTAGCCGCGGCGGATTTCTTCGGTCACCTGGTGGTCCGGCACATCCTCGCGCTCTTCGCTGCCGAGTGCTTCATGCACGCGCGGATCGAACTGCGCGCCGACGGACTCGACCGGCTGCACATTCAGTCCGCGCAGCGCCTCTTCCATCTGCTTGAGGATGAGCTCGACACCGGCGCGAAGCTGATCAACCGAACCCTGCGCCTTGAGCGCGAGCGCGAAGTTGTCCATCACGCCGAGGAACGGGTCGATCGCGGACTGCACGGCGTAGTCCCGTGCGTCCTGGCGCTCCTTCATCTCGCGCTTGCGGGCGTTGTCGAACTCCGCCTGCAGGCGCGCGAGCCGATCCTTCAGCGCATCGCGCTCGTCGCGAAGAGCCGTGAGCTCCGTGGGCTGCCCGTCGCCTGGCTGTGTCTGCTCAGCGGCGGCCTCCGGCTGCTCCTGCACGTTCTCGTTCTCGGGGCTGTCCACCCGCTGCATCTCTTCTGTGCCTGTCATACGTCTGTCCTTTCCAAAAACTCCCGGCCGCGGCCATCGCGTGCGATTGTTGCTCATCGCCAACCTCCGCCCTCTACATAACTGATGCGCCTACGAGCTTCGCGGCGTCAGGGCGCGTTCCAGCATCTGCGCCACGTAGGCCACCGCACTCATGTTGCTGGGGTAGTTCATCCGCTTCGGCCCAATCACTCCAACCGAGCCCAGGTTCTCGCCGGCAACACGCGCCGGCGCGGCGATGAGCACCAGGCCCGCCATCTCCGGCGCCTGCTGCTCCAAATCAAACACAACACGTACGGACTCCTGCCGCGCGTCGACGTACGCGTTCAGCAGTTCAACGAGCCGTTCCTTCGCCTCGAGCGCGGTCAGCATCTCGCGCAACCGCGCCCGATCCTCCGGAAGCCCCAGCAGGTTGGCAACACCGTCGACGAAACACCGCCTGGCCGCCCGCTGCGATGCCGACAGTCTGGTTCCAGAGCTGCTGCGCGGCCTCCATCATCTGCTGGTAGGTGCTGCGCTCGTTCTCAATGCGGTGGGCGAGCTCGGTGCGGATGCGCTCCATGCTCCAGCCGCGGAAGTGTTCGTTCAAAAAGCGCGAGGCGGTCTCAAGCTCCAGCATCGTGAGGTCGCGGTCAAGCGACAGTACGCGGTCGCGCACCATGCCACTGCGTGTTACGACGACGGCAAGAATGCGCTGCTCGGCGAGACGACTGAAGTGCACATGCTCCAGCGTGTCGTGCGAGCTGGCCGTCGACATCGCGACACCGACGCCGCTCGACAGCACGGCCAGCACATGCGAGGTGCGCTCCAGCATCGCCTCCGCTCCGGCGATGCCGGCGAAGCTGGTGTCGATGCGCGACTGCAGCTCGGCAGTGGAGGGCGCTGAAAGGCGGTTGCTCTCGCGACCGCTAAGCTGCTCGACGTACATGCGGAATGCGTGCGCCGACGGCACGCGACCGGCCGAGGTGTGCGGCTGCTCGAGCAGTCCCTGCTCCGCGAGCTCCACCATTTCGTTGCGGATGGTCGCCGAACTCGCCGGTCCGCCTGACAGCGGCAGCCGCGCAATCGCGCCCGAGCTCACCGGCTCGCCCGTCGCAATGTACTGCTCGACGATCACCGTGAGGATCTCGCGCTGCCGGGTTGTCATCTCGTTTCGCATGGTTACTACAGGTTCCAGGTACTGGGTTTCAGGTTCTAGTCTTTCGATTCCTACTATGAGATCTCCAGAACATCTTCACTCTGCGCCGCCGCCTGCTCGGCGCGGGCCTTTACCTTCTGTGCAATCGCGGCGAACTCGCGTCCGCGTGCCGACTGATCCCCCGCCAGCGATGCGGGCAGGCCGCGATCTCCACCCTCGCGCACCTGCGGGTCAAGATCCACGGAGCCGAGGAAGTCGATTTTGAACTGCTTCGCCGTCTGCTCGGTCGCGCCTGCGCCGAAGACATCGATCACGCTTCCGTCGGGCAGCGTCATCTGGCTCATGTTCTCGATCATGCCGAGTACTTCGACGTTCACCTGGTGGAACATCTCCAAGGCCTTGCGCGCATCCTGCAGCGCCACGCTCGAGCCCGTCGAGACAACAACCGCACCGGTCAGCGGCACGGTCTGCACCAGCGAGATCACCACGTCGCCCGTGCCCGGTGGCAGATCGACGATCAGGAAGTCGAGCTCGCCCCAGGCCACCTGCTGCAGAAACTGCTTGATGATGCCGTGCAGCATCGGCCCGCGCATCACCATCGGCTTGTCGCCCGGCGAGAGCAGCCCGACCGACATGAACTTCACGCCGTGTGCCGTCAGTGGCTCAATCATGTTGCCCGGCAGCACCGACGGCTGCCGCGTGACGCCAAGCATCGTCGGCACATTCGGCCCATAGATGTCCGCGTCCAGCAATCCCACGCGATAACCCTGCTTCGCGAGGCTCACTGCGAGGTTCACCGCGACGGTGGTTTTACCGACGCCGCCCTTACCCGAGCCGACCGCGATGACGTACTGCACGCCCGGCAGCGGCTGCGGTCCCATCGGCTGTTGTCCTGTGTGTCCCATCGTTTTCCTAATCCCTGTTCCCTAATCCCTAAACATGCCACTCAGGCGGCAGAGCCGCCCGCAGATCCTTGCGCCGCTGTACCTCTCCGCTGCGCATCTCGCGGCGGCGGCCTGCGTCCTCGAAGCGGCGCTTCTGGTGCTCTGTCTCAGCGATGACCTGCGGCACCTCGATTCTCTTCCCCGTCGCATCCACCGCTACAAACGTCAGGTAGGCCGACGATACATGCCGGAAGCGTCCCTCGCGAATATCCTCGACCATCGCCTTCACGCCGACCTCCATTGACGTCCGATAGGCCCGGTTCACACTCGATTTCAGGATGAGCAGATCGCCGACCTTCACCGGCGCCACAAAGTCCAGGTGGTCCATCGAGGCCGTCACCGTAAACGCGCGCGCATGCCGGCTGGCAGCCATCGCACCGACCAGGTCGATGAACTGCATCAGCCGTCCGCCGAAGAGGTTCCCGATCGCGTTCGCGTCGCTGGGAAAGATAATCTCGCTGCGCTCGGACTGGGACTCGGAGACCGGCCGCGCGGCCACACCTTCGCTCATCCTGTTTGCCAAACCTCCGCTCAGATTCCGGGAGACCGCTATTGATTCCGTGGTTCGGCTCCCTTCTCTATATTCTAAATCCCCGGCGAATCTCCGAGTCCGGGCGCGCTCGCCGCGCATCTCACCTCCCGAACACCCGCACTTCCAGCCACTTACACGGAGCCACCCATGAAAGCCGCTGTCCTCGAGTCCCCCGAGTCGCTGCCCGAGTACAAGGACTTCGAAGAGCTCACCCCGCAGGCCGGCGAATTGCCCGTCCGCGTGCTCGCCGCCGGGCTGCATCCTGTCGTCAAATCGCGCGCCAAGGGTAGTCATTACACCAGCGGCGGACAGTACCCTCTTATTCCGGGCATCGACGGTATCGGCGTGCTCGACGACGGCCGCCGCGTCTTCTTCGCGGCTGCACGCCCGCGCTTTGGCACCTTTGCCGAGCGCTGCATCGCCAGGGCGGACGCAATCTTCCCGCTCGAAGACTCCATCCCGGACGCAGCCGGCGCGGCCCTCGGCAACCCGGCCATGTCCTCCTGGGGCGCGCTTTCGTTCCGCGCGAAGTTCGTCCGGGGCGAGAGCGTATTGATCCTTGGGGCGACGGGCGTCGCCGGGCAGCTCGCCGTGCAGATTGCGAAGCGCCGCGGAGCGGCACGCGTCATCGCCTGCGGCCGCAATCCGGAAGCGCTCGCAAGGACCAAATCATTCGGCGCGGACGCCACGATTTCGCTCGAGCTTCCACACGACGAACTCGTCGCCGCGCTGCGCCGCGAGATCGAAGCCGGCATCGACGTCGTGCTCGACTATGTGTGGGGGCCGCCCGCCCTGGCTGCGCTCGAAGCCATCGCGAAAAGAGACAACGAGACCGCGCGCCTTCGCTATATCCAGATAGGCACGTCCGCCGGCCGCACCATCCCGCTCGACGGGGCGGTTCTGCGCAGCTCCGCAGTCGAGCTCCTTGGCAGCGGCTTCGGCAGCGTCGCCCTCCCAGACCTCCTCGCCTCGATCGCAGAGTTCTTCGCAGAGGCCGCGAACCGTCCGTTCGAGATCGCCGTCCGCACCTTCCCGCTCCGCGACATCGCGACCGTGTGGGAGCAGCCCGAAGGAGACGCTCGCTTCGTCCTCGTACCCTAGCCGCTCACGAATCGGCCTGTAACAATATCCGCATGGACAAGATCGCCATGCTCACCGAGATCCTCGCCGAGCACCCCACCGACGCCTTCACGCGCTACGGCCTCGCCATGGCCTACGCCGCCGAGGGCAAGCACGACGACGCCCTGCGCGAGTTCGCGACGACCATCCAGCACAATCCCGACTACGTGCCCGCCTTCCAGATGTCCGCGCAGACGCTGCTCAAACTCGGCCGCACCGACGAAGCCCGCCAGCGCCTCGTCGACGGCCTCGCCGCCGCCGCGCGCACCAACAACGCGCATGCCGCCAGCGAAATGCAGGCCATGCTCGACGACATTAGCTAAATCCCGGCAACACCCCATCAGCTAACCTCATCGAAATCAGCTGGTAGCCACTGCCATGCCGCTGACGCTCACCTGGGAACAGATCGCGCTGCGCATTCTGCTCGCCGCCATCGCAAGCCTGCTCATCGGGCTCAATCGCGACGAGAAGGGTCATCCCGCAGGCATGCGCACCACGATGCTCGTCTGCCTGGCCGCGTGCCTCGCGCAGCTGCAGGCCAACATCCTGCTGCCGACGGCAGGCAAGACGATGTCCTCGTTTTCCGTGCTCGACCTCGAGCGTCTTCCGCTCGGCATCCTCTCCGGCATCGGATTCATCGGCGCCGGCGTCATCGTCAAGCGTGACAACAACCTCGTCACGGGCGTCACCACGGCCGCAACCATCTGGTTCGTCAGCGTGCTCGGCCTGCTCTTCGGAGGCGGACAACTCGTCCTCGGCTGCGCCGCGACGGCAATCGCCATCTTCATTCTCTGGGGTCTGAGACACGTAGAGAACTTCATCCCGCGTGTGCACCAAGGTCATCTCTGCCTCGCGCTCGACCCCGGCTCCCCGCCCGAAGACGAGCTCCGAGCGCTCATCCTCAAAGCCGGATGCGAGTTCACGCGCTGGCAAGCCACTTATGATCCGTCCCGACTCGCTCACAGCGCTCGAGTGCACCGTGCGCTGGCGCGAGCGGCCCTCGCACGAGCCTCACACACCTGCCGCGATTGAACAGCTTCGATCGTTGCCCGGCTTGCGCTCACTCACGTGGAGCGAATGAACCTGCCGTCCGTCGGCTCAGCGCCGCTGTCGTCACCCGCTCCTTCAGCCCTCGGCAGCATCTGGAACCGCGTCGTCGGGAACGCCGTCGGGTAGTGCTCGCGAATCCACGCCATGATCCGTTCGCGAACCACGCAGCACAGCTCGAAGCCCTTGATCCTGTCCGCCGCACTGATCTGGCAGCGCAGCTCAACCGTGCGGTCGGTCAACTCCGTCACGTGCAGATCGCAGATCTTTCCGTCCCAATAATTCGACCCCATCACGATATTCTGAAATTCCGCGCGAACCTCTTCCACCGGGATCGTGTAATCCATATAGAGAAAGGCCCGGGCAATCACCTCGGTGCCCTGCCGCGTCCAGTTGAAGAACGGGTTGTCCATGAAGTAGCTCAACGGCACGATCATGCGGCGGAAATCCCATATCTCCAGCACGACGTAGGCGGACGTAATCTCCTCGACGCGCCCCAGCTCTCCCTGCACCACCACAACGTCGTCGATGCGAATCATTCCCGTGAAGGCGATCTGAATGCCGGCCAGCACGTTGGAAGCCGTCGATTTCGCCGCAGTCGCGAGCACCAGCGAGGCCAATCCTGCCGATGCGAGCAATCCCGTGCCGTATTGCCAGATGCGCGGGTCGTTGAAGGTCCACAGCAGCGCTGCGATGGTGATCACTGCGATAAATGCAATGGCCAGGCGTCGAACTACCTGAAATTGCGTGTGCACCTTTCGCGCCTGGAAGTCGCCGGCTGTCAGGTCATACTTGCGCATGACGATAGCCTCGAAGACGTACACACAACCTGCTGCAAACCAGCCGAGAGACGCAACTAACGCCAGCACCATGGCGTGCTCGGTGAGCCGCTGGACCTCCTGCGACAACACGGGAACGAACGGCAGCGCGATCATCGCGCACACGAGAATCGAAATAACGCGCGCAGGCCTGGAGAGGTGTCTCCGCATGGCGATTCGCACGCCGCCGGACTCGACATTCTTCAGCCGGGTGAAGCGAAACACCAGATAGTGAGCCAGATTCGCGAGCCCGATCGCCGCGCAAAACAAAAAGAGGATGAAGAAATAGACATGCCGCGTTTCAAATGCACTCATGCAGCGTCTCACTTTCAAAAGCGGGCGGGCTTACGCCGGAACCTTCGTGGCCTGGTGCGATATCTATACCTTATCCATTGAAGGCTATGCGATTGGAGACGCAGTCGTGATGCAGATTGATGACCGGGAAGAATCGATTGCCCAGCTACCTTGCAGCGGCAAGCGGCTCCGGCAACGCGACTGCCTGTTCGTTGCCGTTGTTCTCACGTAACTCGGGACGAGCCGCGAAGCGTGCCGTCGGAAATGCTGTGGGATAGTGCTCGCGCACCCACTCCATCATCTCCTCGCGCACCAGGCATTGCAGATTGAACGCCTGCCCCGAATCCGCCGCGCTCATCAGGCAGCGAATCTCCATGCTTCGATCCGTGAGGTTCGTCACCTGCAGCCCGACCACGTCGCGGTCCCAGAACTCCGAGCCCTTCACAACCGTCTCCAGTTGCGTGCGCAGCTCCTTCACGGGAACCTCATAATCCAGATAGAGAAATGACGTCGTCAGAATCTTCGAGCTTTCCCGCGTCCAGTTCGCGAACGCATTTTCGATGAACCAGCTCAACGGAACGATCAGCCGCCGCATGTCCCAGATCCTGATGACGACGTACGCACTCGTTATCTCTTCGACCCGTCCCCACTCGCCCTGCACCACGACCACATCATCCAGCTTGATCGGCTCCGTCAGCGCAATCTGTAGTCCGGCGAGAAAGTTCGACGCCGTGGACTTCGCCGCCGCGGCGACGACGAGAGTCGCCACACCGGCCGAGGCAAGCAACCCGGAACCGTAGTGCCAGATGCGCGGATCGTTGAACGTCCACAGCAGCGCTCCGGCCGTGATGATCGTCACAAACGCAATCGCGATCCTGCGGAAGACCTGAAACTGCGTATGTACCCTGCGCGCCCGCACGTTGTCTGCCGCCGTAATGTCATAACGGCGCAACAGCAACGCCTGCACAATGTAGATGCCGCCGACCGCGAACCAACCCAGGCAGGCAACAATCACCATGAAGACGCCGTGCCGGATCTGATGCAGGATGTTCGTCGGAATGCCCGGAACAAACGGCAGGGCGATGAGTACGCACGTCAGCAGAAAGATCGCGCGGGCCGGGCGGGCAAGATGGCGGCGTATCCCCAGACCCTCAGTCCTCGAGGTCGCCTCTTTGCGGCGGATCACGCGAAACAGCACGTAATGAAACAGGTTCGCGAAGACAATCGCGCCGCAAAACAGAAAGATGACAAAGAACCAGCTGTGACGGAAGTGGAAGGCTGCCATCGCTTCGCTCCTCAAGACCAGAGTCGGCGCAGGGCCGCGAGTCCTCAATGTCGGTTAGACGCACGAACTCAAGCGAGGTGCCGCCTGAAGCGTATCGCCGCCGGCGACATCTATACTCATATCTATGCCGCAAAACGCGCTTCCGACCACGCTGGGCCAGCTTCGCAAATCCGAGTTCACGCCGGAACGCGTCTCGCGCTCCGTCAAGGACGAGCTGCGCGACAACCTCATCGCCCGCCTGCGCCACATCTCAGGGAGCGCCCGCGGCAAAAATAATGCCCGAGGCAACGAAGAGGAGGCTGAGGCACTCTTCCCCGGCATCGTCGGCTATGAAGACACCGTCATTCCGCAGGTGGTCAACGCGATCCTGTCGCGCCACAACTTCATTCTGTTGGGCTTGCGCGGGCAGGCGAAGTCGCGCATCCTGCGCGCGCTCACCACGTTGCTCGACCCTCACGTGCCCTATGTCGCCGGCTCCGAGCTCCGCGACAACCCCTACGCTCCGCTGAGCAAATTCTCGAAGGACTTAATTGCGTCGCTCGGCGACGACACGCCTATCGCCTGGATGACTCCCATCGAGCGCTACGTCGAAAAGCTCGCCACGCCTGACGTTACGGTCGCCGATCTCATCGGTGACGTCGACCCCATCAAGGCCGCGCGCTCCGGCCACGAGCTCGGCAGCGAGCTCACCATGCACTACGGCCTGCTGCCGCGCGCCAATCGCGGCATCTTCGCCATCAACGAGCTCCCCGACCTCGCCGGCAAGATCCAGGTCGCGCTCTTCAACATCATGCAGGAGGGCGACGTCCAGATTAAGGGCTACCCCATCCGCCTCGAGCTCGACGTCGCCATCGTCTTCTCCGCGAACCCCGAGGACTACACGGCGCGCGGCAAAATCGTCACCCCGCTCAAGGACCGCATCGGCTCCGAGATCCGCACGCACTACCCCGAGTCGCTCGACGAGGCCATCACCATCACCGAGCAGGAGGCCTGGACCGCGCGCAGCTACGCCTCTGACGATGACCAGATTCAGCGCATCCACATCCCGCACTACATCCGCCAGATCGTCGAGCAGATCGCCTTCGTCGCGCGCGAAGAGAAGAAGGTCGACAAACGCTCCGGCGTCTCGCAGCGCCTGCCCATCAGCACCATGGAGCTCGTCGTCTCGAACGCCGAACGCCGTGCGCTATTGCATGGTGAGTCGCTCGTCGTGCCCCGCGTCGGCGACATCTTCGCCGCGCTTCCCGGCATCACCGGCAAGGTCGAGCTCGAGTACGAGGGCGAGCTCAAGGGCTCCGACGTCGTCATGCGCGAGCTCATCCGCCAGTCCGTCGCCAGCATCTACGACACCTACTTCGCCGGCGTCGACACGCAGCAGATCGAGCAGTGGTTCAACCTCGGCGGCACCGTCGAGCTCAACGACAAGCAGCCCTCGCGCGACCGTCCTCAAGGCGCTCAAGGAGATCCAGGGACTGCTCGAAAAACTCGCACCGCTCAAGCTGCCCAAAGGCGCGGAGCCCGAGCTCACCGTCTCCGGCGCCGAATTTCTTCTCGAAGGCATGACCGCCCACAAGCGCATTTCGCGCTCCGAGGCCCGCACCTTCACCGCCGGCGAGAAGCGCAAGCGCATCGAAGACGCCGCCAACCTCGGCGAGCGCATGCGCGAACGCGAGCGCGAGAACGCCTTCAACCGCACCCGCCGCGGCTTCAATTAAGTTCAAAGCACGACATATATCCAACTTTTCGCGTAAGATTCTCTCGTCCTTATGACGACGAAAGTTCTTGCCTCCGCCGCCGCCCTCCTATTCGCCTCCATGCTCTCCGCACAAAAGATCTCGAACCCCAGCGCCTCGGTGCTCGACGTCCCTGCGCGCCAAGCCTTCCTCAAGACCACGACCGACGCCCGCCTGCACAACGCCATGACGCACCTCGGCTCCTGCACCGCGTCGCCGCTCGTCCCTGCACCCATCGGCGAGATGCAGATTCCGCACCACTACATGCACGGCTCCAACGGCCCCACCAACCCCGCCGAAGCCGAGGCCACGCGCACCTACGGCGCCTTCGAGCACCGCATCACCGCCGGCATGAATCAGTGGGTCGCCACCGGCAACCAGGCCGAGGCGCAATGTGCTCTGGCGCAACTCGACGCCTGGGCGCAGGCCAAAGCCCTCACCAACTACGACCCCAAGGCCTACTCGCAGTCATGGTTTCAGGCCGAGTGGTCGCTCGCCTCCGCCGGCGTCACCGCCTCGGTGCTCAAGCAGGACACCGCGCTCGATCCCGCCCAGCAGGAGCGCGTCGCCAAGTGGCTGCGCAACGCCGCAAACCAGCTCATCTCCTATGAGAAGCCCGGTGAGCTCGGCAACAATCACCACTACTGGCGCGCGCTTGCGGCAACATCCATCGGCGTCCTCTCCAACGACAACGAGCTCTTCCGCTTCGGCGTCAACACCTTCAAGCAGGCCGTCGGCCAGGAGGACTCGAACGGCGCCTTCCCGCTCGAGATGGCGCGCCACGAAAACGCCATCCACTACCAGGCCTTCGCTCTGCAGCCGCTCATCATGATCGCCGAGTTCGCCGAGCGTCAGAACATCGACCTCTACGCCTACACCGAACACGGCCGTACCATCCGCAACGCCGTCACGTTTCTCGGTCAAGCCATCGCCGATCCTACCGTCATCAAGCAGTACACCAACGACGAGCAGAAGACGAACTTCAGCGCCGGTGACATTGCCGAACTCGAGTTCTACTTCGCGCGCTTCGGCCCCGAGAGCGCGCCCGCTCCTCTCGCGAATCTTCTCCACAATCCCGCGTCGGCCACTCGCGTCGGCGGCAACACCACCGTGCTCGCCGCAAAATAGCGTTTAAGAAATAGAAAGCGGCGGAGAGGACAGACATCTCTCCTCTTCGCCGCTTGTTGTGCCCGCGTCGCTACTGCGGGCTGGCTTGCACAGCCGCGGTCTGTCGGGTTCCCCGGCAAGCGCTTTTTGCTTGCTGGGGTGACTCAGCACCGCGCACTGGCGACTTCGTTACTTCATCTCTTGTCACTGCTTGAGCCGGAGCCCTTCTGGCTTCCGCTCTGCGATCCCTGATTTCCTTGGTTTCCCTGCTGTGTGCCCGATTGTTTTCCGGACTGTTGCGAACTTGATCCCCCGGTTCCGGAGGACTGCGTGCGGTTCGGATCCTGGTTGCCCTTGTTGCTCTGTTGTTCCATGTCCTTATCGTGTGTAGCCATAGCGTGTACTCCTCTTCTTGCTCTGTACGGGCCCCATCGCCCGCACTAGTAGGAGCGTTGCTCTCACAGTCGCGTTGCCCGCATTTTTGCTGGGAATTTTTGACACGCGCACTATTTTTGCAGGCCCTGAAATATCAACAACGACTGCATCTTCTTCCGGCAATCATTCACTCATCCGTCGCTGATGTTGAAGACACACACCTTAGCTCGCGTATGCTTTCTTCACCGCTCGTATGCCCGAGCTTCCTGACATCACGGCCTATCTCACCGCGCTCACGCCGCGTGTCGCCGGGCAGACATTAGAACAACTCCGCATCGCGAGCCCGCTGCTTCTCCGCACTGCCGTTCCACCCATTCACTCCATCGAAGGCAAGACCATCCACAGCCTGCGCCGTCTCGGCAAGCGCATCGTCTTTGTCTTCGAGCCGGATGAAACCCTGAACAGGAGCAAGCCACTCTTCCTCGTCCTCCACCTCATGATCGCCGGCCGACTTCACTGGCGCGAGTTGAAAGCAGGTGCACGCCCAAAGCTCGGCGGCCGCAACAACCTCGCATCCTTCGACTTCCCCAACGGCTCGCTCGTCCTCACCGAAGCCGGAGCCAAGCGCCGTGCCTCGCTGCATCTCGTCCGCGGCGAAGCCGCACTCGCCGCGCTCGACCCGGGCGGCCTCGACATCTTTTCGCTGTCGCTCGACGATTTCCGCGCCGCGCTCTCCGCCGAAAACCACACCCTCAAACGCGCACTCACCGACCCGCGCGTGCTCTCCGGCATCGGCAACGCCTACTCCGACGAGATCCTCTGGGCCGCAAAGCTTTCACCACTCGCGCAGACCCAGAAGCTCACACCTGACGAGTGGCAACGCCTCTACACCGCCACACGCGAAACATTGCAAACCTGGATTGATCGCTTCAACTCTGAGGCCGAGAAAAACTTCCCCGAGAAGGTCACCGCCTTCCGCCCCGAGATGGCTGTGCACGGTCGCTACAACCTGCCCTGCCCACGCTGCGGCACGCCCGTCCAGCGCATCCGCTACGCCGACAACGAAACCAACTACTGCCCCACATGCCAGACCGACGGCCGCGTCCTCGCCGACCGCTCGCTCTCTCGCCTGCTCGGCTCCGACTGGCCGCGTACCCTCGACGAACTCGAGGCTCTAAAACGCAAATAGCCGGATTCGAAGTTCTTATTCAACTCATAAACTTCATCAACTCCGCTTATGCTCGTTCCTATGGCCATGAACAACAGCCGCGCAGTCTTCGATGCCACCGCCGCCACCTACGACCGCGACCGCATGAAGCTCATCCCCGGCCACGAAGCCTTCTACGCCGCAGCCCTCGAGCTCATTCCCACCGACGCCATGCACATCGTCGAGCTCGGCGCGGGCTCCGGCCTCTTCTCCGCCATGCTGCGCGCTGCCTTCCCCGAGGCGCACCTCACACTCATCGACTTCTCCGAGAACATGCTCGCACTCGCGCGCGGCCGCATGGGTGACGATCCTCACATCACCTTCTCGCTTGCCGACTACACCACCGAGCCGCTGCCCGCGCAACTCCGACGCCATCGTCTCGTCGCTCTCCATCCATCACCTCGAGGACGAACGCAAGCGCGCCCTGCTGCAACCCATCTTCACTGCGCTTCAGCCCGGCGGCCTCTTCATCAACGCCGACCACATCGCCGGCCCCACTCCCGAGCTCGAAGAGACCTACCAACTCCGCTGGCTCGCCGACGTCCGCGCCCTCGGTGCCACCGAGCAGCAGATCGCCGACTCACTCTTCCGCCAGCAGGAAGACCGCCGCACACCCGTCGCTGTGCAGCTTGCATGGCTGCGCGAGGCCGGCTTCACCAACGTCGACTGCTGGTACAAACACTCCAGCTTCGCCGTGATGAGCGGCGCGCGTCCGCTCTGATCTCACCCGAAGGCAAACACCCACACAACTTCCATCACAATTCAAAAACGAACTCTGCTACGCTCAGGGCAACCTCGGCCGCAACTCAAGAGATTCGCGATGATCTATCTCTCTGCGCTGCTTGCTCTTGCGATCTTCCTCATGCAGTCGGCCACGGGCACTGCCGACAGCACTGCTGCACCGCCTCTCGAAACGCTCTCGCCCAACCTCGCGCGCCTCTCCGGTACAGACAGCTTCAGCGACATCACCTACGTTCGCTTCTTTCTCCTCTCCGATCCACCACCCGGCACTCCCGCCACATTCGACCTCACCGCCCTACACTGACCGCGCAATGCACGCAGGACAAAAAGAAAAAGCTGCGCTTCGAGCTCTTCGTCAACTTCGGCAGTATCACCGACACGGCCTACTATCCACCCTGGCAGCCGAGCTATCCCAGCGAGCAGCCGCCACCCATCCAGCACGTCAACGTCACCATGGAGTTCCTCGGCTACACACACTTCAAGCCTGCAAAGCGCCAGTTCGAGAAGGTAATCGCGCCCTACGGTCAGCTCCGTTACAACAACCCCGGCGTGGGCTCCGCCAACATGGAGGACCTCTCGTACTATCTGCAGGTCCTACGCGCTCTTCCCACGCTTCGCGTCAGCCTTGGGTCGCAGGTCACATCCTTTCTCATCGACACCGCTCCTCGCGCAATTGCACGGCGAACCTCTCTGCCGGGCCGCCGGACTTTAGGCCTCCGCATCCTCGGCGGCGCGCGGGCGTCTAATCTAATAGCAGCACGGAAGCCCTCTGCCCGCATGAAGCTTACCCGCTATACAAAGTTCACCGGCGATCTCTCCACGAGCTTCGATCTCGAAGACTTGATGGAGGCCCTGTCGGATTTCTTTCTCGACTCCGGCTTCGAAGATCCCTGGTCGCAGTTTCAAAACAACGCCTCGGACTCCATGGAGGATCTGCGCGAGGCCATCCGCCAGGCGCTCGACTCCGGCGAGCTCCTCGACGAAGACGCGCAGGAGAAATACGAAGAGCTTCCCGAAGAAGGCAAGCAGGAGCTCGTCGAAAAGATTATTCAGCGCATGAAGGACGAGGCCTTCCTCAACGCCGAGTCCCCCGAAGACGCCGAAGGCCAGGGCGAGCAGGGTGACGGCAACACCGAGAACACGCGCTTCGAGGTCACCGACAAGGGCATGGACTTCCTCGGCTTCAAGGCCCTCCGCGATCTCCTCGGCCCGCTCGGCAAGTCCTCGCTCGGCCGCCATGACACGCTCTACGAGGCCGCCGGCGTTGAGACCAACGGCTCCTCCAAGCCCTACGAGTTCGGCGACTCTCTCAACCTCGACATCACCGCGACCCTCAACTCCGTCTTCGCACGCGAAGGCCCTCCCGATGGTTCCGGCAACACTGAACCTCGAATACTCCGACCTTCACGTCCAACAGGCCGACTACCAGTCCTCCTGCGCCACCGTCGTCCTGCTCGACTGCTCGCACTCGATGATCCTCTACGGCGAGGACCGCTTCACGCCCGCCAAGCGCGTCGCCATGGCGCTCTCGCACCTCATCCGCACGCAGTACCCCGGCGACCAGCTCTCGCTCGTCCTCTTCCATGACTCCGCCGAGGAGATCCCGCTCTCACAGCTTCCGCGCGTCAAGGTCGGCCCGCACTACACGAATACCCGAGAGGGATTGAGAGTGGCGCAACGAATTCTGCGCTCCAGCGGCAAGGACATGAAACAGATCGTCATGATCACCGACGGCAAGCCCTCGGCGCTCACGCTTGACGACGGCCGCATCTACAAAAACGCCTTCGGCCTCGACCCCATCGTCATCTCCGAGACGCTCGAAGAGGTCGGCCGCTGCAAGCGTGCCAACATCATGATCAACACCTTCATGCTCGCGAACGACTTCCAGCTCGTGCAGTTCGTGCAGCAGGTCGCCGCCATGTGCCGCGGCAAAGCCTACTTCACCACCCCGCAGACGCTCGGCAACTACCTCCTCATGGACTTCATGTCCCGCCGCTCCAAACACATCAACTAAACCCGGACCGCTACAAGCGCTCGCGCTACCATCGTGTGGATCAAACCTCACGAGGTCCCCGCGTGCTCAAACTCCTCCTCACGAGCGCACTCGCGCTCACGCTCGCATCAGCATCCGCGCAACAGCCGCAGCCCTATCCCTTCCGCGACCCCTCCCTCGCCCCAGAAAAGCGCATCGACAATCTCCTCTCGCTCATGACCCTCGACGAGAAGATCGACTGCCTCGGCACCAACACCGCCGTGCCGCGCCTCGGCGTCCCCAGCTTCGGCAGCTCCGAAGGCATTCACGGAGTCGTGCAGCGTGGCGGCCGCGGCCGCGACGCCATCACCACCACACAGTTCCCGCAGCCGCCCGGCCTCGGCGAAACCTGGGACCCCGCGCTCGTTCAGCAAGCCGCCGCCGTCGAAGGCTACGAAGCCCGCTACATCACGCAGACGCCAAAATACAACCGCAGCATCCTCATGCTCTGGGGCCCACAAGCCGACCTCGCGCGCGACCCACGCTGGGGCCGCAGCGAAGAGGTCTACGGCGAGGACCCGTTCTTCAACGGCACCATGGTCACCGCCTTCGTCCACGGCCTGCAAGGAGACGACCCGCACTACTGGCAAGCCGCCGCCCTCCTCAAACACTTCCTCGCCAACTCCAACGAGGACCACCGCTCCAGCTCCAGCTCCGACTTCGACTCCCGCCTCTTCTGGGAGTACTACTCCGTCCCCTTCCGCATGGGCTTCCTCGACGGTGGCGCACGCGGCGTCATGGCCAGCTACAACTCCTGGAACGGCACACCCATGGCCGTCAATCCCATCCTCAAATCCATCGTCATCGACCAGTGGCACGTCGACGTCCTCTCCTCCGACGGCGGCGCCGTCCGCCAGCTCTGGTCCGCGCACCACGCATTCCCCGACCAGAAAGCCGCCGTCATCGCCTGCCTCCACGCCGGCATCAACCAATTCCTCGACACCTGGAAAGACGAAACCCACGCCGCCATCAAAGAAGGCTCCGTCACCGAAGCTGAGCTCGACACCCTCCTCCGCCGCAAGTTCGAAGTCACCCTCAAGCTCGGCCTCCTCGACCCACCCGCGCAAGTCCCGTACTCGAAAATCAACGCAGACAACGAACCCGAGCCCTGGAACTCCGGCCACGCCCACGAGATCTCTCTCCGCACAGCCCTCGAATCCATCGTCCTCCTCAAGAACGCGAACAACACGCTGCCCCTCGACAAGTCCAAACTCAAATCCATCGCCGTCATCGGCCCACTCGCCGACTCCGTCCACTGGGACTGGTACGGCGGCACGCCTCCCTACGCCGTCACGCCGCTCGCCGGCATCACCACCGCCGCCGGCCCCAACATCAAGATCAACTACGCCGCCACCGAACTCAACCAACAAGCCCTCACCGCCGCAAAGAGCTCCGACGTCGCCATCGTCATCGTCGGCAACGACCCCACCTGCGGCCCCGACATGGCGCACGACTGGCACGAGACCGTCGACGGCGGCGGCACGCTCCCCTGCACCGTCCCCTCCGACGGCCGCGAGGGCCGCGATCGCGAATCGCTCACACTCGAGCAGGAGCAGCTCGTCAAGCAGGTCTTCGCCGTGCAGCCGCGCACCATCATGGTGCTCATCTCCAGCTTCCCCTACACCATCAACTGGTCGCAGCAATACATCCCCGCCATCCTGCACATGGCGCACAGCTCACAGGACGAAGGCACCGCCCTCGCGCGCGTCCTCTTCGGCGACGCAACCCCAGGCGGCCACCTCGTCGTCACCTGGCCCAAGTCCATCAACCAGCTCCCGCCCATGATGGACTACGACATCCGCCACGGCCGCACCTACATGTACTTCAAAGGCGAGCCGCTCTACCCCTTCGGCTTCGGCCTCAGCTACACGACATTCAAGTTCGCAAACCTCCGCACCAGCGCAACCTCCGCCGCTCCTGACGCAACCATCAACCTCAGCGTCGACGTCACCAACACCGGCTCGCGCGCCGGCGACGAAGTCGTGCAGCTCTACGTGCATCATCTCCACTCCTCTGTCTCCGCGCCCGACAGAAGAGCTCAAAGGCTTCCAGCGCATCTCGCTCGCTCCCGGCGAAACCCGCACCGTCGTCCTTCCGCTCAAAGTCTCCACACTCGCATGGTGGAACGACAGACTAAACCGCTTTGTCGTAGAAAAAGAGCCGGTTGAGCTCCGTATCGGCGACTCCTCACACAACGTCCCGCTCACTACCCGAATCCAAATTCAATAGATCCCGCGCTCTTTGTCGCTTTTGTGACGTAACCTCCAAACCGAAAAAGGCCCCCACATGCTGCTCCGCTCCCAACCCGCACACGGTACACTCGGCGGAGCCGCATGACTGTTGCTTTGGACTCCTCCCGCACACTCGAACAGAAGCTGGAACTCATCGCCCAGACCGGCCTTCTTCTCGCCCGCAACACCCACCTCGAATCCATCGTGCAGCGCGCCACCGACACCGGCCTGCAGGTCACCGGCGCAGAGTTCGGTGGGTTCCTCTGCAATCAGACCGCGCCTCACCCGGGCAGCTTCCCCTTCTACATCGTCTCCGGCTCCGGCCCCACGCGCTCGTCCACCTTCCCCGCGCGTTCCACCCTCGCGCCCCCACTCAAAGACCCCGCCATCATCCGCTCGCGCGACATTGGCCGGGACACCCGCTTCCGCGGCCCGCTGCCTGCTGACGGCCTCCCGCACGAGACCCGCACCATCCGCAGCTACCTCGCCGTCCCCGTCCGCATCCTCACCGGCGAAATCCTCGGCGCGCTCGTCTACGGCCACGAGGACCCCGACATCTTCGACGAGACCACCGAGCTCCTCATCGCGACCATCGCCTCACAGGCCGCCTTCGCCATCGAGAACTCGCGCATGCGCGAGCAGCTCTCCCGCCAGCTCACCGACCTCGATCGCATCGACGGGCAGCGCAAGGTCGACTCCAAGCGGCTCGGCCAGCTCGCCGCCATCGTCGAATCCTCAGAAGACGCCATCATCAGCAAGGACCTCAACGGCATCGTCACCAGCTGGAACGAGGCCGCCACACGCATCCTCGGTTACACGCCCGACGAGATCGTCGGCCAGTCCATCCTCAAGCTCATCCCGGAAGAGTTCCACTCCGACGAGCCGCTCATCATCTCTCGCATCCGTGCCGGCCAACGCATCGAGCACTTCGACACTGTCCGTCGCTCGAAATCCGGCGATCTCCTCGATGTCTCCCTCACCATCTCTCCTATCAAGGACGAAACCGGCACCATCATCGGGGCCTCCAAGATTCTCCGCGACATCTCCAGCCGCAAACGCATCGAGAATTCACTGATTCAGGCGGAAAAGATCGCCGCCACCGGACGCATGGCGGCAACCATCGCGCACGAAATCAATAATCCGCTGGAGGCCGTGCTCAATCTGCTCTATCTCCTGCGCCGTCAGATCACCACTGACGAAGGCAAGACCTATCTCAGCACCGCGGAGATCGAGCTCAATCGCGTCGCCCACATCGCCAAGCAGACCCTCGGCTTCTACCGTGAGCATGCCTCCGCCACCTCAGCGTCCCTCTCCCAGCTCGCCGAACACGCCCTTACGGTCTACAGCCCGCGCTGCTCGGCCTTCAGCATCAGCGTCGAGCGCCACCTCGATTCCAAGACCAAAATCACCGTACGCCGCGGCGAGATGATGCAGGTCATCTCCAACCTTCTCTCCAACGCCATCGCCGCCATGCCCGAGGGCGGCAAACTCACCCTCACCGTCTCCGACGCGCAGACACCCTCGCCCGGCGTCCTCCTCACGGTTGCGGATAACGGTGTCGGCATCCCCCGGAAGAACCTCGACAAGGTCTTCGACGCCTTCTTCACCACCCGCACCGTCGGCACTGGCATCGGCCTCTTCGTGGCCCGCCAGTTCGTCGAAGGACACGGCGGTCTCATCAGCCTCGAGAGCAGCACGGCTCCCGAAACCCAGGGAACCAGGGTCTCCGTCTTCCTCCCGCTCCACACTGCCTACGAAGAAACCGCCGAAGCTCCCGGCTCCGCCCCCTGACGACGCGCCAAAACCTGTCAAGCCCCCAGAATCGTTGAAAACCCCGCAACTCACACAAATCAAAGCGAAAACTTGCGGAAAAGTCGCGACATGTTAATTCCGGCCGACCTGTTAAAATAGAACTACAGGGATAAAAAAGGCTGCGCAGAGCGCAGCCTTTTGCTTTTCGTTGTGGCTTTTCTTGCTGTCATCCCCGCAGGGATCTGCTTTTGTTTTTATCGGCACCTGATCACAGACAGGCGATAACATCCAAATCTGCGTAACTTATTGTATTCAGAGACTTTCCATACAAACTATCTGGAATCAATACTTTGCAGTTTAGGTCCAACCCTAAGTCCAATCTTATGAAGATTTTGCGCAAAAAGTGCCGGGGAGGGGATCACCCCTGACGGTCCCGCCACACCCGATACACGCCCCACGCGGCGGCCGAGCAGTTATCCATCACTCGCCCATCCAGCAGCATCGCCTCAAACTCGCTGACCCGGACGCGATGCACCGTCATGTCATGCTCCTCCGGCTCGCGCTCGTGCTCGCCCTGCGTCAGTCCTTCAGCCAGGAATACATGATGCAGTTGCCGCATCACCCCATAACCGATCCATAGCCTCGCCAGCTCGGTCATCCGCTCCGCCCGCAGCCCGGTCTCCTCGCGCAGCTCACCCCGAGCCATCTCCACCGGGTTGACATCCGGCTGCTCCCACCCGCCCTGCGGCAGCTCGTAGTACGTGCCCCCACCGTGTACCGGAACTGCCTCACCAGCCACAAAAAATCACCATCCGCAGCCCGCTCGATCGGAATCACGATGCACGCAGGATCTTTGTCGACCACACCATAGATTCCGCGCTGCCCGTTCGAGCGCTCGATGACATCCTCGCGAACGCTCGTCCACGGATTCCGATAAACCTCTCGACTGCTGATGGTCCTGATGACCTCGTCTGCCACGCCGGATCGCTCCTGCCCCCAATGCTAACTGCAGCAGCCTCTGATCCTCCGAGCGCTCCTGGTTCCCGAGTGCTTCTAGTTCTCAGTCCGCTCCAGAATGGCAAAGCTCATCTTCGGCAGCGCAGCCTCTCCGGCCGAGAGCACAACGCCATCGGTGGACTTCAACCGTAACCGTTCGCCCTCGCGCAGGTCGATCTTCACAGGCCGCTCGCCGAGGTTGGCCAGGATTCTCACCGGACCACGCTCCATCACCAGGAACCTGTCCTCCTCACGGCACGCGACCTTCAGGTGTCCGAGGTCGCCGTCGTTCAGCGCCACCGTCGTTCGCCGCAGATGGATGAGCTCCTTCGTCCACCGGAACATGCACTGATGTCTGCCCTCGTGCACCTCGCTCCAGTTGAGCTTCGACCGCTCGTAGGTCTGCGGATTCTCCGGGTCGGGAATCTGCGACTGGTCCCAACCGAAGGCCGCGAAGTCCCGCAGACGCCCCTCGGAGACCAACTGCCGCATCTCCTCCTCCTCGTGGTCCGCGAAGTACAGGAACGGTGTCGAAGCCGCGAACTCCTCGCCCATGAAGAGCATCGGGACGAACGGCGCGGTGAGCACAATCCCCAGCGCCACCTTGGCCGCATCCATCCCCACCAGGTGCTCCAGCCGCTCCCCCACCGCCCGGTTCCCCACCTGGTCGTGGTTCTGGATGTACCCCAGGAAGTGGTGCGCCGAAAGCCCCTCCACCGGCCTGCCGTGCCGGTGGTTGCGGTAGCCCGAGTACACACCGTCGTAGACGAAGACCTGCTTCAGGCTCTTCGCGAGATCATCCACGGAGCCGAAGTCGTCGTAGTACCCGCGGCCCGGATCGGACCACAGCAGCGTAAAGAGCGAATGATGAAAATCGTCGCTCCATTGCGCGTCCATGCCGTAGCCGTGCGCTTCGCGCGGACGCACGAACTTCGGATCGTTCAGGTCGCTCTCCGCGATCAGCACGAACCTGCGCCCAAGCGTTGCACCGAGCCGCTCCACCTCCGCGGAGAGCTGCTCCATGAAGTGGATTGCGGAGCGATCAATGTACTCGTGCGTCGCGTCGAGCCGCAGACCGTCAACGTGATAGTCCCTCAGCCACATCACCGCGTTGTCGCAGAAAAACCTGCGAACCTCGTCGCTTCCACCTTCGTTGAAGTTCACCGCCGCGCCCCACGGTGTGTGAAACCTCTCCGTCAGGTACGGAGCGAACTTATTGGTGTAGTTCCCCACCGGACCGAAGTGGTTGTAGACCACATCGAGGATCACCGCGAGATTCTTCGCGTGGCACGCGTCGACGAAGCGCTTGAATCCGTCCGGTCCACCGTAAGGCTCAAAGGGAGCAAACAGGAAGACCCCGTCGTAACCCCAGCCGCGCTGTCCGGCGAACTCGTTCACCGGCATCACCTCCAGGTGCGTGATGCCGAGATCTGTCAGGTAGTCCAGATGGTTGATCGCGCCATCGAAGGTTCCTTCCTCGCTGAAGGTTCCGATGTGCATCTCGTAGATGACTGCTGCGGAAAGCGGAGGCGAGTGCCAGTTCTTGTCCGTCCACCGAAAGGCACTCTGGTCATAGACCCTTGAGGCCTCGTGTACCCCTCGCGGCTGCCACGCACTGCGCGGGTCTGGATATGGCGTCGGGTCGTCGTCCACGAGGAATCCGTAGTTGGAGTTGGGGCCGGCATCCTGCACCGCGACGCACCACCACCCCCTGCCGTCCGGCCCTTCCATGGCAATCGGCTCGCGTTCATTCAACTGGAGCCGCAGCTTCTGTGCGCGCGGAGCCCAAACCCGAAATTCGTGCATCGACCTCTCCTCAGCCTCTGAGATGCGTGAGCGGCGCGCTACGCCGCGTGGTCAAGAGCTAGCAATGAAACCGGGAAAACTCCGAACAGGTCCTCAATTGGCTGGAGCCCTTCGAAGTGTTGGCCGGTCAGCCAATTGGTCCAACGCCCATTGGGCAGTTCGAGCGCGGTTCCATTCCATGAGGTCAGCGAGTGTGACCAGCGAGGGACAACGGTAAGCACGTCACCACCCCGCACATAGGCGACGACTCGATCCGCCTGCGGTCCCTGTGCCGTGCAGCCCGAGTAACTTCCCTCGGGGCCGAAGGAGCGCGCCCGTTCACGCCGCAGCCACAATCGCGTGGTGAATGACCCACAACTTCGGAAGGCCCTCATCCATACGCTTCATGACTTGTTCTGCCGTCATGGAACCCAGCTCGTTCAGCAGCTTGCGCCGAAGCTGATAGTCGACGGGCCGGCGGTTGTCGGGGTCTACGAGCGAGAGGTCCCAAAGCTCGCCACCCTGGTACAGATCGGGCACGCCAGGGGAGGTGTACTTCATGAGCGTTTGTGCGAGAGAGTTGATGCGGCCTGCGGGCGTAATCTTTGCGACGAAGGCTTCGAGCTCGGAGATGAAGGTTGTATCGGCGAGCAGCGCGTCAATGAAGCGGCGCAGAGCGTCTTCGTACTCGGCGTTGTTGGACACCCAACTGGTGCGTATTTTGGCCTCGCGCATCGCCTTTTCCATGTAGTTGCGCAGACGTTCACCGCATATGGGCCACGCGCCGATCATCGTCTGATAGAGAAACCACTCGGTACCGCGGTCGATGACGCCGTTGGATGTGTAGCGCGCGTTGTGGCGGCTCCAGTATTCGGCGAGCCAGTTGAATTCGTCTGGAATTTCTGAGAGCACAGCGAGACGGGCGCGCACGTCATCGCTGCGCTTGGTGTCATGCGTACTCAGCGTAGTCATGGTCTGCGGGAAGGTTCGCTGCATGGCCATGGTTGTAGGTGTGGAAGTATTCGAGGGGGAAACCGTCGCAGTCAGGATCGCCCCCGACCTCGTTCATTGCGGTGAGCCGATTGGAGCAGTAGAACGCGGTGTCTTCGACACCCTTGGCCATTACCGGGCTGGTGAACTGCTGGAAGCGGTAGACGAACTCCCGCTCCTTTTCGCCACGCACTCTGAGAATGAGGACGTCACGCATGAAGTCGAAGAGGAGACCGTCGATGTCCTGGCGGTTGTCCTTGGCGCATCGCGTCGCACGCTCGATGATGCGGATGTCTTCTTCGGTGATCTCATCGCGATCCGGAACGACGTAGGTGCGGTAGATTGCAAAGCAGGCTGCGACTTCGCGGACGGCGCGGCGAATCTCGGCACGCGTGAAGTCGCGGTAGTCGCGGCTTGTCTCGCAGATCTCGACGAAGAGACTCGTGAGGCGGTTGACATCGCTGCCGAGAGCCTCCTGCGCCACGTTGATCTTCTTGTCATGGGCGACGACGGGAAACGGCATTGTGTCGCCGGTGAACTCCGCGTAGTAGTCGCCGAGCCTGTCGAGACCGTCGGGTTTCACGAGCACGCCGAGCGCGGTGTTCAGGAAGTCGTAGCCGGTAGTGCCTTCGATGGGCCAGTCTGCGCGGAGCCACTCTCCGGGCTCAAGGATCTTCTCGCCGATGATCCAGGCGTCGGGAGCACGCTCGCGGAGGCGCTGAAAGTATTGCAGAGGATCGCGAAGGCCGTCAGGATGGTCGACGCGGACGCCATCGAGAACGCCATCTTCGAGCCATTTCAGGATGAGTGCGTGGGTTTC
The DNA here is from genome assembly GCA_963729675.1 of uncultured Acidobacteriaceae bacterium. Taxonomy (GTDB): domain Bacteria; phylum Acidobacteriota; class Terriglobia; order Terriglobales; family Acidobacteriaceae; genus Granulicella. The sequence continues at coordinate 344,708 of CAVSOV010000012.1, forward strand.
TTCGAAGACGTACTCGCGCTCGACACGTAAACCGATAAGCGTGTTGACGTCGAAGAAACGGCGATAGCCGAGCTGCTGATCGGCGGTCTTCCAGTAGGCAATGCGGAAGTGTTGCTGCTCGAGGAACTCATCGAGCGCATCGACGTTCTCGTTGAGCTCGCGCACGGCGCGATCGACCCCCTCACGAACGGAGTCGTCTTCGACGAGCAGACGTTCAAGCAGAGTGCGCAACACGATTTTGTCGCGATGACGCGCAAGGACGGTGCGGCGATCGGCAAACTCTGCTACAGGAAGACGGCCGAAGCTGGCGGCGATGAAGTTGAGGGTGTCGCTCTTGGCGTACTCGGCTGCGCGAGTGAGCAGCGTCGCGAGGCTCTCAGGAGCGACGGGAAGCGCCTGACCGGAGGCTTTGACGAAGAAAATCGCATTGTGACGCTCGACGACGATGCCGCCGCGGCGGAGGACGCGCCCGTATTGATCGTCGAGGATGGGAACGAGTACCTTGTCGCGAAGGCGCTCTTCTGTGGGGTTCCAGTCGATGTCGAAGAAGCTGTCGTAGCGGCTGTTGTGACCGTTCTCGAGCACGTCGTGCCAGTAGCGATTCTGGTCGCCAAGACTCATGTGGTTGGGCACGATGTCGAGCACCTGGCCGAGACCAACGTCGCCCAGACGATTGCAGAAGCGTTGGTGTGCGGCGCCGCCGCCGAGCTCTTCGTTGATGCGGCGATGGTCGACGACGTCATAGCCATGCATGCTGTTGGGCGCGGCCTGTAGATAGGGTGAGCAGTAGACGTGACTGACGCCGAGAGCGCGGACGTAGTCGGCGATGGCCGCAGCGTCGTCAAAGGTGAAGCCCTTGTGCAGCTGCAGGCGGTAGGTCGCGCTGGGCACTCGCTTCACGGGCGTTTGCATCTCCTTCACCGGATCGTGGGGTTGAGAGTTGAGGTTACAGGGTTGAGGGGTGGGGCGCGGGCCCTGCTTCGATAGAGTCGCTCCAATAGAGACGAGGTTGCATCACGAAGGTTAGAGATTAGGTGAATGGGGTTCTGGGCCGGAGGAGCCTGAAGGCCGCGCGCTCGAGCGTGATGTGCGACACGTCCGCGGAGTTGCCCAGCATGCGCCCGCTCTTTGGCATCGTACTCCTTGCGCAGCAGGGCGACATCATTTGTCAGCAGGAGCGGGCGTTCGAAGAGCTGCTCACCAGCGGGTGCTTTCTTGCTTCTAATGGAATTGGATGCAGGGCGAACGCGGAGGCGGCTCCGGGCGAGTTAGACTGCAACGGCAGATTGAATTTCGGGTGGAGGCCGCAGCATGAAACCAGCGGAGGGGCGACGGCGCGTCGTTATCGAGGAGGTGCAGCCGGAGGTGGATGGCGGCAAGTATCCTGCGAAACGCGTGATCGGCGACGTGGTGGAGGTGACCGCGGCGATCTTTGGGGATGGGCATGATCACGTCGCAGGGCGGGTGCTGTTTCGGCATGAGACAGAACACCAGTGGAGCGAGGCGGGGTTTGAGCCGCTAACCAACGACCTGTGGCGGGCACGGTTTCCAGTGGACAAGATCGGCGGATGGAGGTTCACGATCGAGGCGTGGGTCGACGCATTCGACACGTGGGCGCACGACCTGGTGAAGCGGCTCGACGCGCAGCCTGACCCCAAGGAACCGACCGCGCAAGTGACGCCGCAGGATATTCCGCTGGCGCTGCGAATCGGAGCAAACCTGTTGGAGACTGCGGCGGGGCGGGCCGAGGGGATGGATGCGAGACGGCTTGCGGAGGCAGTGGCGCAGCTGCGACATCTGGCGGATGCGAACCTGCCGTACTATGAGTCGCCGCTGACGCCTGAGCTGGAGGCGCTGGCCGCAAGATATCCGGATATGAACTTTGCAACGCGATTCGAACGAGAACTGCCGTTGTGGGTGGATCGCGAGCGGGCACGATTCTCTGCGTGGTACGAGCTGTTTCCGCGATCGTGCTCGCCGACACCTGGGCAGCACGGGACGTTCAAGGATATGGAGGCGCGGCTGCCTGAGATTGCGGCGATGGGATTTGACGTGGTGTACATGCCGCCGATTCATCCTATCGGCGTGCAGTATCGCAAGGGGAAGAACAATTCGGTGGTCGCCGAGCCGGGGGATGTCGGAAGCCCGTGGGCGATCGGAGGCGCGGAGGGTGGGCATACGTCGCTGCATCCGCAGTTGGGGACGATGGAGGACTTCGCGCATCTGGTGCAAGCGACGCAGAAGCAAGGGATGGAGATTGCGCTGGACATTGCGTTTCAGTGTTCGCCGGATCATCCGTGGGTGAAGAAGCATCCGGACTGGTTTACGATCCGGCCGGACGGGACGATTCAGTATGCGGAGAATCCGCCGAAGAAGTATCAGGATATTTATCCGCTGAACTTTGAGTCGAAGGAGTGGCGCGCGCTGTGGGACGCCCTGTATGGCGTGTTCAAGTTCTGGATCGATCATGGAGTGCGCGTGTTTCGCGTGGATAATCCGCATACGAAGGCGCTGCCGTTCTGGGAGTGGTGTATTGCGGAGGTGCGGAAGACGCATCCTGAGGTGATCTTCCTGGCAGAGGCGTTTACGCGGCCGCACGTGATGTACGCACTGGCGAAGATCGGATACACGCAGGGTTATACATACTTCACGTGGCGAACGGGCAAGGACGAGCTACAGGCGTACTTCGAGGAGATCTGCAATCCGCCGGTGTCAGATTTTTTCAGACCCAATGTGTGGCCGAATACGCCGGATATTCTGCATGAGCAGCTTCAGGAGAAGGACCCGGTGCGGAGGCGAGCGGTGTTTCAGCTGCGCGCGGTGCTGGCTGCGACGCTGAGCGCGAACTGGGGAATCTACGGGCCGGCGTTTGAGCTTTGCGAAGGACGCGCGGCGAAGCCGGCTGCGGGAAAGACCGGAAGCGAGGAGTACCTGGACAGCGAGAAGTATCAGCTAAGGCAGTGGAACCGTAAAGACCCGATCTCGATTGCTCCACTGCTGACGAAGTTGAACCACATCCGCCGCGACAACAGGGCGTTGGAGCGGAATGAGCACCTGGTGTTTCACGATGCGCCGAATCCGCAGCTACTTTGTTATTCGAAGGCTACGGCGGACAAGAGCAACGTGATTCTGGTCGTAGTGAATCTTGATCCCGGCAAAGAGCAGACGGCGTGGCTGGATCTGAAGATGGATGCGCTGGGGCTGCCGTGGAAAGGTAGTTTTGTTGTCGAGGATCTGTTGAGCGGGGCAAGTTATCCGTGGAAGGACCAGCGGAACTACGTCGCACTGCGGCCGTCGGAGACGCCAGCGCACGTGTTCCGGATAGTGGGGCCATAGACGCAAATCGCCCGGGACTGAATCCAATCTGACGCAGAAGACCTGACGAAAGGCACGAGCGAGTGAAGAAGCCCTGCAGCGCCACCGATCCACTCTGGTACAAGGATGCAGTTATCTATGAGCTGCACGTGCGTGCGTTCGCGGACTCGAACGACGACGGCATCGGCGATTTTCAGGGGCTGATCTCGAAGCTGGATTATCTGCAGGAGCTCGGCGTCACATGCCTGTGGGTGCTGCCGTTCTTCCCTTCTCCGCTGCGAGACGACGGATACGATATCGCGAACTACACGGATGTGAATCCGTCGTATGGAACGATCGACGATTTCAAGCAGTTTCTGAATGCGGCGCATGCGCGCAACATGCAGGTGATGATCGAGCTGGTCATCAACCATACGAGCGATCAGCATCCGTGGTTTCAGCGCGCGAGGCGGGCGCCGAAGGGATCGCCGGAGCGCGAGTTTTATGTGTGGAGCGATACGGATCAGCTCTATAAGGATGCACGGATCATCTTCACGGACACCGAGAAGTCCAACTGGACATGGGACGATGTTGCGCAGCAGTACTACTGGCATCGCTTCTTCTCACATCAGCCGGATTTGAATTTCGACAATCCGACTGTGATGGAAGAGGTGCTGAAGGCGATGCGCTTCTGGCTCGACATGGGCGTGGATGCGATGCGGATGGATGCGATTCCGTATCTGGTGGAGCGCGATGGAACGAATTGCGAGAATCTGCCGGAGACGCACGAGAAGATCAAGCAGATTCGTGCGGCGATTGATGAGGGCTATGAGAATCGGCTGATTCTCGCGGAGGCGAATCAGTGGCCGGCGGATGTGCGGCCGTACTTCGGCGATGGAGATGAGTGCCACATGGCCTTTCACTTCCCGCTGATGCCGCGCATTTACATGGCGATCCGGCAGGAGGATCGACTGCCGATTACAGACATCATGGCGCAGACGCCGGACATTCCCTGGAACTGTCAGTGGGGGATTTTTCTGCGCAATCACGATGAGTTGACGCTGGAGATGGTGACGGCTGATGAGCGCGACTATATGTATCTCGCGTACTCGGCCGACCCGCGCATGCGCATCAATGTCGGCATACGGCGGAGACTGGCGCCGCTGGTCGATAACAATCGGCGACGTATCGAGCTACTGAACTCGTTGCTGTTCAGCTTTCCAGGGACGCCGATTATGTACTACGGCGATGAGATCGGGATGGGCGACAACATTTATCTCGGCGACCGCAATGGCGTGCGCACGCCCATGCAGTGGAACTCGGACCGGAATGCGGGGTTCAGCAAGGCAGTGCCGGCGAAGCTGTACTTCCCCGTGATCATGGACCCGATCTGGGGCTACCAGGCGATCAACGTGGAGGCGCAACAGTCGGACCCGTCGAGCCTGTTGCACTGGACGCGCAACATGATTGCGCTGCGGAAGCTGTTTCAGGTCTTTGGCCGCGGTACCCTGGAGTTTCTGCATCCGGAGAACCGCAAGGTTCTGGCGTACATTCGTGATTATCAGAGCCCTGATGGATTGCAGTCCGAGACGATTCTGTGTGTGGCGAACCTTTCGCGCTTCGCGCAGCCGGTAGCACTGGATCTTGGCGCGCTTTGTAGGAAGGCAGCCCGTCGAGATGCTGGGGTACGTCCCCTTCCCCGAGATTGGAACGCAGCCGTATCCGTTAACACTGGCGCCCTACAGTTTTCTCTGGCTGGAGATTCAACCGGCGTTGCGTGCGGCGGAGACCGCACCCGTTGAGGCCAAGGCAGCGGCGGTCGACGTGAAACTGGTGGCAGCGGCTCCGTTCACAGTAGACGGAATCCTGCAGCCGGAGGCACAGGCATTCCTGCAGCAAGTTTTGCCGGGTTACATCGCGCAGCAGCGGTGGTTCGGAGGCAAATCGCGCGCAATCTCTTCGGTGCGCGTGATGTCGTCCACGCGCGTATCGTCCAGTTCGGGGACGCTGGCGACGGTAGAAGTCACGTACAAGAATGAACCCAGCACGACGGCAGAGGTTTACCAGATTCCGCTGGCGGTCGCTTCGGGCGCGCAGGCGGATGACCTGCGCGTGAACTCTCCGCGAGCGGTGATTGCGCCACTGGACAATAGCCAGAGGGGACCGGTGCTGTTTGATGCGACTGCGGACGAAGGCTTCCGCAAAGCACTGCTACGGATGGTGGCGCAGAGCGATGCCAAACCTGGACAAGGAGAGCCGCTGCTCGGCACGCACACGCGTGAGCTGAATCTGCAGGCGATGCTCGAGACGAGTTCGAAGGTTGGGTCGGTGGAGCAGTCGAACACCAGTTTGATCTTCGATGAGCTGGCGATTCTCAAGCTCTTCCGAAGGTTGGGCGCAGGCGAGAATCCTGAGGTGGAGATGACTCGGTTCCTCACCGAAACGGGCCACTTCCAGCACATTCCCGCGTATCTTGGTGACCTGCATCGAGCGAGCGACCGTGCGACGATTGCGTTCTTGCAGGCGTTTGCGCGCAATGAGGGTGATGGATGGGCGTGGACGCTTGAAGAACTTGGACGATACTACGAATCGGTCGTTGCGTCTCCGGCGCCGTCGTCGGTGGGCGAGCCTGCAACGCTTGGATCCGCGCACGCTGTGCTGCCCGAGGCGCGAGAGCACGCCGGGCTTTACCTGGACGCGGCGTATCTCCTGGGACAACGGACCGCCGAGCTGCACCTTGCTCTGGCAACGCCCACGAACGACGTGGCTTTTCAGGCGGAACCGTTCACGGGCGAGGACCTTGCAACGGAGCGCGAGAGGATCGACCAGCAGGTGACCTCGGCACTGGCTGCACTGGAGCGGACCCTGGCGACGTCCGAGCAGGAATTGCCGCAAGAGACTGTGAAGCAAGCACACGAACTTCTGGCGCGGCGCGGAAGCGTAAAGGAGCGGCTCGCCGAGCTTAGCGGTGACCCAGGGCAGTTTGGGCAACGCATTCGCATTCATGGCGATCTGCATCTGGGGCAGCTTCTGCGCGCACATACGGATTTTCTTTTCGTGGACTTCGAGGGAGAGCCGGCCCGATCGCTGGAAGATCGCCGGAGGAAGCAGTCGCCGCTGCGCGATGTTGCAGGCATGCTGCGCAGCTTCAGCTATGCGGCACAGGCGGCTCTCGGACGGCATATCCAACGGCGGCCAGAGCACAGTTCTACGCTGGAGCCCTGGGCAACATTGTGGCAGCGCTCGGTCTCGGGAGAGTTCCTGCGAGGCTATCGCGATACGATGGGCGCGAGTCCATTATTGGCCCCAGCGGAGAAGGCAGAGGTGCTTCTGAGGGCGCTGCTGTTGGAGAAGGCCTGCTATGAACTGGCGTACGAGCTGAACAACAGGCCCACGTGGCTGTATATTCCGCTTGCGGGTGTGCGTGAACTCCTGGGGTGAACGGCATAGACTCTTTTTAGGCGCATCCAAGTTGCAGAAGGGCATCTGAGAGTCTGGTCGCTATGGCATCTCCTTCCAGCATCGAAAGCATCGGCGTTCCGCAGGAGGCTGCTTCGGCGGAACGCGGCGCACAACCAGGCGGGTCACCGCGCCTGCTCCTGTGTGTGCCTTCGCTTCCGGAGGATGTGCTGCCTGGGTTGCTTGCGGATCTTGCGACGGTGTTCCGTAAGGACGAGGTGCTGATCGCGTCTCCGGATCTTGAAGAGCCGGAGTCCGCGCAGGCGCTGCCGCTGACGGTCTTTGACGGAACGCGTGTGCGAAGCGACTGGGTGTTAACAGCAGGCGATTATCTGGCCGCCAATGAACTTGCACAACGGCACGACGCGGCGCAGGTGCTGCTGCTGGGTGCGGACGTTTGCACTTTACCGGCCACGGCGATTCGTCAGATGGCGGACAGGATCGCGGAGGGCGCTGACCTGATCGTACCGGCGTACTCTGTGGGCGCGCATGATGGCCTTGTAACCTCGGCACTTCTGTATCCGTTGACACGGGCGCTGTTCGCAGCAAATATTCGATTCCCGCTGCCGATGGACGTGGCAATGTCGCGCCGGATGGTGGAGCGAATGGCAGCGGTGGCCCAGCGACAGGCTGCCTCGCAATCGGATGCGCTGTTTTGGCCGGTAGCCGAAGCTGCGGTCTCAGCATTCAGTGTGCGCCAAGTGGATTGCGACGCACCGATACCGCCAGCGCCCACATCGTCCGACTTCAACACGCTGTTCGTGGGTGTGGCGGGAGGGATCTTTGGGGATATCGAAGCGAAGGCGCCTTTCTGGCAACGGTCGCGTGGGCCGGCGGTTACGATCCGTGAGATTCCGCCCGTTCAGCAGACCGGAGGCAGCGATCTTGCGGAAGAGGTACCGGGCATGGTGGAGGCGTTTCGCCTTGCCCATCGAAATCTGCAAGAGATCTGGGCGCTCGCGCTGCCACCACAGTCACTGCTGGCGCTGAAGAAGCTGTCGATTGCGGAGCCCGCGGCGTTCACGATCGCACCCGCGCTGTGGGCGCGACTGGTATATGACTTTGCGCTTGCGTTCCATCTCCGGGCATTGAATCGCGGTCATTTACTGGGGGCGTTTACCCCGGTGTATCTGGCGTGGGTGGCCTCCACGCTGCGGACTGTGACCGATGACGCAAGCGCAGCGGCGCATCGCGAGGAGACGGCTGTAGCGTTTGAACGTGAGAAGCCTTACCTGGTGGCACGCTGGCGCTGGCCGGATCGGTTTAATCCATGACAGCCCTGCTTCAACTCGTCTATGGCTTGCGCCAAGGGCCTACTGAGCCCGGAAGGGAATGGATGATGGGTCAACAGATCGAATTCGCGCTCCGGCAGTCGATGCATCGTGTACTGGTTGTGCTGGTGAGTTTTCTTCCCGGCCTGCTCGCATTTCTTGTTGCGGTGCTTCTCTTTGCGTTCGTGGGCGCAATCATCGCCGCAGTCGTTCGGCGAGTTCTGGCCATGGCGCGTTTTGATGAGCGACTGGGCAGAGGTGCGGGGGGCAGTGCGCCGGCGAGCTTGTTCGAGTGGACCTCGAATCAACCTCCATCGCGTCTTGTATCTCGTGCGATCTTCTGGCTCTGCACGCTGGTGGGCGTGGCGGTTGGCATCTCGGCATTCGGCGCCTCTTATTCTTCTGATTCGCAGGTGCCGATCTTCCTGTTGCCCTATCTGACGCACGTGATTGGAGCGGTGCTGATTCTCTTTGCGGGCACAGTAATCGCGCGCTTTCTGGCTCGTTCGGTTCTTATCGGCGCGGTCAACGCGCAGTTGCAGTATGCGCGCATTCTTTCGCTCGGAGTGAAGTGGCTGGTATTAGTCCTGACGGCGGCGATGGCGCTGGATCATCTGCAAGTGGGCGGCGCGATTGTGAGTCTGGCGTTTGGAATTCTCTTCGGAGGGATCGTTTTGACGCTGGCACTCGCCGTGGGACTCGGGTCGCGCGAACTCGTCAGCCGATCGATTGAACGCACGATGGAGCGACCGAGCGGGCCTTCGGAGGCAGCCAGTCAGAAAACCGCAGACACGCAGCCGCGCTCGCGTCTTCGCCACTTTTGAACGCAACGCGTGACGTGGAGGCGGTTTCGTACTATCCTCTTCGGATATCCAAAGCCGCACGACCACGGGAACTATGGCAGAGCATCACGACATTGTGGGGACCTCGCCTTTGCGGAAGGAAGGCCGTGCGAAGGTGCTCGGTCAGGCGAAGTATGTCGATGATTTGAGCCTGCCGGGAATGTGGCACGGAGCGACGGTGCGCTCCACGATCGCGCGCGGACGAATTCGAGCGATTCACTTTTCACCTGGAGATCGACTGGTCGGAGTTCGCTATTGTGCGGGCAAGCGACATTCCCGGCGAAAACACGATCGTCCACCTGACCAAAGATCATCCTTGCCTGGCGGCGCGAGAGGTGAACCATCCGGAAGAGCCGATTCTACTGCTCGCTCACCGCGAGAAGGTGGCGCTGATTGCGGCGATTGCCGGCATACGAATTGAGTACGACGAGCTCCCGGGCGTGTTCACGATTGAGGAGTCGGAGAAGGCCGTCGCGAACAATGATGTGGAACGGATTATTTGGGAGGGGAGCAACTACGGCGGAACAGCCAACTGCTTCAAGCAGTATGTGCTGTACTCGGGCGAGGCGAGCGAGACAGAGGACGGTTTGGCAGCGGCATTTGAGGCGGCGGATCACATCGTCGAGGGCGAGTATCACACAGGAGCCCAGGAGCAGCTCTACATCGAACCGAATGGCGTAATCGCCGAGTGCGAGAAGGATGCGCAGGGCAATGTGATCAGCGTGTGCGTACAGGGTTCGATGCAGTGCCCGTACTACCTTGTGCACGCGTTGACGTTGATCTTCAAGCTGCCGGAAGAAAAGTGCAGAGTGATTCAGACGGAAACCGGAGGTGCGTTTGGCGGGAAGGAGGACTTTCCCTCTGTAATCGGATCCCATGCTGCGTTGCTGGCAATGAAGTGTGGCCATCCGGTGAAGATGATCTACGATCGCGCTGAGGATATGGCCGCGACGACGAAGCGACATCCGTCGCGTACACGGCACCGCACAGCGGTATCAAAGGACGGCAAACTGCTCGGGTGCGAGATTGAGATTGCTCTCGATGGTGGAGCGTATGCGACGCTGTCGCCAGTTGTTCTGTCGCGCGCTACGATTCATGCGCCGGGACCATACAAGTGGCCATTTCTGAGGGTACGAGCCAAGGCGATGGCGACGAACCTGCCACCGCATGGAGCGTTTCGAGGGTTTGGCGCGCCACAATCATTGTTTGCGCTCGAGCGTCACATGGACAAGGTCGCGCGTGTCGTCGGACTTGCGCCGGAGGAGTTACGCCACCGCAACTTTCTGAGGACAGGCGATCGCACGGCAACCGGCCAGTTGTTGACGGAGCCAGTGGATATGGAGCATCTGCTGACGCGTGCTCTCGAAGAGAGTGACTACCACGCGAAGCGGGCGCGATTCGCTGAGGAGAACAAAGGATCGGCGGTCAAGCGCGGGATGGGAATCGCCGCATTCATGCACGGCTCAGGATTCACAGGTTCAGGTGAACGACGGCTCAACTCCGTAGTGCAGGTGGAGCTTTTGCCGGACGGGCGGCCACAGATTCTTGTTTCCTCGACGGAGTTTGGACAGGGCACCAATACGATTCTGTGCCAGGTGGCCGCGCAGACGTTGCAGCTTCCTTATGAGCAGGTAGTGATCGCGCAGCCGGATACGCAGGTAGTTCCGAACTCAGGCCCAACCGTTGCCAGCCGCACGGCAATGATCGTGGGAAAGCTTGTGGAGCGTGCAAGCACCCAACTACTGGAGACGTTGCGCGCTGAAGGCGGCCTGCCGTTGAATCACACGCCGGAGCAATTCACGAAGGCGGCGATGTCCTATCTCGACAAGCATGCATCGCTGCGTTGCTCGGCTCGGTATGAACCGGTGCGGCCGGTTGTATGGGATGACGAGTTGTTTCATGGCGATGCCTATCCGGCTTATGCATGGGCGGTCTACGTTGCGGAGGTGGCGGTCGATCTGAACACCTACAGCGCGTCTGTGGCCCGCTTTGATGCTCTGCAGGAAGTGGGACGGATTATGCATCCGGTGCTGGCGAAAGGGCAGATCGAGGGTGGCGTGGCGCAGGGCATTGGATATGCGCTATATGAGAAGTGCGTCTGGAAGGACGGTCGCATGATGAATAACCAGATGACGAACTACATCATGCCGACGAGCGCCGACCTGCCTGAGATTCGTGTTCATTTCGAAGAGGTTCCGTGTGTGCACGGTCCGGGCGGAGCCAAGGGGATAGGTGAGTTGCCGATGGACGGGCCGGCTCCGGCGATTCTGAATGCGATCGAGAATGCAACCGGCCTGAGCTTTGATTCGATTCCATTACTTCCAGAGGATATCTTTGAGAAAGTCAACGGATTTACGAATCCGGAGCATGGCGGGAGCAGCGAGCTCGACCCCGACAGGCTGGGCGAATTTCTGCCCGAGGTGAACGCATGAAGGCAGCGGTTCAGCTGACGGTGAACGGTGAGCAGCACCTCATCGAGGTCCCGCCGATGAAACGCCTGCTGGACGTGTTGCGTGAGGACCTTCACCTGACAGGAACAAAGGAAGGTTGCGGCGAGGGCGAGTGTGGAGCGTGCGCCGTACTAATGAATGGGGAGCTCGTAAACTCCTGTTTGGTTCCAGCACTTCAGGCCAACGGTGCCAGGCTCTGCACCATCGAGGGTGTGTCGACGGAGGGTCGCCTGCATCCGATTCAACAATGTTTCCTTGAGAACGGTGGGGCGCAATGTGGGATCTGCACACCGGGCATGATCCTGGCGACGCATCATCTGCTGGACAAACACCCGGCGCCAACGCTCGAACAGATTCAGGAAGGACTCGCGGGGAATCTGTGCCGCTGCACGGGATACATGCGGATCTTCGAGGCCGTACAGAAGGCCGCTGAGGCGCAACATGCGATCTGACGTTACAGGATATGAACTGCATGCTCCGCCGAATCTTCAGGCCGTGCTGACGCAGATCGCATCCGATCCTGGGCGTCACGCGCTTATTGCCGGCGGAACGGAGCTGATGGTCGCATTGAATACGGGCAGGCTGGCGTCGCTCTCGCTGCTCTCGATTCAGCATCTGCGCGAGTTGCGATTCATCCGCGTTACTGCGGATGCCGTTCACATCGGTGCAGGGACAACATTTACCGACATTCGCAGCAATGAGGTTATCGCGCGTGAACTACCCATGCTCGTGCAGGCCGCCTCGTGGACAGGGTCGATCGCAAACCAGAATCGCGGCACGCTGGGAGGCAACATCTGCAATGCGTCGCCTGCTGCCGACACTCCGCCTGCCTTGCTGGCCTACGATGCGAGTGTAACTTTGCTGAGCGTTCGTGGCGAGCGGACAGTTCCCTACAGCAGATTTCATCTTGGCTATAAGAAGACGGCACTGGAGCCCGACGAGATTCTCTACTCGGTGAGTGTGCCGCGTGCGTATGAGGGCTGGAGGCAGTACATTCGCAAAGTGGGAACCCGCAACGCGCAGGCGATATCGAAGACCGCCTTAGCAGGTGTAGCGTTCGTCCGTGAGAACGTGATTGAAGAGATTCGCATTGGCGCGGCTTCATTGGCGGACCGTCCGTTGCGTTGTGTGGGCTCCGAGGAGGCGATTCGGGGACGCTCGCTCGCGAAGAGTCACCTCGAGAACACCGTACGGCTTGGACGTGCCGCGCTTGCTCGAGAGGCTAAACCTATCGACGACATTCGCTCGACGGCAATGTACCGAAGCGCGGTTGCGGCAAATCTTCTGGAAGAGTTTTTGCGCCAGCTCTCGTCTTAGTCGCCTTCAAGAAGAAGGCGCGCGGCAGCAAGGTCTTGCTCTGTGTCGATATCCAGTTTCAATTCTTCAGCGGAGATCGCACGTACATTGACAAGAAGTTTTCGCGCACCTACGTCTCCGCGGAGTTGTAGCAGCAAAGGAAAGGATGTTGTGGGGAAATATGCAGGTACGCCAATCGAGCCTGCATATGCGGAAGCTGTCACACGTTCCTCGTCTTCAACTAGAGCGCGCAGATGTTCGGCGTGGAGCGCCGGCTGATCGCAGGCAACAATGACTGCGCCAGTGACACCGTGATTCGATGCGACCGTGATGCCGCAACGTATCGAGGACGCGAGTCCTTCATCGGCTTCATGATTGGCCGCGAGTATCACAGCATCGTCTGGCTCTAGGTCTTTGCCATGCTCAGAGCCGGCACGAGTAACCACGACAACCGGCGAGAGCGACGCTTCGCGTGCGAGGCGAACGGCTCGCTGCAGTAATGTTTCGCCAGAGATAACAATGATTTGCTTGGGACGCCCAAGCCGTCGCGAGGCTCCCGCTGCGAGAATGACGGCGGCGACACTCACTGCGCACACTGGAGATAGCGCGAAGAGTTGCCTAGCGCTACCTGCTCGAGAACAAACTGGGGTGTCACGCGGCGGGAGTGCCCAAGCTTACCCTGACAGCAAGCTTGGATCTCCGCAATCGTAGCCAGCGCGATTGCCTCGGCGCCATCGCCGCCGAGATCGAGGCCTACGGGTGCGAAGAGGTTCTGACAGGCCTGATCCAGAGTCCAGCCAAGGGCCGCCGCGGCCTCGCTTACCAGCAGCGAACTCCGATGACGAGAGCCGAGCAGCCCCAGATATCGCGGCTGGTACGGTAGGAGCGCGGTTAGCCAGGAGCGGTCCTGCTCGTAGCTGTGGCTCATGATGACAACTGCGTCCTCGCGTCGCGGGAGGATGTTACCAAGGTCGCTGGCTGTGATCACCGCCTCGGCTGCGGGGAATCGATCGGGGCGAGCGAGTTGCGCGCGGCCATCGACAACGACGGTTCTCCAGCCCAGGAGAGATGCCAACTGCGTCATCGGTTCTGCATCATCGCCCGCTCCGAAGAGAAGCAGCCTCTGCGGAGGCTCGAGCCACTCGTCGAAGACGAGGTCGTGTGATGAAGTCCCTGGGCTCTCGAAGAGCGTTGTTCCGGACTCGTCGTACACGGCACGTCGCAGAGGCCGCCCGTTCTCGGGAAGCCACGTCACCACGTTGCGACGCAGGCCGGCGAGGGACTCCCGCATCGCCTTCAAGAGTGCCGCAGCTTCGGCGGTATCGGTCAGTTCGATCAGCAAATCGAGCGTGCCGCCGCATCCAAGACCATACGGAATGTCCGAGGTGTCATCGAACACCGTGGAGAAGCGCTCGACGATCGCGCCACTACGAGCAGCCCATCGCGCTTTCCGCGCGACCTCCGCCTCGAGGCAACCGCCCGAGATCGTACCGACGCTGCTGCCATCGGTGGTTACGAGTAAGCGCGCGCCGGGGCGCCGGTAACTTGAACCTTCAACGCCGACGAGCGTGACAAGTGCGACAGCATTTCCCTGCTGCCAACGCTCGACAATCGATCGACGCTCCCTCATTCGCTACTCCATCCAAAGCTTCGTATTGAGGCAGGCCCTAAGCCCGTTCGCTAAAGGTGTGGATGCCGCACTCCAGCTTTCCGCCGCCTGCCGGCCACTGCAAGGATCTGCGCCCGCGAACGGCCGTGCCGTGGACGGCTCACACCCGATGCTGATATAGCCTTCATCGTAGAGCGAGAGCCGCAGAATGTCATGCTCGCGAGCGAAGCCCCGACGCGATCCCACGCCCAATCTGCCAGAACGCTTATCTTCTTCATCTGTTCCCGCTCGAAGGACGGGCGATTCGCGAGGCTCCACGCCACGAATCCGGCTGCCTTTGACTTTCTCCAGTAGAGGAGGGGCCGGAGACGCGTTATGCATCAATCCAACCTATTGAAGGGCAATGTCAGTAACAACAACAGCAGCTGAGCAGCCTGCAGGAGTGATGCATGCCCTTCATGGTGCTAGTGTACGGCCCGCTTGGGGGATGCTGCAACTACACAGCCGTTGCACCACTGTCTACATCGAGCGAGGTTTGTGGAACTTGCCACGGAACGCCAGAATGGCTGCAGTACATTGCCCGGAGAGTTCCCGCTGTGTTCTGCCGCTCGCGTTTTGAGCCCCAAGGAGTACCCGTATGTTCGCATTCCGCCAACGGCTGATTGCGCAGCTTGCAGTCGCCGCCAGCCTTTTCGGCGTGAGCACGAACATGCACGCGCAGGCCAGCAAGAGCGCGACCGAATATCCCGACTCCCGGGTCGATGTCTACGGCGGATATGGCTACTTCCACCCGATAAACAGCGGCGTCGGGTCCAAACAGTACTTCGACATAAACAACGCCAACGCGACGATCAGCGTCACGGGTTATTTCAATCGGTACATTGGCGTCGCGATGGAGGGCGGCTACTTCTCCGGCACCCGCGAACACGCCGTCTATAACCCCAATTGCGTGGGAGAAGGCTGCTCGCAACTCGTGTATACGGCGGAAGCCGGTCCAGAATTGCGATGGCCCCTTGGTGCATGGGTTCCATTTCTTCATACTCTGGGCGGCGGCAGCCGCTACAACGGCCCTGTGGATCAGCCGCTGACGTGGGGTTGGGGCGTAACGGGCGGCGGCGGCCTCGATTACACGGCCCCTTTCTTTCATAAACATGTTGCGGTGCGCATCATCCAGGCCGACTGGCAGTATTCACAGGTTGTCTATGGCCCCCTGGTCCTGCCAGAGGCTGTGAAGGGCGGCTTCGGCGAGATTTCAGCGATGAAGCTCTCAGGTGGAGTCGTGGTGAAGCTGGGCGAGATCGTCCCACCGAAGGTTCTCGATGTGGGTTGCAAGGCAGAACCGGCCACTGGCTATCCGGGTGACGTCATCACGGTTACAGCTGCGTCGGTCAACTTCGATTCGAAAAAGCCCGCAGCCTACACGTGGAAGACCAATGGCGGCAAGCTGAAGCCGGACCAGGCGCAGGCGACGATCGACACGACGGGACTTGCTCCAGGTGAGTACGAAGTGAGCGCCCATGTCGTTCAGGGCATGAAGGCGCGGCAGCAGGCCTCGTGTATGACGCCCTTCACCATCAAGCCGTTCGAACCGCCGACACTCACCTGCTCTGCGAATCCTTCGAGCGCAACGGCAGGCACAGTCATCGATATCAGCACCACGGGCACGAGCCCGCAGAATCGCCCGCTCACATACTCTTACACTTCGAGCGCCGGCCAGATAGCGGCGACCGGACCGACGGCGAAGCTCTCGACCGCAGGACTCACCGCCACAACGATCACCGTCACGTGCAATGTCGTCGACGACCTTGGTCAGAGTGCGCAAGCGAACACTCAGGTCACGCTTACCGTTCCGCCGACGCCGACCGTTGCGGAAACACAGGACCTCTGCCACATCAGCTTTGAGCGCGACCACCGCCGCCCTGTTCGCGTAGATAACGAGGCAAAGGGCTGTCTCGACGACATCGCACTCACGATGCAGCAACAGGCGGACGCGAAGCTCGTGGTGGTTGGAAACTCCTCCGCGAACGAGCATCCGGAGGCTGGCGCAGAGCGCGCACTCAACGCTCGGCAATACCTCGTGCAGGAGAAAGGTATTGACAGCTCGCGCATCGAAGTTCGCATAGGTTTGATGCCGGGACGATTTGTCAGCAACACTCTGGTGCCGCCCGGAGCGCACTTCGACGGCTCGAACTCGCACAACTTTGACGAGAACTCCGTCGTGCGCCATGGACAGGCATATGGGACTCCTGGAAGCAGGGCGCCTTTGGGCTCACACTACCAGCGCAGAGGTAAGCCGCATACGCATAGCAGAGGCGCCGCACCGGCGACAGCTCCAACCATACCTTCGTCAAAACCAGGCGCCGCACCTTCGCCGACTACAAAGCCAAACCCGCACGCGAAACCATCCCCGGCAACGCCGATGCCTGTCCAGCCCACGCAAGGAAAACGCGCAAAACCCAAGCCGTCTCCGGCCACTCCGATGCAAGCCACCGGCGGCAAGCCATCGCAGGCTACTCCAGTGCCTCAATCCGAGAAGAAGAGTTAGAGACCGCTCAGAACACTGCTCACCGAACTCCATGATTTCGCAAGTTTCTGTTAGACTTGTTGAGTCGGAGCGAAGTTTAATTTGCGGGCGGACGCTTGCTCTAGTCGCGTGATTCTTCGGCAGAATTCATCAAGGTTCGGGGCGTAGCGCAGTCTGGTAGCGCACCTGCTTCGGGAGCAGGGGGTCGTTGGTTCGAATCCAATCGCCCCGACCAATTCTCTTCGTGATCCGCACAATGGTGGTGAGGTCGCTAGTTCGAATCTACGCTCGAACGGAGAGAGGCCATGTTCCCTCTGGCTTCGCAAACCAGAACCATTCAACTCATGTGCATTCTGACTATCGTTGCCAGCGCAGCACGAGCCCTGCTCCCAAACAGAGGTCATTCTGCACGTTGTCGGTCGCATTCGGCAGTTGTGTCCTCAACCACGCGGCATCGAGAAGACGTGCAGAGATGCGGTGTGTGAGCTTGTAGTCCAAACCTCCGCCAACATGCAGCGCCAGACTATTTGCCTCACCCTGCGACCCGAACGGAGTAGGAAAGAGGCTGTAGAAGCCGTTCGCCTCGCCGAGCAGGGCTTCGCCATACACGGAGAATCTCCTGCGGCTGCGCCAGCGGAAACGCGGACCGAAGGTCGCAGTGACAAGCGAGATTGGCACGCCGCTCCCGCCGATGGACGCCGCATGGAAGCCAGATACGTTCGCCGCGATGCCAAACCCGCGCCAGGCTTCTGCACCAAGTTCAAGTGAACCACCCTGCATCCAGAAGCTCTGGTTTGTGTTCGCCTTCATCGTGTGCGCGGCATCGTACGTCAAGCCAAGATCGAGCGTCTGCGCCTGCGAACGGGTATGCGCAGAGAGCTGAAGGAGGGCAGATAGCGCCAAGGCAAAGAATCGGAACACACGCACTCTGAGGAACTCCGTTACTGGACGGTAAGGATCACCGTTGTGAGGTGCTGCAGCGTCGCGCCCTGAGCACTTGTGGCAGTTCCAGCGATGCTGATCGTATAGCTCTTCTGCGGTTGGCCGAAGAGCCCGCTCCCGGAACCGCAGCCGGTCACCGCGCCAAGGCCCACCAGTCCCGCAAAACCCACGAACGCCAGCAACAAGGGATTGATAGGCCATCCACCTTTGCGCCGTCTGCGCGCCGCGGGGAGCAGCAGGAGCATCATTGCCATGGTCGAGCCGGTGTATCCGTTCAGCCTTTCCAGCATTGCGGTCGCCGCGGCCGTGTGCACGGTCATGGTGAAGGTCGTCGGAGCCGCGCCGGGAGTGACCGTCTGCGGGTCAAAGGTGACGGTCGCCCCGGGAGGCAGGCCGGTTGCAGAAAGCGTGACAGGAACCGTGAACGGCCCATTGAGCGGTGTCATCGAAAAGTTGAACGTGGCCGACCGCCCGGGCTCGACCGTCTGATTGATGGATCCGCCTGGGTTCGATGGTTGGGGGATGATCGTGAGGTTGAAATCGCTCACCGGTTCCGTAAGCGCAGTGGCCGCGCTGCCGGAGTCGTTCGCATCGCCCGCGTAGATGGCTGTGATGCTGTAGGTGGTCGAGGTCGCAAAGCTCGTCGTGACCGATGCGCTGCCGTTGTTCAGCGGCTGCGCCGTAGAAATGCCAACGCCATTGGCGTAGAAGGTAACCGTTCCGCCAGCCGTGCCAGCCCCGCTGCGCTGTACGGTAGCCGTAAAGGTGATCGGCTGGTTCACGAACGGCGCTTTGGCACTCGATGTCAGCGTCGTAGTGGTGGATGCCATGCCGCTGGTCCCGGTGAGGAGCACCGTCCCGGGCAGGATTCCACTGCCGCCAAACACCACCGAACCCGAAGTTGAGCCCACCGCAGTGGGAAGGTAGGCGAGCTCTTCCGTGCAGCTTGCGCCAGGCGAAAGCGTGAACGGCGCCGCAGAACATGTGCCACCGGAGACGATGGTAAACGCACCCGCGACCGTAATCGTGGACACGGTGATGGAGGCGCTTCCGGTGTTGCTGAGTGCCACCGGCTGCGCTGCGGAAGCGACGCCCACCATCTGGCTGACAAACGCGAGCGCAGACTGTGCGCTGCTGCGGACCCGGTGATTGAGCGTATCGGCGATGGCAAGATTGCCGCTCACGTCCGGCATCGCGGACCTCGGCGCGTTCAAGATGGCGCCGGCCGCGGCGCCGTTCTCGCCGCCGAAGCCTTGCTCGCCCGTGCCGGCGACTGTAGCGATCGCTCCTCCACCGATTTGCCGGATACGCTGGTTGTTGGTGTCGGCGATGTAGATATTCCCCGCAGCGTCAACGGAGACGCCGGTTGGATTCGCCAGTGCCGCTGCGTTGGGTGAAGCGCCGTCGCCGCCGAAGGCGCCACCGAAGGCGACCGTTCCGCTGCCGGCGAGCGTGGTGATGATTCGGGTGGAGGTGGCGATCTCGCGGATGCGCTGGTTGTGGCGGTCGGCAATGTAGACGTTGCCGCGCCAGTCGACCGCAACGCCTGTGGGCGAGTCGAGTGTCGCGGCTGTGGCGGCGGCGTTGTCGCCTGTATAGCTCTGCTCACCCGTCCCAGCGATCGTGGTGATCGTTCCGGCGGCGATCATGCGGATGCGCTGGTTGTCTGTGTCGGCGATGTAGAGGTTGCCGCTTGCGTCGACCGCGACGCCGCTCGGCAGGCTGAGCTCCGCAGCGGTCGCAGCGGAGCCATCGCCCGCGAAGCCGGCAGTGCCGTTCCCGGCTACAGTGATGATGTTCCCGCCGCTCACTTTGCGGATGCGCTGGTTATGTGAGTCTGCGATATAAAGATTGCCGCTGGCATCGACCGCAATACCGGTGGGTGTGTCGAGCTGCGCAGCCGTGGCTGCGCCGGCGTCGCCGGAGAAGCCAGCGACGCCGGTTCCCGCGACTGTGGCGATGTTGCCTGTGGCTTTTACCACCTCGCGGATCACATGATTGTTCGTGTCTGCGATGAAGAGATTGCCGTTCGAGTCATAGGCAACGGCGCTGGGAGTGGCGAGTGTTGCCGCCGTGGCTGCGCCGCCGTCACCGCTGTAGCCTGGCGTTCCGGTCCCGGCGGTTGTCGCGACCGTAGATCCAGGCGTGACCGTGAGGATCCCTTGCGCATGCGTGATGACCGGAAAAAACAAGAATGTTGCTGCAAGCACCGCGAAACCAACGCGACAGCGTGAAGGTTCGGCGCAGACCGACACACCAGGGCAGAGCCTTGCGACCGGACTGATTCGAGATGTGTGTTCGTCGATCACTCACGCCTTTACTGCTAACCCGATCAGAATGACCGTGCTGCTTGTTACTGCACCTCACTCAAATCCCGTGAGGTCAGGTGGTGGTGGTTCGCGCTGGTCCGGCCACATGCATCCCCGAAGGCGCTTTCCATTTCGTCAGGACAGCCGTATCAGCGGCGAGCATTACTGACAGGAAAATGCCGTGGTGAAGATCACTGAGGTTGTGGGAGTTGCCGTGAAGCCGATCGCCGCTCCCGCGGACACAGTGCCTCCGTCGATGGTGCATGTGTAGCCGTTACTGGAGCTGGTGGAGCAGCTCCCCAAAGAAGTGCCGGTTCCGAACGAGGCCCCTCCCGTGTAGACATATTGGAAAAGCACAATGTCTATCGCATTGTTCTGCGAGGTCACCGTCATGTAGGCATGACAACTTGCGGAGGTCGGCATCACCGATACATTTGAATTCAGTACCGAGCTGTTGGTGCCCCCTGAGATTAGCGGACTGCCGTAAATATATGCACCGGCGTTGCTGAAATGGCCAAGCACCGTAAGTGGGACCGAGCTAAGAGATGAGGCGTTACCGCTGCCGGCGGCCCCGGTGGCGCCCGTAGCTCCCGTCGCGCCCACCGGCCCGGTGGCCCCTGTTGTGCCCGTAGGTCCTGTTGCGCCGGTGATTCCTGTCAGACCTCCAGCGGCGATCTCCTGCCAGTAACCCGCGGTGGAGGGGTCGTGGCCGAAGCTGGGGTTGTTATTGATGTACACAAAGCTGGAGCCTTGGTCGGCCGTGTTGCAGGCGCCCGAAGCCGGGCAGTAGACGACCTGTCCGTTGAAGTAAGCGGTCGTGCTGGAATACGGAGTGGCCGAGGCGACGCTGCCCTGGGGGCCCGTGATGCCGGTGGCTCCAGTGACGCCGGTGGCTCCAGTGACGCCGGTGGCGCCGGTTACGCCGGTAGCGCCGGTAGCGCCGGTAGCGCCAGTCACGCCGGTAGCGCCAGTAGCGCCAGTCACGCCGGTGGCTCCAGTGACGCCGGTGGCTCCAGTGACGCCCGTGGCTCCAGTGATGCCGGTCGCGCCCACCAGGCCGGTTGCGCCAGTCGGCGCCCGTGAGTCCGGTGGCGCCCGTGGCGCCGATAGAACCAGTGGCTCCTGTAGCGCCCTGGGCACCAGTGGGGCCCTGTACTCCTGTTGCTCCAGTAGCTCCGGTCGCACCCTGAAGGCCCTGAGCGCCGGTTGCGCCCGGCGTGCCCTGCGCACCGGTGGAACCTTGCGCGCCGGGAAGGCCTGGAATACCTTGCGCCCCTTGTGCGCCGGTGGCTCCCGTAGCGCCGGTGGCGCCCATGGAGATGATAGTGACGTTCAAACTCGGGGCGTGTGCGGTCTGATCGTTTTCTTTCGAGTCAAACAGAACATTCGCCCCGGAGGACGTCAGCGCGATGCCGTGATTGGCCGAGGGCGTGGTGATCCAGCTCTGCACCAGCGAGGTAATGTCGATTGTCACGAACTGCCCGGCGGTAGACACCGGGAAGCTGGCCACAGCGGTGCTGTTGATCGACGGCATGGTCGCATACGTGACCGTGGACTCCGACCAAGCGCCGGTAACCTCGGAGGCGTTCACCGCACCGGTCGTGTTGACGCGATTCAGAAAGAGCGTGACCTTCGCCGAGGCGATCTGCGAGGCCGTGATGCCTGCGGGAAGGCCGGAAAGATCGAACTGGATCAGCGCCGTGTCGTCGTTACCGACGTACAGGTTCGACATATAGCCGTAGTTGGCGCCTGTGTGTGCGGAAGAGACGTGGGCGTCACCTGCGACGGATAGTTCGGCGGCCGCGGCAGAGGTGGTGAGGTACAAAACGGCGGACAGTCCGAAAACCAGGAGAAGTGCGCGCGACATCCTTGAGAAAGGCAACCGAGCTCCTCGACCGACAGTAAACCCAGTGAGAAGTATGGTTTCCAGTCTGGCCCAAATAACAAACTTAATATTTTCCAACGATACCGGAGGCCAGTGGTTTGTCAATTACACCGGAGGTACAAACCTCAGCCACCGGACCGGGAGGGCGTGTTCTTCCGAAGAATCGCCCAGCTATAGTGGGTTAAACAGAGACAGCCCTTGAGACGGATTTTTCTTTTTGCCCTGGCCGCCGTGCTTGCCGTGTGTGCGGCGTATGCGAACTCGTTTGAGAATGGGTTCCATTTTGACGACTTCCATACGGTCACCGACAACCCGGCGGTGCGTAGCCTGACGAATGTGCCGCGATTCTTTACCGACGCGACCACGTTCAGCGTCCAGCCTGCCAACCGCACCTATCGGCCGACGGTGTCTACCTCCCTTGCGCTCGACTACGCACTCGGGCATGGGTACGTGCCGCTGTGGTTTCACGTGAGCACATTTGCCGTGTTCCTTCTGCTACTGGCCCTGCTGTGGGCGATGTATGTGCATGCCATGGAAGCCACCGGCGTATTCGGAAGCAGCGAAAGTCCGGGTCCAAAACTCCGAAGCCCGGCCCTCATGAGCACACGAGACGCCCGGCGACGGGGCGGACACGAGGCGGACGTGCTGTGGGCGCTGGGCGGCTCGGCGTGGTTCGGTCTGCACCCCGCGATGGCCGAGACCGTAAATTACGTGATTCAGCGCGGAGACATCTTCTGCACGGCGGGCTGCGTGGGCGCGCTGGTACTGTGGGCGGCGTGGCCACAGGGACGTCGCTGGGGCGTGTATCTGCTGCCGCTGGTGTTTGCGCTGCTGTCCAAACCGCCGGCGGTGGTGTTCCCTGCCCTGCTGCTGTTCTGGGTATTTTTTTTCGAGGTGGACGGCGCAAGGGGCGCACAGTGGAAACGGAGCTTCCTCGCGATTGTCCCGTCGCTGGCCGTGACGACGATGCTCATGCTCCTGCAATCGCGCATGACACCGAAGACGTTCTTCCCTTCGATGATTTCGCCAACGGATTACCGGCTGACGCAACCGGTGGTTTGGCTGCGGTACTTTGGCGAATTGTTTCTGCCAGTGCACCTGAACGTGGACACCGACCTCCCGGCGTATTCGCGAGTGAATGCGGCGGTGGCGGCGGGATTGCTGTTTCTAGCCGTATTGTCAGTAGCGATCTGGCTATGCGCGCGACGCCGGCGCTTGTACCCGATCGCGTTTGGATTGATCTGGTTTGTGGTGACACAACTGCCAACCTCACTGTATCCGCTGAGCGAAACGGAGAACGACCACCGTATGTTCTTCTCCTTTCCGGGACTGATTCTGGCGGTGCTGTGGGGGCTGCGGCTGCTGGCGGCGCGTATGTTGCGCGGTGAGAGGCGGGCGTGGTTGCGGCCGGCGCTGGTGGGGTGCGCATTGCTGGCGCTGAGCGGGTATGCGTGGGGCGTCCATGTGCGCAACCGGGTGTGGCGGACGGAGGATTCGCTGTGGCGGGACGATGTGCAGAAGTCGCCGCGCAACGGTCGCGGCCTGATGATCTACGGGCTGACTCGGATGAATGTGGGGGACAATGCGGGCGCTCTGGACTACTTCACGCGGGCTCTGGAGTACACGCCGAATTATGCGACGCTGGAGGTAAATCTTGGCATTGTGAATGGGTTGCTGGGGCGGCAGGATGCGGCCGAGCAGCACTTTTTACGCGCGATTTCGCTGAGCCCCAGCGCTGACACGACGCACTCGTACTACGGGCGTTGGCTGAAAGAACGTGGGCGTTATGCGGACGCGGGCGCGCAATTGCGGCAGGCCATCGCGCTGAATCCGGCGAGGGCGTTTCCGCGCGATGTGCTGATTGAGACGCTGCAGGATGGCGGCGATGCGCAGGGTGTACGACAAGCTGCGACGGAGACGCTGGCGGTGATTCCCGGAGATGCGGAAGCGATCGTGGCGCTGGAGCGTCCGGTGGTGCAGAATGCTGCGTTCTGGATCGACCGCTCGCTGACGCAGTACCGCAATGCACAGTATGAAGCGTCGATTGCCTCAGCGCAGAAGGCGCTGGCAATGAATCCAGATGCGATGAGCGCGGCGAAAGCAGATAACAATATCGGTGCGGCGTTCGGCGCCATGGGGAAATGGGGCGAGGCGATTGAGAAAGAACGCGAAGCCTTGACGCTGGACCCTGGGCTGCAGATTGCGCAAAACAATCTGGCGGTATTTCTGGAGAAGAAAGCTCCGGGAGGCGGACCGGCGGCGAGCGCGGCTGGATTGATCGACCAGTCGCTGGCATTGAACCGGGCAGGCAGATATGAAGAGAGCCTGACGGTGGCACAGTCGGCAGTGAAGGTCGATCCGACATCCGCGGTGGCCTGGAACAACGTGGCCGCGAACGATGAGGCGCTGCACCAGTGGGACCAGGCGATTGCCGCGGCGAAGAGGGCCATCATGCTGAAGCCGGACTTTCAACTGGCGAAGAACAACCTGGCATGGTCGGAGTCGCAGAAGAAGATTACGGGTGGGACGCGGTGAGGCCGGTGGCGAGAAAAACGCGCTGAGTCAAACGGGCTCCGAGCGGCGAAAGATAAAGGTGCGCTGCACGGTAAAGCTGAACAGAGAAAGCACGATGTCGACGCACAGTTTGGCGGCGAAGACGTTCCATCGGCCGCGCGTCGTGAGCAAGACGATCAGGCCGTAGCTGCTTCCCGCAATGAGAACAGCAAGCGCATAATAGCGCCACAGCGCGGCGCCGAACGGGCCACGATTGTGAAAGACGAAGCCGTTGTTAATTGCAAAGTTCACCAGCGAACTCAGGCGGCCGATCGCGAGGGAAAGCAGGATGTGGTGCGTCACGGCAAAGGCCAGTGCAAAGCCGGCAAAGTCGATCGCGGCCGCAAGCACCGATGATGCGTAAAAACGCGCCAGCACAAAGTAAATTCGCATGGAGTCGCGGATTGGATTGAAGTGGGACGAGCGGTTGCCTTCGATGTAGACAGTGGCAATCGGCACTTCGAGCGGAGGCCGGTGGACGTCGCGGCATAAGTGCGCGAGCATGGTCATTTCGTATTCGTAGCGCTCGCCGGACAACTGGAGCAGTCCGGGCAGAAGCGTAACCGGCAAGCCACGCAGCCCAGTCTGCGTGTCGGAAACTCTCATTCCCGTGATGAACCAGAAGATCCAACGGGTTAGCGTGTTGCCAAGGCGGCTACGCAATGGGATGGATGTATGAAAGCTGCGGGTGCCGAGAACGGGGCGCACGTTCGCGCCGTCGAGTGTGCAGGCGAGCGCCTCAGCAACGCGGAGTATGTCGGCGGGCGTGTGCTGACCGTCGGCGTCAGCCGTCACTACGCCGCGGATGTGAGGACACCGGATCAGAATTTCGCTCAAGCCGGATTTGAGCGCACGGCCTTTGCCAAGATTGACTGCGTGGCGGATGACAGGAATCCGATGGCGGCGCAAATCGTGGAAACGGTGCTCGAAATCCGGGCCACTGCCATCATCGACCACCAGAACCAGACCGAAACCAGCACGACAAAGATGCTGCGCCAGCTCGATAAGGCACGCTTCAGGCCTCCAGGCCGGGAGCAGCACGGCAATCTCGGTGAGTTTCGGTGGAGCAGCCGCGGATTCGCTCATCAGGCCCATTGGAAGACTATCGAAGATTACATCGCATCTGAGCCGTGGGCCATGCCACACTGGATTCTGAATGTGCGAGATTTAACAGCAGATCTCCGGCTAGAGATTCTCCACAGACCTATATGTCATCAGTTTCGTGGCGAAGCGCGTGATCGCTCATCTCTCGTGGTTTCGCGAGTGTCCGATAAAAACTGAGACGTTTCCTAGAGTTGGTAAAGTTCTAAAATCGTCTAGTAGGGCCGACCATTTTCAACAAATCCTGTTTTCACGGCAGAAACGAGCGGAGACGGAAATACAGTCTCGCCTCAGGGACACGGCCGTCGCCATCATCGGCTCCTAGTCATTCCGCGCCCATCAAGAAGTGCCATCCGCGAGACGCATCGTCCGCCCTGCTAGATGGCCTTTCGAAGGCTGCACATTCGACATCTAAATGTACATTCGCGGCTCTTCCATCGTTCTCCCCGCCACGATTCACTCAATGCAATTAGAAGATGATCTTTGCACCAAACTGGAACACACGCGGCAGGCCCTGGGTTCCGGTGCCTGAGCTACTCGGGGTCGCGGTGATCTGACCGAATGAGCCCGAATTCGCAGCGCTCGTCGGATTGGCAAAATTGGGGTGATTGAAGAGGTTGAAGCACTCAGCACGGAACTGTCCGTGAACGCGCTCCTGTGCGAAGAAGTTCTTGAACACCGATGCGTCCACTTCCTGGTAACCGGGTCCCGTCATGTTGTTGCGGCGAACGCTGCCGAAGGTGCCGAGCGCGGCAGGCTGAAACGCCGCGGGGTTGAACCATTGCTTATGGAAATCCGCGCCGCTGGGACGCGCCGGGTTTACGCCCGGGACCGGATCGGCAAAGTCGTTGCCCACGCCGGACAGCGAGCGGTCTGTGCCGCTGGTAATAGTAAACGGGAGGCCGCTTTGGCCCTGCCAGATCATGTTCGCTTCGTAACCGTTAACGAGCTCATGCATGAAGCCGTTGGCCGCGTGCACGTTAGGCTGAAGGTAGTTGACTGACACATTGGTGCGGAACTTCTGGTTGAAGTCCGCCGGACCATACGCGGCGCTAAAGTTGAATGGATTGTTCGGACCAGCGCTACCTTCGGTCCCACCCGACGCGTTGTCCATCACCTTGCCGTAAACAAAGTTCGCCAATACCTTGAAGCCCAGGGAAACGCGGCGCGTTAGCGTGGCCTGAAGAGAATTGAAGTTAGCGTACTCATAGTCGTCTGCGAACTCTACTGCGCCGAGACCGGGGAACAGGCGGCGAGCGTTTTCGTTACCGGTCGTGCAGGTTGTGCAGGTGGAGTTGTTCAGATTTGAACAGGGTGCACCCGGGGCGCACACTGCAGGGTTGAACTGACGCGAGCTCATCACATGCTTCGCGACGTTGCCGACATAGGCAACCGTTCCTGAGAATCCGGCGGGCAGCTTCTGATCGACAGTCAGGTTGTAGGCTTGCGTGTACGCCACCTGCGAACCCGGATTGAGCACACCACCCGAAACCGGCAGCAGGAACTGATAGGTTGCGAACTGGCTCGGCGGGACGTGCGCGCGTGGGAATGGATCGCCACCCGGATAGTTGTTGTAGGTGTTGTCCCATGTTCCGCCCGGGTTTGCGCCGCCCGGCGCGGAGATGTTCAGGTAAAGATCGATCGGCTGCATCGCGTCCGTGCGCTGATACAGCAGGCCCTCTGGGAACCCATAGAAAAGACCGTATGCTCCGCGCAGCACGGTTGTGCCCTTGCCATCGACGTTATAGGCGAAGCCAACGCGGGGAGCAAGGTCTTTCCAGTTCGGATGAAACACCGACTCCGAAACGCCCTTGTCGCCCACGAACTGAAGGCCGAGGGGAGCGCCTGGAGCGATCTTCGATTGGAAGCCCGCCTGGAAGCCGACAAGCGTTTGATTCTCGTCGATCGGCGGCAGCCAAGGATCCCAGCGTAGACCGAGGTTCAACGTCAGTTCCTTCGTGACCTTGTAATCGTCCTGGAGGTACAAGGCGGGGCGATTCTCACGCAGGTAGAAGCGGCGGCCGTTGTCCTGGAAGAACTGCGAATCGAGGCCGAAGTAGAAGTCGGACATGCCCAGGCCGCTGCGGCTGCCGTCGAACGTGTTGTCGCCAGGAGTATAGGAGTAGTCGGTGGCATTGATCTGATCGTGCTCGAAGATGAAGCCAAAGCTCAACTCATGCGGGCCATGGACTTTCACGGCTTCTGCGCGAACTTCATACGCGGTTGGATCCTGCTGCAGCGCACCGCCGGAAAAAATATTGACGAAGCCGCCGGAGATGTTCGAGCGGATGCCGGGGAAGATCGGCACCGCCGTACCGAGTGAGACCTTCGAGCCCAGGTCCTGCAGAGACTTCAGACCAGGCGCCTCAGGGATTTGTGTCCGGGCGTAGCGGCCGAAGGTGAAGTGCAGGACCGCAGTTAGCGTATTGCTGAAGCTCTGCGAATCGTCGATCGTGAGGTTCTGGTTGCGGAAGAGGTTGAGCGCAAAGAAGCCCAGCGGCGCCGCGAACGGACGCTGGAAGTTGTCCTGGTTGTAGAAGTAGCGGCCCGTCAAGTGATTCCTGCTTGTCACCTGATGGTCAATGCTGACCAGATACTGAGTGCTGTCGATGTTCTGATTCTCGAGGGTGACGTAGCCGCCGCTCACGGGATCGACGCCTGCCAGCGGGATCGTATACGTGTTGGCCACCGCCTGCGAGAGCGGATTCACTGGAGTCGTGATCATGTTGCCCGCGTAGACGGCGCCGGTGACGGGATTCTTAATCTGCTTGCAGGCTGACTTGGCAAGAGGAATGGTTGATTGGTCCGCAGGGCAGTTTCCGGTGGAGTCGGGGAGGAACGCGGAGAAGTTTCCCGCCATTTCCGCTGCGGTAGGGACGAAGATGGTAGCGGTTACAGGCGACGACCGGCGTTGCAGGTCTTCAGCCGAGAAGAAGAAGAAAGTCTTGTCGCGGCCGTTATAGATGTGCGGGATGACGATAGGACCGCCGACGGTGCCGCCAAACTGATTCAGCTTGAACGGAGGCTTGATCGATGGAGGGCGGTTGAACCAATTGCGTGCATTCAGCGAGGTATTGCGGATGAACTCGAATGCGTCGCCGTGAAGCTGGTTGGTGCCGGACTTGCTGGAGAGCTGCACAAGGCCGCCCGCACCCGAATACTGCGCGCTGAAGTTCGCAGCCTGGATAGTGAACTCTTTGAGCGCGTCCGGGCTGGGAAGAATGGGCACTGAGTCAAAGAAGCGGTTCATATAAACCGCATTGTCGAGTTGGAAGTTATTCTGTGTGGCGCGAAGCCCGTTCACGACGAGGCCAGTCTGATCCTGCTGGCCACTCTCTGTACCGACTGTGGTGAGCACGGCGCCGGGCGTCAGCGACGTGAGCTGCAGCGGGTTGCGCTGATTCAGGGGCAGGTCGACCATCTGCTGCTGGTCGACGGAGCTCGCAACTTCTGATGTCGAGGTCTGCACCTGCAGCGTTTCCGTGGTGACCTCGATCGACTCTACCTGCGTGCCAACCTTCAGGGTTATGTCGATGCCGATAGTCTGACCGGTGAGTAGTTCCGTCGCGCTACGCTTCTGCGTTGCGAAGCCGGCCTTCGAGATCTGCATTGTGTAGGCGCCGATGGGCAGATCGGGGAACGAGAAGAGGCCGCTGGCATTAGTCTGCACGGTGCGGCTCTGGGTCGTCCCTGTGTTGGTGAGAGTGACCGCGGCGTCCGGAATGGCGGCTCCGGACGAGTCGCTGACTGTTCCTGTGATGCTGCCGGTGGATTGCGCGCGCGCGCTGACAACAACAAACAATGTGAGCAGCAGCGCGAAGGCAAGATATGGAATTTTGTGAAGCTTTGCGAACATGGCATCCTCTCCAAGGTGAAACCGGACCGAAGTTGTGCCGCTTCTTTCTTTACTTTTGAATCGAGTGTGCTCAGGAAAGATCGTTGGGACTGACGACTTTGTGAGACCAGTACGACGCTAAGCACATCTGCACAGGCAAAGTGGCTTCCAGACCGGCGCTGAGGGGTGCACTTACCGGGGTTCCCATGATGATCGCGTCCAGGAAGTTCCTGGTGTGCGCCACCTCGAGATCCTGAGTGGATTTGAAGATCACCGGTTCCCCTTCGTTAGGCGTGAAGGTATAGCCAGCACGAGTAATATTCAGCGTGCCGCTTGTGCCTTCGAAGAAGACAGATGGATGGTCGTCGCGCAGAGATAATACGCTCGACTCAAAGTTCAGGTTCCAGTTTTTATATTGAACGATGGCGCTTACAGTATCGGGATTCTGGAAGTATCCGTGGAGGCTATAGATACCGCCGAGCGCTGAAGCCGACACCGGATGCGCATCGTTGAGCATCCACTGAGCGACATCGACCCAATGAGTCAAAATGTCCGCCAGAACGCCTGCGCCGTAGTCGGGAAAGGAACGCCATGAGGTATATCTATCATACTCAAAGGGCACTTTCGGCGCCGGCCCGAGAAAAAGTTCCCAGTCAAGATCCGCGGGCTTCGGTAAAGATGGAACGTCGCGCCGCTGCCAGGGAAAGTTGTGCCAAACGGCCCGGACGAGCACTACCTTGCCCAGCTTGCCGGAGTCGAAGAACTCTCGTTTGGCCTGCGCGTAGTGCGCGCCGCTGCGCTGCTGCGTTCCGCACTGCAGAATCCTGCCGCTGTGCTCGGCCGCCTGTTGGAGATGAGTCCGATCCTTCCAGTGATGGACGGTAGGTTTTTCGAGATAGACGTTCTTCCCTGCTGCCAATGCGTCGCTCCCGATCATCACGTGCAGATGATCCGGCGTGGTGATCAAAACCGCATCGACGTCCTTGCGCGCAAGCAGGTCCTGGTATTGCACTGATAGCGAGGGCTGAGACAGATGCGCCTGCATCTTCGACTGGAAGTTCTTCGTCTGCTCGCCATAGACATCGCATAGCGCCACAATGCGTACACGAGGGTCCTGAACAAACCCATTGCTGACGATGAGCCCGCGGCGTCCCAGTCCAATGACGCCCAGCGAGACACGATCATTTGCGCCAAGGATCGTTGCGTAGGAACGAGCCGTCATTCCACCGGAAGAGATTGCGCCAAAAGCGGCACCGCTCTGAAGAAATTTGCGGCGGTTCATGATGAGAAGGCCTCCCTCATGGCTCTATACGCGGGCTCGATCACCTGCGCTCCACTGTGCGATAGATTTTCCCGCTCCTCTTCGTTTTCGATCCAGCCAGTCCATCCGATCTGCTTAATGGTCGCGGCTACTTCAGCTAGAGGAAAGGTTCCGGTGCCCAACGTCACGAGGTGACCATCCTTGTAATCGCGGAGATGGAAGGCAACGATCCGTCCGTAGTGCGCGCGGATGAACTGTGGCACGTTTGCACCACCGCGATAGGCATGGCCAGCATCAAGGAGGAACGACACCAGAGATGGATCCGTACGCGTATAAAGAGCTTCAATCTCGCCGATCTTGGACTCAAACTCCGGCCAGTGGTTGTGATACGCGACACGCAAACCAAGCGCCTTCGCGAAAGAGCCTGCGCGATTGAGCGCCTCCACTTTGCGACTAAGCTGATCGGCATCCGCCGCGGGTGCTCCGCTAAGAATCAAATGGCGGGCTCCCAACGCGGCAGCGCCGCGAGCAACGCCTTCATACAGCGACGCGGGAGCGATCGTGGTAGCAGGATCGTACATCGGAGTACTCAGAAAAATGTGCACGCCGAAGAAGGCAAGTCCTGTTGCCTCGATCTGGCGCCGTGCATTTTGGGGAGATGCGAATTGCTCGCTGACGTTTCGAAACCCGCTCTCGAAGCCGTCGTAACCGATGCGCTTGACCTCTGCCAAAGCAGCCAGAAAAGTTGAGAAGTCTTTGGGATCGACTGGGAAGGCATTCAACTGCACGCCAAATCGATAGCGCGAACGGGTTGATTTCTGGTCGCTTCTGGCGATCGCAGGCGCAGCACAAAGCGCGCTGACTGCCCCGCTGCAGGCCAATCCTTTCACTAACATCCTTCGAGAAATCATCGCAGTTAGGCGCTCACTTTTGGGACGGTCGATTTCGGCGACGAGTATAGGTACCCGGAGAAGGAGCTGTCAATCGATTTCAATCGATTCCGCCCGGAGGTTCTTGTCTGCCCCTGTTTTGGGGCACTCCGACGTGAATGGGGGAGGCGCAGCATTCGCCCAAGCCTCCCCGCCTCAATCAGTGACGGGTATGGGTATCACTGGAAGTCCGGTGTGGTCGCCATAAGACTCACGCAGATCCTTGAGCTGTTTGACGAGACTGTCAGCGACCGCACCATAACCCGACTGAAAGCGATATCCTCCGCCGATGGACAGACTTTCCATCTCGTCCGGATCTTTCTCAAGATCGAACAGCTCCCACTGGTTGATGTTGTAGTAGCTGATCAGTTTGTAGCGCTCTGTGCGTATGCCATAGTGTGGTTCTACCCAGTGCGGATCGCCGAATTCGTAATAGTGGTAGTAGACAGACTTCCGCCAATCGTTTGGCACCTGCCCGGCAAGCAGCGGAACCAGGCTTCGGCCCTGCATAGTCTCCGGAATGCGAATGCCGGCGAGTTCGAGGATCGTCGGGGCATTATCGATGTTTGCCAGGAACTCATCGCGAACCGCTCCGGCCTGAACGTGACCCGGGTCACGCACCATGAACGGCACGCGCAGCGCCTGTTCGTACATGAAGCGTTTATCAAACCAGCCGTGATCGCCCAGAAAGAAGCCGTGGTCGCAGGTATAGACGATGATCGTGTTGTCAGCGAGTCCGCTCTCATCGAGAAACTGAAACAGCCTGCCGATGTTGTCATCCTGTGCGCGCAGCGTGCCCAGGAAATGAGCCATGAATTGCTGATGGTTCCACTGTTTACGTTGCCGCTCCGTCAGATCCTTCGGCGGATTGAAATCCGGCATATCCGCAATTCGCATCCGTGCGGCCGCAGCTGGGCTGGCGCGATGCGAATAGTCATCCCAGAAAGTTCCGGCTTCCGGAATGCGTTCATCGTCATAGAGGTGCTCGTACTTATGCGGCGGCTCAAACGGGCGATGCGCATTAAAGTACTGCACCATCATTAAGAAGGGCTGTGTGAACTCCTTCATCCCTTTGATTGCGAGATCTGTCGTGATGTCTGTCTCGTAGCCCTCGTACCTTTGCTTTTCAATAACATCACTGCCCAGCTTCGGATTTCCGAGATAACCTTCGGCCTCGTAATACGGCCCTCCTGCGCCCTCTTTGAAGACGAAGTAGTCGAATCCAACTTTTCCGGGGTTCGCCGGAAGATGCCACTTGCCTACAATGCCGGTCTGGTAGCCGTTTTGCTTCAGCAGCTTCGCCACTGTGATCTGGCTCTCGTCAAAGGTCGGCTGAGGCTCACCGCTAATGACCTGAATTCCAGGATTGGCGATCGCGCCATTCACATGACTATAAGTGCCCGTGAGAAGCGTCGCCCTGCTGGGAGCGCAGAGCGCGTTTGTGGTGAATGCGTTGCGAAAGCGCATGCCTTCGTTGGCAATCCGGTCGATGTTGGGGGTATGAATCAGCTTGCTCCCATAGCAGCTGAGTGCACTCACAGGCACGCCCTCACCGGTAATCCATAAGATATTCGGCTTGCCAGAACGAACTTTCGCGAGAGGCGTGGACCGTGGCGGTGAAGCAGTTTGATTAACCGCCTGCGCGGTGGGCATAGCGGCTGATCGGTTGGCAGGTAGCGTCGCCGCGGCAATGACTCCGCTGAGACCCTTCAGAGCAGTGCGTCGAGAGAATTTTTCTTTACTAGCCATGCGCGCTTTCCTCTAATTACGATCTCCCAGGTAAGTTCCAGGTTCATGCCGAAGCTATGAGAACACCCGCGGAACGGTAGCTTCTACCCTCGAATCTTGTCTCGACGACCGGAAGCTCTGGGGTCGCAGTCAGGACTTCAATGGAACCATCGCGGAGGAGGATCGTATCCTCAACCTTCGCACCGTCCAGGCTTGGGTTCCAGGCGAACGCCTGTGTATGACCGCAAACGTCTGTGCCGCCGGGACGCGCCACCCACTCGCGTTCGAGGTAACCCGTCGCTCCGCCCTGATGATGCATCGTCTCCTCGCCGGCATGACCTGCGCCTGCGTAGGCGTCGCGCGCCACTGAGAAGAGAGCGTCCGCACTTACGCGTTCTTGTGTCGCCGACTGCAGAGCTGCATTTACCTGGGCGACGACGCTGAATTTCGATTCGAGTTCTGGAGGCATGGGTCCGAAGTGAACGAAACGTGTCATCGAAACTGACAGACCCCAACGTCTTGCACAGAAATTCAACATGCCGAAGCGGTCGAGGACGCCCTGCCGCGGCACCGCATGGCGGTAGCTCCGAATGCGATTGTCTACGGCGGTCAGGTATACGCTGGGAAGAATTTCTCGATCGATCAGGCGCCCGGCCAGTATGGCCTGCATACGTCGTTCGTTCATACCGCGCCGCGTTGCGTGCAACACCTCAGTAGCAGCCATTGCGGCGTTCTTGCCAAGCCACCGATAGCGCTCTACTTCACCGAGGGTGAGTTCGTATCGCAGAGGCTGCAAGCTGACGTTGCGAAGCCCCACGAACGGTGCATCCGTACCAACTACTCCACCCGGAACAAGCTCTCGGATGGACGCGGCCTGATCGTTTGCATACCAGGGCTTCACGAAGGGCTGCCAATTGAGCCCTGCGAACTCCTCATCCGCCAGCCGCGAGGCCTCATTGTTGGTGGTCAGGTAGTAGCCGGCATTCTCTTTGGTAAGAAGCAGGCTGGCGGCACCCGTCTCGCGGAGCACGCCGATTCGAACGTCTGCGCGACCTGCCGTAAGCCAAGCGATGTTTTCGTGCCTCGCGATGAGGACGGCATCGAGCTGTTCTCTTTCCAATAGGCCGAGGACTCTCTCACGTTTCTGCTTGAGTTCGCTCTTCTACGTTATCGGTCACGCCGACATCCTCTCCGCCGGGAGACTGAGCTCCGGACTTCGATATTTCCGTCCCAACACAAATAACCCAAGCGCACCCAGCAAGGGCATAAAGGCCACCATCAGGAAGACGGGGCTGTACGAGAAATGATCAACCGTCCAACCGGTGAGTAGCGGGAATAGAAGTCCGCTCAGGCCTCCAGCGAATCCCGTAAGTCCAGTCGCGCGACCCGCTTGTTCCACCGGAAACAGATCGGTGACCGACGCAAACATGTTCGCCGAGAAGAAATTTGCCGCCATCATCGCCACGCCGATCATGATCATGGCTGCGGTTGCGCTGTTCAGGTACGGCACCGCCAGGCTCGCGATGCACGCCAACCCGCTGCCGTACATCGTGATTCGGCGTACGCTGGCCATCGAAAAACCAAAACGCTGCAACCGCCCCGCAGCCCATCCACCGACCACGCCGCCGATACTGCCGAGGAAGAATGGTATCCATCCCAACGCACCAATCTGTGTGATAGAGAGGTGCCTGACGCTGACCAGATAGCTAGGAATCCAGTACCAATAGAACTGCAGTACGGGCCCATTGAAAAAGCGGCAAGCCATCACAGCCCAGGCGGAAGAAGTACGGAGAAGTTGTGACAACGAGACGGCCTGAGCCTTGGTTTTCTGATCCTCCTTGGGCTCGCGGCCGTAAAGCAGCCACCATGCCGGCACCCACAATGCGCCTGCGAAGGCGGGCAACAGAAACGCGGCGCGGAAGCCATACCGCTGCATGAGGAACACGATAAGAGGCGGGGCGATGGTCGCGCCGACCATACTGCCTCCGTTGAAGATTCCGATGGCGAGTGTCCGCTCCCTCTTGGAGAATAACCGTGTGACCGTCTTCACTCCACCCGAGTAGTTACCGCACTCTCCAGTGCCCATCCAGAAACGGATAAATCCGAACTGAAGGCCATTCCGTGCGAAAACCTGTGCGCCGGTGGCACCTGACCACCATAAAACCGCCGCACTCATGCCAAGCCTCGCCCCCCAACGATCCATGAGGAGACCGACGGGAAATTCTCCCGACATCAGGCCAAACTGCAGCGCCGAGACGATCCTTCCATACTCTGTATTGGAAAGATCAAGCGCTTTGCGCAGTACAGGGGCAAGCACCGACAGCGTTTGACGGTCGATGAAATTGATGACCGTAATCGCAAAGATCAGCGACAGAACCAGCCAGCGGCGGCCGTTTTCGGCATTGGACTCGCTCACGCACGGCTCCCGTCCTGATCCAGAACTCTTGTGCAATATATTGGCATCGATTGCGGTTGGTCAATCCACCCGTGTATGCTCTCCCCGCTCCGTGTCGAGCCGCTTCAGGCCGCAATCATAGACCCTCGCACCGAAAGGATCTCCGATGCTTCGGAACCAAATCACTCGTAGAGCCTTCATAGCCACCGCAGCGTACGCTTCCCTGGCAACACGCGTTAGCGCCGCCTCCGCGAAACCCCGCGTGGGTTGCCAGGTGAACGGCTTTGTGACGCGTACTGGTGACTTTGCGCAGTTGCTCACCGTGCTTGCTTCTATCAAGTCGCTGGGCTATGTGGGCTTCGAATGCAACAACCATTTCGTACAGAGTGAACTCGACCACCCGGCGGAAGCGCGCAGCAAGATTCAAGCGAGCGGGCTCGAGTTTATCGGGATGCATACGTCGATGGCCGAGACCGAGAAGGGCGACCTGGAGAAGCTCTGCCGCGGTGGATCGGCGATGGGCTGTCATTACATCGTCATGAGCGCCACAGGTCTCTCAAGTGCAGGTACGTTTACGCCTGAAGCACTTAGTCAAAAGACCTCAACCCTTGAGAAGTACGGCCGAATCTGCAAGAACAATGGAATGACTTTGGCGTACCACAATCACATGCCAGAGTTTGCGAACGGGAATGCGGAGATTCAAGCGCTCGCGGACCATACGAATCCGGAGTTGGTCAGCTTCTTGATCGACGCCGGCCACGCTTACCAAGGCGGCGGCAATCCTGCAGCGTTCATGCGGAAAAACTCCGGCCGGATCGTCGGATGCCATATCAAGACCTTCAAGAATAAGACGCAGCAGGTTCCGCTGGGACAGGGAGACTTTGGCTTCGAAGATCTCGCGGCCGCCATCCGAGAGAAGGGTTGGGCTGGTTGGCTAATCGATGAGGAAGGCGGAGGGCCGCAAGGAGCAGATACCGCGGCTGTCGGTCCCGACCGCGAATATATTCGCCGGGTATTTGGGGTCTGATGATGGATCGACGCGAATTTCTAATGTCTTCTTTGGCGTTCTCCGCAGCTGCCTCTACAGGAGCGATGGCGAATAAACCTCCTGCCTCACCACGTTTCGCTCACCGCCAGGCGCAGATGATTACCGAGCCCGGCCAGAGTGTCTTCGACCTTGCGGCCAGGATACCTGGCCTCTCCGGAGTGCAACTCCAAATGATCTGGAAGGGAGCCGACATCTCAGAGGGCACGCGAGCTGCCGAACTGCGCCAGGAGGCACGCGCCAAGGGTTTACTAATACCTTCTATCGCCGGCATCTGGAAACCCGGTGAAAATATTTTGAAGACCGACGTGGCCGAACAGGCCATCGGAAATGCGATACGCGCGGCTTCAACTCTAGGAGCAGAGGTCATTTTGATCGTCATGTTTAAGGAGAACTGCCCGGACATGGCTGACTCGAAATCATATGAGCCGGTCGTCGCGCTACTGCGCCGCATGTCTGCGCCAGCCAAGGACGCCGGTGTCAAGCTCTGCCCCGAGACGTCGCTGACCCCCGCAGATGACCGCAAGCTGCTGGAACTCGTCGACCGATCGAACGTTCGCTGCTACTACGACGCGATGAACACAGAGACATTTCATCCAGGCGAAGGTGTGCCTGGAATAAAGCTGCTCGGACCTCTAATCGGAGAGTGCCACCTGAAGAACGAGAACCGCCGCCTGGATCAGGCGCCGTCGAAAGTGGATTGGGCTGCAGCGATACGCGCCTACAGCGATATCGACTACAACCACTGGTTCTGCTTCGAAACTGAACATGCGACTCCACAGGCAGTCATCGACGACACCAAGTCGAATATCGCGTTCGTAAGATCACAACTCGCATCCAGGACATGACAAATTTCGAGATAGCTTCAGTTTAGAAGCCGCCTGGAAAACCCTGCAATTTCATCAACCTCTCGATCTGGGCCTGCCAGACGACGAGTGGCACATGAGTGCATGACATTCCCGATCTCCAAAAACATTGATGACTTTTGCGCTCAGAGTCAGGGTTGCTTGCCTGTCTGAGGAGTCCGGTTGCCATTCTTCGCTTCCCCACCGAGCATCGCATAAATCTCCATTTCCTTCTGCGCGTCAGCTGGCCGATGTGCAGCTGTGTAAGCATCCGCCAGTTCGTGATGGAACTCTTTGCTCTTCGGTGAAAGCCGCACAGCCGTTTCCAGCTCCGGAATCGCCCCTGCCGGATTACCTCCGGCCAGCTCTATTCTCCCGAGATCGTAGTGTGAACCGCTATCTTGCGGACTTAGCTGAATTGCTGCGTGAAGCTCGTCGATCGCTCGCTTCTGATCTCCCTGGCGGTCAAATGCTTCTGCAAGCGTCCGATGCACATCGGGAATATCCGAATGAGCTCTCTCAAGCGCCAGTAACCGTTCCGTTCCAGCGCTGACCTGCCCGGTCTCTACAAGAGACGACGCATAGGCATATTCGACTTGCGGAGCGAGCTCAGTCTTCTCGATCGGCTGCAGCGTCTCCACGCAATCGCGGTACTTGCCCGACAGGAATTGGCTGAGGCCCAACACACTGCGCGCGCCGGAATCATCAGGGTGCGCCTTGACGTAGCGAGAGAGCGGCAAGATAGCATCTGCGTACAGGGATCCGGCAAAGGCCGCTCGTCCCCAGTTATAGTCAAGTCCTTCGAGCGATGGATTCCACTCTGAAGCCCGCGCGAAGTAGATGACGGCAGATGAATAATTGTTGTTTGTGGCAGCGATCGCTCCCAGGTTGTTATAACTGTCGGCCACCGCGGGTTTGAGCTTGTCCCTCATGGCTTCTACGTCGCGCAGCGCAGCCTGATCTTGTTTGCCGGAGCCCACAAGGGGAGATGTGTTCGCAGCAGAAGCTTGCGAGTCCGACGTATCCATGAGCCCTGCTAGCTTGCTCTTATCCTGTGCGAGAGTCTTGTCGGCCAGATCGCGACTAATCTGCATCTCCGCATGGGCCGCGTCCGGTTGTCCCTTCTTCATCAGGATTCTTCCCAGAAGATAATGGGCCTTCTGAACCTGATATCGATTCCATGAAACATCGGTCGTAAGTGCGATGCTCTTGCGCAGAGCAGCTTCCGCATCGTCATAACGGTTCGTATCAAAATACATTTGTCCCAGATAGAGATAGGCATCGGGACCCTGCGGATCGAGCGATATTGCTTTCTTGAGATAACTCTCCGCCTCAGCGTAGTTAGTGTGGGTTACTGCAATCTTTCCGAGAGCTGCATAAGTCATCGCATCGCGCGGAGAGATCGCCAACTCCTTCTTCAACTCCGCCTCGGCACTCTCCAACGGGCTTTGCCCGTTCCCCGTAGCAAGCAAAACAGCAGCCAGCAGATAGTGTGTACCCGGTAGACGCGGGTTCTCTTCGATGGCTTTCCTGAATTCTGTAATCGCTCTGGGTTGAAAGTCCGAATCGCCGTACGCTCGGCCGAAGGCTAAATGGATCTCTGCCGTATCTCCAAACGAACGCTCCATCTCACCGAAGATCTGCACAGCGCACTTTTCGTCGTCGAGATCGAGGCACGCGACAGCCAGGTTATAGCCATTCGCGAAAGTGGGGTCGAGTGCGAGCGCGGTCTCGAGTTCCTTCCGGGCCTCCTGATCCTGATTGAGCTTCAGGAGTGCGCGCCCAAGCACCTGGTGGGCCTGTGCGAGCCTCTGACGGTCGTCCGGATACATTCGGATAAACTCGCTTGCCAGTGTCTTGGCGTGGGCAAAATCACCCATCGTTAATGCTGTCCGCGCATAGTCCAGAAGCAGTGTCGGAGAGTTAGGCTCAAGGCTTAAAGCTTCGTCAAACAGCGGAGCGGAGCGCGTATAGTCCGGCACCATCGCATACCCGATCGCGAGTTCACCGAGTGCCTCGGCGAGAAACGCGCGATATTGCCCCGCCGCATCGGTGAGCTTGCCGACCCGCTGGAACTCCTGGGCCTCATCGTATCGCTTTTGGAGACTTTCCCGGCCAACGGATCCCAGGCCGGTAGTCTGCCCCGAGAGGGTCGCCGCAAAGATCAGCACCAAACCAAGACAGACACCCCGAACTTCGGATCGCAGAGACATGATGGGGCCGCAGTTCGATGGCATCTCGCCCTCGAATAGATCCTATCGCATTGAGTACGCCAATTCTCTTGGTTCATCGCACGGCGTCACGTACCTCGAACGAGCTCGGCGCGATGCTAACAACACTTTGGCCAAAAACAAAGGCGCGGAAGGTGAGTGATACTCTCACCTTCCGCTACACCTGGAGGAGGCGCTTAGAAGAAGTACTTCACGTTCAATTCGATAATGCGTTGATAAGGTGCGGCCGTCTTGTAGTCCATCACGCCGAAGGTGCTGGTGTTGTAGTTCTTCGTGATGGCCTTACTCCCGTAATCCGCCACGTAATTCAACGTAAGCGGATTGAGTGAGCTGTAGCCGGGTAGCGGATGGTTCAGCCAGTTGAAGGCACTGGCCCGGAACTGGACCTGCTGCCCCTCGTGGCCCGGGATTCGGAACGAGCGGTAGATTGCCAGGTCATTATTGAAGTAGGCCCCCGCGCTCATATAGGGGTACGCTTGTCCGCCCTGCTGTCCGATGGGAGGCGCGGCGAAGCAGTTGCCATTCACGCGCTGATAATGCACCAGATTATTGGTCGGATCGCAGGTAAGCACAGGCATGATCGGAAGAGAGGCGTCCGTGCCAAAGTACGTTTTACTACCAAGTCCATTCGTGAGTCCCATGGCCTTCTGTTGAGCCGGCGTGCCCGGCAGACTTGCTGTGGTATATGACATTCCCAACCCGAAGTTGGGCACGCCATTGCCGAGCGCGGAGGGAATGTAACCACCAGCCTGCCATGTAGAGATTCCGGAAATCGTCCATCCACTCAATGTTCCGTTGACGAAGCTATTGAACATGTGGATGTTACCGGTCTGGTAGTAGTAGGACGCGTTGAAGACAAACGGCCGGTCGACCGAGGTAGGACCATAGTTGAGTCGAACATCGAAGGGATTTGTTTGGAGACTCGTACCGAGCGTCTTCGACCAGGTTGCGTTCAGGTTGTAACCCAACCTGCCGGAGGTCTTGATCCAGGCCACCTGCAGTGCGTTGTAGTTCGTGTAGGAAAGCCCGCGGTTCACATAAACCGAGTTCGTACCGTAGGCATATCCATAGGGGTGATAGTCGGAGTAGCTATTGCCCGTCGCAGTTCCGGTTAAGGTTGTGAAGTTCGGATTGACTGCCACGTTCTCCGGATTGGTCGACAGCACACCGGTGACAGGATCTGGCTTGAACAAGGCCCCAACCGGCGTCTTGTTTTGGTCGGCGAGCGCGGCAAAGTTGCTGCCCTCGATACCTTCACTGTTAATTGAGAGTTGGCTGGTATTGCTTCCTACATATGCAATATCCAACAGTGAATTCCATCTCAGCCTCTGGTCGACCGTAAAGTTATACGCAGTCGTGAGTGGCTGGCTGTAGTCGCTGGGATCGAAGCCTGTCTGCGAACCGCTGCCGCAGTACTGAGTGCAGGGTTTATATGCAAGCTGGCTGAGTTGCGAGAGCATCACGTTTTTCCCGCCCGGCAGGTTATAGCCCAGAACATCCTGTGCCGTAACCAGGGCTGCAGCGACGTCATTTACCTGGGTAACAAAGCGGTACGCTCCCCAACCACCCCGGAGCACAGTCTCCCCGTTGCCGTGCAGATCATAGGAGATTCCGAAGCGCGGATCGAAGTAAAGCGGGCGATCAGGTTGGCCGCTCAGCGGAACTCCCGCATCGATCGCATGCCAGTAATATCCTGGAGCATATTTTCCGCTGTTGTAGTCAGACAGGACCCGGTTGGGATAGAAGACCGCCATGCCTATGCCGCCACGGTCATACCAGTGGCTGATGTGCTCTGCGCGGGCACCATACTCCACAGTCAGCTGCTTGGTAACCTTCCAGGTGTCCATGGCAAAGAACGCTGTTGCCTGATAGGCCGTATCGGCAATGGGGGACGAATTGTTTTCGCTGTAACCACTGACGACGCCCATGGTGAAGTTTCCAACTGGATTGTTAGAACCCAGTTGCCGCCCAGTAATGATGTTGGGATTAATGCCCGCCCCGGCGCTGCTGAGATTTCCATCTTGATACGTCGAGAATGTGCTCTGGTAATTATCCGTGTTCTGGGTGAAACCGCCCAGCTTCACAGTATGCGTGCCCCACACTTTGACCAGCACGTCATTGAACTGTGGCGCCTGCTTCTTGACGGCATACTTGCCCACCGGATTCTCAAAGATCGAAGCCTGGGAGAAATCCGGGAAGCTGAAGGAGCCCGCAGAGCTATACGCGGGGATATTGGTTGACTCCGTCTGGAAGACCTTCCCGTATGGGTAGCCCAGCGCGGTCCGCGAAGCTGCTGCCGGGTTCGGCTCAACAAAGGGGAAGCTGCCGAACGCCCATGCTGCCATCAAATCATTGGTCATCGTGGAGCTGAAGTTATGAACGAAATGGCCGGCTAGCGACTTGCCATCAAACGACTGAGACATGCCGCCACCTGGGTAGGGGATGGCATTGCCCGGGGTCCAGTAGAGGTGGGCACCGTTACCCTGCGCCAGCTCCGAGTTGTATGCCTGCTGATAGGAACCGTAGATCTTCGTTGTTCTCGCCCAACTGATAATCCACCCGTACGCGATAGATCCATCCATTATTCACGTTCGGGATGGCCGCGACGTAGTTGTAACCGCTGGGATTCGACGACGAGGCCACGTTCGCTTTAGGCCAGATCTTGGCCAGCGCCGCAGCACCGGGATCGATGAACTGCGAAGGTATCTTCTGGCCAGTATTTCCGCCCAGGCTTCCGAACGGTGTCAGCGCCGAACTAGCCTGCGCCGGAGTACCGTCTGGATAAACAGTCCCGGAGAGGTCGTTACACCATGCGCCCTGCGGGTACGAAGACGTCGTCGTCGGGAAAAAGCCCTGAGGGCAAAGTGCAAGGTTGTCCGGATTGTCCGTCGTGAAGTCTCCCGCCATCATCTCTGGTGTCGGAATATACGACTGCAGCACATTCGCGTTGCCTTGGTTCTGCAGCCAACGCTCGTAACCGCCCCAGAAGAACAGATGCTTGTGGGTGCCGGGTACCGGACCGCCGAAGTTGCCGCCCGGATAGTAGTAGCTCTGCGGCCCCTGTGGGATACCACGGTGGTTATCTGCCCAGTCATTCGCGTTCAGTACGCTGTTGCGAGCATCGAAGTAAGCCTCGCCATGGTAGTGCCCGCCCCCCGCTTTACTGATGGTGCTGATAACCACGGGACCGAACGGTGTGTCTGCGCCGAAGGCCGATGCCTGCACGCTGACCTCTTGCGTCATCTCTGGATTGATGATGGAGACCGAGGACGCCATGTCTCCTGGATCGATAACGTTCGCTCCATCCGCCAGGAGCGCTGTGCCACCGCGATTCACGGCGCCATT
This sequence comes from uncultured Acidobacteriaceae bacterium, assembly GCA_963729675.1. Classification (GTDB taxonomy): domain Bacteria; phylum Acidobacteriota; class Terriglobia; order Terriglobales; family Acidobacteriaceae; genus Granulicella. The sequence goes on from CAVSOV010000012.1 coordinate 387,857, forward strand.
GATGTTAATGCCGCTACCGACTGCGCTCTGTTGCACGGTGACGTTGCTATCACTGTACATTGGAGCGTTTTGAGTCAAGCTGATCCGAAACCGTCGTCGCGCCAGGAAGCACCTTCAACAGCTCCGTCGTGTCACGGCCAATCAGCACCAGATTTTCAATCTGCTTGGAGTCCAGGACGCTAATGCGCGCGCCATTCTCCGTGGGGATCATTTCGCTGGTCGCCTCAACCGTCACCGTAGTGCTGGCCGCGCCTGGCGCCAGTGAAATTGGCGGGATCGTCCGCTCGTCGCCAGCGTGCACGACAAGTCCCTTCACCTCCTTCGCCTGGAAATTGCTCGCTGTGACCTTCACCGTGTAACTGTCTGGCACCAGTGCGGGGAACGCATAGAAGCCTTGCCCATTGGACTGCACCGAGCGGGCAACGCCGGTTGCCTCATCGGTCAGGGTCACCTGGGCCCCGGGGATCACGGCACCCGAAGCGTCCTGAACACTTCCCGTCAACTGCGCGGTCGTTTGGCCGTAGCTCAAACGGCCTGACGCGAGAAACAGCAAAGCTCCAAGAAGGAGCCCTCCGCCCGCTCTGTAGAGCTGTCGCAGATTCTGCTTTGCTCTTGATTCCCCACGAATGCTGAATGCGCTGATCATGGACTTGCCTCCTGAAGTTTTGCCGCCAACAACCAGGCGAGCGTGCTTTGGCCCTTCGTACCGCTGTGTTTCCCTGGCGCGAATTAAGCTTCGTAACAAACGTGCTTTTATTAGCGACCGGAACTATAGAGAGCGGATTTCGTATCTGTCAACAAAAAAATATGACCCCTCGAGGAGCGAGGGACCGCAATCGCACCAACCTCACCTACAGAAAAGCGTAGCCGTGGATTCAGCAGGCAGATCTTGAGACTTGCAGACAGCAGTGGCGATGAAAGGGTGAGAATACGTCGGTTAACACCTGCAAAACCAACCAGGAACTGCAGTTTCGCTTCGCCCTGCGGCTCGTCCTTTTGGTCTTATTCCGTCACGGTTCGATTTCATTTTCGCCAAGAAACAAATGGAATCAATGAACGGCGTCCTGTCGTCCTAAGGACGATCGCTTCCCGTTTAGTATTGGTGTCGTCCTGGGTTCATCTTCTGAACCGCAAAGATTGCGGAAGGCCACGAACGGCCGCGCGAGGGAGACTCAGGCCGCCCGGCTCTCCGCAAATCAAGTTGTCGGGAGCCGCGACGCTGCCACCTGTGGAGGATGATCCCGGAATCGCCCTTACTTCTGCGCTGCGATCCCCTTGCCTTCCGTGATCACATAGAAGCGATCCACCGCCGCTGGGGGCGGAATGGTCTCGGTGTGGCCGCTCGGCCAGCGGACCTCGATCTTGTCGACCTTCGTCGCTTTGCCAAGCCCGAAGTGCGGCCGCTGGTCCGAGCTCGAAGCAAAGCTTCCCCCGGCCAGAACGTCCGCCCGCTGCGTGAAGCCGTTCGCCGTAAGCAGAACGCAGGCACCCACCGCATCGCGGGGACTCCCGCGTTTTCCAGGCCCCGTTCCAGGCGCTCCCACAAGCTTGAACGCGATCCAGTGATTCCCGTTGTCGACCACGTTGCGCAGCAACGACGGTGAGCCATCGATGTTATTAATCACGACGTCGATGTGGCCATCGTTGAACAGATCGCCGTAAGCCATACCGCGAGCCGTCGTGACCTCCGCCAGCCCGGTTCCCTCTACAGCGGGAACAAGCTTGAGCTTGCCATTCTCGCTATGAAACAGCAGCGGACGCTGCGCCCAGGTGGTCCCCCAGTTCTGCGCGTCAGCCTGCCGGTAGACGTGGCCGTTGACCTCAATCAGATCCAGCCAGCCATCGTTGTCATAGTCGATAAAGGCCGTCCCCCAGCCCAGGAACGGCACAGTTGGCTCGGCGATGCCGTCCTGGTACGAGGTGTCCGTGAAGTTGCCCGAGCCGTCGTTGCGATAGAGAGGCTTGTAGTCGTCGGAGAAGGTCGTATTGAAGAGATCGACGGTTCCCTTGTGCAGCAGGTCGCCCGCGGCAATCCCCATTGAGGCGGTCTCGCGGCCACTGTCATTGAGCGCGTAACCGCTCGTGTAGCTGTCGTCCTCGAACGTCCCATCGCCCTTGTTGATGTAAAGGTAGTTCGGTGTGGAGTCGTCAGCGACCAGCAGATCCGGCTTCCCATCGCCGTTGACATCAACGAACAGCGAAGCCAGGCCATAGTAATGGCTCGGGTCCGAGACACCCGCGTGCTCGCTGACATCAGTGAAGGTCCCATCGCCGTTGTTGTGAAAGAGATGGTCGCCCTCGCCCTGCAGTCCGCGCGGACCGCACATCACATCGACGCCCCGGAACTTGCAGAAGCTGAAGGCGCGAGGCTGATTGTCCATGTCGTAATGGACATACCCCGGGACGAAGAGATCGAGAAATCCGTCCCCGTCGTAATCGCCCCACGTCGCCCCGGTGGACCAGTTGCCGAGTGCTACGCCGGCCTTCTCCGCGACGTCGGTAAAGGTGCCATCGTGATTGTTGTGATACAGCCTGTTCTTGCCGAAGTTCGTGACATAGATATCCGGCCAGCCATCGTTGTCGAAATCTCCAACGACCGCCCCAACACCCCATCGGTCGTTCGCAACTCCGGCCTTCGCTGTGACGTCGGTAAACGTGCCGTCGTGGTTGTTATGAAAAAGCGCGGCGTGTGGCGGAGTCGTCTTGCCCGACATCGCGTCGTACGTTGATCCGTTGACGAGATAGATGTCCAGCCACCCATCGTTGTCATAGTCGAGCAGGGCAACACCAGAGCCCAGCGTCTCGATGATGTACTTCTTCTCCGGTGTTCCCTCCACGTGCTTCCACTTCGTTAGACCCGCGGCTGCCGCGACATCCTTGAAGATCACCGGACCAGAGCTGACGAAACCTCCCGCTGTGATGGGACGGTGCTCGGCATCGAGCACGGCGGCCCGCGGTGCACCGGTAGACACGCTGCTGCTTGAGGCCGGCTGCGATCCCTCGACCGGCTTCTGCGCCTCTTTCTCAAGCGGCGACGGATTCTGCGCAAGCAGCAAAGGGCTTGAGACAGAACCGAGCACAACCGCAAGGAGCGCGTGCCCAACTCTTGCAACCATCCGTTCAATAATCACGCGGCGTTTCATGGTGACGACCATCCCCAAAGTCTCAGACGTTTTGTGTAATGCTACGCGGAGCCAGCCACACACACCTTAATCCTCAGCCGCCAGGCACAGGCTTCGGAGCTTTCTTCTTATGGGCGAGATAGTCCACTAGCTTGCGAACTTCGTCGTCGTTCAGCACGTCCTTGAACGGAGGCATCTGTTTTCCCCCGTCAAGAATCTGGTGTTCGATCTGATCCTTGTGCAGGCGCTTGCCGACAGTCATCAGCGACGGTCCGCGATCCGTGCCGATGCCATCCACTCCGTGGCAGTGCTCGCAGCCATTTTGCTTGAACAGCTCCGCCCCGGCGGCGCGGTTGGCGCTTGATGCTGCAATGGCGTGGGAGCCAGGGAGGCCGGCAACGATTAGAAGGACAGATGTTACCAGCAGGACTCTGCCGGCGATCCGGCGAGCTATGAGTCGTTCATCATGTTCACTTGTTTCAGGTCCCCTATTCGCCCGGCGGAGCAGGACATCGCGTTCCCTCATCGTGCATGGGCCTCGGGTGATTGCGCCATCGCGTTCGCAGAACTCGCCGGCAGCATCTCGAGATCGTGCGTATGCCACGTCACGCTCTCGTTGGCGAGTTCGGGGTGCTTGCGTAGAAACTCGAGCGCATACGTGGTGGCAACAGGGTCGTCCTTCTGGTCGGCAAACGTCGCCGCCTCTTTTGCGGCCTTGTCTTTTTCGCCCATTCGGCGATAGAGGATAGCGAGATTGTAGTGAGCGGCGAGATCGTCCGGAGCAATCTCCTGCAGAGCTTCGTACTGCTTCATCGCGTCCGCATACTTATGCTCCTGGTACAGGGTGAATCCCAGCTCACGATGCGCATCGCGCGACAGAGGATACTGCCGCGCCATCTCCTCGAAGTCTGCGACCGCCAGATCCAGCTTCCCTTCATTGCGTTCGACGAGCGCGCGATAGTAGAGCGCGCGTGCATTGTTCGGCGAGAGCTCAAGCGCCTTCGCAAGGTTCGGCCGCGCATCCGCATAACGCTCCCACTGAATATCGACGATGGCCATATTCGTGTAGGCATCGGCATAATCAGGCCGCAGCTTCGCGACGTGCTGGAACGCCGCGTAGGACGCCGCGTATTGTTGTGCGTCGAGAAGTGCAATGCCGTAATTGTTCCAGCGCATCCACTCCTTGTTCTCATCCGGACCGGGCGTCGTTGCCGCATTCTCTCCGACATGAATAGTGCGGGTTGCCGACGTCATATCAACGACCGGCTCCACATAATGCTTCGTTGCCATACCAAAGTCGATGAAGTGCTGATCGAAACGGCGGTACTTCACAGTCGCTGTGACCGTAACCGAACCTGAGACATCGGATGGCATCGTAAAGGTGTAACGCACCACCTGCGAGCGGCCGGACTGGATGGTGTTGTTATAGGCGACGACGCGGTTGTCCCACACCTGATGCAAATCGTTGAGGCCACCCTTCACGTTGATCAAACGGTTCGTGAAGCTGTGCGCCGCGGGATCGAGATCTCCACTTGGCTTCAGGAATCCGCTCTCGCAAAGCAGCTTGCCAGTGCTGTCCTTCACGGTGAAATCGACCCAGGACTCATACATGTCGCGCTGCTCGGGCACATGGCTATGCGCAATGCCCTTGTTCTGAATAACAACATCGAGCGTAACCCTCTCACCCGGATCCACGCGATAGTTCACAAGACCTAACGGAGCCGCAATCTTCTCCGGGGCTCCATTGGCTTCAACTCCATGTTCGAGAGCGAAGAGATCCACGTTGAAGACGCTGTTCTGGAGGAACTCGACGGTCCGGCGTTCCTGAACGTCGAATCCGTAGTACTGCGGGATGAGCGTATTCGCCCCAAGCCAGCGATGCGAAGCCAGCTTGCCCTGCTTGGCCCCCTGGTCACGCGTCTCCACGACCTCGCGCGGCATATGGCAGGTCTGGCACGTCGAAACCGAATCCTTCACATAGAACGGCAGAGGCGACTGCTTCGCGAACGACGAGGCCTGCCACTCCTCATATAACGAGATCGCGCGCTGCCACTTGTAATCGTTCAGCATCTTCGGCAGCGCAGCCTCGTGACATGCAGAGCAGTACTGCGAGGTATGGTAGAAGTCCTTCATCACCGCCTTGCTATGACGATCGAGATGCGCCAGAATTTCGGCATCGCTGACCTGGCGAGTGATCGGCTTGCCGTCCTCGTCGACAAGCACCGCCGGAACCCCAAGCACGTAACTGCCGGTGCCACGCGTATCCACCTTCTGGATGGAGTGGCAGACGCTGCAGGTGACGCCCTCATCGTCATACCACTTGCGCCCCGGCCCATTCGGCGTGAGCGCTCCGCTCACCAGCGCAATCGGGTCGTGGCATCCTTCACAGTGGCGTGTGTACTCGACCCCCTTCTCCTTCTTCAGCAGATCCGTATTGCGGAGATACCAGGGAGGCCGGTTCGAATTCGAGTGCGCGGACTGGCGCCACTCGGTGTGGGCCTCTTCGTGGCAGTGCCCGCAGTACTTCGCGGTCGGAAAGCTCTTCGGGTCGATCAGCTCGCCGCTGTCGGTCGTCGCATTCGACGGCAGAAAGGGATGCCCAACTCCGAAGTGATTGCTATAGCTTGCGAGCGTCTTTTGGTTATAAGCGTTGCGAGCGGCATCCGCGGCTTCGCTCTCAGAAGACGCCCGGACCGCACGAAACATGCACCCACCGCCTGCAACGATGGAAAGCACCAGCAGCAGTCTGAGGACCCATCGCGAGTTAGTGTGCGAACCCATGCGTACCCATCCCCGCGCGAAGACAATCGTTTTCTTCACACACGCGCGGAGTTGCGGGCAATTCTAGCAAATCGGATCAAAGTCGCGCCTTTTCAGTCCGCGTCAAAGTCGCGCATCTGCCGGCTACCTGCCCATGGAGAATTCCACGTAGTCACGCCCAAGGCAAAGTCGATAGCGGCCGTTTCCCGCCGCCGTCACCTGGAGTGGCCGTGGTCGTTGCATCGCAGCGTCGTGCTGCACAGCCGCGTGAAAGATCTCTGTGCCCCCAAGATCCATGACTTCAAAGCCCTTATCGGCGAGGAATCCCGCGCCGTACGCTCCTGCGGGCAGACGCTTGCCATCGATCTCAACCGGGACATCGCTGAGAATATAGAACTGATATCGTTCGCGCATGCCAGTGGAGTAGCCGCCAGCGTCGACCATCGCGAAGAGCGTCTGTTTGCCCTCACTCCACCGGACTCCGCCAGCGTTGCGCAGCTGCGTCGTCGTCATCTGTCCGCTGAAATAGACCGTGGCCGGAAACACGGCCTGCAGCTGCGTCGGGTTAAGCACACCTGTTTGCTGTTTTGGTGTCTGAGCGCTCGCGATTCCCATCAGCGGCGACAACAAAAGAAGAAGGAACACCACTCGTTTCATGCTCGCTCCCATTGCAGCTGTAATCCGGTGCAGCTGTAATCCAGTGCAGCTGTAATACAGCTTCTTGGCGCACGCGCCACTCTGCCGCACATGTGAAACCCGAGTAGCCTTTCTAGCACGATTGGCCGAGATTGTGAATCTTCTCCGGCGTCTGCCGGCGGTCAGCGCGGACGCAACTGCGAACCTTCGCCAGATTCGCAGTTGCATCCATCGCGCCTCGCTCTAAGCCGCCCGTCGTTTCCGGCGAACGACGCCCACCAGCACGCCCGCCACGCCGACCAGCGACCACGTCGCCGGCTCCGGAGTCGCGGCCACCGAAGCGCCCGGCTGCGCCGCCGTCGTCAGCGTCCCATCGGCTGCTACATCGATCTCCGCCGCCACCCCGCTCGGGTCGTTGCTGAACAGGAAGTTGCTTTGGCTGGGGTCCAAAAACGCGACCTGGAAGATCGTTCCCGAGTCGCTCGTACTCGCGCCGCTCGTGCTCACGCCATCGCCGGACAGCGTGACCAGGAAGCTCAACTGATCTCCGAAGGTAAGAGCCTCGAAGTAATCATTGAAGACCTGATTGTCGAACGACAGCGGTCCGGGCAACGACCCCGTCGTATTGATCGCGTCATTGCCCGGATCGCCGGGATTCAGCACCGCGCCATTGAAGTCGTTCACGACCGCAGTAATGTCCTGCGACCCAAACGACCCGGCATTCAGCTCGAGATCAATATAGCCACCGTTCCCCGCCTGGGAGCTCGTATCAACCGTGAAGGAATATGTGACCGTGTCGGCATGCGCCGGAATCACAGCGCATGCCAGCAAGAGTGCAGATGCAATCGAAAGAAGTTGTTTCATGGCCTAGAAGCCTCCGGAGTACAGGTTGGGAGTTGTGGTGAAAGTAGTGCCGAGCGGATAGCTGAAGGTGACAGTGAAGTTCACCGAAGCTCCCGGCGCGAGCGAACCCGCCGACATCCAGTACGGATTGCCCATGAAGGTGCCGCTGGCATTCGTCGCGCTCACACTCGGGTTGCTAATCCCGAGCACCAGCTCGATCGGTCCAGCGATCGTCTTGCCACTCGTGTTCGTGACCGTGATGGTCTCCGTGCCCGTCTTCGCGATGCGGTTATAAACCAACGCCGACGACTTGAACGACACCGAGCTCGTGACATTCTCTGCCCCGCCGCCCGTTCCGCTCAGGTTCGCCGTATACGTTCCGGCCGGCGTGTTGGTCGTGACCGTCAGCGTCCCCGTGCGCGGTCCGGAAGCCGTCGGCGTGAAGACGACATTGATATTGCAGGTATCGCCAGCATCCAGCGTCGCACCGCAATCGTGACTCTCGGAGAAGTCACCCGTCGTCGCGATGTTGGAGATCGCAATCTGACCTTCGCCATTGTTGGTGAGCACGAACACCGATCCGGTCGACGAGCTGCCGACGTTCACCGTGCCGAACGCTGCCATTGCCGCTCAGCGTTGCCGAAAGCACCGGCGCCGGGATCGCGAAGTACCCGACAGCCGCATCATGATCCGACTCGCGCGCCGGTGTCGTCGCATCGTTGTAGGCCGTCAGCGGCTGGTCCGCGTCGAAGTGCGCATACGCAACATGCGCTCCCGCCGAGACCAGATCGGATGTCGCCACCACGTGATCGAGTATCTGTGCGTTCCCAAACTCCTGGTACGACCACCGCTGATCTGCCGGAAGCAGCGTCACCAGGTCCGTCGCAGGAGGATTGACGAGCCCCGCCACGCCCGGCTGCACGACCTCATCGGAAGGCAGAACATTGCGATTCGTGATCGTCGCCAGGATGTCGATATACCCATCCGAGAACTCGAAGGCGTTGTAGTCGCCCACCGAGACCACATGTTCACCCGCGGACTGATAGCCCTGGATCATGTTCGCAAGGAACTCCGCCTGCAGCTCCTTCTTGTCGCGCACAAACACGCCACTCGAAGGATCGTTCTCGCTGGAAAGTGAGCGCAGATGATTCACGATCACCGTCACCGGATAGTCCTTGGCATTGGCCCGCTTGACGCCCGCGTGCAACACCAGCGGCGGACGATCGTTCAGCGTCTGCTGCGTGTTCGTGTTACGCGGATCGGGGAACGTATTGTTTGCGCCGAGCTGCTGGATGCTCACGGTATCCACAGTCGTCGACTTCACCAGGAAGCCCACCGAGATGCCGCTGATGTCGTTGCTGTACGGCGCGTAATCGGTTCCCGTGCCGTACGGTACATACTTCGGATCTTCCTCGCCCGCAGCAATCGCATCCGCGCTGATCTTCGCCGCCATGTCCGCGACGACCGATTCATTCTCCGGTTCCTCGAGACCGATGATGTCCGGATCTCCCAGGATGTGCCGCACCGCCAGGGAGAGCTTGGAGAGACGAGTCGCGTACGCAGCCGGGGTCACGTCGACCGCCTCCGAGGTCTCCGTCTTGCCCGTCACCGGATCGAAATCGACATCGTCTGCGGAGTTCGTATTGAAGAAGCGCTCCACGTTGTAACCGGCTACGCGGAACTCATTCGCTGCGGGCGCCGGAACCGGTGTCGGATCCATGCCCGCCGTCACATTCGTCCGGCTGTAGCTGTTATCCAGCAACAGACGGCTCGGATCGTAGTAGCTGTCCGAGCTGTACGTGAAGTCCAGCACACCAGTGACGCCGCTAAGCACCGCACCCGTGGACAGATCGATCGCCGATCCGCCGAGGAAGGTCGAGTCCACCAGGATGCGCTCCGGGTTATCGTCGAACTTCGCAACGTTCGGTGGCAGCCCCGCCTGCGAGTCGCGAATATCGATCCCCGGCTCGCGGAACGGACGCGCCGTACCGCTGATCACGCCATAGAACTGCCCATTCGACGCCTCGATCTCCGTCTTCTCGGTCAGATTTCCATCCGTTCCGGAGATCGAAGTGAGAGAGGGAATGCTGACGCGCATGCCTTCATACGGCGTCAGTTGATAGAGACCGCCGGACGGAGTCAGCATCGACGTCGTCAGCGTGACCGCTGCCGGGAGCGCCTGGCCCGCTGCAAGCAACGTCGCCGAAGTCGCCGAGATCTCCGTCGCCGGAGTATGGCTCGCCGTGACCGCGGGATACGTACTGACCGCGCCTGTCACCTGCACATAGTTGCCGATGACAGCCTGCGCCGGCACCTTGCCCGAGCCTGCGTAGACGTAAATGCCCTCAGGCGTCAGCGGATCACCATCCGCATCTGAGTCCGGCGTCTGGATGAAGTAACCGGCTGAGCCGATACCCGTCACGATGCCCTGCGTCGTCACTGTCTGTCCCGCATATGCGGAAGTGGTCGTCGCAGTCAGCGACTTCTCACCCTGGATCGTGTGAATCGCCAAATTCGGCGCCGGCAGGTTGACCGTGAGACTGATGCTCGCCGTCGCCGCGCCACCCTCCGTATCCGTCACGGTTACCGGCAACGAGTACGTCTTCGACGTGCTGCTCGTAGCCGTCGTCGAGAACGAGAAGACGTTGTCACCCGGCGTCACATCGCCATTGGTTCCGTCATCGTAGAAGGCCTGCGTCGCAGAGCCGCCGATACCCGAGAGGTCCGCAGTCACTGCAATGCCGGTGCTTCCCGCTCCCGGGGTAACGGTGACCGTAAGCAGCGTCATTCCGCCGGAGGTAACAGTGGACGGATTCGCGGCGCCCGTTGCGCTAAGGGCGCCCGTGCTGCCAAACGAGGAGTTGCGCGGATTCGGCGCGCCCGCGGTGAAGTCCGCCGCGTTGTTGTTCGTATCGGTGTTCGTCGAATTTCGGCTGACCGAAGTCGTATTGCTGGGGGCGGGCGTCGGCCCACTTCCCTCAAAGCAGTTCGCCGTGGTTCCGAATCCAACGAAATCGAGAATGGTCGCGCCGGTGGGGCAGCTGGTACCGGAGGTAATCGCCGTCGTCCCGTTCACAAGGGCAACTTTGCCGGCCGTCGCGCTCAGGTTGATGTTCCCGGTCGTGTCCGGTGTAGGCAGCGGCTTGTTCGTAACCGTCGTGCCCTCCGCCTCTTCAATCAGGAAGTAGTGGCCCGGCTGTACGCTGGCGTTCGGCAGTACCGTCAGGTTCGCCCAGCTGGTCCCAGCGGCAGAGGCGTATTGGACCGAAAGACCATTCAGGCTGATCGGGGACGAGGTCGTGTTGTAGAGCTCGATGAAGTCGTAGCTGTACGGCGCGCCGGTATTGCCGCCGCCGCCATAAACCTGGGAGATTACAAGCCCCGACTGAGCGCTCGCGCCAAAGGCGAAGAGCATCGGAAGCACAAGAAGGGCGATGCGCGCACGAATCCACGCGCCACATTTGAATGGCGTACAAGACATCCTCCTGGGCACAACATCGGCAATGCAGAACAGCAAATCCAGCAAGCAATGCCCAGATGGGGGTCCCGGGCCGAATCAATCTGATTTATGTAAGGTGTTCTGTATAGCACAGCCTCATTAGCGTTAGTGTGAAAAATCTCCCGTGCCCTCTGGATCGCTTTCGCCAAATCAAACACCGGCCCTTGGCTACCCCGGCACGCTCACCTGATTTCCTCGTCAAGCCCCGAGGGTGTTGAAATCCCTGCAACTCCAACAAACCAAAAGCAAGCCGTCGTGCAAATCGTTGCCGGTGAATTTGACTCAATTTGGTAAAATGGAAGTAGAGAAAAAGTTCAAAGGCTGCCGGTGACTTCGCCCGGCAGCCTTTCACTTTCTGACCCGTCCCGGAACACTTAGGTCCACCCCTAAGTCATGTCTTCTGAAGATTTTGCGCAAAAAGTGGGGGAGGGGAGGGGGTACCCTACATCCCCGTCAACCGAAGACAAACCCCGATCACAACTGCGCCCACCAACGGACCCAGGATCGGCACCAGCGCATACCCCCAGTCCGACCCTCCCTTCCCCGCCACCGGAAGAATCGAATGAGCGATCCTCGGACCGAGATCACGCGCCGGATTGATCGCATACCCCGTTGTTCCCCCGAGCGATAGCCCAACCCCCCACACCACAATCGCCACCAGGTACGGTGCCAACCCGGGTGCCGGCCCCGCCGCCGCGAACGTCTTCGACCCAATCGCCGCGATCGCTAGCAGCAGGACCGCCGTCGCAATCGCTTCACACAAAAAGTTCCAGAAGAGACTCCGGACCGCAGGCGCCGTGCAGAACACCGCCAGCTTCGCCGAAGCATCCTCGGTGATAGGCCAGTGAGAGTGGTAGAAGATCCACACCAGCGTCGCGCCCACGACCCCACCGAGCGTCTGCGCCAGCGCGTAGGGCACCAAGATGCGAATAGTTCCCGCTGTGAATAGCCGCAGCAAGCGTGACTGCAGGATTCAGGTGCGCATCAGGACTGCCACAGGCGACGGCCGTAACTACACCGACGAAGACCGCGAACGCCCATCCGGCGGTAATCACCATCCACCCAGCGTTCTCCGCCTTCGAGCCCTTCAGCAGCACACCACCCACCACCCCATCGCCCAACAACACCAATACCGCCGTCCCAATGAACTCGCCAAAAACCGGTGAAGCCATACGCCTCCCCAACTCAAAAATGTTTTCTGCGGCTAATCAATCCAATCGAAGGAACGCGTTACCGCCTTCTTCCACTGACCATACAACCGGTTCCGCTCGCCCTCGTCCATCCGCGGCTGCCACGTGCGATCGATCTCCCAGTTCTCAACCAGATCCTCAATCCCGCTGTAGTATCCGCAGGCCAACCCCGCAGCGTATGCAGCGCCCAATGCCGTCGTCTCCCGCATCGCAGGCCTTATGACAGTGCGATCCAGAATATCCGCCTGGAACTGCATCAGGAGCTCGTTGGCCACCATGCCGCCATCGGTCCGCAGTTGCGCGAGAGGCAAACCCGCGTCGGCCTCCATGGCCTCCAGGACATCTCGCGTCTGGAAGGCAGTCGCCTCCAGCACGGATCTTGCAATGTGTCCCTTATTGGTGAAGCGGGTGAGGCCGACGATGACTCCGCGGGCGTTGTCCTTCCAGTACGGAGCGTAGAGGCCGGAGAATGCAGGCACAAAGTAAATGCCGCCGTTGTCGTTGACAGATTGCGCGAGCCACTCGATGTGCTCACTTTTCTCGATCAGACCAAGGTTGTCGCGAACCCACTGCACCAGAGCCCCCGTTATCGCAACGCTTCCCTCGAGCGCATAGCACACAGGCCCGGAGCCGAACTTGTACCCAACCGTCGTCAGAAGGCCATGGTTCGAGCGCTTCATTGCGTTCGTGTTCATCAGCATGAAGCAGCCCGTGCCGTAGGTGTTCTTCACCTGCCCCGGCTGGAAGCACGTTTGCCCGACAAGAGCTGCCTGCTGGTCGCCTAAGATTCCGGCAATAGGAACGCCAGCGAGCGAGGTGTGCGCCAGGTTGCCGTAGAACTCGCTGCTCGACCGAATCTGCGGAAGAATTCCAGGTGGAATGTTGAAGGCCGAGAGCATCTCTGTATCCCATTCCAGTGAGCTGATATTCATCAACTGCGTTCGGCTCGCGTTCGTAACATCCGTGAGGTGAACACCGGATTGCACGCCTCCGGTCAGGTTCCAGAGGAGATAGCTGTCAATGTTGCCGAAGAGAAGGTCGCCCCGTTCCGCCGCTGCACGGGCATCTTTCACATGATCCAGAATCCACGCAATCTTCAGCGCGCTGAAGTATGTGGTGAGAGGAAGTCCGGTCCGCTCTCGAAACCGATCCTGCCCACCTTCACGCGCCAGCCGGGAAACTTCGTCCGCGACGCGCGTGTCCTGCCAGACGAGCGCATTGTGTATCGGAACCCCCGTGTGCCGGTTCCAAACCACCGCAGTTTCACGCTGGTTCGTGATACCGATGCACGCAATATCGTTCGGCCGAAGCCCGCGCTGCTGCGCGGCTTCCTCAATCACTTCGAGTGTTCGCCGGATAATCTCCATCGGGTCGTGCTCGACCCAGCCCGGGCTCGGAAAGATCTGTTCGTGTTCCCTTTGGGCCATCGATACCACGCGGCCACGACGATCGAAGACCATGAAGCGAGTGCTGGTCGTGCCTTGGTCCAATGCCGCGATGTATCCGGCCTTCTGCGAAGACATCCCTCACCTCGTTTGCAACTTCAACTCAAGAGAAAAGCCGCCTCCCGCTTGACCAGGCGGCCGAAGTAGAAGGCGGCTTCATCTGAATGTTTTGCCGCGGCAACCTGTATATAAGGGGTAAAGAGACTTTGGCAAGCGGGCGGGGCTTCAGTAGCGCAGTCAGCTATGGACAACTTGTCGTATCTTCTTGCAGAGAGGACTTGTGCCGATGGCAGACCGCGCTCAGAAGCTTCGTTCTCTCGAGGGCGAGTTCGATGTGTTGGTTATCGGCGGTGGAGCTACTGGACTTGGAATCGCAGTCGACGCTTCGACTCGAGGATTTCGCACCGCCCTTGTAGAAGCGGGAGATTTCGCACAGGCAACCTCAAGCCGTGCCACCAAACTCGTTCATGGCGGCGTGCGCTATCTGGTCAGCGGTCAGATGCATCTGGTGTATGAGGCATTGCGCGAGCGCAAGCTCATGATGCAGAATGCACCGCACCTGGTCCATCCGCTCGCCTTTGTTACCCCAGCCTACCGCTGGTTCGATTTGCCGTTCTACGGCTCCGGTCTGAAGCTCTACGATCTGCTCGCGGGCAGTTCCTCGGTCGGCCATACGCGACTTCTGAACGCAGAAGAAACGAGACGCCTGGTTCCCGGCATCCAGGCGGAAGAACTGAAGGGCAGCATCGTTTACTACGATGGGCAGTTCGATGATGCGCGAATGGCGCTTGCCCTGGCACGCACCGCCGAAGATCACGGTGCAGTCGTGCTGAACTACGTGAGGTTTCTCCGACCGCTGAAGGAGAAAGACAGAATCATCGGCGGAGTTGTTCAGGACGTGGAGACAGGAGAGACCCACGAGATTCGTGCAAAGGCCGTGATCAACGCAACGGGAATCTTCGTCGACAAGATTCGCGAGCAAGACGATCCCGGAAGTCCGCAACTGCTTCGAGTGAGCCGAGGAACCCACATCGTCCTGCCGCATGAAGTGCTCGGCGATAGCAGCGCAATTATGGTTCCGAAGACGAAAGATGGACGGCTCATCTTCGCCATCCCGTGGCTTGGCAAAGTGGTTATCGGAACGACTGATCTTCCTGCATCAGAGGCAAAGGTTGAGCCGGGCTTCGATGAATCAGAGATTGACTACCTTATCGAAACCATCAACCCGTTTCTCAGCAGGCCGATCACGAGGGATGACATCCTGAGTATCTTTAGCGGACTTCGCCCTCTGATTTCGGAGAAGGCCGCAACTACTGCGAAGATCTCGCCGCGAACACCGGATCGACATCTCTCAAAGTGGGCTCATCACTGTGGCCGGCGGCAAGTGGACAACCTATCGCCGCATGGCCGAAGACACGCTCGACTTTGCGATCGACAGAGGCCTGCTGCCGAAGGCGACGTGCGTGACGAGGGAGTTGAGGTTGCACGGAGCTGCGAAGACACCGGAGTCCGATTCACTGTCCTGCTACGGAACTGACGCTGCTCATGTGAGAGATCTGATCGCTGCAGATTCCTCGCTTGCGACGAAGCTCGACGACGAGTTGCCTTTCACTCGGGCTGAGGTGATCTTTGCGGTGCGCGAGGAGATGGCGCGAACGGTGGAAGATGTTCTCTCGCGCCGCACACGCGCGCTGTTGCTTAATGCGCGTGCAGCCGAACGCGCCGCTCCCCTAACGGCGCAGATCATGGCTGATGAACTCGGCCGCGACAAGGCCTGGGCGGATGAACAGGTCGCGGCATTCTGCGAACTGGCGAGAAACTCCTACATGCTCCAGTCGGCTACACCCGCATCGAAAGTTCACTGAACCGGTCCGATGCGCCCAGCGTCCGGTTATTCGAAATGAGTTCGCTTTCCGAGGCAATAGGTTCCCGCGGCGAGGGCAAGCAAAAGGATTCCGGCCAGGATTCCGGCCCAGCGCATGTTCATCTGCAATGGCGGTATCACGGCCCGCAGAGCGAGCCACACAAAGATGCCGGTGGAAATGAGAACAATGGCGTAGTCCCACCAGCGCTTGGCGCCTGCTCCTCGATCCAGTTCATTGCCTTGTTGTGAAAGAACGACTTTTTTGTGATCGAGATCGTAACGTTCGCATTCACGCATGATGACTTCGTCGGTTGCGTGTTGTTCCTGCTCTGAAGCCACAGCAGTGCTGATGGCGAGTGCGCCGAGAATCATCACGACAGAACCGCCAATCACGAGCAGCAGGCGCTCGCGGCCGGCGCCCGCGAGTTCGCCGAAGACCAACGCGCCCCAGGCGAGACCCCACAGCTGATTTGTGTTCGAAAGCGGAATCCCGCGGCCGATGCCGATGTACTTTGCTGCGAACTGCTGGAAGAGATCGCCGACAACCCATACACAGCCGCCCAGAAAGAGCCAGAAGAGCAGACCGGGCTGGTGGAAGAGCTGAACCGCGCTCGAGTGCATCCCGTGATCAAGTGCAAAGGTAAGTGCGAAGACGGTTGTCAATTCGCCCAGAGTGAATGCAGTCACGAACGAGAGTGGATTCATTCCGCTGAGATACGCCTTGCGATAAGGAACGTACATGGTGCCGAAGGTGAACGCCGCTCCGATGGCAGCGATGACACCCCGCATCGCGTGTTTTCCCACCCCGGCATGAACCGTGCTGAATCCAAGCATGACGGCTGCGAGCGCGATCGCCGTGGCTCCGAGGACTACCTTTGCAATGTTGCTGCGGTTCGCTCCCTTGAGCTCGCAAAACAGAACCCGGCCCCAGAGCAGACCAATGAGTGAGTTCGCATTCCATAAAGGGAAGGCGACCGCGAGGCCGACGTCTCGAACCGCGAAGACCGTCAGGGTGTTGCCCTCTGCCCAGAGAACTCCTGCGAGGAGGGCCCATATGATGAGGTGTTTTTTGTCTGCGAGGTCCGCGAAGACATATGCAGTTCCCTTGAGCAACGTGGGAAATGTCCAACGCGACAGGAACACGCCGCACACCATGGCCGACGATATAGCGAAGGGTGAAAACCCGGCAGTGACGAGCTTGGTCGGAGCCTCTGCCGCGCCCAACCACACCGCGGCGGTCAAGCCGCAGATGACACCGAGGCCGTGCAGAGAAAGTCGATGCTTGGTTTGCTTGTCCATGATCGTGGTCAATGTATCGACTCCTTCAGCGCAGGAAGACGAGTAGTGCTGCGCCTGCAATGGCCACAAGAAATGGCACAAGAAACTGACCATCGGTAAGAACTGAGGCTGCTGTCTTTCGTACTTTCATGGGGCTCCTGGACATTCCCTTGAAACGAACACGGCGGTTCAGCGTTTGCGTCTGGCGCTCGCTTTTTTTATGGGTTTGGCATCACTGATTGAATTCATGGACGCTGCAGACGAAG
The DNA here is from genome assembly GCA_963729675.1 of uncultured Acidobacteriaceae bacterium. GTDB lineage: Bacteria > Acidobacteriota > Terriglobia > Terriglobales > Acidobacteriaceae > Granulicella. Next base: position 404,760 of record CAVSOV010000012.1, read on the forward strand.
CACGCACTACAAGCTTCGGTTCGAGGCGAATGTGTCGCGGATGAGGAACGGTTCCGTTAGCGATGAGATCGAGCGCGAGTTTTCCTGCCTCCTCACCGAGTTGACTGGTGGATTGGTCGATGGAGGAGAGCGGAATCCGCAGGTAATCGGAGTAGCGCACGTTTCCGCAGCCGATGAAGGCGATGTCCTGTGGGATGGAAAGGCCTGCTTCTATTGTGGCGTGCATGGCACCGATGGCGGTGAGATCGTTGTAACAGAAGACGGCGTCCGGGCGCGGACGACTCTTGAGCAGAGTTTGCATCGCACATCGGCCGACTTCTTCACCTACCTCTTCGACCCTCGGGTTAGAGATGATGAAGCGCTGCAAGGAAGCGATGCCGGCCTCCTTGAGAGCGTCTTTGTAGCCGCGCAGACGATCGGCTCCCGGGGCGAGCTCAGGACCGGCGATGTGGGCGATGCGGCGTCTGCCGGCCGTGAGCAGATGACGAGTCGCCATCAGACCCGCTGCATGGTCGTCCGTGCCGACAAAGTTGGCGCGCAGACTTGGAAAATCGCGGTCGATGAGGATGAACGGAGTTCGCTGGTCCTCAACCCCGTAGAAGCCCTGGAGCGTCGACTGGCAGGATGCGATGAGCAAAGCGTCGATTCCTCGTGCCAAGACCGTGCGAATCTCCTGCTGCTCAATCTCCGGGTCTTCCTCCGAGGACGTGAGGATCAGGCCGTAGTTATGCTTCCGCAGGATCCCGTTGAGCGACTTTGCGAATTCGGCAAAGAAGGGGTGAAGAAGATCCGGAACAACGAGGCCGACGATGTACGTCTTGCCGCTGGCCAGGCCTCGCGCCATCATATTGGGTCTGTAATTTAACTCCGCCATCCGCTTGAGCACGCGCTGGCGCGTCTCGTCGCTGATGTCCCCCATGCCACGTACCGCCTTCGAGACGGTGATGAGCGAGACCCCTAGGTCGCGGGCGATATCTTTGAGCCGGACAGGCATAGGCAGGTGGAGGACTGACGATTCAACTCTGCTTTTCGGGCAACCGGCCCGCAAGACAGACGCAAAACATTAGCGTTATAGCAGATCGGGCGGCAGCCAGGGAGCGCGAAATTCTAAAGAAATTTATGGAAATTCGCTGAAACTTTTCATACTTCTCTTGCATACTGCGTTAGCGCTACCGTAAGCTCATCGGCGCCCAGTTTTCGGGTTAGCTCTTCGCAGCGAACAATTGCAACCCGTATCGATGGGTCCGGTTTCTTCCCTCGAGCCACAAAATTTCCGGAGGTCCTTTGATGAACCGCATCCGACGTTGCAACAAGATAATCGTGTTTACTCTCTGGCTGGCCGCTGCAATGTTTATGCCGGCCTGTCTTTCCGCGCAAGTCGACACTGGAGGCGTCACGGGCACGGTCACAGATCGGAGCGGTGCCGTGGTTCCCGGGGTAAAGGTCACCCTGACGAACAATGCGACCAGCGTGGTTGAGACGACCGAATCGACTGCTACAGGCACGTACAGCTTCTCTGGAATGCGGCCGGCGACGTATACACTGCGCGCGGAGCAGCGCGGCTTCCAGACGTTCATCGATAAGGGTCTCGAGGTCCACGTCCAGCAGACCGCTACGGTGGATATCCCGCTGGTTGCCGGGGCGGTGTCACAAGAGGTGACGGTCACCGCATCCGCTCCCCTCTTGCAGGCTGAGAACGCCTCCGTTGGGCAGACCATAACGTCGCAGACGGTAAATGAGCTTCCACTGCAGACTCGCGACTGGGCCTCGTTGGCGCAGCTCTCCGCAGGCGTCAACACTGCCCCGGTCGGGCAGCCCAGCGGAGACTCAGGTGCAACCAGCAGCGCCTACTTTTCGGTGAATGGAATCAACCTGTGGCAGAACGACTTCAGGCTGAATGGCATCAACGACAACATCGAGATGTACGGTGGCTCTTCGGTTGGGAGCAACGCTGCCATTACTCCTCCGCCAGATGCCATTGAGGAATTCAAGCTGCAAAGCGGCGACTACAACGCCGAGTTCGGGCACTCGACCGGCGCCATCATCAACGCCGCTATCAAATCCGGTACCAACCGCTTTCACGGAGATGTCTGGGAGTACCTGCGAAACGAAGATCTGAACGCCAATCTCTTCTTCAACGGTGCGAACCACCAACGCAAGCCGGAGTACCGGCAGAATCTGTTCGGCGCTACTCTGGGCGGGCCGATCTTTAAAAACAAGACGTTTTTCTTTGCCGACTACCAGGGCGGCCGGTACGTCATCCCGGTTCCTGCCACCAGCACTGTTCCGACCCCGACGATGGTCAGCAGCGGGTTCACGAACCTGCAGGATGAGTTCAAGATGAACTCCGGGACCGGTACCGACGCTCTTGGGCGAGTGTTTCCGCGTGGAACCGTACTCGATCCGGCCACGACGCGTCAGGTAGCCGCTGGTGCGGTCGATCCCGTTTCGGGACTCGTCAACAAGGGCACGGCGGCGGTTTTCGTCCGCGATCCTTTTTACAACAATGGCGGCAATACCAGCGTGGCCGGAATCACGAACTTCACGGGTCTAACGGCAAACATGAATATGATTCCAGCCAACCGGATTGACTCGAATGCAGTGAATTTACTCGGGGTCTTTCCCGCGCAGAACATAACGACCTCAAACTTCAACAACAACTTTTCGTGGACCCCGAAGGAACCGCAGGACACAAACAGCTACGACATCCGCATCGATCAGAACTTCAACGCAAACAACATTCTGTTCGGGGTCTTTGATCGGAGCCTTATCTCCTACACCGTTCCCTCCAGCCTGCCTGGAGTGGCCGTCGGTGAAACTGGAGGAAGGAATGACAGCTTCCCTGCGTATGCCTTTGCCGTTGGATATACCCACATTTTCACTCCGACGTTCACAAACGAAATGCACGTCGGCATGGTTCATGCTGACAAACTGCAGCAGTCAGTCTATGGAAATACCTTCGGGATTCCCGCACAGTACGGAATTTTAGGAATTCCGCAGGTAGCCAACAACGGTGGGCTTCCGCCGATCACATTTGCGTCAACGTCAGGCGGAAATGTCCTGACTCATATCGGAGTCGGCAACTTTACGCCTACTCTGCAGTATGTTTACAGCATCGAGGGTGAGGACAACGTCACCAAGGTCTATCGCAACCACAACTTCAAGATGGGCGTGCAGATCGTTCTTATCAACGGCAACATCTCGCAGCCACCCCAGGGCCGTGGTGATATCAACTTCAACGGACAGTACAGCGATATCCCGAATAGCAATGCGAGCACCAATGGTCTTGCTGATATGTTGCTTGTGCCGATACCTTCCAAGGTTGCGGGCGGCATTAACAACGTTGGCGGTCTGAGCAGCTACTCCGGCTCCAATATTGCCGCCACTATCGATCAGCGCTGGTACGACGGCGCGTACTTCCAGGACGATTGGAAGGTAACGCCGCAGATGACGTTGAATCTCGGCCTTCGCTGGGATTACTTCACCCCGTATGCGGAGGTGAACGGGCATCAGGCGAACTTTATTCCGACCGGCGGCAACGGCACCCCGGGAACCTACTACATGTCCAATAAGGGATGCGCGGTCCCGCGGTCGGCATCATTCAACGCATTGCTGGCGAGCAGCAATATCGCTCTCGATTGCGTGTCGAGCCTTTCTCTGGGCAATTCTCAAAAGACCAACTTCGCCCCCAGAGTTGGCTTTGCTTATAGGGTGTTCCCGACGTTTGTCGTCCGCGGCGGTTATGGGATCGCCTATGGATCCCTCGGCAATCTCGGTTACGGTGGCACTCTTGGCACAAATTATCCCTTCGTGTACACCTCCACCTTCAATAGCCCGGACTCGGTACATCCGCTGCTGCTAAACAACGGGAACACGGCGACGATGGAGCAGGCGTTCACTACGATCAACCTCTCTGATCCCACGATCAATAGTGGACAAGGCCTAAATCTGTATGGCCGTCAGTACAACTTCCAGACGCCGTATGTGCAGATGATGAACCTGACGGTACAAGATCAATTTACGAACCATGATTCCATCCAACTTGGATATGTGGGGACGGTGGGAAGGCATCTGGACAACCTGGGGTACAACAACTCTCCAACCCAGATTCTGCCAACAAGCGCAAATCCGCAAAACTATATTCCCTATCCGAGCTTCGCGCGGAACGCGACCTACGAAACCACGAATGCAACGAGCAGCTATAACTCGATGCAGTTGACCTATGAGCATCAGCTTGGCTATGGTCTGACCGCCCTCGCGAATTACACCTGGGCCAAATGCATGAGCGACCAGCATACGCAGGCTTCACAAAACCAGCAGTACCGAGCAGAGTGGCTACCTGGTTTTGGGATCTCGGCGGACTATGCACTCTGCGATACGGACGCTGCAAATCTCGTGCACCTCTCGGGATCCTGGGCGATACCGTATGGCAAAGGTCGCATGTATGGCGCCAGTGCAAATGCGTTCGCCGACGCGATACTCGGCGGATGGAACTTCAACTTCATCTACACATACCAAAGCGGCCAGCCGTTCACGATAAACTGCACTCCGTCGACCTCAGCCTTCGGCTGCTTTGCGAACGTTGTGCCGGGACAAAATATCTACGGAGCTCCTCACAACTACACCCGGTGGCTCAATGTCGCCGCGTTTACGAACCCGCCGGCGGCTACAGCGATCGGCCAGACAAATTATGCGCCGCTGGGAGGCGAAGGACAGCAGGCACGCGGTCCCGGCTTCAACAACTTAGATTCTTCTATCTTCAAGAATTTCACCTTTACAGAAACGATTCGGCTGCAGTTCCGTGCCGAGGCTTTCAACACAACCAATACACCTCAGTTCGCCAATCCATCAAACACGAACCTGACCAGCAGCAGCTTCGGCCAGATCACGGCTACGCGCTTCCCCTCACAGGCGTCACGTCGCCTGCAGTTGGCGCTGAAGCTGTTCTTCTAGCCGTCGCCGATTCATAGAACGCGTGGGGCACGATGCCGTACCCCACGCTTCTTTATTTGCGCGTTATCCTGCATGGAATGGGAGAGATGAAGATTCGGAATCCTTTGACCAGGTTGCTATGCACCTGCAGTTGCTTGCTCGCATTTCCTCCTTTGGCTGTTGGAACACAAGCGGAGCACGACGGTGCAACTTCGACGAAGATCGTTTTGCAGGGCGACGTAAGGGGAAGCCAGAACAATACCTATGTCGAGGTGCCGTTTCGGTTGCCAGAGGGAGTGCAGAGAGTCACGATCACATTTCACTACACCGAGAAGGACAAGCACACTGCACTTGATCTGGGCTTGATGGACACGGCGGGTCTGCGCTGTTGGAGTGGGGGAAACAAGACGGTACTTACCATCGGATTCTCAGACGCAACGCCCTCCTGCCTACCCGGCCCTCTTCCTGCCGGAACATGGAAGATTCTGCTTGGTGTTCCTAATATCCGTGCAGATGTGACCTCGCACTATATAGCTGAGGTCTACTTCACCCGTAGCGGGCTTATCTCCCAGGAACCCGAGGTGCTGCGTGCGCCGCTTCGCAAAGGCCCGGCGTGGTATCGCGGAGATCTGCACATGCATACCGCGCATAGTGATGGCCAATGCGCGAGCCAGTCAGGCGAAAAGGTTCCTTGTCCTGTATTTCTTACGGTCGAAGCAGCGGCGCGCCGCGGCCTCGACTTTATCGCGATCTCGGACCACAATGCCACTTCACAATATGATGCGTTGCGCGAGTTGCAACCCTACTTCGACAAGGTTCTCCTGATACCCGCGCGGGAGATCACCACATTTTATGGGCACATGAATCTATTTGGGACCACCAGCTATCTTGATTTTCGTGTTGGCACCCAGAGGGTGCCCGATACGAACACTTTGTTACGCAATGCTCAGAGGCTAGGTGCACTGATCTCGATCAACCATCCCAATGCGCCCACCGGCGAGCTCTGTATGGGCTGTGGATGGACTCCGAAGGGTGCGGTGGACATGGGTCTTATTACTGGCGTCGAAGCAATAAACGGCGGAAGCGAGTTGAACGGCATCTACGATGTGTCGTTTTGGGATAAGCAACTGAATGAAGGACACCGCCTCACCGGAATCGGTGGCAGCGACAATCACAACGCGCTAAGTGATCCGGATCAGCCGAGTGCGGTCGGCAACCCAACGACCGTAATTTACGCGACAGAGTTGTCGACGCCCGCGATTCTGGCTGGCATCCGCGCGGGTCACGTCTTTGTAGACGCGACTGCCTCTCGGGATCGAGTCCTCACGATGACAGGGCAGACCGATCACGCAAAGGCGCAGATGGGTGACTTCCTGGAAGCTGCCCAGCAGACTTCAATCGACTTTGAGATCCACGAGACCGGTGCTGACGACGGAAAGATATCTCTGATTGAAGACGGCCAGGTGTTGACGACCCCTGCAGTGTCGAACGAAGCCACGGGAACTCTGCACGCTCGATGGACGTCGGATGGACGGCGTCACTGGTTTCGCCCTCAGGTCAACGGACCAGACGGCAAACTGTGGATGATCGGCAATCCCATTTTCGTCAATTGGGGCAAAGCTGCGGATAGTGAGCGATGAGGAACTGCCTTCTCGTCTGCTCGACTCTTCTGCTCTTGACCAGCGCCGGCCTCCACGCGCAAACCAATGCTGCACAGCCCGGCGTTCGTGTTCTCATGGATGCGCACAACTGCTATCCCTATGAAGGGCAATGGAACGACCGCATTGATCGTGCGTTGTCCGGTGGAGTGCCGCTCGCTATCGAACAGGATCTCTACTGGTACACGGACCCGGTGACCCACAAATCGTGGTCAGTTGTCGCGCACCAACAGCCACTCACGGGCAAAGAGCCCACTCTAACAACATACTTTTTCGACCGCGTACGGCCAATCGTCGAAGATGCGTTGCGTCATGGGGATTCTGGCGACTGGCCGATCATTACGCTCAACCTCGATGTGAAGACTGAGGAGCCAGAACATCTGAGAGCAATCTTGCAGATGCTGAAGGAGCACGAAGACTGGATCACAACCGGAACACGCACGCCCAACATCCGCTCCCGGGATCCTCTAAGGGTTCGTCCCATTCTCGTTCTGACTGGTCAGTCTGACGAACAGCAGCGGATCTTTTATGATGAGCTGCGACCAGGAGAGCGAGTCCTCGTCTTTGGCGCAGTACACACTTTCAATCAGAATCCGCTGGCTGCGCCTGCGGTCATTGAACCGGAGCCAGCTAATAACTACAGGAGATGGTGGAATAACCCATGGAACGTCGTTGAAGCCGGCGGTCAGACGCAGGCAGGCGCGTGGACGTCGGAGGACCTGCGCCGCCTCAGATCGCTAGTAGATCGCGCACACGCGCAAGGTCTCTGGATCCGCTTTTACACACTGGACGGGGCGTCAACAGCAGAGATGAATCACAATGGATGGTTCGCAAGCTACAACTTCGGGTCGGAGGCGGCCGTAAAGACGCGGTGGAAAGCCGCATACGAGACAGGCGTGGATTACATCGCAACCGATCAATACGAGGAGTTGGCGTCTTTCCTGGATTCCTTGAAGAAGCGCTAGCTGATGATTAATCCCCGCCGCTACCAGGCGATCTTCTCGGGAAAGAATTCCGCGAAAAGGGAAATGGCGTTACGTTACCGCTAACGTTCCCCACTATTTCACTATAGGAGCGTGACGCTACGCTTGCAAGTACGAATCGTACGCGACTGAGAGTTCCGAGCAGTTTTGCAATCTATCAGCTCACCCCTCATTCCATGCAAACGGTTCGGCGACAAAGCGGGCATACTGTTGGGACTACAGATTGCAGACGAGTTATTGGATTGCGAATAGCGATTGATACGGGCGGCACCTTCACCGACTGCGTCTATCTCGACGCCGGAGAGCTGCGCGTGCTTAAATTGCGATCGAAGCCAGACAATCCGGCGGCAGCAGTCTTGGAGTGCCTGCGGAAGATCGGCAAGCTCCAGCATCTCGAGCTCCGTCATGGCACGACGGTGGGTACCAACGCAATGCTTGAGCGAAAGGGTGCTCGGGTCGCCTTCGTCACAACAGCTGGATTTGAAGATACGATCGCGATCGGACGCCAGGCCCGCCCTGAGCTCTACAACCTGTCTAGTCCGGGACCGGTTTGTCTGGTTCCTGAGGAACTTCGGCTCGGTGTCGCCGAACGGGTCACGGCTGAAGGGAACCTTATCCGCGAGCCCGAAGAGAGCGAACTGGAAGTGCTGGCCAGACGTATCGCGACAAGCGGCGCTGAATCGATCGCCATTTCTATGCTTTTCAGCTTTCTCCGCCCTCAGAATGAACTCCGCGTGGAAGCGGCCCTTCGTGCACTTGCGTTGCCAATTTCAACGTCGCATCGGATTCTCCCGGAATTTCGAGAATACGAACGGGCATCTACGGTAGTCGTGAATGCCTATCTGATCCCGGTCATGCAGAGATACCTGCTGTCACTTGAGCGCCAGATTGCCGCCAAGTATGACGGAAGCCGTGTCCATGTCATGCAATCATCGGGTGGGATCATCTCGGCTGGAACCGCCGCTGCGGAACCGGTGCGCACAATATTGTCCGGTCCGGCGGGAGGCGTTATTGGCGCCTCAAGGATAGCAACGGCCGCTGGAATCGACCGAATCATTGGTCTCGATATGGGTGGAACGTCTACAGACGTCTTTCTTTTCGATGCCAGCCTGAGCGGATCGCAGCTTCGCGGGGAGTCTCACGTCGCCGGTGTTCCCGTTCGTGTTCCTATGCTCGACATCCATACGATTGGAGCCGGCGGCGGTTCGTTGGCTGCTTTTGATCAGGGAGGTCTTCTTCGCGTAGGCCCTGAATCTGCCGGTTCCGAGCCAGGCCCGGTTTGCTTTGGGAAGGGAGAACAAGCAACTGTTACCGATGCGAATTTTCTTCTGGGACGGCTGGATAGCGCACGTTTCATTGATGGCTCCGTAAACCTAAATAGCGAACGGACACGCAATGCATTTGAGGAGCAGAAGGGTGCGCTTCCGACAGTTGAGGAGTTCGCCGCTGGCATCGTACGAGTGGTCGAATCAAATATGGAGCGCGCGATCCGCTATGTTTCAGTGGAACGCGGGCATGATCCTCGCGAGTTTGTGTTGCTGGCATTTGGCGGCGGCGGACCAGTGCACGCGTGTGCACTCGCTCGCTCTTTGCGGATTCCGAAGGTGCTCATACCGGCGGTCCCGGGAGCCCTTTCGGCGCTGGGAATTTTATTGGCGGATGCGACTCGGGAGCGTTCGCGTACAGTCATGCTGCCCGGCGAGACACTTCAGAGTCTGGAGGAACACTTCGAATCGTTGGAGACAGAGGCCCGCGCTGAGTTCTCGGCCAAGGACACACTTACCGTGGAGCGCAGCGTGGATCTACGCTACAAAGGTCAGGGCTATGAGCTGAACGTGCCATACACATCAGAGACAACCGAGGCGTTTCACGTTCAACACCAGCAACAGTTTGGCTTTGCTGATCGAAGCAGGAAGCTTGAGATTGTCAATGTGCGTGTGCGCGTGCGCCTCCCAGCCGACCCCTTCACATTCGCCGAGACAGCCCCCGAATCCGGCGATGGTTCGCAAGCCTTCTGTGATACAAGCCGAGTCTACTTCGACGGTACATGGTTGGCAGCAGCAACATACGATCGCAATCTGCTACGCCCAGGCGACACAGTTCGAGGTCCAGCCCTTATCGGCGAATATACGTCTACCACTGTGCTCCCTCCCGGCTGTTTGCTCGAGGTCGATCGAAGGGGCAATCTACTGATCACCGTGACTGATGGCGATAGCCAAACGAGACAAAGCTGATGAGCGATGTGGCAGATCCTATTGCCCTGGCGATCTTCCAAAATGCAATGACTTCGATTGCTGAGGAAATGGGTGCTGCACTTCGCCGGTCGTCCGTTTCACCCAACATCAAGGAACGTCGCGATTACTCTTGCGCAATCTTTGACGAGGAAGCCCGCGTGATCGCAATGGGCGATCATATGCCCGTCCATCTCGGTTCAATGCCGATGTCCGTGGCAGCCGCGATTCACTCTTTGACACTGAATTCCGGTGACATTGTGGTCCTCAATGACCCATATGCAGGAGGGACCCACTTACCCGACATCACGATGGTGATGCCTGTCTTCGCGTCGACTGAGGCCAGAGCATCTTTCTACGTAGCGGCGCGCGCTCATCACTCAGATGTGGGCGGGATGTTTGCAGGTTCGATGGGACCGGCGCGCGAGATCTTTCAGGAAGGAATCCGCATTCCTCCGGTTCATATCGTTCGGTCAGGAGTCATCCAGACGGATGTCCTCCGGCTTATCCTTCTCAATGTAAGAACACCCATTGAACGCGAAGGGGATCTCGCTGCGCAGATTGGTGCGTGCCGCATCGGAGAACAGCGGCTGCTCCAGCTATGCGAACGCTCAATGTCCGGGAATCTTCGATACTTGTCCGATCAACTGCTCAACTATTCCGAGCGTCTTGTTCGCGCCGAACTTCGATCCCTTCCGGCAGGAGAATATATCGCGGAGGATTTCCTGGATGACGACGGTGTGTCGTCGGATCGGGTAAGGATAACTGTCTCGCTCCGAGTTGATCCAGTTGCGGAGACCCTCGAGATCGACTTTTCAGGAACATCGGATCAGGTGAACGGCAGTATCAACGCCGTCCGGGCAATCACGCTCTCTGCCTGCCTCTATGTTCTTCGCTGCCTTCTGCCGAACGGATCGCCGACCACTGCAGGCACTCTGCGCCCGTTGAAACTCATAACGCCGCCAGGCTCGGTGGTCGACGCTGAGCCGCCCGCCGCTGTCGCCGGTGGCAATGTAGAGACATCTCAGCGCATTGTCGACACGATCCTACGCGCGCTAGCGCAAGCTGCACCGAACAGAGTTCCTGCCGCGAGCGCGGGTACGATGTCGAATCTGACCATCGGGGGTGTCGACGTCCGCACACGGTTCCCGTTTACCTATTACGAAACGATCGCGGGTGGGATGGGTGGAGGACCGTTCCGTGAAGGAACCTCTGGAGTTCATACCCATATGACCAACTCGTTGAACACTCCCGTTGAGGCGTTGGAGTTTGCATACCCTTTGCGGATGAAGCGGTACTGCTATCGATCAGGATCTGGCGGGAGCGGAACATTTCGAGGAGGAGATGGACTGATCCGCGAGTTTGAGCTTCTCAGCGACTCGCAAGTCAGCCTGCTCTTCGATCGACAGAAGTCTGGCCCTTACGGTCTCGGAGGTGGAAGTGCCGGGGCCCCCGGGCTAGCGACAGCGTGGCGTCCTGGCGAATCGGTCTCAAGTCCACTGGCTGCAAAGTCCAGTCAATATCTTCCGGCAAACACGATCCTTCGCATCGAGACGCCGGGGGGCGGTGGGTGGGGTCCCGAGCTACTTCACGAAAGATCGCGAGAATCGGACCAGACACCGAAGTCATCTGCCGAAATTGCAGACGAATGAACATATGCCTTCGCTTCTGCAAGTCGACTCTTGCTCGCGAATGACGTTTAGTTCTCATTGCGTGCGACGCTAGGTGCGTTCAAATCCTAGGCTGAGGCCAGGAAACGCGAAGGAGAGCCGTCCGTTTCTCCGGTTGAGTACGGCGGGTCCACATCTGCTCTGGTTTGCGATCGATCTACACTCTGTTTGCTTTGCCATACTGCTCTGGTCTCGCACACAATAAGCGCAAGCGTCGTGAACTTCTCAAGTTCACAGTTGACCTGCAGCCGAAGAATTTCGACGCGAAGATATTGATAGAAATTCGTCAGGCTCTCAGCTAGTTCGGGATCATCGAGCAACGATACCCAACTCTCCAGATGGCCGATCAACAGCAGCGCGTGCTCTGAGTGTCGGCATCTTGAAACTACATCACCCTTCACTGCGAACTCCCCCGCTAGCCGAATGTCCTCGGCCAGTGCGTCATAGCAAGCGAGCAGGATATCGATGTGGCTGGCTCCTTCCGTCGCGGAGTTACGATAGGCCCGTAGACTGCTGATCATGGATTGCTTTCCTCACCTTGAAACCGTAAAACATCGGAGGTTAGTTGGAATTGCTGTTGTTTCCAAGTTCTGACTGAATTTCTTGCATCTCCGCCGGAAGTTGCTGCAATGCAATCTCGGCCTTGCTGTACATTGCAGTCAGTACGGTTTGTTGCGATGCGATGTATCCGGACTCATAGTCATTTGTCTGGGACTGCAAGTCAGAGTACTGCTGGTTCAAATTCTGAACCTCCTTCGTGATCGCGCCAGTCGCCGGGTCATTGAACTGGTCTAATTGCCGAGCTGAACTGTTGGGCAAATCCATCCAAGGCGGTGCCCTGGAAGAAATTCTCGACAGCAGAAGGGCTGGCCATAGCATTCGCCAATTTGGAAGAATTCAATGAAAGTGATCCATCATTGTTCACTGTGATGCCGAGATCGCTTAGCGACTGAATAGCACCAGAGCCGGTCGACGTGTCGGGCGCAGTGTAACTGACAATTCCTTCCAGCGCGCTCTGCAATGAGCGGACCGTGTTATCTGAGCCCAACACACCTTGCGATCCGCTGGAGACACTATAGGTGAACTGTGAGTTCACCTGCGAAAGTGCCGAATTGTAGTCTGAAACAAAGGTCGACAGCGTTTGGTTGATCTGGTTCGTATCGGACCCTACGGCGAGTGTCGCCGGATTATTTGCGGGAGTTGTACCTGTGAGATTCAAGGTGAGTCCCGTGATAGCTCCTGCGACTGTATTGGTCGCACTGCTAATCGGAATCCCATCGACGGTCAATAAAGCGTTCGTGGCAGTACCAGCACGTGTCATGCTGAAGGCCGGATCCGAGCTGACAGAGACCGTGCCGCTCCCCGCTGCGGCAATCTGAAGATGTGCACCTGAAGAATCTGTGACAACGGTTGCAGACAGGCTCAAATTCATAGAGTTTATCTTTCCAGCAACCGTCGAAAGTGTGTCGCCCGGATCCACAGCTATGGTTGCCGTTGAGCTCCCGTCACTCACCTGGAAGCTGCTGGCCGACAGAGCGGCCGATGAACTGGTAAGCGACGCGGACGACCATGAGCTAACGCCTGTAACTCCATAGCTCGCGGTAAAATCTGCGGCCGACCCCGTGGTCGCACTGACCAGCGCGAGGCGAGATCCACTCGCGTCGGTTACGATGTTGGCATTTACTCCGATCCCGGACGCGTTAATTGCGCTCGCCAGATCCGAAAGCGAATTCACACCGGTTCCAGTATTGAACGACGTCGGAGTCCCGTCGGCTCCTGTGATTGTGAGGGTTGACGTCCCGAGGCCTGAGCTGCTGCTCGGCAACGACGGCGAGTACCACGATGCGCTGGTTGCAAGGCTCTGCACAGATACCAAATGCGAGCCGACCGCCGCACCCGGTGTGGCAGTGCCGGTGACCTGAGTCGCACTTGACGAAACTGCACGAGCGGCCAGCGGGCCGCTTATGTCATTTAGGCTATCGAGATCATTTGATACCGACGAAAGAGCCGTTTGAAGTGCGGTGAGAGCTGTAATCTGAGATGCAATGGTTGATTGTTGCGCCTGCCACTGGCGTTCGGGAGCCCGATCAGCATAAAGCGCCGCAGCCACCGCGGAGGTTACATCGATGCCAGAGCTCGTAGCTCCCGTCGCCGCCTGCAACAATGAGCTCAGATCGATTCCTGAACCTGACGTCGATGAGGGATTGGTCAATGCGCTGGACAACAGAGAATTCAGCGACGATACCGAGCTCATACAGTGAGGTCCTTGAGAGCTTAGTCAGTGGTTGCCATGAAACGTGCGGCGAAACGGCATTCTTGCGCCGTTTCGCCACACCTAATTACTGCAGAAGCTTCAGCACTGCCTGCTGAGCCTGGTTTGCCTGCTGCAGCGCGGCCATTCCAGTGGACTGCAGAATGTTGTACTGGGTCATGTTGCTCACGGTTTTACCCACGTCGGCATTCATAATGCCGTTGGAAGCGCTCGTGAGATTCTGGACCTGAGCCGTTATGACGTTCGAGGCTGACTGGAGCCGGTTAACCGAGGCGCCGATCTGACCACGCTGGGCAGAGACCGTGCTGATGGCGTTGTTGATTGCCGTCAGCGCCGCAGCGGCGTTCGTGTCATTCTGGAGATCCGACCCCGAAAGTCCCAGCGTGCTCGCCGAGAGCTGGTTAATCACCGTCTGGATTTGCGTATTGGCCGCGCCAGTTTGCGTGCCATCGCTGATGAAGGTGATGGAGTTGTTAGCTCCGGTGGTCGAATTCTGCATCGCTCCAAGGACAGCATCATTGGTGGTAACGTTCAGAGAGGCGCCCGTGGTGGTCGTCGCGATGACGAGTTGGTTACCGGCCGAAAGCGTCGCCGTGGTCCCAGCGCTCAGCGTTCCGGCGGAAACTGCATTGGAGATCGCGGTCTGCAGATCAGCAACCGTGTCCCCGGCCGCGGCTGTGTAAACGAATGTGCCACCCGTAGAGGAATCATTGATTACGGTCTTCGAACCGGCAGTCAGCGCCGTGGTCGTTGCCAGTGAGGCCTGCGTCGATGTAAAGGAATTCGGCGTCGTGGAGGCGAATACGTTCTGCCCGTTGAAATCAGTCGTCTGCCCGATCTGATTGATCTCCGAGAGAATCGACTGAAACTCGGTATCGAGAGCCGCAGACTGGCTATTGGTGCCGGTACTCAAACCACCATTGGACGCTTCCGTGGCGAGCGTGACAGCCCTGCTCAGCAGCGTCGTCACCTGCGACAACGCTCCGTCTGCTGTCTGCAGCATGCCGATTCCGTTCGTTGCGTTCTGCGCAGACTGTGTCAGAGCCGCGATATTGGCTTGCATGCCGTTGGCGATGGAAAGACCAGCTGCGTCATCTGAACCAGAGTTGATGCGCAATCCCGTTGAAAGTTGAGTTAGGGTGTTCTGCAAATTCATTTGTGTCGCAGACAACGAATTCTCTGCGCTCATGGCCGAGAGGTTGTTGAGGATAGTGAGTGCCACTGTTTGCTCCTTTATCTTAGGCTGAGCGCCTGATGCCTTGCGCCTTCATCAACTATCGACGACTAATTAATCGGCAGCACTTATGACGCGAAACAATGCACCTGCTGCGCCGCTCTGCCTACTTCAGGTAGTCAAGCAGCGAAGTCGGCAAGATCTTGGCCGCCGCCGCAAGGATCGTGCTGTGGGCAATCTGGGCCTGTGTCAGGTTAGAAACAGCGACACTCATATCCACGCCTGTGAGCGACTGCTGTTGCGAAGTCAGAGAAATCGTTTCCTGCGAGAGGTAACTCTCCTGAGCGTTGATCTGATTGACAACGCCGGCATAGAGAACGCGCTGTTGACTTACATTCGTGAGCGCGCTTCTTACTGCGGTGACAGCATTCCCAATGTCGGTCGTAGTTCCAGACCCCAATGAAGTGATCAGTTGTGTGAGCGAACCCAGAACACTTCCATTCGGATTCGTGAAGATTTGATCACCGGGAACGTTTACATTTACCTGCAAATTGTCCCCGACGGTCGAGCTGTTAACGCTGCTATTTCCTTGATACGAATATCCCGCCGCTGAGGTGCTGTCGGCCACAAATGCTGGCACGGCAGCCGATGTACCAGCGAACAAACTGACGCCGTTGAACGTCGTATTTGCCTGTGAGACAACCTCAGAAAGGACACTCTGCACCTGGGTTGCGATGGTCGCACGATTCTCACTCGTCATCGATCCGTTTGCTCCCTGGGTCCCGAGAGTAATTGCTTGATTCAGCTCGCTGACCACATTGCTCAGCGCAGAATCGGCCATCTGGGCCTGTGACAGCACGGCGTCACCGTTCTTGGTATATCGATCTACATTCGCCGATTCCGCCAGGCTCTGTAAGTTCGCTGCGGCGGAAGACGGGTCATCCGATGGGACACCTACTCGCTGGCCGGAGGCAACCTGCTGTACGGCCGTGTTGAGCGCTTGCTCGGTGCCCTGAATTCCGACATTCAGAAGCGAGGATAGATTGGGGTCAACCCGCATTAGCCTTCTCCCAGACTCATATTCATCAACGTTGTGTAGATATCATTGATGGTCGAGATCACCCGTGCTGAAGCCGAATACGCCTGTTGGTAGCGGATAAGATTCGCTGTCTCCTCATCAATGGAAACAGCAGATTCACTATCTTGCTGTGATGTCAGCTGCTGTAGAGACGAAGTAGTGGCCGCGAGGCCAGAACTTACCTGGGATCCCGCGAACCCAATGTTGCCGACCAGATTTGCATAAGTATCCGTCGGGTTAGCGCCACTAGGAAGGTTAGTAGACTGCACGGCCAACAGTGTTTTGATGTTTCCGCTGCTTCCACCTGAGCCATCTGAACTTGCGGCGATTTGAGATCCACTGGTTAGCGCCACTGTGATACCCGCGGCTGCGCTGCCGGTTGCTGGGACCATAAACATAGCGACACCAGGACCGCCAGTGAGGTCATAACCGGACGCCTGGGCGTTGTTCATCGCGGAGGCGAACTGTGAGGCCATGGTGTCGAGTTGCTGCGATAGAGCTGGGATTGTGTTGTCCCGCGCCGTGATCGCGCCACCGATGCTTCCCCCGTTCAGCTGATCGGTAATGTCATTTCCTTCTCCGTCCAGAACTCGGACGGTGCCGTCTGACTCCGTGGCTACCTGCAATTGATAGGAGGAATCCCCAATCACCAAGGGAGATCCATTGGTCGTCGTCAGTGTCGGCGTTCCATTCGTCTGTGTGCTCGAAACCCCGATCAGCTGCGACAATTGAGTGGTCAGCTCATCCCGCTGGTCGGTCAGAGCTCCACCGTCGCCGCCATTTGCTGCCGCGATCGTGATTTGTCCGTTTAGGGCTGCGATCTGCTGCGATAGCCCGTTAACCTGTGCCACAGCCGAGGACACCTGTAGGTTGGCAGCACTGGAGGCATCCGACAGGGCGGCCGCGCCCTGATGAAACGCATCCGCGAGAGCATTGGCATCACTTAGTACCGTCTGACGCGCCGACGAATCGGATGGATTTGTGGAAAGCGCAGAGATATCTGAGAACAGCGTTGAGATGGACGCACCGATACCACTTGTGGTCCCAGAAAATGCCGAGTTGATTTGCGTCAGAAGTGTATTCTGCGCGGTGAGGCTTCCCCGATCAGAGGTAGCCGCATTGATCGCCATGCTGAGGACGGCATCTCGAACACTCGTGAACCCCTGATATGAAACTCCTTCGTCGACAGTTGTGCCGTTTTGGACCGACGCTGCGGAACTGAGCGAGACAATCTGGCGTGAATAACCTGGCGTGTTCGCATTGGCGATATTGTTGTTCGTGATCTCCAGTGCGGCGGTCTGAGCGCCCAGTGCTTCGGTGGCGATCGAGAGGCTGCTGCTCAGTCCAATCATGTTCAGGCCTCACGGGAAATGGATCTATAGATCGATCTCTGTGGATGTTGCGCCGCATTTCGGTACAACGAACACAGGTGTTGAAGGATTGCTGTCGATCGGCTTGATTGGGTGACGAGCCTCTCATAAATCTGCGTCTGCTCTTTGAGACGCGACGCCGCGTCGCGCAGGAAGCCAACCGACGCGACGTTCGATGTCGGAGGCCGGATCGCGGAGATCGACCGCTTCAACCTGCCACATAACATTTCCTGCCGCCACAGGCTCTCTTCCAGCTCCCCGAGCCTATTACGTGCGATTGCCCTCGTCGCTGCCTGGATCTCCTGCTCAAGGTCTCCAAGCAACTTTACACAGCCAGCGATGACGTCTACATTGGTTGATCCACTTGGTTGTTCCATAGGCCAATCCCCGGACTAGTGCCTCTCTCCATTCATTTGTGTGACCCGCTGTGTCTCCTGCTTCGCGAGAGCTCTTTCAACCATCGGCGCAATCCCGATCCCACCCCGATCTGTGATGTCGCTAGCCACATGCTGCATCGCGAACTCTTTCATCTGTTCCCCTTCTGCGTCATCCTCCTCACTTCCGGGGACACTCCCGAATGTCGACTCCGCCTCCTTTAGCCACTGACCAAGCAACACTGATTCAAATTCCTTTGCGGCGGACGAGAGACGTGCGGTATTGCTGGTGCTATTTGGAAGGGGGCTGTCGGTCACGGGTAGATTGCCCAGGAGTGCGAAGCTCATCAGATAACCTCCAGATCTGCCTGCAACCCGCCCGCGGCCTTGATCGCCTCCAAAATCGAAACGATGTCGTGCGATGTCGCACCGATCGTATGCAGTCCTTTGACCAACTCTTCTACGTCCGCCCCATTTTCCAGTCGGATGGAGCTGGCCTGCTTGTCCTGAACTTGGACCGAGGTATTTGACACTACAGCCGGAGCCGCATTTGACCCTGGGGCCGCTTGAGTCGCGCTGACTATAGTGTCCACCTGGATCTGCAAGCCTCCGTGGAGCACGGACACCGGAGAGAGTAGGACGTCGCCACCCAGCACGATCGTTCCGGTACGTTCGTTGACGACGACCTTGGCGGGCGCTTGCACAGTGACTGATAGATTTTCGATTCGGGAGATAAGGCGTGGTACCGAACTCATGCTAGCTGCCTGCGTATCAACAGCTATCTGACGGCCATCCAGCACAGTGGCGACCGGCGCACTAAACTCTCTGTTGATGACATCGGCGACGTTGCGTGCCGCCGTGAAATCGGCTTGGCGCAACAGAAAGGTCAGGGTCCTTAATCCATGAAGATCGGTGGCTACGGCTCGCTCGATGATCGCTCCGTTAGAAATCAATCCCACTGTCGGATAATTCACCTCGCGCAGATTACCCGCAGCCCCTTCCGAGTAGCCTCCGGTAGTCAACGGACCTTGGGCCTCTGCATATACCTGGCCGTCGGTACCGCGTAGCGCCGTCAGGAGAAGTACTCCGCCTTCGATACTTTTGGCGTCACCGACGGACGAAACTGTGATGTCCATCTTCATGCCTGGTTCTGCGAACGCTGGGAGCTGAGCGGTGACCATAACCGCAGCAACGTTCTTCACAATCGCGGTTCCTGTTGGAATCTGCACTCCCATACGAGCAAGCATGTTTGCAAGAGTCTGCACGGTGAAGTATGTCTGTTGACGGTCTCCGGTTCCCTGAAGACCAACAACCAGACCGTAGCCAATCAATTGGTTTTCGCGAACGCCTTGGATTTCTGCGATGTCGCGGATGCGAACCTCGCGGACCGTCGCGTTCACAGTACACGCGCCAGCGAGTGCAAGCGCAACGCAAGATAGGGACAAGATACGACGTCTGATTATCGAGACGCGCTTAGCCATGACTTAGAATCCAAAGAGCCACAAAATGGCTCGCGTAAGAGGGTTCGGGGGACGTACGCTATCCGAGATGATGCCTTTACCCTTGAGCTCTATCTCCAACGCGCTCAGCGAGGTGGAAGCGACCGAGTTCGAAGGTGTGATATCTCCTGGGCGAGCAATCCCGCGCACAATGACCTCTTCATGCTGGTTGTTCATATCTATCTGGCGATGAGCTTCTATTACCAGGTTGCCGTTTGGTAACACTGCAATAACCTGCCCGGTTAGGCTGGTGCTAAACGCCGTGCTTGAGTTTGTGGAGCCTGTACCCTTCAGGGTGGTGGAGGACGAAGCCGCGAGCAGAGGATTCGTCCCTTTAGTAGAAAGATCCCCAGCCATGCCGGTGATCGCCGAATTTGTGTTGAAGTTGCGCTCGCTGTCTACTGATCCACTTTGAGCAGCGGTGGTCTGGACCGATACCACTACGGTAACAATGTCATTCAGAGCGTGTGCCTTGTAGTCTGCGGCCGGTTCAACCATAAGGCCATCGGGGGACCAAAGGCTTCCGGACGTATGCCGCGAAGAATTGCCCGCGACAGATTGCGACACATTTGCCAGATACTCGGCGCGGAGTTCTGCCGTTGTCTTTTTCGGTGGCTTGTGAAATAGCCAGATTGCAGCGTGCGCACCACTTATGGGAAGCACGAGCACTGTCAAGCCGAACACCAACACGCGAAGGGGGGCCATCATTCTATTTCCCCAGTGACAGCGTCCTCACCGGTCACGGTGGCGTGGAATACCTTCTTCCGGTCCAACGTGCAGACTCGCACTTGCTGACCCATTGTCCCGCTGTCGATCGCCAGCACCTGCAGCCGAATGTTCAAGTGTCCGTCTCGTATTGTCAGCACCGCATGAGATCCGACTCTCAACTCGGGTCGACTTGGCGGCTCTCTGCCGATCCGCACCGCCGTCTCTCGACTGACAGCAGTTGCTGCGACCGTCCTCTCAATTCCCGCAGACACTAGATTGGCGCCATTGACATCCAAGCTTGCGAAGAATGGAAGGCACTCCTTGGTCTTCGGACAGCGAAGTTCGATGCGGACCTGGTTGTTGCCCAATGACTGCGCAGCAACGACCTCCAGCTTCGGTGAAGAGATTGCCGCGCTCATGTGCGCAGGCAAATGTACCTGTGACGCATCCAGACTAACTCCAAGGACGTTCAACTCCTTCGCGACGTCCAACTCAGAGATCGGGTATCGAGAGCCGGCAAGACCCTGCGCCATAACCACATTTGCCAGCAACAGCGGAGCAGCTGTCAGCAATATGCCTAATAAGCGCGATTGGCTTCTCTTTCCAAACATTGAGTGGCTCTCAATTCCTTACTGCGTCAGTTGATTGAGTTGTTGCATCATCTCGTCTGCGGCCTTCACAACACGTGAATTCGCTTCGTAGGAGCGCTGTGCGACGATCATGTCGACAAACTGCTCGACGACGCTTACGTTCGACTGCTCCAGCGAGTTCTGCTGGAGGGTCCCGAGCCCGTCTGCCCCTCCCGGGTTCCCGACAATCGCATCTCCGGACGCGGTGGTTGGGAGGTAGATATTTTTCCCGATGCTGTTCAGTCCGCCTGCATTCGCAAAGGTTGCAAGTTGAATGATTCCCAGGTTGGACGCCTGTGTTTGGCCTGGAATGGTCGCCGTTACTGTGCCGTCACTTCCGATCGACACGTTCGTTGCGTCGGGCGGGATCGTAATGGTTGGCTGTAGTGGGTTTCCATCCGGCGTCACGATATTGCCCTGGGCGTCAAGATGGAACGAGCCGGCGCGGGTATATCCGAGCTGCCCACTGGGCAGCTCTATCTGAAAGAAGCCTGCGCCCTGGATGGCGATATCGAGAGGATTGCCAGTGGTCTGAATCTCTCCCTGCGTCTGGATGATCTCTGCTGATCCCGGGCGGACACCGAGGCCAACCTGAAGACCTGCGGCCACAGTCGTCTGCTGCGTAGATGCCGAACCTGGCATCACCTCGTTCTGGTACAGCAGGTCCGTAAACTGCATCCGTCGTTCCTGGAACCCCGTCGTACTGGAGTTCGCGAGATTATTTGCGATATTGTCCAGGTTCATCTGCTGCGCGTTCATTCCGGTCGCAGCTGTGTAAAGCGCGCGAATCATATACTCGACCCCACAATCAGGTTCGGACCGCCAGTGACTACTGACTGACCCTCGCCAGGTCCTGGACAGTAGTTTTATCCATTTCTCCATCAATTAGCGTTAGCGCGTGTCTCATGGATTCCGCCGCACGCTGAGCACTAATCAGCTGCACAACACCTTCCATCGGACTCACATTCGAACCCTCTAATGCACCTTGTTGTAGAGAGCTCTGGGAGGCAGGGAGTTCACTTCCCGCCGGCACTCCATACTCAGAGCCGCCATGGTTGATCAACCTTGTGCCCGGTGCGAAGGTTACAAGAGACAGTTTTCCCGCAATCGCTCCATCGCAAGAGATCGTTCCATTTGGACTGATCGACACCTTCCCCTTGGCCAACTTGATCTCCCCGCCGTCGCCAAGCACCGGTTCTCCCGCGTCCGTAACAAGCCTTCCATTTGCATCTGCATGAAAATGCCCGTTACGTGTATATGCGGTGCCCGTGGCAGTCTGCACCTTGAAGTAACCTGGGCCCTCAATCGCGAGATCCAGATCGTTCCCCGTGCGCGTGATCACTCCCTGTGTCGTGTCGATCTGGGTGTCACCAATCTGGCTAAACGAGTTCGTGGCCTTGTTCAGAGCAGACATCCTGCCGTGTCGACCCGCTTCGGCAAGAACCGTGCCGAAGACATTCTCCTCACCGCGGAAGCCAGCACTACTGCTATTCGCCACATTGGCGGCGATGGTGTCGAGTGCCTGGGTACGTGCCATCAGACCAGCACAGGCGCCATAGAGTCCACTATTCATGAGACCTTCGTTGCCCCTCTCAGCTTCTTATCGGCTGACTCGGCGTCGACTTCTCAATAATCTTCAAAATTGCGTGCCACAAAAGAACTAGAACTTACCTTTCGCGCGTCGCGCGCCTTGGCTCTCGACAGCTTTTTCTCGCTACAAGACCACCGTAGGTGGCCGCTCGACGATCTCCGTAACGCGCAGGCCATAGTTTCCATCGACGATGACCACTTCGCCTCGAGCGATCACTCGTTCGTCCAGGATGAGATCAACTGGATCCTCCACCTGGCGATCTAACTCGACGAGCGCTCCTGCGTTCAATTCCAGAACCTCGCGCAACCGCATACTTCGCTGGCCGAAACGCAAAGTGACCGTCAAAGGCACATCGATGACTCGTCCCAGTTCGGGCGCCACGTCCTGTTGTGCGTCGCGCCTCGCCCCCGCGCGCGAGACGCTCCATTCCGCAATCCGAAAGCTTTCAACTAACTCGTCGTCCGCGAGGATTTGCAGAACACAATGGGGCCGATCCGACTGACTTAGCTCCAGTCTTCCAATTTGTGCATAATCTCTCGAAGGCTCGGCCAAATCACACGACTCAACGCTGAACGCGAATATGCCGGCATCAAGTGAACGCTTTGGTAGCCGTTGTACCAGGCCCTCCATAATGTGTCGCCATGCTTCTGGCAAAGACTCAGACCCATCCAATTTGAGCAGCGATTTTGCGTCGTCCGGAGCAATCTGGATCCTCAATTCACCATGAAGCGTCCCTCGCAGGCGTACCTGCATGACAAGTGATCCGGGGTCCTCAGCCACGACCATAGGGTCACCTGTTGTCGTTGACACCGCACAAAACCATTCCCCACCCCGCCTTACACTAATCGACTTTTGCAACGCGTCGGCGAAACAGGTGACAAGATGCACATTCGCCGCCTCATTCTTGATAGGCATCATTTAGACCTCGCATTTCAGAGCACAGTTCAACTGTGCCGCCTTGTATTCACCCCTGCGCACGGGGGTCGCTTCGAAGATCGGGTGGCCACTAACTCGCAGCAGGATTGGGGTTTGAACCGGCGTTCGAAGATTCAGCACGCTTCCGACTTCAAGTGCGACTACATCCCCAAGAGGGATACTCAGCTCCGCCAGGTCAACTGACATCGGCATGTCACACTGGAGGACTCGTTCACGAAAACGAAGGCGCGCGTTTGCGTGGATCTCATTACGCTGCCGAGCATCACCGTTGCTGCGAACCAGGCCACTCGAAAAACTCATGGGCAACGCAACCGCAAATGCCGACACTGCCGTGGCCAGTCGGATCTCGAATTGCAACGTGACAACACGTTCTTCCATGGCAAACAGTTGCCCTGTCAAGACTGGCTTTACCGAAGCCAAGGGAGTTACCGATACGGTCGATGCCTTCCACGCCCGCTCTAATTGCGCCGCGATCAGCTCCGTCACACTCCGGAAGAGCTCTTCATCAATTTCCGTGAGCTCTCGCATCTGTTCGACGGGTTCACCCGGGCCGCCCAAAAGTAGGTCGAGCAAAGGAAACAGGAGGTTGTTTTCAAACTTGGCGATCACTCTCTCCTGCAGCGGCAGCAGACTGAATGGAACCAGGTAACTGCCCGACGCCATCGTCGCACTGAACTCTCGCGCACCAATCTGATCGATTTTTACGAGCTTAACTTCAACCGGCGACCCCAGGAATAGATCAAGAGAGTGTGAGAGCGTGCGCGCGAAGGTTTCGTGCATACTCCGCAGTTGGCGGGTACTCTCATTGGAAAGAAGCCCAGATGCCCGAAAATTGCATGGCGTCAGCGTGCGCTCTCGCGAGGCGTCTTGTCTCATCGCTTCAGCTTGAACACGCATAGACTGCCCCCATTTCCCTTATCGGCGCTCATTTGTATCTTCATAAATCGTTGCTTATTCCAAAACCGTCAGCGTACTACCCCCACTGTTCGAATCTGGGTCACCGGCGGAATCTCCGCCGGCGATACCACAACAACCTTCGGCAGGAACGGCTCGAGAAGTCGTCGCAGATAGAATCTCCCTGGTGAAGCGCAAAGGAGTATCGGCGGAGCGTTGCTGATCTCGGGGCCAAAGCTGTTACGTAGCCCATCCAGAACTCTGCGGGCTACGGAAACCTGCAATGCGCTCGATGTAACCTGGCCTGGCTGTAAGTTAGCGCCTCGAACGCACTCTTCTTCGATGGACGCGTCCAGCGTGACCACTTTGAGTTCGCCATCTGGCGAGAGCAGCGGACGAACCAGTGCACGGCTCAACGCCTGGCGTGCGGCCTCCACGAGCGCAACAGGATGCTTGTTCGTCGCTGCCGCCTCGATTAGCCCCTCCAGAATCGTTCCGAGATCACGGATGGAAACCTGTTCACGCAACAGGGCCTGAAGGACTCGCTGCAGTTCGCCCAGGGTCAGAAGCTTAGGAATCAGTTCTTCAACGAGCTTCGGATGAGAGTCGTTCAGCCGATCGATCAGGCGCTTCGTCTCTCCTCGAGAGAGAAGCTCATGCGCGTTCGTGCGTATAACCTCAGCGATATGGGCAGTCAGCACGGAGGTCGGCTCGACGACAGCGCATCCCCGAGCGATTGCCTGGGCTTGGAGATCGGGAGAGATCCACTTTGCTGCGACACTGAATGCAGGCTCCTGCGTTTCGGTGCCCGGAAGATCCACGGTCCCTGGCTCTGAACTGACTGCCAGCAGGAGACCACGGCGAAGCTCCCATCGTGCGACCTCGATCCCCCGCAGGAGCAGAACGTACTCGTTCTCGCGCAGTGCCAAGTTGTCGGTGATGTGAATAGGTGGAACCAGAAAGCCCATCTGCTGTGCAATCTTTTTGCGGACGCCTTTGAGCCGATTCATAAGTTGGCCGCCCTGCTTCTCATCCACAAGCGGAATCAGGCCCGACCCAACCTCCAGCGTTAGTTCATCGAGCTTAAGCACTCCTTCGACCGGGTCAGCACTCGCGGCTGCTTTTGCACTCGACTCGCCATTCTTACTCTGAGCAATATCCTTTGTCGGCGTTTTGATCCGATATCCGCCATACATCAGGCCCTCCGCCGAGAAGAAAGAACGAAATCTTTGGCAGTCCCGGAATCAGTCCGAGTGCAACGAGAACGCCACCCGCAATCCAAAGCAGCATAGATTGGCTGACGAGTTGCCGACGCATATCGATTCCAAGCGTCTCTTTCGATGCAGCACGGGTCACCACGATTCCGCCGGCGACCGATACGAGAAGTGAAGGCAAAACGGAGACCAGCCCGTCGCCAACCGTCAATACAGTGTAGGTCTTTAAGGCCTCGACGAACGGAACTCCCTGCTGGAACACCCCAATCAAGAAGCCAGCGATAATGTTGATCGCCAAAATCAAGATAGTCGCTACCGAGTCGCGCTGGCTGAAGCGCGCTGCTCCGTCCATTGCTCCGCAGAACTCCGCCTCCTGCGCGACTGCCTCGCGTCTAGCTCGCGCTTGTTCCTCGTTAATCAGCCCCGCATTCAAATCGGCGTCAATCGCCATCTGCTTCCCGGGCAGCGCATCCAGCGTGAACCGCGCAGTTACCTCTGCTGTACGAACGGCCCCGTGACTCACCACGAGAAACTGAATCGCAACGAGCGCCAGGAAGAGCACGAATCCAACAATGTAGTTACCACCGATCACGAATTGCCCAAATGCCTGGATGACTGCTCCCGCTGCAGAAGGTCCCTCGTTTCCGTGCAGGAGGATTCGCCGTGTACTCGCAAGGTCGAGGGACAGCCTTGTCAACGTGAGCAGAAGGATCAGGCTCGGAAACACTGAGAATTGCACCGGCCGAAGCACCTGGATAGCTGTCAACAACACGAGGACTGACGCCGCGATGCTAGCTGTCAATAGCAGGTCCAACACAAAACTCGGCATGGGCACAAGCAATACAAAGATCATGCACACCGCGGCCAACGGCACGGCCCAATCGCCGAGCCCGTGGAGGAACTTGATTATGTCTTTCGACTTCATTTTGGACTGACAACCTCTCCGGCAGCATTTCTCCGGCTGCGCATAGCTTCACGTTCGCGCAGTTCCGCCTGAGCACGAAAGACAACCACAAGAATTTCTGCAACGGCCTGGTATAGATCGGACGGAATCGCCTGTCCCACTTCGACCGCGCTAAACAAGGCACGTGCCAACATCTTGTTCTCCATCACGGGAACATTGTTTTTCTGTGCAATCGCTTTGATCCGTTGCGCCAGGAGATCTCGCCCCTTTGCCACCACTTCCGGCGCGCGCATCGACGGTTCATAGCGCAGCGCCACCGCGAAGTGCGTCGGATTGGCTATCACCATCGTGGCCTTTGCTGCTGCTTCGAGCGGCTTTCGCTTTCGCATTGCACGCTGTCTTCTGCGAACCTGCCCCTTCGTGAACGGATTGCCCTCGTTCTCTTTGTGCTCCCGCTTCACCTCGTCATGGCTCATGCGGAGCTTGCTTTCGCTCTGTCTCCACGTCAGCAGGTAATCCACACCTGCCCATGCGATCAGGACGAGCACAGCCTTCCAAAGTACGCTTCGAAGAATCTCGCCGACGGCCATCACGAGCGTCCGTAGGTCCTCGCCGGACGCCTGCGCGAGCTCGCTCCAATGCGACCGGATGGCACCGAAGCCGAATAGCCCGATAGCCAGGAACGGAAGGAGCGATTTCACCAGATTGCCCAAGCGTAACGAAGGAGAATATCTGCCCAAGTCGATTTCCTGGGCTCAGTCGCGCAAACTTCGGTGCCAGAGCAGCCGGTGCGAAGTTCAACCCCCCTTGAGCCAAGGTCACACTAACGGAGAGAAGCATCGCCACCAAGAGAATCGGCACAATCCAATGCAGCACCTCGACCGCACTCCAAAACCAGATCGGACCGTTTGCGCCAATGTCTCCATCGCACGCTGCAACAAGTAGACCGCGGTAGAAGGCCGCCCAGCGCGGCACGAGACCAGCACACAATATGGCTAACGTAGTGGCAGCTCCAATGAGCGCAAGTACATTTCCAAACTCGCGCGAGCGGGCAATCTGCCCTTGTTCTCGAGCCTTTTTGCGCCGGTGCGGAGTTGCTTTTTGTGTCTTGTCCGATTCGGGCATGATCTACCGCGCTAGCATCAAGAGACGATTTGAGAGTTCGGAGGAGCTTTGAAAGAAGCGGTCAAGCATCGCCGGCCAATACTTCAAGGCCGCAAACAGTACGGCCAAACCAAGCAGCGTCTTGATCGGCGGTCCAAGCAGCATTAGCGGCATGTTCGGTGATGCCTTACCCAGCAATCCCAGAACAATGTCAGTCAGCAAGGTCGCCGAAAATACCGGTGCGGCCATCTGCAATCCAAGCGCGAACACAGCACCTCCCGCGCGGATTGTGGCTAAGGCGAAATCCCCGGATAAGATCACCCCACCCGGTGGGAGCAACTGGAAGCTCCGGCCAAGTGCATGAAGCAGCCAGAGGTGAACATCGAGCCGCAGAAAGATAAGCATGGCGATCGTCTGGTGAAACATCGCAATGACCGTCGAATCAGCCTGTGTCTGGGGGTCAATAAGGCTGACGAGCGAAAAGCCCATCTGTGTACTCAGCACCTGGCCCGCCATCTGGACCGCGTCAAAGACGAGGTTGCTCGAGATTCCGATGGCTGCCCCGATCAGCAATTCACGGATCACCAGCGTTGGCCAATGGCCCAGCGCAGGTAGTACCAG
This sequence comes from uncultured Acidobacteriaceae bacterium, assembly GCA_963729675.1. Classification (GTDB taxonomy): domain Bacteria; phylum Acidobacteriota; class Terriglobia; order Terriglobales; family Acidobacteriaceae; genus Granulicella. Next base: position 432,602 of record CAVSOV010000012.1, read on the forward strand.
GCGAGGCGACAGTACAGGATAGAGGAGAATGGTCAGCGCTATAACGAATGCGGCCTTCACCCGCGGAGGAATCGCCACACTTCCAAAGAACGGAGCAAATAGCATCAGGCCCGTCACTCTCACAGAGATCGTCAGGAGCGCAAAAATAATCCGGTCAAGCGGGATTTCGATCATTGCAGCACCCCATGAAAATCTGAGAGCAGACGCAATGTGTAGAGCTCAAGGTGCCTCCACATCCACGGCATCAGTACAAACAAGGCCATGCCCGTTGCGAGGAGCCGCGGCACTGCCGATAAAGTTTGGTCCTGCAATGAGGTGAGCACCTGCACAATATTCACCAGAAAGCTCACTGCCACCGTAATCAAAAGCAATGGGGCAACCAGTATTGCCACTTCGATCAGCATGGCGCGGCCTAGCGTGATTACCTGATCAGTACCCATCAGCTGAAACTCCGTACGAGGGCGCCGATAAGGAGATGCCAGCCATCCACCATCAAAAACAGCATTAGCTTGAGAGGCGTTGAGATGACAACGGGCGGCAGTTGCATCATGCCGACGGCGTTTGTAATAGAGGCAACTACGATGTCCACGACCAAAAAGGGCAGAAACAATACAGCCCCAATCTGAAATCCGGCGCGAAGCTCGGAGACGATGTAAGCAGGCATCATAACCCGCATTGGAATGTCATCTACCGTGCGAGGACGCGGCACGTGCGCGATATCCAGAAAAAGAGCTGCGTCCTTCTCTCGTACATAGTGAGCCATGAAATGACGTAGCGGCTCCGCCCCTCGATCCACAGCATCGAACGCGGTGATCTTCCCATTCTCCAGTGGAACAAATGCGTCGCGATAGATTTGTTCGCCAACCGGCTGCATGATGAAAAAGGTCAGCACAAGAGACAGTCCGATAAGCGTCTGGTTAGAAGGCGTGGTCTGTAATCCAAGCGCCTGCCGGAGAAAATGAAACACCACAAGCAATCTCGCAAACGGCGTGACGCAGATCATCAGCGACGGGATCAGAGCGAGCAACGTGAGCAGAACGACAATCGTCCAGGGCGCGGTGCTATTTCCGAGCCCGGTAATCTGAATCCCGTTAACCGGTCCGCTTGTTTTTGTGGTCGGACTTCCGGAATCGCCCGTGAGCTGGCCTGCGATACCAGACGGACTTGTCATGTTGCGCAGCACATCATTCGAGGTGCTGTTGGACGACCATGGGATATCCGGGCTGGTGGATGATGAAGTCGGATTGGAGTTAAGGAATGGCGTCGGGGCTTCCGGTGCAGACTGTGCGACAGCTTGTGCACTCGATGACCCGCACAGAGCAACGACGGAGACTACCGCAAGGCACACGAGCCGACCTCGACTCATCGCGTTACCTCGGCCGAACCCTTGCTGTCCGCCTCGTCCGTTCCAGCACCAGACTCCGCCCGCGAGAAGACGCTCTCAAACGATTTTGCTCCGGGAGCTTCGGGTTTCTCTTCCAGCTTCGCTAAGAGGACAATGTTGGACGGGCTTCCACCGACGAGGAACTGTTCGCCGTCCACTCTCAGAATCGAGATGAATCTCTTTTCGCCTAGCGACACGGTCTCTGCGACCCTCAGTCGTCGGGACACCCCGCGTGCCAAAACACCTCGGCTGCTCCGGGTCAGCCACTTCCATGCCTGGAGGAATGTCGCGCCAAACGTGCGACCAGGCTCCATCACCGATATAAAATCCGCCGATAGCGCCTTCGAGACAGGACCGCGCACTATATCTCCGCCGCTGGTCATGCGACACTCGTCAGGCGCACTGCGAGCCGATCCCTGGTCACATCAAACTTGACTGTTCCGACAACCTGACCGTTGACATGAAGTAACAAATCCTCATTGTGCTGCGCCGCCGTCTCGACGACCGATCCAGGCTCCAGTCGCATGAGTGTTGCAACTGTGAAATTGATCACCGGCGTCTCCAGCACCAGTCGACACGGCAGCATATGAGCTCGCAGCAGAGGATCACCTGCCTCGATCGCAGCGGTATGCGGGAGCGCCAGCTCCACTTCCACGCCTTGCTCTGATTTCGCTTCACTCATATCTCCACCTCCACATGCCAGTTCCAGTGATATCGACAGCTACTGCAATCGCGATGCCAACGCCCCCCAACCTATGGCGAGCGGGTGCATTTGCTTGGAAACTAACGAAGGAGAACGTTGACGAGGACGGATTCGATTAGTCGCCTCAACCGAGCGAGCGCCAAAAGGTTAGAGCCCCCTTAGTCAGGTGCACCGTTTAGGCGTTTGCTCCGCCGTGAACGTCTGCAAGGTGGTCGTCCACCTCGTTGAAGACGAAGACACTTACTAGTGGGCTCTAATCTCTTCCGTTCCTGACGACCTTAGCTCTTCATCTGCAGGGTCGCTTGTTCCATTTGATCGAAGGCGGTGATCGCCTTAGCATTCGCCTCGTAGGCGCGCTGATAGACGATCAAATCCGAGAACTGCGTCGCCATATCGACATTCGATTGCTCAACAGAAGATCCGGTTATCGTTCCACGTCCAGCCGTGCCGGCAACTCCAATGACCGCCGCTCCGGAGGCGTTTGTGGCCGAGTACTGGTTGTCACCATCCAGGGTGAGGCCTTCCGGATTCGCAAAACTCGCTACCGCTACCTGGCCAATCGCGACAGTCTGCTCATTCGAAAACGTCGCCTCCACAGTGCCGTCCGGCAGAATGGAGTACGTATTCAGAACGCCGGCCGCAAATCCATCCTGACTCGTTGCGTTGTTGCTTGAGGCGCTTGCAGTCTGTGTCAGCAGCGAGTTCCCGTTTGCGTCCGTGAGATTCCAGTTGACACTCAAAGCAGCCGCCCCGTCGGCAAGAGGACCAACGGCTAGCGCAACAGGGCTCCCCGGGGACGTAAGCTGCCCTGTGTTGTCAAAGTTCAGCGTGCCCGTCCCGACCGTAGTTGTCGTCCCGGTGCCTCCCTGGATCTCGTTGGAAGGAATTGTCACCTGGTAGTTCCACGTTCCTGGCGCGCTCATTGTGTAAGTGACCGTCAAGACGTGGGAGTTACCCAAAGAGTCATACACACTAATGGGCGACTGAAAGGTGCCGTTCACCGCAGTCGCTGCGTTCAGATTCGTCGTCAAGGAAAAGTTCGAAGTAGCCGCCGCAGGGGTCGTCGTTCCTGCGCCAACATTGATCGGCTGCAAACCGGAGTTCGGAGAGACGACACCATTCACAGCGGGATATCCCATGACTGTTTGGCCGCCGAGAGTAATCAACTGACCCGCTGAGTTCGTTGTGAAATCGCCGTTGCGCGTGTAGGTCTGCGCTCCCGAACCGTCCTGGATGACAAAGAACCCGGCACCGTTCAGGGCGATGTTCGAGCTGACTCCAGTGGATGCCACTGCACCGTTACTGAAATCCTGCGACATGCCAGTCACCTGCACGCCAAGACCCGTCTGAATAGGGTTACCACTTCCACTGTTGCCGTAGGCTTGGTAGAACAGGTCAGCAAACGTTGTGCTTTGTGATTTGTAGCCATCCGTATTCATATTTGCAAGATTGTTCGAAATGGTCTGTAGAGCCGACTCCGCAGCATTCAGCCCCGAAAGTGCCGTAGACATTGACATAAGAATTCCTCCGCGATCATTCCTTAGTTCTCAGCAGCAATCCTGGAGTAGCATGAGACGCCCATCTATACCGGCGCACTCAAAACATCCCATTCTCTGCATGGGGTTTGTCTCGCTCGAACACCGGTGTCAGCTTCCCGGAGCTCCAGCGGAATCTGCCGCCTGCGAAGACCCGAGTGCGTTGGTGACAACTTGATTAATGCTGGCGAGCTGATCCAATTGGTTCAGGGAGATCATCTGTCCCACCATCTGGGTGCTGTCCATTGGGGCCGTCGGGTCTTGGTTCTGCAGCTCCTGAACAAGCAGCGTCAGAAATGTGCTCTCGATGGACTGCAGACTGCTATCCGCTGAGGTACTGCTCGCGTTCTGGCTATTGTCGGTCTGGACCGAATTGTTGTTGTTTACGCCCGCCACTGACATGTTCTCTTCTCCTGACTTCCCGCGAACCCTATCTCGCGCGTGAACTCTCAGTTTCCCTATACCGTGACATCAAGTCTTGATGACACCAAGTACTTGTTTCCCAATAACGCCGTCTCAACTCCCCGACCTTCAATCGAAGAGTCATGCCCGATATCTTCCGTCCGCACAGCAACATTGCCTTGATACCGCTCAGGCTCCTTTCGACTCGCAGACTGGTCGCTTCCCCTAGATCCACCACCTGCTGTCCCGTCGAAACCACCGACGAGCCGTACCGAAGCGTTTAGCCCATGTTGCTGAACGATCTTCTGCTCCACACCCGGCAGATGCGCTGCGAGCGTCGCGCCTTCCTTAGGGTTCTCCAGCGATAACTGCGCCGACAGCTGGCCGCCTTGAGTGTTCGTCTGAATCGTGACTCGGCCGAAGGCCTCGGTGTGCACGCCAACCCTCAGATCACCACGCAGGGCGCCTCCCAGCAATCGCGCGCTGGCGTCCTCGGTTCGCGGCGATGTCAACTCTCTGAGTTGCGCAGTAGGAGTAGAGTCTCGAACGGACTCTGGATGGTTCGAGTTCATCAGCACTGAGTGCCCATGGATTGAAGCGCCTTGGCTCTGCGCCCCCGCGGGGTTAATCTGTAGAGTTTGCGTCGATGGGACACGACCTTCGGCCGCGACTTCCTTCGTGTCAAATAGGCTTCGATGTGTGTCCGCTCCGCCGCCTTGACCACGACCACCGGCGGTTGAAGAGGAGGCGGCATCAACAACGCCCTGCGAGGGTGCGGACGATCTCGCCTGCCCTCTTCCATCTTCCACAGGAAGGCCGTTCCATCGTTCACCCGCGCTCGTCACAGGGTCTCGCCGCCCTCCCTCAGACTTCACTCCGTGGTTCAAGGCAGCGGCGTGTCTCTGCACCACTGAGATTCCAACCAACCTGGAATCCGCCTCGCCCTGCGGGATCGCCGCCGAAACCCCGTTGTCGGCCAAACCACCGGTTGGCTGAACAACTCCTGGAGCCGCAGAAGAAGACTCCGTGGCTTCAGAGACCGTGTCCTGATCATTTGGCGCTGGATTGACTTTCGTTATAGTCGCGTCCGGCTTCTTGCCAGTTGCGGCCTTCGGAGGATCCATCAGTTCCGGATCGCTAAGATCAGGGAATAGCGGCGTCCCTAAAGAGTTCTCGTCGTAACCTCGCGCCTGATTTGACGCGGGCCCATCAATGGTTGGCACGTCGATTGGGGGGCGCATGTGAGGTGGGAACTCTCCCCCGCTGGCTTCAGCAACCGACTGCAAAGAGGACTTATCTTTTGCATCTCCAACGGCGCTAAAATCGCCGGGATCCAGTCGCCAAGACGCGCCACCGACACTCGGAAGGGTCTGTGAACCCAAAGGACTTGATGTGGTGCCCGGCCTCGAATCCCCTGACGCTGGCGGGTGTCTCTCGTCTCTCTCCTTCTCTCTGGGTCGATTGCCTTGCCTTTCTCGGCTCCCGTCGACTCGATCAGTCGCGCCAGGTTCGTTCCCACCGAGATCCAGCAGGGAGGCAAAATTGCCATTCTCGCCGCCGCCCAACAGGGAGACGAGATCGCCCGCAGGTGCGATCTGGCCGTTCACGACGCGTGCCGCACCTACTTTCACAGACACCCATCCCCCTGGTAGTCACCTAAACCTCGGCGCCCTCGTTCGTTATCGGCGGAGTTCCGGGATTCCGCGCTCACTCTTTTGCCGCATTCCCTTATGGTGCCGTGTCCCACTTCGCAACTCTTCTCGCGAGAAAAAGATCCTCGTTCACCTTTTGTTCCCGCTGGTGCCTCTCCGCCTCAAGCGCATCCCTGCGCCGCTTATTGAGATTCTCCACAACCTCTCGTTCCTGGTGAGCCGACAGATACGCAGACACCTGCTGTGCCTGAGCCTCTTTCAGTCTTTCAATCTCTTCCGCATGCTCTGCGCACCGTTGCCAAAGCGCTCTCGAATGCGCCTCAACTACCTGGTGATGTGTGTTCGGCAAGATGCATTGAATCTCGTTTAGGCGTGCGGACGTGATGTACTCCAACTCCGCAGATAAAGCTGAGAGCTCGGCCTGGGCCGACTGTAACCTTTTGATGATCGCTACTAGCTTGCGCTCTTCGACCTCTTCCCTCTGAGACCGCACACGCAGCAGGACCTGGATAGAGTCTGGTGATCGCATGCCTAACTCGGCAGCTCAGCCAGTAGCTTTGCTGTGTCTTCGAATGTGCACAAGCTCACGGTGCTTTGACACAAGAACTCTTCTACCTTGGGCAGCACTTCTACCGCGCGATCAAGTACAGCATCGCTTCCGCGTTGATACGCTCCGATGCGGATGAGGTCCTCAGAGCGTGCGTATGCGGCCAGCAGCTGGCGCAGTTCCGTGGTCTTCTTCAAATGTTCCGGGCTCACGATGCTGGGCATCAGACGACTCAGACTATCCAGTACGGCAATCGGCGGATAGTGTCCCTTCGTCGCCAGCCTTCGATCGAGAATGATGTGCCCATCCAGCAGCGAGCGAACGGTGTCGACGACAGGATCCTGTTGGTCGTCTCCCTCCATCAGCACCGTGTAGAACGCCGTTATACTTCCATCGCGAAAGCGTCCAGCTCTCTCCACCAGACGAGCCAGCTTGTTCAATACCGAGGGCGTATAGCCCTTTGCGGTCGGGGGCTCTCCTGCGGCCAGCCCAATCTCTCTCTGAGCCATCGCGAACCTGGTTAGCGAATCCACAACCAGAAGTACATGCTTACCATCAGCCGCGAATGCCTCCGCAATCGCAGTCGCCAACAGTGAGGCACGCAGTCGCATCAGCGGTGGCTCGTTGGACGTCGAGACAACGATCACGGAACGTCTGCGCCCTTCTTCGCCAATCACCTCGAGAAACTCTCCGACTTCACGTCCGCGCTCCCCAACCAGTGCCATCACAATCACATCGGCCGCCGTGCCCCGGCACATCATCCCCAGAAGCGTGCTCTTGCCGACGCCACTACCTCCGAAGATCCCGAGCCTCTGTCCACGTCCACACGTCACGAATGCATCCAGCGCACGAATGCCACACCCGAGTGGTTCGCGAATTGGCAGACGTTCGAGCGCCTTCGGAGCAGATCCATCGATCTCCACCATGCGCGTCGAGCGGTATGCGCCTATACCATCGAGCGGAAGCCCGTTAGCGTCGAACACCCGGCCCAGCATGTCCGGCCCAACAGGAACGGCTGGTCGGCCACCGAGCGAAGTGACCTCATCGCCCAGGCGAATGCCCGTCGGATCCTCAGCCATCATCGACAAAATTGTCCGCCCGCGAAATCCGACTATCTCGCCTGCAAACCGTGCACCACTGGCTGCCCTCATCTCGCATGCATCTCCGATGGATCCGAAAGGGCCGTCGGACTCAATGAGATTCCCCGTCACGCGCGTTATCCGCCCGGTCCAGCGGACGGTGGCGCACCGATTCAAATGTTGTTCAAGCTCTTGCAGCATGACGTGATCGTCCATCCGGCCTGTGTGCGAGCAGTTGCGCAAAGCTCTCTTCCACGCCCCGCAATTGCGCCTCAAATCCGAAGCTTGCTGTCCCTAGCTCTGTCTCGACCATGCAATCACCAGGATTGAACGCCGCATCCGGAGCGATCTCCCATCGCGGAGAACCCCCGTTCGCATCTCCACATCTGCGCCAAACTTCTGCATCCTCCGTCGCAACTCGGATCCGAACGACAGATCCGCATTGCATCCGCTCCAGCGCAATTCTCACAAGTGCTGTCAATAACGTCGGATCCAGTTCCGCTTCGCGCTGTAGAATCTTTCGCGCAATCGCAAGCGCCAACTGCACAACCTCGCCTTCTACGCGCCTGAAGTAATTGGCCCGTTCATCCTCGAACTCCTTTAGTACACGGGTTACTTTGTCCTGTGCACCTTTGCTGACGCGTTCGCACTCAATTCTCATTCGCTCGTCGGCTTCCGCAACTGCAGAATCTCGGGCGATCTGAAGCCTGCGCTCTACCTCATCCTCTGCCACACCTATAAGTACAGGCGGTGACGACTCAGTTTCGGTTGGCGAAGATGCTTGTGGCAACGCGAGCACATCGCCCCCGGCCTCCTGATACTCCAATGGCAAGACGATCGTGCACACACTAGACAAACGCATCTCCTTCATCTGTACGGAGGTTCATCCGTCCCTGTTCCTCGAGCTGTCGCGCGATGCTTACCATCTCTCCATGGGCGCGCAACGCATCCTTACTTCGGACTGGCCCGAGCGCGTCCATCTCTTCCTTCAACATCTCCACGGCTCTTCCCGACAGCGTCTTGTAGAACCGTTCGCGCAGTTCCGGGCTCGCCCCCTTCAAGGCCATAGCCAGCAGGCCACGTTCCACCGCGCCCGATAGTTCGCGGAGTTGGCTGTCATCCAGCCTCATAAAGTCTTCGAACGTAAACATCAGTTCCCGGATGCTACCGGCCAGTTTGGGATCCTGTCCCTCGATGTTTTCCAGAATCTCGCGCGATGTCTCGGTATCGACGATGTTCATCAAGGCTGCAACGTTTTGAAATCCCGAATACGTTCTCTTATTGATCTCTCCCGCGGATCGAAGCCGCCGATGAAAAGCTGCGGAGATGCGCTCCGCCATCGCCGGCGAAAACTGTCGAAGGTTCGCCAATCGGCGCACCGATTCTGCCCGCGCCGAGCGAGGCAGTTGCATCAGCAATGCCGAAGCCTGCTTCGGCTCAAGATGCCCTAGGACAAGTGCGACAGTTTGAGGATGCTCACCCTCAAGTAGCCTTGCCAGTTGTTTAGGATCCGCCTTCTGCAGAGATTCGGCGCGCCCCGAGTTTAACTCGTCGGTCCTCACCATCTGATTCTGCATCGTCTTGGCGCCATTCTCGCCGAAGGCCTTCACCAGCAGGCGGGTCGCCGTCGCTGTTCCTCCCTGTGTAAGGAGTTCACGCCCCGCCGACATCTGATGGTACTCACGCAATACCTGCTGCGAGATCTGCGGAGAAATCCTGCCGAGCTTTGCAATCTCCTTTGTGACAAGTTGCAGATCATCCTCCGGCAGATTTCGAAAGAAGACCGCCGCCGCGTCATCTCCCAGCACCGTCATCAGGATCGCGGCCTTCTGCACGCCTCTTAGGTGCTTGTATTCGATCGCCTCACTCATCCCTCAGACTCCTGCAGCCAGCTCTGAAGTGTGCGTGTCATCGTGGCGGGCTCAGCTTGGACCATCTCCGTCAATCGACGTTTCAGACCCACCGTGTTGGTATCGGCCTCCAGCAGGTTGTCAAGATCGTCCCCGGGGAGCTCGGCACCGCTTGGAAGCTCCGCCACCGCGATCGAACTCTGGCTCCCGGTTCCAAGCTCGCGCACCACACTCACGATCTGCTTTTGCACAGGACGGAAAATCAGCGCCCACGCCAACACAAAGAGGAGTAGAAGAGACGCATATTTCAAGGCGTTGACGTTGTCATTCACGATCTTCTGCATCCGATCCCCCCACGTTGGAACGAGATCTCCCTCACCCGTATCGTTGAAAGTCATATTCTCAACTGTCACGAGGTCTCCCCGCTGCGGATCCACTCCAATGACGGCGGCAGCGAGGTCCTGCAGCTGTTTCAGTTGCGCCGGCGACCGCTTATAGGTTGATCCCACCATCTTGCCGCCCACCATCTTCTTGTCAGAAAAATCGTTCACAAGAATCGCCGCCGTGATGCGTCGAATTCGTCCAGCCGGAGCAATCGTGCGCCGCGAGAGCTTGTTCACGCCAAACGTCGAGTTCTCCGACTTCGAGGTCTGCGTCGTCCCGTCCGCATTGGCATCTTCCGATTGCGTCGTTCCCTTGCCCGGAGTCGTCGGCAGATTGCTTGCCGTGCCCGCAACACCACCATCGTTGGCCCGCCCAGCCTGTTCCATCGTCTTCTGGGTAGTGAGCAGAGCACTGACGTTTGGGTCGTACTTGTCCTCGCTCTCCTCTGAACTCGTAGGGTCATACTCCACGTTGACGCTTGTTCGTAAGTTGTCAGCTCCAACCACTGGCCCGAGTGTCGCCATCAGCCTCTTGGAGAACTCGTCCTCCAGCTCCCGTCCTTCCATCGTTGAGCTATGCCGATTCAGCAGCTCATTCGTGTCGGCGTCAATAATCGCGACATCAGCCGGCGCAAGATTTTCGACCGCGCCGCTCACCAGCCGCGCGATTGCGTCGGTCTGGTCCTGACTCACTCCACCGCGTTTCAGACGGAGAGCGACTGAAGCTTTTGCAGGCTGCGATCGATCCAGAAACACCGAATCCCGCGGCATCACAAGGTGCACACGCGCACTCTTGACGTTGCTCAAAGTTCCGATCGTACGCTCGAGTTCCCCCTCAAGCGCACGCTGATAGTTCACCTTCTCATCGAACTCGGTCTGTCCCCACGAGCTTTTATCGAATAACTCAAAGCCCATTCGGCCACTGTGCGTCGAACCCTGGGAAGCCACCTCCATGCGAGCTTCATCGAGTTGATTCGCCGCGACGTCGATTCCTTTCCCGTCCGGGGCCAGCTTGAAATCGATCTTCTTCGCCGCAAGCTGCTGTGAGATCGTCTGGGCATCCTCCGGCTCAAGGCCCGTCATCAGTGGCTTGTAGTCGGTCGAACTCATCACAACCGTCGACACGACCAGGCCAACCACCGCCGCCAGCGTACCTCCGGCGACGATCATTCGCTGCCGCGGATTCATTCGCAGCCAGGCCTGCTTCAGTTGTTCGACTATCTTGTTCTGCATCGATCAAAGCCCTTCAGAACTGCATCTTTTCCATCTCTTGGTAGGCACTAACAACCTTGTTGCGCACCTGCATCATCAATTGGAAGGCGACGTCAGCCTTTTCGACGGACACCATCGTGCCGCCAATGTCTGCATTGCCCGTTCCGTGCAGAAGGTTCGCAACCTGCTGATCCGCGCTATTCTGCAGCGAGTCCACATCGCTTACGGCCGATTGAAATACGTCCGCAAAACTCGTCGCGGGCGCCTGGCCGTTCGCAGCTCCAGTCACACCGCTAATTAGCCCTGTCGCAATCGAGGGAATGGCTGACACGATGCCGTTGATCATTCGTGCCTCTCCTAGCTCTTTAGAATGTCGATTGACTGCTGAATCATCTGCTTAGAGGCTGACACCGCAGAAGCATTCAGTTGATACGCCCGCACGGACCCCATCAAGTCCACCATCTCTTCGGCCGGATTGATCGCCGGAAACGATACGTATCCATCCTTGTCTGCGTCCGGGTGACCGGGATCGTACCGCCGGATCGGATCTGCCACATCCTCCACAACACGCGTCAGCTTAACGCCGCCGGCCGGAGCTGCGCCTGCCCGCAGGTCCGAAGCATTATTCAGCACTGACTGAAACGGAGATGCTCCAACACTCTCCAGCACGACCTCCCGGCGACGATACGGGCCGCCACCAGCTTCGCTGCGAGTCGTATCCACGTTCGCAAGATTCGACACAGCAACCTCCGACCGCTCGCGCTCCGCCGACAGTGCCGACGCGCTGATATTCAGTGCGCTGAAGACTCCCATAGGCTTTCTCTCTATTGATCTTCGTTAATCGCCGTAATGATCTGGTGAAACTTCTCCTTCATCAACTGAGTACCCATCTGATACTGCAGTTGCACCTCCGACAACTTCATCGCCTCGCGGTCGATATCTACGTTATTTCCATCGGGCCGCTCCAACAGCCCACTCACATCTCGTACCGCTGCCTGCGGCGTACTTCCGTCCGAAGCCGTCATCGCGCGGGCCAACTCATGCTGAAAGTCAACGTCCTTCGTCCGGTACCCCGGCGTATCTACGTTGGCCATATTCGACGCGATTACCGTCTCTCGCTGGTTCGTTAGCGAGAGATAGCTCTCCAGTTGCGAAAGAATTGACACGTTGCCCACGATGATCTCCCGCTGCTGCACGCTCTACTCACGTGAGAGAGCTCTCCTGATTCCTTTATCGGCGCAGAAGGAAGTAACGTGAGCCGTCCTGGGACACCTTTGGGTGATGGAACTTCTTACTTGCTCTTGCTTTATTCCGGCCGCCGCATCGTTTCGAGCACCCGGAGCCACCGATGGAGCCTGTTGAGATCCGTTCGTCATTGTGGGCAACGCGCTCGGCGCGACAATCAACGTAATTCTCCGATTGGATGGATCTTCCGGATGATCCGGTCGACGCGGCAGTTGATCGGCGAAGCCACGCACTTCACCAACCTGGCCACGCGCAATCCCGCTGCTCTGCATCAGCCGGCGCGCCGCATTGGCGCGGTCGGTCGAAAGCTCCCAATTGGAATACACGCTGTCCTGGCCGTATGGCACCGAATCGGTATGGCCTTCAATTGAGATCTGATTCGGAAGCTTGCCGAGTTCCGGCGAGATCGCCTTGAGAAAGTCCCGAAGTGCTGGCGTCGGCTGAGCACTTCCTAATTTGAAGAACGTCCCTCCCGGCTGTTCCAACAGTTCAATTCGTAAACCGTCCTGCTCAGCCGTTATCTCCACCTGATTTTTGAGCTTGTCGAAGTTCGGCATCTGCCTCGCCGCGTCCAGCAGTTGCTCCTTCAGTTTCTGCATACCATTTCGGTCCAGCGGCAGCGCATGCCCTGAGCCGTTCCGGTTCGTCCCCTGGAGCGTCGACGTCCCTCGAGGATCGTTGAAGTAGTGAGCCACGGACTCCTTGACCGAGTCGCTCGTGCTCGTCAGCCACAGCACAATAAACAGGCTCATCAGCGCCGTAACGAAGTCGGCGTACGCCACCTTCCAGGCGCCGCCATGATGTCCGCCATGGCTACGCCGCCTCTTTTTGATGAGGATGACCGAGTCATGCTTCATCTCGTGCATGTTCAGGCGGCAGCCTCCACTGGAACCGGCTCCCGATCGCGGCAGGCGTTTTCCAGCGCGGCGAACTGCGGCCGCACATATTCAGGAATCGCCCTCCGTCCAATCTCAACGGCCATAATCGGCGCCGTTCCCTTGATAAATGCGAGCAGCGTCGTCCGAAGCACACCGTAGTACGCGTGCCTCTCCTCGACAGCCTTGGTCATATTCGCTGCCAGCGGCCCGATCACCCCGTAGCACAACAGAATCCCGAGAAACGTCCCCACAAGCGCCGCCGCGACCTTGTGTCCGATCTCTGCCGGCGGCCCGCCCAGCGCACCCATTGTCACCACGATCCCAAGCACAGCGGCCACAATACCCAGTCCCGGCAACGCGTCCGCCATCGACGTCAACGCCAGTGTCGGCGCAAGCGACGAGTGATGGTGCACCTCCAGATCAAGCTCCATCATCTGATCCAGATCGAACGGTTTCACCCCACCGGTAACCGCCATCCGCATCGTGTCACACACAAATGCCGTTCCATGGTGATCCTTCAGGAAGGTGGGATACTTCGAAAGGATCGGACTCTTTTCCGGCTCTTCAATATCGCCCTCAATCGCGATCATCCCTTCCTTACGCGCCTTCGTGAACAACTCGAACAGCATCTTCAGTGACTCAACATAGAACTTCTCGGTTACACCCGACCCCTTAACAACCTCTAATAGTCCCGCGACGATGCCTTTCAATACACGCGGCGGATTTGCAACAACGATCGTACCCAGTGCCGCGCCCGCGATCGTCACAAACTCCGAGGGCTGCAGCAGCACCGGGAGCTTTCCCTTCTCCATCAGGAAGCCGCCAATCACTGAAGCAAAAACAACCAGAATGCCGACAAGCGAAATCATGAAGCTCCTTACAGCAGGGCCGAGGGCAGAGGTATACCTCCTCTCCCTATCGGCTCCGGGAGCTACTTCATTAGCTTTGACTCTTCAGCCTTCGCCGTGGCAAATCCACTCAGACCAGCTCATACCCTGGCCGCCGTGGCCGGCTCAGCATGGCGTTCGCGCCATCATCATTGATGAAGCGCTCCGCCTTCGGGTCCCAGTGCAGGCGTCGTTTGGTTTTCATGGCAGTCCAATGCAACAGGCAAGTCGAGCACGCGCGGTGCCCAATCTCCGGCGGCGCGGTCGGCTGCTTCCGGCTGCGAATGCAGTCGAGCCAGTTCCCATGCTGATCGTCGCTGGTATATAGATGCACCTCGTTCGGCCCGATCACGCTGGTCAGAATCTTCGGATCGCTCGCCTGCAGCACCTCCACCTTCGGCACCGGATCTCCCGGCTTCGCCGTCGGCGAGTTCATGCCATCGCGCTGTACAAAGATCCACCCCTCGGTCCCATACCACTTGATTCCGTTCTGAAACTCGCCAGAGATTGTCATTTCGACGCCATTCGCATATCGTCCATAGGTCTTGAACGCTCCATGAACATTCCACAACCCATGCGTCGGAAACTCGGCCGACCCCCACACCTCAATCGGCCCCGTCAGCTCCGTATTCATTCCCCAGTGCGCTGTATCAATATGGTGCGCTCCCCACCCGGTGATCATGCCCGCGCCAAACTGCTCCATTCGCAGCCAGCCCGGTCGCTCAAATCCCTCCTGCGGCATCACACGATCGACCGTGTAGTACACCTCCGGCGTCGACCCGAGCCATCCGTCATACTGAAATCCTTTCGGAACCGGCATGGGCGTGGCATCCCCGCCCGCCGGATCGCCCGGCAGCCCCACCTCGACTCTCTGTATCTCGCCGATACGTCCGTTCCTCACCAGCTCGCACGCACGATAAAACTGCTTCCAGCTCCTCTGCTGTGATCCGACCTGCAGAATGCGTCCCGTCGCATTCACATGGTCCACCATGTAGCGGCCCTCGCTGATCGTCAGCGACGCCGGCTTCTGCAGATATACATCTTTCCCCGCGCGAGTCGCAGCGACCGCCAGCAGTGCGTGCTGATGGTCCGGCGTCGAGATCAAAACCGCATCGATCTGCTTGTTCGCGAGCAGTTCGCGATAGTCCGTGTACCCGATCGTGCCCGTATACGATTTCCCCAGCTTCTTCGTATACGCGTCATTGACGAACCGCTTCCCAGACTCCACCCGGTTCGCATCGAGATCACACACTGCGATGATGCGATTGTTCCTCGGTCCCGACACGCCGGTGTACTGCAGCACTCCCGGCATGTCATGACCGCGCGAGATCCTGCCCACACCAATCGCGCCAATATTAATATGATTCGACGGCGCATCCTGCCCGAATACACGCGCAGGCACAATTGTCGGAAACCCGGCCGCGGCCGCCGTAACCAGCGATCCCTTCACAAACGATCGACGATTTACCTTCCCCATGAGCGGCCCCCTTCGCGTTTTCGCTCGAAAGCCCAAGCCTCAGCTCAGGCCTCGAGCTTCACAAACTTCGCATTCTTCTGCGCCTTGATCGACAGCTCTGCCGTCAGCAAACACTGTGCCTGGTCCTGCGCCGTATGTGTCCGGTTCACAACGTCCGACACAAACTGCGGCCCAAACGGCAGCGTCACGTTATTGCAATCGATATAGCGCGCCTGCTTCGCGTCGACGATAAACAGATTGTTCCCCTGCTTGCTCACCGCGACATTCGTATACTTCCGCACCTCGATGTACCCCTCGGTGCCGAGAATGAAAAGCCGCCCATCACCCCACGTTCCCAGGCCGGCCGGCGTAAACCAGTCCAGCCGCACGTATCCAAATCCGCGATTCCCGCGCAGCATCATGTCGCCGAAGTCCTGAAAGTGCGGATGATCTTGATGCGCCACATTCGCGATCTGCGAGGCAACAACCTCTGCCTCCGTCGATCTCGTGTAATACAAAAACTGATCCACCTGGTGCGATCCGATGTCGCAAAGAATCCCGCCAAACTGCGCATCGTTCCAGAACCAATCCGGTCTTCCGCCTCCGCCGCCGTTGTCCCCCGGTTTCTGATTAATCTGATGCGGCGCAATATTAATCGGTCTGAATCACCCTCCCGATCGCACCCTCCTGCACCAGGTCGCCGGCCTTCACCGAAGCCTTCACCTCGAGCCGCTCACTGTACATGATGCCGTAGATACGCTTTGTCTCCGCGATCGTCTTCCGCACCTCAGCCAGCTGCTCCAGCGTCGTGATGCCCGGCTTGTCGGAGAGAAAGTCCTTACCTGCGCGCATTACGCGAATTCCCAGCGGCGCGCGTTCGCTCGCAATCTTCGAGCTCAGCACAAGCTGAATCGATGGATCATGCAGAATCTCATCTTCCGTCGCCGCCCATTTCACATTCGGATAGCGTTTCTTGAACGCGGCCACCTTGTCCGGCTCCGTCCCCTGCGCCATTACCAGCTCGCCGCCACCCCGCTCAATCGCACCCACCATTCCATAGATGTGGTCATGACTCATGCCTGCGACCGCAAACCGAATCTTGTACTTCGGAGTAGCCAGCGCCTGGTCCGCCTGCGCAACCTCATGCGCAATCGGTCCGCGATACCCATCCGCCAACATCTCCTGAGGAAGAGCACAACCCAGTCCTGCCGCTCCCACTCCCGTCAAAAACGTCCGACGATCAAAGCCCATGAACTCACCCCAGAATGGAAAATACTTTGAGAGACGAAGAAACCTCTCTCGCCCAGTGAACAGCCACACTACAGGTTTATTGCAGCAATAGGCAAATCATATCCTGCAAGCTTCCACGACAAATCGCAGCAGCTCAGTCCATCAGGTACTTCAGCAGCGCCATCCGCACATACAGCCCGTTCCGCGCCTGACGGAAGTACGCCGCTCTCGCATCCTGATCCACCTCGGGAGAGATCTCCGTCGTTCGCGGCAGCGCATGCAAAATAATAGACCGCGTCTTCAATGAGTCCGCCACATGTAGATCAATGCGGTACGAATCCTTTACCAAGTCATACTCCGCCTCGGATGCAAATCGCTCGCGCTGCACTCGAGTCACGTACACCACATCCGCCGGCTGCACTCGTGCCAGGCGTGTCGTCTCTGCAAACCGCGTATCCGCCTCCTGCAGCATCCGAATGTACTTGCCCGGCAGCCGCAGTTGCGGTGGCGAGATCAGCGTCAGCGACACACCCGGAGCCTTGATCAAAAATGGCAGCAGTGAGTGAATCGTTCGCCCGTTCTTCAAATCACCCACAAGCGCGATATTCAAATCTTCAAGCCGCCCCAACTCCCTGCGAATCGTATACACATCGATCAGCGCCTGCGTCGGATGCTCGCCCGCGCCATCGCCCGCATTAATGACCGGCACCGGCGATGCCTCCGCAGCCATCTCCGCCGCCCCCACCTGTGGATGTCTCAGGACGATTGCATCGGCGTATCCGCTCACAACACGCACCATGTCGGCAATCGTCTCGCCCTTCGAGGCCGAAGAGTTATCCAGCGCATTCTCCGCAGTCAGCACGCCGCCGCCGAGCTTCTGCATCGCAGCTTCGAATGAAAATCTTGTGCGCGTGCTCGGCTCATAAAACATCGTTGCTAGAATCCGCCCGCGTAACGGATGCTCTAACTCTCTCGCTTTGTCCTTGCGCTCTAGCGCACTCGCTGACGTGAACAACTCATCCAGCAACACCGGGTCAACCAGCTGCTCTGCGCGAATCACGTGCCGCAGCTTCTTCATCTCGCGTCACCGTCCTGCGAATACACGCTCCCACGCACGACAGTGTGTCGCACGCTTCCCGGAAAGCTCACTCCCTCAAACGGAGACCAACCGCACTTCGTCTTCAGTGACTCCCTCGTGACGACATACGGCTTCGTCAGATCCAGCACCGTCAGCGAACCCGCATACCCCTCTTCCACGCGTCCAAACCCTTCGCCATAACCTTGCGGGAGATATGGCCCCACAAATCGTCCCGGATTCGCCGCGCACACTCTCGCAATCTGCTGCGCGGTAAACCCGTGTTCCGCCATCAGCCATGTTGTAAACGCGCCGTATGTATCCAGATGCGGAACACCGCTCGTTCCCTTACGCTTCTCTTCAAGCGAATGTGGCGCGTGGTCCGTCGCGAGATAGTCGATCTCACCGGACCGCAGCGCCTCAATCATCGCCAACCGATCCTCGCGCCCACGCAGCGGCGGATTCATCTGCAGCCATAGCCGGTTCTCGTCGTTCAGCATCGTGTCGTCGAAGAACAGATGATGCGGTGTCACCTCGCACGTCACCTTCACTCCGCGCGCCTTCGCCGCAATCACATCCTTCAGTCCTTCTCCCGTTGAGAAGTGACAGAGCTTCCCCTGCAGTTCATATCGCTCAATCAACTGCAAGGCAAACCTCGTCGCAGAGATCTCCGCCTTCGCTGGCCGCCTCTGCTCATGCGTTGCGGCCCCACGGCTCGAATCCAGAATCAGCGGATCCTCACAGTGAAAGCTCACATTGCATCCGCGATACCGTGCAATCGTCTCTTCCAGCTGCTCCGGCGACGAAAAGAACAACTCACCCACCGACGGCCCCATAAACGCCTTGTACGGAACCGCTCGCGCCAGCGGCCGAGTCCCCGGCCCAATGCCGCCATACAGGGTAATGTGCACCGCAGCGCCCGCCGTCAGCTTTTCCTTCGCCACATAGCTCAGATCATCGATCGGCGCTACCGGATTGTTCGGCATATCCGCAAAGTGCGTCACGCCTCCATGAATCGCTGCGGCCGACGCGCTCGCAAAGTCCTCCTTGTACATCTCGCGCCCGCTCACATCCTCGCGCGCATGCACATGCAGATCGCCGAATCCCGCAAAGATGATGCAGCCATCAGTATCAAGATCGCTCCGTCCCTCTCGCGGCCCAACCTTCGCAATCAACCCCGTCCCCAAATCGATCTCAATCGCGCCGTCGAACTCCGCATCCTCGTTCGCAATTCTTCCCTCAACGCGCAGCATGCACCATCTCCCGCGCCAAGTTAATCTCATCTCGCAGCGCGCGCGCAGCCACGCCCGGATCATCGCCGAACAGAATCGACCGCGAAGCGCTCAGTAGCATCCCGGCACCCTGCGCATCCAACCCAGCTCGCACTGCAGCTTGCACATCACCGCCCTGCGCTCCAACTCCCGGAACCAGCATCGTCGTGCGTGGTGCAACCTCACGAACCCGTCGCATCTCCTCCGGATACGTCGCGCCAACCACCAGCGCACAGTTTCCATCCACATCCCATGCCGAACTCACACGCTCGGCCACCGTCAACCAAAGCGGCTTGCCGTCCACATCCAGATCCTGAAACTCGCCCGCACCGATATTGGAGGTCCTGCACAACACGATGCACATCTTGTCACGCCTGCTGAGAAACGGTTCCAGCGCCTCGCGTCCCAGGTACGGATGCAGCGTCACCGCATCGAACCCCATGCGATCGAAGATCGCCTCCACATATCCCTTATTCGTATTGCCGATGTCCGCGCGCTTCGCATCGCAGATCGTGACCAACTCCGGATAGCGCGCACGCACATACTCGACCGTGCGTTCCATCTCCGCAACACCCTCCGCGCCGCGCGCCTCATAGAACGCCACATTCAGCTTGATCGCCGCCGCATACTGCGCGGTTTCATCGACGATCCACTCCCCAAACCTCCGCTGCGCATCAGCATGCCCACGATACCTCTGCGGCAGCTTCTCAAAGTCCGGATCAAGCCCCATGCACAGCAGTGAATTCACTGCCTCGATTCGCCGCTCCAGCTTCTCCGCAATCGCGTTCAAGCTATCTCTCCGCGACGATGCCGTGCAGCATCCCATCCATACGGATCGTGCAGCCACGCTGCCACACTCTGTGCCTCTGCCTCCGTCACCAGCTCGCGCTTCCTCGCCAGCTCCAGAATCTCGCCGAAGCTCGTCAGCGTATGCAGTTGCACACCCGCATTCTCAAACTGCTCCACCGCTTCCATAAACCGGTAGCTCACAATCGCGACGCAATCCGTAACGGTCGCACCTTCGTCACGCAGCGCCTGCACGCCTGCCAGACTGCTGCCGCCCGTCGTCACCAGGTCTTCAATCAGCAGCACATGGCGGCCATAAACATCCCCACCCTCCACTCGCCGCTTCGTTCCATGTTCCTTCGTAGCCTTGCGAATGAACACCGACGGCGTCGCCGTCACAAATCCCAGTACCGCACTATGCGGAATGCCCGCGGCCTCAATGCCGCCAATCACATCAAAGTTCAGTCCCGCCGTGGCCATCAGTTCGACGAAGCCCTCTATCACCTCACGCCATTCACGCGGATGAAATGGAAACCTTCGATTGTCGCAGTACACCGGCGAAACAATGCCCGACTTAAAGGTGATCGGATCATTCGGCTGAAACCTCACGCCTCCGATATTCAGCAACGCCGAAGCAATCGTCTCGCTCAATCCATTGCCTCCTTCATTTCGTCGGCTTTGATCTCCTGCGCCAGTCGCGGATTCCACATCGCAGCCGTCGCCATCATCGCTGCATCCGCTCCCGCCTCGCGGTAGGCCCGATAGTCCTTCGCATCACTTAGCCCGCCAACACCAATGATCGAAAATCTGAGCCCCATCTCTTCGCGCAATCGCGCGAGGCGCCCGCTCATCTCCAAACCGGCCCATCGAATCGACCGCCCGCACACGCCACTCGAAAGCCGGCCTTCGCCCGGCAGCGCCTGCCCACCGATCAGCATCCAGAATCTTCGCTGGCAGCGTATTGATCGCCACAATCCCATCCACCACCGGACCAACCTCGCGCACAAACGTACGCAGTCGCTCCTCATCGCGGAAGTACGCCGCCTTCACCATCAGCCCCAGCGACCCAATCTCCTCGCGAATCCTCTCCACCACTCGCCGCGCCCGATCCACATCGAAGCACAGCAGATTCGCCGTCCCCTCATTCGGACAGCTCAGGTTCGCCTCGATAATCTTGACGCCCGTCTCCTTCAGCAGCCGCGCGGCCAGCGCAAAGTCCTCGATATACGCCTCGACATCGCCATGGCCTGAGGTCGTGCCCTGGAAGCTCGCGATCACCACCTGCCCGCGTCTCGCATGTGCCACCGCATCTGCAATGTCTGGCTGCCAGAAATCCGGATCGAACGACGGCACACCAAACGAATTCGTAATCGAGAGCGGCTCGCTATAGTCCTCGTCGCCAACAAGCGGCGCCGTCTCAAGTCCCAAATCGCCGTTCGGATGCACCGCCAGCACATTCGGCCACGCATGCGACGCATACCGCCGCGTCCGCACCGTCTTGTACACGGGAAGGTCAAACCCTTTGTCCAGCGCCGCCTTCACAAACCGTCCATTCAGCAGCGGGCCCGCCGCAATTCCCAGCGGCAGGTTCACCTCATGGCCAAGAAACTTGTATCGGGGCTCGCCGTGGTCCTGATAGACGCACTGTTCGGCGAAGAAAGAAAAGGGGCCCTGCTCGAAGTTCTCCAGGTAACTCCTGGCCGGGTCGTAAAACGGCTCGGTGAGCATGCGCAAATCCCTTTCATTTCAGGGTAACAGACTTCGCGCCGGCATCCATCGGCCGTCCGCCACAGATCGCCCGTGCTCAGCTCTCAGCCACAAAAGCCCGAATCACCTCAGCCTTCCCTGCCCCCTCCAGCACATACTGCGCGCCCTCACGTCCCGGCAGTACGACCGCCCGCCCAGCCGGAAGCTGCACTCTTGCTCCATCACGCGTCCGCGCGGCCGCGCCCTCACCCAGCGCCACCAGAATCTGCATCCGTCCGCTCAGCTCCAGATCCTTCGAACTCCCCACCGCGGTCCAGAACCGATCCACCACAAAGTAGGGCGTGCTGATGAGCCGCGTAAACCCATCCCGCTCTACCGGCGCTATCAGACCCGACTTGGTCTGAGCCTTCGTCACCGCCAGCCCATCCTTCAGGTGCAGCTCCCGCGGCCTCCCATAGTCATACAACCGATACGTGGTGTCGCTGTACTGCTGTGTCTCCAGCACAACCATCCCCGGCCCGATCGCATGAATCGTCCCCGCCTCGACATACACCATGTCACCGGCCTTCACCGGCACATATTGCAGCTTGCTCTCGAGCGTACCCTCATGAATCGCGCGCTCGATCTCCTCCGGCGTCAGCTTCTCGCGAAACCCCAGCGCCAGCTTCGCATCCGGCTCGGCCGAGAGCACATACCAGCACTCATTCTTCCCGCGCGGCTGCCCAATCGCCTGCGCCTCCGCATCGTTCGGATGCACCTGCACCGAAAGCCACTCACGCGGAAACAGAAACTTCATCAGCAGCGGAAACTCACCCGGCTGCTCTGCGCCAAACTCCTTCGGCCACTCACGCGTCACTTCACCCAGCGTCACGCTCGTCTGACCCTCGACGGCACAATCCACCGACGTCAGCCACGCCTCACCTACCGGATGTCCCGGCTTCGGCTGCTCCAGAAACGACGGCAAGCTCCGTGCATCCCCAAATGCGCTCCGACAGCCACGGCCGCAGCACCACAATCCCCGGCGCACCACTCACGCCCTGTTGTTTCTGAATCTCCGCCGAGCCGCTTTTGCCTGACGCCATCGAATCCTCCGCTATCAGTATGACAGCGGGCCGCCTCTCAGTTCCTCACTCGCACTTGGCAATCAGCACGTCATTCCCGCTCAGACTCAGATGAATTCCTTCTGCCGATGTACTCGCCTGCCCTGCGCCCAGCAGCGGCTGCGACATTTTGCATCCCTGCGCCCACGTTTCCTTCGTCGATACATCCAGCGCCGCACTGCCACTCCCGCGATGCAGCGCCACAACAACTCGCTCATCGCGACTCGCCCCGCCACTCTTACCCTCGCAACGCTCCAAGCGTTGATGCCCCATATCGCGCAACGTCACGAGCCAATCCGCATTCGCCACCAGCACCTGCTCACCGCCGCACTCAAGCGCCGCATGATCGCGCCGTAGCTTCGTCAACGCACTGATCCACGCAAACTCCGCCTGCTGCTCCGCCGTGCGCCCTGCCTGCGTAAACGCATCCTGCGCATCGCCCGGAAATCCCCCGGGGAAATCCCTCCGGTTATCCGGATCATCCCCGCCCCTCATCGCAATCTCATCGCCAGCGTACAACTGTGGCGTCCCACGCGTCGTGAACAGGTACGCAAACGCCACCCGCCGCAACGCCGCATCGGGCACCTGCTCTGCAATACGTTGACGATCATGGTTATCCAGGAACGGCACCAATCTGTCGGGATGCGGATACAAACTATCTTGGCCCAGCACGGCCGCCAACTTCGACATCGGCGCACCCTTCACAAACACGTCCTGCTCTGCCCAAAACATCGGATAGTCGAACGGCGTAGACAAGCCCGTATCGGCTCCCGTCCGTGTCACTCCATCCGCAAACGACGAATTGATCACCGGATCCGCAGTCGAAACCTCACCCACCTCCGTTAGCCGCGGATAAAGCGTCTTCAACTCCGCCGTGTACTCATGCCAGAACTCGCGCCCGACATACGGAAACGTATCGATGCGCAATCCATCCGCGCCCGTCTCCTCAATCCACCACACCGCGTTCTGCCGCAGATACAGCGCCACCGTCGCGTCGTCCGTGTCCATGTCCGGGAGCGAATCAACAAACCACCCGTCCAGCGTCCCCACACGATCGCGCTCCGGAGCATGCGGATCAATCAACGCCTCAAAGTTCGTCTCTCCCGCAATGTGATGCTCCGCCGTGCCGTGAAACCAGTTCGGCGTCGGTTCGTCCTGCACCCACGGATGCAACGGCCCCACATGATTCGGCACATCATCCAGCACCAGCTTCATCCCACGCTTGTGCAACGCGTCAGCCAACGCCTGCAGATCCTCCATCGACCCCCAGTGCGGATCGACGCGATACATATCCGTCGCGTGATATCCGTGATAGCTCTCCGCGCCAAGATTCTCATACGGCGGCGTCACCCACACCGTCGTCACGCCCAACTGCTGCAGATAATCCAGGTGCTGCTCGATGCCGCGATAATCGCCGCCGTGCCATCCTCTCGGCTTTGCCCGCTCTGCCACTGCCGCTGCGCTCGTCGCTGCATCCTCTGCATGCGGTCCATCGTTCTTCAAATCTCCATCGGCGAACCTGTCCGTCATGATGAGGTACATCACGTCCCACGAAGAAAACCCGGCGAACCCTGCGCTCGCCGGTTTCCGTGCACCAAAGCTGTACTTCGCCTCGGCACTCCCTCCACCACGCGACGCGCGAATCGTCACCACCTCCGGCCGCACCGCCGTCTTCGTCAGCCAAAGCTGTGCCCAGTGCCCGTTGTCCGAGACCACCGTCTTCGAAATCCGCAACCCCGGATCGCTCAGCGAAAATCTCGCTCCGCTCAACCCCTCGCCGCGCACCAACAGCATCGGAGCCGGCATCTCAACCCACCAGTTCGGCGGATCAATCTTCCGAATCGAAACCTTCCCCTCCGTCGTCTGCCCAGAGGCAGCAACCACGGAGACCAATCCAAAAACAGAAAACGCAAGCAGCCTGCGCAGAATCATTCGCCCTGGCATAACAAATCCCTGATCTCTGTTCTGATCTCTGTCCGAAAAAAGGGCGGCATTGCAGCCCGCAATGCCGCCTCTGAGTTAGCTGCCATCTCTAGAAGTTGATGCGGGCGGCAAACTCCAGCTGCCGTTCCGATTGCTGCCGCACTGCACTGATCGAGCCGAAGCTGTTGCCGCTGCCCGTCGTGTACGTTCCATTCGGCTGCACCATGCCGTTGTGAATATCACCATCCGGATTCGTGAACTGCGGTGTGTTGAACAGGTTGTAGGCCTGCGCACGCAGCTGGAATTTCACCCTCTCCGTAATCGAAAAGTCCTTGAACAGGCCAAAGTTCACCACGTGATATCCGGGACCTAGGAACTGGTTCCGTTCGACGTTACCCGCCCTCAGGTAGTAGTTGCTTCCACCTGAGGTCGTACCCTGCGAAGGCACGCCAAATGTCCCCGTGAAATAAGTCCTGTTGTTCGAGTTGCTACTTCCGCCAACCAGCACCCGCGATACGCGCGAATACGAAATCACGTCCGCACGGTTGTCGATGTTTCCGATACCGCTGGTGTTGATATCGAACGGCGTTCCTCCGTTCATGATCACGATGCTGTTCAGCTGCCATCCGCCGATCACCTGGTTTGCCGCTCCCGAAACATCATTGCCAAAGTGCTGCCCATGACCGAAAGGCAAGTTGTACACCACCGACCCCGCGAATACGTTTGGCTGGTTCTGGTCCGAGTTGCCGTAGTTCAACCGGAACCCGGGCCCTGCGGGCGTGATGAAGAATCGGTCGCCGGCTCCGTTTGCCCCCGTGTTGAACGCACCGTTCGAGTTGTCCAGGGTGTGCGACCACGTATACGCGAGCGTCACCAGCAGGTTATTGCCCACGCTGCGGTTCGCCGACACCTGCAGGCCGCTGTACCTGCCAGTTCCCTCGGCACTCCCCTCTGTAATCGTCTGCCGGTTGGCATAGGTCGGCGCACCCGTCCCCAGCACCGGCGCATTCGCGTTGAACCACGTCATCAGGTGGTCGCTCTTGTTCCCCACATAGGCGACCGTCATCGACGTAAACCGGTCAAGCTGCTGTTGCAACTGCAGATTCCACTGTTGCACCATGCCGTTCTGGCTGTTCGGCAGCACCGCAATCAGGCTCGAGTTCGCAATCAGCTGTGGCGTAATCGCGCTCGCACCGAAGACCGGCAGCGGAAGCGCCTGCGTCGCATCCACACTGTTGTTGTCATTCAGCGGCCCTTGGCCGACAAACGTCACACGATAGCCAGAGCTCGCCGTGTACTCCTGCACGCCGTTAAATCCCGGGTTGTTCGAAAGCTGATTGCCCACACCTCCACGATCCAGGAAGTAAAAGATCCCATAGCCGCCACGCAGAGAGGTCTTCGCATTGCCAAACAAGTCATAGGCAAATCCAATGCGCGGCGCAAAGTTGTTCTTGTCCGTGTTAATCAGCGAGCGCGAGTTTCCATTCTGTCCCGCAATGAGTAGCGTCGACAGCGGGAAGCTGTAGTTCGCCTGGTTGTTGTTCGACTCATACGGGTAGGTGTAGAGGTCGTACCTCAGGCCAAGGTTCAGCGTCAGCCTGTGGTTCACCTTCCAATCATCCTGTCCGAAGTATCCCGTCTCCCAGTTATAGGTGTGGAAGTACGTGCTGGCCGCACCGATCTCATAGTCGGAGAACCCCGCCATCATCTCCGTCGTCTCATAGCCCGTGAATCTTCCCGTGCCCGGATAGTTCAGCCCGCCCGTCACGAAGTAGCCCTTCGCATCGTTGCCCTGGAAGAAGTCCACCTCACGCCGGATAATGTTCGCGCCGAACTTAAACGTGTGCGGTCCATGCACAAATGTCACCGCATCCGCGTACTGATACGTGTGTTGCGGCACCGCGTACGGCCCACCATCACCGGTGTACGCAATCTCGGTATTGCTTCCGCCGATCAGCGCCCCGCCACCCAGCAGCGGCGTGCGATTCGCATTCACAATTCCCAGGTTCGCCGAGATCGGCACGCCCTGGAACGGGTTGATGTATGCATAGTACGGACGCGTATACCCAAACCGGAACTCATTCACGATATTGGGCGTGAAGATACGCGTATATCCAGCTGCAACACCGCGCGGATGATTCACATTGTTACCCGACGCGAATCCTGCCGGCAGGTTAGTGAACAGGCTCGTAATCGTGTTGTTGTCCTGCCCATAGCTGTAGCGGCCAAAGAACTCATCCTTCGAT
This sequence comes from uncultured Acidobacteriaceae bacterium, assembly GCA_963729675.1. Classification (GTDB taxonomy): domain Bacteria; phylum Acidobacteriota; class Terriglobia; order Terriglobales; family Acidobacteriaceae; genus Granulicella. Next base: position 459,153 of record CAVSOV010000012.1, read on the forward strand.
GACAAATGAAAATCCAACCTGACATCGAAATCGTTGTAGTTCGTGATATTGCGCCTCGCGACAAAGTAGTTATTCAGCACGCCCGCGCGATTCGGGTTGTCATACGCCGCAAAGTACTTCAGCGCTGCAGGGTTGCTCCGGGAGCTCGCAATCACATTCCCAACTCCGCCCGATGCGAACTGCCTGCACGTCACCGGATCGAACACCCCACCGTTATCGGCGCTGGCGTTGTATACCTGCTGCGCCGTCAGTGTTCCGCTTCCCGTCGTCGTGCTGTAAACATGCCCATTCGCCATCGTGACTGTCTTGCATCCCGTCAGCGTCGGATCCGGAAGCGTCGTCGTCGCCTGCCCCAGCAACTCAGTAAAGTTCCCCTGCCGCATCAGTGCCGTCGGCACCGTCTGGAACCCCGCATCCTGCGGCTGCTTCTGCCGTAGCGCCTGGTAGTCGCCGAACAGGAACAGCTTGTTCTTCAAAATCGGTCCGCCCGCCGCAAATCCAAACTGCTTGCGCTGAAAAGTCGGCGCAGCCGTACCCGGACTGAAATACAGAGGGTTCGCGTCAAACACCTGATCGCGGAAGTATCCAAACGCCGTTCCGTGAATCTGGTTCGTTCCCGACTTGATCGACGTATTGACGATCGCTCCGCCCGCGCGCCCAAACTCCGCCGGCGCCACAGCCGTCGTCACACGAAACTCCTGAATCGCGTCCGGCGACGGGAAGAACACAATCGTGTTCACCAGCGACTCATTGTTATCCGTTCCATCCAGCAGGAAGTTGTTCGACTGCGAACGCAGTCCATTCACCGTCAGCGCCGCGCCGCCGCTCGCCGCATACCGCATCGTCTCTACGTTCTGGTTCACACCCGACGCGTCCGACCCATACGCTCCCTGCGTCACGCCCGGCGTCAGCGTCGCCAGTTGCAAAAAGTTCCTCTGCCCCAGCGGAAGGTCCGTCACCTGCCGCCCCTGGATCGTCTCACCCGTCGACGAGGTCGCCAGGTCGATCACCGGAGCCGCATCCGTCACATCCACCGTCGTATTTGCCGTGCCGGTCATCAGCTTGAAATTGATCGTCTGCACCTCTTGCACATCGAGCTGAAACTTCTGCATCTCAGAGCTGAACCCGCTCGCTGTGCCTGTCACCGAATAGTGCCCACGCGGCAGCGCCGGGAACGTGAACTCCCCCGCCCCCCCCGTCGTCCGCTTATCCGTCGCGCCCGTATCGATATTCGTCAGCGTGACCGTCGCACCCGGAATATACGCCCCCGTAGCATCGGCGACCGTCCCCACCACGCGCCCCGTATCCGTCTGCGCCTTCGCCAATACCGTGATGCCCATAACCATCAGGAGCACCATCAGAATCCGGCCGTGCGTCGCTCTTAAACTTGTGCATTCCATAGAGCCTCCCAAAATGCCCCACAAAACCGAAACTGGTCCGGCCGATCCGGACACGCACGGCTCTTCCTGGAAGCATTGCCGTGAAAGTTGTGCAAACTCGGTGGTCTTCGCAATCCTCTCTGCGCCCTTTGTCTATCATTTTTTTATCTCCTGATAAATTCCCGCCGTTCTTAGACTTACCTTTCCCTCGTCAACTCTGGCGCCATCAGAGTGACGAGTGATACAGTCAACTCCGCGAGGTTCTTTTCGCGAAATGCCGGCCCCCGTCTCCAACTCGAAACTCACCTTCGGGCTCTTCGAGGTGGACCTCGAGAGCGGCGAACTCTGGAAGGCCGGTTTCCGCGTCAAGCTGCAGACGCAGCCTTTTAAGGTTCTGGCCGCGCTCCTCGAGCGCCCCGGACAGATCGTCACCCGGGAAGACCTCCACCTCCGCCTCTGGGGTCGTAACACGGTCGTCGACTTCGACCACTCCCTCGGCACCGCCATCAACAAGATCCGCGAAGCCCTCGGCGACTCCGCCGACAGCCCCCGCTACATCGAGACGCTCGCCAAGCGAGGCTACCGCTTCATCGCCCCCGTCGACGTCCTGCATGCCCCCACCTCCCGCATAGAGCATCCCGAGACCACAGAGCCTCACCCTTCGCACGACGGCCTCGGCGAACACGCCTTCAACCCCACCGAAACCGGAGCCGTCGCTCCGCACACCGCCGCGCGCTATGCCGGCGTTCTGCGACCCTCCCGCGGCGCCCTGTCGATCCTGGCCATCTTCTTTGCCGTCGCCCTCATCGCCAGTTACCTCGCCGGTTACGAGCACACCTCCATCGCCCCGCCGCACATCGCGCAGCTAACTCACAGCGGCCACCTCGCTCCCGGCGTCGACGCGATGGAGAGCCTCGCCCCAGCCGCCACCGACGGCGTCCGCCTATTCGCCGCAACCATCGACAACGGTCACGACGACGTCGCCAGCGTCTCCCTCGCTGACGGTTCTGTCACCCCGCTCTCCGTTCCCGCCGAAGTCGCCGGTCCCACACTCGGCGACATCTCCCCCGATGGCTCCCGCCTCCTGCTTCGCGATCACCTCTCGCCCGAATCCGAACAACCCCTCTGGGCTGTCCCGACGATCGGCGGCTCCGCGCTCCGCATCGGCAACGTTCTCGCGCACGACGCCACTTGGATGCCCAACAACGGCGGCATTCTCTACGCCAACGGCAACAGTCTCTATCTCTCCGTCATCACCAGCAGCACGCCGCAACTCTACGCCACCCTTCCCGGCCGCGCCTTCTGGCTCCGCTGGTCGCCCGACGGCAAGACTCTCCGCTTCACCATCATCGACCCGCTCACCCACACCACCTCGCTCTGGCAGCTCACCGCCACCGATCACACACCGCGCCGCCTGCTTCCCAACTTCAGCCAGCCCGCCTCCGAGTGCTGCGGTGTCTGGACCGCCGACGGCCGCAACTTCATCTTCCAATCCAGTCGCGGCGGAAACTCCGACCTCTGGCGCCTCTGCCGGCAAGTCCACCTCCAGATCCCGTCCGTCTCACCAACGGCCCGCTGCAGTTCCGCTCTCCCGTCGCGGCCCGCACCGGCAATCGCATCTTCTTCCTCGGCGTCGACGCCCGCTCCGAGCTCGAGCACCTCGACCCCGCCGGCCAGCTTGTCCCCGAAAAAGGCTTCCTCAGCTCCGCCGTCCGCATCGGCTACACCCGCGACGGCCAATGGGTCGCCTGGACCGACTCCGACGGCCAGCTCTGGCGCGCCCGCAGCAATGGCGACGAAAAAATCCAGCTCACCCCGGACAACATGGTCGTCTTCCTCGCCCGCTGGGCGCCCGACGGCAAACACCTCGCACTCATGGCCCGCGATCCCGGAAAGGCCTGGCAGATCTACGTCATCGGCTCCGAAGGCGAAGACCTCCATCCACTGCTCCGCGAATCCCGCAACGCCGCCGACCCCTCCTGGTCGCCCGACGGCAAGTCGCTCGTCTTCGGCCGCGTCAACGACTACATGGGCAAGGAAAACGCGGCGCGCACCCTCCACATCCTCCACCTCGACACCAATCAGATCGAAGAGGTCCCCGGCTCCAATAATCTCTTCAGCCCGCGCTGGTCGCCCGACGGCCGCTGGATCGCCGCCCTCACCCTCGATCAGCGCCAGGTCCGCCTCTTCGACGTCGCCTCCCGCACCTGGACCACGCTCCCCGTACCCTCCGGCGCCGACCCCGTCTGGTCCTCCGACTCGCGCTTCCTCTACATCCACGCCTCGCTCGATCCAGCCCAGCCCATCGACCGCGTCAGCATCCCCGACGGCCGTGTCACCGAGCTCGTCCGCCTCGCCGACTCCCGCCAGAACGACGCTGTCGACTTCGTCTTCGGCGGCCTCACCCGCGACAACGAGCCCCTCATCCGCGCCCGCGTCTTCACCGGCAACCTCTTCTCCATGGACCTGCGCTAACCTCTGCCCTTCCACACAAAGCCGTGGCGACCTTTCGCACTTTCCGTCGCTACCTTTGCGTCAAAGCTTTTCCCCGCCAACTAGCCGGCTGCTGCTCCCAGGAAACCGCCTGACCAATTACTCTTGAATCTGCAACCCACCTACCCGATCCCCCGAAGGAGCTCCTCTTGGCCGTTCCCGTAAAAAACGTCAGTGCGCCGGGTTTCACTGACGAATTTCAGGTCCGCACAGATACGCGCGCCATGAGCGTCGCCACTGCGCTCTTCTTCATGGTCGGCTTCCTTACCTGCCTCAACGACATCATCATCCCGCACCTCAAGTCGATCTTCGAGCTCAACTACGCCGAGGTGCTCACCGTTCAGTTCGCCTTCTTCACCTCCTATTTCGTCTTCAGCTATCCCGGCGGCAAGCTCGTCGACAACTACGGCTACAAAAAGACGATGGTCTTTGGCCTCCTCGTCATGGCTCTCGGAGCCGCCGGCTTCATCCCGGCCGCGCACTTTGCGCTCTTTCCCGTCTTCCTCTGCGCTCTCATCGTCCTCGCCGCCGGAATGACCGTCGTGCAGGTCGCCGTCAATCCCTACGTCACCGTCATCGGTCCTCCTGCGACCGCCTCCAGCCGCCTCAATCTCGCGCAGGCCTTCAACTCCGTCGGCACCTTCATCGCGCCGTTCTTCGGTTCGCAGCTCATCCTCGCCACCGCACCCGCGACCGTCACGCCCGAGCGCCTCCACTCCATGACCGACGTGGCCCGCCAGGCCTATCGCGCTTCGCAGGCATCCACCGTTCGCCTGCCCTACATCGGCATCGCGCTCACGCTTGTTCTTCTTGCCCTCGCGCTCGCCGCCATCAAGCTCAAGACCACCACCGGCGTCTCCGAGCACACCCAGGACTTCCGTCCCGGCGCCTTCTCTGAAGCTCTCTCGCGTCCCGACAGCATCTGGCGTCACCCCTGGCTCATCTGCGCTGCTGTCGGCATCTTCACCTACGTCGGCGCCGAGGTCGCCATCGGCAGCCTCCTCGTCAACTACATGAAGCTCCCCGACATCGCCGGCCTCCGCGAAGCCACCGCCGCCTACTTCCTCATGTGCTACTGGGGCGGAGCCATGGTCGGCCGCTTCGTCGGTTCCGCCGTGCTGCAGAAGGTCAAGACCGGCTACGTCCTCGGCGCCGCAGCCATCTGTGCCTGCATCCTCGTGCTCGTCAGCATGAAGACGTCCTACACCACCGGCGTCTGGATCCATCCCGCCAGCTTCGGCCACTGGCACTGGACCTTCTACCTGCCGAAGTCCGTGCCCATGTGGTCCATGCTCGCCGTTGGCTTCTGCAACTCCATCATGTTCCCGTCGATCTTCACCCTCGGCATCCAGGACCTCGGCCCGCTCACCAGCAAAGGCTCGAGCCTCCTCATCGCCGCGATCCTCGGCGGCGCCATCATCCCCGAGCTCCAGGGTGCGATCGCCGACCACATCGGCCTGCACCCCAGCTTCTTCCTCCCGGCTCTCTGCTACATCTACATCGCCGCCTTCGGCATCGCCGCAATCCGCCGTCCCGTCGCTCGCGACGCACTCATCCCCGCCGAGCCGGTCTAGCAAACCTCAGAAACTTGGGTGGCCCATTCATGACGACAGTTTCATCGTCGTCATGGGTGGGGTGCTCTTTATTCCCCGGTCACGGCGTCACCGGCAGCGACACCGTCACAAACCCCTGCGTTCCCGTGACCGCCGCAATATTCACAACCTGCGGCAGTCCGGGAACCTCCAGCGGCGTCACCGACACATTCCCACTGCTGTCTGAAATCGCAGAGCTCTGCGCCGACGCCAGCACCGGGCTCGACGCGCACTTCCCCGGCACCGGACAAACCCCCTCCCATCCATCCGCCGTCTGATACACCGAGACCGCCGCTCCCTGTAACGCATGACCCGCAGCGTCCGTCACCCCCAGCGTCAGCGGTGCCAGCGCCGTTCCCGCGCTCACGCTCTGCGCCGCGCCGTTCACCGCCGTAACCCTCCACTCCGACGAATCCACCGCCGTCACCGTCCAGCTCGCACACACCGTGCTCCACGCACACCCGGTCACAGTCGCCGTGCCCGCACTCATCCTCACTGCGCTCACCGTCACCGCAGCCGAACCCGTACCATCCGTGGTCGTCGTTCCGCTGCTCAACGTCACACCCGACCCAGCCGTCCACACCACCGGCACACCCACTGCAGCCAGAGCATCCTGCGTCGCACCCAGCGAGATCGTCCACGCGCCAGACGCGCCCGCCGCCAGATAGCTCGATGCATTCGCAATCGACGCCGTCAGCACCGGGTTCACATCCGTCAGCGTAATCTGCACCCCCGCGCTTCCACTCACCTCACTCGCGCTCAACACCACCGGCCCTCGAGCGCCGCCCTTCACCGTCGTAGACACCATACCCGTCGCATCCGTCCGCAGCGTACACGTCGACGCACCCGCGCACGCCCCAAACCCCGCCGCTCCCCGACACAACCGCAAACTGCACACTCGCATTCGCAATCGGCGTCACGCCATCCGACTTCAGCAGTTGCACCGCGAACGGCATCGCAGCCGTTATCCCCGTCTCCAGCGCCGCCGGCTGCGACTCCACCACCATCACATCCGGCAAAACATTCGTGTATATATACCCGTTCCCGATGTCCGTCGTCCCGCCTGTGGCCACATCCGTCACCATCACATCCACCGGCGTCCCCAGCGACGCACCGGCGGCCGTCATACTCGGAGCCTTCGCCACAATCTGGTTCGCGCTCACACTCACCACGGTCGCCGGCACGCCGTTCACACTCACCTGGTTTCCCTGCCGGAAGCCCTCGCCGGAGATCGCAATCTGCCCGCCCGCCAGGTTTACCGTTGTGGGCTTCACACTCGCTGCGTACAGCACCCGCGCCTTATAGGTGAAGTCCGGCCTGCCCGCGCCATACTGGTCGGCCACCGCAAACGTATAGTTTCCAGCGCTCGAGCTCGCCGACATCTGCAACTGCGTCACTCCCGGCGCCATTGAGTTCAGCGCTGCCGGCGCACTCGCCACCGTCGGCAACCCGCTATCGCCCGTATTCCAAACGCCGATGACAGGCTGCGCCTTGTACATCGTCGGCGCTCCACTCTCATCCAGCGCCGTCACCTCCAGCGTCCAGCTGCTCCCCGCATTCACCTGCACGCTCCACCACGAGCTATGTCCGAACGGGCACAGCAATCCGTTCCACCATCCGCTCGCATCCGAGTTCGCCGGCGCGCTCTGCGTCCCATCGGCGCCCGGCGAGCAGCTCGAAGCCGCATCTCCCACCGCCTGGATGAAATTGCCGCCCGTGCCCGCCACCCCGGACCAATCCGCCATCGTTATCGGAGACCCCGACGGTGTCACCGGCGGACGTTCGTAGGGCGCAATCGCGTACTCGCCCGTATACAAAGGATCGATTGGCTCCGTCGTCATGTACACGTTCTCGACGACCGCGTCCTCCACCCTCGGCAGACTGAAGATAGCCTCGGCAGGTCCATACTCCATGCCGACATTCTCACTGCTGCTCTCTGGTCCAGTGACCGGGTTTCCAACGTTCTGCTGATAACTGTACCCAGTGACACTCGACGCGACCTGCCATGGCTCTGCCTTCTGCGCCCCTCGAGTCTGTCTCGTCGCCGTGACATTGACTCCATCCATCCCCTGGCCGGTCGGGAAAAGCACCTGCCCCTCCAGGTTCAGCGAATTCGTCCAGATCGATAGTCTCGCCCGCCGTAATATTCGACGAGGTCACCGGATACAGGACCGCCAGCGTATCAACGTCATCCATCCTCAACTGGAACGGATTCGACATGCACTGATAGCTGTACGGCCCGCACAATACATCAATCGGGTGCATGATCGGCCAGTAATCAATCTCGCCCGCTGTCGGCGGCGTCGCTCCCGTAAAGAGGTTGTCATTCAGCTGTGACCACGAAACCCCAACCACTCGTCCGAACGCGCGCTCCAGCTGGTATTGCATCTGCAACAACTGCTGCGGTGTGGATCCCACGCACCGCCCGTTGAGAATCAGCATCGCGTGATGAATCGTGCCCTCCACACCAATCGAATCCACGCTCTCCACGACGCCCGTATCGCGGCACCCGCTCGGATCGCTCGCGCCATCTCCCAGCAGCGTGTCGATCACGCTCCCATCCGTGTCATAGATCACTGCAATCGGGATGCTCTGATAATTGTTCGCTGACACATCCGCCGGAAACACCATCTCGCTGCCGTCGAAGTACACGTTCGCCGAGCTCACATGCTCCGCCAGCTCGCCTCCCTGCTGAATCACCAGCTTCGATGTCGGCACACTCCACGTCGCTGCCGCTGCAGCCACCATCGCGTCCGCCTGTGCGTGCGACACCGTCGCGCTCAGGTTTCCCGGGTCCGTGTAATACATCGGCGACGACGTATAGAACGGGATCGGAATGCCCGCTCCTACCCACGCATACGTTGCAGTCACAAATCGCGGCCCACCGGCCCTCGCCTGCAATGCGCCGGCCAACGCCATCCAGAACAAAGCGGCCGTGGCCACCCATCGCGGCCCTCTCGCATTACTCCACATCAGGCAGCCTCTCGACGATCGGGTGCGGCCCCTTCGTGTCCGTATCTCCGCCGCCATTCTGAATCTGCACCGCCGCCGGCGGCAGCGGCCGCCGCACCGGCCTCACCGGCTTCGTCCCTCGGCTCTCGATCACCGGCAACACATCCTTCAGTGCCAGAGCTCCATTGCCGTCATCCAGCGGCTGGCCCACCTGCCGCAGCACCCGCGTGCTCAGTCGCCGAATATCCAGCAGCACCGTGCCGTCGCTGTCGGCCATCACCGGCACGACACCCTCTCCACCATCCACCGCCGAGCTCAGCCCTGCGCTGCTCGTCCCATGCAGAAACACCAGCGCCCGCTCCCCTACTCTGTAGCGCCATTGACCCGGCGGCCACATCCCCGCCCACTCGCGCAGCGTGTAGCTCCCGCCCGTCTGCCCCACGAGCGGCGTGTCGACCCGAAACTGAATCTCAACCACCCCGGCATTGCGCCGGATGTCCACCACCTGCCCCACAAAAACAGTCGCCGCGCGCTGGCTCAAATTCGCCAGCGCTGCACTCACGCTCACATCCGGAGCCGCGACCACCGCCTGCTGCGCGCCCGCAATCGCGGGCCACAGCAGCCAGATCAACCAACGTGACATGCGTTTCTGTCCTCCTACACGACACTTTTCGTCGTTTCGGAGCACTCACAACGTCACTGTCACGCGCTGCAACGCGCACGCGCACCCTACTCACCCAAAGGGGCCAGCCCTAGCACCCCCATCGAGCCATCTAGATCTCCGGATAGAAGTCGAAGAACGCATCGATGCTGTTCCGCAGCTGCGCCTCAATCGACTCGCGGCTGCCCTCGAGAATATGCATCGTCACCCGCGCCTCGTTGCCGTTCTTCAACGTCACCGGCGCCGCATCGACCGCCGCCACCTCATCCGCCGGCAGCAGCCTCATCCCATACACCAAAACCAGATCAGCCATGGGCCAATCCTACGCCCCTCACTCTGTCCACGAACCCCGTGGCGCCCCTTCGCGCCTCCCTTTGCGCCCTTTGCGTCAAGACTTTCCTCAACACAGCCACTGCCCTGCACCGAACCGGCACCCTCTACAATCAAATAGCTATGTCTGAAACCACCGTTCGCGACACCGTCATCCTGGGCTCCGGCTGCGCCGGGTTGACCGCCGCCATCTACGCCGCACGCGCCAACCTCAAGCCTCTCGTCCTCGAAGGCCACGAGCCCGGCGGCCAGCTCTCCATCACCACGCTCGTCGAAAACTTTCCCGGCTGGCCCGACGGCATCCAGGGCCCCGAACTCATCGACAACATGAAGAAGCAGGCCACGCGCTTCGGCGCCGAGATCACCCTCGGCCACCTCTCCGCCGCCGACATCTGCAAGACGCCCTTCGAGCTCACCATCAACGGCGACATCGTCCTCACCCGCTCGCTCATCATCGCCTCCGGCGCCTCCGCGCGCTGGCTCAACCTTCCTTCCGAGCAGGCGCTCATCGGCCACGGCGTCAGCTCCTGCGCCACCTGCGACGGCTTCTTCACCCGCGGCATGGAAATCGCCGTCATCGGCGGCGGTGACTCCGCCATGGAAGAAGCGCTCTTCCTCACGCGCTTCGCCACCAAGGTCACGATCATCAACCGCAGCGAAAACTTCCGGGCTTCTCGAATCATGTTGGAGCGCGCCATCGCTCACCCGCAGATCGAGTTCCTCCACAACACCGTCGTCGAAGAAGTCGACGGTGTCCTTCAAAAGAGCGTGTGCGGTCTCAAGCTCTTCAACAAGAAGACCGACGAGCGTTGGACACTCCCTGTTACCTTCGTCTTCCTCGGCATCGGCCACGAGCCCAACGCCAAAATGTTCAAAGGCCAGCTCGACCTCGACGCCGACGGCTACATCAAGAGCGAGCACAACGTCTTCGTCACCCGCCAGGGCGTGCAGCTTCAGGGCGTCTACGCCTGCGGAGACGTCCAGGACCGCCGCTACCGCCAGGCCATCACCGCCGCCGGCACCGGCTGCATGGCCGCCCTCGAAGTCGAAAAGTACCTCGAAGCCCTCGGCCGCTAAGCCATCACCTCACGTAAGCTCAAGGGCAGCCCACGCGGCTGCCCTTTATGCTCCGCACGCTCACTCTCCTTCGCGACCGCATCGCAGACTCGCGCGTCTATCCGTTCACCGTACCCGCGATCTCGACCATCGACACACTCGAGTTCTCACGCTCGCGCATCACGTTTTTCATCGGCGAAAACGGCTCCGGCAAATCCACTCTTCTCGAAGCCATCGCACACCACTATGGCTTCGGGCGTGAAGGCGGAACACGCAACTTCGCAAACAGTTCGACCGCGAGCAACGCCTCAATCGACACTCTCACCCGTGCACTCCGGCTTGCATTTGATCGCCGCACCGGCCGTGGCTTCTTCCTGCGCGCCGAAAGCTTCTTCAACGTAGCAACTCATATCGATGAATTGGATGCGGAGGAGACGCAGTTCCCTGTCCCTCCTATCAATCTCTCTTACGGCGGACAAAGCCTCCACAACCACTCCCACGGTGAAAGCTTCTTCACGCTACTCGAACACAGGTTTCGCGGCGACGGCCTCTTCCTGCTCGACGAACCCGAAGCCGCCCTCAGCACGCAGCGGCAACTCGCGGCTTTAGCTCTGATTCTCGAAACGGTGCGCAAATATCCCGACGCACAGTTCATCATTTCCACGCACTCGCCCATTCTTCTCGCCGCGCCGTGCGCGCAGATCTTCAGCTTCGACAGCGGCCGCATCCACCCCATCGCCTACGAAGACACGCCTTCATTCCAGATCACTCGCCGATTCCTCAACGATCCTTCCGGCTTTCTCGAAAGACTCACCGAGTCCTGACGCGCCTCACTCTACTGCCCGCCCACCACCGGCAGCTCCACATAACTCGCCTGGCTGCCAGAGTGATACACCCGCTCCGTCGCCTTCTTGTAATCCTCCGGCTTCGCAAAGAAGATGTTCGGCACAAACGTCTGCGGATTGCGGTCGTACAGCGGGAACCAGCTCGACTGCACCTGCACCATCACGCGATGCCCCGGCAGAAACACATGATTCACCGTCGGCAGCGCCCACTTGTACTCCAGCGGCTCATTCGGCGCAATCGCCTTCGCCTCCGACAAACTCTCGCGATACCTCCCGCGCAGAATATCCATCGCGATCGGCAACTGGTATCCACCCATCTCCGGCTGCCCCGCCACCTCATCCGGATACACATCGATCAGCTTCACCACCCAGTCCGCATCCGTCCCGCTCGTCGACGCAATCAGATGCACCATCGGCTCTCCGCTCAGCGTCAACGGCTTCGTCAGCACATCGCTCGTGAACGTCAACACATCCGGCCTTCCCGAAAACTCGCGCTGATCGTCCACCAGCCACCGCACCCACGACAGGTCCGGCGTATACCCAATCGGCTGGTTCGGCCGTGATCGATATGGCACAGGCTTCGCCGGGTCCGACACAAACTCATCGAACTCCTCGCCACCTTCCGGCTTCGCAAACCCCAGCTTGTCCCCCGGCTCCAAATACAGCGGAGTCGCCGTCGGCGTACACCGCCCATCACACGCCGACGGCCAGGTCGTCGAGCCGCTCCCACTTATTCGCTCCCGTCTCGAACGCCGTCACCTTCGCCACATCCATCGCAGGTGCATCATCATGCAGATAGTGCGCTAAAAACGGCGCCAATATCTCCTCGCGGAAATACAGCCCCGTATCGCTGCGGAACTTCACCGGCCCCAGCTGCGTGACCTCTTCAATCTCCTGCCCGTGATGCCACGGCCCCACCACCAGGTACAAATTCTTCTTCGCCTCCGGCTTGTCCTTCAGCGCGCGATACACCGCCATCGCGCCGTAAATATCCTCCTGGTCCCACAAGCTGTCCACCAGCATCGTCGGCACCGTCAGCGGCTGCGCGGCCAGCACCTTATCCATCGCCTGCTCGCTCCACCAGCTGTCATACGCCGGATGCGCCGTCACCTTCTGCCAGAACCCGATCTGGTCCATCCCGCGCTCTTTGCCCAGCGCACCCGCCGAGCCCGCACGCATGTACGTGTCATAGTCGTCGAAGTTCGACGTCAGCCACTTCGCGCTGTTGTCGCGCGTCGCCGTCTGCTCATAGATGTACGGCATGTTCTGCTCGCGAAACGCCCCATTGTGAAACCAGTCATCGCCGCGCCATCCATCCACCATCGGATTCATCGGCACCACGCACTTCAGCGCCGGATGCGGATGCACCAGCGGCGTCAGCGACAAAAATCCGTCATAGCTGATGCCCAGAATCCCCACCTTCCCATTCGACTCCGGCACATTCTTCACCAGCCAGTCGATCGTGTCATACGTATCCGTCGACTCATCCACCGGCGTCGGATTCAGCGGCCCATGCATCGGCCGGTTCATCACATAGTCGCCCTCGCTTCCATACTTGCCGCGAATATCCTGCACCACGCGGATGTACCCTCCGCCGATGATCGTCTCCACCGCGTTGTCATAACCCCACAGCGCCGACCCCAGATGCTGGCTCGGCGAGTTCATCGTCAGCGCATCCGCACTATACGGCGTGCGCGTCATCAGAATCCCCGCATGCGCCGCGCCCTTCGGCACCAGAATCACCGTATGCAGCTTCACGCCGTCTCGCATCGGGATCATCACCTCCCGGCGCTCGTAATCCATCCCTTGCGTCGGAGCCTGAAAGTGCTCCGGCGTCTCACTCGGATAATCCGGATACTGCGGCTTCTGCCCCGCAGCAGTCATTCCCATCGCAAGGCCCATCGCGGCCACGGCAATCAATCGCATACACATCATCAAAGTTCCTCGTCTGTTTCCAAAAGAAGATATGAGGGCCAAACTACCACGCCGCAACCAGGGGGGCCGGCAGCCCACCTTTAACAACTTTTCAGGACCACCAACACCTGGGTGCCCCATTCATGACGACGAAGTCGTCATGGGTGGGGTTCGCAGCACGCTTATCTCACCAGCTCACTTCATAGAGCGACACCGACTCACCCGGCAGCGTCTGCTCCAACCTCACCTCACCATCCTTCGCACCAACCGTCTTCGCCGAACCCAACTCCTGCAGCTTCCCCGCCGCCTCCAACTTCGCCGCCTGCTCCGCGTCCGGATGCGCCGGCGACCCCATCGCCTTCCACACCGTATAAGCATTGCTATGCGTGTCGTCGATCCGCCACTCGCGCACGCGCACACTCTTCACACTCACCGGCAATCCCTGCACCACCACACGCGACATCACCCCCGGATCCTTCGCGACCGTGTCCTGATAGTTCCAGACCATCACCATCGCCTTGCGCCCATTCACCGTCGCCAGCGCATCCACATCCGGCGCTCCACGCACGCCCGTCTCGCGCATCACATCCAGCGGCACCGCGCCCGTCGACTCCACCTCCACGCGCTCGCCGCTCATCTTCGCCGCCATCCTGAAAGAAGTTCAGCACCGGCTTGTCGATCCCATTCGTCGCCAGCGACCGAAATCCCTCAAACGTATCTCTCCCCTCAAACTCGAACGACCACGACAACATCGCAATCAAATTGATGTCATGCTCATCTGCAAGCTGAAAGATCCGCGCATACGCCGCCGCCGTATATGCCGGATACAGCGTTCCATTGCGATACGCATTCGCCGGATTCATCTTCGCTGAGCACGCCGCGCATCCCTCCGGGTCTGCCTCGCTCAAGATCACCGGCAGATGCCGAAACTCCGGAAAGCTCGCAATCAACTTGAACCCCGCATCCACATCTTTGCAGCTCATGGTTGATCCCCATCGTCACTTCGCCATTCACAATCTTCGGCTGGCCCTTCGCATGAAACGAGATGAAATCCAGCGGCTGCTTCGTATCGCGCACATGCTCCAAAAATCCGCGCAGCATCTTGTAGCTGTTGCTCTTCTCCCCGCCGCCCGGCCCTGTCGTCGCCGGCCCACCCACACGCGCTCCCGGCAACGCCGCGCGCACTCCCGCCACCGACGCGTCATACAGCCGGTAGTACTCCTCCGCCGTTCCATGCCAGTACGAAATATCCGGCTCGTTCCACACCTCGAAGTACCACGTCAGCACCTCGCCCTTCCCATACCGCTGCACCAGATGCGCAACCACCGCCTGCACCAGCCCCTGCCACTTCGCATAATCCTTCGGCGGATTATTCGACGCTCCTCCCAGCACATCCCCCGGAAAGTTTTTCTGATACGGCTGATCCGGCTTCCCCGGCAAAGTCGCCGCCAAATCCTTCGGCATAAATCCCAGCTCCACCATCGGCTTCACACCCGCCGCCTTATACGCGTCGAAGATCCCATCCAGAATCCGCCACTCATACACCGGCCTGCCCTGCGCATCCTCGCTGTACACGCCCGTCGAGCTCCACTTCAGCTCCGCCGTCCCATCGCCCGACGTCAGCAGATGATGCGCACGGATGTACACCGGCACCGGACTCATCTCATGCAACTCACCCAGCAGCTTCCGCCCATTCGCAGCCGTCGTATAGTTCGCCTCGTCATATCCAAACCACCGGTAGATCGGCTCATACCGTCCGACCTTCTTCGCCAAATCCACCTTGATCTCAACCGCCTTGGGCGTATCCAGAGGCGAGCCCTGCGCCGCGGCCACTCCAGCCGCACCCGCTACGATGCCCATCGCAACCAGCCCACCCAGCGCTCTCTTCACCCGCATATCCATTGCACAAACTCTAACCCGCCAGCCACCTCGTCCTACACGCGCCGTACAATTCAAATCCGCGAGCCCTCCTCGCACGTCTTATCTATAGATGAGGTCCTCCTCGATGCACCTGCGCTCCGCCGCAACTGCCGTCCTCGCATTCGCCGTCTCACTCTCCACCATCGCCTGCCACTCCGAGTCCATCGAACACGGCCCCATCCCTCCGCCCACCGCCGACCTCCCACTCGCCACATCGCCCGGCCGCGCCACCGCCGTCTTCGCCGGCGGCTGCTTCTGGGGCACGCAGGCCGTCTTCGAGCGCGTCAAAGGCGTCCTCGCCACCACCGCCGGCTACTCCGGCGGCTCCGCCCACACCGCCAACTACGACGACGTCAGCGCCGAGACCACCGACCACGCCGAATCCGTCGAAGTCGTCTACGATCCCTCGCGCCTCACCTACGGCCAGCTCCTCCGCGTCTTCTTCACCATCCACGACCCCACCACCCTCAACCGCCAGGGTCCCGACACCGGCACCTCCTACCGCTCCGCCATCTTCTACGCCAACGACGACCAGAAGCGCATCGCCGAAGCCTACATCGCACAACTCGACGCCGCCCACGCCTGGAAGCACAAGCATCGTCACCCAGGTCGTCCCCCTCAAAGCCTTCTACCGCGCCGAGGACTACCACCAGGACTACGCCCTCAAAAATCCCAACAACCCCTACATCCAGGTCTGCGACCGCCCCAAGATCTCCACCCTCAAAGCCGACTACCCCGAGCTCTACGTCGAATACAAAGGTCACTGAGTCGCCCTTCATTCACTGACCCGGCCTTCAGTTCTGCACCAGCTTGGTGTACCTGCAGTTTGGTGTAATAGCCGTCATTCTGAGCGAGCGCAGCGAGTCGAAGAACCCCGATGAACCTCCGGCCCGCTCATACCGCTGAACGCTTTTCGACCACAATCACTCTTCTCTATTACATCGCGTGCATCATCCATTAGCATTGCTCGCATGACCTTCAGCCGAATCGCTCCTGCGATCCTCCTCGCTCTCGCTCTGCCTGCACTCACCGTTCCCGCCGCCGCCCAACGCGGCCAGCGCGGCAACCAGCAAAACCCCTCCTCCGCGCCCGCCCCCGCGCACGTCACCGACTCCCGCCGCCGCACCCGCCCCCGGCGCCCCCACTCCTCCTCCCGGCACACCCAAACCACCCGAGCACACCCAGGCCCTCCCCAACCCACTCCCGCCCGATAAGTCCGTCGAACAAACCATCACCGTCAACGGCAAGACCCTCCACTACACCGCCACCGTCGGCACCATCGCCATGGAGGGCAAGGACGGCAAGCCCACCGCCGAAGTCGTCTACACCGCCTACACGCTCGACGGCGCGCATGACCGCCCAGTGATGTTCGCCTTCAACGGCGGCCCCGGCGCCGCCTCCGGCTTCCTCAACTTCGGCGCCGTCGGCCCCAAGCACGTCTCCTTCGGCAACGCCGGCGACAGCCCCTCTGACCCCGCCACCCTCACCGACAACCCCGGCACCTGGCTCGACTTCACCGACATCGTCTTCATCGACCCCGTCGGCACCGGCTTCTCCAAGTCCCTCGTCTCCGACGACGAAGGCAAAAAACTCTTCTTCGCCCCCACCCCTGACATCGAGTACCTCTCCCTCACCATCTACAAGTGGCTCGTCAAAAACCAGCGCATGCTGTCCAAGAAATACGTCATGGGCGAAAGCTACGGCGGCTACCGCGGCCCGCGCATCACGCACTACCTCCAGACGCAGCTCGGTGTCGGCGTCAACGGCCTCTTCCTCGTCAGCCCCTACCTCAACCCCAGCTTCGGCGACGGCAACATCTCTCCCATCCCCTGGATGATCACCCTCCCCTCCATCACCGCCGCGCACCTCGAAAGCGAGCACAAGCTCACCCCCGACGCCATGCGTGACGTCATCGCCTACGACGAAGGCCCCTACGCCTCCGCGCTCATCGCCGGCCCGCAAAACGTCGCCGCCACCAACGACATGATCGCCCACGTCACCCAGCTCACCGGCCTCGACCCGCAGTTCGTCAAGTTCTCCGGCGGCCGCCTCGAAACCGGCGCCTACCTCCGCGAGGTCCATCGCGAGAAGGGCGAGATCGGCTCCGTCTACGACTCCAACGTCACCAACCCCGATCCCTTCCCCTACTCCCCCGACCAGGAAGGCTCCGACCCCATCCTCGAGTCCGGCATGGCCGCCATCACCCAGGCCATGGTCAACTTCGACACCGTCACCGTCGGCTGGAAGGTCGACGACCGCTACAACCTGCTCTCCTATGAAGTCGGCCGCCTCTGGGACCGCCAGGGCCCCGACCTCCGCCGCGGCGCCGTCGCCGACCTCCGCGAAGCCCTCGCCGCCGACCCCAAGCTCCACGTCGTCATCATGCACGGCTGGAACGACCTCAGCTGCCCCTTCATGGGCTCCGTCTTAACCCAAAACCAGCTCCCCGCCACCATCGCGCCGCAACTCACGGTGCACGAATTCCCCGGCGGCCACATGTTCTACACCCGCCCCGCCAACAGCGCCGAACTCCACTCCCTCGGCGAACAAACCGTCGCCTCCCACTAACTCCCCTTTGAAAGTAACTGGCCTTGAAAGGGACGGGCTTCAGCCCGTCCGTCAACGCTCCGCCTAATTGGGGGCTTTAGCCCCTGAGGGAATCAAAACCGAACCCCAAACCCCAAGGGCGGCTCGCAAGAGCCGCCCTTTGATTCGCTTTTTCACTTGGGACCTCAGACATACCTCCATCACAGTCAAAAAAACAATTTGTTCCGGTCCCATTCCTCAGGAACTCATACTTCCCTTTGTCGTCTGCGACCAGTTCGCGGTACTATGTCATCCTCCTCCGACCACAATATCCCGATGTCCGGAGCGCGCAGCATGCCGCAATCTGATGTTTCCGGGGAACCTGACAACCAAAAGCCAGCTGCCTACTTCGGCGAAGCCCTCAACGATGCTGAGCGGCTTCTCAAATACGCTGCCGAGATCGGTGTTGACGTCGACCCCGACACGCGCTCTTCCATCCTCCACGCTCGCACCGCCTATAACCACGGTGGCTGGGACGACCACATTGGCGCCAGCCTCCTAATGGCGCTCACTCAGCTTGCCGCGCGACTCAGCCCTGTCACCGCTGAGAGCCTCAGGGCCTACCACGCTGAAACACGCCCCACCGTTCGCACCTACTTCGTCTGGGCCATCATCCTCGCTTCCATCATCCTGCCCGTCTCCATCGCTACCTTTGTCACTTCTGCCGTCTCCCAGACATTGCGCGATGACATCACCAAAGCCAACGCGCTGGCCGTCAAACTTCACTCCGAGCTCCCCCCTGTCAAGGGCACAAACGACGTGTGGACGCTTCCCCCCGGTATCAGCGCGACCGATGTCATCAGTGATCTCCAGGACTATGCCGCCACCGTCCGTGGCATCTACGCGCGGGCACGCAAGCTCAACCACTTCATCATTCCCCACCAGCCCCTTCCCTATGATGGAACCACCGAGGATAAGGCGAAATTTGAGCTCCAGGTCGGATTCACGGATCCGATTGCCGAGCGCGACAAAATCACTGGAACCTATCAGGATGTGCGGTACTTCGCCCAAACGCTCATTACGGACATCTCGGTATTTTACGGAGCTATTTCTACTGTCGTGCTTCCCGTGCTGTACGCTCTGCTCGGCACCTGCGCTTACCTCATTCGTTCTTTTGAAGATCAAATGAGCAGGCGCGCCTTCACACCCTCCGCGGCAAACTCCGCTCGCTTTCTCATCGCCGGAATCGGAGGGCTGGTCGTCGGTCTCTTCAGCAACTTCACCGTGACGCAGCAGGCCACGCTTCCTCCAATCGGTCTCGCCTTCCTTATCGGATATGCAGTCGACGTATTCTTTGCTTTCCTCGAGGGCCTGATCAAGGCATTCACCCGATCTCCGCAGACCTCTCCGATGCCGCCTTCTCCGCCCCAACGCCCGCCGATCCCGAAAGACATGCACCCCACCAACTAAAGGAACTCTGCTCAACGTTCAGCGTCCCCGACAGTCGGCGAGTGGCCCACCTATAACAGCTCTTCGGACCACCAACACCATGGGTGCCCCATTCATGACGACAGCTTCATCGTCGTCATGGGTGGGGTCCACAACCGCCCGAGCTACCATAACCCCTGTGCCAAGCCGTCTCAAGCGCTACCACACCTCCGGCCACGATCACTTCATCACCTTCAGTTGTTACCAGCGGCTCCCACTCCTCAACAACGACCGCGCCCGCGTCACCTTCGAAGACGCTCTCGAAAGACTCCGCGTCCGTCACGCCTTCTACGTCTTCGGCTACGTCCTCATGCCCGAACACGTCCACCTTCTCCTAAGCGAACCCAAAGAGAACTCTCTCTCCACAACGCTCAGCGTCCTCAAACGCCAGACCTCAACACCCCTCAAAGGCGACCGCCCGCAGTTCTGGCAAACCCGCTATTAAGATTTCAACGTCGTCAGTCAAGCTAAGTTCACAGAGAAACTTCGCTACATCCATCGCAACCCCGTCGAGCGCGGCCTCGCACAAAATCCCGAAGATTGGCCATGGAGCACCTACCGCCACTGGCTCACCGGCGAAATCGGTCGAGTCGAAATCGAATCCCACTGGACATGGAACCGCCGCGAACGCTCCACACCTCGTGAATGAATGGACCACCAACACCAAGGGTGCCCCATTCATGACGACAGCCTCACCGCCGCCATGAGTGGGCTTCCACTACACGCGCGCTGACTTGCGTTTCACGCGCCACCCCGCCGCCAACAACGTCCCCGCTATTCCCGGAATAAGCAGATATACCGAAGAGGGTTCCGGCGTCGGGAATGAAACCATGCCCGACTCGTCGAAGTGATAACTCCACGAGCCATCTGATGGCCCACCTCCACCGGCGCTGCCTAACATCGACATATCCATATCTATTGAGAACGGCACCCCATATTGAACCGTTTCCGAAATAGTCTGCCCGACGGCGCAAAAAGAATCTGCCGGCCCTCCGTCGAATACGAAACTGCAATTCGTATCAACGATGCCCGAGGAGTCAAACATGAAGTTCACAGTCGTCATTCCGGTACCACCGGTCACGACGTAGTCCTCATCCAGCTCGATCTCTACAGAAGCCACGGCTGTTCCCGAAAACTCCGGTACCTCTTGCGCGTGGACCGACATACTCCCACCAAACGCGTCGGCACTGCCCGCCATATAAGCACTCTCCATCGTTCCTGGGCCGGAGCTGCCACATGTCAAGGCGAGGTTCACGCCGGGCCCTGTTGTCCCACCATTGGAACAATGCGCACCAGATGCCATGTCGGATGTCTTGACAGAACCGCTAACAATTACATCTGCATGCGCAATCCGCGCGGAGCCAAAGAATACAAACACCAGAATCGCAAAGTGAATCCTCACGGCGATCTCCCGGGTGGGTCGAGAAACAACATTATTCGAGCACGTTTCCGGACGTGAAGCAACAACTATTCAGTAACTAAACGGGGCACGCTCCGTCCTTCACAAACGCAGGATTTCCCCGCGAACTCCACCCAATAGGTTGGTGAGGCAGTCCCATCTAGGCGGGTGGCCCACTCATAACAACTCTTCGAACCACCAACCCCGCGGGGTGCCCCATTCATCGCAGTCTCATCGCGATGAGTGGGGTATGCTCACACCGCCGCCAGACATCACAACTCACTCCGCAGCAGCCAACAACCCTCTCAAATCCAGCGGCCGCGTCACCATCGCGAGCTCCCCATCCTTCGTGCGCGGCCACTCCTCCTGCGGACGATCCCAGTAAAGCTCCACGCCATTCCCATCCGGGTCCCGCAGGTACAGAGCCTCGCTCACCCCATGGTCCGATGCCCCATCGAGCGGC
The DNA here is from genome assembly GCA_963729675.1 of uncultured Acidobacteriaceae bacterium. GTDB lineage: Bacteria > Acidobacteriota > Terriglobia > Terriglobales > Acidobacteriaceae > Granulicella. The sequence goes on from CAVSOV010000012.1 coordinate 480,171, forward strand.
ACTCCCGCCTCCATCAGTCGCCGCAGCGCATCCCCCAACTCCGCCCGCGTCGGATACAACACCGCCAGGTGATACAGCCCCGTCGTCCCCGCCGCCGGAGCCTGCCCTCCCTGGCTCTCCCACGTATTCAGCCCGATGTGGTGGTGATACCCGCCCGCCGACAGAAACGCCGCACTGTTCCCCATCCGCTGCGTCACCTCGAACCCCAGCACGTCGCGATAAAACCGAAGCGCCCGCTCCAGATCCGCCACCTTCAAATGCACGTGCCCAATCTGCACCTTGGGATGAATCGTCTTCATCCCTGTTGGATTTCACCGGCAACGGTTACGACTCTAATCCAGCCGCCCGACTTGACAAAACCCACCCACACCCAGGGGCCATCATGCGAGCCCCGCGCCACCCCGGACACAAATTGTCCAGCTTAGGTCCACCCCTAAGTCCAATTTCATCTAGATTTTGCGCAAAAACCGGGGGGAGGGGGGTACCAGCCCATCCAGCCCATCGATCATCGCCCCACTGGCCGCAGCCGCAGCATCGCCACGCCATGTCCCGGCACAACCGCCGTATAACTTCCGTGCACCACACCGAGATCCTTGTGCTCCCAAAGATCCCGCGCCTGCGCATCACCGCTCACACCAACATCCTCCAGCCTCACCGTCACGTGCGTCGGCGACTCGAGTTGATTTACCAGCCCCACCGCAACCTCGCCACCGCTCAACGGCTTCGCCCACACCTCCAGCGGACCCTCCTGCCACACCCGGTCCCCCGCCTTCCCCAGCGCATCCTGATCCACCGCAATCACCTCGCGGTTCAAAAGAATGCTCTTCGTCTCGTCACTCATCTTCGTCAGATCATTCCCCGCCATCAACGGAGCAGCCATCAGCGCCCACATGCTGAAGTGCGACTTCTGCTCCTCATAGTTCATCCCGGCATTCCCCACCTCGAGAAAGTCCGGATCGTTCCAGTGTCCCGGCCCCGCATACCGCGCCAGCCTCGCCTGCCTGTCCGCAATCGACATCATCCGCTCATACGTGTCGTTGATGTCGTTGCTCGTGCGCCACATGTTGCCGCCCACCTGCGGCCCCCACGTCCACACCTCACCCAGCCCGTACTGGCACATGCTGAAGACCATCGGCCGCCCCGTCTTCAGAATCGCCTGGTGCATCTTCTCGTACGCCGCCCTCATCATCGCCTCGGCCTTCGTCACATCGCCGCCCGACTCCTGCTGCATGATGATCCGGTAGCTGCACAGGTCGTACTTCAGATAGTCCACTCCCCAGCTCGCGAACATCGCTGCATCCTGCTCCTCGTGCCCATAGCTCGCCTCCGCCCCCGCACACGTCACCGGCCCCGGCCCGCTGTACAGTCCAAACTTCAACCCCTTCGAGTGGATGTAATCTCCCAGCGCCTTCATGTCCGGAAACGTCGGCAGCGGATGCAGCACTCCATTCGCATCGCGCTGTCCCTCCCATCCGCCGTCGATGTGCACATACACATACCCGGCATCCTTCATCCCGCTCGCCACCATCGCATCCGCCTGCTCGCGAATCAGCTTGTCGCTGATCGCATGCGCGTAGTGGTTCCACGTACTCCACCCCATCGGCGGCGTCGCCGCCAGCATCGTTGCCGGCTCTGAAGCCCGCACTGCCTCCACCGCCGGCGCAGACTTCCCGGCCCCCGTCCACCCCGAACTCACCAACATCAACAGCCCAAACGCAACAAAACGCATTCCGCTCTCCTGCACAAGACTCTCAGCCAACTCACTTGGCCATCCTGTGCAGTGAACTTGCATGCAGCTAGCTTGTCAAGCAGCCACTTCTCCGGCCGATCCGCATCATGCGCTGCCGATCCATTCGCATCAGCGGCTGATGCAGGTTATGACTGCGGGAATCCGAACATCAACCACGACTGATTGGCGACCCAATGCGGGTACAGCTCCGTCATCTGATCGAACAACTCCTTGTCGGATGTCGCGGTCTTCTGCAGCCGGTCGAAGTCCTCGAGGTAACGCTTGGTGTCCTGGATCGTCGAGGGAGAGTCGGGCGCGCCAGGCTTCTTGTGACCGGCGACAACAATCGTCCGGGTTCAGCGCCGCTAACCGGTCCAGCGCCGCAATCCAATTCTGCCGGCTCTCGGGAGTGGTGTCGCCGACATACATGCGGCACTGGTTGTACACAACGTCGCCAGCGACGATCAACCCTAGCGACGGAACATAGAGCGACGTCGAATCGGGACAATCCGTCCGGCCCTGCTCGATGATGCGGATTTCGTGGCCCTCAAGCATGAACGTGCTCCTGCTCATAGGACTCAGGCCCAACCAACTTCGTGGGCACTTGCCCAGGAAACATTCGGCGGGCTAACTGCTGCACTGGGGGAGACAAATACATCTTTATGCCCTCCACCGCTTTGGGAGTTGCGATCGCCCGAGCGCGTGGAAAACGGTCGAGCAAAACGCTCAAACCGTAGAAGTGGTCGAAATGCGCATGCGTTATATAGATCGTCTCCAGGTTGCGGTTATGCAGCGCAATCCAGTCCGCGAGCGCCTCCGCCTCAGCCACTGTGGTCATGGCGTCCACCAGAACCGCGTCGTGCTCGCCGAAGATCAACGTCGACGTGGCCGGATCAAAGCCAAGCGGCTCGCCGAAAGGCCTTGGCCGCTCGCCGACCATAGCCTTCCCCGGCGCAGTGAAAATGTTCACGCTAAGCGTGTGGTCCATTGGGCACTCCCTTCGATGTCAGAGCGAGCAGGCTGCTAACCGTAGGTCTGATCGGTGCTCTGTCCCACCTCGATGATGTAGCCGTCAGGATCGCGGATATAACAACGTATCTCGCCGTACTTCGGTATCGGCTCCGTGATGAACTGGGCTCCCCGGCTCTTCCACAGCTTGTAGCAGGCCTGAATATCCGCAACGCGGAAATTCAAAAAGCTGTTGATGTGATTCGGGTCAGGAACGCTGAGCGTGACCGTCGGCTTGTCCGGCGTCGGCCCGCCCCCGACATTGATAATCATCCAGATGTTCGCCAACTGAAGGTACCCCGGCGCGTTGCCATCGCCTCTGCTCAGAATGCGCGCACCGAAGACCTTCTCGTAGTAATCGAGCGACCGTTGGATATCGGCCACCGTAATAAAGTGCGCGATGCTGATCCCTTCCTTCGGGGGCATCTCATAGTTCTTCTGCTCAACGTTGACGCCACTCATGGACGACTCCTGATTCCAATTCAGAGCCCGTTCCGCGATTCAAACACCCTGAACCCACTCCACCTGACAAAACCACCCCCAAAAAATCGTTCGTCACAAATTCGGAACCGCCGCTTTGACCCTTGCGTAGTGCAGCACATTCGCGCCTGAGCCATCAGGCACACCGAACGCCACATAAAGCTCATGCCACGCAAAGGACCTCCTTCCATGAGGCGAATCCTGATTTGTGTGCTCCTGGCAATCATGACCTCCGCGCTGCACCTCAGCGCCCAAAACCCCGCGCTCGCCAACCTCTCCGAGCTCAGCCGCCGCGGCCAACTCCCGCAGCTGATCCAGTCCGCAAATTCCCTTCTCGCGACTGCGAAGCTCACGCCAACCGACCAGGGCATCGCCTTGACCTACCTCGGCCACGCGTATCAACAGGGCGGAGACTTCACCAAAGCAACCGCGTATTACGAGAAGGCTCTCGCCATCATCGACCGCGACGGCCAGCACCCCGACGAATACGCCACAACTCTCGGCACCCTCGCCACCCTCTACGCCGAGCTAGGCCAAATCGACACTGCGAAACACGTGCTGCGTCGATCCGTCCGCATGTTCGAGAAGGACGGTGCTCACGCCCAGGTCGCCATGATCTGGGATGATCTCGCCACCATCGCTGCCGACGAGCGCTCCCGCCGCGAGGCCCACCGATGCATCGCCCGCTCCCTCACCGAGTCACAACGCGCCACCAACATCACTCCCGACGAGACCGCCGCCCAGGCCGCCACTGAGGCGAGCATCGCCGAACTTGACGGTGACGCACATGCCGCCATCTCCGACTACCAGCACTCTCTCGCTCTCTGGAAGCAATCGCACGACGATCAGCATCCACAGACAGCATGGCTCTACGTGCTTCTGGGCGATGCCTACTTGCAGGCCGGAGACCTCGCCGACGCGCGCGAGACTACCCATCGCGGCCTAAGCCTCCTCGAAGCGAGCTCCGGTCATCAAAGCCTGCGTTACTTTGCCGCAGAGCTCGCCTACTCCAAAGTCCTGGATGCCTCCGGCATTCACGACGAAGCCTCCCGCCTCCGCGCCGAAGCACAGGCCGGCCTGAACACCAGCCCCGGCAGGCAACAGGCGCAGGGCGAAATCAGCATCTCTGCCTTGCGCTAACTGCCCGCACTCCGCGCCCCGACAACACCTCCTCGTTCACCGAGCCTTTACGGCGAGGTCTCCTCCGTCTGGTCGTGAACTCTGTATCATCGTCTCTCTGACCTCAACACCGGGACCTCCACGCACCCTCCCCACGACAACACGCAAAGGAGCATTCCATGGACACAGTTACCACCAAAGACGGCCTACAGATCTACTACAAGGATTGGGGCAAAGGTCAGCCCATCGTCTTCAGCCACGGCTGGCCCCTCTCCGCCGACGACTGGGACAACCAGATGTTGTTCTTCCTCAGTCACGGCTACCGCGTCATCGCGCACGACCGCCGCGGCCACGGACGCTCAACGCAAACCGGCGACGGCCACGACATGGATCACTACGCCGACGATCTTCGAGCCGTAATGGACCATCTTCATCTCGACAACGTCATCCACGTCGGCCACTCCACCGGCGGCGGAGAGGTCGTGCACTATCTCGCGCGCCACGGTGAGAAGGGCGTCGCGAAGGCCGCCATCATCAGCGCCGTGCCCCCGCTGATGTTGAAGACGGCGGCCAACCCCCTCGGCCTTCCCAAGTCCGTCTTCGACGACCTCCAGGCGCAGCTCGCCGCCAATCGCGCCCAGTTCTACTACGATCTCCCCGCCGGACCCTTCTACGGCTTCAACCGTCCGGGCGTCAAAACCATTGAGCCGGTCGTCCATAACTGGTGGCGCCAGGGCATGATGGGCGGAGCCAAAGCGCACTACGACGGCATCGTCGCCTTCTCACAAACCGACTTCACCGAGGACCTGAAGAAGATCACCATCCCCGTCCTCGTAATGCATAGCGAGGATGACCAGATCGTCCCCTATGTCGCCGCCGGTCCCTTGTCCGCGAAGCTTCTCAAGAACGGAACGCTGAAAACGTACAAGGACTTCCCCCACGGCATGCCCACCACCCATGCCGACGTCATCAACGCCGACCTGCTGGCCTTCCTCAAGAGCTGACGAACCAGCCACACCAATCACTCCACCAACTCGGCGGAAAAAACGCCGCCTAAGATTACTCGCAACCCAGGTCCGATAACTCAAAGCTGAAACACAAACCCCGAGGGCGGCTCGCTAGAGCCGCCCCTTTTTGTGCCCGATAGAGCCGCTCTTCGTCGCCTCTTCCGGAAGCACTACATCGCAATGCGGACGCCCTCGTCCCGGCCTGCCAACCCTTCGTCACAAACCGAGAACCGCCGCTCTGATCTCTGCGTAGCCCAGCACGTTCCAGGCACAAGCGATCAGCGCGGATCGCTGCCAAACGCAACGCAAAGGAGTTCCCTCCATGCGGCGAATTCTGTTTTGTGCGCTCCTCGCAATCATGACCTTCGCGCCTCTCCTGAACGCGCAAGCCCAAGCTAATGGGCTTGCCAACCTCTCAGACCTGAGCCGGCGCGGCCAACTTCCGGACTTGATCCCGGCCGCGAATTCCCTTCTCACAGACAACAAGCTGACGCCAGTCGATCAGGGTATGGTGTTGATCTACCTCGGCAACGCCTATCAGCAGCTCGGAGAGTTCACCAAAGCGACAGCGAATTACGAGAAGGCCCTCGCAGTCGTAAATCGCGACGGCCAACACCCGTCCGAATACGCCGCAACTCTCGCTACTCTCGCGACCGTATACGTGCAAACCGGCCAAATCGACACGGCCAAACACGTCCTGCTTCGATCGATCGATTTATTTAAGAGCGAAAGTGATCACACCGGAGCCGCAATGATCTGGAACGATCTCGCAACCATCGCTGTCGAGCAACGCTCGCGCGGCGAGGCTCATAAGGATATGGCCCGCTCGATCGCCGAGTCGCAGCTGGCCGGCAACCTCACTCCGGGTGAACTCGCCGCCCTCGCAACGACCGAGGGGAGAATTGCCGCGCTCGATGGAGATCCCCGTACCGCCATCGCGGACTATGAGCACTCTCTCGACCTCTGGCAACAGACTCACAAAGACCAGCCACAGAAAACTGCATGGCTCTACGTGCTCATGGGCGACGCCTATCTGCAGGCTCGCGACATCGTGAACGCACGCGAGACGACTGCCCGCGGCTTAACCCTGTTGGAAGCGAGCTCCGGCCGCCAAACTCCTCGATACTTCCTCGCACAGCTCGTCTACTCGAAGATCCTCGAGGCCTCCGGCTCCCACGACGAAGCCTCCACGTTCCGCAAGGAAGCGCAAGCCGGATTGAATAGCCCAAACAGGAAAAGCGCCCAGGGAGAGATCAGCATCTCTGCGTTGCGTTAGATCCGCCAGGAGTCTCCCCGCAAGATCGCGCGGAACGGTCCTCCGCAAAAAATTCCGGGCTGCAACGCCGTTACGCGTCACAGCCCGGGAGGAGGCCTGCACCAGCCGGAGGTTTGCCGTCCCCCGGCACGCAGACAAATTTCAGAAATTGATCCGAAGCGCCAACTGCACCAGCCTCGGATTCAGCGCTCCCGTCAGCTGCCCAAACGTCGCATCGGTCTCCGCGTTCGCCGAGGAGTTCGCATTCGCAAACGTCGCCGTATTGTTCAGGGCGTTGAATTCCGCATGGTTGAACGTGTTGTAGGTCTCCAGCCGGAACTGCAGCGTCGCCTCCCGGTAGAACGGAATGTTCTTGAACAGCGCCGTATCGAAGTTAGTGTCCGCGGGCAGATAGTAGTTCACCTTCGGCGCATTCCCTGGGTCGCCCGGCGTGAATCCGCTCGTCGCACTCGTCGCCGGCACACCCGCAACCGGTACGGACACACATCCTGGGTTGAACCAGTGCGCAAAGCTACGCGGCGCGCTCGCCATCGCGTCGCAGGTCAGCCGCACTCTCGCGCCATCCCCGCCGCCGGTGATGTTCGCGCTGTTACTCGTCTTCAGCCCGAACCCTCCCGGTGCTCCACTGATACGCGACGCGATGCCGGAAATCTGCCAGTTGTCCAGCACAGCACGCGTGAAGAAGTTGTTCCACGCGTGGCTCACTTTGGGCAGGTTCCAGAGATAGTTCACGACGAGGTTGTTGCGGATATCCCACCCCGCCGGCCCGTAGTTCCACGCGCGCAGATTCTGGTACATCGCCACGGTGCCGTTGTAGCTGTCCGTGAAGTCCATCGCGCGGCCCCACGTATACGCGACGCCGAACTCAAGCCCCCTGTTGAAGCGATGTGTAATCTGCGCCTGCAGCGCGTTGTAGTTCGAGGTGAGATTGAAGTACTGCATGTTGATAGTGCCGAAGCCCGGATACGGACGGAAGAAGTTATCCGGCAGAATGCCGCCTGCAGGGTTGTGACTCGACCAGAGAAACTCCGCGTTGTAGGGCACCTCGTTGATCGGCGTGTAGTTGCTGAGATGGCGGCCGAAGGTTCCGACATACGCCAAATCGAAGACCGTTCCCCAGCCCACCTTCTGCTGCAATCCCAGGCTCAGGTTCTGCGTGTAGACCTCCGGTGAGTGCAGCGGAATCGCATGGCTCACGCCGAAGGGTCCATTCAACCCGCCGGCGTTCTGGAAGGTGTTGATGTTGCCGTAAAACTGCTCCGGCGAGTTCGTCGTCGGCGCGTTGTTGGTCAGGTCGCCCTCCTGCCCGCTGCGTGCACGCACGTTATAGAAGAGGCCATAGCCGCCGCGGATCACCATGTCGCCACGGCCCGTCGGATCGAACGCGAAGCCGGCGCGTGGAGCGAAGAGAATTCCGTTCCCGTAAACCGTACCCTGCGGATAGCCCTTCGTGTTCACCGAAAGAACGCCGTTGCTCAGATTGCCGGTGTTCGGCACGAACAGGCCTGCATACGCAGCCGGATACTTGACTCCCGTAGTCGGGTCCACCGAATTCGTGCTGTTCAACGGCTGATACAGTACCGCCGCGTTCGAAGCTGTATACAGGCTCGGCGCGAAATTATTGCCCGCTGAAAGCTTCTGCGCCATCGCCCATGAGTAGCGAATGCCATAGTCCAGCAGCAGCTTCTTCGTCGCCTGCCACTGGTCCTGCGTGTACCATTCGAAGGCATTGGTGCGCGGTTTGTAGTTCACCAGCTGCGTCACATTCGTCATCGTGTCGAAGTAACCCAGCAGGGTGTTCGCGTATGAGAAGTTGAAGTTGTTTGGGTTTTTCGTATCGGTCGAGTACGAGAAGTTGCCCACGCGATTGTGATTCACCTGCAGGTAAGAGTCCGTCTGCGCGTCAGCGCCAGCCTTCAACGTATGTCTCCCCAGAATCCACGTGACGTTGTCCGTTGCACTGTACGACCGCACCTGGTCCGCCATCGGGAAACGGCTGTCCCATCCGAAGTTCGCAGAGTTCGTGAGTCCGAAGCTCACCGCCGGCAGCAGGTTCAGCGGATTCACACCCGGATACAGCGCTGGAATGTTGTACCCGTTCGGGTTGAGCTGCGCCTTCGCAAGATCCGACTTGTCGTAGAGCTGCGTCTCGCTCCACCCCGCGGTGCCGAGGTTCAACTCATTCACCACCGTCGGGCTGAACGTGTAGATGACGTTGAAGACAAAGTTCGGATTCGTCGTCCTGTAGTTGACGCGCATCAGCCATGGGAGACTGTTCGCCGGCGACGAGAAGTCGTTGTCGTTCACCGTCTCCAGGTCGCCGCGCCCGAACATGTGCAGCTTCTGCGTCGGCGCGTAGTCGACGCGGAACACCGTCTGGTTCACCGGCTTATCCGCCGAGTAGTTCGTGATGTAGTTGTAGTTGTTGTTGCTGATCGTCACGTTGTTGAACACGAACTGCGGATTCAACACGAGTGTGTTCTGGTAGATGATGTTCAGCAGCGCCTGTTCCTGCTTATTGATGTCGGCGCCAGGAATCACATTGGTTTGAAAGCAGCCCGGCCCCGGAGTCGCCGAGTTGACGGCGCATGCTCCTGTGCCGTTCGGATCCTTGATGCGCACCAGCGTGCTCGCATTCTGCGTCGCTGTGCCCTGGTTGTAGGTCTGCGAGAAGTCTCCATTAACCTCGGCCTGCGTCGGCACGCGGTAATACTTCAAGCCGTCGGGCGTTGTAATCGGCGAGTACTCGAAGGACACAAAGAAGAAGAGCTTGTCCTTGTGGCTGTCGAAGTGCCCGGGCCAGAAGATAGGACCACCGATCGTTCCGCCGAGCGTGTTGTAGCGGTAACGCGCGCGCGGCGCTCCTGTGTAGTTGTTGAACCACGAGTTCGCGTTCAGATCCTCGTTGCGAAAGTACTCATAGGCCGTGCCGTGGAAGTGCGACGTTCCGTTCTTCGTCACGATGTTGATGTTCGACCCGGCCGTCTTGCCATACTCCGCCTGGTAGTTCGCCGTCAGGATCGTGATCTGCTGAATCGCATCGAGGTTCAGCGGTGTATCGAGCGTATTCAGACCGCGCGTGTTGCCGGTCACACCGTCGATCGTCGCCGAGTTGTACTCGCTGTTCACACCGTTCACGGTCGGCGTCGTCTCCGTGCCCAGGCTCGACGCGCCATATCCACCTGAACCACCCGACACCACCACACCGGGCATCGTGCGCGTGAGGGCCATCGCGTCACGCCCGACCGCCAGCAGGTTTTCCATCTGTTGGTTATCGAGCACCGCCGAACGCTCCGCGCTCGTCGTCTGGATCGGCGTCACGTCCGCCGACACCGTCACCTGCTCGCTCACCTGCCCGACATCGAGAACCATCGTCCCCGCAGACAAATTCTGCGAGGCGCTGAGCACCAGGTTCACCTTGCGCAGCTCCTTGTACCCTGGCGCGTCGATGACCACCGTGAATGTTCCCGGTTGCACGTCGGGGAAGATAAAGTCGCCGTCCGAGTGCACCTTCGTCTCCACGCGCACATTCGTCAGCTCGTTGACCAGTGTGACCTTCGCGCCGGCGACCGCGCCGTTGCTCTTGTCCACGACGTGCCCGCTAATGGCCGCGCTCGAGGTCTGCGCACGCGCTACATCACCGGAGACTCCGGCGGTTAACGCCACCAATATCGCGAGGCACGCACCTCGCCATGCAAAAATCCTGTGCTTCATACTCTTTGAACCCTCCTCAAATTCCTGCGGTCCCGATTCCGACTTATACGTATCTATTCCAGCCCGGTCGATGCGATTTATACGTGTCAATTTCCGGGCGGCCTAACCTTAGGCGACCCGCCTCGCGGTTGTCAAATCCTTTTTTCATGTTGGAATCCAGTTTTCACCATGTGAAATGGTGCGGGAGCGAGCTCCTTGCCAATCAGAGAAATAGCAGTTGACCTCAGCATGGATATATACGTATAAATATCTCCGCTTTGCTACTCTCACCTCAAAGGCTCCGCATGATCCCGCTCTCCCGGCTGCTCGCCGCCCTCGTACTCGCCGCGCTCTCCTCCGCGGCGGCGCTCGCTGCCCCGGCTCAGGGCCTGGCCCAGACACCGCCCATGGGCTGGAACAGCTGGAACCATTTCCGCGACAAGGTCGACGACGCAACGATCCGCGCCCAGGCAGAGGCGATGGTCTCCTCCGGCATGCGCGACGCCGGCTACACCTACATCAACATCGACGACACCTGGGAGGGCCAGCGCGACGCGCAGGGCATCATCCACCCCAACTCCAAATTTCCGGACATGAAGGCCCTCGCCGATTTCGTGCACTCCAAAGGGTTGAAGCTCGGCATCTACTCCTCGCCCGGCGCGAAGACCTGCGCGAAGTATGAGGGCAGCCTCGGCCACGAGGTGCAGGATGCGCAGACCTACGCGTCATGGGGCATCGACTACCTGAAGTACGATCTCTGCGGACTGCGCGACGAGATGAAAGCGGCGCCCACTCCCGAAGCCGCGCACCAGATCATGGTCGATGCCTACACGAAGATGCGCGACGCTCTACGTTCCACCGGCCGTCCCATCGTCTACAGCCTCTGCCAATATGGTGAGGACGCGGTGTGGGAGTGGGGCGCGTCCGTCGGCGGCAACCTGTGGCGCACCACCGGCGACATCTCCGACAACTACACACGCATGTCCGACATCGGCTTTGGGCAGGCCGGCCTCGCGCCGTTCGCCGGGCCGGGTCACTGGAATGACCCCGACATGCTGGAGGTGGGCAACGGGAAGATGAACACGGAGGAGTACCGCACCCACGTGAGCTTGTGGGCGATTCTTGCCGCGCCGCTGCTCGCGGGCAACGACCTGACGACAATGACTCCGGAGACGCTGGGGCTGCTGACGAACAAAGAGGTCATCGCAGTCGATCAGGACCCGCTTGGCAAACAAGGCGATCGCGTCTACACAGAAGGCCCCATCGAAGTCTGGTCGCGTCCACTCGCGGGTGGCGCGCTTGCCGTCGGCATCTTCAATCGTCATCAGAAGGCACTCACCGCGCACGTCGATTTCGCGAAGCTCGGCTACACAGGCAACGTGCAGGCGCGCGATCTCTGGCAGCACAAGGATCTCGGCACTCTGCCGGCGATGTACAACGTCGAAGTGCCTGCGCACGGTGTGCTCATGCTTCGCCTGACCCGCTAGTTTCTACTCACCCTTTCAGAGAGGTCCCATTGAAGGCTCCAGACTCCTCCTCCAATTCTGCGTCGAGTGCTATCGTCACCCGACGTCAGTGGCTCGGCAACGCACCTGCCGGAGCGCTCGCGCTCGGACTGCTCGGCAGCCGCTCGCTCTCCGCACAATCGCCGCAGGCTTAATCCGGCAACGATCTCGGCGCGCGCGTGTACAACATTCGCGACTTCGGTGCGAAGGGCGACGGCAAGGCGCTTGACACAACTGCGCTGCAATCGGCGATCGATGCCTGCACGCGCGACGGCGGCGGCACGGTGCTCGTGCCCGCGGGCATCTTCCAGATCGGCACGACAGAACTGAAGAGCAATGTGACCCTGCATATCGCTGCGGGCGCGACGTTGCTCGGAAGCGCGGACGGCAAGCAGTATCACGCCGTCGATGCGATTCCGCTGCATGGCGACACCACGCTCGTCGACGGCAACTGGGCTCTGCTGTTTGCCGTGCATGCGAAGAATGTGACCATCGAAGGCCCCGGGACGATCGACGGTCAGGGCAATCAGTTTCACTCGCCCGTGCGCGGACAGCTGCCGCCAAGTGGCATCGGCGGCAACAAGCGGCCATATCACGTGCTCGCCTATCAGTGCGAAGGACTCACGATTCGCAATCTCGATCTCCTCGACTGCGCGTATCACAGCATTCGAGTGATCGAGTCGAAGCGCGTGCACATGGACACGCTGTACATTCACAATCGCGTCAACGGGAACAACGATGGATTTCACTTCATCAGCGCGCAGTTTGTGACGATCAGCAACTGCATCGTGATGTCGCAGGATGACGCGTGCGCTCTGTTCGGAAGCTGCCAGAACGTCACCGTGACAAACAGCTTCTTCTCCACGCGCTGGTCGGTGTTCCGGTTCGGCGGCGGCGACGTGCGCAACATCGCCATCTCGAACTGCATCCTGCATCAGGTCTACGGCTGCCCCATCAAGTTCCAGGGCAATCCCGGATCGACCTACGAAAACCTCTCGTTCTCGAACATCGTGCTCGACGACGTCACAGGACCGATTCATGTCGGTGTCGGCCCGCGTGCCCCGCGCCGCACGCCTCCCGGCGCTCCGCCGCCGGCCGTGAGAGACGACATGATGGCGGCGCATGAGGGCGAGTCCACCACGCCGGCGGTGCTGCGCAACATCTCCTTCTCCAACATCCACGGCAACGTGACCACCAATCCTGGACAGATTGACGAGGCTAAAGTCACATCGAACGCGAACGAAGGCGAGAAGCACTCGGCGATTGTCTTCAACTGCGTTGGCGGCGCGACGATGGAGAATGTCTCGATGTCGGATGTTCACCTCACCTTTGGCGGCGGAGGCACCGCGGAAGATGCAGCGCGGCGCGAGTTGCCCGACTTCGCCGGCGAGTACTTCATGCTTGGCCCGATCCCTGCGTACGGTCTCTATGCGCGCGGAGTACGTGGTCTCACGCTCGAAAACATCCGCCTGCAGACCGCAACCTCCGACCTGCGCCCAGCCGTCATCTTCGATCGCGTCACCGATGCTGCAGTCTCCGGCCTCAGCGTCATGGCCGACCAAGCCGCAGAGTCCGCGCTTCGCATCACCGCAAGCAAACAGGTTCTCATCACCGCACCGCGCCTGCTCGACTCGACTAAGGTATTTCTCTCCCTCGAGGGTTCGGGGAATGAGCGTATCGTCATCGATGGCGGAGACATCTCCTCCGCCGCGCAACGGCTCGCCCTCAAGGACGGCGCGAGCAAGGATTCGGTGAAGTTTCGCGATTAACCCGAATCACCACTCCGGATCTAGCCCAGGCCGCAGAATCGCTTCTAGGTAGCCCGAGGCTTCAGCCTCGGGTCTCTCAGGGGGCAGGAAATGGAAAGGGGCTTTAGCCCCTGGGGTATGCTTGGAAGTTCGTTCTGCCGGCGAAAGGCTGAACCGAGGTACATTCTCTGCAATGAACATGCGTGACATCGCGAAGCTGGCCGGCGTCTCCAGCGCTACCGTGTCGAACGTCATCAACGGGTCCAGCGTCGTCCGGCCGGAGACTGCCGCGCGCGTGCGCAAGGTCATTGAAGAGACGAGGTTCGTCCCCAATGGCAGCGCGGCCACATTGAAGTATGGCCGCAGCAGCAGCTACGGCCTCATCATCCCGGACATCACGAATCCGTTCTTCCCTGAGTTCATTCGCAGCTTCGAGGGCATCCTCGCCAACAACAGCCAGGACATGTTTCTCGCTACGACAGACCTGCACGTCTCGCGCATGCAACAGACGATTCGGCGCATGCTGATTCGCCAGGTCGATGGCGTCGCCCTGCTCGCCGCGGAGATTGAGACGGAGCCCATCGAAGCACTCATTCACCATCGCGTTCCGCTCGTCACCATGGATCGTCGCGTCGTCGGGCCGGGCCTGTCGGATGTCATGATCGACTACCTCAGCGGCATGCGTGAGGCAATCAATCATCTACGCGATCTCGGCCATCAGCGTGTCGCTTACATCGGCGGGTCTTCGGGGCTTACGATCTCCGACCACCGCATCACCGCGTTCCGCGAGGCGATGAGTGCCGCCAAACTGACCGTGCGCCCTGAGTACATCCGCGCCGGCAACTACCGCATCAATGGCGGCGAGTCCTGCATGGAGGAGCTCTTTGAGCTGAGCAATCCGCCGACTGCGATCATGTCAGCGAACGACCTCACGGCCATTGGCGCGCTGCGCGCCATTCGCCGCCGTGGGCTCTCCGTACCCGAAGATTTCTCCGTGATCGGCTTCGACAACATCGAGTTCAGCGACATCATCCAGCCGCCGCTCACCACGCTGCATCTCTCCCGCCCGGATCTGGCGCAGGCGTTCTACACCGCGCTTACCGACTTCGGCAAAGACCCGCACGTCGTTGGGCGGCAGTACAGCGTCACGACTTCGATGGTGGTGCGGAATTCCACGGCGGCGCCGCGAGGTTGAGAAACGAAGCTCAACGAGACGTTGCTCAAACAGAATGGGAGGGCTTTCGCCCTCCCATTCTGTTTCACTGCAACTGCGACTAGTGGATGTCGAACTGCTCCGGATGCAGGCTCGGATCGGACTTGACCAGGATCGTCTTCCCGCTCATCTCTTCCATCTCCTGCAGCCACTTGCCGCCCGCGGACTTGAGCTGCTTCACGACCTCCGGGTTCACTCGCAGCATGATGTCGCCCTTCTCGAGATGACGATGCATCTTCCGTAGCTCGATGAAGATCTCGTTGCAGACCGTGACCGGCGACTTCGTCATGCCCGTGCCCTGGCAGATCGCGCAAGTAGTCGAGAGCGTCCGCTCCAGCGACTGCTTCACACGCTTGCGCGTGATCGCGACGAGACCGAAGTCATTGAACTGAAGAACCTTCGACGGCGCACGGTCTTTCTTCAACTCCTCTTCGAGCGCGATCAGAACCTTCTGGCGATTCTTGCGCTCGTCCATGTCGATGAAGTCGATGACGATGATGCCGCCAAGGTCGCGCAGACGAATCTGCCGCACAATCTCGGGGATCGCGTCGAGGTTCGTCTTGACGATCGTGTCCTCGAGCCGCGCCGTCTTGCCGACGTACTTGCCGGTGTTGATGTCGATGGCAACGAGAGCCTCGGTCTGGTTGATCACGATCGACCCACCCGACTTCAGCCACACCTTGGAGCGCAGCGCCTTGTTGATCTCTTCCTGGAGGCCGAACTGCTCGAAGAGCGGCGTCGACTTGGAGTAGAGCTTCACGCGGCGAATGAGCGACGGCTGGAACCGCTGCAGGAAGCGCAGCACGCGTTCGTACTCGGTCTCGGTGTCGACCCAGATCGCCGAGAAGTTGTCGGTGACCTGGTCGCGCAGGATGCGCTCGACGAGGTTGAGGTCGTGGTAGATCAGCGCTGGCGACTTCGACGAGTCCGAGCGCTGCTTGATGTCAGCCCAGAGGTTCAGCAGGAAGCGCAGGTCGCTGCGCAGCTCTTCCTCGCTGGCACCCGAAGCTGCGGTGCGCACGATGAATCCGCCGCTCGCCTCGCCCTTCTCGCTCAGCAGAATTTCCTTGAGCCGGCGACGCTCGCCATCACTCTCGATCTTGCGCGAGACGCCGACGTGGTTCACAGTCGGCATGAAGACCAGGAAGCGCCCCGGCAGAGCAATGTGCGAGGTGATGCGCGCGCCCTTCTTGGCGATCGGCTCCTTCGCGATCTGAACGAGAACTTCCTGCCCTGGCTTCAGCAGGTCGCTGATTGCCGGCAGGTCGGTGGTCTGCATCGAGTGACGCCCCGTGCGTCCACCGTTGCGCGAGTATCCGCCACCGCGGCGCTCACCACCGCGCTCACGTCCGCGACGACGGGTGTCGCGACGGAAGCGGCGTCCCGGCTCACGCTCGGTTGTGGTCTCGCTCCCGCCTTCAGCCTCAACGGCTTCGGTCGCCTCGGAGTCGCCAAACTCCTCTTCCTCCGCAGCGTGCTCCTCTTCGACCTCGTCGATATCGCTCGCGGCAATCGGTCCATCAGCTTCGAGCTCGTCCTCTTCCATCTCCTCTTCGGAGATATCGAAATCGTCGTCGTCGTCCTCGTCCTCGTCGAGTTCCGGGAGCTCAGGCCGCGTGATCTGGTCGATCGACATCTCGCGGAGCATCGTGCCGAGATCAGCAGCGTTCTCGAGCGTCTCCTCTTCGTAGTCGTCCGAAGCGCCCGCATGAATCGCCGGCAGATCGATCTCCTCGTCGTCAATCAGCTCTTCCTCAAGCTGGCCATCGCCCGGAGCAAAGCTCTGCGGAGACCCTTGCTCAAAGCTGCGAGGATCTGCGGGCGTCGGCTCGGCATGTGCGAGGTCGACCGACTGCACCGCACCCTCATGCTCGATGGGAGCGCTCGGCTGCGGCTCGACAGCCGTTGAACTCTCCGGCGTCAGCGGCCACTCGGAGATCATCTCTCCGGTGGGCTGCACGCTGGTGAACTCGTGCCCGGTGTCGGTGGCGAAGCCATGCGTCTCGTCGAAGCGCGCCTCGGCAACGCTCTCAGCGTCGACGGGTTCGATCGACTCGTCAATAGTGCTGCTCTGGCGAAACTCACTCGGACCTGACGGGTCGACGCGGTAGGACGCAGACGCCGCCTCGCCGGGCTCGTACTCGGCGACGGTCTCGTGGAACTCCTCAACCAGCTCGAGGAGTGACTCGCTCGGCGCCTCTTCAGCCGGTGCAACGTCGGTCGAGGGAGTGTAGGCAACATCTTCAGCCGCGAAACGCTCGAGCTCGAGACGCGCTTCAGTCTCGGCCACCTCGAAGGCGGGAACGTCATCGCTGAATGGCTGCGGAGCAGGTTCAGGCTCATGCTGCGAGGTCACTGCCGGAAGCACAGCCTCTTCAGGAGAGAGCGAACGGTCGCGGCCAGGGCGGCCAGGGCGGCCACTGCGCTCATCGCGCTCACGGCGGCGATCACGCCCGCGCGCTGAGCCGGAACCATACGACTCGCCGGCTTCAAATCCCTTATGCTCTGTTCCTTTGTTATCGCTGCGCTCGCCCCCGCGATGGCGCGAAAGCGTTTCGCCGGGCAGCGTCAGACCGCCGTCCCATGCGCCAGTCAGCTCGAACTCGGTCGAAGGCTTCGAGGAGCTGGCGCTGTCTGCGCGAGGCTCGCGAGCCTTCCGCTCGGACTCCTCGCCGCGACGATACTTCGAGAGCGACTCGCCCGGCAGGATGAACGGCTCTGCCGATGCATTGATATCAACAGATTCTTCTCCGGTGCTGTGGCGATGCCCGCGCGGAGCGAAGCGCTCACGGACAGCATCCTGACGGCCACGGTCACGATCGCCGCGGCGTGGGCGCTCGGATCCGCGATCGAACTCACGCGGCTCACGTGGCTCACGCGGTTCACGCGCCTCGACGTCGCCGTTCTCGCTGCCTGCTTCGGCGGAGGGTCTGCCCTCGGCGCTATCGCCATTCTCTCCACGTCCACGGCGGCGTCCGCGGCGTCCGCGCCAGCGGCGGCTGCCATCACCGGTCTCTTCACCGGCGTCGGAGCTCTCGGATTCGCCTTGCAGGGTAATTGGTTCTTCTTCAGTAGCTGTAGCCTGCGCTGCCGGGCGTTCGCGACGCCGGCCTTCGCTACGCTCACGGCCTTCAGCACGTTCGCGGCGCTCGCCACGTCCGTTACGCGAACTCTCGGCTTCGAAGTCGGCGGAGTCACCCTGCTCTTCCATGAAGTCGGTAATGTAGAGGAAGGCGTCGCGCTCCAGGCCGATGTCCACGAACGCGGACTGCATGCCCGGAAGGACGCGCGTGACGCGTCCGTTATAGATGGAACCTGCGAGGGTGTATTCGTTCTCGCGCTCGTAGTAGATCTCGGCGAGTTCGTCCTTCTCGACGATGGCAAGCCGCGTCTCCTGCGGCGTGCTGGATATATAGATTTCTTTCGACATTGCTGCTCTTTCTGCCCGCGCCGGAATTTGGGGGTCCGGGCACAAGCTGGCAGAACAGGCAGGGTCAAAGCCCAGCGAACCTTAGCTCGCTAGGGCAAACCTCCCCGGAGCGGACGAGGTATGCGCTGCGAAGACTGGCGGCGAATTCAGAAAGCTCAACAAACGGCCTGCGTTGCAGGCATTTCCGGCGGGATACGTGCTCATCCTCCCGGGGAATCTGCTGAGAAAGAACTTGTCCAGTGTGGCGCTGCGTGCCCGGGACTTGATTGTGTTTGCCTCGGGCAGAAGCTGCCGCGCGGAGTTTGTGACCAACTCAACCTCATCCTGAGGCGGGGTCGTTAGCCGTCCGCTTGGCTGCATTCTCAAAACCTGTCCGGCCTACGGAAGCTGATCCGTGCCTGGCCGGCCTTCTAAAAAATATCTTGTCTGGCCGCCGGCAGGGAAAGGTCACGTCCTGGCAGCGGTCAAATCCTTTCGAACTGGCCTCTCGGCCAGAACCTGCTACTAGTATGCACTAAAGAGAGATCAGAGAACAGAGATCAGGGATCGGGGCGACACCAGTGAACCATAGCTAATACGAACACCTTGATATCTGTTCTCTGGTTTCTGATCTCTCGTATCTAATTGACAAAGCGGCGCATACGGACGTTCATGACGATGCCGAGCGCGAGGAAGGTAAACAGTACCGAGGAGCCGCCGTAGCTCATAAGGGGCAGAGGAATGCCCGTGACCGGCATCAGGCCAATACACATCCCTATATTGATAGCCACCTGGAAGAGCAGGACAGCAAATATCCCCATAACCAACAGGCCGCCCGGGGCGTCTGCGGCTGTCTGGGCGTTCTGGATCAGTCGTATCAAGATGAGGAAGTAGAGCAGCAGAACGATGGCCGCGCCGATGAAGCCGTGCTCCTCGCAGAAGGCGGCAAAGATGAAATCCGTGTACGGGATGGGCAGGAAGTCGCCCTGGGTCTGGCTGCCCTTGTTGGAGCCCTGCCCCCAGATGCCGCCGGAGCCGACGGCGATGAGCGACTGGCGAATCTGATAGCCGGAGCCCTTGGGGTCGGAGTCAGGATTGAGGAAGGCATCGATGCGCTTCTGCTGGTAGGGCTTGAGGTGCTTGCCGGTGGCGATGCCGATGCCGCCGATCACGAGCAGCGCGAGGATAATGATGCCCGCCTGCTTCCACTGCATGCCGCCCAGAAACATGCCGACGATGAGCACGGGCAGGTAGGTGAGCGCAGTACCCAGGTCCGGCTGCTTGAGGACGAGCACCATGGGGACACCGACCAGCCCCACAATTTTCCCGACGTCGCGCCAGCTCATCTCTTCGCCGACACGTGTCCAAAGAAAGCGCGCGGCGACGATGATGAGCACGAGCTTCACCCACTCCGACGGCTGGAAGTGAACGCCTCCGCCGAGGTTGATCCAGCGCCGGGCGCCGAGCACCTTCTGGCCGATGTGCGGGATGAGGACCGCAACCAGCGAGACGATGCTGATGCCATAGGCCCAGGGCGCGATGTCGAGCAGGCGGTGGTAGTCGATGGCCGAGATGATGAACATCAGCACCAGGCCGACGGCGATGAACTCGACCTGCTTCACCTGGAAGCCGTGAAACTTGGTTGTGGCGGTCGCGGAGCGGATTTCGACGACGCTGATCACGGACATAATCAGTACGAAGCCCAGCAGGGTCCAATCGAAGTCGCGGAGTCGCGTAAATATCATGGTTATTGTCCGCTCGGCTGAACCGCAGAGGTGGAGGTTCTTGCCGCGGGACTCGCCGTTTGCGTCCCGGAGTTTGCAGGCTTCGCAGCGGGCGTTTCGGCGACCTTCATCAGGTTGCCGTCGCGTGTGCGCTGCTTGGTAATGTAAGCGTTGACGACCTGAGCGGCCAGCTTCGAGGAGTTGTTGCCCCAGTTGCCGTGCTCCCACAGGACTGCGACGACGATGTCTGGGTTGCGGCGGGGCGCCATGCCCACGAACCATGCGTTCGGCACGGTGTTGTGACCTTTGTTCGTGGCCGCGAGGGCGGAGTGACTCATGACCTGCGCGGTGCCGGTCTTGCCGGCAAAGTCAATGCCGTCAAGACGAGTCTCCGCTGCCGTGCCGATGGGACTCTGGGTAACATTCGCCATGTCGTCGGTGATGATCTGCCAGTTTTCCGGCGTGATGGGGATGGTCTTCTCACCGGAGCCGGGATAGTTGCTCTGGATAGTGCTCAGCTGGTCATGGGTGAGCTCGTCCGGAAAGACAAGATGCGGACGACGAAGCACGCCGCCCGACGCAATGCCGCTGAGAGCGCGCGCCATCTGGATGGGCGTGACCTCGATGGCGCCCTGGCCGATGCCGACCGAGATGGTCTCACCCGCGTACCACTTGTCATGCTGCGTCTTCAGCTTCCACTCCGTTGACGGCATCACGCCGCTGGCCTCGTCAGGAATATCGACGCCGGTCTTGTGGCCGATGCCAACCTCGTCCGCATAGTGCGCAATGGTATCGATGCCGAGCTTGTTCGCGAGCGTGTAGTAGAAGGTGTCGCAGGAGTACGGCAGAGCGCTGTGAATATCGACCATGCCGTGGTGCTTGTCGCAGGCGAAGAAATGACCGTAGAAGGTGGCGCCACCGTTGCACGAGACGTGCATGTCCTGCGCTGCATTCTCCTGCAGGCCCGCGAGCGTCATGATGACCTTGAAGGTTGAGCCCGGCGCAAGCTGCGCCTGAATAGCCTTGTTCATCAGCGGATGGTCAGGGTTCGTAAGGATCGACTGCCAGTAAGCGTGGCTGAGGCGCACAGAGAACTGATTCGGATCGAAGGTCGGCCGCGAGACCATCGCAAGAATCTCACCGGTGTGCGGGTCCATCGCGATAATCGCGCCCGTCTTGCCCTCGAGCGCTCGCTCTGCCGCCTTCTGGAGATCGAGGTCAATCGTCAAGCGGAGGTCCTTGCCCGGCACGGCCAACTCCTGGCCCATCATGCCGACCTCTTTGCCATGCGAGTTGACGATGACATCCCGCGATCCATCCGTCCCGCGCAGGATCTCGTCGTACGCCTCCTCGATGCCGCTCTTGCCCACGACATCGCCAGGGCTGTAGAAGGCGTACTTCGAGTTATTCAGGTCGGCCTCACTGACCTCGCCAACGTACCCGATGACATGCGCCATGAAGCCGCCCGAGGGATACAGCCGCCGCTGCTCGTCGAGCGTCTCAAGCTCCGGCAGGTCGTCGCGGTGCGCCGCGATGAACGCCTGCTCATCGGGCGTGATGTCCTGCTTCAGCGGAATCGGCTGGTACTTCGGCGCCGACTGGAAGTGGCGGATCGTCGCCTGAATCTGCTCCACTGTCATGTGCAGACCGCCGGCGATGAGCGGAAGATCCTGCTCCAGATGAGCCTGTCCCTCGCGCAGCAGGAAGCAGCTCACCGAAGGATAGTTGTCGACGATAATCCGGCCTTCGCGGTCGAAGATCCGCCCGCGCGGCGCCAGCACCGGCACCTTGCGGATACGATTTTGTTCCGCCAGCACGCGGTAGTTCGAGGCGCCGAGCACCTGCAGCCGCCACAGCCCGGCTCCAAGCGCGAGCATCGCCAGCGCAACCACATACTGCATGCTGTGGAGCTTGATCGCCGACAGCTTTTCCCGGCGGCTAAGCGCGTCCGTATTGTCGTCGTTGAAGATCAAGTGAAGCTTCTCTCGATTTTAGGTGCGCATTCCATGTTTCATCTCACGGCGCCTTCGCAATTACTCGCGTAGCTTGAAGCGGTCCAGCAGAAGGAAGACCGGAATAGCAACAATCGCGTTCACAACCGCGCACACAAGCTGATGGACCGGCTGTAGATGGACGCTTGGATCCGCCAAAAGTCGTCTCGTAATGAGGTACAACATGCCGCTCTGGAACAGGCTGAAGCCGAAGTTCAGCAGGACGCGGTTGACCATGTTGTCGACATCCACCGCAAAGCCAATGCTCGCAGCGATATACCCGATGACGCCCTTCGCGATGCCGTAGACGCCGAACGGATGGTTCGTCAGGCCATCCTGCAGCAGGCCGATCACCGTACCCGTAATCGTGCCTGTAATCGGGTTGCGCCGCGCCACCGCGAAGAAGATCGTCGCAATGAGCGGAAGGTCGACGTAGTTAAACTTCGCCCAGGTCTTCGGCAGCATCGCCTGCAGCAAAATGCAGAGCAGCGGCGCCAGTATGGTGACGATCGGTCGAAACGCGTACTGGTCGAGCTCTGCTCGCGATGTGTAACTGTGTTCAGGCATGGCGGTCGTTGCGTCTCGCGGTCAGGGGTATCACGGGGCCTCGGGCTTCGGCGGTTCGGTGTTCTGCGATGAATCCTTTGGGGCCGGAGCGCCGGGTTGCAGGTCAGTAGCGGGCGGCGTGGCTCCCGGCGTGTACCGATCAGGATGAAGCGATGGCTTCACCTTGGGTAGTCCCGAGTTCGGCACCCCTGGCAGACCGCCAACGAGGTTCTGTCCCGTCGTGTCGAGCGGCTTGCCGTCGTTGTTCACAGGCGCAGCTGCAGCACCCTTCGGCGCATTCGGGTCAGTCGTCGTCTGATCAGCGCCCGCGGCTTGGTCATCGACGTTCGGCAGCTTCTCGGCGAGCACCTCGGCGGCGCGCTTGTTCTCCTCGGCGGTTGTCTCAGCCTGTGCAGCGTCCGCCTGCGCCTGCGCCGGCAGCGTCGGTGAGGTTCCAGTGATCACGAGAACCTCTTCAAGCTCTGAGAGATTCGCCGCCGGCTTAATCGTGATCGCCGTATACGGTTGGTGCTGCGGGTCCGGCACGACGGACTCGATCGTGCCAACAGGAAGCCCGCGCGGAAAGACCTGGTCGCCGCCCGAGGTCACCACCTGCTCGCCGGGCTTGATGCGCTGGTCGGGCGTCAGGTTGTTGATCTGGACCTCGCCGCTGGTGGTGCCGCGCAGGATGCCGCGAATGCGCGTGGACTCCAGCAGCACGCCGGCGCCGGAGCTGGAATCGTTGATCAGCAGAAGCTGCGAGGTATGTGGGAAGACGTCGCGCAGCTTGCCGACGATGCCGTAAGGCGTGATCACCGGCTGATTCGGGCGAAGCCCATCCGCGAGACCCTTATCGATATAGAGCACGTGCGAGCGATCCGTTCCGCTGGTGCCGATCACCTGCGCGGCCACAGTCTTGGAAATGTACTGCTGCTGAAACCCCAGCACCGACTGCAGGCGGCGGCCCTGCGCTGCGTCTTCGGCGAAGGCTGCCTCTTCCTCGCGCAGTTGCGTAATCTCCTGCTTCAGCTGCTGATTCTCCTCGCGCGTGTGGCGAAGGTCGATGTAGTTGTCCCACACGCTCCGCGTATGCAGACTGCTGCCATGCGTGATCCGCTCGATAGGTGTGACAAGCGCGACAGTCCAGCGGCGCAGCAGCGTGATCTTTCGGCCGTCGGGGGTGCCACCGGGCACCGTGCCCTCGATGGGGCGCTGAACCTGCACAGCCAGTGCAAAGACTTGCAGCAGCACGATGACAATCAGGACCAGCGCGTTTCTGAATCGGAAGAAGAAGGAATCCATTTGGAGCTAGATAGACCCGGGGGTTCTACCCTCATTATCCCATTCTCACGCGCACAAAGAGGGTGCGATATCCCCTGCTAGCATCAAGGCCGTGACCCTTCACGAGACCATCGCGATGCAGACGCCGGTCAGGTTCGTAAAGCGCATCGGCGAGCGCATCGCAGCCGGGCTGCACGAACGCGGTATCGAGACGGTCGAGGATCTTCTCTACCACCTGCCCTTCCGCTACGAGGATCGCCTACATCCCAAACCACTTTCGGCCTATCAGCCGGGCGAGATGGCCTCCGTCATCGGCGAGGTTCGCGGCGCGGTGCTGCTCCGCACGCGTTCCGGCCCCATCTTCGAGATGACGGTCGGCGTTGCTCCTATCCCCCCAGTCACGCCCATCCCCCACGTTATTGGCAACCCAGATACGGTCATTCTGAGCGAAGCAGCTCGCTCGCGAGCTGCGAAGTCGAAGAACCCCGTGGACGTTCGTCCCACCGACGCCGCCTCTGGCTTTTCCACCACGAACTCCTCCGAACCATCCCTCGCCGGCCTCCTTCGCCCGCCGCCCATCTTTGAGACCGTCAAATGCCTCTGGTTTCACGGCAGCTACCTCAAGGACAAGTTTCGGCCCGGCCAGCGAATCGCCCTTTACGGAAAGCTCGAGGGCTCGCGCAGCGGCAATGCGCTCAACGCGCCGCCGGGCTCAACAAAGTTCAAGATGGTCCAGCCGACCTTCGAAATCCTGCCAGACGCAAGCTCAACAGGAGAAGACGCCGAGTTCACGACGCTCGAGATGGGCAGAATCGTCCCGGTCTATCCGTCCGTCGGCGGAACAACGCCCTGGGGAGCGAAGCTGACCTCGCGCTGGCTGCGCCGCGTCATGTGGACGATCTTCAAAGAGTTAAAGGAGAGCGGGACAAGCGCGGAAGAGACGCTGCCGACTGCGCTGTGCGAGCGTCTTGGACTGCCCTCGCGCATGGAGGCGCTGGAAGCAATCCACTTCCCTGCCGCCGGCACATCGATGACGGAGTTAATGTCAGCGCACGCACGCCGGCGCATCGCCGGCTGATCTTCGAAGAACTCTGGTATCTCGAGCTTGGACTAGAGCTGAAACGGCGAAGACTCCGCGAGCGCGAAGGCACGGCCTTTGAAACGAATGACCAGGTCCGAAAGGCGCTGAAACAGGTGCTGCCCTTCAAGCCGACTGCAGCGCAGAAGCGCGTGCTCGGCGAGATCGTCGAGGACATGCGCGCGCCGCGGCCAATGCGAAGGCTGCTGCAGGGCGATGTCGGTTCGGGCAAGACGATCGTCGCGCTGGAAGCCGCGCTGGTCGCGATCGAGAACGGGTACCAGGTTGCGATGATGGCGCCGACCGAGATCCTCGCAACGCAGCACTATCTCTCCGCACGCAAGCTGCTGCGCGATGCGATCTCCCCCAGCAAGCAGCGGCCATACCGCGTAACGCTGCTGACGGGATCGCTGGACGACCGCATGAAGCGTGACGCGCGCGGCCGCATCTTCCGCGGCGAGACCGACCTTGCTATCGGCACACACGCACTCGTCGAGGAGAAGGTCGACTTCGACAACCTCGGCCTCGTCGTCGTCGACGAGCAGCATCGCTTCGGCGTGCAACAGCGTTTCAAGCTCATGCGCAAGCCCGGCGCGAGCGGAACAGCAATGGAACCCGACGTCCTGGTGATGACCGCGACGCCCATCCCCCGCACACTCGCGCTGACGATCTACGGCGATCTCGAAGCGAGTGTTCTCGACGAACTTCCGCCCGGACGAACGCCGATTGTGACGCGCCGCATGCCCGAGGAGCGAGCTGACGAGGTTTGGGACTTCGTGCGCAAGCAGGTCGAGGCGGGACGGCAGGCGTACATCGTCTATCCGATCATCGAAGGCGAGCGCGACGATCAGCCCGAACTGGACTTCGCAAAGGATGAATCGAACGAAGTCGAAGCAAAGCCGGGTGCCCCACCCTCGACTTCCGCAGGAAGGCAGGGTGGGGTATCGCGCGCCAAAGGCGCGCGAGCACTCTTCACGCAGCCTCCCACCGGAAACGCACCGAAGCGCACCGTGACCCGCCCCAAACTCCGCTCCGCCTCCGAGATGTTCGACGAGCTAAGCTCGGGCGCACTCCACGGATTGAAGCTCGGCCTTCTGCACGGACGCATGAGCGCCGACGACAAAGACGTCACGATGGCACGCTTCCAGCGTGGCGAGATCGACGTCCTGGTCTCGACGACCGTGATCGAAGTCGGCGTGGACGTGCCCAATGCGACAGTGATGGTCGTCGAGCACGCCGAGCGCTTCGGCCTGGCACAGATGCACCAGCTCCGCGGCCGCGTTGGACGCGGCGCGGCGAAGAGTTACTGCGTGCTTCTCACCGGAAGCAAAATTTCACCCGAAGCCGAGCTTCGGCTGGACGCGATGGTGCAGACCCAGGATGGGTTCGCTCTGGCAGAGATCGATCTCGCGCAGCGCGGACCGGGAGAGTTCTTCGGGACCCGGCAGGCCGGTCTGCCGGAGTTTCGAGTTGCGAACCTGGCGCGTGACCGCGATCTGCTGGAGCTCGCCAAGAGCGAGGCCGCGCGTTTCGTGGAGTCTCCGGACCCGGAAATCTCAAAGGCCGAGCGCGATGCAGTCTGGGCTCGACTCAAGCGCCAATGGCAGCGGCGCTACGGTCTTGGTCGAGGCGTAAACCTCAAAAAACGCGCCAAAATTAGCCCTCAAAAGCGCTTCAAAACCGCTCAAAAGCGACGAAAAATGACTCAAAAATTAACACACAGGTCGCGAAAAAAAGCGGGACTCCAACCAAGTCCCGCCGCTTTCCTTCGCACACTTTGAGTATTTATCCAGCGATAGCCACAGCCTGGGACGCGTCCGGCACGGCCACCGCAATCTGCTTCTTTGGTCCCCGCTTACGGGCTACGAGAATGCGAATCCGATCCAGCATCTCCGCCGGTGAGCACGCCCCTTTGGGCAGGAAGGCGTCGGCGGCGGCGGCGCGATCAAAGTTGGAAACTGTGCCGGAAACCAGCAAAGTCGGCAGTCCCGGGTGCATCTGCTTGGCGCGGCGGACAAGCTCATTGCCGTCCATCTGCGGCATGATAACGTCCGCCAGCAGAAGGTCCACCGACCCCGGCAAAGCTCCGCGCAGATAGTCAATCGCCTCCGCTCCGGAGCTCATCGCCAGCACACGATACCCACGAGTCTCCAGGAGGAACTTCCGTACGGACAGAATCTGCTCATTATCTTCAACACATACAATGGTTTTTCTCGGGCGCATCGTCGATCTCTTTCTTTTGCCGGGGGTTACCGGCATTCCTGCTGTTGCGTTTCTGTCCCTTGCTCCCGGTAAAGGAGCCTACGCCGTTGCGCGATGCCGCAGGTTCACGAACGCGTCAGAGACACGTCGTTAAGCCCGTGGGTTGTGGCGCTGTGGTCCTGCTTCGAGCGTAAAAGTGCCCGGCGTGCGAGGCGGGCTGGCCGCCGGCACGTCGTTGGGCGCTGCACGTGACTCTGTGGAAAAGCGACGTCAGTGGTCGCTTCCGGTAGTCACCCAGCGCGCCTTCCAGCACTCCCACGCCTCATCGACACGGCGATCCCCATTTAGGCCGGCGTCGATGAGCGAGGCAAGAACCTAACCCGGTGCTCCTGGTGCGCGGCTGTTTTCAGGCCGCGAGGGGGCATGAAGCGAATGGATCCGCTCCCCGGATTCAGCGCATAATTGTCCGAAAAATCAGGCGAAATCTTTGCGTCCCTGAGCTGAAGCCCAACGACGATTTGCTGAGCATACGGAGGGGAACCTCTCGCAGCAACCGCGAAATTATGGCGAAAACCCAATCAATTCCGAGTCGCGCATCCACTGATTGTTGTGGAGTGCCCGTCAGTGTTGAGGTTTGTTGTGTCATTGCCTGTGTAAATCTTCGTTAAACAGGCAGGAAAAAGGCACCGCGTGCCACAGGGATGGTGCTGCCCGAAACCGTTATGGAACGGACCCCCTCTCCCTGGCGGACAGCTCGGACCACGAGCCGACTTGGCCGGCCGATCTCAAGGCCTTGGCGCAGTGTCACTTCCCGGCCCGATTCGACGCAGCCGTGACGCACCAACCACGCGATGGCGCAGCCCGCAGCGGAGCCCGTTGCCGGATCCTCCCCGGAGTAGAACTGCATGCGTGCACGCCAAACGTTTTCCTCGTGAGGCGAGGACAAAGGGCCCGCGGCCTGCTCCGGAGCAATGCAATAGAACCAGCGCGTGCCTTTGGCGGCGAGCCAGGCGCAGGCCTCACGCTGCGGGATGGCGAGTCGCTGAAGTGCTTCGAGTTTGAGCGCAACGATGCAGAAGGGATTGCCGGTCGAGACCGTCTGCGGCTCTGGGCCTTCGAGCAGGTCACCTTCTGCGAGGCCGAGCACGCTGGCCACCTCGGCACGGTCGTGCAGATCTCCGAAGACAGCATCGTTCTGCCACATGGTGGCGAAGACGCCGCCGTCAGTATCAGGTTTCGGCTCGAGACGAACGGTGATTGCACCGACGTTGAGCAGAAGCTTCAGCTCACGTGCGCCGATGAGATGGTTCAGATGCAGCCAACAGGCCGTTCCGAGCGTGGGATGGCCGGCGAAGGGCAGCTCCTCCTGCGTGGTAAAGATGCGCACGCGAACACCCTCGGCGCGATCATGCTCCGGATCTCCGGAAGGGAGAACGAACGTGGTCTCCGAGAGGTTTGTTTCACGAGCAATCGCCTGCATCTGTGCATCAGAGAGGCCGCGACCATCGTGGAACACAGCGAGCGCATTACCTTCGAGCGGCCGCTCCGCGAAGACGTCGAGGATGGTGTACTCCAGCTTGCGGTTCATAGAGTTGAGTCTACCGAGCGGTTGACATCGCTGCCTGAGGGACGTAGTTTGAAGACAGCCGCAAGTGGGGCCAACTGCTTCCATGCTGGTGCTTGACGCCGGCCGCGGTAGAAGATTGAGAGACGCCATCCGATGCTCGACACGACGATGTCCGCTTGCTCCTGCTGCTGCAACTGCTGTGGTTGCTGCTGCTGTTGCTGTGGCCCGCGCGGGTGAGCAGATGAGCGAGTCGAGGCGGTAACGCCGAACCAGAAGAATCGACGCTCAGAACCCACCCAGGGCCCACCGCCGGGTGGGTTTTCCAGTTAATTCGAACCCAGAGACTTTCAAAACAGATAAAGGCAGGTACAAACGATGTCGCTTCGCATCAACGACGTAGCTCCTGACTTCACCGCTGAAACGACGCAGGGTCCGATTCATTTTCACGAGTGGATCGGCAATAACTGGGCGGTGCTTTTCTCTCACCCCAAGGACTTCACCCCGGTGTGCACGACGGAACTCGGCGCGGTTGCCAGCCTCGAGAACCAGTTTGCGGCGCGTGGCGCGAAGGTCATCGGCCTCTCCGTCGATCCGGTGGACTCTCACAAGAGATGGGAGAAAGACATCGAGGAAGTAAGCGGGTACCCGGTGAAGTATCCGGTCATCGGCGACCCGGACCTGAAGATAGCCAAGCTGTATGACATGCTGCCGGGCGACGCCGGGGACAGCTGCGAAGGCCGCACGCCCGCAGACAACGCTCCCGTGCGCACGGTCTTCGTCATCGGACCGGATAAAAAGATCAAGTTGCACCTCGCATACCCGATGACCACGGGCCGCAACTTCGACGAGATTCTGCGCGTCCTCGACTCGATGCAACTGACCGCCAAGCACAAGGTGGCCACGCCGGCGAACTGGAAACAGGGCGATGACGTAATCATCACCGGCGCAGTTTCGAACGAAGAGGCCGACAAGATCTTCCCGGGCTACAAGACAGTGAAGCCTTACCTGCGAACGACCTCGCAGCCGCAGTAAAGAACTCTGCGCGACCCGCCGCTCTCTGCGGCGCGTGTCGCGTAGTCTGTTGCGTGTCTGCGATCTTTGCGCAGACACGCCGAGAGCACCGGTGGCGAAGTGGCTAACGCGCTGGTCTGCAAAACCAGTATTCGCCGGTTCAATCCCGGCCCGGTGCTCCAAACAAATTCGATCTGACAACAATTGTCATTGCAATGTCATTATCGAGTCATCCTCTTGTCAATCCTCGAAGTGAATTTGACGAAGAGCGATAATTTCAACAGGATTTACGGCCTTTTTCTCTGTCTCACGGTTAGCCGCTACTGAGCAAACCGTATTTGTGACGAGTCGTCGTTGAATCGTGTTGAGCGCGCGTTAATTTGTTTTATAGTTCACACTATCGACCTGCTTTTTAACCTCTGAGCCTCGCGTGTCTGGAACTCAACCATAGACGCGGGTGGTCGTGTACCAAATGGAGGATTCATGAAGCACAAATACCAGTTGTTGGTTGCACTCTTCGCCGCGACGGCCGTTGCGGCATTTGGCCAGTCCTCAGCATCTCTCTCAGGAACCGTTACCGATCCCACAGGAGCCGCAGTTCCAAACGCACATGTCGTCGTTCATTCGCTTGCAACCGGAGCCGACCGCGCCGTAGATACGGACGGAGCCGGTCTCTATGCCGTGCCAGCTCTGCTGCCGGGTGATTACTCAGTGAAGGCGTCCGCGACAGGATTCAGCAACAACACCGTACCGAGCCTGACGCTGAACGTCGACAGCAAGGTGACACTCAACCTGAAGCTCGCAGTCGCTTCCGCCGGGGAGACCGTGCAGGTGGAGGCACAGTCCGCAGGTCAGATCGAAACCAGCACGATAACTGTCGGACAGGTTATCGATCAGCGGCAGGTTCAGCAGCTTCCTCTGAACGGACGGCACTTCCTGGATCTCACGGTGCTGACGCCGGGAGGTGTGATTGCTCCGACGAACGGCAGTTTGACGGCCACAAGCCGCGGCCTGGGCGCGAACTCGTTTATCACGGCGGGCAATCGCGAAGACTCGGTGAACTTCCAGATCAACGGCATCAACCTGAACGACATCAGCCAGAACCAGATCACGTTCCAGCCGTCGATCAGCACGACGAGCGAGTTCAAGATCAACAATCAGACCTTCAGCGCGGAATACGGGCGCAGCGATGGCTCAATTGTGACTGTCGCAACGCGCTCCGGCACAAATCAGTTCCATGGTGAGGTGTTCGATTACTTCCGCAATGAAGCGCTGGACGCACGCAATTACTTCAACCGCGGCTTCAACCCGGCAACCGGCCTGCCGCTGGCCTTCGGAACGGGTGCCAAGGCCCCGCTGAAGCGCAACAACTTTGGCGTCAGCGTGGGCGGTCCCGTCTACCGCGACCACACCTTCTTCTTCTTCAGCTACGAGGGCCTGCGCCAGCATCAGGGCATTCTGCAGAACAGCAACGTGTTCACGGCTGCCCAGCGCGCGGCGTTCATCCCAGGTACGGTTGGAGCGAACATGGCAGCGCTCATCCCGCAGCCAAACAGCGGCAGCACGTACGTTTCGTTCACGCCGGGACCTGTGCAGATCGATCAGTTCACAGGTGACGTCTACCAGAAGCTCGGGGACAATGACTCGTTGCATGGGTTCTATGCGTTCCAGAAGGACGTGCGCACAGAGCCTGCTCTGCAGGGTGACACGCTGCCAGGATGGGGCGACCACCGCAACTGCGCATCGCCAGATCGGAACCTTGCAGTATGTGCACATCTTCTCCCCGAGAGTCACGAATGAGGCTCGCCTGGGATTCAACCGCATCGCGATTGCGTTCAATCCTGCGAACCTGCTCGATCCCACCAGCCTGGGCCTGAACGACGGTCTGAGCGGGACGGTCGGTATTCCGCAGACCACGGTCACGGACGACAGCTTCACGTTCGGCGGACCGTCCGGCTTCCCGCAGGGCCGTGACACAACGACAGGCGTGCTGGCGGATACGGTCACAATGGTCGCCGGGAATCACCAGGTCAAATGGGGCGGAGAGTACCGGCGGTATCTGCTGTACAGCTTCGCCGGGAATATCGGCACGCTGTCAATGACAGCCGCACAACTCGCGGCGAGCGTCAGCCCGGTGTTTTCGGTGCAGCCGAACATCATCGACTACCGTATGTATGCGACGGCGGTGGGTGGGTTCATCCAGGACAACTACAAGATGCTGCCGGGCCTGATGCTGGAGTACGGTGTGCGCTTCGAATGGAACGGCACGCCGGTGGAAGGCGAGAACCGTATGTCGATGTTCCAACCTGTGGGCAGCACGACCAGCACGCTGATACAGGTTGGTACGAACGGAATTCCAAGGGAACCATATAAGCAGAATTACAACCTCGAACCAAGGGTTGGCCTGGCATACGACGTCTTCAATAACCAGAAGACGGTCCTTCGTGCCGCATACGGCTATCTGGTCGACCAG
This sequence comes from uncultured Acidobacteriaceae bacterium, assembly GCA_963729675.1. Classification (GTDB taxonomy): domain Bacteria; phylum Acidobacteriota; class Terriglobia; order Terriglobales; family Acidobacteriaceae; genus Granulicella. The sequence continues at coordinate 512,231 of CAVSOV010000012.1, forward strand.
CCCGTGGCGGGAACGTCCACGATTCTGACGGGCAATCCGCCGTTCACTACGGCCGTCTCCTACAGCAACAGCGCCGCGCCCCAGCCGCTGAGCAGCATCTACAAGTCGGCAGCGGCGGCGTCGGGGTTTGCGCTTGGATACGTCAATCCCAATTACCACAACGGGTATATCGAGAGCTTCAACCTGAACATTCAGCAGGCGCTGCCTTGGTCGCTGATCGGATCGATCGGTTACTACGGATCGACGGGACATCATCTGCTGGACAGCACGAATCTCAACCAGGCTAGCGGTCCACCGGGGAGTCCGCGTCCGTACAATACGCTGGCACCGAACAGCCCGATTGCTCCGGGAGCATCGATTGCTTCGAACATCAACACTCGCAACAGCACAGGGTACTCGAATTACAACGCACTCTGGGTGACTCTGGACAAGACGTACCACAACGGCATGCAGTTCAATGCGAACTACGAGTGGGCAAAGTCGATGGACATCAACTCGCTCGGGTCGCAAGGGGGACTTACAACAAACGGGAACTTCCAGGACTCCAACAACCCGGCCGGGAATTACGGTTTGTCGGACTTTGACGTGCGCAATCACTTCGCCGGCACCGCGATCTACAACCTGCCGTTCAAGGGCAATCGCTGGAAGGAAGGATTCAGCCTGCAAGGCATCTTCCAATACCAGACGGGAAACCCGGTGAATTTGCTTGCTTCGACTTCCGGCTATAACGGGATCGCCGGCAACATTCGACCGAATCTTCTGGGTCCCCTCGACCGCAGAAAGATTCAGCCGGCAGGTCAGTCGTACATTCAATACTTCCAGAACCCGGGTGGCCTCGCATATGGCGGCAATGTTTGCGACCTGACAAACGTTACGTCTGCCTGCCGTCTGCTGGTCGTGGGGACACAGGCCTCGGCCACCGGCGCCACAGCTCCGACGAACTACACGGGGATTGGCAACGTCCAACGCAACTACGGTACCGGACCCGGCTTCGCCGACTGGGATATGTCGGGCCAGAAGGAGACACGCATCACTGAGCGGGTCGCCTTCACGCTGCGTGCCGATGCGTTCGACATCCTGAATCATCCGAACTTCGGGCAGCCGACCGGTAATGTTCAGTCGGCGGCCTTTGGACAGATCACGGCAACCCGCTTTGCAACCAGTGACGGCGGCTCGTCGCGTCAGTTGCAGATCAGCGGTAAGTTCACCTTCTAACCGTCAGCCTAATCATTCCAAGGCTGGTGCTCGCGCCATCGCAAGATGGACCGGGCGCCAGCCTTTTTATATGCGCGTGAGTGAAAGCCGAATTCACTTTCACGAAATCAAAGACCTCTCGTCGCTTCGCAATGTGATCTTTTCATCTTTCATGGCTTTGAGAAAATTGACGGGCTACTCTTCCTACTCCCATTTAAATCGGCTGATTTCATCGACTTCAAAACCGGAGTTAGCGCCTCCACGGGCCATGTGGTCTGCGCTTCCTGCGCTTTAAAATGAGTTCGAAGCCACTGAAAACAATAGGGATTTGCGACTGGTATTCATCAGGCGATCGAGTGAAACTAGCAAAGGCTCCGCGTGATCAAGTAATTACGCGGGAATCCTGGAATCCAAAAAGATTCCTTATCGCCTCAGGTCCACATCACCAAACTGAAAGCCGAACGTCCAAAAGAAAACCGGGTACAACCATACCGAGCCGGATAACAACTAAGACCGGCCCGTTCTGTTGCGGGCTTGATCTTATCGCTGAAACCGTTGCCCCCCGGGCGTAGCCTGTCTGTGCTGAGTGCACCCCGTCACTCAGCATGTAACGCACAGGTGTGTTGCACTCCTGCCAGATGGCATTCGCTGAGTTTGTTGATCAGCCCCATCTCCATGAGAGGTCCTTCATGAAATGCGCATTGCATCCGTAGCCACGGCATACCCTCCCTACCGGTATCCCCAGTCTGTGATCACTGAATCGCTCAAGGGATTCCGCAAAAACAAATCCACTGAATCGAACGAATCACGTCTGATGGACCGGCTGCATTCCAACTGCGGAGTGGAGTTCCGTCACCTGATGTTCCCCATCGACAGCTATGGCCGCTTCTCCGGATTCGGCGAGACGAACGACGCGTGGATCGAAGGAGCGATCAAACTCGGCCAACAGGCAATTACGACCGCTCTTAGCCGGGCGGCCTTGAATCCGACGGATATTTCTGCAATCTTTTTCTGTTCCACAACCGGTCTGGCGACACCGAGCATCGATGCCCGGCTGACCAACCTGATGAACTTCCCGATGAACATCAAGCGCACGCCCATCTTCGGCCTTGGCTGCGTGGCGGGCGCTGCGGGCATCTCGCGCGCAGCAGACTACGTGCGCGCTTACCCGAAGCAGTATGCGCTCCTCCTGGCAGTCGAGCTCTGCTCGCTCACATGGCAGGAGAGCGATGAGTCGGTCGGCAACCTTGTTGCGTGCGGCCTCTTCGGTGACGGTGCCGCCGCAGTGGTTCTCGCCGGCGATCAGACTCCTCTGGCAATGAAACTGCGCACTGAGGCCGATCCTCCGTGCCCGCGCGTCATGGACACACGCTCTACGCTTTACCCCGGGACCGAACATCTCGTCGGATGGAAGTTTAAAGACAACGGCTTCAACGTTGTGCTCTCCTCTGAGATTCCTGACCTTGTGAACAAGTACCTGCGGTCCAATGTGGATGAGTTCCTCGCAGACAATGACCTCTCCGTGAAAGAGATCTGCAGTTTCATCTTCCACAGCGGCGGACCGAAGGTGCTCGAAGCGATGGAGCAGAGTCTCGATCTTCCTCCCCATGCGCTCGAGGCCTCGTGGACCAGCCTTCGCGAGGTTGGTAATCTCTCGTCGGCGTCTGTGTTGTCGATCATGGAAGACTACCTGCTCAACAAACCGGGCAAGCGTGGCGAACACAGCATGCTGGCAGCGATGGGGCCGGCATTCTGCTCTGAGCTCGTTCTGTTGCAGTGGTAGTCCTGGGACAATTCACGCAATCGATCAGAACGCGAGGAGCGCATCATCCAGATGCCCTTGTCGTGAAGCTACTCGGCCGTCGCCTGCGTCAGCGAGTGCTCGACCCTCGCCTGGGTTGCGGGCGACGCCCCGAGTGAGAAGTCGGTACTGCCCTTCAGAACGGAGACAAGGGTTGATTCGCGATGCGCCATCGACACATTCACTGCGAGCTGGCTCGAGCCACCGGGCAGAATAATCTTCTGCATCTTCTCCCACGCACTCCCGGGGTCGAAGCCCAGGTTCTGCAATGGCGGCGGCTGGCCTGCCTTGCCAGGGTCGAGCGCGGCGAGGCACGTCCACGCCATCGGATCCAGCAGATTACCCTGGGTTAGAAAATTCATCCCACTCCAACAGAAGAAGCCTCCCTCGCACGTTCTTCAAGAGTGGCTCTTTGGATCGCGATTAGCGCCGAAAGTAACCAATTGCACTGGTCACCTCGGGCAGCATTTTCGCGGTGCCAGGCAGGGCTAAGTTGCTGGATACAATAGGCGCGCTCAGTCCCTGCGGAGTAACCCCTTTGCACGTCAACCGTGCATTCCAGACCGCCCGCCTACCACTTCTGTGTGGTGGCGTTTCTTGTTCGAATTGCCGATAACCAAGCTAACGAAAAAACGGGATTCAGGAGTTAGTTCCGAGCACCCGTAACCCGCGGAACCCCTTTTGAATTTCAGCTTTACCTAAATCCCATGGCGATTCGAGTTATTCTCCTTCTCGGTGCGATCTTCCTGGCTTGCGGCAGCGTGGGCCTGGTCATTGTGCGCCTGAGCAATCCACTGCTGCGGGGTTTGGGTTGGCTGGGCGGCTCCTTTGCTTCCGGCGCTATCGGCGCGCTTCTGCTCGCCTGTCACGGCAGATTGTCTCTTCTGGTGACAATGCCGCTCGCAGACGTGCTTATTCTCGGCTCATTCGTTCTGCTGCACGTCGCCGTGCTGGAGCTCTCGGAGCGATGCTCCTTGTTTCCAACCTTCGGCGTTGCCCTGCTTGTGTTGCAGGCGGCGGTGGACCTCACCTTGATTTACTCCCCTCCGGGGTTTGGGCCTGATGGTTCCCGCATTGTGGTGGCGGGACTTCTCATCGCGATCATCTGCGGCCACACCGCATTCACACTCATCGGTGTCGCGCGCCGGGCGGTCCGCACCTCCGCGCTCTTCACCGCAGCCCTGCTTCTGGCCTTCGTCTTTTACAACATCATTCGCGTGCTCGCAGTTGGGCTCGGCCTCCTGTCGCAGCCGGGCGCCTTCTATAAAGAGGAGACCGTCACGTTCGGCCTCTTTGTCGCCGTCGCGCTCGGCATCGCCTTCGGCTTCTTCTGGATGACCACCGCGATGCTCACGACCGGACTCGAGCAGATGGCGAGCACCGACCCGCTGACCCGTATCTATAACCGCCGCGTCTTCCTCATGTGGGCCGAAAAGGAACTGACCCGCGGGCAGCGGTCTGGAACACCGTTCTCCGTCCTCATGGTCGATCTCGACCACTTCAAGCAGATCAACGACTGCTTCGGCCACCAGGCCGGCGACCAGGCGTTATGCGCCGTGGTCGAGAAGATGCAGGACTCCGTGCGCGGCATCGACGTCCTCGGCCGCTGGGGCGGCGAAGAGTTCGCTGTGCTTCTGCCCGGCGCTGCCGCAGACTCCGCACTCCTGGTCGCACAGCGTGTCCGGCGCAATATTGAGCGCATCCTGCTGCCTGGCAGCGGCATTCGCAATGGCGAGCGCGTTCAGATGATCAGCGTAACCGCCAGTGTCGGCATCGCCACCTATCGTGGCGTCGACGATAACGTCCACACCATGATGGAACGCGCCGACATGGCCCTCTATCAGGCAAAGGCCGCGGGCCGGAACTGCGTACTCGCGACCGCTTAGCCAAACCTCCCCGACAACACTCCAGCCTCTCTTCGTCATCCCACAACGAGGAGGAGCGATGGGACGCACATTCAACACTATTCACGCGCTCTCTGAGATTGCCCGCAGCGCACATCCTCTTCCCTTCACGACCTCCGCAGAGTACGACCCCTTGCTCGCCGCTATCGGCGACGCCCGGCTCGTCCTGATCGGCGAAGCATCGCACGGAACCCACGACTTCTATCGCGAACGCGCTCGAATCACGCGCCGCCTGATCGAAGAGAAGGGCTTCGCTGGAGTCGCTATTGAAGGCGACTGGCCGGACGCCTATCGCGTGCATCGCTTTGTCACAAGCTGGCGAGACGGCATAGACAAACCCGAGCAACCCCTCGACGCTCTCAGCGGATTTCGTCGCTTCCCCGCATGGATGTGGCGCAACATGGACGTGCTCGCGTTTGTCGAGTGGCTGCACCGTCACAACCTGCGCCGAGGCAGCTCCGTCGGCTTCTTTGGCCTCGATCTCTACAGCCTCTACGCCTCCGCTCAGGAGGTCCTTCACTACCTCGACACAAATGACCCCGTCGCCGCTGCGCGTGCACGCTTCCGCTACAGTTGCTTCGATCAGTTTGGCGAGGACTCGCAGGCCTACGGATACTCCGCGGGCTTCGGAATGACCGAGAGTTGCGAGCAGGCGGTGATCGATCAACTGCTGGAGATGCGCCGCCGAATGGCACCTTCAGCGGACGCAGACAAAAAGCCTCTCGGAGGCGAGCTCTTCTGGGCTTGCGAGAACGCGGAGGTTGTCCGTGACGCCGAACGCTACTACCGGACGATGTTCGGCGGACGCGTGAGCTCCTGGAACCTGCGTGATCGCCACATGGCTGACACCCTTGATCGCATCCTCAATCATCTCGGACCTGATTCGAAGCTCGTCGTCTGGGCGCACAACTCGCATCTTGGGGACGCGCGCGCCACTGAGATGGGCCGCGGAGGCGAACTCAATCTCGGCCAACTCGTGCGCGAGCGCCACTCAGGCGCTGCCTTTCTGGTCGGATTCACCACTTACTCGGGCGAGGTGACCGCCGCGTCGAACTGGGATGAGCCCGCGCAGCGTAAGATCGTTCGACGCGGATTACCCAACAGCATTGAGTCGATCTTCCACGAGACCGGCCTTGGAGACTTCCTTCTGCTGCTGCGCGAAGAGCCGATCCGTGCCGTGCTCGCGCAGTCTCTTCTGCAACGCGCCATCGGCGTCATCTATCGGCCTGAAACGGAACGAGTCAGCCACTACTTCGAGGCTCGCCTTTCGGAGCAGTTCGACGCCGTGATTCACATCGATCGCACTCTGGCCCTGATTCCTCTGGAAGCCAACGTCCCATGGCATGAAGGCGAAGAGGTGCCCGAAACCTATCCCTCGGCCGTCTAGATTGACCTTCGCCGAAGCGCAGCTCGTAATCGAGCGATGCCTCCACGGTGAAGAAAGAGCTCACTTCAGCGGGAAAATAATCAAGGCAGCGAAACCGACTCCGCTCCGATATAATCAAGACCTACCCCGCGGAGAGTTGGCCGAGTGGCTGAAGGCGGCGGTTTGCTAAACCGTTATAGGATCAAAAGTTCTATCGGGGGTTCGAATCCCCCACTCTCCGCC
>CAVSOV010000013.1:0-305484 GCA_963729675.1 uncultured Acidobacteriaceae bacterium
TGCACGACATCGGTCCAGACGACCGCCGCCATTCCGCCTTCAAAAATTGTAGAGCAGCGTTAAGGCGCCGATGATGGCGATGGAGAGAATGTCGCGTGTGCCGATGGCAATGCCGACGACGATGGAGACAGCGAAGACACGCACGCCTTCTGCGGCGGCGCGCGTGACGAGGAAGAGTGCAGCGGTGACTTTGTGCAGCGTGCCGCCGAAGCGGCGGTCGATGAGTTGGTAGGCGGTGAGCATCTCGCCCGCGAAATAGCGCGGCAGGAAGAGCGCTGCCACGACGATGCGTCCGAGCATGTAGCCGATGACGACCTGGAGGAAGCCAAAGTCGCCGGCGAAGGCCACGCCGGGGATGGAGATGATGGTGAGCGTAGATGTTTCGGCCGAGACAACGGAGAGCGCGATAGCCCACCAGGGGATGGTGTTGTCGGCGAGGAAGTAACTCTTGAGCGAGCGATCGGCCGCAGCCGCTCCACGCACTTTACGAAAGCGCAGGCCGAAGAGGGTAATCCCAATGAGGTAGGCCGCCACCAGAGCGAGGTCGAAAACACTGAGCCGCTGCGTTGCAAGAAGAACTGCAAGGGCGTTGATGAAACAAGGCAAGCGGGCTTACTCCTCCTGCGGTGCGCTGACGTGAGGCAACCTTGCAGGTTATGATAACGGGCTTAGCGCCTGACTGGCTCAGAGCGCGTTCGGAGTAGTAAACGGATGGCGTATTTTGTGGCATTGGATGGCGGTGGGACGAAGACCGAGTGCTGGGTCGCGAACGCGTCGCGGGTGCTGGGGCAGGCCTCGGGGCCGACGGTCAAGCTCATGAATGTGGGCGAGCAGACCGCGACGGAGAACCTGCGGACGATCGTGCGCGACGCGCTTGGGGCGGCGGGCGTTGCGGGTGACTCGATCGCCTGCACGTGCTTCGGTCTCGCCGGCTCGTCAAGTGCCGAGGTATGCCGCTGGGCGGAGACAACACTGCGCGAACTCGTGAGTGGCGGAGTCATCCTCGCGGGCGATGAGCAGATTGCGCTCGATGCAGCGTTTCGTGGTGGCCCTGGGGTGCTTGTGATTGCGGGGACGGGATCTAATGTGATGGGCCGGTGTGCCGACGGTTCGGCGGTGGGCGCCGGTGGATGGGGACCGGTGCTAGGCGATGAGGGCTCGGGAACGTGGATTGGCCTGGAGGCGATTCGTGCCTGTCTGCGCGCGCGCGATCGCGGCGTAGAGACCTGTCTGCTGCGCGAGATACAACGAGCGTGGCAGCTTGAGGATTTGGGCTCGCTCGTCGCCAAGGCGAACATGCGCGAGCGGCCCGATTTTGCTTTGCTAACGGGAGTTGTGGCGAACTGTGCGGACGACGGCGATGTGCTGGCGCAGGGCGTACTGGAGCGTGCGGGCGAGGAACTGGCGACGCAGGTGAGTCTCGTTATCTCGAAGATGCGCGCGGCTGACTGTGGAGCAGAGGATGCCTCGCGCGTCGCGTTCACGGGCAGCGTGCTCGCCAGGATTCCGCGCGTGCTTCGCGCAATGGACGAGCATCTGCGCGCAGCGTGGCCGGAGATCAGCGTAGATGCGAACGCTGTGCAGCCGCTCGAAGGCGCCTTGTGGCGTGCGCGGCGAGGTACGTAATTCGCGTCTACGTGACAAGCTCTCCGTGGATGTAGGTCGCAACCAGGCGACCGCTGGTGTCGAACCGATTGAGGTTCGCGGGGCAGCCCGGAGCAAGGCGTGTCAGCTCGGGCCGGCCCAGCATCGTTGCAGGATTATGCGAGGCGAGCCGCGCGGCGTCTGCGATCGATGCACCGGTGAACTGGCGCAGGTTCGCGACAGCGCGGTCCATCGTCAGCACGGACCCGGCCAGCGTGTGCGCGCCACGTTCGAGATCACCGGCAAGCATGGAGCGGCCATCTGCGACATTGACGTCGAGTTCACCGAGCTTGTATCTGCCGTCAGGCATTCCAGCAGCGGACATCGCATCGGTCACGAGAATCCCGCGCTCCACACCCTTTGACCTGAACCAAAGCCGCACGAGTTCCGGTGCGACGTGGACACCGTCGCAGATCAGTTCGGCATAGAGGCGCTGGTCGTCCAGCACAACGCCGAGAACACCCGGCTCGCGATGATTCAGCGCACGCATCGCGTTGAAGGTGTGGGTGACGCTGCTTGCGCCGGCATCGATCGCTGGGCGCGTCTCGGATGCAAGCGCATTCGTGTGGCCCAGCGAGCAACGCACGCCGAGACTTGTTGCGTAGGCGATCAATTCCATCGCTCCGCTTAGTTCGGGTGCGATCGTTACCAGGCAGATGTGTCCTCGTGCAGCTTGCTGAAAGCGTTCGAAGAGCTCGATGCTCGGCTTCTGCAGATACTTCTCTGGGTGAACGCCGCGCTTGATGTGCGAGAGAAAGGGCCCTTCGAGATGGATGCCGCGCGGCTGCGCCTGCAGCGGCTGCGGTTCAGCCTCAATCGCATTCGCGAGCGATTCGAGCGAGCGCAGAGTGGAGTCAACCGAAGCCGTCACGGTTGTCGGAAGGTACTGTACAACGCCGTGCATGGCAAGAAAGCGCTGGATCTCGCGGAGTTCAGCTGGCGATGCCGACATCACATCGTGACCCATCGCACCGTGCGTGTGAACGTCGAAGAACGCGCTGGTAAGCGTGTCTTCTTCGCGCGCAAGCGCCGTGGGATCAGAGCTGATGTCCGTCAGCGTTCCATTGTCATCAACGATGAGAACAGGGAACTCAATCGAACCTACATCGGTGAGCAATCGCCGCGCTGTGATGATCGTTGGCATCGTCTCTTAGTTCGATGGTGGAGTGGCGGCTGCAGCCGGAATGGGGGTTGCAGGTACTGCCGGCACAGGCGTGGCGGGCGGAGGCGGTGGGATCTCCAGATCGGCCGCATTGGGCAGTGTGTGCGTATCGGCCCATTGGCGTTGGGCGCTACGAACCTTGTCCATCCGCGCGAGCCAGGTGTCGATCGTGTAGTCATAGTGCGCAAGCACGGGGCGCAACGCGTAGGGCCGGTTGGTGCGGAGCCACAGCTGAGCGTACAGACCGCGAATCAAAGAGTAGCCATCCTTGATGTCCTGAATGCGGCCGTTCACGCCGTTGATGTCGCTCAGCTCGCGGCTCACCTCCATGCGCTGCTTGCGGTCGCTGGATGTCGCATCGGCCTGCGCGCGCGCGTAGCCTTCTGCCATCTCGTCGGCGAGCTGGAACTTCTCGCCGATGAAGTCGAAGCGTCGCGCGCCAAGCTCAAGTGCATCGATCGCGTTCGTCTCCCGCAACGAGGTCGGGTTTGAAGGAAGCTGGTTCGTGACCGTGTAGACGACGGGCGTTGCCGGCGCAGGATAGGCCGCACGTGCCTCGGCGATCAACTGCAGCGCATGCTCGGCATGCAGGCGCAGTTCGTGCGTGTAGGGACGAATCTTCTCGGCATACTGTTGGCCATCCTTCGACCAGGGATCGAGCCAGAAGAGACCATCGGAGCCATCACCCACCTTAGCCGTAAACCTCAGCAGATCGTGCGCGGCCATCAGCTCCTGCTGCGCCATCTCGAGCTTGCCGGTCATGTCGCCATGAAACGCCGGACCAAAGTCGGCTTCGAACTGCGGGATCGAGCTCTCGCCCTGCTGCCACGCGGCCGCGGCGCCAAAGAGAATTCCGTACCAGTTGTTCGATGCCAGCGCTTCGCCGTCGTCGTACCACAGCGTGTTCAGCTGACCCGTAGCACCCATCTGCTGGCCATCGCGGGTGAACTGCTTGATGTTCTCCAGTCCCATGTTGTAGTTGGGATAGATGCGCGACCAGTTGTTGATGCCGGGCGAGACCCACGTCTCGAAGCCTGCAGACTTGAAGTAGTTCAGATATTTCGTAAAGCCGGTGTCCGAGGGCGAGTAGTGCCAGCTGATGGCAATCGTGTTGCGCTTGAACTCTTCAGGCATGCCCTTCAGCAGATCGGGCGAGCGCTCGGCGATGTCAGCCCAAAAAAGCAGGCGCCGGTTTAGCGGCCGCAGCGTGTTGTCGATCTGCTGCATGAAGCTCAGGTAGACGGGACCCAGTCCCTGCTGATCCACCGCGGGCTTTGTCTGGCCAACTCCCAGATCGAAGGTCTCATCTGCGCCGATATGCAGAAACGGCGATGGGTACAGTGCCGCGAGCTCGGTGAACATCTGGTTGATCACCTGCAGCGATCCCGCCTGGCTGGGTGCAAGCACCGCGCCATGCGGCGTCTCGGCGAGTTGCTGGTACTGCTCGTAGACCAGCATGTGGCGAAGATGCCCGAAGGCCTCCTGGTCGGGCACGATCATCACGTGATACTTCGCGGCATAGGCCACCAGCTCGCGCGCGTCGTCGGCAGAGATGCTGCCGCCCGGCGGTGCCGGCAGCGGGTTTGAGGCATACTGCTGCGTGTTCTCGAAGTACGGTGAATACAGGTTCGCCTTGTACGCAGCGAGCGTGCGCACGATCTTCTTCTGAAACTCCAGCGTGTCGACGGGGCCCCGCGAGAGGTCGTCACTCAGGCCGCGATACTGCATCGCCGGCCAGTCGCGGATGTCGGCCGCGTGCAGGACGAAGCCGCCGTTCGCCGAACGCTCGATCATCTGCTTCACTGTCTGCGCGGCGTAGAACACTCCCGGCCCCGTTGCCCCGGTCAGCGTAAGAACGCCAGGCGCCGAGGTAATTGCGTAGCCCTCGGGACGCATCGCCTCCGTGAACGAAGCATCGGGATGCTGCCCGAGCCGTTGAAGAACAATCCTCAAACCCTCGCCAGCCGGAATGCCGCGCACCGCGAGTTCATCGCGCAAATCGCCAGCGGCAAACTGGTCGTCTGCGCCGCAGTTGGGGCATTCCACGGTGACGCCTGTTACCGGTTGATCTCCCTTGAAGGAAACCTCGCGCGGCATGGGAATCAGGTGAAGGGGAATGGCTGGTGTCTGTGCGGAGGCGACGGCCGTAAGTCCGGCAACTAAAGCGAGTGCAACAAAACGCATGACTTTACGGTACACGGCCCGGACGCTTGAAGAAAGAATGCGGCTGAATACCTCTGTGGGAGATTCAACCGCATATCAGGCTAGTGCGATGGGATGACGATCAGGGTGATCGACTGGCCGGGAAAGGTCATCGGCTGCGACGCGGAGGCGCCGATGGTGCTGATCGTGCCCGAGGACGGTGGAGTGATGACGGCGTTGGGTTGTGCGACGATGGCGTTCAGATTCGCGTTGCTGTACTGGAAGACCTGGGCCGCCGTCGCTGTGCTGGTGAGATTGTTGATGGAAAGCGTGTTGGTCAAGGGACCGTACGTCTTGTTGATGACCACGACGGTCACAGCGCCGTCCCCGGTGCGCGATGCAGCGTACACGGCGAGTTGACTCTGATCGCCCGTAGTAGAGCTGAGTTCCTGGTCTCCGAAGGTCGACTTGTTTCCGTCATAGTTGCGGTAGATTTCGAACGCCATATTGCCGGGCGTCTGCGTCGAATACGTCGCTGTCGGCCAGAAGACCCCCATGGTCAATCCGTATTTGCCGAAGATGCCGAGAACATCGGCCTGCGTGACCGCACCGTTGATCGACTCGGTTCCGCCGAAGTTGTACTCGTCGATGGAGGTTCCAGGCGCGGCGTAGCCGGTTCCTGTCCAGCCGGAGGTCAGCCAGGAGTGCATCATCGGGATGATCTGAGGAGCTTGCGGAGGTACAGAGCAACTCGATGTGTAATTGGAGTCCGTGCTGTAGTTGGGCTGCGGGAAGGCCGGGTCAGTGTATGCCGGATCCCAGAGCGCACGAGTGGAGTTCATGCGTGCCTGCTGCTCTCCAGTGTCGCCCGCCGTGGTTAATCCGACCGACGACCCGTTGTAGGTCGCCGCAACGTAGGAGTGGATCGTGAGGTAGTCGAGCAGACGCACGCCATAGGTGTTGGAGGCGGAGGCCATCTGCTGCAGGTAGTAGACGATCATCGGAACGCCGCCATGGGCCTGGCGGTCGGATGGAGCGCTCCACGGTTGATAGCAGGGGTTGCCAGTCGCCCAGCCGTTCTCGATGTCCTTCTTGGAGTAGAAGTAGTTCCACCAGTAATCAATGACGGGACCGGCCGTCAGCGTGTTCGTATCGAGCGTCTTGATTGCCAGCGCGGTGCCCACGCCGCCATTCGTCACCTCGTCATAGGTGGAAGGATTGGGATGCACGTCGCGGTGCACCGCATCCCACCACGCCGGTTCGTTGTCGAGATCCCAGATGGAGGCGTCGTGCCCGGCCGCATTGGTGCAGTTTGTCCCCGTGCTGAGCAGGCAGTTAACCCAGCCTCCGGTCCACGTGCCTTGCGCCCAGGCGGTCGTTGCACCTGAAGCCGGAGTTGGTGCAGTCGGTGGTGGCTGCTGCAAGCTCGTGGTCTGCCATGTAGTCGAGGTGCCAGACAAGGGGCAGCCGCCAGCGGTCGTGCAGCCGTTGGTGCCTTGCGGATAGATGCCGTTGCCACAGTTCGAGCTGTCGTAGCTCTGCTGGTTCGGGTAGGTTGACTTGGGGAAACTGCATGCGCTCGTGCTGCTGTTGGAGACGTAGCCCTGCACCGGAGCCGTGCCAATGGATTTGATCCCCAGGACAGTCGTCTCAGCGATGAAGTCGTTGAAGTTCGCCTCAGAGGTAGTGCTATTGGGATTCGTGGTCAGCATGCCATACGTGCCGCCGTTCTGGAAGTAATAGTCGGCGGCCGAGTTGGAGTTTGCGTTCTGGTAGTTGTACCGCGAGGTAGCGTCGCCGCCCCAGCGCGTGACGGTGATGTTCGCGTTACTAGCGGTAGTGGCATCCAGCAGATAAGCGTTCATGCCATAGATGAGCGGACTGATCGGTGCCGTCACAGTGCCCGCATCGATTGAGAGCGCCGGGCCCGGGGTCGTTGCGGGCGCGACCAGTGTCACCGTCGCTGTGCCCTTGACCGAGGTGTTCGCCGTGCTCGTTGCGGTGATGGTTACGCTGGTCGGAGCCGGATACGGCGTCTGATACAAGCCGCTCGACGAGATCGTTCCCGCCGTGCCTGTACCGGACGCGACCGCAACACTCCACGTTACGGTGGTTGGGCTCAAGCCCGTGACCGTCGCACTGAACTGCTGCGAACTCCCGATCGTGACGTTCCCCGAGGGCGAGACGGAGACGCTCGCGTAATTTGCGGTCACGGTCGCAGCGGCTGCGACGTTCAGTGTGCAGGTGAGCGCCGGTGTTCCGGATGTTGAGCTACACCCCGTCCACGAGGCGAACACGTTGCCATTGGCCGCGGTCGCGGGTGCGGTTAGCGTGACAGTCGTGCTAGGGCCATAGGCCAGTGAGATCGGCGTCAAACTGCTTCCGTTCCCATTCACATCCTTCGGACTGACCGTGACACTTACTCCGCTTCCCGGGTTCGAACTTGCAACTGTGATGGCGTAGGACACCGTAACCGAGGCAGTCTTTGTCCCGCTGCCGTACGTGGAGGAACTGGCCGAGTCCGGAGTGTAGGTGGCCGTCAGCGTGTCGGTGCCTGCGGCCAATGAGCCCGCGGGAATCGTAATAACCGCAACGCCGGCGTTCAGCGCAGTAGTGGCCGACGTGTAAGTTCCGCTGGTCAGCACGACGCTTCCAGTGGGTGTCGGAGTGCCACTGGCGCTAATGGTCACCGTCAGCGATTGAGTCGTCGTGATGCTCAATAAGGACAGGCCGAGAGTTATCGTCGGTGGCGGCAGTGTGACTGTCACCGAACCGGTGCCGGAGGACGTCAAGTAAGCAGTCGAGCTCGCCGAATCCGGTGTGTAGGTTGCCTTCAGCGAATCCGTTCCCAAGGCCAGCGATCCGGCCGGAACACTGATGGTCGCCGAACCACCGCTCAGCGTCGTCGCCGCCGAGGTATAGCTTCCGCTGGTGAGAACGACCGACCCTGTCGGCGTCGCGCCGCCTGGCGACGCAGCCACAGCAACTGTGACCGACAATGTCTGCGCCGTCGTAACCGAAGTGGGAGATGGCGTCACCGTCACGGTTGGTGCAACCAGCGGGTTCACCGTCACCGAACCGGTTCCGGAGGACGTCAAGTAAGTGGTCGAACTCCCCGAATCAGGTGTGTAGGTCGCCTTCAGCGAATCTGTTCCTGTGGGCAGAGTTCCCGCAGGAACACTGATCGTCGCCGAACCGCCGCTCAGCGTCGCCGCCGCCGAGGTGTAGCTCCCGCTTGTCAAAACGACCGACCCTGTCGGCGTCGCGCCACCCGCGGGCGCAGCCACCGCAATCGTTACCGACAACGTCTGCGCGGTCGTAATCGTTGCCGGGGACGGCGTTACCGTCACTGCCGGTGCGACGAGAGGGTTCACCTTCACCGAGCCAGTGCCGGACGACGTTGCGTATGCAGTGGAGCTCGCCGAATCCGGCGTGTACGTCGCCTTGAGCGAATCGGTGCCCGCGGGTAGAGTTCCCGCAGGAATACTGATCGTCGCCGCGCCACTGCTCAGCGTCGTCACTGCCGAGGTGTAGCTTCCGCTGGTGAGAACAATCGACCCTGTCGGCGTCGCGCCGCCTTGCGACGCCGCCACGGAGACCGCTACCGACAGCGCCTGCGCGGTCGTAATCGTCGCCGGAGACGGAGTCACCGTGACCGTCGGAGCGACCGGCGTCGCGTAGGTTGCCGTAATCGTCGCGTTGCTCGAGACCGTCACCGTGCAGCTGTTAGTCGAAGTTGAGGTGCATCCGGACCAGCTGCTGAAGACGTTGCCGTTGGAAAGCGTGGCCGGCGCCGTGAAGTTTACCGTGGTGCCGGAGCTCTCAGTAAGACTGAACGGTGTAGTACCCGTTGTGACCGGGGTTCCGCCAGTGGCTCCGACCGAGTACCCAATAGAGATACCGCTCGTCGGGTTCGTGCTCGCAATCGCAATCGTGTAGTTCGTAGTTCCGCCGCCGCCGCCTCCTCCACTACCGCCGTTGTTCCCGCCTCCGCCGCATCCTGAGAGCGTCAGCGAGAGGGAACCGGCAACAAGACACAGAACAGACAGGGAACTGCTGCGAGCGTGGCGAACTGTAGGGGTCATTGCGGCATCCACTCTACCCCAGAGAAAGCCGCTTGGAAATGAAATTCAGTGCCGTCGTTTAAACCATCGGTAACTTACTATTCGGGCGTCTGAATCGCTTTAGATAGGATTTGCGCCATCGATAATTACGACTCCCGCGGGCGGAATAAACCGAAAGTCGTCGTCGTTCACCGACACATTCTCATGCATCTCCGAGAAGGTAAAAGTAGTTATTGCGCCGTCCGTCTCCTCGATGCGCAGCGCGTGGATCACGCCCTGCGCATCCACAGTTACGGCCAGCGACCGCACCCGCTGCTCCATCCCCACCGGCGTGCCCCATAGCGTGTAGCCGGTCTGCCCGTTCAGGGTTACCAGCGTCACGCTCAAGCCTGGCAATTCTTTCTCCAACTCCGTATGGCCCAGCAGAAACCGCAGCGGCGAGCGCAGATCATCCAGCCGCTTCTCCGGGAAGCGCGTCGCCTCGGCATCGCCGGGCGTGTACGAGATCGCATTCGTCCCATCGAGAATGAACACCTTGCCCGGCGGCGAGTCATAGGCCCAGCGCATGCGCCCGGGCTTCTCAAGCGTCAGCGTGCCGGTCTCGGACCGGTCCATGCCCATGCCCTGGTAGCGCTCCGTGTAGCGCGTCTCCAGTGAGCGCAGATGGTTATAGTGTGTGTCGACCTTCTTCGCCAGTGCTGCGGCAGTTGGTTGTTGCGCGCATGCACCGGCGGCGACCGCCAGCATCCACAGCGCAACCCACCGCCTCATGCCTACTGCAACAGGTCGGTGCAGTTCGTCCCACCCTTCGGATCGAAGCGGATCTCGTTGCCTTCGGTGCAGAACCCGCGGTCACCGGTCTTGTTCACCGCGTTGGGAACGGCGGTGATCACGTAGCTGTTGTACTGATCGACGTTGTTCACCGTCGTCTTTGACCCGCAGGTGATGTTGAACGTGTAACCCGCCTTCACGCCGCTCGCCAGGTCCTCCGGGATCAGCTGCGCGGCCTCCGGCGTCGGTGCGCCGGAACCAGACTTGCCGCCAAGTTGCGCCAGCGTGCACGCGAACCCATGCGTCGGAAATGTGGAGTTGTACGTGCCCTCCTGCGAGTTCAGGTCGCGCAGAGACTGAATGGCCGAGGTCTCGTTGCTGCGCTTGATGACCTTCTGCATCTCCGGAATGGCCAGCGTCATAAGGATCAGGATGACCGACATGACGATAAGCAGCTCGACCAGCGTAAAGCCGGCCTCGGCTACAGAAGATTTCGAGCGAATCTCGGATAAAGAAGACTCAAGACGAATCTCGGATAAAGAAGCGCGCTCAGAACGTGCGATTTGCAAGGCAGGAGTCCTCTGTCAAGGAATGACAACTCAGAAGTATAGACGTAGACGATGACGGGTAGTCATGCGCCGCCGTGCGGTTGTAGATACCCGAAAAGAGGTACGTAGCCGGCGGTTTAGCAGACCAGGTCGGGGCGGTTGATCTCGAGCGAGCGGAGGTTCCCGAGCAGCGTCAGCGTCAGTCGCTCTGGCTCGAAAAGCTGCTTCGCCAGTCGCTGCACATCGGCAGAGCTCACGCGGTCGACCTCAGCCGTGATCTCCTCCGCCGAGAAGAAGCGGCCGTGATACATCTGCTGTCGCGCCAGCGAGCTCATGCGTGAGGACGAGCTCTCGAGTCCCAGCACCATGTTGCCCTTGATCTGATCCTTCGCGCGGCGCAGATCGTCTTCGGAGACCGGCTCGGACTTCATCCGGCCCAGCTCCGCCAGCGTCAGATCCAGCAACTCGCGCGTGCGCTCCACAGCGCAGCCTGCATAAACCGCAAGTGATCCCGTGTCGCGGAACGGGCTCAGCTCGGAGTAGATCGAGTAGGCCAGCCCGCGCTCCTCGCGAATCGACTGGAAGAGCCGCGAGCTCATCCCGCCGCCCAGAATCGAGTTCAGCAGAAACGCCGCGTAACGATCCTCATGCGCCACCGGCAGCGCGGGAACTGCGAGGCAGAGCTGCACCTGCTCGAGAGATTTCTTGTTCTTGAGCGTAATGTGCGGCTTCACAGCGGGTGATTCGCCGCGCACCAGCTTATCCCCGGAACTTGCGGTCAGTGAGTCGAACGCCATCTCCACCTGCGCGAGGAACTCATCATGCTGCAGATTTCCAGCTGCGGCAAAGATCATGTTGGCCGGCGTAAAGCGCCGCGCATACTCATCCAGCACAAGCTGCTGGTTGAAGCTCGAGACCGTCTTCGCCGTCCCAAGGATCGACCGGCCCAGCGCATCGTGCGGCCAGAAGTTGCGGGTAAAGAGTTCGTGGACGAGGTAATCCGGATTGTCCTCGTCCATCTTGATCTCCTCGAGAATCACGCCCTGCTCGCGCATGATGTCCTCGGGCGCGAAGGTCGGATGCAGCACGAGATCGGTCAGCAGATCCAGCGCCGCGGGCACATTCTCGTCGAGCACCTTGATCGAGAAGCAGACGGTCTCCTTGCCCGTGAACGCATCCACATTGCCGCCGAGAGCGTCGGCTTCGCGTGCGAACTGCTGCGCGCTGCGCGTCGTCGTCCCCTTGAAGACCATGTGCTCCAGAAAGTGCGAGATGCCGTTCAGCGCGGGCGTCTCATCGCGCGATCCTGCGTCCAGCCACACGCCCATCGAAACCGACCGAAGGTGGGGCATGCGCTCGGTGAGGACGAGGAGCCCGTTGGGGAGGCGGGTGGAGCGAATGTCGCGGGTGTGGGGCGTGCTGGGCGTCGCGTTCTCGGCGACAGGGACGGAAATGGGCATCAGGGATATTGTTTCACGGCCGGTAGCCGGCGATATTGGGAGTGTCAAACGGGAGGTCGAATGCTCCGCAGGCTGAGCTCCGGAGTTCGTCTACCTCCTGCGCTGGCCGAGCGACGAGGTCCGGGCCAGGGCGTGGAAGGCGTTTCTGTCGGATCCAGAGTGGATCGCGATCAAGAAGTCCACGGCGGCCAAATACGGCGATCTTGTAGAAGATGTTCAGGATAGGCAATTGCAGCTCACTCCCTATACTCCGGCTCCGTCGACGGTTCCGTAAGACGAGCCGCTAACCGAATGGAAATAATTTCTGACAGGGTTTTCAACAGGGGTGTGCAGGCGTAGATTGTTGCGCATGAGCGGTGACGATTGCGTGATTGAAGCAAAGTCAGCGCGGCGCCAGGGTCGGCTCTCCGACGCTACGGCGCTGTATGAGGAAGCAGCAGAATCCTTCCAGGCAGAACAACAACCGGCACGGTGGGCCCACGCTCTCCGACACGCGGCCGAGTTCGCTCTACGAGCGGGCGATAGTGTAACCGGGCTGCGCGAGGCGAGCGTCGTTGTGGAGTATTACCGGAGCACTCCGCCAACTACGCTCGAGATGGCGAACGCTCTGCGCGTGATGGCGCTGGCCGAGTCGGCTGCTGGCGAGAAGGACAGCGCGATGGAGCACTGGAGCGAGGCTCGCAGGTTGTACCGAGAGGCGGGAATCGCTGACGGCGTGCTAGAGGCTGAGCGGCAGGTAGCGCTGCTCTCGGCTGCTGCATAAGCTGCGGCGCCCGCGCGCAAGCGCTGGAAGTCACACGCAGCGGATAAACTGGAAGTGTGCCCGCACTCTTTGGCAAGAACCTCGCTGATCTGACGGAGCTGATGCAAGGCTTCGGGCAGAAGCCTTACCGCGCGCGGCAGGTGTGGGAGGCTCTGTACCGGCAGCGTGTAGCCAGCGTGGAGGACATGACCACGCTCTCGCATGAGTTGCGTGAGCGGTTGATCACCGAGGGCTGGAGCGTTGGTCTGCCGGAGATCGTGCAGACGGCGCGGTCGGTGGATGGGACCGAGCGCTATCTGATGCGGATGGCCGACGGCGAGACGGTTGAGACAGTGTGGATGCCGGACGGCGATGGCGGTGAGCGTGGGGATGGCAGCGAGGCCGCCGAGGAAGAAGCAGCCGAGCAGGTCGACGCGGAAGAGGCTGTCACTGCGGGGAATCAGAAGGCTGGATATTGGGATCGGCGCGGGAATGGGCGGGCCCAGAACCGAAGCAAGTCGAGCTTCGGCACGCTGGCGGAGAAGGGTTATAGGCGGGCGACGATCTGTATCTCGAGCCAGGTGGGCTGTGCGGTGAACTGCCAGTTCTGCCTGACGGCGAAGCTCGGGATCAGGCGCAACCTGACCGCGGGAGAGATTGCAGGGCAGGTTGCAGCGGTGCTGAACAGGCACGCGATCCAGATTGGCAAGGACAGGGTCAACCTGGTGTTCATGGGAATGGGTGAGCCGTTCCTGAACTATGACGAGTTCATGAGCAGCGTGCGGCTGCTGGTGGAGGGAATCGGGATTCCGGAGTCGCGGATGACGGTTTCGACCAGCGGGATTCTGCCGGGGATCGAGCGGTTCGTGACGGAAGATGTGCGGCCAAAGCTGGCGTTGAGCCTGAATGCGAGCAATGACGTTGTGCGCGAGCAGATCATGCCGATTACGCGCAAGTGGAAGATCGCAGAGCTGCTGGAAGCGTGCAAGCGGATTCCGCTGCGCACGCGAGAGTGGGTGACGTTTGAGTATGTGCTGCTGGGCGGAGTCAACGATCAGCCGGAGCACGCGCGCGAGGTGCTCGCACTTCTGAAGGACATGCGGGCGAAGGTGAATTTGATTGTTTGGAACCCGGGGCCGGGGATCGATTATGTGCAGCCGAAGCCGGAGGACGTGGCGCGGTTCCAGAAGATGCTGATTGAGGGTGGGATGCCGACGTATATTCGCAGGCCGCGCGGGCGGGATATTTATGCGGCATGCGGGCAGTTGAAACGGACGGTGTCGGAAGAGCCTCAGCTTGTGAATCTCGCTGTCTGATCCTGCGTCTTTTCTGACCTTTGATCGTGCTACTTTAATGGAAGAGCGAGCGGGTAGCTCAGTTGGTAGAGCATCGCCCTTTTAAGGCGTTGGTCCTGGGTTCGAGCCCCAGCCCGCTCACCACCCCCTCCCCTCCCCCTGTTTTTGCGCAAAATCTAGAGAAGATTTGACTTAGGGGTGGACCTAAGGGTCCAGAATGGGGTGTTTTGTGCAAAGTCTTGATTGCAAAGGGGTAAGGCTTGCAGTGAGACTGCGGACAGGGCGGGTAAGCTGCCGGGAATGTGTGGGTTGCGGGTGTTGGGTGAGGACGGCAATTCAGTCATTTCCCCTTTGGGCAGCGCGACGATCTCTGAACCCCCAGCTTCACAGAATCGATGCGCGATTTCGCAATCAGGTTAACCTCGTCGTTTATTAATGGTTGGTATGTCTACATCGCGCCGCGATTTTCTGAAGTTTGCCACCTTGCTGTCGGGAGCCACGGGGATTTCGAGTTTCGTCCCCGAATCGATCCAGCGTGCGTTCGCCATCGAGCCGGAGCCCGGTTCAACTTTCGCGGATGCTGAACACATCGTCATTCTCATGCAGGAGAACCGGTCGTTCGACCACGCCTTCGGGACCCTGCAGGGAGTTCGCGGCTTCAACGATCCGCGAGCGATTCGCCAGCCGAACGGCAACTCCGTCTTCGTGCAGACATCGGCCAAGACGGGTAAGTCGTATGCACCCTGGCGTCTGGATCTGCGCGATACGCGCATCACGTGGATGGGCTCTATCCCTCACTCGCGCAACTCACAGGTGGATGCGTGGAACGACGGGTTGTACAACAACTGGATCGACGCGAAGAAGTCTTCCAACCGCGACTATCAGGACATGCCCATCACGATGGGGCATTACACGCGCGAGGACCTGCCGTTTTACTACGCGCTCGCCAGTGCCTTCACCGTCTGCGACCAGAGTTATTGCGCGGTGATGAGCTCGACCACGCCCAATCGTTCGATGTTCTGGACGGGGACGATTCGCGACAAGCAATCTTCGGACTCGCGAGTCTACATGCGCAACGACGAGCTTTTCCGCGACAGCCTCGGGTGGAAGACATACCCCGAGCGCCTGTCGGAGGCGGGTATCAGCTGGAAGTTCTATCAGAACGAGATTTCAACGACCAGCGGGCTTACCGCAGAGGAAGAGTCCTGGCTCTCGAACTACGGCTGTAACGTTCTCGAATGCTTTGCGGCGTTCAACGTCAACGCGGTTTCCTATGCGCCCGCGGTGCTTCAGAAAAATCTTGCTTCGGCGCAAAGACAAGTGGCTCGTATCGAAGACCAGCTCTCGGAGCTGTCCAATCCCAACGATGCCGACGAGCTGCACACCCGGCTTGACCTGGCGCAGGCTCACGTCGCGACGCTGAAGGCTGCGTTGGCCAACTCCGGAGACTCCCGCTACAAGCAGCTCACTCCCAAAGAGCGCGCGCTGCACGATGCTGCCTTTGTCATCAACCGCAACGATCCGAACTACCGCTCGCTGGAACCGCTGCAATTCACAGCCGACGGCCGCCAGGAGATCCTCAACGTTCCCAAGGGTGACATCCTGCACCAGTTCCGCTCCGACGTTGAATCCGGCAAGCTTCCGACGGTTTCATGGCTCGCCGGTCCACGAGCATTTCTCCGATCATCCCTCGTCGCCCTGGTACGGAGCGTGGTGGGTTTCGGAGATCATGGACATCCTGACGAAGAATCCAGAGGTGTGGAAGAAGACGATCTTCGTTCTTACCTACGACGAGAATGACGGATACTTCGATCATTCACCGTCCTTCGTTGCGCCCGATCCGAAGCGACCCGAAACGGGCGCGGCCTCAGCCGGCATCGATACGGGGCTGGAGTACACGTACAAGGCGGACGAACTGGCGCAGGGAGTGCCTGACCATGAGGCCCGCGGCGGCCCGATCGGCATGGGCTTCCGCGTTCCCACGGTCATCGCGTCGCCGTGGACGCGCGGTGGATGGGTCAACTCGCAGCTCTTCGATCACACGTCGTCTCTTCAATTCCTCGAACAATTCGTGCAGACGAAATTCGGCAAGACGGTGCGAGAGGAAAACATCAGTGCGTGGCGGCGCGCTGCCGCGGGAGATTTCACGTCCTGTTTCCGAACGCATGACACGAATGAGCCGAAGCTCAACTATCTAAACCGGGACCGTCATATCGAAACGATTGTTGCGGCTCGCGATAAGGACCTGCCGAGCGGGTACAAGGCGCTGTCGCATACGGAAATGGCGGCCATCACGGCCAACCCGCGCACGTCCTCTGCGATGTCGCATCAGGAGCCGGGGACGTGCCCGGCTTGTCCGCTGCCCTATGAACTCTATGCGCATGGAGCAATCTCAGAGGACGGCAGGAGCTTCGAGATGGAACTCACTGCGGCCGAACAAAGTCTTTGGCTCTCGCTCCGCCGGTGCGCCCTTCAATGTTTATCTGCGCAATCTCACGAGCCAGCCGGGCATGCGAGCAGCCACCTATACGGTGAAGGCAGGCGATACGCTCAAGCCTGTTTTTTCGCTCGAGCAATTCCATGGAGGCCAGTTCGAGATCGAAGTGCTCGCGCCGAATGGCTTCTATCGCCGCTTCTCTGGAAGTGCAAACGAATCGCCGGCAGTGGTTCTGACGACGCTGGAAGAGCGTAACGGTTCGCCTACCGGAGCGCTTGCTGTCCACCTGCACAATCCGGCGAAGTCGCCGCAGACGCTGAACCTCGTCGACAACAGTTACGGCGCAGCGGCGATTGCAAAGACCGTGGCTCCAGGCGCGACGGACACGATTGTGCTGCCGCTTGAATCGAGTCACAACTGGTATGACTTCACCGTGCAACCGGCGAACAGCAAAGCGGTGGCCCAATTTGCAGGCCGCGTGGAGACGGGAGCACCGGGCCGGACGGATCCGCTTATGGGCAGAGCTTGAGGCGACTGCATCCCGACTGTGGGTGTGGTTGAGAACTATGGGTGAGCCACAGCGGGATTTCGTCATGACAGAATCAAGGTGTTCCCTTGAAAGCTGCGTCTCATCTCGCTCACAAGGTCCGGCGACTATCGAGGGCCAGCTTGCCGACCGATACGGCTGAGCTGGCGCGATATCTCATCGGGAAGACGATTGTGCGCGAGACGGGGCGGGGCAGGATCAGCGGACGGATTGTCGAGACGGAGGCTTACCCGCCAGGCGATTCGAGTAGTTATGCGTATCGCGGGCGAACGGCGAGAAATCAGGCGATGTTCCTGGGCAAGGGTTTTGCTCATGTGTACTTCATCTATGGGACGTCGTACATGCTCAATGTGACGTCTGAAGCGCCAGGAGTTGGCGCGGGACTCCTGTTACGCGCCCTTGAGCCGCTGGATGGAATCGACTTGATGAAGCGGCTGCGCAAAACCGACAAACTCACGGATCTGGCGAGAGGACCGGGACGGCTTGCGGCTGCGCTGGAGATCGGCCCGCGCCTGGATGGAGTTGATCTGTGTGCCGAGGGTCCGCTTTGGCTGGGAAGTGCGGTTCGAAAGACTGGGCAGATCAGTACGAGTGTGCGCATCGGTCTCACGCGTGAGGTGGACCGGCCGTTGCGTTTCTTCGAGGCGGGAAGCCCGTTCGTCAGCGGACCCCGCGGAGCCACGGATTCGATGAGCGGCTGAATCCGGAAAGACCAGCTACGCGACGGCGGCTTCGTTGAGGGTGGCGAGTGGGGCCTCGATTTGCAGCGGGATAATTTGCAGCGAGTCGAGGAGCGCGTTCTGGTGGCGCGCGACGAAGACGTTGCGGCTGTCGAGCAGCTCGTCGAGGAACTGGCGGCGATGGAGGTCGAGGCGCTCGTTGGTCCACGTTGTGGTGCCGCCGTGGACGGCGATGTTGAGGAGGTCCTCGACGACCTCGAAGAGGATTTCGTTGCTGGCGCGGGTGATGCGGCGAACGGTTTGTTTGAGGTCGGGGAGATCGGGGAGCGGGCAGAGGCGCTCCATGATGGCGATCTCGTTGGAGACCCAGTTGAGCTGCGGCGAGAGGGCGCGGTAGCCGTGGATCCAACCCCAGACATCGACGATGCCGGAGAGCGAGTGGTAGAGGGCGTTGGTGCGTGGGTCGAGAAAGTCGTAGTCGGGTTTGACGATGTCGCCTTTGAGGCGGCCGGTGCGTTCGAGCTCGTCCTTGATGGGCGTGCCGTCGTAGGGGAGCATGCGGCAGAAGACAGCGGCGGCGCAGCCGTCGGCGAGGATGGTGCGGAGGAAGTTGAGGTTGGCGCGGACGGAGTCGAGAGTGCTGCCGGGGTCGAAGAGCATGAAGCCGAATTCGAAGAGCAGGCCGACCTGCTTGAGAAGTTGGACGGCGCGGAGGTTCTGCTCGACGGTGATTTGCTTGTGGAGGGTTTTGAGGCCTTCTTCGTTGCCGGACTCGAGGCCCATGTAGACGAGATAGAGGCCGGCGTCGCGCATGGAGGCGAAGACGTCGGGGTCGACGGAGTCGGCGCGGCAGTTCATCTTCCAGATGACGCGGCTGGAGAGGCCGGAGCGGTGGAGTTCGGATACGAAGCTCGCGGCCCAGCGACGCCAGACGGGACCGAAGAGAGGGAAGTCGTCGTCCTGGAAGAGAAAGATGCGGATGCCGCGGTCGAGATAGAGCGAGCGCATCTCTTCGACGACGAGCGCGGGCTTGCGCGTGCGGACGATTTTGCCGGGAGCGGCGCGGTAGAAGGTCTGGATGGAGCAGAAGGAGCAGGTGCGCGCGCAGCCGCGGCTGGCGAGGAGCGGAAGAGCTTTGTGGCCGATGGCGGTCTCGGGCTCGTAGTTGCGGTCGGGGTAGGGGAGCAGATCGAGGTCGTCGACGAGAGCGCGCATGGGGGTGGTGGCGATGTCGTCTGATGTGCCGGTCTCTGGCTGGTTTTCTGCGCGGAAGGCGAGGCCGGGAACGGTGCGCCACTCGCGGCCGTTGCCGATGACGTCGGCGAGCTCGAGCAGGGTCATCTCGCCTTCGAAGCGCACGACGCTGTCGAGCTGCGGGACCATGTTGAGGGTCTGGACGTGGCTGAGGCTGGGGAAGTGGCCGCCCATGGTGAAGTGGCAGTCGATGCCGGCTTCGCGGAGCATGCCGATGATTTGCTTGTACTGGAGAATGTAGAACTGGAAGATGAGCGAGAAGCCGATGATCATCGGGTTGGATTGCACGGCAGTGGCGACGATCTGATCGGGCGGAGCCTCGATGTCACAGATGATGACGTTGTAGCCGTGCTGGCGGAGGGTGGACGCGAGGTATCCCAGGCCGAGATTGCCCTGATGCTGGAAGCCGACGAGAAGGACGGGCCGGGAGGTGTTGCGCACAACAGTGGCGGCCTGCGTGTGGAGGACAGGGAACTGAGCGACGTTCGTCATCATGACTCCCTTCGGTGCGCGCGCACGCAGGGAGTCCTTGCCGGGACAGGCGTGAATGTGCGCGAGAGGAATCGCGTCACATTTTTGGAAGATGCTTTCGATCTCCCGCCGACCTGGCAAGGGCTGGCTGCGGAGTACTTACTGCTGCTTCGCCAACGCCGCACCCATTTTCTCGAAGCCGGCGGCCTGGACCTTGAGTATCTCTGCCTGGGTCTGAAGGCTGACGGCGACGAGCTGACGTTGGGCATTGTCTCCAAGGTTCTTGAAGATTTCCATGTCGATGGGGTCCCACCACCATTTGCGGTTGTAGGCGAGTTGCTGAGGAATGTGAATAGGAAGACCGGAGAAGTCGGACATAAGGGCTCCTTGGGGGATTTGCAAGCAAGGCCATCCGGGAAGGGGAACAGCTAAGTGACTGTCAGAGGGCTATCACTGCAGTTCGGCCGCCGGTGTTCGAACCGGGAAGGGAACCGATGATTCGCCACGAGTCTGGGCGCGCTGCGAGGCGATGTCAAGCGATATGTGGCGAAATTGCGGGTGGGTGTGGCGACTGTTTTGATGAGGCTCAATGGCTCATTCCACGACGGTTTTCGATTCGTAATGCGAGGTCACCGAGTGCGGCCGGCGGGGTCTTGATCTGGCGTGGCTTAAGAGCGGGACGTCGGGATGAGGATCTTTTCCAGAGAGCGAGGAAGCCCCGACAGGCGGCTCAGCCCGATGGTTGTCCCTTCTGGATTGCTCCCGGAACTGAACGGAACGCGAGCGCGGATCGTGGTGCCCATGCCGGGTTGCGATTCGATGGAGATCCGGCCGCCCGCCAGGTAGACTCTCTCCCGCATGCTGATGAGGCCGAGTCCGTGGCCGTTGACGGCCTGATGAGAATCAAAGCCAACTCCCAGGTCGCTCACGGTGAGTTGAATTTCTCCCTCGGTCGCGCGCAGTTCCACTGCAAATTGACGCACACCGCTGTACTTCACCGCATTCTGCAACGCTTCCTGTAACACGCGGAAGATACAGAGCGAGATATCGCCGGGTACACCACCCGGTATGTTCGTGTGGCTGAAGTCGACCTCGACCTTCTGTTGCTCAGCCAACTCCTGGCAGAAGCTTTTGGCGGCCGCCACAATGCCCAGATACTCGAGCTTTGAAGAATGGAGGCGGTGTGACAGGGCCTGAATATCGTCGACGATGTCCGAAAGACGCTGGAGGCCGTGGCGCATGCGCTCGTGGAAATCCACTGACGAATCGGGGAGTTGCTGGTCCCACAGTTCAATGTCGACCATCAGCAACGCCATTCGCTGAAGGACATCGTCGTGCAGTTCTCTCGCGATCCAGGTGCGCTCCTGTTCATGGGCTTCAATCAATCGACGCCCCATGCGGGCGAGAGCTTCCTCGGCCAGCTTGCGATCCGTTACGTCTATGCAGGATCCGATGTATCCCTCAAACGACCCGTCCGGATTTGATCTTGGCACGCCTGCATCGAGTATCCACCGGTACTCGCCGTCGTGCCGCCGCAGCCGATACTGCATGGTGAAGGATTCGCGTCGATCGAATGCCCGAATGTAGGTATCGAAGCAGGCGCTCAAGTCCTGCGGATGCACGCCCTCCGACCAGCCATCGCCCAGTTCGGCTTCAAGTGGCCGGCCAGTAAACTCGAGCCATGTCTTGTTGAAGTAGTTGCATAGCTTGTCGGGAGCGGACATCCAGATCATTACAGGCGCGGTGTTTGCAACCAGACGAAAACGCCGCTCACTCTCGGCTATCGCCTCCACAGCCAAACGAAGCCGGTCGTTGCTAACGGCTAAATCGGTTTCGACCCTCCGTCGTCTCGCTCGCTGCCACAGAAGACCGCCAATCAGCAACGCCTCCAATGCGATGAGAGAAGTGCCGCCGATGACGTATCGCTGGTAAGACTCCCAGAGCGTTGGCTGCCGATTGAGGATGATACTGCCCGGGGGAATTGCGCTCTCTTTCAGGCCCCAGCGCTTCACCGCTCGCCAATCAAATATGTAGGTGTTTACGCCCTTTGTGCGGGGGATATCCTGCGGCTTTTCCCCGCGGAGTATCCTCAGCGCCATTCCTCCAGCGACCTTTCCCTGCTCGTTAAGGTTTGAAAGGTAGCCTCCCACTTCTCCATGACCTATGTAAACCTCGTAAAAGCTGAAGACCGGCGCATTCGCCGCCGCGGCAACAAGCGGCCCTATTTCGTTTGACTTGTACCCATCCTTCGCAAAGGAGAGGAGAAGGACAAGAGTGTGGGGTGGCAGATGCTTCAGACGTTCGGCCAGTTCAGGTACGGCGACGTCCGTCATAAAAGTGATTTCGGGATGGTTTGTGACTCGATTGACTTGCTGCTCGACGCGGGCTTGCTCCTGTTTGTCCCGATCCGATACGCCCCCCAACACCACCACGTGCTCTGTTCCCGGCTGAAGCCGCAACGCTGCTTTCAGGGTCTCGGCCGCCTCCAGATCGCTTTCGATTCCCGTGAAGCCGGGACCTAATACGGAAGCACTCGGCGCATCTCCAACCGGCAAACAGAAGACAACTGGAACGCCGGGAAAGGCTTTCTGATGCACCTCCTGCATGAATTGGAGCGCCGCTGAACCGACCGCGATAATCACATCCGGTTGGCGATTCTGATATTTCCGAATATAGAAATCGCGAAACTCCTGCTGAACGGCCGGATCGGGAAACAACCCGGTATCCATGTACTCGGAGTAGATCTCGAGGTGATAGGGCGAATTGGACAGCGCCGTTTCGATTCCCTGGTTGATGATGCGGATCGAAGGATACGAAGGATTTTCCTGGTTCAGAATCAGAATCCGTCGAATGGGCTGAACTTGCGCGGTGGCGACGCCCTGAATGAAGAGGAAGGCTAGAACAAGAACGAAAACGGCAAGGCCGCACGGCCGAACTCGACAGCTTCGATCTTCGAATCCACGGAAAGCGAATGACATGCTACCCCTCTACCTTCAGGAAGACGAACGCCGGTCGGGAGCACTAGAATCGCCACGTTGCTGACTGAGAGGGTATCCCAGAGGCTGGGCGGGTGGGTGGAGTTTCAGGCTTGATGTATATGTTCTCAGCAAGAACCTCCCGGAACGACTGTAGTAATTGACAGTTGTTCGAGATTCTAGAAAGCAATTCAGTCGTTTCACCCTTCGGCTTCGCTCAGAGCTTCACGACGGCCTTCGGCAGAGCGGTATCCCAGCCGAACTTCAGTGGTGAGCGGATACGTTGCGGGTGAATGACCCGCCGGAAGGCGACCGACTATCTCCTTGACATTAAGGGTGCGGCAGCATTAATGTTCCGACACTCTCCCCGAGGGTGTATCTCCACACCGATTCAGGCCCAAGCGCAAGCAGAGCAAGGGGGCAACATGGGGAACTCCACAGATGAAGTTGTCAGCCTACTAACGTCGCAGGCCGAAGCGGTTGCTCGCCTTGCACAGGATAATGGCGGATTTTCCGCCGCATTCGCCGCGTTCGAGTCGAAGGATCCCGACGGCTTCCGTTGGGTGCTTGAGCGTCTCGATCTTCTGGCATATTGCGAGTTGATATGCGAGTGGTTGCGGGTAAAGGTGTGCGTGCAGCGATGCACCCAGATCTGCCCGATTCGCGAGGGAGAACAGATCCCCAGCCTGGAAGCGTTTGCGCGCGCTGTCGCACGGCTTTCTGAAAACGAGGAAGCGCTGCGCCGAGTGGTCGATGCGGTGAACTGCGGCGACGCGGAGATGTATGGCGCTGTCCTTAAGGAGCTGAAGCTCGCGGAGTTCTGCTATGTCCTGTGCAACTGGATCTGCTCAGTGGGCTACCGTCGCGTGTGCGAGCGAGTGTGCATTCTAGAGACGGCTCCCGTCGCAGATCCTCTCGCCGAGATACGCGCGGCCGCAAAGGCGATGGACAGCGTGCTCTCGAACAAGAAGCTGCTTGCCGCGCTCAGTGACACTGCTGTTGCGATTAATCGCGAGAGATTGAAGTCAGTTATCGAGGAGGCCGGCCTTCTCCCTCATTGCGAGTTCATCTGTCACCTGGTCTGCTCTTATCGCCGGGTGTGGGTGTGCCGCGAGATTTGCAGGGTTGCCCCGCCGATTGTCACGGGCATCTATGCGATCGAAGAGGCGCGCAGTTTCGCGCTTGCACTGCGTCAACTCACCAGCCAGCCGCGGCTGTTCCGCGATCTGGTCAGTGCCGCGGAGAAACCGGACGCCAAGGCCTACGCCGAGATCATCAGTCGCGTGGGGCTTGGACCGTATTGTCTGCAGGTGTGCGGTTGGGTGACCTCCAGGATCTGCCACGAGGTCTGCAGGTGTGTGTGCCCGCCGTCGGTAAACCCGCCCTTGTTTTACCAGGTGGGGGATTTCGACATCTACGCCGAGATCGATACCGGCTACGGGACTGACCAACACACACCTTACGCCCACAGCTTCCATGCCATTCGGGGGTGGACCGAATTTTGCATTCTTCGAGCAACTGCAGTTAGGTGGGTGGTGCCCAGAAACCTCGCCCAACGTTCTCGGGAGAAGCGATGAAGTATCGCTTCCTGTATGCAAAAAACCAAACGACGCTTGCCGCCCAATAACATCGACCGGACAGACGACGATCCACGTTGCCAGCAACGCCGGCATTCCACCGACGCCGTTCAACATTTCGGTCTGCTATTCCGATTCACCGTACGAGAACGCCGAGATCATGACGGTGAACGCAGCGGCGACAACCACCTGGACCGTGGTTCGCGGCGTGGACACCACCACACCGGCCGCCTCGATCCCTGCCGGCGCCACGGTGGCTATCAATCCGCAGCCGATCACCGGCTCATTAGTCGATACACCGATTCAGGTCGGGGCGCAAACGATCAGCTGGCCCAACCATTCTGGAACAACACTTTTGCCCGGCTCTTCTCCGATGACTTGAACCCGTTTATGTAGGCCCTGGAACGGATCCGCTTCCCCCGGCGACGTCGCCCTGGTATCCGCCGGCACACTACATCCAGCCCGATCCCATTACAGGCTGGGTGAACGTTGACCAGGTCGCTTGTGGCCGAGGGCATTTCGATTTTCTTGTGGTTCAACTCGGCCAAAGTCACACCTGCGACCCTGCGAGATAACCCCTCCATGCTTCGGTGGCCCCGGGGGCGCACCAGCGGGAACCGCTGTGCCTGCTGGAAATCAGGGAGTCGGGACAGATCTGACAATCATCTTTCAGGCCAGCCGTGTTGGTGTCAGCCCGAGCGACTACTCCAACGCTCTTTGCAAAATCCATGTCAACAACTGGGCCGAGGTCAATAACCTCTGGCTGGTGGAGTTTGACGTGCCCGGCGGTACTGCTGAACCCCATCGATGAAACCCTCTCCGTACAGTTCACGGTCGACCACGAAATGATGTACTCCGGCGGGTGGACGCTGGAGATCACCAGTGAATCGGTGAGGCACAACTTCAGCCCGTCCGCAGCGGGCGTGATCACCCCGACTGCTTCGAGCCCGGGACCGCCGCCTGTGACAGTGACTGTCGTGGCGGTTGGGGGACCATCGTCGAGGACACGACCGGTTTCACAAACTGCTCCTACCAGGTGTGCAAACGGCGAGGGCGGGACTCACGAGCGGCATCATTGACAACGATCCGGGGCCTCAACCTGTTGACCTTCTGTATCTGCGGTCACAAAGGTCTCACGGCTCCATTAGGCCGTGGCAAAGAAACGCTGATGTGGAGGTTTGTTCTGGCCGTTCTCGCAACCTGGCGGGTAACTCACCTGCTCGCGAATGAGGATGGCCCGGCTGACCTGATCGTTCGATTTCGCGCCTTGCTTGGACGAAGCATCTTCGGCCAACTGATGGACTGCTTCAACTGCCTCAGTTTGTGGATCGCAGCTGCTGCCGCTCTTTTCGTTTCACGAAGGCCTGTGGAGTGGCTCTTCTGCTGGCTGGCGATTTCGGGAGGCGCTTGCCTGCTTCAACGGCTGGGACAGGAGCCAGTCGTCATTCAGAGCCTGTCGCAACCGGCAGAAGGAGATACCAACGATGTGTTGCGGTCAGAAGCGTTCGAACCTCCAGCAGAGTCCCCTGTCGAGCGCGAGACAGAACGCGCACAAGGTCGGCAATAGCCGCTCGCAGGCCGTCCGCACCCAGCCTTCGATGCCTCTTCCGGCCGGGAATGTTTCGTCGCCCACGCCTGCAAGCCCGCTGACTAGCGGGCGCGAGCCCGACGTCGCAGTTTGTCGGCCTTCGTTATGTGGAGAGCTCACCCATCCGAGTGCGCGGACTCGTGAGTGGTGTGAGCTACGAGTTTTCGGGCACTCGCGCCGTTCAGGAAGTGGACGTCAGAGATGCCTCCTCTTTGTTGAACACTCGTTTTTTCCGTCGCGCCTGAAAGTTTGGTTTGTTTACCGACTACTCTTTGTAGAGCGAGCAGAAGTTCTTCTGCGACGCGAGCGCGACGTAGGTGATCGGCTGCTTGTTGTAGGTGTCTGGATATCGAGAGAGGGGGATCGTCCAGCCGATGGTGCCCCAGACGAGGCACTCCTCGTATCCGCGCGGAATGTGCTTGTTCACGAGTGCACGCACCGTTGCAATCGTCTTCTCGCGATCGGCGGGGAGTGAGGCGATGTATTGCGCTGGCGTCTTGACGTTCGATGGCGGCTTCATGGGTCGTCGTCTTCCCGGACGAAGTGTACAACCACCCAGCGGCAGGGCTTGCGGGGACCGCTCAGGATGCCGAGGGTCAGAGTTTGCGGATCGTGCATGGCGCCGGTCGTGGAATGTGGTGCTGATTGCGCTCGTGGCTGTTTGGAGGAAGGCGATTCGGTCGTTCCGGCTTCGCCTCCACGACGGCCTTCGGCAGAGCGGTATGGGCACCCGATAAGTGGGCGACCCGCGGTGAGGTGGACCGGCCGCTGCGGTTCTTCGAGGCGGGAAGTCCGTTCGTCAGCGGCTCGCGAAGCGCCCGGGAATGACTGTGCTCATTTACAGTTGTTGGACTGCGGCCTGCACTCGAAATTGAGATTAAGGAGTGAATTCATGGCGAAGGAACAGGAACAGAAGACAGAAATGCGCTCCGCTGTCGCGCGGATCGTTGCCTACACAACTGGCGCGGCGGCCACGGTGGCGTTTGCGGTTTTGATTGGTGCGGCAGTTCACGCGCAGCAGGACAAGTACGCGCTGGTGTCGCCGGGCGGAATCAAGTTCTCGGATTTCAGGGGGTATGAGGACTGGCCGGTGGCCTCTTCTGCCCAGACGGACGAGGTGCAGAAGGTGATTGTGGCCAATCCGAAGATGATCGCGGCGTACAAGGCCGGCATTCCGGTCAATGGCCAGGTGTTTCCGGATGGCTCCATGATCGTGAAGCTGCAGTGGTCGCACAAGAAGAGCACGGAGGCGCCTTTCGTGGTGGATGTGCCGGACGTCTTCAAGCAGGCTTTCGTGATGGAGAAGGACAGCAAGAGATTTCCGAAGACCGGCGGGTGGGGGTACGCGGTGTTCAACTACGATGCTGCGACGGACAAGTTCTCGCCGGATCCAAAGAGCCTCGCAGACTGCGGGCAGACGTGCCATGTGGCCGTGAAGGCGAAGGACTACATCTTCCATCCGTACGAGAAGCGCTGAGTGCAGACCGCGGGAGAGCGCTGAAGACGCCGAGGGTGAGAGTTTGCGGTTCGTGCATGGCGCCGGTCGTGGAACGTGAGTGTTCCGCGTGGAACATTCATTTGTATGTCACTAAGAAATGTGGATAAGGACGATTTCTGAGGATTTCGCACGGTCGCGCTTCGATGATCGCGCAATCCAGTTGTTTCATCGCGGGTCTGTTGGGATGGGGATGGCGTGGGGCCACATCGGGATCGTCCGTAGGGGAGTGGCCTCGGGCGAGGGCGTACCCCACTCATCGCGATGAGACCGCGATGAATGGGCCACCCAATGTGTGGTGATTCAGGGGATGAGCGACCACCCGCGCCGAGGGCCAGAGTTTGCGGATGGTGCATGGCGCCGGTCGTGGAATGTGGTGCTGATTGCGCTCGTGGCTGCCGGAAGGAAGGCAATTCAGTCGTTCAGCCCTTCGCTTCGCTCAAGGGCTCCACGACGGCCTCGGCAGAGCGGAAGGCGCTACGAGGACGTGAGAGTGACAGTCATCGGGGAGGACTTGGTGGGATCGGCCTGTGAGATTACTGTGACCGTCACCGTGTTGCCAGTCATGGGCATGGTGGCAGGAGCGGTGTAGGTGTACTCGCCGTAGAAACCGTTGGTCAGCGGCGCGATGGTGCCGTAGGTTGCCGAGCCGCCGGTGGTGCCATTCACCTGCATCGTGAGTCCGTTGTTGGTGCTGCCTACGGCATAGGCCGAGATGCTGAGTGTTTTGCCTAACGCCACGGTGTTCGTGGTTGAGAAGAAGCCAGTGGTGACATTGGGTGCTGTGATGGCGACGATGAATTGCACGTCACTTGCAAGTTGCGAGGCCCGAAGAGTAACGCTGCCCGGAGGGGTGAGCGGATCCTGATATATGGGTGGCGTGGGGGGCGCGGTATAGGTGTAGGTCATGCCACTCTGACTTTCGGGAGACCCCATATTCACGGTGGGGTAGTCACCCTGGCCGACGATCCCCCAAACAATGAACGGATTGGGGTCGTTTGTTGTGGCTGTGAGTGTCACCGTGCCGTTGACCGGGATGGACGCCGGCTGCGGTGAGACGGTGAGGGTATAGGTGGGCGGAGGGCCCAACACAGGTCCGATACTAGGACCACATGCGGTAAGCGCAGTAAGAGGGGTGAAGAGAAGGATAAGGAGGACTGGTCGCACAGAAACACGTTTCATGGCGGCACCTCGGCCGATGAAATCACGCTCTGGGGAGATGGTGAAGATGATACGGCGGGGACATTGCCGGGTCAAGGAAAAGCGGGAGACCGCTCAGGACGCCGAGGGCCAGAGTTTGCGGATCGTGCATGGCGCCGGTCGGGGAATGTGGTGGCTGATTGCGCTCGTGGCTGCCTGGAGGAAGGCAATTCAGTCGTTCCGGCTTCGCCTCCACGACGGCCTTCGGCAGAGCGGTGGGTGCTCCGCGTGGCTCAGACTTATACGCCCTCACTTTTTTGTTAGATCTCGTGAAGCGTGGGCTATAACGGTGGTCTCTCGATAGGAGAAATTATGCCCAGAGGCAAAATTCCCGAGCACTTGCCAGCCAAATCGCTCCTCGATATCGAACTGGACGAGAAGGTCTATAAAGCCGATTTTGAAGTTGCCACTCGCTATCATGAGGTCGCGAAGGAGCTCGAGCGGTTGGCCTTACTGGGAATTGGCGCCTATGGCTTCTTTATGACGAAGTCGGAAATTCCTGCAAAGCATTTTATTTCGGCAACCTATTTCCACGTGCCAGTAATCTACGTGCCTGCAATCGGCTTGGTCGCTCTTGGTGTCTGTGCAGGATGTGCTCTTATTTGCACTGACTTGAATACATTGTGTTTGAAATTGCAGCTTGACATCTTACGTTTGTTGGATCGAGTGCGGTCTGGTAGATGGGAGGCTCCCGACGAGCAAGTCGCGAACACGGAGAATTTGAAATTCAACCGCGCCTACCAGAAGCGGTTGCTTTGGATGGGCAAATGGCTAATTCGTGTTGCCGTCGGGGGTTTAATTGTGGGCGCCCTTGCTACGGTTCTTTGCTTTGTTTTGACCTTGTGGCACCGTGCAGGTCGATGACTGATTCGGTCTCCTGTCGCGGCGGTAGCCACTCGCCGATGGCTCCCTGAAAAGGTAATTCAGGCCGTCCGCCTTCGCCCCAAAACGGCACTCGGCGGACCGGAAGTCACCGTGAACCGAAATGGGGCCAAGAGTCCGGCCACCTGGTTTGGAATCAGGGGATGAGTGATTTTGATTGAGACACATGACGTTCGAGTGCAGAGCCAAGCAGCCACGCTAGGCTGCTCGGGAGGAGCCAGATTCCGAGAACGACTCCAATTCTCGCGATTACGATAGCTTCTTCGTTGAGGTTTGGTTTCACGCTCCACAAAATGAAGGCCAAGATGAGCTCCCAGAGAACTATTGAAACGGCATTTCCGTGTTCCCTCAGGTGGCGGTAGGACTCAACCAACTCGGGCAGCCTCGGACGGTTCTTCTCGAGCTGGTCATAAAACTGATAAGTATCGTCAGGATTCAATAGTACTTTCCGGAGAACGAATACCTGGATTCCAAAGATGGCCGACAAGATCGCCCAGGCGGCGGTGCACTGGATTCGTGGGTGGTGTCCCATCCCCGTGAGGGCCAAAGTTCCGGCAAACGAGGCAAGGCCAATGACCCCGTAAAGAAGCCAATTCACGCTGCGATTTGATCTCTTGAGATAGCGCCTCGTCGAGTGAAAGGTCAGCATTGGAGCGCTCGCGATATAGCAAAACGCCATACCTGCGGCACCCCACAGCAATGCGGAGATAGCGGTGTGAAACGGAGAGTCCAGCCGAATCGTGTGGTGAAAGACGCATCGATAACGTAGCCACAAAAGGCCGACGATCGGCGTTCCAATGCCTACGCCTAGTGCGTACCTAACTGCGTAGTATTCCCACCAGCGTGAATCTCGCTTATCTTGCAGCATTGAGTGAGGCTAGCAGAGAGCCGATTGCCTACCTATGTGATTTGTTGAAAATGGCATTTGCAGGTGGCGCGTACGGTATACATGACTATCGAAATTGTGTCGAACCATGGAGAAACGCCTAGATGGCTCAACAACTAAAGCGCACAGCAATCATCTACGATTTTGACGGAACGTTGGCACGCGGCAATCTTCAGGAGCGGAGCTTTATTCCAGACATAGGGATGTCCAAGGAAGACTTTTGGAGGCACGTTAAGGCGAACAAAAAGGAATATGATGCCGATGAAATTTTGGTGTATATGCACCTTATGCTTGAAAAGGCAACGGACACGGGGATAGCGCTATCGAAGGATGCGCTCAGAAAGCACGGTCATGATGCCCCGCTATTTCCTGGTCTTGCCGGCAAAGTTTGGTTTGAGCGGATGAACCAATTTGCCGCTGATCATGGCATTGCTTTGGAGCACTACATCATCTCTTCGGGCATCGAGGAGATGATCATGGGTTGTCCAATAGCCGATGCTTTCCACCATATCTTTGCTTCGAAATTCATTTATCAGAACGGAAATGCCGCGTGGCCCGGTGTTGCAATAAATTACACAACGAAGACGCAGTATCTCTTCAGGATAAACAAGGGAATTCTGAATCATTGGGACAATGACGCAATCAACGCCTACGTTCCGGAGCGCGAGCGTCCAATCCCGTTCGAACGGATGATTTTCGTCGGCGATGGCGATACCGACATACCGACGATGAAGATGCTGACGTACAAGGGTGGCTACTCAATCGCCGTTTATGATCCAGCCCCTGGAAAGAGGGATATTACCAAGATTCATAAATTGATCTCGGAAGGAAGGGTTGATTTCGTTGCGCCCGCGGACTTCGAGGACAAATCGCAGCTGGACATCATCATCAGAGGCATACTCGGTCGTATCGAGCTGTCTGGCGCATAGCAAAATCTAAGAGCAAAGAAGCTCGTTCATGGGTACCCTGAGTGTCTGGACAATGAGGGCCGCTATTGGGCGGCGGTTTGGGTTGTGGGTGGGTGGGGTGGTGGGTTTGACGTAGGTGTCGAGCCAGCGGCTTTGTTCCCAGAGCATGTGCTCGAGACTTTCTTTGGCTTCGTAGCCGTGGGCTTCTAGTGGCAGCCAGACGAGGCGGACGGTGGCGCCCTGGCCTGCGAGGGCTTCGTAGAAGCGTTCGCTCTGGACGGGGAAGGTGCCCTGGTTGTCGTCGGCCTCGCCGTGCATGAGGAGGATGGGGGTCTTGATCTTGTCGGCGTAGCTGAAGGGCGACATTTTGAAGTAGACCTCGGGGGCCTGCCAGTAGGTGCGCTCTTCGGCCTGGAAGCCGTAGGGGGTGAGGGTGCGGTTGTAGGCTCCGGAGCGGGCGATGCCGGCGCGGAAGAGGTCGGAGTGGGCGAGGAGGTTGGCGGTCATGAAGGCGCCGTAGCTGTGGCCCATGACGGCGACGCGTTTGGGGTCGACGACACCGAGGGAGGCGCCGTAGTCGATGGCGGCCTTGGCGCCGGCGACGAGCTGCTCGATGTAGGTGTCGTTGGGGAGCTGGTTGCCTTCGCCGACGATGGGGATGGAGGCGTTCTCGAGGACGGCGTAGCCGGTGAGGGTGAAGGGCACGGGCGAGAAGGCGGAGATGTGCGGGAAGCGGTTGGGCGAGCCGGTGACCTGGCCGGCGGTGGCGCGGGATTTGTACTCGGTGGGGTAGGCCTCCATGAGGGTGGGCAGCGGGCCCTGGGATTTGTCATAGCCGGCGGGGAGCCAGAGGGAGGCGGAGAGCTCGACGCCGTCGGCGCGCTTGTAGTGGATGAGCTGGCGGGTGGGGAGCTTGATGCCGGCGTAGGGGTCGGGGAATTTGGTGAGCTGGTGGAAGTCGGCGGCGCCGGCGGTGGCTGGGCTGCTCAGTGCGACGGCGAAGTAGTTGGGTGGGTCGGTGACGGATTCGCGGCGGACGAGGAGTTTGTTGTCGGCGAGGAGGGCGATGGGGTCGGTGAAGTAGGGGTCGGAGGAGCGGAAGAGGATGGTCTCTTTGCCGCCGATGATGGGCATGGTGGCGACGAAGGGCTGCTCGCCTTTGGGAGAGGCGCCGGGAGAGACGAAGTAGATGGCGTTGCCGTCGGGGGTGAGCTCGAGGACTTCGTGGCCGGAGGCGTTGGTGGTGAGCATGGGGCGGCCGGGGGAGTGGTAGCGGTCCTGTGAGGAGCCTTCGTAGAGCGTGACGGCGGTTGCGCCGGGGTTGGAGGGGTTGAGGGCGAGCAGGGCGATGCGGCGGTCGGACCAGCGGGCTTCGGTGAGGAGGGCGAGGTGGTCGGTGGACCAGTCGACGCCGCGGAAGCGCATGGGGATTTCGGCGAGGAGGGTGGGCTTGGCGGTGAAGGGTGCGGGGAGGGTGAAGAGGCGGTCGTGGATGTCGACCTTGGCGTTGGGGTCGCCGTGGTCGCCGGCTTCGACCCAGGCGACGGTGGCGGGGGCGTCGGAGCGCCAGTCGTAGTCGCGCGGGCCGGCGGGGACGGCGTCGAAGGCGATGGGGAGGTTGTCGACGATGGGGCGGTCGAAGAGGACGTTGGCGATGGCGCCGGATTTGAGGTCGACGATGAAGGTGCGGAGGGGATACATGTGCTCGGGGAGGGTGTAGCTGAAGGGGCGGTGGATCTCGGAGACGAGGGCGAAGCGGCCGTCGGGGGAGGGCTCGGCCTGGACGATGAGGCCTTTGGCGGAGAGCGGGCGGACGGTGCCGGTGAGCGAGACGCGGGCGAGCTGCGCGGTGGCGTAGTACTGGAAGATGGCTTCGTCGGAGGGCGTTTTCAGCATGTCCTCGTAGGTGCGGGCGGGGGAGACGCGGCCGAGGTTTTGTTCGACGTTGGGGCCGGTGGGGACTTCGGAGGGTTTGGGCGCGGGGCCGCGGTTGGCGGGGATGGTGAGGCAGAGGAGCTCGGAGCTGTCGGGCATCCACTGGCAGGGCTGCTCGAGGACGGCGTTGAGGTGGAGGGTGCCGATGCGGTGGGCGCGGGCGGTCGGGGTGTCGATGATCCAGAGCTCGAGACCGAAGTTGCCGCCGGTGGAGGTGGTGGAGTCGGCGCGTTGGACGAATGCGATGTGATGGCTGTCAGGCGACCAGAGGAGGTGTGTGGCCTTGAGCTTGGCGGGGAGGCCGGTGATGGGGTGGGCGGTTCCGTCGATGGTTTCGAGGGAGAGCGCGACGGTGTCGATCTCGCGGCTGGGGCCGTTGGTCTGCGGGTTGAAGCGGATGCCGGCGAGACGGAAGCGCGGCTGGGCGACGTCGGCGATGGAGGGATAGGTGGCGGGCTGCGCGATGAGGAGGGTGGTGCGGTCGGGGGAGAGATGCGCGATGGGGATGGTGGGCGCGTCGAGGAGAGCCTGGATGGGAGCAGGCGGCTTCTGGTAGGGGAGCGCGTCCTGGGCGTGGACGGCGGAGCAGGCGCAGAGGAAGACGGCAGCAGCTACGAGTCGGAACACACGCATCGGGAACACAAGACATCGCTGGGCACCTCAAGATGGTTGTCAGATTGTGGGTTTGACGATGCTGGAGGTTGCAGGCCGCAGGGAATGCGCAACGATGTTGGCTGAGCCGATCTATTTTGTCGGCGTCTTGCGCGTGAGCTTGCAGACGAGCGAGATGCCAATGATGTTGTTGCTGTCCCATCCAGAGGGAAGATTCACGGACTGCACCATGAAGTAAGGCCGCAGGGTGAGGGAAGCGGTGATGGGCAGGCGCACTCCTACCTGGACGCGGTTTTGCGTGTAGGCTCCTCCGCCATTCGCATAGGGGTTGTTCCACGGAACGAGGAAGAACTCGTTGCTGACGACCAGGACCAGAGGACGCGGGGTGGGAATGGGCAAGACGTAATCGAGGCCGGGACGGAAGCGGATACGTGCGGAAGCGACACGATTGTCGGGGAAGCGGCCTTCGATGAGCGTGCGCAGGTTGGGCCGCCAGGATCCCCTGGGCCTGCTGACGGTGATGTTCAGGAGAATCCGATTCTCATATTCGGTTGCCGAGGCGGGGAATCGCTGATAGCGATACGAAGGCAGGACCATGAGCCACGGGCGCGGGCGAAAGGCCATGCCTGCCTGCACAAAATACTCGTAGAGGTTCGAGGCGCCTTCGTCGAACCTTTCGTGGAATTCAACCTCGAGAGACTTATCGGTCCAGAGGCCGGCGGAGAGTCCCTGGTCCAGCCAGAGTCCAAGCTGCTTGTCATCTTCCGGGTCTTCGGGCGGCTGCTGCTGCGCGCGGGCGGCCAGGGCGAGGAGGCAAAAGCATGCTGTAAGCGTGAGAAGGCCGCGCGTGAGGAGCGCTCGCGCTGTGCAAACTCTCATACGGCACCGCCTCGTCTTTCCAAGGCGACCATAGCGAGATTGATCGGTCGTGGGCACCTGTTGCAAGTGACAGGCGATGCGGAGGCTTGGTTTTCGCGAGCTTTTGCAGCCCGGGGGTCAGTCGAAGGTGACGGGGAGGGTTTGGCGTTGGTGGTGGGATTCGCGGGCGAGGTCGAGGAGGCGAAGGGTGCGATAGCCGTCTTCGGCTGGAACGGCGAGGGGAGCTTTGCCGAGGATGGCGTCGCGAACGTTGGCGTAGAAGAGACGGTAGTCGCCGGGAATGGTGGGGACGCGGGTGTGGGTGAACTCGGTGGGTTGCGCGAGATCGAGCGGGAGAGTGACGGTGCCCCAAGCGGATTCTGGTTCGGGGAGCCAAGCTTCATCGCTGCCGAGCATGGGCGGGCGGCGATCGGTGTTGACCAGCGTGGGTTCCTGCGGGTCGACGCCGAACTTGCGGAAGCTGCCGTGGGTGCCGTGGACGAGGAAGCGGGCGGAAGGGTCGGCGGCGAGCATGGTGGCGTGGCACGAGTAACGGAGGGCGCGGCCTTCGGGCATGTCGTAGTCGAGGAAGAGGTCGAAGGCGTCGTCGATGTCGGTGCGATCGCGGTCGTGACGGATGAAGGC
Source organism: uncultured Acidobacteriaceae bacterium (assembly GCA_963729675.1). Classification (GTDB taxonomy): domain Bacteria; phylum Acidobacteriota; class Terriglobia; order Terriglobales; family Acidobacteriaceae; genus Granulicella. The sequence goes on from CAVSOV010000013.1 coordinate 34,779, forward strand.
GGTGATGCGGGCGGGTGGGCCGTAGAGGGTGAGGGCCTGGTCGACGAGATGCGGGCCGAGGTCGTAGAGGAGGCCGGTGGCGGGGCTGGCGACCTCCTTCCAGGTGTTGGGTCGCTGGAGGGGGCGGTAGCGATCGAAGCGGGAGACGATCTCGACGACGCGGCCGAGGGTGCCTGCGGAGAGGAGCTTGCGGAGGGTGAGGAAGTCGCCGTCCCAGCGGCGGTTGTGAAAGGGCGCGAGGATGCGGCTGTGAACTTTGGACAGGGAGACGAGAGCGCGCGCGGACTTTGAGGATGAGGTGATGGGCTTGTCGACGACGACGTGCTTGCCGGCCTGGAGCGCCTGCGCGGCGAGGTCGAAGTGAGTCTCGCTGGGTGTGGCGACGACGATGAGATCGATGGATGGATCGGCGAAGGCTTCGTCGACGGAGCGGAGGATGCGCGCGGAAGGATAGGCCTGCGCGGCGGCATCGCCGGAGCGCTGGACGATGACGGAGAGTTCGAGGCCGGGGACGGCGGAGATGAAAGGGCAGTGGAAGACCTTGCCGGCGAGACCGTAGCCGAGGACAGCGCAGCGAATGGGGGATTCGGGCATGGAGGTATCGTACGACGCCGCGTTCAGTGAGCGGTAAAGGGAATCTGCAGCGTGCCGGTGCGTCCGGTGTTGAGGTCCCAGATCGCGATGAAGAGATAGAGGTCGCCGCGGGGAAGGCCGACGTTCTGCGCGACGTCGACAGGCTCGTGCGAGTCGTCGTGAGGGAATTTGACGGAGACTTTGTCGCCCTTCTCTACGACCTGTTCCCCGGCGCTGTTGAAGCCGAGGACGGCGACCTCGAAGGAAGCGCTCTCGCGGCCGTCAACCGTTTGGGTGGCGAGGACGTCGGCTGGAAGAGAGTAGAGGACCGAGTACGGATTTGTGCCCTTTTTGGTAGCGGCGTTGTCGTTGAGTGCGTAGAACTGCGCGCCGGGAGTGGGTGGAGGACTTCCGACGGGAACGATGGACGCGGTGAAGATGATGGGTGAGCTGTGGAGGTCGGCGGGAAGATCTTTCGTCTTGCCGCCGGTGAGGAGCAGCGTGCGCGGCTGGTCGTTGGACTTCGGGCCGAGGTTGTTGCCGTCGGCGAAGTAGCCGCGGCGGTAGCTGAGAGTGTAGGGGCCGCCGTCGACCTTGACCTTGACCTGATGCCATTTGTTGTCGGGGTGGAAGTCCTGGGGTGAGAAGACGAGGGTGTAGAAGCTGTTGTCGTCTTCGAGGATTTTGGTGGCGGTTTGAGCGAATCCATTGCGGTTGTAGAACGGTTCGCCGCCGGTGTTGTCGGCGATTTCACGCATCTCCATGTGTTGCCGGAAGATGATCCCGTTGTTCGCGATCATGAGGCCGCGGGCGTCGATGGGATAGACGGAGATGCGGGCGAGTTCGAGCTGGTCGTAGACGGACTGGAGCACGGTGGGATCGCTGTAGGTGCGGGGATCGAAGCTGATGCCGGATTCGCCACCGGAGAACCAGATGACGTTTTTGTGGCCGGGGAGCTGGGCGAGCTCAACGGCGATCTGCTGGAGGAGATTGTTGTCTGTGATGCGGTATGGATCGCGGCCGGGCGGCGGAAGGTGCGGCATGACCTTAGCGGAGGCGGCGAGGAGAAGAGCGTGGTCGGAGGTGAAGTCCTGGACGAGGACGGGAGTCTCGCCGACGCGGGCGTAGAGGGCGAGAGGAAGATCGGGCGGGAGGGTTTTGAGAAAGTTGTTGAACTCGTAGGCGAGATACATCTGCTGGGTGAGGCCGAGTGAGGTGGTATCGAGCACAACGATGTTGAGGACGGGCGGGAGATGGCGGAGGAATTCGTTGGAGTAGGTGTTGGGGGTGGAGACGGGTTGAGCGGCGATGGCGGTGGGCGCGTTGTTGTGCTCTTCGAAGGTGGAGATGGTCTGGGGCTGGTTGTTGTCGAAGACGTGAAAGGCGGAGGCGGGAAGGCCGTGGATGATGTGGCCGGCGCGGTCTTTCACGGTGACGTCCGTGAGGACAATGCGGGTGGAACTGTGGAGGGTGTAGGCGGGCTGCTGCGATGACGGCGCCGGCGCTTGCTGCGCGCGGGACGGAAGCGGGGACAGCGTAAAGAGCGCGGTGGCGGTGAAGCAACAGAGGGCCGCGATTACGCCGCGGGAGCCGGTCATCGCGATGACGCAGTGCGGGGAACCCTGGTTCATGGCAGCCATAGTACCGGACGGTTTTGGCAGAAGATTAGTTTCGGGACAATCGCGTGATGTCCGTGTGACAGGCGAGTGACAACGGCGAGCGGGGCAGTGGGTACGCTGAGTTGTGCTTTTCTGGGGACGACGGACGGCTTTCTGGCTGGAGCGCGCAGTGTTGTGCGTGGCGGTGCTGTATTTGTGCGTGCACTCGATGCCGCGGGCGTGGCGAACGCTGAACACGGACTTTCCGAACTACTACATGGCGGCGCGGCTGGTGCATGAGGGCTATGACACGTCGCGCATGTATGAGTGGACGTGGATTGAGCGCGAGAAGGATCATCGCGGCGTGGATGATCGCGTGATCGGGCTGCTGCCGATTACACCGTTTTCAACGCTGGCGGTGTGGCCGATCGCGGGGCTTGAAGCCGCTGACGGCGAAGCATGTGTGGATTGTGTTCAACCTGCTGCTGCTGATTCCGATGGCGTGGATGCTGCGGCGGATGACGAGGCTGAGCTACGCGCGGATTGCGCTGGTGCTTGCGCTGTCGTTTCCTTTGTATCGCAACCTGCTCTATGGGCAGTTTTATGTGCTGCTGCTGTTGATGATTGTGTCCGCGTGCTGGTGCTGGCTGCGAGGATGGCAGGTCGCGGCCGGTGTGCTGGTGGCCGTGGCGGCCGGCTGCAAGGTGTTTCCGGCGCTGCTGCTGGTGTGGTTTTTGCGAAGGCGGCAGTGGCGCGCGCTGGCGGCTGGCTTGATTGCCGTCGCGGCGTGCGTGGGGATTTCGGTCGCGGTGTTTGGCGTGGCGGCGAATCGAACGTGGCTGGAGGAGATTCTGCCGTGGGTGATGCGCGGCGAGGGCCTGGGCACGTATGCGGCGGGTGCGGGGTCGATCTCGGAGGTGTTGCATGGGCTTCTGCTGGGAGAGCCGCAGTGGAATCCGCATCCGTGGCATGAGTCGGTGGTGGCGTATGCGCTGCTGGTGCCGTTGCTGCAGATGTTGGTGCTGGCGCCGGCGGTGCTGCTGATCCGGCGGCGAGGATGCGCGGCGCGAGCGCGTGCTGATGGAGTGGTCGGGGCTGACGACGGCGGCGCTGGCGGTGTCGACGATTCCGGCGTCGTACAACTTCGTGCTGATGGTGTTTCCGGTGTGCGTGATGGCCGGCATGCTGCTGCGCAGGCGGCAGTATGGGTGGCTGGCGGCGCTGGCGATTGCGTTCCTGGGGATTGGATATCCGCTGCCGGTGCCAGCGAATGTGCACGGGCTGGCGCTGCTGTTGTGGGTGCCGCGGCTGTGGCTGATGCTGGCGGTGCTGACGGCGATCTATGTGTGGCTGTGGCGCGATGAGGCGGCGCATGCGGCGCGGGATCGTGGGATGCGGATGGAACACTGGGAGCGATATGCGTGGGCGGCGGCGATGGCTGCGTCGGTGATCGTTACTACGGTGAAGACGATGCGCGTGGAGCAGGCGGAGCGCACGGAGTATGCGTTTCGGCTGCCGCTTGCAGAGCAGGGGTTTCGAATGGGGAGCCGCAGGCGACGGCGACAGGTGTGCGCTATACGGCGTTTGGGTTCGACGGCTACCGGTTGGTGACGCAGGATGGGGAGGGTGTGGTGGTCGACCCACCGGCGGATGCGAGCGAGGATGATTTGTCATTCACGAATCGCGGCGGACAGGTGCTGGTGGAGGAGGCGGGCAGCGGCGGGTCGCAGATTGTGGATGTGAGTGCCGGCTCGCGCGTGGTGGAGAACGATGCGCGCGAGCCGATGGTTTCGGCGGATGGGAAAGAGCTGGCGTTCGTTCGTGATGAGCGGGGACGCGGGCGGTTGATGGTGCGCGGACTCGGAGCGGATGGAGTGGAGACTGCGCTGACGGCGCCGGAGCTGAATGTGTATGAGGCGGCGTTCCGGTCAGAGGAGCAGTACGCGTTTGCCGCGGCGCAAGGTTCCGGGTGGCCGCGGATTTATATGGTCGATCGCGCACGCGGTGGCGAGACGGTGGAGATTGCGGATGCGAGATATCCGGCGATCTCGCCGGATGGAAGATGGCTGGCGTACAGCCATATGCAGAAGGGCGTGTGGAACCTGTGGTTGATGGATCGAGTCACGGGAGCGACGCGCAGGATTGCGGATGTGCCGTGCAACCAGATGCAGGCGTCGTGGGAGAGCGACTCGAAGACGCTGCTGTATGGGACAGACTGCGGGCGCAGCGTGTGGTTTACGGCGGTGGCGCGGCGGCAGGTTGTGCCGTAGTTACTTGCGCGTGGCGGTGATCTGAATGTACTCGTGCCTGATGAGCGTGTGATTGGCTGGGTCGGGCGCGATGTTCGCAGAGGACCAGAGTTGTTCGAGATCGTCGAAGAGGGCCTTCTGTCCGGCTTCGTCGAGCTTGGAGAAGGCGACTTTGGTGGGGCCGAAGTAGGTGCGGAAGAAGTCGACGGCTCCGGCTGGCTTGGTGGGGAGATCGAAGTCGAGTGGGATGGGCGTGACGTCGATGCTGGTGAAGTAAGGCGCGAGGCGCTGGCGAACGGTGGCGTCGTCGCCCCAGAGGATGGGCGGCTGAATGCCGGGCGGCGGCGGGACGTGTGAGCTGCCGACCTTGAACATGCGAGCGACGAAGGCGCCGGGACCCCAGTTGCCCATGGCGAGCAGGCCGCCGGGGCGGAGGACGCGTGCCATCTCGGAGGCGACGAGCTCGGGACGCGGAGCGAACATGGCGCCGAACATGGTGGTGACGGCGTCGAAGGTGGCGTCGCCGTAAGGGAGGGCTTCGGCGTCGCCTTCGTCGAAGGTGATGGCGAGGTGTTCGGCAGCGGCGCGAGCGCGGGCTTGCTCGAGCAGGTTGGGCGCGATGTCGACACCGGTGACGATGCATCCGCGGCGCGCGAGCGGGATGGCAGTGTTGCCGGTACCGCAGGCGATGTCGAGCACGCGCGCGCCGGCGGGGATGTTGAGACGGGCGATGAATTCATCGGCGCCGGCCGCGACGGTTTTGGCGACGACCCCGAAGTCGCCCGCCATCCAGGTGGAGCGCATGTTGGACTTGATCTGCTCGATGGTGGGGGCGGGCGTGCTCATGGACGTGACCTCGTGGGCTGAGATTTTTTGTGGGCCGGAAAGGATAGAGAAACTTTAGCGCAGCGAGAGGACCTGGGCTGCATCCAATCGTCACAATTTGCCGGGGCTGACGGTCACGAGGCAATGGTCAGCTCAAAACAACAGGATTCTTTTCAGACGGATTGGGGCATGAGATGAAGATCGCTGTGCTGGGATTTGGAAATGTCGGCGGGCAGTTGGGGAAGTTGTGGGTGAAGAAGGGGCATCAGGTGACGGCGGGTCTGCGCGAAGGAAGCAAGGACCGGCAGAAGGCGATCGATGCGGGCGCGAGCGTGGCGACGCCGCCGGATGCGGTGAAGAGTGCCGATGTGGTTGTGATTGCGCTGCCGTGGTCTGCGGTGGAATCGACAGTGAAGACGCTGCCGCTGGATGGGAAGGTTGTTATTGATGCTGTGAATCCCATGGGGCCGGATTTGAGTGTGATCGTTCCGCCGGCCGGGAGTGCAGGGCTTTCGGCGGCGCAGTGGGCGAAGGGCGCTCGTGTGGTGAAGGCGTTCAACACAATTGGCGCGGGGCTGATGGGAGACGCGGCCTTCGACATGATGTACTGCGGCGACGATGCAGCGGCGAAGAAAATTGTGGACGGACTGATTGCAGACACGGGGATGAAGCCGGTGGATGTAGGGTCGCTGAGTAACGCGCACTACCTGGAGCAGATCGCGGGGCTGTGGGTCGATCTCGTGGTGAAGCAGAGGACTCCCGGAGCGATCGGGTTCAATCTTGTGAAGAAGTGAACTCTGCTTATTTCGGTTTTGCGCCGACGTTGACGGGGATCTGCAGTGTGCCGAGATGGCCGCTGACGGGATCCCAGATGGCGAGGGCGATGAAGTCGCCGCCTTTGGGGAGATCGATCTGTTGCTGGACGAGGAGCTTGCGCGGCGAGCTGCCTGGCTCGAGCGGGAAGCGGACGCGGTCGAGCGTCTGGCCGATGCGCTCGCCGTTCGAGTCGAGTGCGATCGCTGCGAAGACGACGGTGGCGCGCGAGGCGCCGTCGATCTCTGCGGGTGAAAGTCCGGCGGTGGATAGCGAGTAGTCGACGTTGAAGGCTGTGGTGCCTTTGGGCGCGGGCGCGGCGGGGCGGAGAGGCACGAACTCTGTGTTCGCGTCGGACGGTTCGGAGGCGGGGTGGACGCTGGCCTCGAAGAGAAGCGGATTGCTGTGCAGGTCGGGTGCGGTGACTTGTTGCCTGGGGTTATCGGCGAGGAGAGTGGTGAGCTTGTGCTGGCCGGGTGGGAGCGGGTGGGGCTTGTCGGCGAAGTAACCGCGGCGATAGCTGAGATGGAGATCGCTGCGGCGGAGGGTGATGCGGATGTTGTGCCACTTGTTGTCGTAGTGGAAGTTGTCGGGCGACCAGGTGAGGGTGTAGGAGCTGGAGTCGGTGGAGAGGATGTGTGCGGCGGCGAGGGCGAGGCTGTTGCGGTTGAGGATGGCTTCGCCGCCGGTGGCGTCGGCGGTTTGGACCATCTCTGTTTGTTGCGGGCCGAGCGCGACGTCGCCTTCGGTGGTGAGGCCGCGGGCGTCGATGGGATAGATGGCGATGCGGGCGGCTTCGAGCTCGTCGTAGACATCGCGCAGGACGTCCGCGCCTTCGCCAACGGAGGGTGTTGTGAGGGGCACGGCGGGTGCGGTCGCGGATTGGTTGGCCGCGGCCTGGGCGGAGTTTGGCGCCGGGCCCATGGGAGCGGCCGAGGTAAGTGCGGCGAGGCCGTCGAGCAGAAATGCTGTAGAGCCGCCGGTGAACCAGAGGATGTTCTTGCGGCCGGGAACCTGGCGGAGATAGATGCCGATCTGGCGGAGCGTGTCGGCGTCGGAGCGATACTCGCGGCCGACGACGAGGATGCGGGGGATGGCGCGGTCGATGGCGGCTTGCAGAAGAGCGTGGACGTCGGTGAAGGGCTGCAGGAGGGTTGTGTAGTCACCGTGGCGCGCGAAGATGGCGATGGGCTGGCCGGGCGGCAGAGCCTTGATGAAGCGGGTGAGCTGGATGTGAAGGTACATCTGGTCGGGCAGCTCGAGGTTGGTGGTATCGAGCAGGACGACGTTCAGTATGGGCGGGAGATGCTGGTGGTCGTTGGTTGCAGTGTCGGGCGAGGGTAGTGCGGAGTTGGTGGTGGTGATGTGCTCGTCGGTGTGCTCCTCGAAGGAGGCGATGCGTTGCGGCTGGTTGTTGTCGAAGACCTGGAAATCGGCGGCTGGCAGGCCGTGGACGGCGTTGCCGTGGCGGTCGGTAACGGTGACGTCGGCGAGGACGATGCGGGTGTCGGCGTGGAGGGTGAGTGCAGGGTTGGGGCTGGCGGGCGACTGAGTGTCGGTCTGCTGAGGCGATTGGCCGATGAGCAGAGCGAGTGGGCAGACGAGCAGGAGGCCGAGAAGCGCAGCGAGCGGTCGGATGGGCATGCGGACGGTACCAGCTTAACTGCAGAGGTGGGCGGCTCGTCGAGGTTTAAGTTGCAAGCGCTTTCAGGCGGGCGCGGAGGTCGGCGTTCTCGGACTCGAGGGTTGCGAGGCGAGTGCGAAGCGGCGAGAGATGAGATTCGAGTTCGGCGAGAGTGTAGCGCGGTGTGATGTGTTGGGGGCAGTTCCAGTCGAAGCCGGAGACGCGGATGAGGATGGCGCGTTCGATGACCGCGTTCGGTTCTGTGGTGCGGAGCTTCTCGATGAGCATGGCCGCAGCGTCGTCGTGCTCGTGGATTTCGGCGTGGCCGAGAATTTTGAGGCGAGTCTGGTTGGGGTAGTCCATGAAGAAGAGTGCGACGCGGTCGTCGTGAGAGAGATTGCCGAGCGAAATGTACTGTTTGTTGCCGCGGAGATCGGCGAAGCCGATGAGGTCGGGGCGCAGGACGTGCACGAAGCCGGGAGGGCCGCCGCGATGCTGGATGTAGGGCCATCCGGTCTCGGAGACGGAGGCCATGTAGAAGCTATCGCGGAGGGAGAGGAAGTGCTGCTCGTCGGGGCCGAGCCGATTGTGACCGGCGAGCGCGGTTTCCATGCGCTCGTACTGACGGCGGCTATTGTGCTCGGACTGCTGTTCTTTGACGCCGGGCGTGAAGGCGATTTCGTAGAAGCTTTCGGACATGTGTGTCCTCGCGGAGGTGCTTCTTATGGATTCGCGGGGGCCGAATGGGATGCAAAGGTCGCTCTATGTGGTTGATGCCGGCGCAGCTATGATTCGATGGATTTGAGGGCGGGGTAGAGCTTGCGGAACCGGGCGTAGGCTGCGGCCATGGCGTCGGCGTTTTTGGGAGTGATGGTGGCGGCGGGGCGGATGGTGGCTTCGCAGGCTGCGGCGACGGTGGGCCAGGCGTTGACGCCGGTTCCGGCGAGCAACGCGGCGCCGAAGGCTCCGCCCTCTTCGGCTTCGAGGATCTCGACGGGGTGGTTGTAGACGTCGGCCTGGATTTGGCGCCAGAGTGGGCTGCGCGCGCCACCGCCGCCGAGGCGGATTTTTTCGACGGGGATTTTTAGCTCGTGGAAGAGCGTGAAGGTGTCCTCAAGGGAGAAGGCAACGCCTTCGAGGACGGCGCGGATGTAGTGGGCGCGGGTGGTGGAGGCGGTGATGCCGACGAAGGCGGCGCGGGCGTTGGGGTCGAGGTGCGGGGTGCGCTCGCCGAAGAGGTAGGGAGCCCAGAGGAGGCCGTCGGAGCCGGGCGGGATGTCTGGGCGGCGAGGGCGGACAGCTCGTCATAGGAGGCGGCGGGCATGAAGGTGTCTCGGAGGTAGCGGAAGGCTGAGGCCCGCGCCGTTGGTGACTCCCATGACGTGCCAGATGCCGGGTGCGGCGTGACAGAAGGTGTGGAGGCGGCCTTTGGGGTCGAGTGTTGGGGCGGCGGTGGCGGCGAAGACGACGCCGGAGGTGCCGATGGTCGCGGAGACGGAGCCGGGCGCGAGGATTCCCATGCCGACTGCGCCTGCGCCCTGATCTCCAGCGCCGGCGGCGACGGGGGTGTTGGGCTGGAGGCCAGTGGCCGCGGCGCCTTCGGGCGAGATGCGGGCGCAGATCTCGGGACCTTCAAAGAGCTGCGGGAGCCAGGACATGGGGATGCCGGCGGCGTCGGCGACCTCTTCGGACCAGCGGCGGTGCGCGACGTCGAGCAGGAGGGTTCCGGAGGCCTCCTGCATGTCCATGGCGTAGACGCCGGTCATGCGGAAGCGGACGTAGTCCTTGGGGCAGAGGACGTGGGCGATTTTCGCGAAGATCTCGGGCTGGTGCTTGCGGACCCAGAGGAGCTTGGTGAGGGTGAAGTTGGGCAGCGCGGGGTTGGCGACGAGCTGGATGATTCTGTTCGTAGCCGATGGTGTGGTTGAGCCAGTCGGCTTCGGGCTGAGTGCGCTGGTCGGCCCAGATGAGGGCGGGGCGAAGGACGCGGCCGTCGGCGTCGAGCATGACGCAGCCGTGCATCTGGCCGGTGAGGCCGACGGCTTCGACGTTCGTGCCATGGCCGGCGGCGCCGAGCGGCTTTGAGGGCGCCGAGGATGGCTTCCTGCGCGGCGCGCCACCAATCCTGGGGGTCCTGCTCGGCCCAGCCGACGTGTTCGGAGCGGACGGGCGCGTGGTCGGCGGAGTGTGATGCGAGGACGTGGCCTGCGCGGTCGATGAGGACGGCGCGGGTGCCGCCGGTGCCGACGTCGATGCCGAGGAACATGGGACGGGCTCCTGAAGAAGCGATGTGCGGTAAAGAACACAGTGTAGAGGCTGCGGATTTTTATGTGGCGAACATCTAAATCGAAATACTTGCGGCGGCTGCTTCAGGCCATGGAAGCCGGCAGGGTGGCCGGAATTTCAACGGCAAACTTTTGAATATCCACCAGCGGATGCTGCATCTGTATGAGGAAGCAAGCTTCTGAGCAGGTTGAACCGCGCGGGTGGAGCACTTCCACGGGTTAGCATGAGAGATATGTTTGAAAAAAGGAGACGCGCGTCGCGGAGCGCGACGGCGTTGCTGGCAGGCTTTGTATTTTCAGCGGCCATAATGGCGAACGCGCAAAATCAGCCAAGTCCGACCGGGATTCCGCTGAACCAGACGAATCCGGAGCAGACCAACCTGCAACAGGTCCAGCAGGTGCAGCAGCAATTGCAGCAGCCGGGGCCACCGGTATCGTCGCAGGGCGGTGCCGACCAGAGCTTTCACGGCAGCGTGGTAAGCGGGAAGGCAACGGCGGAGGTGCTGCCGTTGAGCCTCGACGATGCGATTCAACGGGGACTGAGGAATAATCTCGGACTGATTTTGCAGACCTCGAATGAGAAGAATGCGAATGGAGAGCGGTTGGAGCAGTTGCAGCGACTGCTGCCGACGGTGACAGGTGCGGCCTCGATTGAGGTCGAGCAGGTGAACCTGGCGGCGTATGGATTGAAATTCCCGGGGATCAACCCGATCGTCGGGCCGTTCCAGGTGGTGGATTTTCGCGCGTACCTGACGCAGAACCTGGTGAATCTCCAGGCGCTCGAGAGCTACATGGCCTCCAAGCATAACTTTGCCGCGGCGAAGCTCACTGCGCAGGATGCGCGCGACCTGGTGGTCATGACGGTGGGTAATGCGTACCTGTTGTGCCTGGCGGATGAGGCGCGCATCGCGGCGGTGAGGGCAGAGATGGCGACCTCGAAGGTGTCGCTGGACCAGGCGACACAGGCGCATGACGCGGGCACAAGTCCGCGACTGGATGTGCTGCGGGCGCAGGTGGACTACCAGAACGAGGAGCAGCAGCTGATTGCGACGACGAACCAGTTCGAGAAGGACAAGTTGTCGCTGGCGCGGGCGATTGGACTGCCGCTGGACCAGAAGTATGACCTGAGCGACAAGGAGCCGTTTCAGGCGCTGGACGCTCCCGATCCGGAGCAGGCGTTTCAGCAGGCTCTGAAGCAGCGCAAGGACCTGGCGGCTGCCAGCGAGCAACTGGAGGCGGCCAAGGCGAGCAAGAAGTCGGCGTTCGATGAGCAGCTGCCGGTGGCGAGTTTTTCAGGCGACTTCGGCGACCTGGGAACGACGCCGGGGCATTCGCATGGGACGTACTCGGCGACGGGGCAGCTGAGCGCGCCGATTCTGCAGATTGCGAAGACGCATGGCGACGAGCAGGTTGCGGACGCGCAGTATGACCAGACGAAGGCGAAGCTCTCCGACCAGGTTCAGCAGGTGAATCAGGATGTGCGCGACGCGATTCTGGACATTCAGAGCGCGGCGAAGCTGGTGGATGCGACGAAGAGCAATGTGGGACTTGCGACCGAGGCGTTGAGCGAAGCGCAGCAGCGGTTCAGGGCGGGCGTGAGTGACAACCTGCCGGTATCGCAATCGCTGTCGCAGTTGGAGCAGGCAAACGATCAGTACATCAGCGCGCTGTATCAGCACAATGTGGCGAAGCTCTCGCTGGCGCGTGCGCTGGGTGTGGCATCGACGAATTACAAGGATTATCTGGGAGGGAAGTAGACGTGGCCGATCAGAACGAGCACGGACAGCAGGGCCAAACGGCGGAGATTCAGGGCACGGTCCAGCTGAAGCCGCAAGGCGGCGGACAGCAGGGCCAGCCGGCGGAGCCGAAGAAGGAAGACGAGGTTCCGGAGAAGAAGAGCCGGCGGCGTGTCATCGTGATTGCGGTGGTGGTGGTGCTGGCGATCGTGGCGATCTTCTTCTACTGGAGGTCCACCTTCACCGAGGACACGGACGACGCCCAGGTTGACGGCAACCTGTACCAGGTGAGCGCGCGCGTGGCCGGACAGGTGATCCACGTGGATGTGGAAGAGCAGCAGGAGGTGAAGGCGGGCGACCCGATCGCCGAGATTGATCCGCGGGACTTCCAGGTAGCCGTGGAGCAGGCAAAGGCGAACCTGGCGAACGCGCAGGCCGAGTTTGAGCAGGCGCGTGTGAATGTGCCGATCACCAGCGTGACGACCCGCACGGATGTATTGACCTCGGGCTCGGACGTGCAGAACAACGAGGCGGCTGTGGCGCAGGCCGAGGCGCAGGCGCAGGCAGCGAATGAGCGGATCGCGCAGACGAAGGCGAATGCGCTGAAGGCGCAGATCGACGTGGACCGCTATACGCCGCTGGTGAAGAACGACGTTATCTCCAAGCAACAGTTTGACCAGGCGGTGGCGACGGCGGCGGCGGACCAGGCGGCGATGAACGAGGCGCAGCGCAATGAGATAGCGGCGCAGGACCAGGTGCGGGTGGCGCGTGCGAAGCTGGCGACGGCCCTGAGCCAGCAGGCGCAGAGCCGGCAGAACGGACCGAAGCAGGTGTCGGTGCAGCAGGCGCGCGAGGCTGCGGCGCTGGCTGCGGTGCAGCAGGCGCAGGCGCGGCTGGACCAGGCAAACCTGAACCTTAGCTACACGAAGATCACGGCGCCGATTGACGGGATTGTCAGCCGCAAGACGGTCGTTGTAGGCATGAACTTGAGTGTAGGACAGTCCTTGCTGACCATTGTGCCGCTGAAGGACCTTTGGGTGACGGCGAACTTCAAGGAGACGCAACTGAAAGAGATGCGCCCTGGGCAGCCGGTCGAGATTGAGGTGGACGCTCTGGGCGGAAAGAAGTTCGACGGCTATGTGAAGCAGATCGGCGGGGCCACGGGATCGTCGCTGAGCCTGTTCCCGCCGGAGAACGCGACCGGCAACTATGTGAAGGTAGTGCAGAGGATCCCGGTGCGGATTAACTTCAAGAACCTGGAGGAGCAGGATAAGAACGAGGATCTGCGCATCGGCATGTCCGTCGTGCCAAAGGTCAGGGTGAAGAATTAAATCAGCGGGCGGTAATCGATAAGCAAGACCGGGCCATTGTGCCCGGTCTTTTTATTCAGAAGCGTACGCGGTTGTGGTTGCATCAGACCGAGAAGAGGAGAAAGCAAATGGCTGTGGCGACGAAGAAAGGCCAAAATCATAACGACTTTGTTACAGAGCACTGGCACCAGCAGGCAAAGGAGATCCAGAAGTTTGGCGCGGTGGTGAAGGACCTTCCGCACCCGCTGGACGAGAAGGTCCGCGCGCGGATGTGCGAAATGCTGAACCAATTGCTGGCGGACTCGATTGCACTGCGCGATATGTACAAGAAGCACCACTGGCAGGTTGCAGGGCCGACCTTCTATCAGTTGCATCTGTTGTTTGATAAGCACTTCGACGAGCAACTGGAGATCGTGGACGCGATCGGGGAACGGATCCAGCTGCTGGGCGGCGTCTCGGTCGCGATGGGTGGCGATGTCGCCGAGATGACGAAGATCGCCCGGCCGCCGCGCGGGCGCGAGGAGGTTCCCGTGCAAATTGCACGCCTGCTGGAGGCGCACAAGTCGATTATGCAGGACTGCCATGACATCGCCGAGGCTGCGGACAAGGTTGGCGATGACGGGACGAATGATCTCGTGGTGAGCAATGTGCTGCGGCCGAATGAGCTGCAATCGTGGTTCATCGGGGAGCACCTCGTCAGGATGCCGCTAACGGAAGCTGAGTAAGTTCACCGCAAGCGGTCCACGGCCCGGCACATGTTCTGCCGGGCCGTGTTATTTGCAGCTATCTTTTCTGCAACGATAGAGTCGAGGAATACATCTAGACTGACATCGAGAGGATTTTTAGGGAGCCGGTATGGGTCTGGTCAAGATGCTGTTTCTGCGGCACGTTTACTCGGTGTTGTTCGGCTGGGTGCTCGTGGAGCAGGCCGGGGTCCCGATACCGAGCGTGCCGCTGATGCTGGCCGCGGGAACGATGAGTGCTGCCCATAAGGTGCAGGTGGCGCTGATTCTTCCTGTGGTGCTGCTGGCGTGCCTGATTGCAGACACCACGTGGTGGTGGCTGGGGAGGCGGTTCGGCAGCCGCGTCCTGGACCTGCTGTGCAAGATGTCGTTCGATGCCTCGACGTGTGTGAACCGCGCGCAAGGGTCGATTGCACGGCGCGGTGGAGTGACGCTGCTGTTCGCGAAGTTCGTGCCGGGTGTGAGCACGATTGCGGCGCCGATTGCCGGGCAGTCGGGCATGCCGTTCCATGAGTTTGCCGTGTATGACATCGTCGGCACGCTGGTGTGGGCGTCGGCGTGGTTGTTCGCCGGGCGGTTTTTCGGCGACATGGCCGAGCGGTCGACCAAGCTGTTTGCAACACTGACGCACTTTGCCGTGGCACTGGTGTTGGTGATGATTCTTGGCACGATCATCTACCGCTATGTACAGCGGCAGCGGTTTCTGGCGGAGCTGCGCGGGTTGCGGCTGGAGCCGGAGCAGCTGCTGGCGATGATCGAAGAGGCGCGCAGCGAAGGGCAACAACAGCCGTTCATCATCGACCTGCGGCATCCGCTGGATGTGCTGACCGACCCGGAGGTTGTGCCGGGAGCGCTGCGTATCGGGCCGGACGAGCTGAAGCTGCATCGCGATGAGATTCCGCACGATCGCGAGATTGTGCTGTATTGCACCTGCCCGAGCGAGGAGACGAGCGCGAAGGTGGCGATGGAGCTAAGGCGCCTGGGCGTAAGCCGGGTACGCCCATTGCGCGGTGGGCTACAGGGCTGGAAGGATGCCGGCTATCCGCTGGAGGCGGTGCTCGTGACCGCGTCGGCGGCGACGTTTAGCCACCCATGCGGAAGTTGATGGTGATGGTGGTCTGGACCTCGGTGGGTTGACCGTTGAGTAGAAAGGGACGATAGCGCGCCTGGCGTACGGCGTGCGAGTGCGGCGGCCTGCAGCATCGGCGGCCCACTGAGCACGTGTGCGCTTTCGATGCCGCCGGTGCGCGAGATGATCGCGTCGATGACGACCGTGCCTTCGACGTGGGCGGCTTTGGCGATGGATGGATATTCAGGGTGGATGGGCGCGATGAGGTAGCCGGCCAGGACGCCGGAGGAGACGGACAAAGGCTTCGAAGAGGGCGTGGCGGCGGGCGGTCCGACGCTTATGTGCGGGTTTGCGGGCGCAGCACTGTTGATCCCGGGCGGCAGTGATGAGTGGGCGTCGCCAATGTTGATGGCGGGAAGTAAAGGTGCGTCGACGGCGGCGCCGGTCGGATGGATCAGGGTGGGCACGAGAGGTGCGCTGCGAATCGCGTTGGGAGCTGCGGGCGCCGAGGACGCGTTTGCTGCAAGGCGTGGTTCGAGCCGGATGGGCGGTGGCGGCGGGACCGGTGCGCGCGGAGGCGCGAGCGTCGCCGGAAGGATATGCGGCATCGGCAGAACCTCAGGGTGGAGAAGCGGAATAGTGAGGATGAGGGCGGCAGCGCAGAGTTGCGCCGTGATGGAGACGACTGCGGGCCAGCGGTTGTGCGTGCGAAGAAGGGCGGCGGATTCGACGAGAGAGTCCTCGAACATGGTGGCACCTCGAGTTCGGTGAAGCTCGATGTGCGTCCGGCGAGGAACGCCTCTGCCGCAATAGACACCGTCCATAGCAAAGATGTTCCGGGACACGCTGGCGCAGGTCGCGTGCAATCGTGGATGATGGCTGTGATGGCGACGAGTGTCTTTCCGGAATCTACGACGGTTGAGCGTGTGGTGGTGAAGCCGCAGCGAGTGCTGTCGGTGGATGTGCTGCGCGGGCTGACGATTGCGCTGATGATCCTGGTGAACGACCCGGGCGACTGGTCGCATGTGTTTGGGCAGCTGGACCACGCGGAGTGGAACGGCTGGACCCTCACGGATCTCGTCTTTCCGACCTTTCTTTTTCTTGTCGGCGCGTCGATCGTGTTTTCGATGAGCGCGCGGGCTGCGCGTGGCGACTGTAAGGCGACGCTCGCGGGTCGAATCTTCGCGCGTGCGGGGAAGATCTTTCTTCTCGATCTGATCCTCGGGTTCCTTCCGTACATGCATTGGACCCACCTGCGGCTGTATGGCGTGTTGACGCGGATCGCGGTCTGCTACCTGATTGCTGCGCTGATTGTGTTGGCTACGCGGCGTGTCCGCTGGCTGGTACTGATCATCGCGGGGCTGCTGGTGGGCTACTGGGTGCTGCTGCGGTGGGTTCCGGTGCCGGGGATCGGGCTCCCGGGGCGCGACGTTCCTTTCATGGATAAGGACCTGAACCTCGCCGCATGGCTCGACCGTAGCGCAATGGCGTGGACGCAGCGCTGGCTGCACACAGGCACGCTCTACAACCACACGCGAGATCCCGAAGGCCTGCTGAGCACGCTGCCGGCTGTGGCGACGACGCTGCTGGGCTCGCTCGCGGGACTTGCGATGCAGGCCGCGAGTGCGGGTCGAGCGAGTTGGAAGAATGTGCGCGCGCGGCTGGCGGCGTGGGGAGTTGCGGGAATCGTCGCGGGCGAGGTCTGGTCGCTGTGGTTTCCGATCAACAAGAATCTGTGGACCTCGAGTTACGTACTGCTGGCGGCCGGGATCGCATCGCTGGTGCTGGCGGCCTGCTCCTGGCTGGTCGATGACAGGCCGCAGCCGTGGCCGACGTGGCTGCGCGCGCTGACCTGGCCGTGGCTGGTGTTCGGATCGAACGCGATTGCGGCGTTCACGATCTCGGTTGTGATTGTGAAGACGATGCTGGACCTCCATGCCACGGGAGCAGACGGCGTGCGACGCACGTGGTGGTACTTCACGTATTGGGATGTGTTCGCGCGCGCAGGATCGAATGCGTGGACGTCGCTGGCGTTTGCCGTATGCTTTGTTGCGGTGTGCTTCCTGCCGGTGTGGTTCCTGTGGCGGAAGAAGATCTTTTTGCGGCTGTGAAAGGTGCGCGTGGGTGGTAACGAGGTGGGCAGTGTGGAATGGATGCAGCGAAGGCTGCCTGTGTTCTACCTGGTGTTCG
This sequence comes from uncultured Acidobacteriaceae bacterium, assembly GCA_963729675.1. Lineage (GTDB taxonomy): Bacteria > Acidobacteriota > Terriglobia > Terriglobales > Acidobacteriaceae > Granulicella. The sequence continues at coordinate 51,794 of CAVSOV010000013.1, forward strand.
CGCTGTTATTGACGACGGTGATGTGCTGGGTGACGCCCCCGTTCTTTGGGCCGGATGAGCCGAGCCAGTCGTTGCGTGCGCTGGCGTTGCTGCAGGGTGATTTGCTGCCGAAGATGGGCGCAAACGAAGCCGGAGCGGAGGTGGATACCGGCGCTCTGCAGGCGATGGATGGAATGGATGCGATCCGCATGCACTGGGAGAAGCAGAGCGCGGATTTTCATGACAGAGCGTATGGACCTGTGACCGCGGCATCGCAGGCTCGCTTTGCGGGTGCGTGTTGGTCGGGGCAGAAGCGGTTTGTCGGGTTCGGGAATACAGCAACCTATCCGCCGGGGCTTTACCTGCCGGCGATCGTGGGATGGAGGATCGCGCAGGAGGCGAAGCTCACTGTGTTCGCAAGCCTCCGGCTGGTGCGCTGGTTCACCGCGTTGATGGCCGCCTTCGTGGGGTGGTTGGCGCTGCGTTGGTCCGGCGCTGGAGCGTGGAGTCTACTGGCGGCTCTGCTGCTGCCGAGTGCGCTGTTTCTTGAGGCGACCGGCTCGCAAGACGCACTGATGATGCCCGTTGCGGCGTTGGCTGTAGCGGCGGTGTGGAGGGCGTTGAGCGAACGCCGTGAGTTGGCGGCGTGCGGAGTTGATTGTGGCGACGGTGCCGTTCGCGCTCTGCGCGATGGCCAAACCGCCGTATATCGCGTTGGGACTTCTGATGTTTGTGCCGGCCGCCGAATTCGGAGCGTGCGGATGGGAGCGGTGGAAGAGGCCCGCGGTCAGCTTTGCAGTTGTTGCTGTGGCCAGTGCGTCGTGGTGGCGGCTCGTGGCACGCTTCGGCGTCGATACGGCGGATGAGGCGGATCCCGTTCGGCAGTTGGCGCTTCTGCGGGAGCATCCTGTGCACGCGATGCTGGCTGTAGGAAGAGGAACGGCGGATGCGGCCTGGGATTTTGTGCATCGTGGACTCTATGTGGTGGGGTGGAATGATCTGCTGCCGCATCACGGAGCGGCCCTGGTGTTGAGCGTGTGCCTGCTGGTCATCGTCTTGTGTGCTCCGGGAGTTGGCGTGCGGAGCCGGGGCGCAAGAACGCTGATGGTGCTTGCGGTGGTTGTGCCGCTGGTTGCGATCTCGGTGGCGGAATATGTGATCTGGACGCCGCCGGGATTGGCGACGGTCTATGGTGTTCAGCCGCGATACTGGTTGCCGGTGCTGCCGGCGATGATGTTGCTGGCGACGAGTTGGCGTAGTCCGCACGCTGCGAACGCGCGATGGCGAAAAGCGTCGCTGATCGCTGCTGCGATGGTGTTGGCCTGTGTCGCGTGTACGCTGCCTTGGATGGCAGCCAGGGCGTTTTACCGCGTTGGATTGCTGGAGGCCGTGCGAATCAATCTGCAGTGAGGCCAGCGGTGGGTGAGAATGTGTTCAGGAGACTTGCGTGGCGTACGAGAGTTTGCGGGATTGGATCGAGGCACTGGAGCGCGCGGGCGAACTGAAGCGCGTGAAGGCGGAGCTCTCGCCGCACCTGGAGATGGCGGAAGTCGCAGACCGCGCGGTAAAGGGCAACGGTCCGGCACTGCTGTTTGAGAATGTCGCCGGCTACAAGGGCGCGCGTGTGCTGATGAACCAGTTCGGCAGTGAGCGCAGGATGCGCCTGGCGCTGGAGGTCGACTCGCTCGACGATGTGGCGAAACGCATCGGGGCGCTGCTGCATCCAGTGCCGCCTTCCGGATTGTTAGACAAGCTGAAGATGCTGCCCATGCTGGCGGAGGTGGGCTCGTACTTTCCGAAAGTGGTCGACGCGAAACGTGCGCCTTGCAAGGAGATTGTGCTCCGAGGCGAAGAGATCGACGTGCTGAAGTTTCCTGTGCTGACGACGTGGCCGGGCGATGGAGGGCCATTCATCACGCTGCCGTGTGTTGTGACGAAGGATCCGCGCAACGGCAAGCGCAACGTTGGGATGTATCGCATGCAGGTATACGACGGAAAGACGACAGGCATGCATTGGCAGCGGCAGAAGGTGGCGGCGGAGCACCTGCGCGACCGCATACGAGCGACTGCGGAAGACGCGACTGGCGCGGTGGACGTGATGGCGCGCACCGCGGGCGGAACGACGGCGGCCGTCGATGTGAGCGCAGTACCGCAGCACGTGGTGACAAAGATTCGCGGCGAGCGAATGGAGGTTGCGGTCGCAATTGGAACCGATCCGGCGGTGACCTTCAGCGCGATTGTGCCCGCTCCGCCGGATGTCGAGGAGTACCTGATTGCGGGCTTCCTGCGCGGCAAGGCTGTCGAGCTGGTGAAGTGCGAGACGGTGGATCTCGAGGTGCCGGCGACGGCGGAGATCGTGCTGGAGGGTTACGTGGAACTCGGCGAACTGCGAACGGAAGGGCCGTTCGGCGACCACACCGGCTTCTACACGATGGAGGATGAGTATCCCGTCTTTCACATCACGTGCATCACGCACCGCAAGAACCCGATCTACGCGGCGACAATCGTGGGCAAGCCTCCGATGGAGGACGCGTGGATGGGCAAGGCGGTGGAACGAATCTTTCTGCCGCTGATGAAGCTGACGCTGCCGGAGATCGTCGACGTGAACCTGCCGCCGGAGGCCGTCTTTCACAATCTGATGATCGTGAGCGTGCGCAAGAGCTATGCGGGCCATGCGCGCAAGGTGATGAATGGCATCTGGGCGATGGGGCAGGCGATGTTCACGAAGTGCATCATTGTCGTCGACGAAGACTGCGATGTGCACGACCTGCGCGAGGTAACCTTGCGCGTGGCGAACAACATCGACCCCGAGCGCGACATTCAATTCACGCTGGGACCGGTCGATTCGCTCGATCATGCGTCGAGGCTGCCGAACTTTGGGAGCAAGATGGGGATCGACGCGACGCGGAAGTGGGCGGCGGAGGGATTCACACGTCCGTGGCCCGCGATGCTGGAGATGCCGAACAAGGTGAAGGAGAGAGTCGCGAAGATTTGCAAGGATCTTGGGCTCGGATGAGGCCTCTCCTCGCGGTATTGATGATTTTTGTTTATGTCTGCGGAGCAGTAGGGCAGGAGCGGGACGGATACGATCCCAGGTCCTCCTATAGTGTCTTCGCGGCGTACTCGAACGATTCGAGCCACATGATTCTCGGCGTGTCTGAGAACAGGCGGCTGATTGCAACGGGAGTGGATTACAGCCGGCGGCTGAGTAGTCGTTCGATCTACAGCTGGAGGTATCAGGTTGAGGTGATTCCGCTCGAACTGTTGCAGAACCCCAAGCTGACCACGACAATCACCAACACGCCTATTGGAGATCCGACGTCGACCGACTTTCCGGTCGGGACGATTCAGTACTCAAGCTTGCAGCAGAGGCAATGCACTTCCAGCTCTGGCTCAGGGACCTACTACGAACTTGGTGAGGGCGGCCAGGAGATTCCGGTGGGCACGTTTACATACACCAGCGTCTGTTCTCATCCGTGGACTTACGGATTCGGTGTAAGTCCTCTAGGGCAGGAGGTGAACTTCCTGCCCCACAACAGAGTCCAACCTTATGTGGCGGTGAACGCGGGCTTCGTCGCGTTTGCGGGGACGGTGCCCTCGTCTGCAGCGACGATGTTCAACTTCAGCTTTGAGTTTGGCGGAGGAGTCGAGTGGAACGCGCGTCCCGGCCGCGCGTGGAGCCTCGACTATCGCTGTCACCATATCTCCAATGCGGGACGAGGAATGAATAATCCCGGCGTGGATAACGGGACGCTTCGGCTGGCCTATAGTTTCTGGCGATGATGTGCGCGGTCGTCTCGGCCAGCGATTCAAGGGCAGCGATGGGCCCTCAGCTATCGCCGAAGGTAGTTGAGAGATCAACGATATACTGACCATTGTGCCTGCGCGAGATTTTGCAGGCTTTGGGAGAGGCGTTTGGCCAAGGCGGAGATTGGGATTATCGGCGGCAGCGGGCTGTATGGAATGGAAGGGCTGACCGACGTTCGTGAAGAGAAGATTGAGACGCCATTCGGGGATCCGAGTGAGGTGTTTCTGCTGGGAAAACTGGAGGGGCGCGATGTGGCGTTCCTCGCGCGGCATGGGAAGGGCCATCGCATTCTTCCTTCGGAGTTGAACTTTCGCGCGAATATCTACGCGATGAAAAAGCTCGGCGTGACAAGCATCCTCAGCGTAAGCGCGGTCGGCAGCCTGAAGAAAGAGCACAAGCCCACCGACTTCATCGTTCCCGATCAGTTCATCGACCGCACGTTTGCGCGGCATGCAACGTTCTTCGGCGATGGCGTCGTGGGTCACGTCGCGTTCGGCGATCCGGTCTGCCCGATTGTGCGTGGACACGTTCGTAAAGGCGTGCGAAGAGGTGGGCGTCGTCGGCAAACGCGGCGGCACGTACGTGTGCATGGAGGGCCCGCAGTTCTCTACGCGCGCGGAGTCGAACCTTTATCGCTCGTGGGGCGCGGACGTCATCGGCATGACGAACCTGCAGGAGGCGAAGCTCGCGCGCGAGGCGGAGATCAGCTATGCAACGCTGGCCATGGTGACCGACTACGACTGCTGGTACGAGGGGCATGACGATGTCACCGTCGAGCAGGTGATTGCCGTGATGCACCAGAACAGCGGCAACGCGCAGAAGGTGGTGAAGGCCGCGGTGCGGCTGATGCCGGAAGACCTGAGCGCGAGCCCGGCGCAGACCGCGGCGAAGTTCGCGATCATGACCGATCGCAATGCAATTCCCGCAGAGACGAAGAAGAAGCTGGATGTGCTGTTCGGGAAGTACTGGTAAACGAGACCAAAGAGTAGAAGCGGAGACTGAATGTCGATTCTTGTTGTAGGTTCGGTGGCGTTTGATTCACTGGAGACGCCGAGTGGAAAGCGTGAACGCGTGCTGGGTGGAGCGGCGACTCACTTTGCCTTGTCTGCCAGCCATTTCACGAAGGTGCGTGTTGTCGGCGTGGTGGGCGACGACTTTCTGCCCGAGCATGAGGGCGTGCTGACGAAGAGAGGCGTGGACACCAGGGGCATCGAACGCGCGACCGGCAAATGCTTCCACTGGAAGGGTGAGTACCTGCGCGATCTGAACGAGGCCGACACGCTTGCGACCGATTTGAACGTGTTCGCAGAATTCGAGCCGAAGATTCCCGCCGAGTATGAGGACTCTGAGTTTCTCTTCCTCGCGAACATCGATCCCGTCCTGCAGGCGCGAGTCCGCGCCCATCTGCCCAAGGTTGCGATGGTCGCCGGCGACACGATGAACTACTGGATCAATGCGCATCGCGAGAATCTGCTCAAGGTTCTCCGCGAGCTGGACGTGTTGTTGATCAACGACAAAGAGGCGCAGATGCTGAGCGGCGAGTCGAACGGTCTGCGCGCGGCGGAGGCGGTGATGGCGCTTGGGCCGAAGTCGCTCATCGTCAAGCACGGCGAGTACGGCGCAACGGCCTACTTCAGCGAGCGCAGCTTCGGCGACGGTGTGAAGCGTCGGCCGTTCCGCGCACCCGGTCTGCCGCTGCATGAGGTCGTCGATCCGACCGGAGCAGGCGATTCCTTCGCCGGCGGCTTCTATGGTTATGTTGCTTCACAGGGCAAACTCACGCCGGAGATCTTTCGCCGCGCCATGTTCTACGGCAGCGCCATGGGCTCGTTCGCGGTGGAGCGCTTCGGCACGGAGCGTCTGCAGGGGACGACGCGCGCGGACGTCGATGAGCGTATCGAGCATCTGCGCGAGCTGTCGCATCTCTAGCGCCGCTGTACAGGAGCGCCACGAGTGCCGAGCTCAGGGAAGAAATCGAGAGGATCGAAGACGGTGACGCGGCCTCGGCGCCGTGCGCCTTCTTCTCCGCCATGGGATCCGAACGCGATTTCATCGGCCACGCGCGACGAGGTATTTCCGTTCGCCGCGGCGGGCGTGGTGCTGGGCTTCCTCGCGCTGCTGGTCTGCTACTCGAAGAACTACCTTCTGCTCTACGGCGATGCCGTCGCACATCTCGGCATCGCGCGCCGCATCGTCGACTCGCATTATCCAGGCATCGCGCAGCTGGGTGGCGTGTGGCTTCCGCTGCCGCATCTCCTGATGTTGCCATTCATCGGCAACATGCAGATGTGGCAGACGGGCTTTGCCGGCGTGCCGATGTCGATATTGAGCTTCGCACTGAGCGTCGCCGGCGTCTGGCGGCTTGGGCGCAGAATCATGCAGCCGCGCTGGGCGCTCGTGGCCACGACGTTCTACGCGCTGAACCCGAACCTCCTGTATCTCGCAACCACTGCGATGACCGAGGCGCTGTTCCTGTGCCTGCTGGTGTGGACTGTCGTTGCAGCGGCCGAAACCGTCGCAGCGCTGCGTGCAGGCAGAGCACACAGTGCAGGCGCGGGCATGATCGCCGCCGGCGTGCTCATCACCGGCCAGGTAATGACGCGCTACGACGGCTGGATCATCGGCGCCGTCGTCTGGTGCTGGATCGCATGGGAGCTTTGGCGTAGCGGCCTGTTGTTCCGTCTCCGGATCGCGTTCATCGTCTTCACGCTGCTATGCCTCTCGGGTCCGGTCTTTTGGTTCTGGTACAACGCGCACTTCAAGGGCGACTGGCTGGATTTCATGCGCGGCCCGTACTCCGCGGCGGCCATCGAACGCAGAACCGCGCCGCCCGGGCAACACTATCGCGGATGGCACAATCCTGGTTGGGCGCTGCTGTTCTATACGCGCACCGCACAGATCGACGCGGCCGCGTGGGAGACAGGCTTCGGCCTGATGGCTGCCGCGCTCTACGGCGCGTGGTTGCAGTGGAGACGGCGAGCGGAGGCCGCAGCCCGTGCACGCGCCGAGTCCGGCTTGTGGCTGCTGTGGTTGCCGCTGCCGTTTTACGTCTACTCCGTGGCCTTCGGCTCGGTGCCTATCTTCATTCCGCAGCTATGGCCGCACTCGTACTACAACGCGCGATACGGCATGGAGATGCTGCCGGCACTTGCCATCTACGGCGCGTTTGCTGCGGAGCGGCTCGATCTCTGGCTGCGCGCGCAGACGGCGGGATGGGCACGCGTGTGCGCTCGATTCTGGCAGCCCGTGGCGATGCTGCTCTGCGTCGCCAATTGCATCGCGATGATGTACCGCGTTCCGCCGGTGCTCAAAGAGGGGATGGTCAACTCAACAACCCGCATTCCGTTTGAGCACGCCGTCGCCGCGACACTCGAGAACTTTCCGGAACAGACGCCGGTGCTGATGTCCACGACAGCCCACGTTGGCATCGTGCAGACGGCGGGTCGTCCGCTGAAGAGCATGATCAGCGAGGACGATGAGGTCGCCTGGGAGCATGCGCTCGCTGACCCTGCACACCACGCGGCGTATGTGATTGCGATGGTCGGAGATCCCGTGGCAAAGGCTGTGGCCGCGCATCCTGAAGGCCTGAAGGAACTTGAGGTCATCTGCACTACTGGCCAGCCGTGTGCCAAGGTGTATCAATCAGAAGAGTGGGCCGGGCAAACCACGCCGTAGAGCCAACGCGCATCTTACGGTATATGGCGCGAGTCAGAGGCGCCCAAGGGCCGGCGCCGCAAGTTAGCCGGTATGAGAACACAACCAATGCAGAGCAACGGCGCTCTCTGAACGGGCGAATGCCCGCACGTGCGCTGAGAGGAGCAGAGATATGGGACTTTTTACACCGGACATCAACAACCTTCGCGAGCTCTATAAGACCATGCTGCAGCGGTCATTGGATAGTGAGCGGCAGATCGTCAACGACGGACTCCCGGCGATGATCGAAGACTCAACAAATAGTGAGCTGAAGAACGCGTTTCTCACTCATCTCGAAGAGTCCAGAGAGCACGTAGCGCGGCTCGAACGGATCCTGCGGGAAAACGAAGGTGAAGCGGGCACGATGAAGTGCAAGGTCACCGCAGCCCTTATCAGTGAAGGCGGCTCGGCCGCCAAGGATGCCAAGGACAAAACGCTGCGTGACGTCGTTTTGATCGCAGCAGGCAACCAGGTAGAGCACCACGAGATCGCAATCTACGGGACGCTGCGCAACCTGGCGATTATCCTCGGCGAGGCGGAGCACGCCGCGTTGCTGGACAAGACGCTGGATGAGGAGAAGCACGCCGACAAGGTGTTGACCGAGCTCTCCGAACAGATCAACGTAGCGGCCCCCGTCGCATAGATTTTCCGCGGTGAGAGCGTACCCGTGCCGTTTCTGCGGCACGGGTTCTTTTTTGCCACGGACGTGGGGTGTCGCCGCGGGTGCGGGGCAGGTCCACGTGGGCGCGCGGTAGTATTCTTACTCGGTGCTGTCCCCCTTTGTTCACATTAATTTCCCACAGCAGATGGCGCTCGGCGGTCCCTTGGCCCGGCGTCTGCTGGTGGCTTGCGCCTTGGGCGGAGTTATCGGCCTGGAACGTGAGTGGCGCCACAAGGATTCCGGTCTGCGCACCAACATGCTCATCTGCATGGGTTCGGCGCTGTTCACGATTATGAGCGAGGTGCTCGCCGGCGCCTCTACCCCGAACAAGGGTCAGGTCGCGGCGAACATCGTGCAGGGGGTCGGCTTTCTGGGTGCGGGTTTGATCCTGCACACAAAGAGCAGAGTGTTGGGCCTTACCACCGCGGCGACAGTATTCGTTGTGGCCGCGATTGGCATGACCTGCGGCGCGGGCATGTACATGGAGGCCGTGATCGCGACATTGCTTCTGCTTGCTGCGTTACAAATCATCGGTGCTGTGGAATTTCGTCTCGGATGGAAGCCCTATCCGATGGTGTACGAGGTGCGTGCCGAAGTTGGCGCGGTGATGGGGAAGGATGTGGTTGGGGCCGAGCGTGCAGAGGAGCTTGCACGGCAAGTGGCCGCCGCTCGCGTACGGATGACGGCGGCGATCCTGAAGGTGCTCGATGCCATCGGACAGCGGCTGCAGATCATCGACCGCGACACTGTCGCCGGCTGGGAGCGCGTCTCCTTCGCCGTGATGGCGACGCGGCGCCAGCACGCAGAGGTGCTTGCCCAGTTGAAGGCCAACGACGCGACCGACCATGTGGTCGTCTTTGACCTTTCGGAGGTCGAGTGAGTTCGCTCCAATTTGTAAAGGCGCACGCGTGCGGCAATGACTTCCTCGTGATTGAGGAGAGTGCCGCCGCGGGCAGGCACGCTGCGCTGGCGAAGAGATTGTGTGAGCGAAACACCGGTGTGGGCGCGGATGGCATCGAGTTTCTGGAGCGCAAGCCCGACGGCACATACTTCCTGCGCTTGTTCAACGCTGACGGCAGCGAGGCCGAACTGAGCGGCAACGGAACGCGCTGTGTAGCCGCATGGCTCGCGCAAAGTGAGGGCCGCAGGGAGATGGTCTTCGGCACGCACGGTGGAGTGCGCACTTGCCGTGTCCTCAGCCGTGACGGCGCGACGTGGTGGATTGAGAGTGGCATGGGTGTGCCGCGTGTGATGCGGCGCGCGATCGAGATCGCAGGCGTGGACGGCGCAATCGAGGGCGCGATGGTGAACGTCGGCAACCCGCACTTTGTCACCTTTGTCGAGAGCAACGACTTCAGCAGTCACGGAATGAGTTGGCAGGAGCTCGGCGCGAAGATCGCCGTCGATCGGCTCTTCCGCTTCGGCACCAACGTGGAGTTTGTGCGTGTCCTCAGCGCGAATGAGATCGAGTTTCGCATCTACGAGCGCGGTGTCGGCCCCACGCACTCCTCTGGCACAGGCACGTGCGCGTCTTCGGCCGCCGCGATTGCACTGCAGGGAGTCGAACGCGAACTCGGCGCAACCTCGATTGGTGGACGCCAGCGCGTGGTCTGGTCTGCCGACGACAAGGAGATGCTTCTCACCGGGCCTGCTGAAGTAATCTGCCGCGGCGAGGTGGAACTTGCGTGAAGTGCTGCGTCCGCGGCTGCGTGACGGAAGCCGTGTCGCTGTGCTCTCGCCTGCATCCGCGGCAAAACCGGAGCTCGTCGAGAAGGGCATCGACCGCCTGCTGCACTATGGCTACAAGCCGCTGCTGATGCCGCACGCGCTCGCACGCGGCCCGCTCTACTACGCCGGAACCGCAGAGCAACGCCTGCATGATCTGCACACAGCGTTTGCAGATCCGGAAGTCGAAGGGCTGCTCTGCACGCGCGGCGGTTGGGGCTCCGCTGAGTTGCTGCCGCGGCTCGATTCAAAGCTCGTGCGCTCAAATCCAAAGGTTTTCGTCGGCTATAGCGACCACACCTCGCTGCACGTATGGCTATGGAACGAGCTGCGAATGATGACGTTCTACGCTCCGATGGTGGCGGCGGACTGGTCAAGCCTTGACGGCGTGCATCGCGCGACATGGCACTCCGCAGTCGAAGCGAAGTCGAAGTGGAGCGTCGGCTCGCAAGACGGCCTGCGCTCGCTGCGCGGAGGCAAAGTCGAAGGCCGCCTCCTGGGCGGATGCCTCTCGATTCTCACCGAAGGCCTCGGCACACCGTGGGCACTACGCATTGACGAGCCCACCATCCTCTTCCTCGAGGACATCGGCACCAAGCCGTACCAGTGGGACCGCATGCTGCAGCATCTGCACGCCGCCGGCATGCTCAAGCACGTGCGCGGCATCATCCTCGGCGACATGACCGCAAACGCGAACCCCGACGAGATGCAACTGCTCGAAGCCGCGTGCCTGCATGCGCTCGAAGACTTCGTCGGCCCTGTCGCGATTGGTCTGCGCAGCGGCCACGTAGTAAGTCAAAATCGCTCGCTGCCGCTGGGCGCATGGGTAAGCATGAACGACGACACTGTGGAGGAGATTTCGTGAGCAGCGCGAAACATGTGCATCTGATTGGAATCTGCGGAACCGCAATGGCGTCGCTCGCGGGCATGCTGCGCGCGCAGGGCCATCGAGTCACCGGCTCGGACACCGCCGCCTATCCGCCGATGAGCGATCAGCTGCGTGCAATGGGGATCCCCATCATGGAGCCCTACGCCGCGAAGAATCTTGAGCCGCGCCCGGACCTCGTCGTCGTCGGCAACGCGATCTCGCGCGGCAACGCGGAGCTCGAAGTCGTGCTTGACGAGCGCATCCCAATGACCTCGATGGCCGCACTCATCCACGACGAATTCCTCCAGGGCCGCGAGCGTTTCGTCGTCTGCGGAACGCACGGCAAGACCACAACCACAAGCATGCTCGCGTGGATCTTCGAGACGGCATCGCGCATGATGGGTGACGACGGAGCGCGCTGGAAGCCATCATTCCTCATCGGTGGCGTCGCAGAAAACTTCGGCACCAGCTTCCACGTTCAGGACGGCACGCGACCGTTCATCCTCGAAGGCGACGAGTACGATACCGCGTTCTTCGACAAGGGACCAAAGTTCCTGCACTACTTTCCCGACGCCGCGATCCTTACGCACGTCGAGTTTGACCACGCCGACATTTACGCCGATCTCGAGGCCGTGAAGACGGCATTCAAGCGCATGGTGAATCTCATCCCGCGCCGCGGCCGTCTTGTCGCGTTCGACGCGAGCGACAACGTCACAGAGTGCAGCGCGCGCGCCTTCTGCAAGGTCGAGCGCTACGGTTTCCTCGAGGACTCTTACTGGCACGCCGTCGATCTTCGCCAGGAAGGCGCCTCAACGAGTTGGAAGCTGCTGCGCGGTGGACAGGAGTTCGCTCGGCTACGGCTGCCGATGGCCGGCGAGCACAACGCACTCAACGCAACCGCTGCCGCCGCGCTCGCCGCAGGGCAGGGTGTTCCTGTTGAAGCGATCGAAGCCGCCATCGGAAGCTTCAAGAGTGTGAAGCGGCGACTCGAAGTACGCGCCGAGGTCGCCGGCGTTACGGTTATCGACGACTTCGCGCATCATCCGACAGCGATTCGCGAGACGCTGCGCGCTCTCCGCGCCGCATACTCAGGACGCAGGTTGTGGGCCGTGCTTGAGCCGCGCTCCAATACGCTTCGCCGCAACGTCTTCGAGCGCGAGCTCGTCGAAAGCCTCTCGCTTGCCGACGATGTCGTGCTCGCCGGCGTATTCAAAAGCGATGCCATTCCGGTGCTCGAACGCCTCGAGCCGAGCCACGTTGTCGAGGCGCTCATCGCTCGCGGGGTTCCCGCGGTCATGTGCGCCGACGCCGACGCCATCGTCAGCGAGATTGTGCCGCGCGTGCGTTACGGCGATGTGATTGCACTCCTTTCCAACGGTGGCTTCGGCGGAATCTACGAAAAGCTGCCCAGGGCCATCGAAACGGGCTCGCACCTCGAGCGCCGCCGCGACGGCTGAGCAGTCGTTCTTCGTGCACAATCGCGCACGATATCCTTGCTCTGTATGTTCGCTACGTTTCGGCTGCTGTTCGTCTATCTCGTCCTCGGCGTGCCTGCCGGGCTCATCGGGATCCCTTGGTCGGCGCTGCGCAAAGACTTCCGCACGATGTACCGCTGGGGAATGGAGATCACCCTCCTCGGCGCAAAGGCTGCGGGCGTCCGCGTGCGGCTCGAGGGGCTCGAGAACGTGCAGCCCGGTGTGCAATATATCTTCCTCAGCAATCACGTCTCGAATCTCGATGCAACGGTTCTGCTGCCGTCTATTCCCGGGATGACAAGCGTCTTCATCAAGCGAGAGCTGATGAAGATTCCGTTCCTGGCAACTGCCATGCGCATGGGGAAGTACGTTCCGGTATCGCGTGGCAACTCCCGCGAGGAAGCGCAGCGCAGCGTCGACGCCGCGGCAGACGCGCTCAAGAGTGGATTGCACATGACAATTTTTCCTGAAGGGACACGCTCACCCGATGGAAGGCTTCTGCCGTTCAAGAAGGGCGCGTTCTTCCTCGCTGAGCAGACAGGCGCCCCAATTATTCCGGTTGTCATCACCGGAACAGAGCGCATGATGCCGAAGGGAACTCAGCGCATCACGCCCGGCGAGGCGTACGTTCGATTTCTCCCGCCAATCCGGCCGCAGGATTCAGCATCGCGTGAGGAATTGATGGAGCGCGTTCGCGCCGCGATGGAGCAAGAGCTCGAGCGGAGACACGTTATTGAAAAATAGGCGCGCAGAATCTATTTGACGATGGCGTTATAGCCGTCGACGATCAGCCGCTCGCGCATTGCCTCGGCGTCAGCCTTCGTGGCAAACGGGCCAACCTGAATATGAATCAGTTTGTCCTGCGCTTCCGTCCGCTCAGAGACCTGGTAGCCCTTGCTGTGCAAGTGCATTCACGAGCAGGTCGGCATCGTCCTTGTGCGTTCCGGAGATGGCAGCGATCTGCACAACGAAGGCGCCACCAGGAGTTGTCGCCGGTGCCGGCGCTTGCGAAGCTCGTGCCGGAGTCAATGGATTCGTTGCGGGCGGCGCTGGGGTTGTGCGAACCGATACCGGCGCGGGCTTCGTCTCGGCGTTCGAAGGTGCACTCCTCACGATAGCCGGCGCGGGTGTTGTCGGCACTGCTGTCGCGGATGACGACGCCGAAGGGGAACTCGGCGACGGCTTGAAGTTGTCGAAGGTCGAGCTCCCCGTGCCGGCCGGCTCGGTGTTATTCGTCGCTGCGGGCAATGGCGCGTTGGGAACGGTCGTCGACTTGTGGCCGAGGTTGTAACCGAAGCCAAAGAAGACCGCGCATAAAAGCACGAGTCCGAGGAAGATGGCGAGAATTGCACCCGTGCTGAGAGTCAGCTCCCGGTCACGTTCCTGGAGTTCGTCTTGGTCGTCGTCGAGAAGGCGGCTCATAGATTCCTGCTGCGAGGACAACTAGAAGCGGAGGTAGAAGCCCACAGTCGGCTGTAAGGTCGTCGTGTGCTTCAGGATGGTGAGATAGTTCTGACCAAAATCGGGCGCGAGATAGAAGGTCTCCCGGAACGAAGCGCGAATCCCGAAGTTGCTGTCGAAGATCTCCTTCTGCACTCCAACGTTGTAATAGTAGGTCGCACGGTACTGATGCGGCGCTCCATTGCCGCCGCCTGCCGTAGGCTTGAAGTTATTGGTGCCGGCGCCCGCGGAGGCGAACGGCTGCATCCCGAAGATCGGATGCGGTGGCGTTACGACCCAGCCAAAGCTGGTCTCATTTGACGTGGTCTGGACCTGAAACAGGGAGGCGCCGTTGGGCGCCGGACTGTAGTTCTCCGTGTAGCGACCCCAGACATAGTTGAACTCCACACCGATGTAGGGCTTCGCAACATACCGAACATTCGCCATTGCGCCAACCGTGTTGGAGGCGAACTGCGATGTGACGACGCCCGCGTTTGCCGCGCCGGAAGGAACGATCGGCCCGGTGACGGTACCGGTGAGCTGGCCTACACCGCTGATGCCAAAGTCGATGCGCGAGAACTGCTTGCTCATTGCAGTGGTTTGTGCGGCGGCGATGCCGGTGACAGACAGGAAGAGAGTCGCGGTGGCGAGCAGGGCTCGCGAAAGGCTGTGCATCAAAACGAGAAGGCTCCGGGCGCTTTGTGCGCTCTGCACTAGTCTAAACCCTTGTTCTGGCGGGCGCGCCGCGCGATCCGGGTAAGCACGGTGGTTCCGGTCCCAAGAAACAGGCCGCAGAGGAGCGCCAGCCATGGGCTGATTCCCGGTTGAACCGTGGGTGGGAGAAACGTGTCCATCGAGAGGATAAGGAGAATGGTTGCGCCTGCCGGAATAATCCACAAGAGCGGACCCCTTGCTTGTAGGAGCAGGAGAGCCATCGAAGCGATGAACTGCAGAACCGGCTCGGGACGCGGATGATGCGATGCGAGGCTGGCGGCTGCAAGGAGCGAGATGAGCAGCCCGAGCGCGCCGGGGAGGACTGAACCGGGGCGGTTGAGCTCGAGTGCGATGAGCGCAAGACCGGCTGTCAGAATCACTACGGCGGCGTTAGGCGGAAGCGTTGTAAGCAGCGGGAGCATCGCGCTCTAGCGTACGCTCTGGCCGCGCTGCTGCAGGTTCTGGCGCATCGCGAGCGCAGCGGAGTTGGCAGGATCCACGCGCAATGCGCGGGAGACGTCCTCAGCCGCGGCGGCGAGCTGATTCTGCGCGATGTCCAGACGCGCGAGCACAAGCAACGCAGGCACGTTGGCCTGAAGGTTGATCGAATGCTGCGCCTCGGCGCGCGCGTCCTTGGCATTGCCGCTGCGTTCACGCACCTCTGCCAGGCCTGCGTGCGCAGCCGCGCTGTTCGAATCGGCCGTGAGCGCGAACTGAAATTGTTGCTCCGCCTGCGGCAGCAACCCCTGCGCAAGATAATCGCGGCCGAGGGTGGTGTACTCGGTGGCGCGCTGGGGAGGTGGCAGGGTGGCCATGCGGGCGGCGCGGAGCTGGTCGAGCTGGAAGGCAGCCTGGCGGAACGCGGCCTCGGAGTAGTTGCGGCGGATGCGCTCGACGGGGGCGAAGCCGCCGTTGGGGTCGAGTTTGGAGCCGGCGGGGGCCATGGAGAGGTGGGCGCGCAGGGAGCCGGCCTCGGGGTCGTTGGGCTTGAGCTTCAGGGCGGCGTCGGCCTCCTGGAGCGCGGTCTGGAGGTCGCCGCGGCGCCAGAGCGCGATGGCGAGGTTGTAGCGGTAGTCCTCGTCGGAGGGGTCAGCGGCGGAGGCACGCTCGTAGAGAGCCACGGCGTCCTTGCCCTGGCGGCTGAGGGCGACTCCCTGGTTGTTGACCACCTCAGGCAGCGGAAGGCGGGAGGCGAGGAACTCGAAGGCGGTGTAGGCGCCCGCGTAGTTGGCGGCGTTGAACCGGGCGAGACCGAGGTAGAAGTTGGCCTCGAGGGCTTGCGGGTCTGGAAGTGGGACCTTGGCTAACGTGGTTGCGGCAGACGCGTAGTCGCGGGCGAGGTACTGCTGCTTGCCGAGGGCCAGCAGGGCCGCGGCGTAGCTGGGCGCTTCGGCGACGGCGGTCTTGAGGCGCACGAGGGCTTCGGCGGAGGTGGGAGCGTTGATGCCGCGGATGTAGTCCTCGAAGGCGGGCAGCGGGACGGCGGCTTCGCCGGCGCCGAGGAAGGTCTGCTCGGCGACGTTGAAGGTGGGGTCGATGGTGCGGGCGACCTTCCAGGCGATGGAGTTCTCGGCGTCGTAGAGGCGGTCGAGTTCGGCGCTGCCGGTGACCGGCGGCGAGAGGGTGAGCTTGTCGATGGAGAGGACCTGCGACTGGATGTCGATCTGGCCGCTGGCGAGGGTGAAGCTGCCGATGACGACGTAGTTGGCGTCGAGTTGCTGGGCGATGCGGATGGTGGTGGCTCTCGAGGGGCGGAAGTCGCCGGGAAGGCCGAGGTGTGTGAGGGCGAAGACGCGGTCGTCGTGGGAGATGGTGAGGAAGCCGGCGGAGTTGAGGCGGCGATCGAGCGTGTCGGGGAAGGAGTTGCCGATCCAGTTGAGGGTGGCGTTGCCGGAGCGGTTCTCGAAGGGAAGGACGAGGACGACGCGTCCTCCGGGGAGCGACTGCGCGATGAGGATTGCGGGCGAGAACGCTGCGACGGCGAGGAAAATTATTTTTGCGAGGAGGCGGTGAGAGCGGTTGCGGGAGGGTGATGAAGCCATCGGGAGTAGTGTAGCGGAGCGGGTTTGGAGCGGGACCCCTCCCCCCGTCACTTTTGGTGCAAAGTCTTCCAGACATTGGGGTTAGGGGTGGACCTAACCAGGATGTCAAATTGCAAAATCCTGAAGGCAAAGGAGTTGCGGTTTAGCGTCCTTGCAAAGTCCAGATGATAAAGAGCTTAGCGGTTTCTTCTGGGTTAATTGAAGACGCCCGGCGGTCGACCGGGCGAAAGAGATCTCCTACTTTTATTGTAACGGGGTGTGTCAAGAGTTTCTGGGGTTGTGCGACGAGCTTTGAGCTGCGAGCTTTGAGCTGTGACCAAGGGATTGATTGGTATCGCAGGGTTTTTTGCGCTGGCGCCGATGTTGTGGGCGGCGTTCTGCGCGGAGGGGTTTGCGCGGTGGACGGCGCGGCTGCCGATGGCGATGCGGGTAGCGGCGCCGGGGTTGTTGTGTCTGGTTTATGCGCTGGTGGCGATGGCGCGCGGGATCTTTGAGTGGCGTTGGTTTGCTGTTTATCTGCTGCTGCCGGTGGCGGTAGCTGCGATGCTCGCGTGGGCGGCGGAGGTGGATCCCGAGCAGAGGGGGGACTGGAGGTCGTTTGTGGTGCTGCTGGTGCTGGGGCTGGCGGTGGATCTGCGATGGTTTGAGCCAGCGTGGCCGCGTGGATTGGCGGTATTCAACAAGATGGTGCTGCTGGATGCGGGGATCTGGGGATTTGGGGCGGTGCGGCGATTGGAGGGTGTGGGGTTCGATCTGCGGTTGCGTTGGCGGGATGTGCGTGTGGGGGTGCGGGAGTTTTTGTTCTATGCGCCGGTGGCGATTGCGATCGGGTTGGCGCTGGGGTTTCTGCATGCGCACGCGCAGTGGCCGGGATGGCGGCTGCCGGTTGCGCTGGTGTTCACGTTCTTCTTTATTGCGGTGCCGGAGGAGCTGTTCTTTCGGGGATGGATGCAGAATCTGCTGGAGCGGCGAGTGGGGCGTGGGTGGGCGCTGGGCGTGACGGCGGTGGTGTTTGGGTTGTCGCACTTCAATAAGCGGGCAGTGCACTTCAACTGGAGGTATGTGCTGCTGGCTGCGATTGCGGGTGTGTTCTATGGAAGGGCGTGGCGTCAGGAGAGACGAGTGGGTGCGTCGGTAGTGACGCATACGCTGGTGGATACGGTGTGGTCGATGTGGCTGCGGTGATGGTGCGGACCGTACGAACTCATGTCTCGGGAACACATAGATTCGTGCCTCATGAGTGATTCTGCAAAGCGGTTTGTGCTTTCAGCTCCCAGTTTCCAGTTTTCCGGTTGCCAGTTAAAAGCGGGAGATTCAGCGACGGATGTGGCGAGGGTGGTAGTGGAGGAAGCCGAGGCCGACGCGCATGTTGTGGATGAGTGGTGAGGGGATGGTGATGGCCAGCGTGATGCCGAGCGCGGCGTGGGCGATGGCGAGCGGGATGATGTTGCGGTAGTGAAGGAAGAGCAGGCAGGAGATGAAGCCCCAAATGAATGTGATGGGCGTGAGGATGGGGTTGGGCAGATGCGCGAGCGCGAAGAGGGTGGCGGCTGCGAGCGCGGCGAGGCGTGGTTTCGACGGGATAAGGATGAGAAGGCGGCGGAGGAAGACGTCCTGCAGGAGGATTTGTTGCACGAAGGCCCAGAGAGCGTAGCCCCAGTAGCGGGCGATGAAGGCTGAGACGCTGTGCGGAGCGTGGAGTGTGTGCAGGTGCGCGGCGGTGAGGATGATGGTTGCGGCGAGGATGAGTGCGAGGATCGCGATCCAGAGGGAGCGGCCGAGATTCGTCAGTTGGAGTCCGAGTGCGCGTGCGCTTTGGAAGGAGAGCGTGAGGATGGCGGCGAGGGTGATGACGGCGGCGATGTAGAAGATGCGCTGCCAAGGATTGGGCGTCCAGATGACGAGCAGGATGAGGGTGTAGGCGAGCGCGAGCTCGAGGATGGCGCGCGTGCGAGTGAGTTGTGGCTTAAGAGCCATGTGTGGATGGACGGTGGAGTGCGTGAGTGGGTCGCAAATTGTTCAACCCCACTCATGCGCGATGAGGCCGCGCATGAATGGGGCACCCAGAGTTCCCTCGGGGGCTAAAGCCCCTGAATTGGTTTGGTGAGTTACGGACGGGCTAAAGCCCGTCCCCTTCAAAAAAACCGGGACTGTGTGTGCATGCTGCGAACCCGCCCGTCCCCTTCAAAAAAACCGGAAGTGTGTGTGCATGCTGCGAACCGCCCGTCCCCTTCAAAAACGCCTCGACTGTGTGTGCATGCTGCGAACCCGCCGGTCCGCTCTATCACCCCAGCGAGCAAATGCAGCTCGCTGCGGACCCCGACGCTGCGTACGGATGGGGCACCCGGCACCCGGCATGATTTGCGAGCGTGGTTCGTGAAGACGGGCTCAGCTTTGCCCTGCAGGTTGGGGCGTTCGGCTCCTTTTTTTCTTGAGCCATTTCCAGAGGCCGGCGATGACGCCGCTGAGGAAGATAAACCCGGCGCCGCCGGGAAGCCCGTATTTCAACCAGTAGTCAGGGTCGCCTTCGAAGAGGCGTTTCACGCATTCTCCGATGCTGGGCACATGCACGTTGACGACGGCCTGGTAGACGGGCAGCTCGCGTTCAGTATTCGCGTCATAGATCACCCAGGCTTGCACGATGAGTTTCTGCGCCTTCGCGGTGTAACGCGGCGTGACGCTGAAGTGCCAGGTTGTCGGTCCATCTTCGGGTACGTACTGTTCGAGTTGCGTATCGGATTCAGGCGTGATGCTGAATTCGTCGGGGTCGTCCGGCGCGCTTACAAGAACCTTCATATGCCTCGCAACCTTGATGGAGGCCTGGCCGGTTTGATTGTCGATCGGGCCGGGAGGAGGAGCTTTCTCGCCGAGGATTTGAACGGTGACCGTGGACGGGACCTTCCACAGCATTGTGGTCGGCACGCTGTATTGAAGCAGCCCGTTCGCAAGCTTGTTGAACCACTCCATCTCTTCGGGAGGAGCGGGTGCGGCGGCAGCGGGAGATGGGCTGGTTGGCGCTGGAGACGGGCTGGGTGACGGCGACGCGGATGGCGATGGAGAGGGGAATCGGTGACGTCGCCTCGGATGGACTGGGTGATGGCGACGGAGACGGGATCGGTGATGGTGACGGGGATGGACTGGGTGATGGCGATGGAGACGGGAGGGGCGATGGGGATGGGCTGGGTGATGGTGACGGCGGCGGCGGTGGCGACGGCGATGGTTGTTCCGGTGGCACGCTCGCAGGCGACCGGTCTGCCCGGTGAGATTGGGAGGGATGCGTAGGTGCCGGTTGTGGAGGTTTTATTGCCGCGGCAGTGGAGCGATTGAGATTTGCGATGGTCACGGCGGCCATCTGGTCGCCCTGGTTCGCGCTGGCCTGAGCCTGCGCGGAGAGTTGTCTCCACTGGTTGGTCTGCTCAGCGAGTGCGGCGACCTTGGCATCGGTGGGGGCAGGTGAATTCTGGGGCCCACGGGCCCACGCGGCTTGCGCCTGTTGGATTTGGCTCGATGACTGAAGCACCTTGTTGAGGAGAGCCTGGAGCTCGGAGATGGTGCGGTCGAGTTCGGCGGAGTTTGGATAGCGGGAGCGCAATTGCTGCAGAGAGGCGATATTTCGTCTCAGATCGAGTTCGGCGGATTGCGTCTGCTGCTCAGCGATGCGTTGCTGTTCAGCATATTGCGCGATTCTCTGGGTATTTGCCGACTGCGGAATGAGGACGGTTGCCGGCTCTTTGCGCTGTTGGAGAGATGTCCGGGCGACGAAAGCGAACTGCTGCGAGGTCGCGCGCGACTTCACGGCTGCGTGAACTGATCCGAGGAGAACGACTGCCAAGCCCAAATTCGTCGCGGCGCGAAACATATGGAAGCCTCCGCAGTCTGGGAGGTATTTTCGCATTGAACGGCGGGTTGCACTATGCGGAAGAGGCACGGGAAGACGACACATCACGCCTGCGCGAAGCGAGCGATCAATCCGCGAGAGCTATGGCTGAGAGACATACCAGTACGAACTGTAGAAGATGACAGTGGTGTTAGTAGGGAGGCGTTGGGAACCTTCTTGTGTCGTGTGGGCGGGGAGGTTCTATGCATGGGTTCTCCAGGGGTGTCTGCGCAGGGATGTTGATGGTTGCGTGCCTGATGGCGGGATGCCGCGAGGAGAAGCATGAGCCAGAGGAGGGGCAGCCGACGGGGTACAGGTTTGTGCAGGGTTATCCGGCGGGGGATACGGCGCAGAGGTCGTATGCGGATAACGATTTCAGCAGGGCGGTGCAGGCGTATCACTTCTGGTATCCGACGGTGTCGGCGGAGGGGATATTTCAGGGCGCTCGCGATAACGGGATGCAGGACAACGCAGGGGGAATGATCCTGGCGGCGGGGCCGAGGCAGGTGGGATTCACGCTGAACTCGGATACGCCGTATGGGTCGGCGACGCTGGATGTGTCGCAGGGGCCGATGGTGATTGAGGTTCCGGCGGGGCCGTACATCGGGCTGGTGGACGATCACAACCAAGGCTGGGTGATGGACCTTGGGCTGCCAGGACCGAATGCGGGCAAGGGCGACAAGGTGTTGATTGTGCCGCCGGGATACTCGGGGAAGATTCCGAAGGGATACACGGTGGGGAAGCCGGAGACGTACAAGCTGCTGCTGGCGGTGCGGGCGCTGCCGGTGAATGGGGATCAGAGTGGAGCGCTGAATGCGCTGCGGGCGGTGAAGGTTTATCCGCTGAATGCGAAGGACAAGCTGTTGGCGTGGACCGATGCGACGGAGAAGAAGATGGATGTTTCGTGCCTGCGGTGGGAAGACAATATGGAGTTCTGGCAGGTGCTGAAGAAGATTGTGGATGAAGAGCCGGTTCTGACACGGAGTCCGGCGATGTCGGGGCTGCTGGCGACGATTGGGATTGTGAAGGGGCAGCCGTTCAATCCGAGCCCGAGGATGAGTGGGATTTTGTTGCGGGCGGCGATGACGGCGCGCGACCAGATGCTGGTGTCGGCGTTTGCGAGCAATCGGGCGGACCGGCTGGTGTGGCAGGGCCGCAGGTGGCAGTGGGTGGGGCTGGTGCCGGGAGCGGCGCAGTTCGAGACGCCGACGGGACTGGACCTGGAGGCGAGGGACCGGTGGTTTGTGCAGGCGATTGTGACGTCGCCGGCGATGTTCAGGAGGACGCCGGGCGCGGGGTCGTTGTACTGGCTGGCGGCGCGAGACAGTGCTGGCGTGTACCTGGATGGAGGAAAGAACTACAGGCTGACGGTTCCGCAGCCGGTGCCGGACAAGTTGTTCTGGAGCGTGACGGCGTATGACGCGCAGACGAGGAGCGAGGTGCAGACGGACCAGGACAAGGCGGCGCTGCGATCGATGTTTGAGCTGAAGGATGCGTCGACGACAGAGCCGACGGAGTTGTACTTCGGGCCGACTGCGCCGGCGGGGCACGAGGGGCAGTGGATCAAGACGACGCCGGGGCGCGGGTGGTTCGCGTACTTCCGCATCTATGGGCCGGAAGGACCGGCGTTCGATGGGACGTGGAAGCCGGGGGATTTTGAAGTGGTGAAGTGAGAGGCTTCGCGGTTAGCTGGCAAGTTCGACGTCGGGGAGGATCCACTGCTTCTGGAAGAAGGCGGGGGTGGGGCCGTAGGCGCGGAACATGAGCTCGAACTGGCGGGTGGGGTCGGTGGGGACCCAGTTGGAGTCTTTGCCCGCGGGTGCTTTCGGGGCGAAGTAGATGTCGACGGAACCGTCAGTGTTTTTCTGGAGCTCGGGGATCTGTGAGGAGCGGCTGGCGCGCGGCATGCCCTTGATGAGCGTGTGGATGTCGCGGTCGTAGGCGGTGACGGACCAGTACTGCGAGACGGGTGGGTTGGGCGGGACAGTGAGCTTGTAGGTCTTCGCGCCGTCGAAGGCGTTGCCGTCTTTGTCCTTGATGGAGATGAGGTACATCTGGCCGGCGCCGAGACGCTTGAGGCCGATGAAGGCATAGCTGTAGGCGACGCCGCGGTCGTCGACTGGGTAGGCATTGGGGTCGGCGTAACCGGATTGCATGGCCTGGACGAAAGCAGGATAGGTGGGGTACATCCAGCGGCTGGTGGCGGAGAAGAAGGGCGGGAAGCCTGCGTCGTAACGAGCGTAGAGGATGGTGCGGGCGTCCTGCGCGGCGGAGGTGAGGAGTGCGCGCGTCTGATCGGTGGGCTGGAAGGGCTTGCCTTTTTCGATGCCGAGGGTGGCGAGCTGGTCGATCATGGCGCGGTCGCGGTCGATCCAGTTTTCGGACTGGATGATGGTGTTGAGGTGGTCGAAGAAGGTGGAGTCGTACTGGATGGTGGAGTCGAAGTCGATGTCTTTGACGTCGGTGAAGGCGGTGCGGGGCGGGTTCGCGGCGGCGGAGTACGGATAGACGCGCATCTGTTCGCCGTAGGAGATGGAGGTGGCGACGTCGGAGGCGGAGTGGCTCTTGAGGTTGGAGCGGAAGAGCATGTAACCACCGAAGGTGTCGGATTGCAGCGGGAGGAAGCCGGTGGAGATCTTCTCTTTGTAGCCGGGAGGAAGGACGACGAACTTGCCGCCTTTGCCTTTGTCGACGCCCATGAGGCCAGCGTCTTCGAGGGGCATCTGCCAGACGGTGACGATGTTGGCGTTGAAGGAGCCGGTGGGAGTGGCGGCGCGGGAGGTCGAGGACGATGGGGCCGTCCCTGGTGTTGAAGAAGACCATGTAGTAAAGGGCGTCGGGGTTGGGGGTGAGAGTTTGATTTTTTGAGTCGAGCGGGCGGCCCCAGTAGATGACCTGGCCGACCTTGCCGGGAGTTTTGGTGAGCATCTGCTGCAGCATGAGGTCGTAGTTGACGGCCGGCATGCCCCAGATGACGGCTTCGACGGCGCGGGCGTGCAGGAGGCTGTCGTTGGCGTTTTGCGCGGGAGATGTTGAGGGCATGGGGCCTCCGTGTTTCAGCCGAGGGCGAGTGTGACGACCACCGTGGCGAGAAGGACGAAGAAGAACTTGCGCGCGATGTTCATGTGAGATCTCCCGCAGAGCGAGGTTTGCCGCAGGCCCCGTGGTGACACCGCGACGCAGAGGCTTAAGGATAGGAATCGGCGGGGAAAGATTTAACTGTCAGTTCTTGCAGCGACGAATCTGATTGTGAACGTCATTGGGTGGAGGCGGTTTGCGGGAAGACCCAGTTGTGCGCGAGGAAGAAGTTGGCGAGACCGCAACAGGCGATGGTAAGCGCGTTGGCGATGAGGATGGGCGAGTGGAAGGAGCGGACGAAGGCTCGCATGAGGGCGAGGTTGCCGAGGAGCGAGATGAGGCCGTTGGAGAGATGGAAGCGGAGGAGTGCGATGGTTGCGGAGCGGCGTGTGATTTTTGTTTGAGGCCAGGTGTAGCGGAGGTGCCAGGCGAAGTTGTGGAGGAGCGTGAGCTCGACGGCGAGGGTGGAGGTGAGGAGGTAGCGCGTGGGGATGGCGCGGTTGAGGAGTGTGAGCGTGGTGAGTTGCGTGACGATGCCGAGGAGGCCGACGAGGTTGAAGCGGAGGAAGATCTTCATGCATACCCCAGGGGCTAAAGCCCCTTTTGTTTTGATTGACTGAGAGACCCGAGGCTAAAGCCTCGGGTTACCTAGAAGCAGCCCGGGGTAGAGATCCTGCGAAGGGTTGTGCAATCGGCTATGAGCTATGAGCTATGAGCTATGAGCTGTGAGCTGTGAGCTGTGAGCGGCGACCCGGTTCATGGGAGGGGTTCTTCGCAGAAGAGTTGGGCGGTGTGACGGCAGGCGAGCGTGATGACGAGGGCGAACATGCAGAGTGCGCCGATGGAGCCGCCCAGGTCGAAGAGGAGGATGCGGTGGTGGAGGATGTGCGCGTAAGGGCTGCGAAGGACTGCGAGGTTGGCGGCGATGAGCAGGAGGCGGAGCTCGGTGGGGCCGAAGAGGAATTGTGAGAGCTGGAAGCGCGCGAGGGTGTGGGTGGCGAGGAAGCTTTCGGCGGAGAGAAGAAGAAATGCCGTGAGCATGGCGAGAGCGATGGGCCAGTGTGCGAAGCCGGAGAGGGCGAGGCCGGTGAGGAGTGCGGTGGCGCCGAAGAGATCGGTGATGTGGTCGACGTAGAAGCCGAAGCGCGGACGCTGCTGGTGGCGGACGCGGGCGAGTGTGCCGTCGAGTGAGTCGCCGAGCCAGTTGAGGACGATGCAGAGGTTGACGGCGAGGAGTGCGAGCGGGTGTTTGCGGGAGAGTGCGTAGAAGAGGCCGGCGGCGATCTGTGCGGTGAGGCCGAGGAGGGTGAGGTGGTCGGAGGTGATGGCGCGCGGTGTGTGGCGGGCGAGGAATTCGAGGAGACGTTTTTCTGCGGAGGCGGTGAGGGAGCGGTTGATGCGGAGCGCGGGCGTGAAGGCGGGTGTTTGCGTGAGGATCGGCGTCGCCATGAGTCGTCCTTTTCGGTCGAGAGGTTCCGTTCAGTTGCGAGTTGTGAGTTCGGGAGTTGTGAGTGAGGGCTGCTCTTTCTGAAGGGCGTTGCGGGCGGAGGTGAGGGTGAAGACGAGGGATTCGCGGGGGATGCTTTCGAGATAGGGCTGGATGGCCCAGGCGAGGCCGTGCGGGATCGAGCGTGTGAGGGAGATGGATTCGATCTGGAGGTAGAGGCCGCCGTCGCGCTGCTCGTAGCTCCAGTAGGTGTTGAGGCGGTAGAGGAAGCCGTGCTCGTCGGAGGGCGAGAGTGCGTGCTCGGAGGGTGAGTCCGGGTGAGGCGATCTCGTCGATGCGAGTGCTGCGGGAGATGCTGTAGGCGTGGGTGGGGTCGAGGGAGGCGAAGGTGACGTCGCAGGTGGTGTCGAGGACGACGGTGATGACGTGGTGCTGGCGGGTGCGGAGGCGGAGGAGGGTGTCGGTGGGTGTGCGCCAGATGATGGTCGAGGAGACGATCTGCGGGGCGAAGTTGTGCGGGTAGGCGGAGAAGTTCTGGAGGAGGTGTTCGAAGTCGGCGGTAGTGGCGTTGGGGACGAAGGTGGTGGCGCGCCAGTGGTGGAGGAGGGCGTTGGGGGCGGCGGGTGTTGCCAGTTCCTCGATGAGGACTTGGCCGGAGCGGAGTTGGGCGCGAGTGGCGGGGTCGCCGGGGAGGGCGAGGAAGTTGTCGGGGGAGCGATGGTGCTGGGCGAGGCGGGACTCGACGGCGCGGGCGTAGATGCTGAAGGTGGCGAGTGCGGCGGGGGATGGCTCGGCGAAGAGGGGCGGGTTGCGGAGGAGAAGAAGTGTGCCGAGGAGGAGTGGGAGCTTGCGGTTCATGAGGCTGAAGATGACGGGTTGGGCGCGAGAGAGCAATGCATGGGAGGTAACGCGGAGCAAGATTGAATCTCACGGTGCAAGTGGTGTGTGGTGAGCGGGTTGCGTGGTGATCTCAAATGCGCAAGAGGCGTTGGACGGGCGCGGATTGAGTAGACTGGACGCCGATGGTGGAACGAGTGGCGGCGAGGCGGTATCGGTTTGGAGGATTTGAGGCGGATGCTGCCACGGGAGAGCTGCGGCGGCAGGGCGTGAGAGTGCGGATGCATGCGCAGCCGTTCCAGGTGCTGATGATGCTGGTGGAGCGGCAGGGTGAGGTGGTGACCGGGAGGAGATCAGCAGGGAGC
Source organism: uncultured Acidobacteriaceae bacterium (assembly GCA_963729675.1). GTDB lineage: Bacteria > Acidobacteriota > Terriglobia > Terriglobales > Acidobacteriaceae > Granulicella. Next base: position 77,803 of record CAVSOV010000013.1, read on the forward strand.
TGTGGCCGGAGGGCACGTTTGTGGACTACGAGCACGGCGTGAACTCGGCGGTGAACCGCGTGAGGGAGGCGCTGGGGGATAAGGCGAACAGTCCGCGGTTTGTGGAGACGCTGGCGAGGAAGGGCTACAGGTTTGTGGCTCCGGTGGAGAGGATTGTTGCGGGCGAGGTCGATGGTGTGAGTTCGACTGAGGTGGTGGAGCGGCGGTTCTGGGAGGGAGCGCTGGCGACGGCGGAGGATTTGCCGCGGAGTTCGCATGCGAGTGGTGCGGACGCTGTTTGTGCTGCTGCAGGTGATGTATGTGGGGTTTTATGTGGGCGCGCTGGCGAACCTGGCGGAGATTAACGAGCTGCTGAGTCCGCTGAGTTATGCGCGGGTGGCGTTTCTTGTGATTGTGGCGACGGCGGCGGTGTTGATTCCGGTGCGCGTGTTTGTGGTGTGCATGGTTTTGTTTCGCGCGCCACGGGCGAGAGAGAAGTTTCTGCGGCTGTGGCCGTTTTTGGTGGGGATGGATTTGTTGTGGGCGCTGTCGCCGGCGCTGTTACTGCACCACATCAATCTGGGGCTGGCGATTGCGTGCATGACGCTGCTGGTTTATTCGCCGTTTGCGCAGAGGGCGCTGGTGTTGATGGGCGCGGCGGAGTAGGGCTCAGCGGATTCGCGCGAAAAAGGCTTGACAGGTGAGCTGGTGTTATATATGACTATAACACCATCGCGACGAGCGTAAGGAGCGATGCCGAAGGAGAACGGCGATGAAGGCTCTGCGAGTGTTGTTTTCCGGTGTGTTGATTGCGGCTTGTAGTGTGGCGCTGGCTCAGACGGACGGGCAGAAGAGCTTTGAGCAGATGAAGACGCTGGCGGGGGCGTGGCAGGGGAAGGTCACGACGACACCGACGGAAGGGGACGATGAAGATGCAGGGGAAGATGCTGAACGTCTCGCTGCGAACGACGTCGTCGGGCAACGCGATTTTGCATGAGGTGAAGTCGGAGGGCATGAAGGACGATCCGATTACGATGCTGTATCTCGACGGGGACAGGCTGCTGCTGACGCATTACTGCGATGCGGGTAACCGGCCGCGCATGGTGGCGAAGAGCTCGGCGGATGGGAAGACGGTGGAGTTTGATTTTCTGGACCTGGCGGGGTCGAACGATCACGGACATATGGCCCATGCGGTGTTTACGTTTATCGACGCGGATCATCACACGGAAGACTGGACGTACATGATGCCGGGTGACAAACCGATGAAGGCGCACTTCGATTTGGAGCGCGTGAAGTAGGAACGCTTGAAGTAAGGCATGAGGGGAACTGGAAAAAGGAATGGACCTTGAGTGGAATGACGGTCAACCGATCTACCGGCAGCTTCGGGATCATGTGGTCGCGATGATTCTGGATGGCGTGTTGAAGGAAGGCGACCCGTTGCCGTCGGTGCGGAATGTGGCTGCGGAATACAGAGTGAACCCGCTGACGGTGTTGAAGGGATACCAGCAACTGACGGATGAGGAGCTGGTGGAGAAGAGGCGAGGGCTGGGGATGTTTGTCAGAGAGGGAGCGCGGAAGGTGCTGCTTGCGGGCGAGCGGCAGAGGTTTTTGGAAGAGCAGTGGCCGCGCGTGAAGGCGACGATCGAGCGGCTGGGGTTGAAGCCGGAAGAGCTGCTGAATGGAAGAAAGGGAGGCCGCTGAACTATGACATGCATTGAGGCGCGTGGGTTGCGCAAGGCGTATCGCGGCACGGTCGCGCTGGATGGGATCGATCTACGGATTGAAGAGGGCCGCATCGTGGGGCTGATTGGGCCGAACGGCGCGGGCAAGACGACGGCGCTGAATGCGATTCTCGGACTGACCACGTATGAAGGGACGCTGCGCGTGCTGGGGCGCGACCCGTGGAGGCAGCGCGAGGATCTGATGCGCGATGTCTGCTTTATTGCGGACGTTGCGGTGCTGCCGCGCTGGATGCGGGTGTCGCAGGCGCTGGATTACATGGCCGGGGTGCATCCGCGCTTTGATCGGGCGAAGGCGGAGGCGTTTCTGGCGAAGACGAATCTGCGGCGGACGAGCAAGGTGCGCGAGCTGTCGAAGGGCATGGTGACGCAGCTGCACCTGGCGCTGGTGATGGCGATCGACGCGAAGCTGCTGGTGCTGGATGAGCCGACGCTGGGGCTGGACATTTTGTATCGCAAGCAGTTTTATGATTCGCTGCTGAACGATTATTTCGACGGCAGCCGCACGATTCTCGTGACGACGCACCAGGTGGATGAGATCCAGAATATTTTGACGGATGTGATGTTTATCGATCGCGGGCGCATCGTGTTCAGCTCCGAGATGGAGGCGTTCGAAGCGCGCTATGCGGAGGTGTCGGTGAATCCGGAGATGCTGGCAGCGGCGCGGGCGCTGGGGCCGATGAGCGAGCGGCCGGGCTTCGGGCGGAGCGTGCTGCTGTTCAGTGGGGTGGACAGGCAACGGCTGGCGGAGCTGGGCGAGGTGCGCACGCCGAGTATCGCGGATGTGTTTGTTGCAGTGATTGGGGGAAGGGCGGAAGCGAGAGAAGGAGTCGCGGCATGAGTGCACAGACGAATGCGGCTGCGGAGCCGCGCTTTGGAGGCGAGGCGGTTGTGGCGTCGAGGACTGTGGTGACGCGGCCGGTGTATTGGTCGGTGCGGCGCGAGCTGTGGGAGAACTGGTGGCTCTATGGGGCTCCGCTGGGCGCTGCGGGGCTGGTGATCGTGGGTGTGTTGCTCGGCGGGATTTATATGTTCCACCCCGGGTTTCAAGGGAAGGGCACGTTGCAGGCGCCCGATCCAATGCAGCAGCAGATCTTCGTGAGTTTGCAGTGCAACCTCACGGAAATGCTGATCATGCTCTCCACGACACTGGTGGCAGTGTTCTATTGCCTGGATGCCCTTTATGGCGAACGGCGCGACCGCAGCATTTTGTTCTGGAGGTCGCTGCCGGTTTCGGACACGGTGGCGGTGTTGACGAAGGCGAGCGTCCCGATCGTGATTCTGCCGCTGCTGACGTTCGTGATTGCTGCAGTGACGCAGTGGATTGTTTTGGTGATCGATGCGGGGACGCTTGTGGCGCATGGACGAAGCGTGGCGGCGCTGGGACAGGTGCCGCTTCTGAAGACGCAGGCTGGCCTGTTGTATCACCTGGTGACGGTGCATGCGCTGTGGTATGCGCCGATCTATGCGTGGTTTCTGCTGGTTTCGGCGTGGGCGCGGCGTATGCCGTTTCTGTGGGCGTTCCTGCTGCCGCTGATGATTGGGATCGTGGAGAAGATTGCCTTCAACACGTCATACTTCGTTCAGTTCATTATGAATCGTATCGGCGGAGCGCCGTCGGGTGGTGACTTCACGCAGAGCGGAGGGTCGATGGTGCACGGGATGTCAGGGGCGACGCCGGGACTGTTTTTCCTGAGTCCCGGGTTGTGGGGCGGCCTCATCGTTGCGGCGATCTTTCTTGCGGCGGCGGTGTGGCTGCGGAGGTATCGCGCGCCGATCAATGGTTGATCGAACTCAAGGGTTGATCGTTCGTTGGACTTGATGCGGGTGTAGTGGTTGATCCAGTTGGTCTCCCAGGTTTTGCCGCCGTCGGCGGAGAAGGCTTGTTCGGATTGCGCGTTGTTTTGGTCGATGGGCCAGATGCGGAAGCGGACGAGGATGGTGCGGCCGTTGTAGGGCTCCTGATCGACGAATTCGCCGCGGCCGTTTTTGAAGCTGCCGATGATGGGCCGGCCGGTGGGCGTGTTGAGGACGCCGACGCCGCTGGTGGCGAAGCTGGTGGTCCACTCATGTGTGGTGGGGTTGTAGAGGCGAAGCGCGAGGAGCTCGAGATGGCCGTTGGGGCCGTCGGCTTCGACCTGCGCGATGTTGCCGCGGCCGTTCCAGAAGGGCGAGTTGATGGTGGTGCCGTCCATGTGGGTCCAGGTAGTGGAACCTGTGAGCGGGTGGACGAGGCGGTCCATGTGGATGCTCCAGGAGCCGATGTCCCAGTCGAAGGCGTGGGCGGGGTCGGTGTCGCCGGGAGGGTCAGGGAAGGGTGGAGCGACGGTTGCGGTGGCGGGGTCCTGGCGAGTGAGTTTGGCGATGAAGATGGGGTGCCAGGTCTGGCCGAGGTCGTTGGAGTAGAACTCGGTGTAACGGTGGGTGTCAGGCGTGATGTCAGACCATGTGCCGCGAACGAGGACGGATTTGCCGTTGAAGGTGTCCTGCGCGTAGAGATCGCCGCGACCGTTCGTGAAGTACCCGATGGTTGGGACATCCGGGGCGCCCATTTTATTGTCGGCCCAGGTCTGCGACCACTCGTGCGACTCGGGATTGTAGAGAAAGAGCGTCATGCCCTCCCAGTGGCCGGTGGGGCGATCGGCTTCAATCTGTTCGAGCATCGCTTTGCCGTTCCAGATAGGACGAACGGTTACGGTGCCATCGAACTCGATGAATGGAGAGTTGGGTGAGAAAGGATCCGCGATGCGACGGATGTGCGTGTGCCAGGTGCCGATGTTGAAGTCGAAGTCATGCGCGCCGTCGCGAGGTGTGGCGGGGGTGGTTTGCGCGAAGAGAGGTTGCTCACAACCGCAGAGCGCGAGAGTGGTGAGAGAGAGCGCGAGTGCGAAGATCATGCGGATGGAGCGAGTGGGTGAGGCTTGCGTGACCATGATGAGAGGGAGTGTAGGCTGATTTCGAGCGAGAACGGGGCACGAATGGCGCAGGGATTTTCAAAGGAAAATCAAAGCACGGTGGAGACGGCGTACCGGTTCGGCGAGTTTGAACTGCACCCGGCGAATCGGCTATTGAAGCAGAAGGGTAAGAGCGTGGCGCTGCAGCCAAAAGCATTCGATGCGCTGCTATGTTTGGTGCGGAGAGCCGAACATCTTGTGAGCAAGGAAGAGCTGCAGGAGATGTTGTGGCCGAGTGTCCATGTGAGCGAGGCGAACCTGACGAACACGATTGTGAGTCTGAGGAAGATTGTGGGACGCGATGCGATTCGCACGGTGTCGAAGCATGGGTATCGGTTTGAGATGCGCGGTGGAGTGTGAGCCGGGTGTGGCGCGAGTGACGTATGAACGGTTTGCGAGAGCGAAGGAGTTGACGGCGCAGCGGTCGCTGGAGTCGATGACGCTGGCGAGGGAGTTGTACTGGACGTGCCTGGCGGAGGATCCGAACTTTGCGGCGGCGTGGGCGTGGATGGGGAGGTGCTGCTGGTTTTTGGGGAAGTTTGGCGGGAGCTCGGAGCGCGTGAAGGCGCTGGCGGAGGCGGCGTTCGAGCGGGCGCTGGCGATCGATCCGGAGCTGGCGAGCGCGCATCAGTTTTACACGCTGGTGCAGGTGGACACGGGACGGGCGGATGCGGCGATGGATCGGCTGATGAAGCGGCTGGAGCGGCATCCGGGCGAGCCGGAGTGCTTTGCAGGGCTGGTGCAGGTGCTGCGGTTTCGCGGATTGCTGAAGGAGTCTGAGGAGGCGCACCGGAGGGCAGTGGAGTTGGATCCGGCGATGGTGACGAGCGTGGCACACACGCGATTTTTGGCCGGTGAGTATGCGGCGGCGATTGAGAGCTACGGCGGGCGTGCGGCGTATTACCTGGATGCGGCGGCGTGGGCGGCGCTGGAAGAGACGGACCGTGCAGTGGCGTTGTTGCGTGAGCGGCTGGAGAGGATGGCGCTGTCGGAGTTGATGTCGGCGCTGATGAGCTCGCTGCTGGCGGTGCTGGAGGGGAAGCATCGCAAGGCGGTGCGATTGATGGAAGAGGCGGATGCGGCGTATGAGCCGGAGATCGTGATGTACTTTGCGCGGCACTATGCGCGAATGGGGATGGCGGAGCGCGCGGTGGAGTGTCTGCGGTCGGCGATGAAGGCGGGGTTTGCGTGCGCGCCGGAGACGCTGAAGAAGGATGCGTGGCTGAGCGCGGTAAGGGAGTCTGCGGAGTTTGGTGCGTTGATGAAAGAGGCGGAGTCGACGGTGCGGCAAGCGCGGGTGGGAATGCGCAGGGCTCGTTGAGGCGATGACTAGTGGCCAGCCGTGGTAGATTGGCAGCCATGATTCTCCAGGTGGATATAGAGAAGCCGAACCCCGGCGTAGCTGTGGTGCGCTTTACGGGTGCGCTGACGCTGGGCACGAGTCTGCATGCAGCAGACGCGCAGCTGCAGAAGACCATCAAGGATGGAGCAGGCAAGGTGGTGCTGGATATGGCGGGCGTTCCTTACATGGACAGCGCGGGTTTGGGGGCGCTGGTGCAGGCGTCGGGGATGGCGAAGCAGCAGGGTGGGGAGCTGCGGCTTTGCGGAGTGTCCGAGCGGGTGGCGGAGCTGATTAAGATGACGCGGACGGATGGCCTTCTGCCGATGGATGCGGATGTTGACGCGAGCCTGAAGGCGCTGGAGTAGATGGTTCAGCGGTGAGGGCGGCGAACTCTTCGGCTTCCTGGTAGCGCGGAGTGGTGAGCATGAAGGATTCGATCTGATCGACGGAGCGGATGCCGCCGCGTGCACCCTCTGCCATGCAGTTGATGGCGCCGGCGGCGCAGGAGAAGTCGAGGCTGCGAGGAAGCGGCCAGCCCTGCAGCAGAGCGTAGATGAAAGCGGCGCGGAAGATGTCGCCTGCGCCAGTCGTGTCAACGACGGGGACGCGAAAGGCGGGGGCGTAGTGGAACTGCTTTCCGTCCCAGGCGATGACGCCGTCGTGACCAAGTGTGGCGGCGGCGAGCCTACTGCCGAAACGACGTTGCATCTCGCGGAGCGCGGTCTTCAGATCAGGTTCGCCGGTGAGGCGTAAGGGAAAGTCGTGGTTGACGATGAGGAAATCGATGTTCTTGAGGAGTTCGTCGATGCCTTCGTAGGTGTCGTCGAGGTCAGCGGTGACGAGCACGCCAGCCTCGCGCGCCCAGCGGGCGGCGAGCGTTGCAGCGGCTGTGTCGTGCCCGTCTACGTGCAGGGCGCGGGCGTTGACGATCCATTCGCGCTTGAGCTCCGCCGGCTGGAGGGTGAGGCGCTCGTCGCGGCGGCAGAGGACGGTGCGTTCGCCCGTGCTGTCGAGGAGGATGAGTGAGCGGGCGCTGGGCGTGGAGGGGACGTAGGTCAGGTGGGCTTCTGTGCCGGCGCGGAGAAACTCCTGCGTGTGGAGGCGGGATGCTTCGTCGTCGCCGAGCTTGCCGACATAGCGCGTGCGGAGACCCCACGTCTGGCAGGCGATGACGGTGCTGGCGACCTGGCCGCCGAGCATGATGTGCTCAGCTTCGTACTCAACCTTGGAGCCGCACTCGGGGAAAGATGAGACGTGAATGACGGTGTCGGTTGCGTTCAACCCTACACCGACAAGATCGACCTTCTGCTGAATTGCCACATATTCATTTTATGGCGCGGATGGCGGGCTTGGACAGTCAGTGAAGGGTGTGCAGGGTTACTTCTTGCCAAAGACGTCGCTGCGGCGGCGCGGCGCTTTGGGTGGAATGTAATGGAATCGTACGAGGTAGATGTTCTGCCCCTTGCCGTGCTTTGCCACCTTCAGCAGGTCCAGAACGCCCAGAAATCCCGAGGCTCGTGCCAGTTCGTGAGAGATGTCCGGCAGCCCGATCGGCTCGATCGAGTCGACCTCGATTTCGCCTTCTTCCATGCGGTAGCGTCGGCCGACGGTGACGTGAGGGCGCGTCCAGATTCGCACACTACATGTGATTTGGCCGTTTCGGACGCCTTCACGAAGACGTTTCGTGAATGTCATAGGGCGCCAGATTATCAGGCTTGCCGCGGCTACTTTCTGCCGAAGACGTCCCCCATGCGGCGGATCTGGGCTCCGACGCTACGCAGCTTTTCTTCGATGTGCTCGTAGCCGCGGTCCATGTGGTAGACGCGGTCGAGGATGGTTTCGCCTTCGGCGACGAGAGCGCCAAGGACGAGCGCGGCAGAGGCGCGGAGGTCCGAACACATGACGGCGGCGGACTGCAGCGGCGTCTTTCCGCGGATGGTGGCGGAGCGGCCGTTGACGGAGATGTTGGCGCCCATGCGGTTGAGCTCGCCGACGTGCATGAAGCGGTTTTCGAAGATGTTTTCGGTGACGACGGAGGTGCCTTCGGCCTGCGTCATGAGGGCCATGTACTGGGCCTGCATGTCGGTGGGGAAGCCGGGGTATTCCTCGGTGGACATGTCGATGGCATTGAGGCTGCCGCCGGAGTGAACGCGGACGCTTTCCTTGCCGACCTCGAGCTTGACGCCGCACTCTTCGAGCTTGGTGATGACGGCGCCGAGGTGCGCGGGGTTGCAGCAGTCGACGTTGAGGTCGCCGCCGGTGATGGCGGCCGCGACGAGGAAGGTGCCGGCCTCGATGCGGTCAGGATTGATGCGGTGTTTGGCGCCGTGAAGTTTGGCGACACCTTTGATCTTGATGGTGCCGGTGCCGGCGCCTTCGATCTTCGCGCCCATGGCGTTGAGCAGAGCGGCGAGGTCGGTGACCTCGGGTTCGCGGGCACAGTTTTCGAAGAGAGATTCGCCCTCGGCGAGCGCGGCGGCCATGAGGAGGTCTTCGGTGCCGGTGACGGTGATCTTGTCGAAGACGATGTGCGCGCCTTTGAGGCGGTCGGTGCGGGCTTCGAGGTAGCCGTGCTCCTGGGTGATGGTGGCGCCCATGGCTTCGAGGCCCTTGATGTGGAGGTCGATGGGGCGGTCGCCGATGTTGCAGCCGCCGGGCATGGCGACGCGAGCCATGCCGGTGCGCGCGATGAGCGGGCCGAGCACGAGCGACGACGCGCGCATGGTCTTGACGATCTCGTACTTGGCGACGGGGTCGGAGAGCACGGCGCACTTGATGCGCGTGCGGTGCTGGGCGCGGCCGTAGCCGAGCTCGACCTCGGCGCCCATGGAGGCGAGGAGCTTGCGCTCGGTCTCGATGTCGCGGACCTGCGGGATGTTTTCGAGGATGATCTCGTCTTCTGTGAGAATGGCGGCGGCCATGCACGGGAGTGCGGAGTTCTTTGCGCCGGAGACCTTGAGGGTGCCGAGGAGAGGATTGCCGCCTCGGATAACAAACTTGTCCATCTGCTTAGTGTACGGATGGCGCATGTGGATGCGAGTAGCTGAAATGGTGCGGGATTGGCAGGGATTTGAGGCGAGGGAAATGGGGATTGGGATTGGCGATTTCGGATGAGGGGTCAGGGATGAGGGAGCGGAAAAGCGAAAAGCCCTTGCCGGGTGCAAGGGCTCTGCCATGCGGTGCAATTTGTCAGGTTAGAGGCCGCTGGGATTCTGCGGCGGAGCCTGGTTGTTGTTGCCGTTCGGGCCGCGCTGACCCCAGTTGCCGCGGTGGCCGTGCTTCATCGACTTGAGCTGCTGAAGCTGGTCCGGTGTGAGAACCGTGGCGAGCTGCTGCTCGGTGCTTTCGTGGATGGCCTTCATCTGCGCATGACGCTGATCGGGCGTGAGGGACTGGTCCTGCATGAGCGCCTGGAACTTCTGCGCGCGGTCGGTGAGGATCGGGGTGAGTTTCGCAGTCTGATCCGCGGAGAGGTTCAGCTTTTTGGAGATCATCTCGGCCTGTTTCTGCGGGTTGGGCGCGTGATGATGCTGGTGGTGGTAAGGCGCGTTCGCGTTCGGAGTGCTGTTCTCCGGAAGCGTGGGTTGCGCCTGCTGTGCGAACGCCGCAGTGCCGGTGAGGGCCAGCGTGAGCGCGGTGGAAAGTAGAAGACGTTTCATCAGACTGCTCCTTGCCGCGGCTGGGGAGGAAGCCCGCGTGCTAGTGAGATAAACCACGGTACCAGAGGAATGTTGCGGTGCGGGACGGCGTTCTGTCTGATACAGACGGTTTTCAGGAGCGAAGGAGTACACGGGTGTGGCGGGCGATCTGGAGCTCCTCCTGGGAGGGTAAGGCGAGGACTTTGTTTGGGTTTGCGGGGGAAGTGGATTCGGGGTTGAGGCCGAGGAAGGCGAGGTTTTCGCAGATGCGGGAGCGGATGGCGGGGCTGTGCTGGCCGATGCCGCCGGTGAAGACGAGGAGATCGAGACCGCCGATGAGCGCGGCGTAGGCCCCGATGAATTTGCGGACGGCGGTCGTGAAGGCGTCGATGGCGAGGGCTGGCGGTGGGGTCGTTGGCGGCTTCGCGCGCGAGGAGGGCCTGCATGTCGGATTCGCCGTTGGAGAAGGCGAAGAGGCCGCACTGATGGTTGAGGAGTTGTTCGAGCGAGTCAGCGGTCAGGTGTTCGTTGCGGAGGAGGTAGACGAGGACGCCGGGGTCGAGGTCGCCGCTGCGGGTGCCCATGGGGATGCCGCCGGTGGGCGTGAGGCCCATGGAGGTGTCGACGGATTTGCCGTTGAGGACGGCGGTGATGCTGGAGCCGTTGCCGAGGTGCGCGATGATGAGGCGCTGCGGGATGGGCGCGAGGCGCGCGACGACGGACTCGCAGGAGAGGCCGTGGAAGCCGTAGCGGATGACGCCGGCGTCGTGAAGGCGCGTGGGGATGGGGAGGTGTGACGCGACCTCGGGCAGGGTGCGGTGGAAGGCGGTGTCGAAGCAGGCGAAGTTGGGCGTGCCGGGGAGAGCTTTCTGGGTCTGGCGGATGAGTGCGAGCGATTGCGGGATGTGCAGCGGAGCGAAGTGGATGGCGGCTTCGAGTGTGGAGAGGACGGCAGGTGTGATGCGCTGATGCTCGCGCAGATGCGGGCCGCCGTGCACGACGCGATGGCCGACAGCGATAGGAGTGGTGTGGGCGAGATCGCGCAAGGCTTCGATGATGGTGGCGAGTGCTTCGGGTTGTGACTCGAGGATGTGATCGCGGCGGAGAAGATCGTCGCCTGCGGCGTTGCGGATGCGGAGCGAGCCGGAGTCGCGGCCGATGTTGTCGGCACTGCCTTCGAGGATGAGTTGCTCGTCTGGATTCGTCGAGTGTTGTTTGCGCCGGGAGTGAAGAGGCCGAACTTGAGGGAGGACGAGCCGCTGTTGAGGACGAGGATGGCGTTGTCGATGTCAGGCATTGTCGGTTTCCCGGTGCGGTTGTATGCCCATCAGTTCGCTCTCACCCAAGGAAAATACGGAGGTCCTTCGCCTTCGGCTCAGGATGACGGCAGTGGGGAGGGACATTGGTTATGTTCACTCGGGCGCTCGCTCGGGCCAGGTCCAGTTGGTGATCTCGGGTTTGTCGATGCCTTCGGTGTGGGCGTAGTTGATGGATTCGATGATCTGATCCTTGAGCCAGCCTTTGATGTGCGCGGCAGAGGCCTGCAGGCCGGGAACGCGATCGATGACGTCGATGGCGAGGGTGAAGCGATCGACCTGATTGAGGATGGCGAGCTCGAGCGGCGTGTTGATGTTGCCCTTCTCCTTGTAACCGCGCACGTGGATGTTGTCGTGATTTTTGCGGCGGTAGCTCAGCTTGTGGATGAGCGTGGCGTAGCCGTGGAAGTTGAAGATGACCGGTTTGTCGAGGGTGAAGAGTGAGTCGAAGTCGCGGTCGTTAAGGCCGTGCGGGTGTTCGGTTTCGGGCATGAGGCGGAAGAGGTCGACGACGTTGACGAAGCGAATCTTGAGCTCGGGGAGTTTCTCTCGGAGGATGGCGGCGGCGGCGAGCGCTTCCATGGTGGCGATGTCGCCGGCGCAGGCGAGCACGGCGTCGGGCTCGCTGTTTTCGTCGGTCGAGGCCCAGTCCCAGATGCCGATTCCCTTGGTGCAGTGAAGCACAGCCTCCTCCATGGAGAGGAAGACGAGGTGCGGCTGCTTGTCGGAGACGATGACGTTGTAGTAGTTGATGGAGCGCAGGCAGTGGTCGGCGACGGAGAGCAGGCAGTTGGCGTCGGGCGGCAGATAGATGCGCACGACGTCGGGGCTCTTGTTGGTGACGATGTCGAGGAAGCCGGGGTCCTGGTGGGTGAAGCCGTTATGGTCCTGCCGCCAGACGAGCGAGGTGATGAGCAGGTTGATGGAGGAGATGGGCGCGCGCCAGCGGAGCTCGTTCTTGGATTTTTCGAGCCACTTGGCGTGCTGGTTGAACATGGAGTCGATGACGTGGACGAAGGACTCGTAGGTGGAGAAGAAGCCGTGACGGCCGGTGAGGACGTAGCCTTCGAACCAGCCTTCGAGGGTGTGCTCGGAGAGCATCTCCATGACGCGGCCGGAGGGCGAGATTTCGGTACCGTCGGAGTCGATGGGGAGGATCTCGGCGAGCCAGGTTTTGTCGGAGGCCGCGTAGATGCCGTCGAGTTTGTTGGAGGCGGTCTCGTCAGGCCCGAAGACGCGGAAGTTGGTCATGTTGCGCTTCATAACGTCGCGCAGGAAGGTGGCGAGCGTTGCGGTGGGCGAGATGTAACGTTGCGCGTGACCTTTTGCATCGACGGCGTAGTCGCGGAAGTCGGGCATCTCGAGCGGCTTGCGCAGGACGCCGCCGTTGGCGTGCGGATTGGCGGAGATGCGGAGATCGCCTTCGGGTGCGAGTTCCTGTAGCTCGGGGATGAGCTTGCCGGTTTCGTCGAAGAGTTCGTCGGGTTTGTAGCTGCGCAGCCAGGACTCGAGGAGCGCGAGGTCTTCTTTGTTGGTCTTCGCGTCAGGGATGGGGACCTGGTGCGCGCGCCAGAAGTTCTCGACGTGGTGACCGTGCACCATCTTCGGTCCGGTCCAGCCCTTTGGCGAACGAAGGACGATCATGGGCCAGCGCGGGCGCGTGGGGTCGTTGTTCGTGCGGGCGTTCTGCTGGATGGAGCGAATCTCATTGATGCAGTGCTCGAGCGCAGAGGCCATGAGCTGGTGCATTTGTTCGGGGTCCTGGCCTTCGACGAAGTACGGCGTGTAGCCGTAGCCCACGCAGGAGGGCGTCGAGTTCGTCGTGCGTGATGCGCGCGGGGATGGTGGGGTTCGCGATCTTGTAGCCGTTGAGGTGAAGGACCGGGAGGACGGCGCCGTCGCGGATGGGGTTGAGGAATTTGTTGGAGTGCCAGGAGGTGGCGAGCGGGCCGGTCTCGGATTCGCCGTCGCCGACGCAGCAGGCGACGATGAGGTTGGGGTTGTCGAAGGCCGCGCCGAAGGCGTGCGAGAGCGAGTAGCCGAGCTCGCCGCCTTCGTGGATGGAGCCGGGAGTTTCAGGCGTGCAGTGGCTGCCGATTCCTCCAGGGAAAGAGAAGCGGCGGAAGAGCGTGAGCATGCCCTGGGCATTCTGACTGCACTCGGGGTAGACCTCGGAGTAGTGGCCTTCGAGGTAGCCGTTGGCGAGGGTGGCGGGCGCGCCGTGGCCGGGGCCGGAGATGTAGATGACGTCGAGCGAATACTTTTTGATGAGGCGATTGAGGTGGACCCAGATGAAGGACTGACCGGGATCGGAGCCCCAGTGGCCGAGCAGGCGATTCTTGATGTGCTCGGGCTTGAGCGGTTCGCGGAGAAGCGGATTGTCGCGGAGGAAGATCATGCCGCCCGAAAGGTAATTGCACGCGAGCCAGTAGGCATTCATGCGGCGAAGTTCGTCAGGAGTGAGGACGGGGGCGGGGACGGGAGTCGTGAGCGTGGCCATGCGGGTGCCTCCGCGGGCGATGCAGGATGAGAAGATGCTACAGCGGTGAGTGTGTGATGCGTGTAAAGGCGCGAGAGACGGTAGATTAGCCATCTATTTCAAGTGAGGGCAGGCGAGGGAATGGGGCGCGAACATCTGGCGAGCCTTATCGACGACATGCGGCGGCGCGGACGCGAGACGGCGGTGGTGGAACATCGCGGCGTGCGGCATCTGCGCACGAGCTATGGGGAGATCGCGGAGTTGGCGGGACGGTTTGCGGCGGAGTTGCGCAGGCTCGAGATCGTCGCGGGCGAGCGCGTGGTGTTGTGGGGGGTGAGTTCGGCGGAATGGATGGGAGCGTTCTTCGGGTGCGTGCTGCGTGGGGTGATTGTGGTTCCGCTGGATGCTGCGGGAGCGCGGGAGTTTGTGGAGCGCGTGATCGCGGACACGCAGGCGAGGCTTGTGGTGGGCGATGCGGAGTTGTTGCGGGGGTTGCGTTTTGATGGGGCAAGAGTTGCGCTTGAGAAGTTGCGGGCGGAGTTGCCGCGAGAACCGGAGTATGCGGTGGATGCGGCGGTGACGCTGGATGCGCCGTTTCAGATTGTGTTCACGTCAGGCACGACGTCGGAGCCGAAGGGGATTGTGCACACGCATCGCAACGTGCTGGTGAGTCTGGAGCCGATTGAGAGCGAGATTGCGAAGTACCGGCGGTACGAGCGGATCTTTCATCCTCTGCGGTTCATGCATACGCTTCCGCTGAGCCATGTGTTTGGGCAGTTCATGGGGTTGTGGATTCCGGCGGTGCTAGGTGCAGAGATGCACTTCGAGGCGCAGCTTGAGCCGTCGCGGATGGTGGATGCGCTGAAGCGCGAGCGGATCAATGTGCTGATTGCGGTGCCGAGAGTGATGGCGTTGCTGCGTGCGCATCTGCTGAATGAAGATGCGTCGCTGGCGACGGATGTGGAGCGTGTGGCGGGGCTGCCGGTATGGAAGCGATGGTGGAGGCTGCGGCGCGTGCATCGCAAGCTGGGGTGGAGGTTCTGGGCGCTGATCTGCGGAGGAGCGACGCTGCCGAGTGAGTTGGAGTCGTTCTGGCGAGCGGTGGGGGTTGCGGTGATTCAGGGCTATGGGATGACCGAGACGGCGGCGCTGGTGACGCTGAATCATCCGTTCAAGATTGGGCATGGGACGCTGGGCAAACCGCTGCCAGGGCGCGAGGTGAAGATTGCCGAAGGCGGCGAGGTGCTGGTGCGCGGAGCGATGGTTTCGACGGCAACATGGCAGGGCGGAGGCATGCGACCGCGTACAGACGAGTGGCTGGCGACGGGCGATCTTGCAGCACAGGATGACAGCGGCGAGCTGCGATTTCTGGGGCGCAAGGGAGATGTGATCGTGACGGCGGCGGGGATGAATGTGCATCCGGCGGACCTGGAGGCAGAGCTGCTGAAACAGCGGGGTGTGAAGGCCGCGGCGGTTGTCCCGTGTGACGGAGCGAACGGGCAGGAGCCGGTGGCTGCGGTCATTTTTGACGGTGGGGATGCGGAGCTGAGTGAGGCGGTACGTCGAGCGAATGCATCGCTGGCGGAGTTTCAGCAGATGCGGAGGTTCGTGCGCTGGCCGGATGCGGCGCTGCCGTATACGTCGACAGGAAAGCTGATTCGGCGGCAGGTGGCTGCGTGGGCGTGTGCGGCAGTGCGCGGGTGGCGATGTTGCGAAGCCGCAAGGAGATGTTATTGCGGATGATCGCTGAAGTGACGGGCGAGACGCCGCGCGAGGTGGGTGATGAGGCGCGGTTGAGCGAGGATTTGCATCTCGACAGCCTGGCGCGTGTGCAGTTGCAGTCGCTGCTGGAGAGCCGGCTGGGTGTCGAGGTGAACGATGATGCGATCGCGCAGGTGCAGACCCTGGGCGAGCTGCGCGGGATGATCGGCGCAGGGGTGGTTGAGGTTCCTGGGGCGTTGCGTGATGACGGTGAGGGAGTTTCGCGGAGTGAGTTGGAGAGCGCGCCTGCTCCACAGCGCGTTGTTACCCGCGCGCAGAAGGAAGAGTCGCTGCCGTATCTGCGGTGGCCATGGTCCTGGCCAATGCAGGTGGTGCGTGCTGGCTTTCTCGAATTGATCGCGCAGCCGCTGATATGGCTACTGGCGGCGCCGCGGGTTGTGTGTGAGGCCGAGGAGATTCCTCAAGGGCCGATGCTGTTGATTGCGAATCATGTGACGGCGTACGACGGACCGCTGTTGATGTATGCGTTGCCGGGGCGGGTGCGCAGGCATGTGGCGATTGCGATGTCGGCCGAGGTGTTGATGGATCTGCGGCGCGGGCGCGGGCAAGGCAGTGCGGTGGTGAATGCACTGGCGCCTATCGGGTACTGGCTGATCACGGCGCTGTACAACGTCTTTCCGCTGCCGCGCAGGCGCGGGTTTCGCAGGAGCTTTGCGCATGCGGGCGAGGCGATGGATCGAGGGTACTCGGTGATGATCTTTCCCGAGGGGCATCGCAGCGAGACGGGAAGGCTGCAGAGGTTTCGCGAGGGCACGGGGTTGCTGGCGAAGGAGTCGCAGGTGCCGGTGCTGCCGGTCGGACTGCGAGGATTGGGTGAGTTGAAGGCGAGCGGGCGATGGGTGCGGTCAGGAAAGCTGGAGGTGCGTGTGGGCGCACCTGTGGAACTCGGGCCAGAGGCGACAGCGGCGGAGTGGACGGCGGCGCTGGAGGCCGCGGTGCAAAGGCTGGCAGAGTAAGCTGTTACCGGGTGAAGGAGCGAATTTACGGTGCATTCGCAAAGTGAATACGGGGTGAAACGTAGACTTAACCCTGTGCGGGCAGGAGCTCGCCACGGTGGAGGCGATGTGAGCCAGACGATTTATGTTCTGGAGGATGATCCGGATATCAACCGGCTCGTGGGACATCAGTTAGAGCGCGCGGGATATGGGGTGCGGCCGTATTTTGCGATTGGAACGATTGTGGAGGATGCGGAGCGCGCGCGGCCATCACTGTTCTTGCTGGATGTGATGGTGCCGGGTGGCGATGGCATGGAGCTGTGCCGGCGGCTGCGCCGGCATGCGACGCTGAGCAGCGTGCCGATCATCTTCCTGACGGCGAGAGCTTCGGAGAATGATCGCGTGCGTGGGTTGGAGCTGGGCGCGGATGATTACATCACCAAGCCGTTCGGGATGCGCGAACTGCTGGCGCGCGTGAAGGCTGTGCTGCGGCGGTTTGAGCAGCCGGCTGGGTGAGCCGACGGCTCCGGTGATCAAGTTCGACGATGTGGAGATCGACCGCAGCGCGATGCAGTTGCGCGTAAAGGGCGAGGCTGTGCCAACGACGGCGACGGAGTTTCGTCTGCTGGAGTATTTGGTGCGGCATCCGTCGCGGGTGTTCACGCGCGATCAGTTGCTCGATGCGGTGTGGGGCGATGCGCGCTTTGTGACGCCGCGAAGCGTGGATGTTTATGTCGGGCGCATTCGCGAGAAGATCGAGGAGACGCCGGAGACGCCGCGGTATTTGAAGACGCTGCGTGGGGCCGGGTACCGGTTTGAGTTTCCGAAGACGCGTGAGCCGGAGCCGGAGATGAGCGCGCACGGATAAGTCGGCTGAGGCGGAATCCTGCGAAGGGCTCCGCTCAGTTTTGAGTTCCGAGTTTTCCAGTTCTGACTCTTAAGGCTTGCTGACATCGATCGTGGCGGGGGTGACGTTCCATCCGCGAACGCGACGACGGGGTGCGTGTGCGCGGGTGAGGACGGGTAGGTGATGTCGATGGTGCGGTGCTCGTTGGGCAGGAGCGAGATGTAGTTGTCGCTGTAGTAGGCGGGAAGGATGCGCTGGCCGTTGGGGCTCTCGAGCAGCGTGAGCTTAGTGGTGAGGGCGGTGGTCGGCGAGGGGTTGGTGAGCTTGACGTTGATGTGCTGTTCGGAGCCGTTCCTTTCGATGGTGGCAGAGGCTTGAAGAGTCGTTGCGGGTAGATCGTTGAGCTTGCGGAATTCGTACTCGTGCGCCGCGAGCCAGTAGAAGTTTTGGGAGAGCGACTTGCCATTTGTGTCTGAGAGGGTGAGTTTCACGAAGACCACGGGACTGGTAGTGAAGGCGTCCTCAAGTGCGAGGCGTAAGCTGGCGGTTGTTGCGTTTGCGGTGGCGTCTACGGTTGCTGAGCGTTCGAAGAGGAGCTTGCTGGAGAGGTCGAAGACCTGCGCGTGCACGCTGAGCTGCGGCAGAGCGGCGGTGGTGTTGTTGATGATCGCGATCTCGTAGTTGGGAAGGTTGAGCTGGATGTGGATGGGCTCGCTGGCGATCTTCACGCCGTAGTAGGCGGCGTGGGTGTCGTAGTCGTGGGAGAAGATCTGCCACTCGGTTGAGGGCCAGGCGGGCTGCGTCATCCAGAGCATGCGGCCGCTGTTGGGATTCCAGAGGTGCGCGTTGAAGCCTTCGAAGACCGCGCGATGGCTGACGTAGTTGAGCATCTGCGCTTTGCGATCGAAGTCGGCGAGCGATGATGGTGGGCCGAATTGCTCGTTCATTGCCTTCATGAAGACGGCGGTGTCGCCGTTTCCGCCCTGATGCCAGTCGTGGTAGGCCCAGTCATCGGAGATGGGCCATTGGTCTTCCTTTGGCAGGAAGCTTTCGAAGGCTTCGAGTGTAGGCGGAGAGGGAAGGCCGATCTCGACGGCGAAGCCGAGTGCGAGGTGCGTGAAGTATTCGGAGGGCTCCTGGTACTTGTACGGGCCGCTGTCGTGGAGGTTCACGCGGTTCGAGCTGGCGGAGTAGAGGCGCGTGCCGTCGAGTTCAGCGATGAGATCGATGAGGCCCTGGTTGACGGCGGGCGCAGGGACGCCTTCGTTGCGGCCGCACCAGACGGCGATGGACGGGTGGTTGCGGAAGCGGAGGATGGTGTCGCGCGCATTGCGCAGGAAGAGAGCGGAGTCGTCGGGCTCGAGGTTGTAGTCCTGCGTGGAGTCCCAGAAGTCGTTCCACACGAGCAGGCCGTACTCGTCGGCGAGATCGAAGAAGGACTCTTCGGTGTTCTGGCCCATCCAGTTGCGGACGATGTTCATGTGCGCGTCGCGCTGCAGACGGAAGAAGGGTTCGAGTCGCGAGCGCGAGACGCGCTTGAGCATGTCCTCCATGCCGGAGGCGCCGCCGCGCACGGCGATGCGAACGCCGTTGACGCGGATGACCAGTGCGGGCTGGGTGGCGAGGTCGTTGGTGTCGTGAACGGCGGGCGAGTGCTCGCCGGCGGGCGTGAGGCTGCGACCCATCCGAGCGGAGTCTCGCGAATGCCTTCGTGTGTCTCGTCGACGAGCGGTTCGTTGGTGAGTGCCGCGCGGGCAGGGTCGACCTCGACGCGGCGAAGGCGGCCGGTGGAGTCGAGCAGGGAAAGCTCGTAGGTGAGCTCGCGGATACCGAAGCGGAGGTGGACGTTCGTCGGAGAGCTGATTCCCGATACGCAGCGAGGCGGTGAGGTGATAGAGCTCGGGCGAGCCGTAGCCGTTGGGCCACCAGAGACGCGGGTGCGCGATGTTGAGCTGCGGCGTGTCGCCCGGTGTGAGGGTGATGGTGCTCGCGCCGGGCGCGATGGTGACGGGTTTGGAGATCGTCACGCCTTCGAAGGCGAGCTCGAGGGTCGCGTGAATGGGCTGCTGGGTTTCGTTGTTCAGCGGAACGCGGAGGGTGATGGCGGCGCGCGAGGTGTCGGGAAGCGGAAGCGTTGTGATGATCTGCGGCGTGTCGAGCGAGACGGGGCCCTGGGCAGAGAGCGTGACGTCCTGCCAGATGCCCATGTCGCGGTCGCGGATGGCGGGGATCCAGTCCCAGCCTTCGGTGTCGGCGAAGGTGGGGCCGTCGATGGCCATGAGGCCGCCGTTTTCGCCGGGGCCGTCGGCGAGCGATTGTTCGTGCGGGATGCCGGGGTGGTCGGGCGGCGAGATGAGGACGGCGAGAACATTGTCGCCGGGAGTGAGGAGGCTGGCGACGTCGAAGCGGCCGCGGTTGAAGGCGCCGTTGATGACTCCGAGAGCGTGGCCGTTGAGCCACACCTGCGCACGATAGTTGATGCCGAGGAAGGTGAGCGAAGGATGGCCGTGCAAGGTGGCGGGCGGCGCGTTGAAGTGTGTCCGGAACCAGAAACGCTGGTGGGAGAGCGATTCGGGGATGGCCATGTTGTTGAGGCCGAAGTCGGGGTCAGGGTAGACGCCGCGTGCGACGAGCGTGGTGAGCACGGTGCCGGGGACCACGGCGGCGTACCAGTGCGAGTCGTCGAAGCCGGGCGAAGAGATGCGCGCGCCGTCTAATAAATCGTTTGAGGCCTGCGACATGCGCCAGTTGGCGCGAAGGGTGAGCGTGCGGTTGTCGTTGGAGAGCGGGTTCTCAAGATGGGGTTCGGGTTGGGCGACTGGCTGTTGCGGCGGGGCGGCACTTCGCGGGAGCGTGGCGGGGTCCTGCGGCGAGCGATAGCCGATCCACTGGCGCGTCTGCACGGGCCAGGGCTTGGAGGCGTCGTCGAAGGTGAGGTCGTTGAGGTTGGCGGGAGCGTGAGAGAGTGATTGCTGCTCGGAGGGGCTGAAGCCGCGTGCGAGGCTGACGAACGCGAGCAAACCGCTGAAGTGATGGAAGCCGGTCGCGGGTGTAACCGACCGGCGCAATTTGAAGTTCGGGTGTAGCGGGGCCGATGGGGAGCGGAGCGTGTGCGACGTCCGCGCCGTCGACGAGCAGGTGGGTGTCCGCGCCCTCGACGAAGACGGCGAGTGAGTGCCAGGTGTTGGGAGCCAGCGGGGTTGAAGTTTCGAGGATGTGGCCGTCGCCGGCCCAGAAGATAGGTTTGCCGTCGCGCAGGCCAAGGAAGCGGGGAAAGGCGTCGAGCGGCTGTCCAACGCCTGCGAGGAGAACGGTTTGGCTGGCAGTGTCGGGCTTAACCCAGAGACTGAGTGACCAGCCGGAGCCGGAGAGCGCGAGCGGATCGTGTGCGGCCAGCGTTTTGGTGACGCCGATGCCGCCGGAGATGGAGTGCACGTTGTACGGGCCGTAGGCCGGTGGCGGAGTGGCGGACTGGGCGGCGGCGCGTGAAGTGAAGGCGGCAGTGAGGAGAAGGAAGGCGAGGAGGGCAGCGGAGTGGGGAGTGAAGGGTTCCAGCTTCATCGAGTCTCTCAGGCTTCTCTCGTGAGGTTCGGCTTGAGCATGCTTCGGCCGGTCATAACCGTACCATGCGGAGGCGAGATTGCAGTCGGCGTTGTAACCGGCTGGTGGCGAGGGCACGTCTTTTGTGGGCAGGAAAAATATCCAGCGTGGGAACGACGACTCGTCGCGCGGGCGGCGCGAGGAGAAGTGTTATTGCGGAGCAGCGGGGTTGCTTTGCAGGGAATTGGACCTGAATCGATTTTTTAGCCCACTTGGCACAATTTTTCTTGACAGGCTTAGGGCGGTTCTATATCAAGGCTGGTGCCTTCATGATATCGATATCGCCCGAACTTTGGACCAGGGTCAGGCGGCGTTGTGATTCGGCGCTGTACTGGTGCGGAATGAACCGCTTCCGTGGGGAGGAAGCGGCGGTTTGTCGTGCGGGGTTCGGCCCGGGAAGGGCGCAGGAAAAGAACAGATTGGGTTACCGGGCAGGAGAGGCTGGAAGGCTGCGAGTGGCGCTTGCGTAGAGCGGAGTGCAGCCGGGGCACACGGAAGGAAACCAACGGGAGGTTGTTACGATGACGTCATTTCCCAGGATCAGGCCGGCAGCCGTACTGGTGATGTTCTTAATGGCGGGGCTGCTGCTGTGGCGATCACCCGTGATGGCGCAGGAGACGACCGGGAGTGTGTCGGGCATTGTGCAGGACTCGACGGGCGCGAAAGTTCCGCATGCGGCCGTCATCCTGACGAACCTGCAGAACAAGACCGAGCGCAAGACCGTAAGCAACGGCACCGGTGAGTTCACGATTGCCTCGGTTCCCTCGGACCTGAAGTATCAGGTCAAGGTTTCGATGCAGGGCTTCAAGACGTGGGAGTCGAAACCGTTCCCGATCCGTCCGGGAGACCGGGTGGCCTTCAGCGATATCAAGATGCAGATCGGCGAGGCCTCGGCCGAGGTGACGGTTGAGGCGACGGAGAGCCAGGCGGTGAAGCCGCTGGATACGCCGGAGCGCAGTGATGTCCTCACCGCGAAGGATCTCGATACCCTGGCGATCGTCGGTCGCGACGCTACCGAACTTATTGAAACGCTGCCTGGGTTTTCGGTCATTAGTCCGGGCGTGAACAACCAGGCGTCGGCGAATACGGCGGCGGTGGGGTTGAACAACGGCATCACCGGCGGGTTCTCGTCGAACGGCGCCGGCCCGACCGGCCTGGCGACGGTGCTGGACGGCGTCTCGTTGACTGACATCGGCACGCGCACCAACACGGTGCAGACCATTGACGCGGACATGATCGAGAGCGCGAAGGTTTCGACGTCGACCTTCAGCGCGGTGAATGCGCAGGGACCTGCGGTTTTCAACGCGACGACCAAGCACGGCACGACCGCGTATCACGGCGAGCTCTATTTCTACGCGCGCAATACGGTGATGAACTCGAACGACTGGGACAACAATTATCTGCAGCAGACGCGGCCGGACGGAAGCTACTACTATCCCGGCGCGACGATTGGCGGCCCGTTGTGGATTCCCGGGACGAAGTTCGGGCGCAACAACAAACAGCTCTTCTTCTTCTTCGGGTTCGAGTATCTCAACCAGAGATTTTCGCCGACAACGCTTGACTCATGGGTTCCGACACTGGCCGAGCGCTCGGGCGACTTCAGCGTGGCGAACCTGAATGCGCAGCTCTGCGGCGGGCGTCCGGATGGTCTGCTGAATCCGAATTCGATTCAGCCGATGTGTTATGCGGAGAACTATCTCGCCAATGGCAACATGGTGGCCGACGGCAATGTGAAGCCGTATGCGAATGCGGGCGGCGTAGCGCTGGTGAACTGGCTGCCTCTGCCGAACGCCGATCCCTTCCATAATATTTCCGGCTACAACTACATTCAGCCGGTGACCGTGACGCAGAACGGCAACATCCTCCACTCTCGTCTCGACTACATCATCAATGACAAAAACAGTCTCTACGCCGCCTATGGCCGGCAGTCGCAGGTCACCGATCAGCCGGTGAACCTTTACTACGTCCCGAGTAACTCGGTGCTCTATCCGGGTGGAGTGACGAGTGGGGACATTTCGAACATCGGCGCGCTGACCTACACGCACATCTTCAGCCCATCGCTGACCAACGAGGTTACGGGCGCTCTGGCGTTTATCAGCCAGCCATTCAACATGGGCGACCCGGCGGCGGTTTCTCGTTTCAGCATGAACTCCTACAACGGAGGCAATGGGAACTTTAACTATCTCGGTGAGTACAAGAACGCCGGGGATTATTCGGTGCCGGCGTTGCAGGACTACAGCAACCTGGGATATCCGAATCTGCTGATGAGCGGCGGCTTCTATAACAACCAGGTTCATTTGAAGAAGGTTGTGCCCGATGTGCAGGAGGTTCTGAGCTGGAACAAGGGAGCACATTACTTCCAGTTCGGCTTCTACTTCGAAGAGGGGACCGAGAACGGAACAGGAGTGATCGGCTATCCGCAGGGCATGTACACGTTCAATCCGGGCAACTCGTTCTACGAGTACAACAGCAATCCGCAGGGGCCGTTCACGAACGCACAGTTCATTGCCTGCCAGAATCCGCAGGCCACGGGCACCAGCCGGCTGTCGGGCGCGGCGTATCTCGGCTCGTGTATCAACCCCGTCGCGATGATGTACCTGGGCACACCGGACAGTTTCACGCAGACAAACTTCACGCCGATCGTGGATATGCACTACAAGACGATCGCGGGTTTTGTGAACGATCAGTGGAAGCTGCACGCGAAGAAGCTGCACGAGATAACGTTCATGCTCGGTGCCCGCATCGAGCACCTCGGCCCCTGGACGGACAAGCACAACAACGGCCTCGCAACGTTCTCGCCCACTCTCTACAAGCAGGCGTGCACGCAGACGATCGGAGCTCCGGTCTCATGCGCGCAGACATCGGACTATCCCGGCATCGTGTGGCACGGAGTGCAGAGCTCCATCCCGAACTCAGTGAACAACCCGCAGTCGGTCTACTTCTCGCCGCGTGTCGGTTTAGCCTGGGACATTCTGGGCCACGGGAACACGGTGCTGCATGGCGGCTGGGGTGTCTACCGTCACCAGGAGGAGTTTGCGCCGTATGCCGCGGCCGCATCGACGGCGCAGGGATACAAGACGACCTACCTGCAGCAGCAGTGGAATTTCGACGGCGTCGATTCGCAGTCGCCGATTAACCCTTCGGATTTCAATATCAATGTGCTTTCAACGACAGACACAGACAGGCCGGTCATTTATCAGTACAACGGCACGATCTCTCAACGCATTACCACCACGCGGCTGAAGAACGCGTTTGCGAATTCGCTGGTTGAGGTCGCGTACGTCGGCACTTCGATGCAACATTTGAGCTCTTACAACACGCAGGGCGGCAACTACAGCGAGGCTTCGGATCTCAATCTGATTCCCTCCGGCTACATGTTCGGCGATCAATCGTCGAACGGCTTCTGCCTGTGCAATCTTCCTGCGAACCTGAGTGCGGTGAGCATCGGCGCACTGACGACGGCGGGGCAGGATTACTTCCGCCCCTATCCCTTCTATCAGCACGTCTACATGCTGAACCACAGGTTCTACGGCAACTACAACGGTCTGCAGGCGAGCTGGAACAAGTCAGCGGGCCTGGTCAGCTTCGGCATGAACTACACCTTCTCGAAGGTGTTAGCGACAGCGGCCTCCTACAACAACCAGATCGTCGATCCGGTGAACCTGCGGAACGACTACAACCCCACGCCGTACGACCGCACCAATGTCTTCAACGCGCACTACCAGATCGATCTCGGCAAGCGCTACAAGGGCGACAACAGTCTGCTCAAGCAGGTCGCGAACGGATGGCAGGTATCCGGCATCGAGCTCTTTCAGAGCGGCATCGATATTCCCTCCGGTCAGGGCGAGAACTTCGGCTTCGGCTATGGATCGCTGCAGGTGCAGCAGGTCTATACGGTGCAGCAGGCTACTTCGACGTCGATTACTCCGGTCTGCGTGCAGCAGTACAACATTCCGCCGGATAAGAACGGCAATCGGTTCTGCGTCACGAACATGAGCCCGACGGTATGGCTGGGAACGCCGGATTATCTGCTGATGCCGACGCTCAACTGCAATCCGGCCCACGGAAGCAAGCAGGATCATCAGTACATCAATCCGACATGCTTCGGTGTGCCGCTGCCGGGCAGCCCCACGACCGGACCGAACGCACTGTCGGCCAATCCAAGCGGGCAGGGCGTGTACCGGCTGCCTTATATTCACGGACCGGGATACCAGCAACACAATCTCACGGTGATCAAAAACTTCGGGGTTGGGGAAGCGAGAGTCTTCCAGCTTCGCGCGGAGGCGTTCAACTTCCTCAACCACCCGCTGGTCTCGTTCAACAACAACGACAACACGAACCTGAACATGGGCAACCTGAACTTTGCAGTCGCGGGGCAACCGCTTACGCCCACGCAGCTGCGCTCTCCGAGCTTCGGCGTGGCGAACATCAAGTACGGGTCACGGCTTATCGAGTTAGGGGCGAAGTTTACCTTCTGAGCGATTGCTTTGCGGCCGCTCCTTGTTTGCGGCCGCAACTGCGCGAGGCTCGCGGGCCGGGCGCAGGGATCGACTAGGGATTTGATTCAGATTGTGGAGGGGTCTTATGGCCATCGAGACTGCAGCGAATCTCCGGAGGTTTCAGCGCACCGGGTTGGTGATTGCGCTCGGGATGTTCTCACTCAACTGCGCGGCGAATGCGCAGAAGGAGTTGGTCTCGACCGGCTCCGTCATTTCGCTGCCGCTGGGCATTTCGAGTGCCTGCCAGATCTACAAGATCATCAACGCGCCCAACGGCGACACGGTGATGCTGGATGTGTGCGGCGATGGCGGGTATGGCGCGCTCTATCAACTGAAGCAGGGATCCACGACCTTTCAGCAGATCGCCGCTCCTCTCGATTCCTCCGGCACGTACTGGAACGAGGGCATGACGATGGACGCCAAGGGGACCCTCTATATTACGGACCGCTACAGCGGAAGCCAGCACATCTTCCGCATCCCCTATAACGCCTCGGACGGCAAGTGGGATTTCTCTCCCAACGGAAGCAACTGGTATCCGCAGCTTGCGGGCGGTTTTGGGGGCGCGGGCACGGTGGGCATCACGTTCTACGACAACCCGGCCAAGGACGGCAGCGGTCTTTTGTTCGTTTCAGGGGAGACCGCGAGCACGATCATGATGATCCCGGTGAACGCGGATGGAACGGTCACGAATTTTCCGGCGGGACCAAAGGCCGGACAGTCTGAGTATCAGTACCTGTTCACCGGACTCTCCGCGAAGGTTATGCCGATGGACGTCGACGTCAACGGCAACCTCTACTTCATCGAAAACCCGTACGTCACCTCCGCGAACCGAACGACCGGCATCTTCTTCGTTCCGGCGAGCGCGTATGCGAGCTGCGTGACGGCGATGAAGGCCGGCACTTCGACTCCGGATACGGCGTGCATCTCAGGCACCGAGGCGTCGCTGGCACGCATCGATCCGGGCAACTCCGAGAAGTTCAACGGCATTACGCATGACGCCGCGGGAAACATCTACGTCGGCGACTCAAGCGACAGCTACAGCGGTACCCGCAATGGGCTGCTGATGATCCCGAACGAGAGTGGAAGCCCGGTGGGTGTGAGCGCCACGAGCTTCAACTTCGAGCACGCCGAATACCTCGCTCCTTCGGCGATCAACGCGAACCCGGCGATCGACTACCGCGGCTTCCTCTGGCTGCCGACCGGAACGGTGAACAACTGGTCACCCAACGGATCCGGCCAGATTCCCGGCACAGGAAACTTTGTTGTGTGGCAGCCGGGGACGGCGAACCTGGGATCGACGCCAGTGGGAACGGCGGCCACCCCGGGTGTGGTCTTCTTCACCTTTAGCGGAGCGGTGACTCCGAGCAGCATCGCGCTCTCGCAGCCCAACGGGGGCGGCGACTTCGTTGCGTCCACTACGAATCCGTTTCCGCCGCCCAACGGAACGACGCCTGCGGTTCCGTGCACGGCGGGCACGGCCTACGTCACGTACAACAGCTGCCAGTATTGGGTGTCGCTCGATCCATCGGGCACGAACTCGGTCGGCAGTGTGCAGGGCCAGATCTCGATGCTCGACAACAGTGGCAACCCGATCGGTGGAAGCACAGCGTATCTGCAGGGCATTGGTCTGGGGCCGGCGGCAGCGCTGCTGTCGCCAGT
Organism: uncultured Acidobacteriaceae bacterium; assembly: GCA_963729675.1. Classification (GTDB taxonomy): domain Bacteria; phylum Acidobacteriota; class Terriglobia; order Terriglobales; family Acidobacteriaceae; genus Granulicella. The sequence continues at coordinate 104,572 of CAVSOV010000013.1, forward strand.
GGCGCAAGCACCGCTCGCGACGAGCCTGACGCAGCCTGCGCAGGTTGCGGGCGACTCGCTGGGCAACGCGTATGTCGCGGACGCCGGAAAACATCAAGTGCTCCTGTTCCCCGCGGGCTCGACGACACCTTCTGCCGGTGTTCCGGTGGGGCTCGGACTGACTGCACCAACGGGCGTTGCCGTCGACGGCTCAGGCGATATCTATATTGCTGACTCCGGCAAGGTTATCGAGATTCCCTCAGTCCTCGGTTCGCCGAACCCGTCCGGCCAGACAACGCTGACGACGGGGCTGGGAAGCAATGTGCAGCTCGCGGTGGATGGTGCCAATAACGTCTACGCGGCAGACCCGTCCAACGCGCGCGTTGTGCGAATCTACAACCCGCAGGCAGCGGTGATGGAAGGCAAGGGCACCGTTGGCTCGGGCTTCACCAAGCCCACTGCTGTTGCGGTCGATAACTCCGGCAACCTCTTCGTGGCTGACGGCTCCAATCTCGTCGAGGTCACCACCTGGGGTGGTCAGACGTCCATCACCAGCAGTCTCGTGCCACCGGTAACGGGGCTTGCTGTCGATCCCTCCGGCTCCGTCTACGTTGCGCAGAGCGGCGGCATCCTCCGCATTCCGATGACGAGCTCGGGCCTGAATGCCAACAATGCCGCGTCGATTGACAACACCAGCGTGACTGCACCGACCGGCCTCGGTCTGGACGCGCTCGGCAATCTGTACGTCACGGCTAATTCTTACAGCGTGACCACGATCAACACGAGCGGCACACCTCTCGGGCCGGTGACCAACACCGTCAACACGCCGAATGTGCTGATGCTGGCCAATGCCGCGCTTAACTTCGGCATCGTGGACACGGCCACTACCACGGACCCGATCGATATCAGCGTCTTCAACATCGGCAACGCTCCGCTAATGTTTTCCGCCACCACGCCGCCGAGCTTCTCCGGCACGAACGCCAGCGACTACGCCATCGAGCAGGATGGCCAGAATCCGTGCGACGTCTCAGGCGCGACCTCCATCGACGTGGGAACGGCCTGCACGCTTGGCGTCACCGTCACCGCGGCGAACAACGGCCTCAGCCAGGCGAGCATGAGCTTCGCGACGACCGCCATCAACGCGCCGACTTCCTCGGCGACTCTTGAGGCCTACTCCGAGAACAACCTTTGCCGCACCTCAACGGCGATTACGCTGAATCCGTCAACCGGCGTGGTCTATCCGGGAAGCACCAGCGTGGCCGCTACTGTTGCGGCGCTCGACCCGACCTGCAGCCCCGGCAATACGCCGACCGGCGGCAAGATCTCACTGACGCTTGCGCCGCAGACCAAGGGCGCTGCGCAGATCGTGCTCAATTCGACGGTCTCGAGCGGTAAGGCCAGCTTCAATGCGACGGCCCTGAACGGCGGCACCTACAACGTCTACGCGAGCTACAAGGGCGACCCGATCTTCGGCGGAAGCTCGAGCTCGAAGACCTACACCTTCACGGTGGCGCAGGCGACCTCTACTGCTGCACTCTCGACGCCTACCGGTGTCTCGCCGATCAACGGTGTGTACTACGTCCTGAAGGGGTCGAGCACCACCATGACGGCAACGGTCACCTCGAAGCAGGGAACGCCAACCGGAAGCGTGACCTTCATGAACGGATCGACTGTGCTCGGCACCTCGGCGCTCAACGCGAGTGGCACGGCGACCTTCAACACCTCGAGCCTCGCAGCCGGTTCCTCGTCAGGGAATCTCGGCCAGGTCTACAACATCACTGCGGTCTACAGCGGCGATCTCAACTTCGCCACCACCACGTCACCCGCTTCGCCAATCGAGATCGTTCCGGCGAGCGCACTGATTACTGCCGCGCCACCGACCCTGACGACGAAGGCGGGCACACCGGTGCAGAGCACGCTCACCATCACTCCGCTCGAAGGCTACGCGCCGAAGACCGGGGCGCAGCTTTTCTGCGACAACACTACGCTGCCGCAGTATGCCGAGTGCACCTTTGATGTCCCGACGCTCGACATCTACGACGCCGGCGGCGCGCCCGTGACCAGCCACGTCACCATCAGCAGCAATCTTCCGGTCAACGTTGGCGCGCTGCGCAAGCAACCATCGGGGCCATCGCCCATCGAGTACGCGGGCCTCTTCGGCCTCGGCGTTCTCGGATTGGCGTTGCGCAGAAAGACGAGGCTGAACGTGAAGTTGTTCACCGCCGTCTGCCTGGTGATGCTGGCCGGCTCGATGGTCGGACTGGGCGGATGCACGAACTCCGGCTACACGCATACGCCACCGTCGCCGCAGGTCACCACACCGTCGGGAACGTACCAGGTCAGCATTTACACGATCGATCTGACAAACAATCAGCGTTCCTCGCTTCCGTTCACGCTGACGCTGACGATTCAGTAGAAGGGTTCACGCAGGAAGTGGCAGGCAGGGAAGGTATGAGTCTTCTAGGGAGAAATGGAATGTTCACCAAGTCCTTCACATCGCTTCGCCGGTTCTCCGGACATACGCTGACGATGATGCTGTTCTGTGCCTCCTTCAGCACGGGAGCAGAGGCCCAGGTCACGCCAGTGGTGGCACCCAGCTACGCGCAGGCGCTGACGCCTCCGAGTGGCCTGGGAACGGTGTATCAGACGGCGATCGACTCCTTCGGCGACCTCTTGTTTGTGGACTACCCGAACGGCGCGCTGTATGAATATCCGGCCGGCGGCGGAGCCGTGATCACGCTGCTGCCCGCCGGAAGTCTGGGCGGATACTCGAACCTCGGCATCGCCATTGGCGCCGCCAACGATCTCTATCTCGAAGGCAACTACAACAACGTGCTGGGACGCTTTCCCTACAATCCGACGACGAAGTCCTGGGACGGCCTCAGTACCATCAGCGCAGCGGGCGGGAACTCGTCGACGGCGCTCTGCCCTTCCGGTTCTGGCACACCGGCTGCACCCTACGGCTTTGCCTGCGGTGATACGCCGAACACGTCTCCTTACTACTTCCAGCCGTGGGCCATCACGATCGACCCAAGCAATAATGTGGTCGTCACCGCGCAGAACAGCGGCAACTTCATGTTCACGCTGCCTGTCATCGGGACCGGCATCACCTCTACGACGACACAAGTCAACAGTGTCATCATCTCTGCCATGTCGGCACGTGTGCAGTCGGTCGCCGAGGACAAGTTCGGCAACATCTATGTCGTCGAGGAAACGGACCAGAAAGCTCCGTTGCCGGGTGTGTTGATGATTCCCGCCGGATCAACCGGTCTTACCACCGATGCAGGCCTGGTGCGCGTCGATCCGAATCTGCCCGCAGTCACCGGAGTCACTACGGATGCGAACGGCAATCTCTATGTGGGCGATTCGAAACAGGGCGTGTACTTTATTCCGAATCCGTCAGGCACGCCGCAAACCTCGTCTGCGGTGCTGCTCACACCGCTGCCCGCCAGCGGACAGATCAGCATCGACTGGGCCCGCGGCATCATGTATGTGCCCAACAGCCAGAACGGTGAGCAGATCTATGCGGTGACCTTCAACAACGCGATGCTTGGCACAGTCGCAGCAGGTTCGTCATCCGCAACCTCTGCGACGATCCTGTTTGGTTTCAACGGTAGCGCAACACCGGGCTCGATTGTCATCGAAGAGGCGGGCGCCAAGACGCCGGACTTCACGATCGCTGCCGGTGGGACTTGCAAGACCGGAACAGCCTATGCCGCGAATAGTAGTTGCAGCGTGAACGTGACCTTGAACCCGCACGCGGCGGGCAGCGTATCGGCGAAGCTGCTGATGCTCGATGGCTCAGGAAACCTGCTCGCCTCGATGGCACTGTCCGGCGTCGGCTCCGGACCTGCGATTCAGCTCTCGCCTGGCGCGCAGTCGACGATTGGCGGCGGGTTGAAGACGCCGAGCCAGGTTGCCGTCGACGCGGCAGGGAACACCTATATTGCGGACTCCGGATTCAGCGCCGTGCAGATGTACGCGAAGGGTTCGAGCACCGCGATCAATGTAGGAACGGGACTCACGTCGCCGACAGGCGTTGCCGTCGATGGAGCCGGCGATGTCTTCATCGCGGACGGCGGCAGCGGCACAGTGGTTGTCGTTCCGAACGGACCGGGCGGACTGATGGCCGGCGCACAAGCCACCCTGAAGACCGGACTTGGAACCAACCTGAAGCTCGCCACCGACAGCGGCGACGATCTGTTTATCTCCGACCCGGCGAATGGACGGGTTGTGAAGTTGAGCAATGTCGGCGTCACTGTCCCCGCATTTGGACCGACTGAAACCGACATCACTGGATTCACCGCGCCCTCTGCGGTGGCAACCGATTCCAGCAGTAACCTGTATGTCGCCGATGGAAGCAATCTCATCGAGGTCACACCCAGCGGGACGCAGACGACAGTGCTTACCTCTCTCGGCGTGGCGGTCGGGCTCGCGGTCGATCCTTCGGGCTCCGTGTACGTTGCGCAGTCAGGCGGAACCCTACGGATTCCGAATGAGGGCGGCACATTGAATCCCGCGGACCAGACGATTGTTGCGCCCAGCGTGACGGCGCCCACTTCCGTTGCGCTCGATCCGAGTGAGAACATCTACATCGCTGACGCCACGGCGAAGGTAGTCCAGGCCATCAGTGCGAATGCGTTCGTAAACTTCGGCACGCTGGGCAGCACGACAGCGACCGCCTCCTCCACCTTCACCATCCTCAACGATGGCAATGCTGCGCTGAACATCAGCGGCTTCACCGGAACCGCGGACTACACCGGCGCATCGTCGAACTGCAGCTCGCCGGTCGCCGTGGGAGGCACGTGCGCGGTGACCGTAACGTTCGCTCCGGGCCCCGGCAACCAGGGCACGTTGACCGGACAGGTGGTGGTGCAGAGCAATGCCGCGAACCAGCCGAACAGCGTTAGTGCGACCGGTGTCGGAGCTCCGCTGGCAGCATCGACGACCAAGTTCACGGTTACCAATCCGACGGTCAACAGCGCACCTGCGGTGATCACTGTGACCCCGGCCACGGGCACAACCCCGGTGCCGACTGGAAACGTCACGCTCACGGTTACGGGCAACGGCATCACGCCGGTGACGTTGAACGGCACACTCTCCAACGGCACGGTGACACTCACCCCGACGAATCTGGCTGCGGGAACCTACCAGTTCGCCGTTGCCTACCAGGGTGATCGAGCGTTCGCGAATTCGAGTGCGACCCAATCGGTGAAGGTCGGTGCGGGAACTGTGACGATATCGCAGCCGACGCTGGCGCAGGTGCAGAAGAATAATCCTGCGTACCCGCTGGTGCTTGGGAACTCCTCCGGAGCAGCCGAGCCATACGACGGATCGGCTCAGCAGTTCATCTCGATCTCCTACTACACGGTGACCGTGATTCCGACGAATGGACAGCCTCTCATTGGCCAGCCGGTTTACGACAGCAGCGGCAAGCTCACCGGAACGAACTACGGAACCATCACCTTCCAGGGGGCATCGACGGCTACGTGCGCAACGATCCTGGTGCAGTCAAATGGAACCGCACAGTTTGACCCAAGCTGCCTGACGATCGATACAAGCAACAACTCCATTCCGAACATCATGTCGTCGTATACCGTGACGCCGGTCTACAGCCCGACAGGAACGTACAACAACATCTCGTACACAAATCCGAACTATACGTCGTTCACCGGAACCTCGCTGAACTACACCGCGCTGCGTAACCCGCTGGTGGCGATTACGTCGAATCCGGCGTCACTGACCGTCACGAAGGGATCGAGTGTGTCGGCGACGGTGACGATGACCTCGGTGCTGGGCTATGGCATCGCGGGTCAGAATGCGCTGCTGAATAACTATTCGCTGCCCGTGCAACTGGCGTGCGATGGCCTGCCGGCCTATGCGACCTGCAGTTTCGTTTATTCAAAGCCGGATCCGTCGGATGCGAACTCGGTGCACGTGGGGCCTGCACCGGGTACGGTGTTGTCGGTGGGTGGGGTGACGGGGCCGTGCACGGTGGCACAGGGTTGCAGTGGGCCGGTGCCGGTGACGATGACCATCACGACCAACGTGCCGACTGGGGTCGCCAGGCTGGAGCGGCCGACCGGGACGGTGTTCCTGGCGATGCTGGGGCTGGGGATGCTGGGGTTCGTGTTCGGGCGGAGGCGGACTGCTGCGGAGCAGGATTGGGACACTGGCGGTGCTGGCGGTGTGTTGCGGGATCCTGGCGGGTGCGAGTGGATGCAGCACAACGCAGCTGGGAGCGAACTCTGCGCAGGTGACTCCGTCGGGAACCTACACGGTGCTGATCACGGCGAAGCAGGTCGGAAGCCAGGCGATCACTTCGTATCCGGGAATTACCTACGGGAACGGGAACCAGATGTCGTTGCCGTTCACGATGCAGGTGACGATCCAGTAGGATTCGGTCGACTGAAGAGGCGAGGGCGATTCGTCGCTCTCGTTCTTTTTTGGGCCCCTCAGCAGTTAAGGGGTGGTGAGATTGAGGGCCTTGGCGATGGCGGGGTCGACGGTGGGGTGGCCGTCGGTTCGGGTGACGAGTCCGAAGTTGCCGCTCCAGTCCCACATGGCCCAGCCGATGTGGTTGGCTTCGAGGGCGGAGCGGACGGCTTCGATGTAGCGGGCGCGGGAGTCGGGCGGGGCGGTGTCGCGGTAGGCGCCGAACTCGTTGCAGAGGATGGGGACGTTGTGCTCGCGGCCCCAGTCGGCGGCGAAGGCGATGCGCTCGCGGACGAGATCTGCGTTCCAGTTGCCGGAGGCGTAGAGGAAGAGCTGGTAGCGGGCGATGTCGCTGGGGATGGATTTGAGGTTGGAGTCGAGTTGATCGACCGTGGCCGGGAACGGGATGTTTTTGTAGTAGAGCCACTCGGGCGAGCCCCAGGTGGCACCCTGGTGGGTGAACTGGTAGGGCTCGTAGAAGTGAAAGGTGTAGATGACATTCTCGTCGGCAAGTGGTTGTGTGACGAGGAGATCGTCGAGGGAGTCGTAGTGGGCGCCGGAGGCGAGGATGGTGTGGGTGGTGTCGATGCGGCGGATGGCGGTGACGACGGAGCTTTGGATGCCGATCCAGCGGTAGGGGTCCTGGACCTCGGACTCGTTCATGAGTTCGAAGAGGATGTGGTCGGGGTCGCGCGAGGCGAAGTGATGGGCGAGGGCCTCCCAGAGGAAGAGGAATTGTGTGGCACCGTGGTCGTTGGCGAGCTGCTGTTTGTAGTCGTCGCGGGGGAAGACGCAGAGGTCGACGATGAGACCGGATTTGAGGGTGAGGTCGATGGCGTCGTCGAGGCGTTTCCAGAGGGCTTGCTTGCCGGGGTCGTCGGGACGGCCATAGCCGAAGTATGCGGGGTCGACACCGATGCGCACGTAGGTGAAGCCGAGCGAGCGCATGAGCTTGAGGTCGTCTGCGGTGATCCATTTCGAGGTGCGCTCGGGAGTGTAGTCTCCCCAGCCGCCGAACCAGCCGGAGGCGTTGATGCCGCGGGTGAGGGTGGCGGCGCGGCGGAAGGCGGTGGCGCGGGCGCCGGTGGTTGAGGGCGATTGCGCGGAGGCGGAGAGAGCGAGCAGGCCGAGGGCGGAGATAGAGAGCGCGCGGAGTGTGTGTCGCATGTGTGTGGAGAAGTTTAGCTGGCCGGGGGAGAAAGGCAACGGATGTTATCGGCAGCACATCCTGGGATCACAACTTTCGGCACTCAGCGATAGAGTGCGACGAAAGGAGGGTCGATTTCATTTGGTTGCCGCGTCATATCTCGCGGCGTGCTTCGACCGTCTGGGTGAGCCGCCAGGTCGCACCTCCGTCAGTGGAGACCACGGATCTCCAAGAGAACCGCTGGTGCGAGATATCGGAGAATATCCAGCGTTCGCGGTCGCCGTTATGAAAGCGTTCCTGCACGATGTCAGGGCCGACAGCGAAGGCGAGCATGTTGATCGTGACCTGGTGCACTGGACCGTGGAACGTAAACCGCCAAAGCTTCAGCCTGGGGTCGTACACACGCACACACAGACCGCATTCACGGCTGGTCAATCCACTTACTTCCCTGAGCTGCGCGCGTGGTGGCACCTGCCAGACATCGATCACGGCACGGCCCTCCAACGCGTAGCCGAATGTCCACTCGCCTTTCTCACGGCGTTCGGGGCCGTGGAGAGGGAAGTAGGTGATCGATGTGCGCCAGCGTCCACTGAGGCGACCGTAGAGCTGCATCTCTCGCGCTGCGCCCGAAGCCGGTCCCTGGGCAAGAAGCGAGTTCAGCAATGGAAGATTCATGAGGCACGCTCTGCCGCCGACCGGCGGTTGCGGATTCCCCGCGATATGCAATCCACCAGGCGTTCGGGATATCTTGCGTGGGGATCTCTCTCAGGGTCGTAGATCGTGAAGCTGGCTCCAGCCATCCTCCCGGAGCCGCACAGCGCCGCGATCAAGGAAGCCAACTGTTCGTAGTCCAGGCCGGGGCTTCCCGGTGAATCGACCGCCGGCATCACGGTCTGATCGAGAACATCGAAATCGATATGCAACCAAACTCTATCCAGAGATCGCGACTCGAGTTTCGTCAGAGTTTGATGGGCCGCACTGTCGACTCCGTCCGACAGTATTCTCTGAATGGTGAGCTGGGTGATGCGGGTGCGAACGATGTCCCCGTAGAACTTGTTGAAGTCGGGACTCTCGGCGTCGCGCTCACCCAATTGGACGATGTCGTCATCCTCTGCCAGCGGGCCGCTCAGGTCGGGCCAGTGGGTCAGAAGCAACTCACCTCTACCGCTTGCAAGCGCGAGGTCCATTCCGGCGGCCGAACCGAGCCGGCTGGCCGTGTCGTAATTGCCGGGATGGAAGAAATCGCTGTGACCATCAATGTGCACGAGGCCGCGGCCTCCAGCGAGTCGCGCCCCATACATGCAACCGAGCAGAATGCTGCAATCTCCACCAATCACGAGCGGGAAACGTCCGCGCGCGAGCACCTCACGGACTCTTTCGCCCAACTCCAGGGAGAAGGCGCGAATCGAAAGTCCGTTGCGAATTGTCGTGCCGAACTGGGCATCAAATTCATAAGCGGGGCGCTCGAGTGACAAAACGTCCGCCGCGCCCACGGCATGCGCCAGGCCAGCGTTCATCAACGCCTCCGGTGCACGCCATGCACCAGGCTGGCCATTGCTTTCGGTAGGGCGCAACCCGAGATTACTCGGAGCAAGCAGCAGGGTGACGCCGCCCAGGCTATGTTGCGTTTCGACGCCGAACGGAGCCGAGAGGAAAGCGGAACTCGCCATCTTCGTGAATTCCCTCCGGTTCAGGTTCACTGTCGAGACTCTCCTGCATAACCTATAATCACTATTTCACCAGTTATAGGGCTGGTCAACCTATGAAAAGCGTTTTACAGGTTATCGTCGAGCCACACACCTTCTCGGCCGGAGATTTCATTGGCGGCGATCCGGCCCTGGATTTCGTGAATACAGTCACCGGCCGCGATCAGTCGCCGCGAGACTGGCTCGACAGTTACGAACGTCTTCTCGAATGGGCGGCGCTGGTGAGGCTTTTCCCACGACACATTCTGCAGCGAGTCGCAAGGGAGGCGAAGAAGGACTCCGTCGCGGCAGGGAGAGCACTCGGGCGCGCGAAGGCTATGCGCGAGGAGTTATTCGCGCTGCTCGCCGCAATCACCGGCAAAGGAACAGTCTCGAAGGATGCGATGGTGCAGCTTCAAAAGCGCTGGCTCGCCGGAACGAACACGATCGAGTTGGGGTTTGAAGACGGCCGCGTCGTCAAACAGTTCAGTGGAGAGGTCGATCTCGACTCAATCGCGAAGGTGATCGGGTATCGCATGGTCGAACACGTTCTGACATTGCCGTTGGAGCGGCTACGCATGTGTCAAGGGGCCAACTGCTCATGGCTATTCATCGACAGATCCAAGGGCGGCCGACGGCGATGGTGCGACATGGCTGTCTGCGGGAATGCCGCCAAATCGCGGCGGTTCTACGCGCGCAAAGACCGGTAGCGCAGGCGTCGACAGATTGAGCGGACGCGGAGCGCGAATGCAACCCGGCGTCCGGTTGGGGCTGGGCCTGCAGGTCGTCAGACTGGCGGCCCCCGAACGGGCGCACCTCGACGGGCGCGCGACAGGCGACGACGGCCTTGCGGCCCCACTCCAGCGCCTCGTCCATGTCAGCGGCTTCCAGCACCCAGAAGCCGCCTATGTGCTCCTTGGCCTCCAGGTACGGGCCGTCGGTGACGAGCACCTTGCCGTTGGGCTGCGCACGCAGCGACTTCGCGTCGGTGGGCGAGGTGAGGCCGCCGACGAAGATCACGACACCGGCGGCGGCCATCTCCTCGTTGAGCGTGTCGATATCGCGGTGCGTTGCTTCGCTCTCGGTGGACGGATCGAAGTCGTCGGGGTGGTGAATGGCAACTAAATATCGCGGCATGAATTCTCCTTTTATCTTGTTGCGGTTTTCAGGAAGGCGTGTCGGTGCTAATGATGATGCTCGGTAGCGGAGCTTGCAGGAGCTTCCGATCCGTCTGACCAGCGTTGTACGGGGATCACGAACTGCGTCAGATGCTCCATGGGATCAGCAACTGCAATGACGGGCGAACCCGGGAGATTCGCTCCCCAGATTGCGGGGTCGGTGTCGGTATAGAAAAACATCAGGTGGGAGGGCCAGTGTGGAGCGCTGTCGCCGCCGTATCCCTGCTTGCCCATCATGTAACACATCGACCCGGGCTCCATCGGCGGCAACTCTTTCTTCTTGATGGCCGCGGTGATGGCGTCGTTCATCTGAGCTTGCGTGCGCCCGGCCAGGCCCCATTCGGTCTCTTTGGTGAAGTGCACCAGATAGGAACGCGCGGCTGGCGAATTCACACACATCGGCACTCGCACCTTCGGATTCCAATAGTCAGCTTCAGGTGCCGACGTCCACCCGCGTCCCACGATGCAGACAAAACCGTTTCCGCCTTTCACCGCTGTTTCGAAACCATGCCGTCCAAGAACCATTACCTCTGCATCGCGTGCGATGGACTCCGGTGCTGCAGTGCGCGCAAGGGCGATTTCCGCGGCTCGATCGGCCATGAGGTATTGGTCGACCGGGGCCATTTTGGAATAGGACGTTGTTGTAGCAGCCTGTGCTAACGCCTGATACGCCGTACCGAGCGCGAACAGCAGAGCGAAGCTCTCGATTGCGATTGCGTGAACCTTCTTTTTCCGCATTGTTTTCCCTCTTGAGAATGTGCGATCCGTGGCCGCCGCAGGCACCGGGCACGACGACCCGGCGCCATTGCGCTGCGTGGGAGACTATTCCGTCGCTTTCTCCGGAGCCGGGTAGAAGAGAAGCTCGCGCACTTCACCGGGCACATCGCAGGCGATGGCAGCCTTCTTCGCCCATGCAAGTGCCTCATCCAGATCGGCAGCTTCCAGAATCCAGAAACCGCCCATGTGCTCCTTGGCTTCGGTGTACGGTCCGTCGGTGACGAGCACCTTTCCGTCGGGCTGTTTCCGCACTGTCTTCGCGTTGGCGGCCGGGGAAATGCCGCAGGCGAACTTCCTGGCGCCGGCAGCAATCAATTCGCGGTTGAGCGCATGGATCTCCTCGATCATCGCTTCGGTTACCGTGGACGGGTCGAAGTTGTCGGGGAGGTAGTTAGCAACCAGATATTGTGGCATGATTTTTTCTCCTTGATCCTTGAATGACTGTTTGGCGGGCCGGTTGTCGGCCTTCACTACATCAACGAACGGCCGGACAGAAATTCTACCGATAGTCCAAAAAATTTTGAGGGCGACTCAAGAATCCTGCTTCACGCTGGTATCTGCTTCAGCTTTTCTGATAGCAAACTCTGTTCCCGCTTGTTTTCCGTCATGGCGATGGCGCGCTGAATCTCTTCGCGCGCCTCGGTGAACCTGCCGAGTTTCAGGAGCAGGTCTCCACGAACACTGTGGAGCAGGTGGTAGCCCGTGAGGGTCGCCGCGGGATCGAGAGCGTCGAGCGCAGCAAGCCCGGCGGCTGGGCCTTGCGCCATCGCGACGGCTACCGCTCGATTGAGCTCAACGATGGGCGATGGGCTGATCTGGAGAAGAGCGTCGTAGAGAAGAACAATGCGCTCCCAGTCGGTCTCTGCGGCAGCGCGCGCTCGTGCATGACAGGCGACGATGGCGGCCTGCAAGGCATAACTGCCGGCGCCGCCGCCAAGCGCCTGCGCACGGTCGAGCGCCGCAATGCCTCGTTGAATCTGCGCCTGATCCCATAAGGAGCGATCCTGTTCCGGCAGGAGGACGGCCTCTCCGTTGCGCCCCTTGCGCGCTGCCGTGCGCGATGCCTGGAGTTCCATCAGGGCCAGGAGGCCGTGGACCTCAGGCTTCACCGGGAAGAAGTTCGGCTATGATGCGCGCGAGGCGGAGGGCTTCGTTGCAGAGTTCTTCGCGCATCCACTCATCGCCGGAGGTCGCTGTATAGCCTTCGTTGAAGATCAGGTAGATGACTGAGAGTACAGACTGAAGCCTGCTGCGCAGTTCGTCTCCGCGGGGGATTTCGAAGGGGACGTGAGCTTCGGAGAGAGTTTTCTTGGCTCGAAAGATTCGCTGGCCCATGGTCTTCTCCGGGACAAGGAAGGCTCGGGCGATTTCAGCGGTCGTGAGGCCGCCCATTAGACGCAACGTAAGAGCGATGCGTCCTTCCACCGTGAGCACAGGATGGCAGGCGGTAAAGATGAGGCGGAGGACGTCATCGTCGATGACCTGATCGAGAGCCCGATCCATTGCTTCACCTAGCTGCTGCTGCTGAAATTCAAGCTCTCGCGTAATCTCTCCATGCTTTTGTTCCAGCATCCGGCCACGGCGCAGAGTGTCGATCGCGCGGCGTTTGGCCGCGGTCATCAGCCAGGCCGCAGGGTTTTCCGGAATGCCTTCTTCCGGCCACCGCTCAAGGGCCACAACGAGCGCGTCCTGAGCGAGCTCCTCCGCGATGCCGATGTCGCGAGTGACGCGTGCGATTCCGGCGATGAGGCGCGTGGACTCGATCTTCCACACGGCCTCGATGGCTTTATGAATGTCGCTCATGCCTGAATGCCGGTCATGCCTTGACGGCAGTCACTTTCTTGAGATCGTCGAAGCCTTCGGCGGCTTTCTGCACGTCGGCGGGGAAGTCGCCCATCTCCTGGATCTGGCGCACTTCGATGATCTCGTTACTGGACATCGGTGCGCGCTTCGCCCATTCGATCGCTTCTTCCCGCGAACGCACCTGGATGATCCAGTAGCCTCCGATAGCCTCTTTGGCCTCGGCGAACGGCCCGTCTGTAACCGTTGCCTTGCCGTCGGTGTAGGAAACACGTGCTCCCGTCGAAGGCGGGAGAAGCCCATCGAGTGCGAGCAGTACCCCTGCTTTCTGCAGGCTCTTGTTGTACTCCATCATTTTGGACACGGCCTCCACACTGGGGGCTGCGTCCGCGGCTGCTGTTTCATACTTTTTGGGAATCACGATCATCATGAAGCGCATCAATGTCTCCTCCATCATCGACTCCAGCCAACATTGCCGGGCTATTCATACGACGAATATGTTGCGCCGATTTCTACGACCAGCGGTAGAAACTCTTCGGCTGCTCAGGCCCTCATGAAAGTCATGAGTTCGCAGATAGCGGCTTAAGCTTTTGGATAGTTTGTGGGCTTGGCTGCGTCGAGGGTGGGGCACCCGGGTTGTGGCGGCGGCGTGTTGCCAGTTAGGCGGGGTGGCAGCCGCAGGAACGGCGGAGGATGAGCTCGACGGGGAGGTTGAGCTTTTGGGTGGGGAGGTCGGCGCCGCCGTTGAGGCGAGAGAAGAGGAGCTGTGCGGCTTGTTCGCCGGCGCGCTCGACGGGCTGACGGACGACGGTGAGGGCGGGGCGGAGGATGTCGGCGAGGGCGAAGTCGTCGAAGCCGATGAAGGCGAGCTCTTCGGGGATGTGGATGTCGAGCGTGGCGACGGCGTGGAGGACGTCGCGCGAGGCGAGGCCGTTGGCGGCGAAGATGGCGGTGGGAGGGTTGGGGCGGCCGAGGATGGAGCGCAGGAAGTTGAGAGTGGCGGCTTCGCCGGCGTCGGAGAAGGACTCGGGCTTGAGGCCGGCGGCGTGCATGGCCTTGTTGTAGCCGGCGAGGCGCGCGTGCATGGTGTAGATCTTCTGGCTGAGGCCGATGAAGCAGATGCGCTTGTGGCCGTGCTGGATGAGGTGCTCGGTGGCGAGCGTGGCGCCGCGCTGGTTTTCGACCAGCACTCGATCGATGTGCGAACGAGGGATAGGACGGTCGACAGCGACCATGGGTGTTGCGTGGAATTCTGTGTCGGTGAGGTGGGAGCGGCCGTTGCAGGCGGGGATGACGATGATGCCTTCGACCTGGCGGCGGAGGAGGTCGCGGGCGGCTTCGGTCTCGGTGTCGGCGCGCTCGTCGGAGGTGGCGAGGAGGACGGAGTAGGCGTGCTGCTTGGCGACAGCGCTGATGGCGTGCGCGCAGGAGGCGAAGAAGGGGTCGTAGAGATAGGGGACGATGACGCCGATGGAGTGCGAGCGGTGGCCGCGAAGGGCGCGGGCCATAAGGTTGGGCTGGTACTGGAGGTCTTTGAGAGCGCGGGAGACGCGGGCGCTGGTCTTATCGGAGACGCGCGCTGTGCCGTTGAGCACGCGGGAGACGGTCATCATGCCGACGCCGGCGCGGTCGGCGACGTCGCGCATGCGGGCGGCGCGTTGAGCGGGAGCGGGGTGACTTTCGGTTGAGGGCCGCTGGGATTTCATCGCTGGGATTTCATCGTTCGGGCCTTTATGAATAAGTAGTAAAAGGTTTGAGTGGTGAGGGAAGCTGTAAATTGCGGTTAGTTACCAGAACGTTTTTTGTCGGATTACGGCCAGAAAAAGGTGGAGGCCGGAAGCCCGGCGGCGTTGAAAAGATTGGCGTCGGTGAAGCTGGCCCAGGCGTAGCGGACGCGAGTGGGGTGCGGGACCGCGGTTGAGTGAACGAGGACGGTGGTGCCGTCGATGGCGGCGTCAGCGGGATGGAATTGATTGTCGGGGCCGGCGAGCTCGAACCCGTGGGGTTGGTTGCCGGTCGCATGCAGGCCATCGGCGTGGGAGAACCAGACGCGGAGAGTGTCGCTGCCGGATGTGGTGACGGAGATGGGGAGCGGGCCGGTGTCTTCGACGTGCTCGCCGTAGACCAGGTCGCGGGCGCCGAGCGCGAGGCGGGCGGCGACGGTCTGCTTGTCAGGCGGGTGGACGTTGTCGCGTGTGCCGACGTCGATGGAGACGGCCATGGCGGTGTTGGTGACGGAGAGGGTCTGACGTTGCGCGTCGCGGATGGTGCCCCAGTCTTCGGCAGGTGAGTAGAAGTTGGAGATCTGGACGTAGAGGAAGGGGAGGTCGCCTTCGTTCCAGCGGGCACGCCAGTCGCGGATCATGGTGGGGAAGAGGCGGCTGTAGAGCTGCGGATTGTGGAGCGCGGGGTTGGAGTCGGTTTCTCCCTGATACCAGAGGAAGCCGCGGATGGTGTAGGGGACGGCGGGGGCGATCATGCCGTTGAAGAGGAAGGATGGCTCCCATGAAGACTGGTTGGGATGCCAGTCGAATTTGGGTGCGGGCTGGTTGGCGGCTTTGGCGGCGGCGATGCGCGCGCTGCTCGTAGGCTTGCTGCGCGGCGAGGTTCGTTTGGTGATCGGCGAAGCGAGCACGCGCGGCGAAGACGGGCATGAGAGTGGAGTCCGACGCGAGCGCCGAGAGCGAGGTCCAGGAGGCGATGGGCGTGCCGCCCCAGGTGGAGTCGATGAGGCCGATGGGGATGTGCTCGCGGGCGTGGATCTCGCGGCCGAAGAAGAAGGCGACGGCGGAGAAGTTGGCGGCCGTGGTGGGGTTGCAGGCGGTCCAGGAGGAGGGTTGGTCGTCGAGGGGATAGTCGTTGGATTTTTTGTCGAAGACGAGGAGATGAATCTGGCCGCAGACGTTGGGATCGGCGGCGGAGGCGATCTCTTTGTCTGAGTCCTTGATGACGGCGGAGTTGGGGAAGCCGCGGAGGGGCATCTCCATGTTGGATTGGCCAGAGGCGAACCAGACGTCGCCGACGAGGATGTCGGAGAGGGTGATCGTGCTGGACTCTCCGGCGCCAGTCCCGTGGATGGCGAGGGTGTCGGGGCCTCCGGCGGACTCGGGTGCGAGGTAGACGGAGAAGGCGCCGAGGTCGTCAGCCTTCGTGGAGGCGTGCTGATGGCGGAAGTCGACGGTAACGGTCGCGCCGGGTGCGTCCCAGCCCCAGATGTGGATGGGGCGATCGCGCTGGAGGACGGCGTGATCGGAGAGCATGTGCGGAAGGCGGAGCTGGCTCTGAGTCTGGGCTGGTGCTTCGGGTGTTTGCGCGGGGGCGCAGAGAGAGCAGAGGAAGAGCGCGAGTGTGAGGAGCGCGAAGGGCGGGCGTTTAGTGAGTGGGCTCATGGTGGGTTGGAGTCTCGGAGAGCGCGGGGAGCATGGCGGCGCCGAGAAGACCGGCGTCGGCGCCGAGTGTGGCTGCGGTGATGAAAGGGCGGCCGGGTTCGCGGCGGCTGTACTGCGAGGGTTGCTGGAGGCGATAGACGTAGCTGAGCTCGCGGAGGGTGAGGTACATCTCGGGTGCGAAGAGATCCCAGGCAGCGGCGACGCCACCGCCGATGACGTAGAGCGGGAGGTCAAGCGTGTTGACGAGACCAGCGAGGCCGCGGCCGAGATAGCGGCCGACCTGGGCGTAAATCTCGCGGGCTTCGCGATCGCCGGTGAGGCGAGGTCGGCGAGCATGCGGGCGGTGACGGTCGAGTGCTTTGCGAAGAGGTCGGCGAGCGGGCCGTTTGAGCGCGAGGCAACGACGCGTGCGGAACGCTCGATGCCGGTGGCGGAGGCGTAGTACTCGAGGCAGCCGCGGCCGCCGCAGGAGCAGGCGGGGCCGTCGTAGTTGACGGAGACGTGGCCGACCTCGCCACCCATGCCGACGATGCCGTGCCAGATGCGGCCTTCGAGGATAATGCCGGAGCCGACGCCGGTGCCGAGGGTGAGCATGGCCATGGAGTCGACGCCCTCGTTGCGGCCGGCGCCGAGCTTCCACTCGGCGAGTGCGGCGGCGTTGGCGTCGCCGTCGAGGACGACGGGGAGGCCGGTGAGGTCTTCGAGGGCAGAGCGGAGCGGGAAGAAGTCCCAGCCGGGGAAGTTGGGGAGCTGGCCGAGGGTGCCGTCGGTGAGATTGAGCGGGCCGGGGCTGCCGAGGCCGATGGCTTCGGCGCGGGCGGTGGTCTCGTCGAGGAGAGAGGCGATGGCGTCGGCCATGTCGGTGACGACGGCTTGCGGGCCGGAGCTCACGCGCGTGGGCATGACGCGGCTGGCGAGGAGTTGCATGCCGGCGTCGAATGCGCCGACGCGAAGGCTGGTGCCGCCGAGATCGATGCCGAGGTGCACGAGCGGGCGCTCGTCGTGCGGCGGAACGGCGCTGGGGAAGCTGGGAGTCAACGAGCCTCCGGTGATGCGGCGAGGATGACGCGATGAAGGGCGGTCGGCTGCTGCAAAAGAGAGTCAACGGTCCGCCCGTGATAACGGTATCATGGCCGGAAATTAGCGAAAATTGGGTCGCGAGCCGTGAGGTGGGACGCAAACGTGGAGCTGGTCTGCTTCCCGAACGCAGGGTACCCCCTCCCCCCGTTTTTTTGCGCAAAATCTAGGGAGGATGTGGGTTAGGGGTGGACCTAAACGGGGTTCGGGGAGAGACCTCCCGTGGGGAGGGGTCTCGGGGTTGAGTTTTGTCAAGGGTGGGTGGGTTTCCTTGGGAGAAAAGGTTTGAGCGGTTGTGGTGAAGCGGGCATCCTCGGGGTCCTTCGACTTCGCGTCACTTTGTGACGCTTCGCTCAGGATGACGGGGTGGGGCAGCAGCAAAGACTCGCGCGTCTTAACGCGCGATACCACCACCCTTTGCACGATGAAGCTGTCGAAAGGGTGGGGCACCCAGGTTCACTTGGGCGGTTGGAGGGCGGAGGGGCGGAGGGTGGCGATGCGGCCGTGGGGGCCGACGGCGTAGGGCAAAGAGAGGGCGTTCCAGTGCTGGTCGGCGTCGGGAGGTGTCGTTGAAGCTGGGGTCGGGGTGGAGGGCGTGCCAGTTGCGGCCGTCGTCGGTGGAGATGTCGGTGCCGTTGGGGCCGGATCGTCGATCGCATAGGAGAAGAAAAGCATGAAGCCCCCTTTCTTTTTGCGGGAGAGAGAGACCCGAGCCTAAAGGCTCGCGGTACCTAGAAGCTCGGTGAGGTGGGTGATGACGGCGGTGTCGGAGGCGGGGACGGTGAGGTGGCCGACCTTGCGGCCGGGGCGCGGGGATTTGCGGTAGTCGTGGCGCGCGATCGAGGAGAACCGCGCAGTTTCTGTGTGCGGGAGCATAGACCCGATGCAGTTGAACATCACGGTGGGGCGCGATGCGGTGCTGCCGAGCGGGAGGCCGAGGATGGCGCGGAGGTGGTTTTCAAATTGCGAGGTGTCGGAGCCTTCGATGGTCCAGTGGCCGGAGTTGTGGACGCGGGGCGCCATCTCGTTGGCGAGGAGGTGCGAGCCGCGGACGAAGAACTCGACGGCGAGGACGCCGATGTAGTCGAGGCGTTCGAGGAGGTGGGTGAGGTGTTGCTCGGCGAGAGACTGGAGCTCGGGGTGTGACGGCGCGCGTGAGATGCGGAGGATGCCGTCGCGATGGAAGTTTTCGGTGAGCGGGTAGAAGGCGAGCTGGCCGGAGCGGTTGCGCGCGGCGATGAGCGAGACCTCGGTGTCGAAGACGACCATGCCTTCGAGGATGCAAGGGACTTCGTGGACGGCGGCCCAGGCTTCGGCGGCTTGATCGGCGGATGTGATGCGGACCTGGCCTTTGCCGTCGTAGCCGAGGCGGCGGGTTTTGAGGATGGCGGGGAGGCCGATTTCGCGGATGGCAGCGTGGAGCGAGACGAGGTCGTTGACGGGGGCGAAGGGAGCGACCTCGAGGCCGCAGTCGACGAAGAAGTGTTTTTCGAGGAGGCGGTCCTGCGCGGTGCCGATGGCGCGCGCGTTGGGGAAGAGCGGGAGGCCGTGGAGGACGTGCGCGTCGATGTTCTCGCTCTCGATGGTGAGGAGGTCGACGGATTTTGCGAACTCGGCGACGGCGTGCGGGTTATTGAGGTCGACGGGGAGGACGGGTGCGACTTGCTCGGCGGGGTCGCCGGGGCGGCCGGCGCAGAGGATGTCGGCGTGGACGGCGGGCGCGGCTTCGGCGAGCATGAGGGCGAGCTGGCCGGCACCGAGGATGCCGACGCGCGGATGGCGGGCGTTGCTCACTGAGAGATTCCCTCAGCGGCTAAAGCCGCGTGATGTTGAGCAGCCGGTAACGGCGGGGAGACCCTGGGCTAAAGCCCAGGGCTACCAGTCCCGCCCTTTCAAAACAAAGAAGCTGTCATGTGCGTGGGTCGGGGTTGGAGAGGACGGAGTCGGTTTGCGAGCGGCGGAAGGTGTTGAGGGCTTCCGCGATGTGAGCGTCGGTGAGAGCGAGGATGGATGCGGCGAAGAGGCCGGCGTTCTTGGCGCCGGAGTTGCCGATGGCGAAGGTGGCGACGGGGACGCCGCCGGGCATCTGCACGATAGAGAGCAGCGAGTCGACGCCGTGGAGAGCGTGCGATTCACGGGAACGCCGAGGACAGGGAGGCGGGTTTTTGCGGCGACCATGCCGGGGAGATGTGCGGCGCCGCCGGCTCCGGCGATGATGACGCGGATGCCGCGGGATTCGGCGGTGGTGGCGTAGTCGAACATGCGGTCGGGCGTGCGGTGCGCGGAGACGACCTCGGCCTCGTAGGGGATGGAGAGCTCGTCGAGGACTTTGGCGGCGTGCTCGAGGGTGGGCCAGTCGGAACGCGAGCCCATGATGATGCCGACGAGCGGAGATATTTTGGTTTCTGATTTCGCCACGAAGATGATTGTCCTCCGTTCAGATCAGTGCGACGAGCTTTCCTCAGGGGCTAAAGCCCATTTCATTGATTGTTATCTACGGCACGGCTGAAGCCGTGCCCCGACGAAACGTGCAGCCAACGAACAGCAACACGAGGAACGTTCTTCAGCGTTCTTCCAGTTGCGGAGGACGTCGATGAAGGCGCTTTGTTCGAGGGCCTGCACGCGGTCTTTCAACGAGTCCACGGTATCACCGGGAAGGACGGGGCAGCGCTTTTGCAGGACGATGGGGCCGCCGTCGAGCTCTTCGGTGACCTGGTGGATAGTGCATCCGGTTTCGGGTACGCCGGCGGAGAGGACGGCCTCGTGGACCTTGCGGTTCATGAGACCGGCGAAGGCGGGGAGCAGAGAGGGATGCACGTTGAGGAGGCGGCCGCTCCATTGTTCGACGAAGTACGGCGAGAGGATGCGCATGTAGCCGATGAGGAGGACGAGCTCGACATCGGCGTTTCGCAGTTCATCGCTGACGCGTGCGTCGTACTGCTGGCGTGAGAGGCCGGTGGGATCGAGGAACAGCGACGGGACCTTGTAGAGCTTCGCGCGGTCGAGGATGGGCGCGGTGGGACGGTCGGAGATGACGATGCGGAGGTCTATATGAAAAGACGGCGGATCAAGCGTGCCTGCGGCGATGGCGTCGAGTACGCCTTTGAGCGCGGTGCCGCGTGTCGACCCGAGGACGCCGACGCGGAGACTCACGCGTGCCTCGCGGTGTTGCGGAGTGCGTTCATGTGCTCGACGCGACGGGCGATGAGCGCGGAGGTGCCGATGTCGGAGCGATAGAAGAAGGGGCCGTGGATGTTGTGGAGGACGAGCTCGCAGAGGGATTCGGCTTCAGAGAGCGAGGAGCCGCGAGAGACGACGGCGAGGGTGCGCGAGCCGGCGGAGACGAGGGCGTTGTTTTTCATGGCGTCGATATCTACGGAGCCAAGATAGACGGTGGTGTTGGGCGGAAGGGTTGCAGGGACGGGCACGAGGTCGCCTTTGCGCGGGTGATCGGGGTAGCCCTCGGGGACGAGGTATTTGCAGACGGTGGCCGCGGGCGTGAAGTTGACGTCGAGTGTGTAGAGCGTCTCGGAGACGATGGCGCGGCAGATGGCGACGAGGTCGGTCTCGAGAAGCGAGAGGAGGTTCAGGCACTCGGGGTCGCCGAAGCGCGCGTTGTACTCAATGAGGCGGATGCCGTTGCGCGTGGCGATGAAGCCGCCGTAGAGGACGCCGCGGTAGGGCTCGTTGAGTTCGTGGTGGAGGGCGGCGATGACCTGCTCGTTTGTGCGCTGTGCAGAGGTGATGTCGTGAGGCGTGAGGAAGGGAAGCGAACCGTTGGCGTCGGTGTAAGAGCCCATGCCGCCGGTGTTGGGGCCGCGGTCGCCGTTGAAGGCGCGCTTGTGGTCCTGCACGGCGGGCATGTGGCGGAGGGTGAAGCCGTCGGTGAACGAGAGGAGAGAGAACTCTTCGCCCTCGAGCTTTTCTTCGATGACGAAGGGATGGCCTGCGGCGAGGAGCTCGTTGCAGAAGGCGAGGGATTCGGCGCGCGAGGTGAGGTGGTCGCCGAAGACCTTGACGCCTTTGCCGCCGGCGAGGCCGTCATCCTTGATGACGTGATTTTCGCCGAGGCGATCGAGGAGAGCTTCGACGCCGTCGAGTGAGGTGAAGCGCTGGAAGATGGGGTTGCCGGGGATGTGGTGGCGATCGAGGAGCGAGCGCGTGAAGGACTTGGAGGACTCGATGCGCGCGAGAGATTGCGTGGGGCCAACGGTGGGGATGCGAGGCGGACCAGAGTGCGTCAGCGACACCGGCGGCGAGCGGAGCTTCGGGGCCGATGATGGCGAGTGTGGGAGAGTGCTCGCGCGCGAAGGCGAGGATGGCGGCGGGATCGGTGATGTTGCCGACGGCGTAGGCGCAGGTGAGCGCGGCGATCCCGGGGTTGCGCGCGCTGCCGAAGCAGAGGAGCTCAGGCTGCTGCGGGCTGCGGGCGAGGGCGGCGGCGATGGAGTGCTCACGTGCGCCGGAGCCGATGATGAGGATGCGTTCGGTCATGGTGAGGTGCAACTCCAAGCGAAATACGGAGATCCTTCGCCTACGGCTCAGGATGACGGCGTCAAGAGGGTGTGTTCAGGGCCGCGAGGACTGTGGGTTCGAGCGGGCGGAGGTCGGGCTCGAAAATGTTGCCGGTGATGGCTTCG
The DNA here is from genome assembly GCA_963729675.1 of uncultured Acidobacteriaceae bacterium. Taxonomy (GTDB): domain Bacteria; phylum Acidobacteriota; class Terriglobia; order Terriglobales; family Acidobacteriaceae; genus Granulicella. The sequence goes on from CAVSOV010000013.1 coordinate 126,679, forward strand.
TAGAGCTGGATGTAGCGCGAGGCGAGCTCGGCGATGAGATCGGGAGGTGGTGTGGGGAGTGTGGCGTCTTTGTAGGGATCGCAGCGCTCGCGGAACCAGAGGCGGAAGAATTCCTTGTCGATCATGTCGGGCTCGCGGCCTTCGGCGAGGCGCTGGTCGTAGGTGGGCGCGAGCCAGTAGCGCGAGGAGTCGGGGGTGTGGATCTCGTCGATGAGGATGATGGAGCCTTCAGGCGTGACGCCGAACTCGTACTTGGTGTCGACGAGGATGAGGCCGTGCTGAGCGGCGCGCTGCTGGCCGAAGGCGAAGAGGGCGAGCGCCTTTTTTGAGGCGAAGTTCCACTCGTCGGGGGTGAGCCAGTTTTCGGAGATGATTTCGCCGGGTGTGATGGGGCGGTCGTGCGTGGACTCTTTGGTGGTGGGCGTGATGAGCGCGTGAGGGAGCTTTTCGTTCTTGCGCAGGCCGTCCGAGAGCGTTGATGTCGGCGAAGGTGCGCTCGCCCGCGGAGTACTTGGTCCAGATGGCGGTGTCGGTGGAACCGGTGAGGTAACCGCGCACGACGAACTCGATGGGAAGGACGCGGCATTTGCGCGCGAGCAGAGCGTTGGCGTGCGGCGACGAGATGACGTGGTTGGCGACGATGTGGCGCGTGGCTTCGAACCAGTGCAGCGAGGTGCGGTTGAGGACCTGGCCTTTGTAGGGGATGGCGCCGAGCATGCGGTCGAAGCCGGACTGGCGGTCGGTGGTGATGAGGAGCAGGCGGTCGCCGAGGTCGTAGGTATCGCGGACCTTGCCAGGATATTTGTTGGGCAAGGGGAGATTGGTTTCGGTGAGGCAGTGCGGTATGGCGTCGAGGAGTTGTTGGCGAGAGAGCATGATCAGGCTCCCTCGAATGCGAACGCCGGTGCGGTTGGCTTCGACGCGGCCGATCTCTGCGACGGAGAAAGGAGCGAAGGCTTTTGCGAGCGCGGAGTGATAGCCGGCGGGAGCGATGACGACGAGGCCGATGCCCATGTTGAAGACGCGGTGCATCTCTTCGTCGGGGATGTGGCCGAGCTTTTGCATCCACGTGAAGATCTCTTGCGGTTTCCAAGCCGTGCGATCGATGACGACGCCGAGGCCCTGGGGAAGGATGCGCGGTGTGTTTTCGATGAGGCCGCCGCCGGTGATGTGCGCCATGCCCTTGATGGGGATGCCGGCATCGAGCGCGCGACGGATGGGCGTGACGTAGTTGGCGTGTGGTTCGAGGAGGACGTCGGCGAGAGTTTCGCCGTTGAGTTCGCGCTGCGGTTCGTGGATGTCGAACTTGTTGAGCTCGAAGAGAAGTTTGCGGGCGAGCGACCAGCCGTTGGTGTGCAGGCCGGAGGAGCTGACGCCGTAGAGGACGTCGCCTGCGGTGATGCTGGCGCCGGTGAGGAGTCGGGAGCGGTCGACGACGCCGGTGACGAAGCCGACAACGTCGAGGTCGCCGGGAGCGTAGACGGAGGGCATCTCGGCGGTCTCGCCGCCGACGAGTGCGATTTTGGATTCGGCGCAGGCGGCGGACATGCCGCGGACGAGCTCTTCGACGATCGCTGGGTCGACCTTGTGGAGGCCGAGGTAGTCGAGGAAGGTGAGCGGGCGCGCGCCCATGACGGCGATGTCGCCGGCGACGGCAGCGACGAGATCGCGGCCGAGGTTCTCGTAGCGGCTGCAGCCATGACGGCGACGAGAGTTTTGGTGCCGACGCCGTCGGTGCTCTGGACCATGACGGGATCGGCCATGCCTTTGATCGCATCGGTGAGCGAAAAGAGCGTGCCGAAGGAGCCGAGACCGGTGAGCACCGCAGCGGAGTGCGTGCGTGCGACGTGCGCCTTCATGCGGCGGACGGCTTCGTTGCCGGCTTCGATGTCCACACCGGCGGACTTGTAGTCGATGGGTTGCTGCGAATCAGGCATCATCTATCTTCTATCTTTGTTTCTGCTAATTCTCTTTATCTAATTTTTCTTTACCCACACGCGCGCGTTGTCGAAGAGGCGCTGCCAGGGGCTGTGCTGGAGGGTGCGGGTCCAGGTGTGCTGGGGGCCGAGGGAGGTGCGCTCGGGGTGCGGCATGATGATGAGTGCACGGCCGTCGGCGGAGGTGAGCGCGGCGGTGCCGCCGGGCGAGCCGGAGGGGTTGAGCGGATAGTGTTGCGTGGGGCGGCCGTAGGTGTCGATGTAGCGGGCGGCGATGATATCCGCGGGTGCGAGATGTGTGGCGTGGCCTTCGCCGTGCGCGACGATGATGGGCATGCGCGCGCCGGTCATGTTGGCGAGGAAGATGGACGAAGTTGGTTGGACTTCGACCATGCAGAGGCGGGCTTCGTAGCGCGAGGAGATGTTGCGCACGAAGCGTGGCCAGTGGGAGGCGCCGGGGACGAGGTCGCGGAGTTGGGCCATCATCTGGCAGCCGTTGCAGATGCCGAGCGAGAAGGTTTCGGGGCGCGCGAAGAAGGCGGCGAAGGCGTCGCGGAGCTGGTTGTTGAAGAGAATTGTTTTTGCCCAGCCGCTGCCGGCGCCGAGGACGTCGCCGTACGAGAAGCCACCGCAGGCGGCGAGGCCGATGAAGGTGGAGAGGTCGGCACGGCCGGCGAGAAGATCGCTCATGGTGACGTCGATGCACTCGAAGCCGGCGCGGTCGAAGGCGGAGGCCGTTTCGTACTGGCTGTTGACGCCCTGTTCACGCAGGATGGCCACGCGCGGCTTGGTGACGACGAGATAGGGCATGCCGGGGACGCGCGTTGCGGGCGCGAGGAATGGGGCGCAGACGCGCTCGGCGAGGTCGAACGGGGCGTCGACGAAGAGGCCGGGACGATTGGCGTCGTCGAGGAGGTCGAACTCCTGTTGAGCGCTCTCGGGGTTGTCGCGGAGGGAAGCGATGTGGAAGGAGGTCTCGGACCAGATCTTGTGGAGCGTGGTGCGCGTGTTCGAGTAGACGACGTTGTTGTCTTGGCGGAAGGCGAGTTCATTGGCGGTGGTGGTGCGGCCGATGAGATGTGCGGTGAGGCCTGCGGAGAGGAGTTGATCGAGGACGGCGGCGGTGTCTTTGGTGCGGACCTGGACGACGGCGCCGAGTTCTTCGCTGAAGAGAGATGCGAGCGAGGATGTGCCGGGAACGTCGATCTCGAGACCGACGCGTCCGGCGAAGGCCATCTCGGCGAGAGTGACGAAGAGGCCGCCGTCGGAGCGGTCGTGATAGGCGAGGAGCTTGCCTGCGCGATTGAGTTGCTGGATGGCGTTGAAGAAGGCGATGAGCTTGGCGGGCTCGGGTGTGTCGGGTGTTTCGCCTCCGGTGAGGTTGTAGACCTGGGTGAGTGCGGAGTTGCCGAGACGGTTGCGACCTTCGCCGAGGTCGATGAGAAGGAGTGAGCCTTCGGGCTGAAGCTGCGGCGTGAGCGTGCGGCGGACGTCGGTGACCGGAGCGAAGCCGGAGATGATGACGGAGAGCGGAGAGATGACGGAGCGAGGCTCGCCGTTTTCGCTCCAGTTCATCTTCATCGACATGGAGTCTTTGCCGACGGGGATGGTGAGGCCGAGGGCGGGGCAGAGCTCCATGCCGAGAGCGTGCACCGCGTCGAAGAGTTTCTCGTCTTCGCCGGGTGAGCCCGCGGCGGCCATCCAGTTGGCGGAGAGCTTGATGTTGGGGAGCTTGTTGATGGCGGCGCCGGCGATGTTGGTGATGACTTCGCCGACGGCCATGCGTGCGGAGGCAGCAGCGTCGGTGACGGCGAGAGGTGTGCGCTCGCCGATGGCCATGGCTTCGCCAGCGAAGGAGTCGAAGGTGCGGAGGGTGACGGCGCAGTCTGCGACGGGGACCTGCCAGGGGCCGACCATCTGATCCTGCACGGTGAGGCCGCCGACGCTGCGGTCGCCGATGGTGATGAGGAAGTTCTTGGAGGCGATGGTGGGGAGGCGGAGCAGGCGCTCTACGGCGTCGGGGATGGTGATGTGCGAGAGGTCGAGCGGTAGTTTCTCGCGTGATGTGCGTGTGAAGGAGCGTTGCATCTTTGGCGGCTTGCCGAAGAGAAGCGATTGCGGAAGATCGATAGGGTGCGTGGCGCCGTCGGGGTCGTTGGAGTTGATGAGGACGATCTCGAGCTCAGTGGTGGCGCGGCCGACGACGGCGAAGGGGCAGCGCTCGCGCGTGCAGAGGGAGTCGAAGAGTGCGAGGTGTTCGGGCGGGAGAGCGAGGACGTAGCGCTCCTGCGCCTCGTTGCACCAGACTTCGAGCGGAGAGAGGCCGGCTTCGGCCTGCGGGATCGCGGCGAGATCGAAGACGCCGCCAACGCCGCCATCTTTGACGAGCTCGGGGAAGGCGTTGGAGAGGCCGCCGGCGCCGACATCGTGGATGGAGAGGATGGGATTCTGGTCACCGAGTTGCCAGCAGCGGTCGATGACCTCCTGGGCGCGGCGCTCCATCTCGGCGTTGTCGCGCTGCACGGAGGCGAAGTCGAGATCAGTGTTGGATTGATTGCCGGATTGACTCGAGGCTGCGCCGCCGCCGAGGCCGATAAGCATCGCGGGGCCGCCGAGGACGATGAGAAGATCGCCGGGGCGGATGGCGCGCTTTTCAATGTGCGGCGTGCGGATGTTGCCGAGGCCGCCGGCGAGCATGATGGGTTTGTGGTAGCCGAAGGTCGTGCCGTTGGGGCTGGTTTTATTGCGTTGCTCTACGGTCTCTTCATATGTCCGGAAGTAGCCGCAGAGGTTGGGGCGGCCGAACTCATTGTTGTAGGCGGCGGCGCCGAGTGGGCCTTCGATCATGATGTCGAGCGGCGAGGCGATGTGCGCGGGGCGTCGCGGCCTGCGCTCCCACGGTTGCGGCGATTGCGGGAGGTTGAGGTTGGAGACGGTGAAGCCGCAGAGGCCGGCTTTGGGTTTGGCGCCGCGGCCGGTGGCTCCCTCGTCGCGGATTTCGCCGCCAGCGCCGGTGGCTGCGCCGGGCCAGGGAGAGATCGCGGTGGGGTGGTTGTGCGTTTCCACCTTCATGACAATTTCGATCTCTTCGTCGTGCGCGGTGAAGATGTTGGTCTCGGGATCTGGGAAGTAGCGTGGGGCCGAACCGCCACGGATGACCGCGGCGTTGTCGCGGTAGGCGGAGAGAACGTTCTCGTGCGAGGCCGCGTAGGTGTTGCGGATCATCGCGAAGAGGGACTTGTCTTGCGGAACGCCATCGATCATCCATGAGGCGTTGAAGATCTTGTGGCGGCAGTGCTCGCTGTTGGCTTGCGCGAACATGTAGAGCTCGACGTCGGTGGGGTTGCGTGCGAGTGCAGTGAATTCGCGGACAAGGTATTCGATCTCGTCGGGCGCGAGTGAGAGGCCGAGACGGCGGTCGGCTTCCTGAATTGCGCTGGCACCGCGGGTGAGGACGTCGATGGTGCGGAGAGGTTTGGGGGAGTGCTCGACGAAGAGCTTTTGCAATTCGTCGAGGCCGCCGAAGAGGATGGTCTCGGTCATGCGGTCGTGCAGCACGGGGAAGAGTGATTGCACGTTGCGGGCGCCGTGGATCTGGACGACGCGGATGCGCTCGATGCGCTGCGCGTTGGTGAAGCCGGTGTTGAGAAGGATGTCGGTGGCCTTGCTGGACCAGGGCGACTGCGTGCCGATGCGGGGAGCCACGAAGATTGCGGGATCGGGGAGCGGAGTGTCGGTCAGCTCGAGCAGCTCGGTGAGCCGTTCGTGATCGAGGGGGCCGGTCGCGGTGATGAGGAAGAGATAGGAAGCGTCGACGCCAGTGACGGAGGGATCGATGGCGCGCAGACGAGCGGTGAGGCGTTCGGCTTCAAACGATGTCAGCGCCGGCGGGCCTGCCAGCGCGAGGAATCGCACTCCATCCTCAGAGATGGGCGGATAGGTTTCGGGTGATGTGGCTGGCGACATCTTCCGTCCGTTTCGCTAAGTCGTTGCGTTGCTTTTCGAGGGTCTCGAGATAGGTGGCGGTGACGTCACCGGTGACGTAGGTTCCGTCGAAGACTGAGGTATCGAAGTGCGTGAGGCTGGGGCAGACCTCGGTGATGGAGCTCTTGAGGTCGGCGAGATCCTGGAAGATGATGCCGTCGGCGCCTATATCTTTGGCAAGCTGGTCGATGGTCTTGCCGCTGGCGATGAGCTCGGAGCGCGCGGGCATGTCGATGCCGTAGACGTTGGGGTAGATGACGGGCGGCGCGGCGGAGCAGACGTAAACGCGTCGTGCTCCGAGCTCGCGGCACATGGCGACGATCTCTTTAATAGTGGTGCCGCGAACGATGGAGTCGTCGACGAGCAGGACGTTTTTGCCGGCGAATTCCTGCGGGATGGGGTTGAGTTTGCGGCGCACGGAGGATTTCCGCTGCGCCTGGCCGGGCATGATGAAGGTGCGGCCGACGTAACGATTACGCACGAAGCCTTCACGGTAGGGGAGATTGAGTCGCGTTGCGATTTCGAGCGCGGCAGTGCGGCTGGTCGAGGGGATGGGGACGACGACGTCGAGCGGGATGTCGGCCCACTCGCGGCGAATCTTCTCGGCGAGCTTGATGCCCATGTTGATGCGGCATTGGTAGACAGAGGCGCCGTCGAGCACGGAGTCGGGCCGCGCGAGATAGACGTACTCGAAGAGGCAGGGCGATTTTTCGTGGGCGAGCTTGGACTGGAAGGTGTGGAGCTGCCCGCGCATGTCGATGAAAACAGACTCGCCGGGCTGGACGTCGCGCTCGAGATGGAAGCCCGCGACCTGGAGGGCGACGCTCTCGGAGGCGATCATGTACTCCTTCGACTGAGCGGTGAAGAGCCCTTCGCCGCCGCGTGAGCCGAAGACGAGCGGGCGGATGCCGTAGAGATCGCGGAAGCCGAGCACGCCGACGCCGGAGATCATGGCGACGACACTGTAGCCGCCCTTGCAGCGGCGGTGCACCTCTTCCACTGCAGCGAAGATGTCATCGGGGGTCGGATGCGATGCGCGGCGCTGCGTGAGGGCGTGCGCAAAGACGTTCAGCATCACCTCGGAGTCGGAGGTGGTGTTGAGGTGGCGGAGGTCGCGCTCGAAGATACCTTCGACGATCTCTCCGACGTTGGTGAGGTTGCCGTTGTGGGCGAAGACGATGCCGTAGGGCGAGTTCACGTAAAAGGGCTGGGCTTCGGCGACCGAGCCGCAACCGGCGGTGGGGTAGCGGACATGGCCGATGCCGGCGTTGCCGAGCAGTTTGGCCATGTTGCCGGCGTCGAAGACGTCTGTTATCAGTCCGTTACCCTTGTGAAGGTAGAAGCGGTCTTCAAACGATGTGGCGATACCTGCTGCGTCCTGCCCGCGATGCTGCAGCATGGACAAGGAGTCATAGATGATTTGACCGACTGGCTGGTGTCCAAAGACACCGACAATTCCACACATCGTCCCTCGCTACCCAGAGCCTGTTTCGCAATTGCGCGCGCGTACTTCTATTTTACGTCGTCGCGCAAAAAAATATTTTGCGGGCAACCTTTTGCGCTATGTCGCTGAGAGCAAAAGGCGAGCGAGTTTTAGCGGGGGAACACGCCGGGAACATTTAGATGCTTATCGAAAATCCACAGGTTGACGAAAAGATTTACCCACGGTCTATGCAAGAAACGTAACACACGACCTGAGCCTCGAGTACCGGTGGATCTCGTGGTTTGAGTTTCAACACCAGCGATCTGACGTTGGATCACGAATGATCCGGCGCAAAACAGGTGCGCCCCAACTTTGTGCACTCAGCACGAAGAGGGAGAGCTGTTGTCTGAAACAGGTTTGCGGTGTGCGTGTGAGTTGAAACGAAAGGGCTGTAACGAATGTTTTTTGTTGCTGATTTTTTGAGGCCTACGAAGCGCGATGTAGTGGGGCGACACACCACACCAAAGTCGACACAGGGTAATCGCAAACAAGTCGTATCCACCAGTGACCCTGCGCGCCCTTTCCTCTGCAACCAACGCGCGATGAATGTTCAGGTCCCGGTAGGTCTACTGACCTTACCGTTATGCGAGCTATATTTTCATCGACTACTTATTGCGGGGCGTCTCTCCCAAAGGTTAGGTTTGGGGGGAAGTTCTGCGTACAGATGGTAGTCCTCGCGTTCGCGATCAACCTGCTCTGCTCGGGTTGTGGAACGGGGATGACGGTTGTGGCAGCAATGGAAAGCCCGACCATCAGCCAGGTTTCACCCCAAGTTGTGACCGCGGGGACGCCAAGCGTCACTGTGACGGTGCAGGGCGCGAATTTTCAGTCGCAGGCTGCGCTGACCGTGAATGGCACCGCAGTGCCCACGACGGTAGTGAACTCCACAACGCTTGCCGCAAATATCAGCGGGTCACCACTGGCACAGCCGGCAGTGGCGCAGTTGCAGGTGAAGAATACTAACGGAGGCGCTTCGAACCAGGTTCCACTGACGGTAACATCTGCGCCGGATTCGCAGAATTCACTGTCGATTTCGACCACACAGCTAGCCAGCGCGCAGGTGGGTGTTTCGTACAAGGTATCGCTCGCGGCGGCGGGAGGGACGCAGCCTTACAAGTGGAGTGTCTCGTCGGGAAGTCTTCCGTCAGGGCTGACGATGTCGAACGGCGGAGTGATTTCGGGAACACCGAGTGTCAGCGGCACCTTTACCTTCGGCGTTACTGTTACGGACTCCTCGTCGAAGGCCCAAAACAAGACGGTCACGTTTTCGATCGTGGTCGCTCCGGTACAGACCGCGCCGACGGCGCTGAGTATCGGCTCTGGCGCGCTGAGTGCCGGCGCGGTTGGTGTTTCGTATGCAGTATCGCTGAACGTGAGCGGCGGGACCCCAGGTTATACGTGGTCGCTGGCTTCGGGAAAGCTGCCGGCCGGCCTGGCGCTTTCGAGCGCAGGTGTTATCTCGGGCACGCCAACAGCGAGTGGGACCTCGACGTTTGCCGTCGCAGTGCAGGACAGCGGATCACCCGTGCAGAAGGCTTCGGCGAGTGAGTCGATTACGGTGAGCGCGGCGCCGCCGGGCAAGCTGACGATTACAACGACCGGCCTGGCGGCAGGAAAGAACGGCAGCTCGTACAGTGCATCGCTGAACGCGAGCGGAGGAACGCCGGGCTACACATGGTCGATTGCTTCGGGAAGTCTTCCGGCAGGATTGACACTCTCGAGCGCCGGTGTGATCTCGGGTACGCCGACCGGGAGCGGGACCTCGACGTTCACGGTCGGGGCGCAGGACAGCGGTTCACCCGCGCAGACGGCCTCCGGGGGTGAGTCGATCACCGTGAGCGCAGCGCCTAGCAAGCTGACGATTACAACGACCGGCCTGGCGGCGGGAAAGAACGGCACCTCGTACAGTGCATCGCTGAGTGCGAGCGGAGGAACGCCGGGCTATACGTGGTCGATTGCTTCGGGGAGTCTTCCCGCAGGATTGACACTCTCGAGTGCAGGTGTGATTTCGGGCACGCCGACGGGGAGCGGCACCTCGACGTTCACGGTCGGGGTGCAGGACAGCGGATCACCCGCGCAGACGGCCTCGGTGAGTGAGTCCATCACGGTGAGTGCAGCGCCGAGCACGTTGACGATTACGTCAGCGAATCTGAGCGCGGCGCAGACGGGGAGCTCCTACACTGCAACGCTGAGCGCGACGGGCGGCACACCGGGCTATACGTGGTCAGTGAGCGCTGGGAAACTGCCTGCGGGGCTGTCGCTATCGAGCGGGGGAGTGATCTCCGGAACTCCGACGAAGACGGGCACGTCGAGTTTCACGGTGACGGTAACGGACAGCGCGTCGCCTGCGCAAACGGCGTCCGCAACGGAGTCGATTACGGTTGGGACGACGCCGACCACGTTGACGATTACGACGACGAGCCTGACGGCGGGAAAGAGCGGCACCTCGTACAGTGCCTCGCTGAGCGCGACTGGCGGAACGCCCGGCTACACATGGTCGATTGCGTCGGGGAGCCTGCCTGCAGGACTGGCGCTCTCGAGTGCAGGTCAGATCTCCGGCACGCCGACTGCAAGCGGCACGGTTACCTTCACGGTGGCGGTGCAGGACAGCGCATCGCCTGCGCAGACTGCATCGGCGCAGGAGTCGATTACGGTGAGCGCGGCGTCGAGCACGTTGACAATTACGTCGACGAGCCTGGGAGCGGCGCAGACGGGCAACTCGTACAGCACGACGCTGAGCGCGACTGGAGGCACACCGGGATACACATGGTCGGTGACTGCGGGCAGCCTGCCTGCAGGACTGAGCCTGTCGAGCGCGGGTGTCATCTCCGGAACTCCCACGGCAACGGGTTCCTCAAGCTTTACGGTGACCGTGACGGATAGCGCGTCGCCTGCTCAGACGGCTTCCGCGCAGGAGTCGATCTCTGTCACGCTGCCGCAGCTTACGATCACAACGACTTCACTGAACTACGGTACAAACGGCGCGAGCTATTCGGCGTCGCTTGCGGCGACCGGAGGAGCACCTTCCTACACATGGTCTGTCGCTTCGGGCAGCCTGCCTGCAGGGCTGTCGCTCTCCGGCGCGGGTGTGATCTCAGGTACTCCAACGGGAACGGGAACATCGACGTTCACGGTTTCGGTGTCGGATAGCGAGTCTCCGGCGGAGACTGCGACGGAGCCGGAGTCGATTACGATCAGCGCAAATACCTCCACGCCCGGCAGTGCACAGATCTATGTGTATCCGCAGGCGCCAGTGGCACCCCGCGGTTCGTATCAGACTGTGACTGCGGTTGTGACGGGTGTAAACGACAAGACAGTAACCTGGAGCACAGACGGCGGCACGATCGTCGGAACGAATCCGTGTGTTGTGAATGAGCCGTGCACGGTGGCGCTCTACACAACGTCGACCGGGAAGTATCACCTAACGGCAACGAGCAACGCCTCTCATTCAGTGAGCGCAAGCTCGACGATCACCATCACCGCATCGCCGACTCCCGCGACCTCGCATCCGCGTCTTGGCGGGATCACCGCGGCGATGCTGCCAGCGCTGCGCGCGAAGGCCGTCTCCAGCAACCCGCTCTATATGGCGCTGTATTCCAACGCCGTCAATGCATACAACACCGACAACCAGATCTGGTCGTGGTCGTGCAATGGAGGATCGGGGCAGCCGAACTCCGACCAAACCCAGACGGCAAAGGTATGGGACGCCTACCTGTTTGCTTTCATGTCGATGATTGACCCCTCTGATTCGACCTATAACTGGGGATGCTACGGACGAGATGTCTGGATCTACTACACAATCTATTGGCAAAACCCACTGGACAGTTCCTATTCTCCAAGCACGTTATCTTCAAGGCAGAATGATGCGAACTATGGACTGACCGGAAACGCTGGCGCGGATTCAAACGAAGCGTACACGATGACCGCGGACTGGCTGATGGCGGGCGGCAATCTGAGCGCAGCTGACATGGCTCAGACGAGAGAGTTCTTCGCGACGGCTGCCCAGAGCGTAATCGCGATCCCATATACCGGTGAACGTGCAGCTGTCGGAGGCTATAACAGTGCCGCCCAATTCAATACCAACAGCATTTTTGATTTCGATGGGCAGCGCGCGATGGGCAACAACTACACCCACAGTAAGATGTTGTACCTGGTTGCGGCGGCGTTGACGTTCAACGACACCACTACGGATGACCCATCGCTCGCAAATACCTGCGGCGCAACCCGCTACCAGGTCTGCCCTGATGGAACGGCCGGTTCATTGCATGCCTACTGGACGTATTTCACCGGAGGAATGCTTTACAAGGATTGGGCGCACATGGAAGACCCGGCGGTAGCGACGGCGGCTTACCAGTCGGCCTATTCGAATCTGTCAGGTCAACCCACCTGCGAAGATTCGACGAATGGCGATCAAGTGCCGTGCTTCGGAGACGGTCGCGGCGGAGAGTCGGTGGAGGGAAGCTGGTATCAGTATTCGATGAAGCGGCTGGAACTGGCCATGCTGTCCATACAGTCCGCCGGCTATAACGACCCGATGCTATACGGCCCCCAGATGAGTCTCGCGACCTCAAGCTGGTGGGATATGAAGGCGCTGTCCGACCTGGAATTTCTGACGTATTCGTACAATACGAACTTTCCGATGTTCCGTTATTTGTCAACTGGCGATACTCTTTATCTCTATCGCATGCCGGCAGATTTCAACGCGCAGGCCTGGATGATGGTGAGCGACGCCGATTTGGGGCGGACCGATCGCACGGCGACGCTCGAATGGCCACTCATCTTTACGAGCGTCGGAGGCGTTAGCGATCTCTTGTCCTACGATCTGAGGAACGACTACGCTTCGGTGAATGCGATTCCAATGTTCTTGTCGCTTCCTGCAGCGGACCCGACAACCAATCCGCCAGCAGATCCCCGTCCGTCATTTCCGACGGACCTGTACAACGGCGGAAACCAGCACATCATGGTTAGAAGCGGCTGGGACGTGAACGGAACGGAATCGGCGACTTGGGGTGACGGTGGAAAGAACACTGTCTTCTCGTACTACTGCGCCAATTCACGTATCGATCACGAGCACGGTACGTGCGGCGGGTTTGATGTGCTGAGCGATGGCGAGTACATCACGAAGACGCGCACGGTGTTCAACGACTACAACATGATGCTGGCGACCGCGGAGCACAGTAACGAGGCAGGGTACGGCGACAGTTCTGCGGGACCGTGCGGTTCACAGGCGTGCTTTGAGTGGCAAGCGGTGCTGGGGAGCGACGGCAAAGGAGGAGGTCAGCTCTGGCACGGATTAGAAGCGGGCTCGGCCACAGTTGCACACGCAGAACTTCCAGCCTATGTAGCCGCGGTTGTCGATACGACAGGTCTTTATAACGGATCGTCCGTGCAGAACTGGGGCAGCATTAACGGTGTGGCAGCCGCTTCGCGGTCTCTGGTTTATCTGCGAGGGTCAAATCAAATCGTGTATTACGACCGAGGATCTGGTGATCCGAACTCCAAGCGTCTTTGGATGACCACCACGGGTCCAATCACAATCGCTTCAAGTACCGTAAGCTGGCCTACGCGTTCTGGCAAACAGCTGGCTTACCTGACCAGCCTTCTGCCTGCAAATGCCCAGATTTCAGATGCAGGTGCGTACATGACGGCCGAGAACGGTTCTTCCAACACAAGCGATTGGGAGCCTTACTCGCATGTGCTGATCGATGCTGGGAACCCGTCTTCAACACAATTCCTGACCGTGTTGGAGTGGGGAGGATCGTCCTTCACAAAGAGCAATACGGTGCTCGTGCAGTCCAGCGCCGGGCAGAACTTCGATGGCGCGCTGGTAGGCGGCACGCTGGTGATGTTCATGAGGAACTGGCCGGCGACATTCAGCGAGTGTGACGTATCCGGCGTCGGGTGCCGCAACACAGTATGTCTCGGACCTCACACCGAATACGACGTACTCGATTTCCGGAGCCGGTGCTCCTGCAACGGCAGCTACAGATGCGGCGGGAGTCCTGACGTTCAACGCAGCGGGAACCGGGAATATCACAATCACAACGAGTCATTAGCAAACGTGAAGGGCCCGTCCGAAAAGGACGGGCCCTTTTTCGGTTAATCCGAGCCTCTGAGACCTCAGACCCAGGGAAGACATCAGGTTCCGGGAATATGAGTTGGCTCACGACGGAGCCGGTTGTAACTGAGGGTGTGCGGTGGCTCTACGGTATGCTATCCCTGATGGAGGATCAGTTCAGACAATATAAGCGATGGGATTTGTCCTAAGCATCCTCTATTTCCTGACCTACTACCTTACGCCACAGGTGATGTTCGGATCGTTGGCAGAGTACAGGATTGAACTCATCCTGGCGCTTGTGCTGATGGTCGTATCCATCCCGGCACTCCTTCGATCCTCTGTCGGAAGATGGCTCAGACGCCGGCACTCGTGGGATTGGCAGTGGCGACGTTTATGTCGATCCTTGTCGGTGCAAGTTGGGCCGGCGGCGGCTTGACCGCCTTTCTGCTATTCATTCCGAATGCGTTCGCGTTTTTCCTCGTCTATCTGCACTGCAAGTCAAAGCTGAAGCTGCAGTTCGTTGTGCTGATGATGCTTTTCGTCTGCTTTTTTGTGATCACGCAGGGAGCCATCGAGCTGCGGAACGGCCTGCCGACCGGCCTGGCAGCACGCACTGCGAACATGGAGAACACCTACTTCACCGGCATGAGTAACAATGACAAAGAATGGTTCTACCGGCTCAGGGGCAAGGGCCAAATCAACGATCCAAACGACTTTGCGCAACTGTTGGTCTGTACGATACCGCTGACGTTCTTCTTTTGGCGACCGAAGAAGAAGATTCGCAACTTCTTCTTTGTGCTGGTGCCGGTAGGTATTTTGCTCTGGGGGGCGTATCTGACGCACTCCCGTGGAGCCATCCTCGGACTTTTGGCGATCATTATTATGGTTTTCCGCCGGCGCATCGGGACGATTCCGGCTCTGATTGTGGCCGGACTTCTGTTCATCGGTGCAACTGCGACAAACTTTACAGGCGGAAGGGATATCTCCGCTGCTGCAGGTGAGGACCGCACCGCGCTTTGGGGAAATGGACTGGAACTGCTCAGGAGTCATCCTCTGTTCGGGGTTGGCTTTGGCAATATGCCCGACTACGTCGGCCAGACGGCGCACAACTCGATCGTTGTCTGTGCGGCTGAACTTGGGCTTTGCGGTCTATTCTTCTGGTCCATGTTTCTCGTTCCCAGTCTCAAGGATTCGGCTGCGGTTGCCTTCCAGAAACCTTTGGAAAAAGAGAGAGCAGTCTCGTCAGGTACGTCCTATCCGCTAGGGCCCGCAAAGCTGAACACTCCTGATGAAGGCGAGATCGCGTCGTTCGCACGGTTGCTTGTGCTGTCGTTCACTGGCTTCCTGGTCACTGGCTGGTTCTTATCGCGTGCCTACGTCCTGACGTTGTTTCTTCTAGGAGGATTTACCGAGACGCTTTTCGACATGGCTCGCGAACGTGGGATGGTCTTGAGCCGACTGCCGCTCGGGCGTGTTCTGAAATACTCAGGTTTGATGACCGTCGGGATGATTGTGCTGATGTACATCCTGCTGCGTATCGTCAATCTCACGCATTGAGAAAGGGTCTCGTGAAGAACGCGAGCGGCGGCGGTCCCGGAGCATGAAAGTCGTTCACGTTGTTGACAGCATGGAGGTGGGCGGAGCGGAGACTCTGGTCGCACAGATGTGCAGACTGCAGCGGGACAACGGTCACGATCCGCAGATCTATGCGGTTGCGAAGCTGGGTGCGCTGGGCGAGCGGCTGCGCGGGGAAGGCTTTCGGGTCGAAGCAGAGGTGGGCAAGCACCTGGTCGACTCTTCTCTCGGATTCTTAAGGCTGTTCAGAAGGTTCAGGCCGGATGTTGTCCATCTTCATAATCCCACCCCGACTATTTACGCTGCTCCGGCTGCCAGATTGAGCGGCGTCGGAGCTGTAATTTCGACTCGACACAGTCTCGTTGCGCCGCCGCGGAATGCGGTCATGGAGCGCAAGTACGCGATCGCCGCACGGTTCTGCGATTGGGTTGTGGGTATCTGCGATGCGACGGTAAACAATGTGAGAGATGCAGGGAGCGCACCCGCTCACAAGCTGGTCCGCATCTACAACGGAACAGTTGCGGTGCGGGCAGAATCCGCGGACCAGTGGCCTGCGAAGAGTGGCTTCACGCTGCTGTTCGTAGGCCGACTGGAGCAGGTGAAGAACCTGCCCCTTCTGCTCGAGGCAGTCCGCGTTGCGGTCAGGAAGGACGGGAGCATTCGCCTGTGGGTCGTAGGCGACGGAACACAAAGGGCTGCGCTGGAACAGCTCTCGCGTGATCTTGGTCTTCAATCGAATGTGACGTTCTGGGGGCAGCAGCTTGACGTCGCTCGATTCTTCTCTGCGGCTGACGTCTTTGTGATGTCCTCAGTGTCGGAGGGGCTGCCGATGTCGCTGCTGCAGGCGTTTTCGATCGGACTGCCGGCCATCGTGACCGATGTTGGCGGGTTGGGCGAGGTAGTCCGGCTGGCCGAGGGTGGAGTGACCGTCCCCACTCAAGACGTCCAGGCGTTGTCCGACGCGATCCTGAACGTTGCAAAGGACACGGCCGCTCGCGAACGATTCTCGAAGAATGCCGAACAGGCGTTTCGCGAGCGCTTCACGTTGCAGCAAATGATGGCAGCGTACACAAAACTATACGAAAGCACGCCTCGAGCTCGGGCGAAGCAGGCAAATCGTTAGTCGCGCTTCGGGAGTTGTTCGGGCTTGCGGTCGTAGACGGTTCGGGAGAGCAGTCTTCCTGGGTTACCTACGCAGATGTGCCCGGCCGGAACGTCCTTGGTTACGACGGCTCTGGCCCCTATCACGGCTCCTTCGCCGATGGTCACGCCCGGGAGAATCGTAGCGCCTCTTCCGAGCCATACCTTGTTTCCAATATGCACGGGCCGAACGTCATTCGGTTCCACGTGCGCTCCGGCAGCTCGCTTATCGGGATCTATGGGATGCCCGGAGTAGTCCGAGATCGAACAACGTCCAGCGATCAGAACGTCATCGCCGATCTCGATCAGTTTGGCTACTGAAAAAATGCACTTGTCACCAATGAATGTTCTGTTTCCCACTCTGAATTCGGGATCCGGAAAGACTCGGCCTCCCTCGACAACCAAAGCTCCGGACAGGTAAACATCGTCTCCGATGAACACCTTTACAAGTCTGGATATGCTTGGAAGCTGTTCCATTCGCAGACGTTTACCGACGGAGGCACACGAGGCTCGGAGAACGGGGTAGCGGAAAAACACCACGCTGAGGCGTTCGGTGGTCTCATACCGGAGGTTCCTGAAGGAATTCAGGAACCTATAGATGGGGTCGAGAGCGCGTGGTATCGGGAGTTGAAAGGCTAGAAATATCTTTGCAATCTTTTTGAGACGAGCATAAGCAGGACTTTCAGCCCGCTTGATCTTCAGGATGTAGTCGTTGATCAGCATTAACCAGTGTTTACCTGCTCGTTTTCTTGATGATAGCTGCTTGGCAAGCAGCGAAGGCTAAGGATTTCGCACGCAGTCGTTTGTCAGACGGACAGGATCGCCGTGCTTTACGACTTCAAAGTCAGTCACTTTCAAAGACTGCAGGTCGCCAGGCTCGAAGTCGACGTCCGAATACTTGGTCTGCGTGTCCCGATCGCTCTGTGCTGTAAGGGCAATGTTTCCACCGTCCGACAGGAACATTCCATATTTTTGCATGGCGCGTGCGACAACCTGAGCCGCCGGCTTGAGGTGCGAGATGTCATAGGAAGATTTGAGGCGGAGGTGAACTCCATAAGGTGGGGCAGAATATCGGCCCCGTCGGTCCGCCGGCGTGCGTGGCTGGATGGACGAAGACGCCGGCGCGAATTCGATCATTCGGAAGAATGAACCGAATTGCGTGATCGATCGACCCTCGAGCCAACTCATCAGCGTTGAAGAGCAGGGGAGCAATGGGAAATCCGGCCGCATCCGCGCTAGTGCACTGATCTCCACGTCCGGACGGAGGATAGATACGGTTGAGGTCCCATACCGCGATGAACACGGAACGCAAAATCCTGCCGTCGTAATTAGCGGAGAAGGCTTCATAAAGCTTTGCATCTGCGTGATCAACAACGATGAGGTGACAATCCTCCTGCGTCGTGGGGCAGTTATAACCTGTTTGCCCTTCCATTCCGCCCCCGACCGGCAAAGGAACCGCGGATACCTCATCTGAATCGGGTGTGTAGAAGGTGGCCGCCGGTTGGAAGGAAACCTTTGGGGTCGAAGCGTCGGCATGGAGGACGCGAATGGCGAAATCGACACGCAATTTCCCGGTCCCCCAGCCGCCCGCATTTGCCAGCCAGTCGATGGTGGCAGCCGAGTGGGGGTCGAGAGGGAACTGGCTTATATCCTGCGTCCAAGCAGATCCGACGGGGAAATAGCGCTCTTCGGCGGGAGCATGCGAGCGTCTCGCAGCTCTTGCTCTGAGCATGTGCACACGAAAGACGAACGGGACTGCCAAGAGTGTCACGCCGATTAATCCGACAGAGATCCACTGTGGGTGGTTTCTGGCACGCGCCGACCCATTGTCGAATTCGCCGGTCATGTTGTCCTGTCTAGAGACCCGTCGCGGACGGAAAGCTGACATCTGCGGGTCTCCCTGACGTCCATATCTTCCAGAGCGGGCCCCGTGTAAAGAGAAACTTATATAGGCCCACAACAGCGGCTGCGTTCAGCGCCAGCAGGGCAGCAGCCGGTGAGGCAATTCGATTTATGAGTGGAATCCTATAGCGTGAGCCTGCGATCGCGATCAACCAGAAAAATATCTGAGCAAAGGCGATGACGGTGAAGAAGATGGAGCCGGGAGAAAGGACGATCGCGGAAATCAGCAACAGGACTAGAAGATAGGGCACGATGAGTCGCATTACCTTATGCGAGAGCAGCTGGAACAAGACCCTGTTTTGTGGTGACAACAGCCACGGCGCAAGAGCAAATAATTGAAAGTTGCCGGCAAGCGTCCTTACCTTGCGATGAAACTCACCTCCCATTCCCTTGGGCCACCTGTCGTAGACGCGGGCCTGCGACTCGACGACGCATCGATATCCCTGACGGATCACTGAAAGTGGTTGAAACATGTCGTCGAGTATGACGCCCGGCGGCTGTGGCCGGGCGAATTCGCGCCGCACAGCATAAAAGCAGCCTGGAACGCCTACCGGCGAATCAATGAGAGCTTCGGTGTTTCTCAACCATTGCTCGTAAGACCAGTAAAAGCGTCCGACGGGCGCGGAGCCATCCGACTCTGTGTCGGGATACAGGACATATTCTCCGCCGACACATCCAACACGTTCGTCGGCGAAATTGTTGACGAGTCGCTGGATGGAGCCGGGAGCGATGTCGGGCCGGAGGTCGATAAACAGGATCAAGTCCGCAGTCGCTTGAGCCATCCCTGCGTTGAGGGCGACAGCCTTGCCGCCATGGGCTTCCAGGATGATTTTCTTGAGACGCGGATCGTTCTGCCTCGAGAGAAACTCTGCAGTGCCATCGCTCGATCCATCCGAGACGATGATGACCTCCGCTTATGTCGGAATAATCGAGAGCGAGGAGCCGCTCAAATTTGGTTTCCAGCAGAGCTAAGCCGTTGTGGACTGCCAGAACCACGCTGACGCCAGGATGGATCTCGGAGGACTTCCATGGGCGTGGCCGAATCCTCGCCGCAATCCAAAGCACGACCGGGTACCCCACGTAGGTGTAAACGACTCCCACAAACGAAAACCAAAAGAGGAACCTCACTGCGTACCCCTTCGTACAGCGTCATCGTAAATGGCTCTAAATATCGAGATTTTGATCAGGTCGAGATCAAAGCGGAGCCCGATCTCTCGCCGAAACAACGATTTACGACGATCTATTACCGCGCACCCTTCTGGCATCGAATTCAATGATTTCCTCATACATCGGCGGCTGTCAATGACAGTATTCGTTGGTGACGACCGGGGGATTTGGGGCGCTCTTTGACGATGCTACGATGAGAGCTATCGGAAACGAAGAGAGGTTGTGCTCTGCCGGAAGCCAGATGGGAGTTCTGCCGTAAACCGCATGTAAGAATGCGTCCGAACCGGAACGAAGCGAACCCTTTCCGCGCGCCCCTATGGCGTCTGCCATGTGACCAGCAACTGCCTCAGAGCATCTGACCTGATTCAATGTCGAACACCAAGACTATCGCGCGAAATACCGGCTGGTACGGCCTCGAAAACATCTTCAGCGCCCTTGTCACACTTTTCACCTCCATCGCGATCGCCAGAACTTTGGGGCCATCGAAGATGGGGTACATCATCTACGTCGCCTGGATTGCTTCCGTTGTTGCAAGTCTAGGCAGTCTGGGAATTCCTGCTACCACCCAAAAATATATGGCGGAGTTCCTGGGGATGCGCGATTCCGGGACTGCGCGGCATATCTATTTCCGAACGCTGTGGTTCCAACTCGTTCTCGCCACCCTCGCGACTGCGGCGATCACTGGCTGGGTGCTGACAGATGCGGGTCAGGGATACAAATTAGCGTCGGTTCTGATCGCGCTCAGCATCTTGCCGTCGATGGTCAATTCGATTCCTGCGCAGGCGAATGTTGCCACGGAGGAGCTTTCGAGGAACCTTCCGGCATCGGTCATCTCAATACTTACGTTCTTTGCGGCGATTCTGGCGACCGTGGTCTTCAAATGGGGAGTCATTGGAGTCGGCGCGTCCGTATTTCTCACGCGCTTTGTCGACTGCATGGTGAGGCTGATTCCCACGACCAAGAGGATTCTTGGCTGGGAGAAGCAGCATGTCCTGCCTGAGGGACTCCGCGAACGCATGATCACCTTTGCGTGGCAAAGCGTTGCCAGCATGATCGTTGCAATGATCGTCTGGGACAGGTCGGAGCTTTTCCTGCTCAAGCATCTCTGCGCAGATATAAAGCAGATTGCTTATTACTCGGTCGCATTCAGTATGGCGGAACGGCTGCTGATCACCTCCACCGTCTTCGGTTCAGCAACTGGGGCCACTATCTTCGCGCAGTATGGCCGCGACAAGTCCCGCCTCCCCGCCATCACTGCCTCTACGTTTCGATATCTCGCACTGACTTCGATACCAGTGCACTTTATCGCCGCATCCCTCGCATTTCCTGCGTTATTGCTTTTGTATGGCAATCAATATAGCGGTGCAGCGGCCGTTGTGACGCTTGCTCCATTACTTTGTTTGCCAAAGGCGTTTATTGGACCCGTACAGAGTCTTCTTCAAAGCTGCGAACGGCAGACCAGCGTGATTCTTGCGACCGTGCTGGCGGGCATCGTCGATATAAGCGTCGCGTGGGCCTTCATTCCGGCTCACGGTGCAGTAGGAGCCTGTATCGGCAGCGGAGCAGCGCAAATTACTGCCGTAGCAATCATGTGGGGCGTCGGAATCCGGATGTACGGAGTCAGGCTTCCATGGGGGCAACTTGCCAAGATCACCGGGATCAGCCTGGTTGCGGCGGTTATAGCTCGCGTTGCGACAACGTTGCTTCGGCCCCTGCCGGCTATCCTGATCGGAGGCGGCCTGTCTCTGGCGGTGCTATTCGTGCTTTTCTATGTGTTCCGCGTTCTCCAACCCGAAGATCAGGCGCGCTTCAACATTCTGAATGGCATGTTGCCAAAACCGATCGCCCGGGTTACCGAAAAGCTCGTCTCCGCCCTTATTCGGCCCGAGCTTGCGCAGGCCGAAGCCAGCAAGATCTAGCTGACAGAGAATCCGGCGAGCGAAGATAGCTCGGAGAGCCTAAGACGTTCGAGCTTGCGGAAGACTAAGGCTGCAGGCTGCTCGCGTAGACGGGCGGTTCACCAGCTGATAGGGGCTCTCGAAACGGCGTCTCCCGAGAGAGAAAGTACAGCGCCGACAGCGAAACAATGATGGAAGCAAGAAATACGTTGTTGTCGCTGCCGAGTCCTTTGATGTTGTAGAAGTGTGAAAATTCTGGAGAATTTGCCACACCGGACAACACCAAAAGCGTCCCAAGAACTTTCGCGGGCAGCCGACGAATAGAATCCGAGGTCATGCTCTCAGGTGTCGACCGATAACTCACGCTTAGGAGGATCAGAAGCGAGATAAATAGGTAGGATGCGAATCTTCCCCAGTCGTGAGCGATCGGCCACAGAGGCAGGTTTAAGACCAGGAGTACGACGGCGCCCTGCCACCATCGTCTTGCGCTCCGACGATTGTTTCCAGTTGAAAACACCCGCGCCAGTATGAACGTGTAGAACGCCGGCAGCCAGAGCGCTCCGGCGGCATTTCGGACAAGGAGAACGTAACCCTTTAGGCCGCTATGAAAATGAGCGGCATTCTCCTCCGCCAGCAGCTGCGAGAACGTCTCCATGCTGATGGGGGGATCGGCAACCATTGATAGATGCCGATAATGCAGGGGCGCAAGAACCGTTGCCGCGTGATTCTGCGTGGAAAAAAGGATCCAGGCCAAAACCGGCACCGCCCCCACCACGTATCCAGCAAGTGCGGCACGAGCTGAAGTGGAAGGACGGATCAGGAACGCGTCTACGAGAAGAATGGGTCCAAGAAAGAAAATCGTCGCTTCGTGAATCAGGATGGATAGAGCTCCGAGCGCAGCGAACAAAAGAAAGGAAAGAACAATGGGCGTGCGCCCTCTGATTGTGATGAGCAGAAGCAATCCGAACAGAGGGATTTGAAGCGGATCGCTTGTTGTGCACACGAGAGTTCCCAGCGTTATGGGAGAAAGCAACAGAGCGACCATCAAGACCCTTTGGGTATTACTCCCAAACGGTTCAAATACTTTTATGACGGCGGCGACAACGATATAGGCCACGCAAAGCGTGATCGCCCACCCGATGAGGGTTATGAGCGCAAAGTTGCCATTATCCAGATGAGCCATCCTCAGGAGCGTGCCGAGCAGGCCGCGTCGTGAAAGCCCATGTGCGTAGCTGATTGTCCACTGGAACGCGAAATACCTTGAAGGCCCCGGGAAGCGGACAAGTCGGATGCAGAAGAGTATCAACTCCAACAGGAAGATGACTCCCGCAATAGGCCAGGGTCTCCAGTCACCTGAGGTCGATTCCTCTGCGGCCATAGGGGTGCTTCGCTGAAGTTGAGACAAAGGGGAGCTCCGCCGACAAAAAAAGTGAATTCAGTTCACCTTCGCAGAAAACGTATCACAACCACATACGAGCCTCAAATGACCCTCGTTGCACGCTGATCTTAGCGTCCTTGCTTCATGAGAGCATTGCGGAGAGTCACTAGAAATCCTTTGAATCTTTCCGGTCTCCACATCGGACTCGGCCAGGTTTTCAGGGAGTAACCCATCCAATAGCGTTCTCGGTCGATTCGGCCTAGCGCGCGGGCGTTGAGTGCTGCGGTATACGCATGGAAGCTCACGATGCGTCGACGCCAGGCCCAGCGACCTGGGCCGCTCAGCCCCTTTAGAAGCCGCCGGTCCAGCATCTTCTGAGTCTCCAAAAACATCCACTCTGGATCTGAGCTCAGCCCGGTTGCGTTCGAACGGTAGAGTGTCAGCGGAGCATCGACTACGCAGAAGCTGCCCAGTTCAAACATTGCGATCGCAAAGTCCCAGTCCTCGCTGCCCTTCAATGCTGTATCGAAGCCACCTGTCTTTAGAAATAGCTTTCGCGGAACCAATACACTCGACGGCACGATTCGAGGGTTACGCAAACGCAATTCAGAGCGCAATTCTGCCAGCGCGACCGGTTTGGCCGGCCGTTCCCATCCTTCGACGTCGCTGAAAGTCAGCAGGCCGGTATAACACAGCACTGCACCAGGCGAGTTGGCCAACATCGCGAGCTGGCGCTCGATCTTGGTTGGGTGCCACAGGTCATCAGCATCCAGAAATGCGACGAAGTCAGATGCTGAAGCGTTGACCGCGAGGTTGCGCGCAGCGGAGGGACCCTGGTTGTTCTGGCGGAGCAAACGTACCTTTGAACCGTAGGATTCCACGACAACGCATGTGCCGTCCTTCGAGCCATCATCGACAACGATGATCTCGTCAATTGGAGTGCTTTGGCTCAACACGCTGTCGATCGCAGCACCAATGTAAGCCTCTGCATTGAACGCAGGAATCACTGCGCACACGGACATATCCGAATTTTATCTGAACCGCTGGGTCGATCTTCGATAAAGCGAATCTTCCCGTAGCACTTTTAGGGCAGCAGTCAGGAAGCCGCTGGGTCGGGCCGCCTCTCGCGATGGCGCCGGGTCAATCTTTTCTTGCGACGCCATCGAGCGGACTGGTATCGTGAGCGTGCATGACATGTTCAATCTTAAGGTAGCGGTCGCATCCAGCGGTCTGGGCCACATCCGCCGCGGGATCGAGACCTGGGCTGACGATCTGGGCGCAGCGCTTCGTCGTCAAGGAGTCGACGCGACCACATTTCAGGGCGGCAGCGATTCCATCTCGGATTCTCACGCCAACGTTTCTTGTATTCGTCGCTTTGACCCTCGTGCGCAGTTCATGGTTCGGTTCTTTCGTCCATTGGGTGGGTGGCGGTACGGCATGGGTTCGGGCTATTCCATTGAACAGTCGACATTCGCGTTGAATCTCTGGCGGAGGATAGGCCGCACGCACGATCTGCTGCATGTTCAGGACCCACAGGTCGCGCTTATCCTTGACCGTTTGAACCGTGCCGGTTTGTCGCGGCCGCGAGTAATCCTGGGACACGGAACAGAAGAAGATATCGAGTTTTTGAAGCGGTTCTCCTATCTCCAGCATTTGGCACCGAACTATCTTGAGGATTGGGAGAGTCATCGTCCTGCACGACAGCTCAGTTTTGCTGTACCGAACTTTGTCGACACGACCCGCTTCCGGCCGGGAGATAGACAAGCTGCGCGCGCGGCTGCAGGAATCCCTCACGACGCATTGGTGTTTCTCTCCGTGGGAGCGCTGAAAAAGACGCACAAGAGGGTAGATTATTTGATTCGCGAGTTCAGTTCATGGCGCAAATCCCAGCCGAGAAAGGCGTTGTTGTTTATTGCGGGCGCGCGTGAAACTGAAACGGATGAGATCCTTCGCCTTCGTGCTGAGCTGGATCCAGAGGCGGTGCATACGCTTGAGAATGTGTCGCGCGACAGGATCGCCACGTTATTGCAGGCGGCGGATATCTTTACTCTCGCTTCATTGCACGAGATGATGCCAATCGCAGTTCTTGAGGCGCTCTCCAGCGGACTCCCCATCGCGTGTAATGATGATCCAACGCTCCGCTGGATGGTGGGAGACGCCGGCCGCCCTTCGAATATTTCTCAGCCCGCGGCCCTATCCAAGCAGTTTGAGATGCTTGCTGATGCGAATGTGCGTCTGCAGATGTCTGGAGCGGCGCGAAAGCGGGCGGAGTCAGTCTTTTCCGAACAGACAGTCATCAATGAGGTTCTTCAAATGTACAGGGTTGTCGCCGCCAACTAAATTAGAGAGAACTCCGCACTGGGAAGTACGCACGGCGGCAGCGGGTCTCCGCGCGTGGAACAGGGCAGGGAAACAGGATCATCACGGCCCGCCGATGAGCGAGGAATTTCAAGGAGTAAGCGGATGGTTGTTTTACATGTCGTGGGAGCGCGACCGAATTTTATGAAGGCAGCTCCTGTCTATCGAGCTCTTGCCGCCGCGCACGTTTCACAGGTCCTTGTACACACAGGGCAGCATTATGACGCATTGATGTCCGATATCTTCTTCGAGTCGCTGCAGATTCCGAAGCCAGATGAAAGCCTGAACGTTGGCTCAGGGTCTCACGCGCAGCAGACAGCGGCAATTATCTCTCGATTCGAACCCGTAGTATTGGCGAGAAAACCGTCGATCGTGCTGGTCTATGGAGACGTCAACTCGACGGTTGCAGCGGCGCTTGTCTGCTCCAAACTCGATATTCCCGTAGCTCACGTGGAGGCGGGTCTGCGGTCACGAGATCGAAAGATGCCCGAAGAGATCAATCGCATTGTTACCGATCACCTATCGGACCTCTTGTTTACACCCTCCGCAGATGGCAACGAAAATCTCAAGCTTGAAGGGGTTGCGCCGGAAAAGATCTTTCTTGTCGGCAATGTGATGATAGACACCCTGATACGGTTTCTACCCGAAGCAGACAATCTCTACCCCGATTTGAAGGACAAGCTATCTTTGGAGCAGTTTGGTCTGGTGACCTTACATCGTCCTTCTAATGTGGACGATGCGTCCGTCTTCTTACCGATGCTTGAGCGGCTGGATAAACTGAGCGAACAGCTCCCGCTGATTTTTCCGGTTCACCCGAGAACGCGCGACCGTTGGGCTCCGCAACTTAAGGCATGCAATCCGCGGCTGCGCACCATCGATCCACTCGGGTATCTTGAATTTCTCGCGCTGCAAAAACACGCGAAGGTAGTGATTACGGATTCCGGCGGCATACAGGAGGAGACTACGTATCTGGGAACCCCGTGCCTGACACTGCGAGAAAATACGGAGCGCCCGATTACGATCACGAATGGGACGAATGTTCTTATTGGGCATGACTGGGACGCATTCGACCGTGAGTTCTCAAAAGCTCTGAGCTCTCATCACAAAGAGAACTCGGCGATACCGCTTTGGGATGGAAGGGCGTCAGAGAGGATCGCAGAAATCCTCCTGCGGCCGGGAGCAGTCCCTTCCTAGCCTGATTGCAATCAATAACCCGGTAGCCTGATAGCTATCCAACCCGGCAGATTCTTTGCTAGTCGAGGATCATAGGATGACCCGGTTTATCTTGGTGCTGCTCACAGTTTCTTCCGTTCAGCTTGCCGCTCAGAAGCTCTATCTGTACCCCACTGATGTAGTCGCTCCAGCGGGAAGCTATCAGACTGTTACGGCGATCGTAACGGGAGTGAACGACAAAACGGTAACCTGGACTGCGAGCGGCGGTGACATAGTAGGCACAAACCCATGCAACGTCAATGAACCATGTACGATAGCGCTGCACAGCCTAGCTGCCGGCACGTTTCATCTCAAGGCCGTCAGTAATGCAAACCGGACGCTCTCGAAAGAAGCGACAATCACTTTCACAC
This sequence comes from uncultured Acidobacteriaceae bacterium, assembly GCA_963729675.1. Classification (GTDB taxonomy): domain Bacteria; phylum Acidobacteriota; class Terriglobia; order Terriglobales; family Acidobacteriaceae; genus Granulicella. The sequence goes on from CAVSOV010000013.1 coordinate 153,142, forward strand.
CCGCTGCGACCCCTGTCACTTCTCATCCCAGGTTGATTATTACTCAGGCGATGCTGCCGGGCCTTCGTGCTAAGGCCGTGGCCGATAATGTCGTTTACCGGAGTATCCGAAGTTGGGCAGAACAGGCAGCGGATCGAGATCACGCGATCTGGTCCTGGAGTTGTAATGGCGGATCCGGCCAGCCTGCATCGGACCAGACACAGACAGGAAGGCAATATGATGCTTATTTTTTTGCCTTCATGTCATTGATCGATCCCAATGATCGAAAGTACAACTGGGGATGCTACGGTAGAGACGTCTGGGTCTACTATGCGAAATATTTGATTGATCCGCTCGCTCACGGGCTATTCTGCGGAGTCGCTTGGTTCGCGAAGCAATGACGCCGCTTATGGGATGACAGGCAACCGCGGATCTGATTCTTCAGAGGCCCTCACCCTTACGCCGGATTGGTTAATGGCTGGGGGGTATCTAACCAAGGCCGATCAGGCACTGACGAGAGCATATTTTGCACATGCTGCGCAGGGAATAATCACGATTCCGAATACGGGCACTCGTGCCAAGGTCGGAGACTACAACAGTCCGGCGCAATTGGATAGTCACAACATCGAAGATATGGGCAGCCAACGTGCCATGGGTAACAACTACACCCATAGCAAGATATTTTATCTGGCGGCGGCCGCACTGACCTTTAACGATGATCCGGACGATGATCCGCCACTGGCGAACACGTGTCACGCAACCAGGTATGTGGTTTGTCCTGACGGTACGGCCGGTTCATTGCATGCCTATTGGAACTATCTTGCAGGGGGGATGCTCTACAAAGACTGGGCCCACATGGAAGACCCCAGCATCACGTGGAGAGCGTACCAGGCTGCGTTCAAGAACATGCCTAGTCCGACGGAGTGTATTTATGTGGATGGCTCGAAGCATCTATGCCTGGGTGACGGACGTGGCGGGGAGTCCAGCGAGGGAAGCTGGTATCAGTATTCGCTCTATCGGTTACGCTATGCATTGAACATGATTCAGACTGCGGGCTATGACGATCCAATCCGTTATGGGCCACAGCTATCATTGGGCACGTCGAGCTGGTGGGATCTTAAGTATGTATTCGACCTTTCGTTTTTGACGGGATTTGGCGCCAATGGTAATTCGGACTTGCCCGGCTTCAACTACCTGACAACCGGAGATACGCTGAGTTACATCCGGTGGCCGTCCGATTTTCGCACCGAAGCGGCTATGCTGACCGCCGACTCCTACGTGGGCAGGAAAGACAGATCCGATGCACTTAGATGGCTGGTAATGAACGCTGCGTTCGGCGGAGCTCTCGGAAAAAGCGGAAACTGCAAGTTCTACTGCGGCTTTGACGCGGAACTTATAAACGATTTTGCTTCTGGTCTGCTAGTCGATTTTTTCATTACAACTCCTGGCAAAGATCCGGCAGCTATGTCACTGCCCGATCCACGGCCTTCTTTGCCGACCGACCTCTTCAATGGCAGTTACAACCAGCATGCCATCTTGCGTACTGCGAATTCTGACGATAAAAGCTTATTTTCCATCTACTGTCCGAATACTCTCATCGATCATGAACATGAGTTCTGCGGTCGGTTTGACATCTTCAGCAATGGAGAATACATCACGAAGGGACGCACTGAATTCAATGACTATAACGATCTGATGAGCTCCGCAACACAGAGCAACACTCTCTCGATCGCCAATTCCGGGAGCACAGATTGTCGAGAAGGTAACTGCTTTATGTACATCGCCCTGAAAAATGGAGGGCAGTTCTGGCACGGTCAGCAGCAGGGATTCAATCTGATAACTCATTCAGAGCTTCCGTCGTACGCAGGATTTCTGTTGAACGACACTCCGGCCTATAACGGGTGGTGGCTCTATCACAAGCCGTTTAGCATTGCCGGTTACGACGATGTCACTAAAGCTTCCCGGTCGCTTGTATACATCCGGCAGACAAACCAGGTCATCTTTTATGATCGCGCCACCACCCGCCACAGCGGGTCGAAGATAGTGTGCCAAATCACAACTGGAGATCCTACCGTTTCGGCCAATGAGGCTACTTGGCTGACGCGGTCCGGCCGTCAGCGGGCATTTTTCACAAGCCTCCTGCCTGTTCATGCAACCCTCGCCAGGAAGGATCTGATTCCTGGAGGTTCGGCGCAAAAGGCCGATTGGGAGCCAGCGGCGTCTGTTCAGGTGTCCGCTGGTGATTCAACGGCGCAGCAGTTTCTTTCAGTTCTCGAGTGGGGCCGCTCCTCAATGCAGAAGAGTTCGACGTCCCTTGTCGAATCTACGCTTGGTCAGTCCTTTCAGGGGGCGAAAGTCGGTTCGTCATTGGTGATGTTCATGCGCGATTGGCCTGCGACCTTCACCGGCGTTACCTATCCGGCTTCTGGAGCGGCGACGCAATATATTTCCGATCTGCAGCCAAACATGCCCTACCAGATCACCGGCGATGGCACTCCAGCGTCAGCTCATTCCGATAGTGCAGGCGTGCTGACCTTCGCGTCCGCAGGTACCGGCAGCATCCACGTCGCGCCCGCGAAGTAGAACGAGTTCGCGAAAGAATCCCGTACCTCGAGTAGCCCGGTTCCGCTGCCGATGAATGTTTTTGACAACGCTTTTCGGCTCCCGGATACTGAAACCACCACCAATGCCACCTGCATGTCTAAAGGGATGAAATCACAATATCTTCTATGAAGCTCCCTCGCCATGCTGAGATCTGGCTTTTGCCCTATGTCACGGATCGAATCCGGCGCAGCTCGCTGAAACTGAAACCGAAGCGAGTATGGGTAACTATTACGGATCACTACGAACCACTCGGGATGGGGGCCTCGGTCGAGACCGCATTAAGTCGCGTCGGTCGCTGGCGTGACCGCTGGCCACAAATTGCGAATGATGTGCCCCGCGACGCTGATGGTCAGCCGGCGCAGTACACCTTCTTCTACCCGCAGGAGGAGTATCGGAGTGATCTGATAGATCCGCTCGCAGAGATGGTGCGTCTCGGCGTTGGAGACGTCGAGGTTCACCTCCATCATGAGCGCGAGACCCGCGAATCTTTTACTGAAAAAATCCGCGAATATTGCAGACGACTCACACAGGACCACGGGCTTCTGCGACAGCAGAATGGCCGTACAGTTTTTGGTTTCATTCACGGGAACTGGGCGCTCGATAATTCGCGACCGGACGGTAAATGGTGCGGACTGAACGGAGAAATCGGACTGCTCAGTGAACTCGGTTGCTATGCCGATTTCACGATGCCATCGCTGCCGTCCCCCACGCAGTCCCGCATTGTCAATCAGATTTACTGGTGTACCAACGATCCCGATGGTCGTCCACGGTCTTTTGATCGTGGCGTTGAAGCTCTTCCTGGCAGGGGTAAGCAGGGTGATTTGCTGATGATCACCGGTCCCGTAGCCCTGCGTTTCCGTGGCAGGCATGTGCCGCGCCTCGAAGGCGGAGAGATCGCCGGGTACGATATGCCAACTCCTGAGCGTATCCGCCGGTGGTTCGACGTCTCGCCAGTCATCGGCGATGATCTGTTTATTAAGCTTTACACACACGGCGCCGTCGAGCGGAATCTCGATCCTCTTCTCAATTACGGACTCGCTAATCTTTACCGCTGCATTGCCGAAGAGGCGCAGCGTCGCAGCATGCAGTTTCACTGGGCTACTGCGTGGCAGATGTATTCTGCTATCGACGCGATTGTTAACAGGCGGGAGCCTCTGGCGAGTCCCACCGCCAGCTATTCTGAGGCTCATTGATGCGACCCCTCAACGTACTGTTGGTCAGCTATGTTTTTCCTCCCGTCGGCGGGACAGGTGTCATGCGAGCTGCCAGCCTTGCGCGTTATCTGCCGGCGGAGGGCATTCGCCTCGATGTGCTGACCACCCGCAATCCCGCCGCCGTCGGCACGGACGCCTCACTGCTGAAGGACATTCCGGAGTCGGTGACGGTTCATCGAACCCTCACGCTCGACCTGCCGTTCGGAGCGAAGAAGGCGATCAAGCGCTTTCTGATGGGTGCGAATTCGTCGAAGAAGACCACAACGGCGCAGCAGGTCGCGCCCAAGGAGAACAAGACACCCGGCCTGCTGAAGCGCATCGCGGACAATGTGTTTCTTCCGGACCCGCAGGTGACATGGTTTCCCGTCCTCTCTCGTGCGGCTCCGCGAATCATTCGGGATCGCAAGATCGATCTCGTGCTAATCACGGTGCCGACCTTCTCGAATCTCCTTCTGATAAAGAAGTTGCGCAAGCAGTTTCCGGATCTGCCCATCGTCGCCGACTTCCGCGACGAGTGGATCACGACATCCTTCGAGCTCGTGAGCTTTTCGTTCAGCGACAGTCCCCGGGCGCAGCAGGTTGCCCGCAGAATCGAGGCCGAGACGATCGCCAACGCCACGGCAATCGTCACGGTGACCGATGCCGCGCGGCGAAAGATTCACTCGCGCTACCCACAGGAGCCCGATACGAAGTTCCATCTCGTGCCCAATGGCTTTGACGCAACGAAGATGACGCGCTCAGCATCTGCGGCTCCGCGGAACGATGGCAAAGTGCTGCTTACGCATGTGGGCTCCATTTATCCGTCGACGGCGCCGAGTTCGTTAGTGGATGCCATTCATCAGCTTCCAGCGGATGTAAAGTCACGGCTGAAGCTCCGCTTCATTGGGCACATCGAAGAGCCACGTTTCAAGGAGGCACTGCTTGGGCTCGGCGATATGGTCGAGCTCTACGGCTATCTTCCGCAGCGCGAAGCATTGGCCGCAATGAATGAGACCGACTACGTTCTTCTGCTGAACCATGATCCGCTTAACGTGGGCAACAAGTTCTACGATTACCTCGGTGGCGGCAAGCCGATCCTCGGCGCGGTTCATCCGGAAGGCGAGACGCGCGCTCTGCTCGAACAGATGCGGGCCGGTTGGTGGGCCGGTATTGACGACGTCGAAGGCATTCGCAAGCTCTTGCTTGATGCCGTTAGCCGTGGCGAGACGGTGATGCAGGAGTTCCGCCCCGACACCGAACGCATCGCGCAATACGAGCGCGCAGTTCTCGCGCGACGCTACGCTCAGCTGCTGCACACAATCGCCGGCCGGCCGCAGCCCAGCGGCGAGACGAGCCCCGCGCTCGTGCAGGACCTCCAGGAATGTTGAAGATCGCAGTCGTCAGCCGCTACTTCCCCAGTTCGGGCGAGCCGTGGCAGGGACGCTCGGCGTACCAGACGATTCGCGCGCTCAACTCGCAGGCGAATATCCACGTCTTCTATCCCAACTCCGCCTATCCGTCGTTTCTACGGCCGCGCACGCGGCTATACAAAGGACTCGACTCCAATTACTCTCCCGCGGATGTCAGTGTCAGTTATCACGACTATCCGGCTCTCCCGCTGCTCTCTCGTCCATTCAACGGCGCCATCGCAGCTCGCACTCTTCTTCCACATGTGCGCGCCTTCCGTCCCGATCTCATCTTCAGCGTCTTCCTTTATCCCGACTCATACGCCGCGCTGCAGATTGCCAGGAAACTGGGCGTGCCGCTCGTTGCAATGGGCATCGGTTCCGACATCCATAGCATCGGTGACCGCCTTTCGGCGATGTACACGCGCAAGGTACTTGAGCAGACCGACTTTCTCGTGACAGTGAGTGAAGACCTGCGTCAGAAAGCTCTCACGATGGGTGCAAGGCCCGAAACCTCACGCGCGGTCGTGAACGGATGCGATCTGTCTATCTTCCACGTGCGCGATCGCACCGAGGCGAGGCGGCAACTCAACCTCGATCCTGATGCTGAGATCGTGCTTTACATCGGCCGCATGGATCTGCGGAAGGGTTTGCGTGAACTTGTGGAAGCCTCGACGAAGTTACACACTATGCGTCCCAAGCTGCAGGTCTACATGGTTGGTGAAGGTCCAGACCGGCCACAGATCGTGCAGGGCATCGAGAGCGCGGGTGCAACCGGCTACATCCACACGCTTTCGCCCTGTCAGCCTGATGATGTCGCCGTGTGGATGGCGGCCGCCGACCTTGTTACGCTTCCGAGTTATATGGAGGGCTGCCCCAACGTTGTACTCGAGGCCCTCGCCTGCGGAAGGCCGGTCGTCGCGACTCGAGTCGGCGGCATCCCGGAGATCATGAGCGACGCCTGTGGCAGGTTGATTCCACCACGCGACGCCAATGCACTCGCAGAGTCGCTCGATGCTGTGCTCTCCACCGACTGGGACGCCTCATTCGTCTCCGCCCATTGGAGCCGGAGCTGGAGTGCCGTCGCAGGCGAGCTTATGGAAATCTTCAACGCAGTAGCCTCGTCACACGATACGAAGACTCCAGTAGAATGACGCCACACGGAATCCCTGCTGATGAGCGAACGGGCCGGCATCATTTCCATCCGAAATCTTTTTGCCGGCTCCCTCACCGAGCTTAGGCATCCTCCTGCGGGGCAGATTCCGTTTCTCGACGGCCTCCGCTCGATCGCGATTCTGCTCGTCGTCAGCGGTCACCTTAGCGGGGACTTCGTCCGTGCCTACGGACCTACGCTTTACTCCCGCCTCCCTTTTGTCGACAACGGGTGGATCGGCGTCGACCTGTTCTTCGTCCTCAGCGGTTTCTTCATCGGCGGCCAGCTCTGGAAGGAACAGATGCGTCGCGGCACAGTCGATGTCGGTCGTTTCATGCTTCGCCGTGGCTTCAGAATCTGGCCGCTCTATTACTTCTTCTTCGTCGTGGTGTTATCGGTCAGCCTCATCTATGGCACGGCACCGAAAGGCTACGGCTGGTCGGACCTGGTCTTCCTCACCAACTACGTCAACCACGGCATCGTGGAGGGCAGCTGGTCACTGTGCACGGAAGAGCAGTTTTACATCGTTACGCCACTGGCGATCTATTTCTTCGCGCGTCATCTTCGCGCAGTCGAGCGCTGCAGGCCATGGCTCTGGGCTCTTCTCTGCGCCGTTCCATTGCTCCGCGCAGCCATCTGGATACACGGTACCGGGCACCTCTTCCAGCACGACCCACGGCTCTTTTCGCCGATCTACTATCACTCAATCACCCACTGCGACGGTCTGATCATCGGCCTGATCATCGCGAACCTCTGGGAGACGCGCACTCATCCGCAGTCGAAACTCGCGAATCCGTGGCTGCTCGTTATCCTTGCTGCTCTCTCGATGGCCGCGCTGCATATCTTGCAGAAAGAGATCTTTGACTTCAGCGCGCTCGCGCTGTTCTTCGGTTCGTTCGTGTGGCTCGGAGTCCAGCGCAATGTCGCGGTTTTCAACTCGCGGCTCTTCTACTGGATATCCCGCCTCTCGTTCGGCATGTATCTCAACCATGAGTACATCGCGCCCTGGGTCGTCAAGCGGGCACTCCCGCACCTCGGCCTCTCGCGCTCACACCTGTTTGCGAACCTCATCGGCGTGGTAGTGCTTGTAGTTCTTTCAGCCGCAGTCGCGCTCGTGACCTTCTGCCTCGTCGAGCACCCGTTCCTGCAACTGCGCAAGATCGTGCTGGCAAAACCAACTCGCGCACCGGCAGGAGACTTTACAGCCGTCACACGATAGGCCGCGGACAACCGCAATCCTCTGCGGCAGCCGCGGCCCATGCGCTCTAGCAGCGGAAGATTTTCTCCGACTGAATGCCCTTGGTCGCGTTGCGCGAATCCACAACCAGCTGCGCCTGACGGACGATGTTCTTGTAGTCGTAGTCGGTGTGGTCGGTCATGATCAGCACACAGTCGTAGTCGCCCAGATGGGTCAGCGGCGTGCACGTCATGTTCAGGTTGTAGTGGCGTCCGCGTCCCACGGTAGGGAAGTACGGGTCGTTGTAGACCACCTCGGCGCCCTGGGCACGCAGCAGTTCGATCACCGTGAGCGAAGGCGACTCGCGCAGGTCGTCGATGTCCTTCTTGTATGCCATGCCCAGCATGATGATCTTCGATCCGTTGATCGGCTTGCGCTGATGATTCAGCGCCTTCGCAACGTTATCAACGACAAACTCCGGCATCCTCTCGTTCACCTCGCCCGCGAGCTCGATGAAGCGCGTGTTGAAGTCGTACTCCTTCGCCTTCCAGCTCAGATAGAACGGGTCGATCGGGATGCAGTGGCCGCCAAGTCCCGGCCCCGGATAGAACGGATGAAATCCGAACGGTTTCGTCGCCGCCGCATCGATGACCTCCCAGATGTCGACACCCATCTTCATCGCGAGCACTTTCAGCTCATTCACGAGTGCGATGTTCACGCAGCGATAGATGTTCTCCAGAAGCTTCGACATCTCCGCCACGCGCGTCGACGAGACGCGCACTGCGCGCTTGAAGATTCCCTCGTACAGCGTTGCCGCCAGCTCCGTCGCGGTCGGCTCGTGTCCGCCCACAACCTTCGGAATGTCGCGCCGCGCCACAGACGTGTTGCCTGGGTCTTCGCGCTCCGGCGAGAACGCAACATAAAACACGCGATCGGTGTCGCTGTTCTCCGCGGTCTTCACCTTCAGGCCTTCCGTATTCTCGTTCTCGAGAATCGGAATCAGCAGCTCTTCGGTGGTTCCCGGGTAGGTCGTGCTTTCGAGCACGACCAGTTGTCCCTCGCGCAACCACGGTGCCACAGCACGCGCGGTGTTCTCAATGAAGCTCAGGTCCGGCTCACGATGTCCCGTCAGCGGCGTGGGAACGCACATGATGATTGCATCCATGCTGGAGAGCTTCGAAAAATCGCCCGTCGCACGGAAGCCGTGTTTACGCGCGCTTTGAATCTCTTCCTCGGGGATGCGAAAGATATACGACCGGCCGGCTTCCAGGTTCGTGACCTTCTTCTCGTCGATGTCGAATCCTGTGACCGCAAATCCGGCCTCAGCGAACAAAAGCGACAACGGCAGGCCGACATAGCCCAATCCGATAATTCCTACCTTTGCGGTGCGGTTCTTCAAGCTTCCGAGGCGCTGCTCCACTGTCTCGGCAAAAGATGCTTCCTTTGTAAGCGGCATAGTTCTCCAATTATTTCATCTCGCACAAACGCTACGCTTAAAACTGTCGTGGAATGCCCCCACCCCGACTTGAGTGTTAGATTCACCCGAAAGCATCATTGGCAGTCCGGGGTGAGCGAAAGAACATCAAAAGACAGCATCTGATTTCTGGGGTAAACCAGAGAACTCTCAGTACCATAGAGATCAGGAAGAGCTCGCAGAGTTAGAGGTAGGAATGGCACGTTATCTCATCACCGGTGTCGCCGGTTTCATCGGGTCGACCCTCGCGCACAGGCTCGTCGAGGAGGGGCACGAAGTGTCCGGAATTGACAACCTCTCCACGGGCAGACTCGAGAACCTCCAGGACATCCGGTCCGCAAATCAAGTTCGAGAACATCGACCTGCGTGACGCTGACGGGCTGCGCGCCGCCTGCAAGGGCGTCGAGTTCGTGTTGCATCAGGCAGCCGTGGCCTCCGTTCCCCGCTCCGTGAAGGACCCGCAAGGCTCGCACGAGGCCAACATCAACGGCACGCTCAACCTGCTGATCGCCGCACGCGACGCCGGTGTTCGCCGCATCGTCTACGCTGCATCCTCTTCCGCTTACGGCGACCAGCCGACGCAGCCGAAGCACGAGGAGATGACGCCCAGCCCGCTCTCTCCCTACGCCGTGCAGAAACTCGCCTGCGAGTACTACATTCAGTCCTTCTATCACTCCTATGGACTCGAGGGCGTCTGCCTTCGCTACTTCAACATCTTTGGGCCGCATCAGGCCGCCGACTCGCCCTACTCCGGCGTCATCGCACAGTTCATCTTCAAGATGATGGAGGGCACCACGCCCACCATTTTCGGCGACGGCCTCACCAGCCGCGACTTCACCTTCGTCGACAACGCGGTGAACGCCAACCTGCTCGCCTGCCAGGCGCCCAACGCTGTCGCCACCGGCCGCGTCTTCAATGTGGGAACAGGGAAGAGCCGCACGCTGAATGAGGTTTACGAGGGCATCGCCGCTGCGCTCGGATTCAAACAGCCGCCACTCTATGGTCCCGAACGCGTCGGCGACGTGAAGCATTCGCTCGCCAGCATCGAGCGCGCGCGCAAAGAGCTCGGCTATGTTCCCAGGGCTGACTTTCAGCAGGGCCTGGAGAAGACCGTCGCGTGGTATCTCTCGGAGCACCGCAAGAGCCACGCCGTCAGCGCCTAGACTGGCGAGTGCAATCACTAACCACTAACTACTAAGCACTGCCTTCTACGCGTGCTCGTCGAGCATCGACAGGCTCTTCGTCTTCGGCCGCAGCCCAAGCACCTCAAAGCCCATCAGCTTGCTCTTCGGCACATAGATCAGCCAGTTGTTGCCCAGCGTGTCCGCCGGCGCCATCAGGAAGCCTGAGCCCAGAACGAAATCCTGGGTGTTGTTGATCAGGCCCTCGATCGTCTCGCCGTCATCGAAGCGCACGCGCACCCACAGGCACTGCGTCGCGGGCAGATGATCGTGGAAGCGCAGATCGCGGCGCTGAACCTCGCCGGTGAAGTCGTGGACAAAGAAGACGGCTTTCACCTTCTCCAGCGGCACATCTTCCGCCGTGTCGGAGTCCAGCCGCGTCAGCCGGATGCTTTCCCTCTTCTGGTCCTCTGTTGAGAGTGCCCCGTTGGAGGTAGCCCACTGCGCCTTTTCGGCGTAACCCTTGATTGCCCCGTCGCTCCCCTGAACGACGACCCGGTAATACGAATCTGAATCGTGCATGGTGAGAAAGTCTTTCAGGCCCGTTTTGGTGCGAGGTCATATTGCTTGATCTTGTATAGCAGCGCCTTGTAACTAATCTGCAACTCGCTGGCTGCGGCCTTTCGATTCCATCCCTTGGTCTCCAGCATCTGCGCGATCGCCGTCGCCTCGGCTTCGCCCTTCAAGTTGCGCACAATCTGCTTCAGGCCCGTTCCATCGGCCGTATCGCCGAAACCGCCTGCCTCACCGCGGAATGGGGTATACGGATTCATCTCCGCGAGGATCGGCCGCTCATCCCCCAGGATGAAGTAGCGGTTGATGACGTTCTCCATCTCGCGCAGATTGCCCGGCCACAAGTAGCGTGAAAACGCATCCAGCAGCTGGTTCGAGAGCGGCAGGGGACTGCGCCCGTACTTCTTCGCCACCTTGCGCATGAAGTACGACGCCAGCAGCGGAATCTCCTCACGCCGTTCGCACAGCGGCGGAATCGACAGCGAAAATCCATTGAGGCGGTAGTAGAGGTCCTCGCGGAACATCTTGCGCGCGATCGCCTCTTTCATGTTGATGTTCGTGGCCGCAATCACGCGCACATCAACGCGCATCGGCGACCGGCTGCCCAGCCGCGAGAACGTTCCGTCCTGCAGCACCTGCAGCAGCTTCGCCTGCAAGATCGCCGGCATCTCACCGATTTCGTCGAGGAAGATCGTGCCGCCGGTGCAGACCTCGAACTTGCCGGGCTTCGTCTTCACCGCGCCGGTGAATGCGCCCTGCTCGTAGCCGAAGAGCTCACTCTCCAGCAGGTCCGCCGGCATCGCCGCGCAGTTCACCTTGAGGAACATACGGTGCGCGCGGTTCGACATCTTGTGTGTATAGAGCGCCAGGATCTCCTTGCCCGTGCCGCTCTCACCCAGGATCAGCACCGGGATGTCGCTCTTGGCCACCAGCGCCGCCTGCGCCTGCAGCTCGCACATGCGCTTGCTGGAGCGCACGAAGGAGTGCGTCTCATCCAGCGGAATCTCCTGCGGCTCAGCCGGAATCGCCTTCTGGGCCAGGGCCAGGTGCTCTTCGATCGCGTTCTCAAGGTTTCCGTCCAGAAACGGCTTCAGCACGATTCCCCGTGCGCCGATCCGCGTCACCACCTCGAAGTCCTTCACCTCGGCCGTGCACGAGAGCATGACGATCGGTACATCCGGCAGACCTGCCCGGATATGCGACAACACCGTCAGAGACTTCTCCATGCTCTCCCATTCCAGAAGGATCAGGTTCGGAGCCTCGCGGCTGTTCAGGCAGTCGAGAAGTGCCTGCTCCTCGGAAAAGACCTTCAGGTTGTAGTGGGGTTCCAGCGTTCTGCGCAGGTAATCCAGGACAGCGAGGTTCGCATCCAGCGCATAAAGCCGCGAGCGGGCCGTAAGGGCCGTCCGGGATAACTCCGGGCTGGCGACAGACGAAGACATTCAACAACTCCGGCGGTATCAGCCGCAATCTACAACAAATTACTCGCTACGACACAAGCAATAAAATCCGCACTAACCTCAGGGCCACAGCAGTTTAGGAAGGCTCCCCAGAGCGGCCCTCAGACGGACTCAAGTGTAGCCGGACTTCATCACAAAGGGAAGAACTTTGCACTTTTGTAGGCAAAAAAAGTCACACACCCCGCGTCCTATAGTTATCGCCGCAGCCAAAGGATCAACAATGAATACCCGCTGAAACTCGCTTTCCGGGCAACTCTTTGATTCTCCGCCGACACATGCGGGGAATGGCCCCGAACTTGCTACAGAACGTATAGCGACTAGACGACTGGATAGATCATGGACTTCGCTGAATTCTACGACTTGCCTCCGCTGGAGATCGCCTTTGGGCGTACGTCGGCCATGCGGGGCATTCGGCAGAAGCTGGAAAGCGTCGCAGATACCGGGGTCCCCATCCTTCTGCAGGGAGAGAGCGGCACCGGGAAGGAAGTATGTGCGCGTTTCCTTCATATCTTCTCCGGCCGCACCAAGGGTTCCCTCGTTAAGGTGAGCTGTCCGGCCATCCCCGAAAGCCTGATGGAGACCGAGCTCTTCGGCTACGAGAAGGGCGCCTTTACCGGGGCTCATTCCACCAAGCGTGGCCGCGTGGAAGAGGCACACCAGGGCACCCTCTTTCTCGACGAGGTCGGCAGCCTCGATCTTTCCGCCCAGTCCAAGCTTCTGCAGGTGCTCCAGGACGGCAGCTTCGTCCGGGTGGGCGGCCACAGCACCCGCACCATCGAGACCCGCCTCGTCTCCTGCGCCAACCGCGACCTTCGCGTCCAGGTCGAGGAAGGTACCTTCCGGCTCGACCTCCTCTATCGCATCAACGCGGTCACGATTAATCTGCCGCCGCTCCGCCAGCGCCGCGAAGACATCGAGCCGCTGGTGAAGTACTTCACCGACCAGAATGCCCGGGTGTTCCGCCTCTCGCCCAAGCCTATCTCGCACTCTACTGTCCAGCTCATGGAGCGCTACCACTGGCCGGGCAACATTCGCCAGTTGGCCAACCTCGTCCGCAGCTACGTGCTCATCGGCGACGAGGAGCTCCTCGCGGGAGAGCTGATGCCGCAGTCGTTTTCGGGCGATAGCGTCGTGGCGGACATCGATCTCAGCCAGCCACTGTCGCTCAAGCGCATCACCAAGAAGGCTACGCTCGACCTCGAGCGCCAGATCATCCTCAAGGTATTACGCACCAACAACTGGAACCGGCAGAAGACCGCCAAGTGGCTCCAGATGAGCTATCGCTCACTGCTCTACAAACTGAATGAGGTCGATGCGGGACATCTCCCGAATCCGCCGCATTCTCCTATCAACAACGAACTTCCGTCACGGCCTGATTCTGGCTCCGATCTTGGGCCCGGCCGCCGTTTGTAACCGGTTTTAGGGTATTCTGGATGTATCCCAGAAACCCCAAAATCAGAGATTGGGCCAGTTCTGCTTCGCTTTTGGTTGCATCAAAAGTAGTGCAGTCGGGGAAAGGCATTTTTCAATGAAACCTATCGTCCGCGTACCGCTGGTGCTGCTCGTGACAGCGGTGGCTATCAGCCTCGGAGTGGTAGGCGTCCATGCTTCCACGGAGTGCGTGCGCTTCATCACCAAGAAGATCCACCGCCACAAGGTCAGCGCCGCCACCGCCGCGCGCTGGGCTGCATGGGACAAGGCCCATCCCAACTGGCATCCGAAGAAGAGCCCAGCGGAAACCCTGGCGCAGCTCGACTTCGCCTGCGCAGTTCCCATGATCGAGAAGCCCGTCGACGGCGACCTTCCGCCGCTGGAACTGAATACCTTCAACTTCCCGCCGGATCTGCTGCTGCCTCCGCCCGATGTGCCTCCCGTCGTTGCCATGAACGAGCCGCCACAGCAGCTCTTCCCGGACCAGCCGCCGATGAACCTGGTGAGCCCGCCGATCATCTCGCCGCAGTACCCCACACTCTTCGGCCCGCCGCCACCGCCTCCGACGACGGGGCACTCGGTGAACCCGACCGGACCCGGGATCACGCCCGAACCCTCGACGTGGATGCTGCTCGTCACCTCCATGCTCGCCATCGGCACGCTGGCGTATCGCCGTCCGCAGACCGCGAAGGTCATCGCGCGCCGCCGCTCACTCTAGCTCTTCAGCGTCAGGAACGCCGGCGGAACTCCGTCGGCGTTTATGCTTGCGACACACTCGCCCTGCGTTTTGGATGTAGCCCGAAACGTCATCCACGCGCGGCCGTTCGCCAACTGCACCACGCGTGAGCCGCCGACGGTTCCCAGGTTGTCGAGCATCTGCCCCTCGCCCGCCACGCTGAACCGCACCACCGTTCCTCGAATCCAGGCAGGGCACGCCGCTCGCATCCACCAGCAGCGTCTCCACCGTTATGTCCTTTCCGTTGCGCGAGAGCTCCTTCATCTCAAACCGCGCCGGCGTTCCCCACTGCCGCGTCTCGTAGTCGAAGCTGATCTCATCCGTGACGGTCTTTCCGCCGCGCTTGCCCACCGCGCGCAGCGAGACCTTGCCCGCCGGAAACGCCGTCGTCCACCGCAGCCCGGCAGCAGGGAAGTCCTGCGAGTCTCTCCGCTTCACTCCCAGCGACTTATTGCCGAGGAACAACTCCACCTCCTCGCAATTCGAGTACACCTTCACCATCTTCGGCTCGCCGTCCTTGCCCCAGCGCACCGGCCACGTGTGCCCGTAGATGTGGATCATCGGCTCTTCCGCCCAGTACGACTGGAAGACGAAGTACGACTCCTTCTTTGTCAGGTCGCGCCCGACGACGCCCTTCTGATTAATCCTCGGCACAGGATTCTCCGCCCGCAGCGGCGTCGTGAAGTCCTTGAAGATCCACTGCGCCGCGCCCGTCAGCCACTCCAGCGACTCCTGCACCTTCAGGTGCCAGTCGAAGAGATTGCACGCGTACGTCTCGCTCCAGTCGCCATCGACCGACACGCGCGGAATCCCTCCGGTCGGCAGGTAGTCGAGCCCGCGCTCGTCCGCGCCGGTGCCCGTCTTGATCTCGGCGTTCACCTTGTCCGGCGTCTCGCTGTGCCGCCGCGCCTGGCTGTCGGCGCCCCACTCCATATGGAGAAACCGCGGCACCAGCGCCGCCTGCTTCTTCAACTCGGCCTCGTACTCCGTGTACAGCCCGCGATACCACCCCGCCCAGATCGACGGCGAGTACACATCCGGAATGTCCTTCGCGAAATCGCAGCGCCGGAACGATGTCAGCCGCGTCGGATCCTGCCTGATGCGCCTGATCGCGCAGCTCCGTCATGAACGCGCGAATCGCGTCTTTGTCCACCGACGGATATTCGGTCGGCCAGTCATCCTCGTTGCCGAGACTCCACAGAATGATGCTCGGATGATTGCGATGCTGATCGATCATCGCCGTCAGCTTGTCCTTCGCCATCTGCTGCCACTCCGGTCCGCCGATGCCGCCGCGGCACCACGGCAGCTCCTCCCACACCAGCAACCCAAGCTCATCGCACAGCTCCAGCACCAGCCGCGACTGCTGATAGTGCGCGAGCCGGATGAAGTTCGCGCCCATCTCCTTAATCATCCGCATCTCTGTGCGGACCACATCATCCGGAATCGCCGCCGCATATCCTGCATGGTCCTCATGCCGATGCGTCCCGCGCAGCAGCAGCCGCTCGCCATTCAGCTTGAACGGCCCATGCTCGACGAACTCGAAGTAGCGCACGCCGAAGCGTTCGCTTGCCGTGCTACTCGCGCCATCGGCAGTCAGCGTGACACTGCATGTGTACAGCTGAGGATGCGCCGGCGACCACAGCATCGCGCCCGGCAGATCCACACTCACAAGATCAACTTCTCCACCCGAACTCTGCACCGAATGCGTCGACTCGTGCACTACCTTGCCATTCGGATCGGCAATTCTTACGGCAACGCACTCGCTTGCGCCGCCGCACGTCCCGGCGCATACACGCGCAGCGACACTTGTGCCTTCGGCCTCGCTGTCTCCGCGCCCGTCACCGTGATATGCAGTGCTTCAATCGCAACCGCGGGCACGTACACCAGCTCCACATGCCGGTACAGTCCGCCGTACAACGAGAAGTCCGAGAAGTCCGACGGAATCGTATCCATGCGGCGCGAGTTATCGCACAATACTGCGAGCGGCACGCCCTGCTTGTCCGCCGCCACCTTCGCCAGCGCGTCGGTGAGGTCGACGACGAACTCGTCATACCCACCCTTGTGCTCGATCAGCTTTTCGGTGCCGAGCAACACCGTCGTCACCTGGCCCGCGCCCCAGAAGTGCAGCAGCGTGCGCCCGTTCGCATACGGATTCTTCGGCTGAATCCACGTGCGGTACCATCCCTGATCCGCGGTAGTACGGCGTCTCCGGATCGCAGCCGTCCATCGCGTTGAAGCAGTGCGGCATCGCGACCTTCGAGAACACCGCGAGCTCGTTGCTGTGCCACACCTCCCACGGCCCGCCCAGCGGTCCCTTAAAGAATTCCCAGCCGAACTCCAAACCGTCGCTCAGCCGCAGCGGTGCCAGCGGCTCATCGGCTCCCGCAGGTGTGCTCATCGCCCGTGCCAGCGATGGCGAAAGATGCAGCGCTGCCGCCGCGCCTGCAACCTTCGCTCCTCCAGCAAGCAGTTGGCGACGAGTCAGAGTGCAGGTTGACGTGGGAGTTAGTTCGGACACCGGCCTTAATCCTCCAAAGCACAAAGCATACAGAAGCGAATCAAAGTCGCGCTCGGAGAATCCAAGACAAGGACCAGGCGTTGCAAAAAAGACACCGTCGCCCAGTCACGAGTGTTTTGCGGTATATACTCAAATGCGACAGCACTGGTCGTATATCTGTCGGAAGAGGTAGGTCCATGGCCCTCAGCGATCTCCGAGTTGGACAATCCGCAATCCTCGAGTCGCTGGAGCTCCCGGATAATGTGGGCGACCACCTGGCCCACCTGGGTTTCCTTCCCGGAGCCAACGTCGAGGTTCTCCGCCGTGCCCCTGCCGGCGACCCGACCGTCTACCGGATTGATGGCGTGGAGGTTGCCCTCCGCAAGGAGACCGCCCGTCACATCACCGTCGAACTCGACGCACGGAAGCCGGAATAAGCAATGGACTGCTGCACTCCGACATCCTCCGTTGCCGTCGCCGAGCCGCCGGTTGGTTCTCCGGAAGCGCTCGAACGGCTCCCAGACCGGCTCGCAGAACGGTTCGCGGTCTCGCACGGGACGCATCCGCACCATCGCCCTCATCGGGCCGCCCAACTGCGGCAAGTCCACGCTCTTCAATCGCCTGACCGGCATGCGGCAGAAGGTTGCGAACTACCCGGGCGTCACGGTCGAGCACCACTCCGGCACGATGAAGAGCTTCGGCCGCCCGGACCTCACGCTCATCGACCTCCCCGGCATCTACTCGCTCGCGACCTACTCCGAAGACGCGCGCGTTGCGGTCGACGTGCTGAAGGGCAACATGCCGGGCGTGCCCGCGCCGGATGCCGTCCTGCTCGTACTCGACTGCATGCACCTCAACCGCCAGCTCATGCTCGCGGCCCCGATTCTTTCGCTCGGTCTGCCGACGCTCGTGCTCCTTAATATGTCGGACCTGCTCGAGGACCGTGGCGGCAAGATTGACGCGCTCGCCCTCGCGCACGAACTCGGTCACCCTGTTGCGCTCATCAGCGCGGCGAAGGGAACCGGAATGGGGCTCATCCGCAACTTCCTCGAGCAGTTCGGCGAGTTCCCGCTGACGCGCCCCGGCTCCGCGCGCCTGCCCATCCTTCAAAGTCCGGCCTCGTGCCGCAAGTGGGCTGGGCAGGTAAGCACGCGCAGCAACTTTGAGCAGCCTGAGTCGCCTCTCTGGACGCGCCGTCTCGACACCGTTCTCCTGCATCGCATCTGGGGCCCGATCATCTTCATCGTCGTCGTCATTGCGGTCTTCCAGGTCGTGTTCAGCATCGGCCAGCCGCTCTCAGACACCATGGGCAATGCGCTCACGCATGCCGGTGCGTCCGTTGCGCAACTGCTTCCGGACAACTGGATTCGCGCGCTGCTGCGCGATGGTCTGTGGAACGGCGTGCAGTCGGTGCTGGTCTTCCTTCCGCAGATTCTTCTGCTCTTCCTGTTCATCGGCATTCTCGAGGACTCGGGCTACCTCGCGCGTGCGGCACTCATCGCCGACCGCGTGATGCGGGCCATCGGCCTCAACGGCAAGGCGTTCATTCCGCTGCTCTCTGCGTATGCGTGCGCTGTCCCGGCGATCATGGCCACGCGAACCATTGAGAACAAGCGCGAGCGAATGGCGACGATTCTCATCGCTCCGTTCATGACCTGCTCGGCGCGGCTGCCCATCTACACGCTGATCATCGCGGCGTTCGTTCCGGATTACCACATCGTCGGCCATCTCGTCGGCCTGCGCGCTACAGTGATGCTTGGTCTGTATGTGCTCGGCTTCCTGGCCGCACTCGTCACCGCGAAGCTGTTGAACTCGCGCGTGATGAAGGCGTCGTCGGCTCCGTTCGTGCTGGAGCTCCCGCAGTATCGTTGGCCCACGCCGCGCTCGCTCGCGCTTCGTCTCTACGATCGCGGCAAGCTCTTCGTGAAGAAGGCCGGCACGATCATCCTCGCCTGCACCTTTGTGGTGTGGCTGCTCAGCGTTCTTCCGGTTCACGGCGGCAACTTCTCATCGCTTTCCTCGAGTGTCATCGGCCACATCGGCCACTTCATCGAGCCGGTGATTCGTCCGCTCGGCTTCGACTGGAAGATCGGCATCGGTCTGCTGAGTTCCATCGTTGCGCGCGAGGTGATCGTCGGCACGCTGGGAACGCTCTACGGTGTTGATCCTGCAACGCATGCGGCGAGTCTGCAGACGGCGTTGCATCATGATCTGGGTATCGGCGGTGCAATCGCTCTTGTGGTCTTCTTCGCATTTGCGATGCAATGCACCTCGACGATCGCGGTGGTTCGTCGCGAGACGAACAGTTGGAAGTGGCCTGCAATTCAGTTTGCTTATATGACATGCGCAGCGTATCTCGGCGCGTTGCTGACGAATCAGCTTTTCCTGCATCTCTTTTAGACAAACGTGTATCTTCGACCTTCCGGGTCCCTTCGGTAAACGCCGCGTGAATTCCTGCCAGGGGAACTTTCCCTTCGTAAAAGGCGTATTCTTGCGGTAACGAATTGCAAGCGAGCCGAGCGAGTAGACCGTCGCCGGCAAAACTCCTACAACTTGTGCCGAACGACTGGCACGCCTGCTGGAATGGAGGCTCCCTTGTTCCAGGTCGAAGAGCTAAGACAATTCCCCCTGATGTCGTGCCTGCCCGAGCTGCAACTCCAGCGCCTTGCGCGCGGAGCGGCCGATCTGCACCTGAATCCTGGCGAATATCTACTGCGCGAGGGCGAGGATCCGTGGTTCTTCATGCTCATCGAAGGCTCGGTAGAGTTGTTGAAGTTGCTGGGCGGCCGCGAGCGGGCTATCTACTCGTATAAGGCCGGCGAGTTCTTCGGTGAGGTTCCGCTGCTGCTCGGTGCGCCGTCGCTGGCGTCGGTGCGGGCGAAGGAGCCGACACGCGCGATGAGGATCGACCGCGTGCTCTTCAAGGAGCTGCTCGACAGCTCCAAGGACTGCCGCGACCTGGTCATGCAGACGATGACCAGCCGCCTGAACCGCCTGCAGGACAGGATCCTCGACACCCAGATGGCGCGTGTGCTCGTGGTCGGCTCGCAGTATGACACCGACTGTCGAGACATCCGCGCATTTCTTTCGGTGAATCGAATTCCGTACGAGTGGGTGGACCGGGAGCGCGATGCGGATCGCATTCCGGCGTGCATGCCCAAGGACCTGAACGGACCGGCGGTGGTGGTCGATCATGCGTTCTGCGTGGGGCAGCCGCCGACGGTGCGCAAGGTGGCGGCGGCACTGGGGTATCGCACGGAGCCGCGCAGTGATGGTTACGACGTTGTCGTTGTCGGCGCCGGGCCGGCAGGCCTTGCGGCTTCGGTGTATGGCGCGTCGGAAGGGTTGAAGGTGTTGCTCATCGAGCGCGGCGCGGTCGGTGGACAGGCCGGAACCTCTTCGCGCATCGAGAACTACCTGGGCTTCCCGACCGGGATCTCCGGCGATGAGTTGAGCGAGCGCGCGCTGCGGCAGGCAGAGTACTTCGGCACGGAGATTGTGATGACGCGCGAGGTACGGAACCTGGAGCCGATCGAGGGTGGATGGTGCGTGGAGCTTGACGAGGGACAGCGCGTGAGCGCGCGCACGGTGATTCTCGCGACGGGCGTCGAGTGGCGGCGGCTGGAGGCCGAGAACATCGACAGGCTGCTGGGACGCGGTGTGCTGTACGGCGCGTCGCGTACGGAGGCGCCGACGGTGATTGGCAAGGATGTGTTCATCGTCGGTGGCGGCAACTCGGCGGGCCAGGCGGCGATGTACTTCTCCAGCTACGCGAACAGCGTGACGGTGCTGGTGCGCGGTGCAGGGCTGAAGCTGACGATGTCGCAGTACCTGATCGACCAGATCAAGGCGCGGACGAATATCACGGTCGAGCCTTACACGCGAGTGGTCTCCGTGGGCGGGGAGCATTCGCTGGAGACGATCTGCACGGTGACCGGCGAAGAAGCGCCGCGCACACGGCACGCGGAAGGACTCTTTGTGATGATTGGAGCGAATGCGCAGACGGACTGGCTGCCGGCAGAGTTGAAGCGGGATGAGCAGGGTTACGTGTGCACGGGGCGCGATATCCCGGGATGGGCGGATGACGAGCGGACTCCGTATCTGCTGGAGACGAACCTGTCAGGGCTGTTCTGCGTGGGCGACGTGAGGCATGCTTCGATTAAGCGCGTGTCGAGCGGGGTGGGGGAGGGGAGTATGGCGATTGCCTTCGTCCACCAGTACCTGGCGCGGGAGTTGGCGACGACACCGCAGCTGCTGGTGCCGGCGTAGATCCTGCTTTCCCACCCGTCCGCAAACGCGGCGTACGGATGGGGCACCCGAGAGTTTGCGGGGAGTTATGCGGGTGGGCCTTCGACCCAGGAGCCGTTGTCCTTGTGGCGGTTGAGGACGGTCATGGCCTGTTTCTCGGCGGTCTTGATCTGTGCCTCGCACTTGTCGGTGGAGGTGCCGTCGATCGCCTGAATGTGGCAGGACGAGATCTGGAAGATGATGTCCGTCATGGTGGTGGCGATGTTCTTTTCGCCTTCGTCGGCGGCCATGGCGGTGAGGTTGTCGCTGGACTGCTTGAGCTGCTGCATGGAGCCGGTGAAGTGGTCGCGGTCGGATTTGACGTCGACGGCGGCGGCGTTATCGAGGGCGACCTGAGCGGCGGCGATGAAGGTCTGGCGCGGCGGGGGAACGGGGTTGGCCGAGGGTGGGCCGTACTGCTGGGGCGCGGCCAGGAGAAGCAACGTTGCGGTGAGGAATGCTGCAGAGTTCATGGGACCTCCCTTTCAGGGCATCTATTCGCTCGAAGGAGTTCGCGGGCCTGTGCGAATTAGACGGCCGGACCGCAGAGACAGTTTGCGTGGGAGTTGTTGATTCGGCGTAGACCTCAGGGGCGGCAGAGGCCTGAACGTCGATGGTAGCCGGGGTGGGCCGGTGGGGGATTTCTGGTTCCGGATCTTCGTCGGGCATGCTTTCGAGGAGGAGTTCGAGGGTGCTTTTGGGCCGGTTGGCGCCGAGTTCGGCGGGCGGGGCGATGAGGCCGTGCTCGGGGTCATGGGTGACCTCGGAGACGATCTCGGCGGGCGGCTCGGAGGGGTTTGGTTTGGGCAGGTTGAGGCTGGCGATCTGGAGGCCGTAGAGGAGAAGGCCGGCGCGGCGGGGGTCGATGTCGTTGGAGGCGATGCGGCGGAGGACTTCTCCGATGGACTGCTGGATGGCGGAACGGTCCTCGGGGTTGGGGAGGGTGAAGCGGGACTGGCGGCGGTGGCGAGTGGGGGCGTCCTGGATGGGGCGGCGGGAGTTGTGGTGGAAGTAGCAGAAAGCTGTCGGGGCCTTCCGGGCCGCGGATGGCGGGGCTGCCACAGCGGCGGCCGTCGGCGAAGATGTGGCGGCACTGGAAGCGAGTGGATTCGGTTTCGGGTGTGATGATTTCAGGCGTCATGCAGGCGTACCCCCTCCCCGGGGTTTTTTGCGCAAAATCTAGGGATGATGTGAGTTAGGGGTGGACCTTAATGGAGAGATCAGAGATCAGAGATCAGAGATCAGAGATCAGGGTCCAGGGTGCAGAGGGCTGGCGGTGGTGCGTCAGCTTCTGGCGGGTTAAAGGAAAAGGCTGCCGGGCGGGATGTCCTGCCCCAGCGAACAAGTTCGCTGGGGACCCGCGCCTGCGGCAGCCTTTTGATTTTTGCTTCTACTTCTATTTTAACAACTTGAGGGGAATTAACCTGACCTGATTTTTCCGCGAAATTGCGCTTTGGTTTGTGTGGGTTGCGGGGTTTTCCACGGTTTTGGGGGCTTGACAGAATTTTGGGCGAAGGTTGTTTTCGCCTAATTTTCGCCTATACTCATGCCATGAAGATGACGGGGCAAAAAGCTAGCCCGGATTGGCCGAAGCTTGGGCCTTCGGTTTTGATTGCGACGGCGCTGATTGTTGCGATCCGGACGGCCAAATGGGCGGCGCGCGGTGGAGGAGAGGCTTTTACCTCTGACGTCGATGTTGAACTGGACGAGGAGGTCCGTTTCGCGTCACGAGTGAGCATTCGGGTGATGCACGAGCTGCTCAAACGGCACGAAGGTTTGTTTCCGCAGAAGTACGTGCCGACGTGGGAGCCGACGGATGAGGATGTTCCGAAGTGAGGAGCCTGGCATCGTGGCGTGTTCAGGAAGGCAGTTCAGCCCCCTTCGACTTCGCTCAGGGCTACAGACCTCGCTCAGGGCTGCGGACTTCGCCTGGCCTTCTGGCAGGCGGAAGGCGTCTGCGACGCGGTTTACGGCCCGGAGACCCCAGGCTAAAGCCAGGGGCTATCAGTCGGGCCCTTCCGATTTGCTCAGGTGTTCGGCATGAGACCTGCCCGTTCTCGCCGGGTCCAGGTCCAGTGGGATTCGATTTCGACTTGCCCGGCCTCACCTGTCAGCCAATGACCAAAGCTGCTCCACGGCCAGTCTCCGGGGTTTTCGACAAGGCCGCGCATGACAGGATTGCGGTGGATGTAGCGAAGCTTTTCGACGAACTTGGGTTGGGTGAAGACGCTAAAGTCGTAATAGCGGCGCTGCCAGAACTGCTTTCGGTCGCGCTTGAGCCGTTGCGACGTTCGTGTTTCAAGACGTTGAGAGTGGTCGCGAGGATATGGGCTTTGGGTTCGGAGAGGAGCAGGTGGACGTGTTCCGGCATGAGCACATAGCCGAAGATGTGGAGCTGGTGCCGAACGCGAAGTTTTTCGAGCTCATCGAGGAAGGTGGTTCGTGCGGCATCGTTGTCAAGGTAGGGAAGACGTCGATAACAACTGAAGGTGATGAAGTGCCGGGCTCCGTTCGATTGATGACGCTTCAGGGTTGAGGACATGGGCCTGGAGAGATTCTATTTCCACGCTCGACCGCAGTTCAGTGTTCGAGATCGCTCCGGAGAGATCTTCGTTCCCACCCGTCCGCTGCGCGTACGGATGGGGCACCCGAAGATTAGTGGTGCTTCGGAAAACTACGGGTGGGCCACCCGCCTGGGACACGGCCCCGCGGCGGCAGTTGTTTGTTGCCTTTTTGTCAGGCGAGAAAGAGCAGGAGTAGGCTAGGGTTCCCGGCCGGCATTTTTAGAGAGGAGAACAAAATGGCAACAAAAGGAAAAATCCTGGCATTGATCTCGAGTGGTCGCGGTTTGCCCTTGAAGGATGGCAAGGTTTATACCGGCGCCGGCTACTACCTCAACGAAGTGACGGTTCCGGTTCGCGCCCTGATGAAGGAGGGCTACGAAATCACCTTCGCCAACCCCACCGGCAATACGCCGCAGGTGGATGTCCATTCCGAGGTCGTCGGCTTTTTCGGCGGGGACGCGGCCAAGCTGCAGGACTACATGCTATTCCGCGACGGCTTGCTTGGGCTCAGAGATCCAGTTCGCATCAGGGATGTCATCGCGTCGGGCCTGGATCAATATGACGCTGTTTTCGTTCCGGGCGGCCATGGCCCGATGATCGATCTTCTGGATGATCCCAATGCCGGCATCGTGCTGAGACACTTTCACGAAACGTCCAAGCCTACGGCTGTGCTCTGCCATGGCCCGATTTCACTGCTCTCGGCTCTTCCGAATTCGTGGGAGTTCGTCGCAGCGCTGGCAGCGGGCGATGTCGCCGGAGCGCACGCCAAGGCTCAAGGCTGGATCTATGCCGGATATAAGATGACTATCTTTGCGACGGCGGAAGAACAGCAGCGGGAGCCGCTTGAGATTGGCGGCAAGGTTCTGTTTTATCCGGACTTTGCCTTGCATACGGCGGGCGGTGATGTGAGTGTGGTCGCTCCATGGGGGAGCTACGCCCTTCAAGATCGAGAGTTGATCTCGGGCCAGAACCCGTTCTCTGATGAAGCAGTTCTGAAACTTCTTCTACAGGCACTCGAGAAGAGAAAAGCAGCCGCTTGAGATTGGTGGTGAGTTTCTCTTCTACTTGGATCTCGCCTTGCGTACGGCGGGCGCTGACGTAAGTGCGGTTGGGCTGGCCCATCCTCTGATGCGTCGTTCTTTCAGCCTCCTGCGGGGTACAAGGTGGTGGACCATCGCAAGGGTTCGGCGGCGGAATAGATTCAGGTTCGCGTCTGAATGCTGGCGCGATGCGACCTTGAGTGCTGCTTGAATGCTGTGCTGTCCATCGGCGTGCGAGTTTGCGCGGAGGTTTGCCCGTCCTCGCCGAAGAGTTGGAGGACGGACGGCGGCGCTATGTTATTGGATTCCCGCTCCACATTTTTTTGCGCGAGTGACTACATGTGGCGGGCGAGGAAGACGCCAGTGACGCTGTCCTGCAGGAAGTGAGCGATGATGCCCGGACGGAGGCTGCGGCGCCAGAGCGCAAGCGCGCCGAAGAGGCAACCGTAGACGGCGATGATGAGAATCATCTTCCAGCCCTGATAGGCGTGTGCGAGTCCGAAGACGATGCCCTGGATGAGAGCACCGGCGGCGGCGCTTTTTGTGATGGCGGTGAACTGGCGCTGGAGATAGCCGCGGAAGATGGTCTCCTCACAGATGCCGGCGGTGAGGGCGACGAGGAGATAGACGGCGATCTCGGGAGCAGTGTGGGGGAGCAGTTGTTTCACGCCTTCGCTGATCTTGGCGACGCGCAGAAGAGAACCGAGGAGGCTGAGCACGATGTTGGCGACGACGAGGAAGACGAGTGCGATGCCGAGATCGCGGAGGATCTTTGGAATCTTTGTGGACATTTCACCGAAGAGCGTGGAGAAGGGAACGCCCTGGAGGCGAAGGCCAAACCAGATGAAGGCGAAGATGAACCACTCGACGAAGATGACCAGAAGGTAGCCGGTGAAACGCGGCGGGAGGCCGCCGAAGAGATGGTGCTGCGGATGGAGGCTGAGCGCAACCCAGGCGGCGAGCAGAAGAAAGACACAGAGAAGATGCCAGAGGGGAGCGACGAGCCTGGTGTCGAGGGAGCTTGCGGTGGATGTCTCCAAGAGAGGTGTTGCCTCCTGTGTGCTGGGTGGGAACAGGTGAGGTGATGGAGTGGTTATAACAGCGGGGAATCAGTGGAGCAAACGAGAGACGCGGGGGAATCATCGCGACTTTAATTTTGGTGCTGGTTTCTTTGCGGGTTGGGCTGCGGTTTGCGTTTTCGCGGCAGGTGCGGCGGGAACTGTCGAGGTGAGTGTGTAGAGCGGAGCGAATTGGGGAACACCGGCGTGCTGTCCGGCGACCCAGCGGAGGATGTAGACCTCGACGGGGTTGGTGAGCGAGTGGGTGAGGGCGTTGGGAATGACTTCAAGGATGGTGTGCGCGCCGAGGTCGCGATAGTAGTCGATGTCGGGCTCGAGAGTGACACACTTCACGCCGTTGATGATTTTGGTGTCGGGGTCGTTTTCGTGGAAGGTGAGCTGGACGTTGGCTTCGCCGAACTGAATCTGTTTCCAACTGTTGGTGGCGCCTGGGTGGAAGACTGAGGCAGCGGATTCCTGTGAGAAGAGTCCGTGGTTTGCGGCGTCGCGGACTTGGTTGACGAGTTCTGCATCGCAGTAGGCGAAGAAGCGGTCCTGCTGCGGCGGCATGTCCCAGCGCATCTGCTTGATGTAGGCGAGTGGAGTTCCGCTGGCAAGGAATATCTGGCTCATGGCTTCGACGAGATTGAGAAAGCAGGCGATGACTGGTGGCTTCTGGTCGAGGAGATTTTCATAGCGTGTCTGTGCGGCTGTTGCGGTTGTATCTCCACCTAAGAAGGGGAATTTCTGGAAGACGGTGTCCCAGCGTGCGTTGACGAAGCTAAAGCCGGGATCGTTCGCGACGAGCATCAGGTCGAGAGTGGTTGGTGTGGAGTCTGAGAGCTTGACGGGAGCGAAGCCGACCTGCCGATAACCGTTGGCCCAGACGACGACCGAGTAAAGGTCACCGAAGTTGTCGTAGAAGGGAAGATCGAAGGCCTGCGTTGGTGCGTTGAAGTAGTCGCGAACCAACTGCTTTTGATTGCCGTCGGTGATGGTGATGAGGAATTGCGCTGGGGCTGCGAACAGGTTGCGCGTTCCATCGAAGATGCGCAGGGTTAGTTGGCTCAAGAGGATTCACCTCGCGGAGTGGGAATCGTAGCAGAGTGGGCTTGCGGTGTTTTTGGGGGTTCATGGTCGAAAAGGGGTTGGGGTTCGTCGTGATTCTGGCAGTGTCGGGGTTCTTCGACTTCGCGTCACGGTAAGGATGTGACGCTTCGCTCAGAATGACGGCTTTTATTTTTGGTCAGTTGAGGCGTCTTACGACGTTTGATTGCGCGGCGTAATCGTTGCGCGTAGATTTGTGATTCTCGTTGGGTCTTAATCATCCCAAAATCTGTCGGGCCCTAACTCCACAAAAAAGGAGTCGGTATGTCACGACAACGAATACTGTATGGGGCGGCAGCGGCCGCTTTGACTGTTGCGATTACAACGACTGCAGGTGTGGTTCATGCGCGCGATGGAGGCGAAGGCAATAACGATTGCTCGGACCTTCCGAACTACTCGCAGCTGAAGACGGCGCTGGCTGCGGCGACGGCGACGGAATCGAGCGGACTGAATAATCAGATGTGGGGAACGATTGTGGATCGCGACGGCGTGGTGTGCGCGGTGGCGTTCACGGGAGTGAATCGCGGGGCGCAGTGGCCGGGGAGCCGGGCGATCTCGGCGCAGAAGGCAAATACGGCGAATGCGTTCAGCCTGGATGCGTCGTCGAGCAGCGCGGGGTCGGGACAGCCGAATGGATTGTCGCTGTCGACCGCGAATCTGTATTCGGCGGTGCAGCCGGGCGGCAGCCTGTATGGTTTGCAGGCGAGCAATCCGGTGGATACGGGCGTGGCGTACAAGGGGCCTTCGTCGGCCTATGGAACGTTTGCCGATCCGATGGTTGGAGAGAAGATTGGCGGAGTGAATGTGTTTGGCGGAGGGCTGGGGCTGTATGGCCCGGGCAAGAAGTTGATTGGGGCGGTTGGTGTGAGCGGTGACACGTCGTGCGCGGACCATGATATTGCGTGGCGCACGCGGAACAATCTGAAGCTCGATCACTTGCAGGGAGTGGGTGGCGTTTCAGGCGATGCGGCGCGGCCGGACAACATCATCTATGACATCACGCCGAATCCGAATGGAGGGACGGGAATCAGCAAGGGTGGATTCGGACATCCGACGTGCATCAATACGGCAGATCCGTCGACGCTGCCGGCTGTGCGGCCTTAGCGCGCGGATTGAGCTGTGGATAGGGCGCGGGGTGGTTGGAGTCGGCGAAGATGAGCTGACCCTTGACCAGCCACGCCCATCCGAACGCCCACAGACATATCCACTCTATGACGTACATGAGGTGCGAGAGTTTCGGGACGGGAAAGAAGTGGCGTAGCGATGGGTACGCGATCATTGCTACAAGGATGGCGCAACCACAAAGGACAAAGAAGACATTGCGCTTCTTCTTCTGATGGGGGAGACCGGAGAAGCGAGGCCAGAAGCTATGCGGATGCTGGGTGGAGCGGGTGAAAAGAAAGATACAAAAGACTGCGAAGGTGAGGAAAAGTAAGACGGCAGCGATCCTGTGAACGACGTAACTGTGCGTAAAGGGCGGCTGCGAACTCGGAAGATAGCACCCGCAATCGACGTCGGTGGGGCAGAAGGCGACGAAGAAGGCCATGAATCCGGCGAAGATCGAGAATGGCCGGTCGGGCTTGTAGCCAATGGAGCAGACAAGGAAGACGCCGACAGCGCAGAGCGAGCCGATGAAGTAGTTGCGAGCGCCGGTGTAGTAAGAGGCACTGATGGATGAAGGGACGCAATGATAGTTGGAGATGCAGAGGTCGAAGACGAGGACGACCAGTGGGAGCATGACACCGATCCAGCCCGCGAATCGGCGCATGGCGAAGTAAGAGAGGACTTCGGGGCTGTCTGCAGGATCAGGATGTTGTGGGTCTATCGAAGGAATTAGAGTGCGCGGACGCATAACTCTCCGAGTGCAGCGCAGATGGGGATTTGCGAATGCGGAACGATATCACGCAAGGAGAGAAGCGCAAGGGTTTTCTTTGTGGCCGGTGGGCAGGGTGAGAATGGGTTCAGGCGAGCGGGCGGCCGATCTCCCAGTGATGGCCGAAAGGGTCGGAGAGGCGGCCGTCGCGCCAGCCATAGTCGTGGTCTGTGACGGGGTTGATGGCGGTGGCTCCGGCGGCGAGGGCGCGGGCGAAGACGGCGTCGGGGTCGGCGACGATGAGCATGAGGCGGACGGTGGTGCCGCCGAGCATGAGCGGGCTGGGGTTGGGGTAGAGGGTGGACTCTTCGTGGATCCAGAACTCGGCGCCGTCGACGGAGAGATGAGCGACGGTGTCTTCGCCGGGAGCGACCCAGAGGATGTCGGCGCCGAAGGCGCGCTGATAGAAGTCGATGGCAGAGCGGCCGTCGCGGACGTTGAGCATGGCAGAGAAGGTGGTGGGCATGAGCGTCCTCAGATGCTGGAACTGAGGATAGCAGCGTGCTCCGCGGGCAATGTCAGGTGAGGGTTAATGCGTCGCGATTGACTAGCTGCTGCTGCAGGAGGAGAGAATGTGGCTGTGCTCGGCGCAGATCTGGCGGAATAGCAGGTCTTCGTCGGAGTGTGCGAAGCAGTCGATGGGATAGGCGCAACGCAGGGCGAAGGAGTGGCGGTGGGCCAGTTCGTTCCAGAGTTGCTCGAGGCGCACGGCACCCTCGCGTTTGCCGTCGGCCCAGAGGAGGGAGACCATCTCTCCGAAGGCGATGGGGAAGGTGACATCGGAGCCGAGGTTTGCCTTCGCGTCGAGGAGCACTGGTTCGAGGGTGGCGAAGAAGCGGTCGCGATCGGGGAGACCGTCGACCATGAACCTGGCGAGGGTGGCTTCGGCGTCGAGCAAAAGGTACTGGCTGTTGCGGACGGCGAGGGAGAGATCGATGCCCAAGGCGCGGAGCCGTTGTGCGATGCCCTGGCGGTGCGGCGCAGCAGCAATGACTAAACAGACGCCTCCGGCGTGGAGGGCGCGGCCGATGAGGTCACTCAGGTTGTCGAGGAAGGCGGCGTCGTCTGCGTAGAGGTCAACGGAGTGAGTTCCGGCGTGGATGCTCTGCGGGAGTGTGGTGTTGTTTCCGAGCGCGGTGTGAGCGTCTTTTTGTCCCGATGTAAACAATCGTTCTCCGGGGACCGAATAGGCTTGCGTCCTCTTGATGAGATGGCGATTCGCGGAGATTTGCTGCCTTGTAGGGCGGGCGGTTGGGGAGCCGGCGAGGCAGTTATTTATGGGAGAAGGAGCGGACGAGGATGACCATGTTCCAGATCTCCTGGTCGTTCTGGCGACCGGCTTCGCCGGGCATCTGGCCGCGGCCGTTCTGAATGATGTAGAAGAGCTGGCCGTCGGTGAGGTCGCGGAGTGACGGCGGGGTCGGTGTAGTCCTTGAGGGGCGTGCTCGGGGCGACGTCGCCTTTGCCGTTGCCGGTGGCGCCGTGACACATGGCGCAGTCGTAGCCATACATTTTGCGAGCCTTCGCGAGGGAGGCGGGAGTGGGTTTGACGGGGTTGACCTTGGCGGCGTCGGCTGCGGGGATGGGAGCCTCGGCGGCGGGTTTGGGCGCGTCGGCGGTGGGCTGCTGGCGGAGCGACATCGAGAGCAGAAACAGAGAGAGCGCGAGAACCGTTTTGAACATTGGTGTCTCCGTACGTGCTGGAGCCAAGTGGTCGCTACGCCGGGGAGGGCGGATTTCGGCCGCGAGAAGTATGTCATAGCGTCGGAGAAAAGTATCGGGTCGCGTGCGCTGGTAGTGAATACAGGGTGATGCGGGGGCGTTTGGGGAGCTGGCGCGGTTTAAAAGGAAAAGCTGCCGGGCGGATTCGCCAGCGGCAGCCTGAGGTTTGCACTGCTTCAAGTCTAAGGTGGCAGGCGATTAACCTGCAAGGAGTTTTGCGCGTTTGGCCCTGGATTTAGTGGGCGACGGACGCGGCGACTACGGAGGCGACGATGCCGGTGGCAACGGCTGCCATAACGTAGTTGCCGTCAACCTCGCGCCACTCATAGCCGCGGGGCGGGGCGCTGAGGTGATAGGTGCGATAGTCGTCGACGCGCTGGCCGCGGTTCCAGTCTTCGGAGCGCATGTGATAGCCCTTCTTCCAGTCCTCGTGACGGACGTACTGCTGGTGGTGGGCGTCGTGGTAATCGTCATGCTGAGCAAGCGCCATGAGCGGGGTGCAGCCGACGCCAAGAAGGATGAGTGACGATACGGTCTTTTTGAACAAGGGGTCTTACCTCCAGAGAATTGGACGGAGGTGTCGGGAGGCGATGTTGCCTGAGGGCGGCGTTCTAAAACCGTGAAATTGCTGGGCAACCCGTAGATCGGGTGGGTGAGCTCGCTGGGTTCGTGGCGGGTTCGGCGTTGTCTATGCGGCGGCGGTTCGCTGGAGAGCTAACAGCGTCAGATCGTCGGAGCGGGGAGTGGTTCCCGTGAACTCGGCGAGGTCATTGAGGCAGACCGAGACTAATTCGGTTGGGCTCAAACGGCGGTGCTTTCCCATGAGCTCTGTGAGGCGATCGATACCGTACTCGTCCTCCTCACAGCAGGCTTCGGACAGGCCGTCGGTGTACAGGAAGATGGTGTCGCCAGCGTCGAGTTGTACTTTGGCTGCGGGCGGAGTCGCTTCATGGAAGAGACCTAAGGGCACACCGGTGGACTCGAGGAGCAGGACGTTGTCGCGGTTGGTGACGATGACGGGTGGATGACCGGCGTTGTAGATTTCGACATCGCCGTTGGGTTTCGCCTGGCCGCAGACGATGGTTACGTAATGTCCGGTCAGAGTCTTTTCGCAGATGGAGCGGTTGACGTGAGCGACGACCAGGCTCAGGGGAATTCCCATGGTGAGGAAGTTGCGAAAGAGCGTGTGAATCTGCGTCATGAGCAGGGAGGCGGAGATGCCCTTGCCGGAGACGTCGCCGAGGAAGAAGAAGAGAGAGCCGTCGTGCTCGATGAGATCGCAGTAGTCGCCGCTGACGGCGCCGAGAGGAGCGTAGTGATAGCTGGTGTCCCAACCGCAGGCGCACATTTGGGAGGGCGGCAGGAGTTTGCTCTGGAGCTGAGAGGCGAGGTCGAGGTCTCGTTGCAGAGCGTCGCGCTCGGCTTTGTTCAGGTGGTCGAGGCAGTAGCGGACGAACGGGTTGGCGAGCAGGCGGTCCTTCTCGATGGAGTCGTGGCACTCTTCGCAGAGGCCGTAAGTGCCGCGTGCCATGCGATCGAGCGCGGAGTCGACTTCGCGCAAGAGCGACTCTGAGGTTTTCATCGTGCGGAGCGGTGGCGACTGCGGCTTCCAGGCGGAGCTTGCGGTCGGTGACCTCAGCTTGCAGGAACTCCATTTCCACGGCGGGCATCGTGACCTCCGAACTCACTGGCAACCTCGGGTGGATCATCTCCCGGAGAGTATTGATGAGTACCGATTGGATGTTGCCGGGCTGCGGTTTGCTTCACACCGGGGTGCCATTTTCAGTGGATAAAACCTGCTGCTGATGAGGTTGTTCGGCACGATGGGGGAAAGGGGCGTAGTGTTGGAAGTAGCCCGCCCGTCCTCTCATTCAAGGTTCCAGATGAGTCCGAAGCACACGCTGCATCGACCTGCACGACTGGAGACCCTATGCGTTCTGACAAGATTCATCTTGCGCTGTCCTATGGCAACACCCGTTTTGAGATCTGCAACATGATTGCGAAGGGGCTGCGAGCGACGCATGCCTCGGGGATGCGCACGGAGGAGTCGATCGACCGGGTGCTGGGGTTGATTGGGCCGAAGATGATCGGGCCGCGGCTGATGACGGTGAACTTCCCGCGACCGCGCAGGTAAGGGTGCGCCTGGGGATCATGAGAGGTAAGCGCGCCCGCAGCCCGCGGGAAAAGGATAGAGGCGGAGCCAAATGGCTCCGCCTCTGTAGTGTTGGAGAGTTTTAGCGGACTCTGCGTTCGGAGACAAGTTCTTCGTCGGTAACGGTGCGTTCGGAGACGACGCGGTCGGAGTCGTTGTAGCGCGTGTCGGTATTCGCGGTGTGGGTGCTGACGGCCTTCTCGCCGGAGGAGGCGATGTCTTCGCCGCCAGCCTGCTTGAGGACGTCCTTGGCGCGGGAGACCTCGTCGGAGCTGTCACAGTGGACGGAGACGAGGATACCGCCATCCTTGACGCGGCCTTCGTAGCGCTTGGCTTCGTACTCGGGGATGCCGAGGCCGATGAGGGCTCCGACAAGGCCGCCGACTGCGCCGCCGACGCCGAGGCCGGCGAGTGCGCCCATGATGGGGCCTGCGGCGATGAGAGGACCGACGCCGGGGATGGCGAGTGCGCCGATACCGGCGAGGAGGCCTAGCGTGCCGCCGACGACTCCGCCGACTCCAACGCCGGTGGTTGTGCCTTCGGGGGCCTTGGTGTTCTTCTCGGTGGCGAACTCGCGCGCGCTGTCGTTGTCGGCCATGAGAACGGAGACGTCCTGATTGGAGAAGCCGGCTGCGATGAGACGATCGACTGCGGATTCCGCTGCTGCACGAGTGGGGAAGATTGCGAACGCTGCTGTGTTTTTACCTGCCATGGGAGATCTCCTGATGCTGAACAGATTGTGTTGCGTGGGTTCTGGCGTTATTGCTTGACGGTGAGCTGGTTGGTGACCTTGTCAGAACCACCAACGACCTCGGCGGCCTTGGCGGCCACGGTCTGCTTTTCATCGTCAGAGTTGACAGGTCCCTTGAGAGTGACGGCACCGTTTTGCGTGATGATTTTGACGTTGTGCGCGTACGTGGAGAGGGACTTGTCGGAGACGACCGACCGCCGGATATCGCGGGTGATCTCGGTGTCGGACTTGTGTGCAGACTGCTGATCGGCAGTGGCGGTGGTGCTGTGGTCCTTGTTGCGCGCGGAGTTGTCGGGCGCGGTTGAGGAGGGAGACGAGCTTTGGTCTTGCGCTCGCAGAGCCATCGGCGATGCGCCCACCAGAAGAAGCGCGCAAGCGGCGATGGCCGTTCGAAATGGCCTGTACATCGTGGACATCATTCACCTCATGAAAATGGCCGGATGCCAGCACTGCCTGTGACGGCTTGTGCGAGGGCGATCCAGCCGCTTACGAACGTCTCTGTCATGGCGAAGCCGCTGGCAGAGGGCGCTCACTGTATCAAGAGGTGAGATGCGGGGGCGGTGGGTGGTGTTGTGGGAGGAAGCGATCGGCTTGAAGTGAGATGAACAGGATGTGGCCAAGGATGAAGTGGGCCGCCCTGGTGAGGGAGTGCCTCGGCTGCTTGAGGGGCGGGGCTACGTGGCTTTGCGCTGGAAGGCGGTTTTCCTGCCGGCGGTGGTGGACTTGCCATGGAAGCCTGCGGAGCCGTTGTCTTTGGCTGCTCCGGGCTTGGCGCCGGCAGAGGCGTTGGCGAGCTTTTCACGCAGCGCCTGGAGCTTCTGCTCTTTCGGGCTGAGGCCGGTTTTGCGCGTGGGGGTGGGCTTTGGCGGTGCGTCGGTCATGAGGGGATTTTATTACGGATGGTGCTCAGGTCAGTAGGTGCAGACGAAGACCCACGCGTGAGATACGGCGTGGGTCTCGGTAAACCGTTGATGACGTCCGTCTAATGCGCTGCGGAGGCGATGACGACCGGAGGCGATGACGCCAGTGGCGACGGCGGCCATGACGTAGTTACCGTCGACCTGGCGCCACTCATAGCCTGAACGCGGCTCTTGAAGGTGATAGGTGTGGTAGTCGACGGGCTGGCCGCGATTCCAATCGTCGTGATTCATGTGGTAACCGCTCTTCCATTCCTTGTGCTGAACATACTTCTGCTGCTGGCCGTGATCTTCATGCTGCTGCTGGGCCTGATCGTGATGGTCGTCCTGCTGGGCGATGGCCGCGAGGGGCGCGCAACAGACGCCGAGGAGGATGCACGTGGAGAGAGTTTTCTTGAACAAGATGTTACCTCAGGGTGGTCGGATGGGCGGCGGAGCCGTGCTGTTGTTCTGACGACATAAGTATTACTTGAGGGAGGGTCCCCCTCCCCCCTGTTTTTGCGCAAAGTCTTCCATCGAAAAGACTTAGGGGTGGACTTCTATTTGCAAAGCCTTGATTGTAAAGGCTGCGGTGCCGCTCAGAGGATGCCGGCGAAATTGGGTGGCTTGGCCGACCGACCCGATTCCTATTGTTTTGCCGGGGCTGCTTCGGCTTTGGTCGCGGTGAAGGTGCCTTTGCCCAGTTGACCGTAGTCACAGGTGCCGGTGATTTTTTTGCCGTCGCCGCTGAGCTTGCCTACGTAGTGGATGGTGCCGCCGTAGGCGTCGAAGTCGAAGGTGATGTCCGCGCCTTTGACGGTTCCGTGCAGAGGAGCCTCGCCGAGCGCGCCGGAGTAGGTGCCGGTCAGCTTGTCGTCGGTTTGCTGCAGAACGAAGGTCGGGGTTCCGCTCTGGCCGCTGAGATCGACCGTTGAGTTCCACTTGCCGGTCAGGGTCTGGGCGTGAAACTACGGCAGTGAAGAAGAACAGACAAGACAGGAGTGCGAAATAACGGCTGAGTTTCATGCCGCGAATTTTACACTCGCGCGGGCACACGCCCCCACCCACGCGCGATGAGGCTGCGTGTGAATGGGGCACCCGGGATGTGGTGGGCCAGGGAGGAGTGGCCCCGCCTAATTGTCGCGTCGAATAGCGTAGGATTTTGAGGCAGCCCGGCAACAGCAACAATGGAGCAATTCCGATGAGATTGAGCCTGATCGCTCTTCCACTTGCTATGGCCGCGGCGACATCCTTCGCCCAGACCGGAAACATGGACAACTCTGCCTACGACAAACTTGTCCGTGAAAACGCTACGAAGTTTCATCGCAATTTCAGCGCGGGTGACTTCGACGCCAACGGGCCCCTCGTTACGGAGGACATCGATGTCGATTCCAACAATGTGAAGTTTGTCGGGCGTCAGAACTTCGTAAACCGTATCAAGCGCTATTCGATCCCGTTTCCAGGACTTCAACTACGGGACCGCATAGTTGTTGTGGATGGCAACGTCGCAGGCGTGCTTTACGTTCTGCAAGGCAAGCACGAGGGTCCGTACGGAACGATTCCGGCGACTGGACACAAGATCGAAGCGATGAGCGGAGAGGTCTTTGAGTTCAACGAACGGGCGCTGATGAAGAAGCTCACCACAGTCACAAAGCTTGACGATGTCGCAGCCGAGGTGAAGGGCAGTATTGTGGTGGCGGATTTTCAAAATGTCACGATACTCCCCAACCAAAAGACGTCGCCGGATTCCACTAAGAAGATCCGCGCCGCAGCTGCTGCGTTCGACGCGAATACAAATGCAAAGCAATTTTCCAGGAACGACGCGCTTCTAGCTTCGGATGTTCAGATCGAGACAGGCGAGCACCAAACATCGCAGGGGAAGCAAGCCTTTCGGCAACTCAGCGCGCAGTACGCGGGCGCGTTTCCGGACATGATGATTCGCGATGAGTATGTGCTTGTGGACGGCAACCGGGCCGTCGTGGAGTATGTGATGGAAGGCACGCAGGCTGGGCCGCTCTCACTTCCGGGAAAAGCGACGATTGCGCCGACAGGTAAAACAGTTCGCGTGCGCGGGGTCCGCTTTATGACATTCAACGAAAAAGGGCTGCTGCAGGACCTGGTTCAGGTGGTTAACCTTGACGATTTTGCGGCGCAACTGACCGCCGCACAATAATCGCTCAGGATGACAGCCACTCTTCCGGCTCAGGATGACGGAACCCTGGGATCAGGAGAAGAGGATTGGCCGGGACGAGCAGGTCGTAGCGCGCGGACATTCGTTCATCCCACCCATCCGCGATGACGCCGCGTCTGGATGGGGCACCCAGGTGTTGGTGATCAGGGGATGAGTGGGCCACCCGCCCCAGTCGCCACTCATCGCGATGATGCCGCGATGAATGGGGTACCCGGGTCGCGAATCTTATACTGGCTTGCATGCGTCGAGTGATTGCGTGTTGCGTGACGATTCTTTGTCTTGGCGTGTCTGGCGCCCTGGCGCAGGGCCAGAAGGGTCCGCTCGCGAAGAAGATCGTGGGCGCATGGCGGCTTGTCTCGGTTGAGGGCCAGCCGCCGGGACTGCCTGGTTTTTACGATCACCCGACGGGTTTGATTGTTTACGACGCGTCAGGAACGATGTCGGTGCAGATTGCGAACCGGACTGGACGCAGGAAGTTTGCGGGAGGGCTGGCTGCGGGAACCCAGGCCGAGAAAGCGGCGGCGTTCGAGAGCTACTTCAGTTACTACGGGACGTATACGGTGGAGGAGGCCGCCGGAACGATCACGCACCACGTTGAAGACAGTTCGTACCCGGACCTTCGGGGCCGGGATCACGTGCGGTGGGTGGAATTTCAGGGCATCGACCGAATGGTGCTGATCCCGCGAGAAGATGGCAAGGGCGGCGCGATCGACCGTAAAGATGCGACGTACAGGTTGTATTGGGAGCGGGTGAAATAGGTTGCGCGCGGGTGTGGTGTCGCCTTAGGCATGCTCGGCATACTTAGACGAAAGGGCCAGTCGCCGACGAACGGAGGTATGATTCCGGTAATCCGAAAATGGGCCAGTGGTTTCAGCTTTGGCGAATCAGATGCCAAGCATCGACGTACGACGATGGACAACTTCTGAAGGGATGAAACCCGATGGCGACTTCTAAAAAAAGTGACGAATGCAAGCATCCGCCCTGCACCTGTAAGGTTCCGTCAGGAACCTCTTACTGCGGCGCGTCGTGCGAGGGCGCGGGGGAGACTCCGGATATCGAGTGTATGTGCGGGCATCCGGCGTGCAAAAACAGCATCGATAAAGCGCGATAGATCGTAGGGGCCGTCGATCGCTAATGACACTCTTTCTGCCGATTGAGGGGATATTCTCTGCGAAAACGCCGGCATACCCCACCCATCGCGGTGATGCCGCGATGAATGGGGCACCGAAGGTGTGGCGGTTCAAGGGATGGGAGGGCCACCCCGCCCCATTGTGCTGTTACTGGCTATGGGATGGATCTTCTCTAAAGGACGTGAAGCGTGGCCGCTGCACTCTGAATCCATGCCGAGCTGATCTGAATTGGATAATTCCCCGGCGCTAAATTGGGCACAGTGAATTTCACCTGATACCCATTGCTGAAGCCTGGGACTCCTTGGGCGTTCAGAGGCGCGATGGGGATCGGCGTGTTGCCGATGGTTACAGTCACCGGAGAGATAACTGTGGTGTTTGCGGGAAACGGTTGGCCAATAGGAACATCTACCCAAGTAGCTCCGCTTTGGTAGCGTACGGGCCCGAGACCGGTGGCATACAAGGTCAGTGTATGGCCAGCATGAGCCGGAGGTAATACCGGGATGATTTGCGGCGGCATCATCGGGATCACATTCAGATACATCGTCGTAATGTTATTGGGAGACGCATTGGCCCTTCGGTAGCTGGGATCTTCCTTGACCGAAGCGGCGCGGATGACTCCAGTACCCTTTGACCCCTGGCCGCCCATCTGTCCAGTCGCTCCGAGAAATGCTCCGGTTCCTCCCGTAATCGACCAGTCTCCGCCGCCAATCACCGGGGTCCCGTCGGGCTTGAGAGGTCCTCCGGGAGGGACGTCCTGCGAACTGACTCCCGATGCCGTGATGGATCCTATCGGCATAATCGTGGCCGCCGCCGCCATAGGGTCCGGGCAATAAATCTTGAAGATGTCCTGACGAAAACCCGTTATTGTTGCGTCGCTGATCATCGTGCCGCTGCCGGCCGCTGCCGTTGGGGAAGATTTCGTGACGAGGTTTTTGGAAAGATACAGGCCCTTGACCGTGGTGTCGTCGTTGATTTGCACGATATCCCCGACGACCTCGAGTGGCGGGAAGTTCTTCGGGTTGCCCATCATAGGATCAATGGCTAGCGTGGCCAGCAAGGTCAGGTCGACAGTGTCCTGATAGTACGCGGTGACGTTGGCAAGATTGACGGTTAAGAGGGTCGGCTGGGGAGCCGGAGACTTTTCAAATTGCGAGATTACGTCTGGAGGCACGATGGGTGGTGGCATGCTTTCTCCTTTTCGTTCGTGAAATTGCTGCGCACGAGCTGCGCCGGCAGATTCAGCTGGACTGAGAATCGAGAGGCATTGGCCCGGTGGACCGCGAGTCAGGAGACCCGAAGACGCCTATTTCAAGAAAGGCCGCAACGCGGGTTGCGATAAGCCCTCTACTTATCGAATGCGGGATTCAGGAGAAAAAAGGGCCACTCAGAAGAGAATTTAATCGGGATAGCAAGGCCAGGTGGGGTCAGACGACGGCAGCGCTGCTCGCATGCGGGGATGGGCGGGGGCATACCCCACCCATCGCGATGATGCCGCGACGAATGGGGCACTCGAGGTGTGGTGGTTCGGGGATGAGTGGGCCACCCGCCTTACTTATCGATTTTCAGACGACGTCGCTTCTCTCCCACAAAGCTCAGAACCTGAGCCCCGTTCTCAACTGACCATCGAGCGTCCATTGGCCCGCGAAAGAGTTCATTTGGGAATTTTCTTTTGGCGTAGGCGTTTTCCCAGACAGTTACACAAGGCGTGAGTTCCTCAGAGATTTCAGCTTGACCAGACCAAAGGTCAGCTTGCCGTTCCTCTAAGGTTCTACCGTCGTCAGATTTGAGATATAGGGCTGCTTCCTTGGGGAAGGTGTTGTAGTCGTGAAGAGAAATGATTGCGGAGATCCTCGTGTTCTGCACGTGATGCCTACGAACCATCTTGCCCTTGCCGGGCATGAAGCCTGCAACTACCTCTTCATCTTCGCAATTCTTTGGATCTACCTTCAGAGGGACATGAAACACGAAGTCTCCGTACATCGCTCCAAGCATCACGTACGAAGCTCTGAGGTCGACGAAGCTGCAGGGACCGGCGGCAAAGACGAGAGCGTTAATGGAGTTTGGTAAATCCTGGAATTGCTTAACTGCGTCATGGATGTGGGAGCGAATCGGGGGATATGGATCCCATTGGAAGAAGCTGCCGCCGGGGAGCGGGACTTCAATCTGCTTGACTTCGAAATAGAGCGGCCCACTGGGATGGCCCACTACATAATCGATTCGACGGTTGCTCTTCGGAATTTCAGGTTCGTAGTCAAATGTGAAGCCCTGACTGGACAGATAGCGTTCGAACAGCAGATCACTTTCGTTCTTAGAGTTCAATCGCTCGACCTCGCTAGCTGAACAGGAATTCTTTGGTTCGGAGGTCTTTGATTTGGTCGCGGAGGGTGGCGGCGCGTTCGAATTCGAATTTTTTGGCGGATTCGCGCATTTCGGTTTCTAACTTCGCGATGTAAGTGTCCAGCTCGGCCTGGGTGTTGAAGGTGAGTTCTTCGGCGGTGGGGGAGAGCTCGTCGGTGAGGTCGGCGTATTCGGCTTTGAGGATGGTGGCGAGGGAGTCGTTGATGGCGCGGATGATGGTGGTGGGCTGGATTCCGTTTTCTTCGTTGTAGAGCTTCCTGCTTTTCGCGGCGACGATTGGTTTCGTCGATGGCGCGCTGCATGGAGTCGGTCATCTTGTCGGCGTAGAGGATGGCGCGGCCTTCGAGGTGGCGGGCGGCGCGGCCGATGGTCTGGATGAGTGAGCCCTGGGAGCGGAGGAAGCCTTCTTTGTCGGCGTCGAGGATGGCGACGAGCGAGACTTCGGGGAGGTCGAGGCCTTCGCGGAGGAGGTTGATGCCGATGAGGACGTCGTACTCGCCGCGGCGGAGGTCGCGGAGGAGACGGATGCGCTCGAGGGTTTCGATCTCGGAGTGCATGTAGCGGCAGCGGACGCCGACCTCGGAGTAGTAGTTGGCGAGGTCTTCGGCCATGCGCTTGGTCAGTGTGGTCACGAGCACTCGCTGATTGATAGCGGCGCGGTCGCGGATCTCGGCGAGGAGGTCGTCGATCTGGCCTTTGATGGGGCGGATTTCGACTTGCGGGTCGACGAGGCCGGTGGGGCGGATGATTTGTTCGACGACGACGCCGGCGGACTTGGTGAGCTCGTAGGGGCCGGGCGTGGCGGAGACGTAGATGGTCTGGCCGACGCGGGACTCCCACTCTTCGAAGCGGAGCGGGCGGTTGTCCATGGCGGAGGGGAGGCGGAATCCGTAGTCGACGAGGTTTTGTTTGCGCGAGCGGTCGCCGTGCCACATGCCGTGGAGCTGCGGGACGGAGACGTGCGACTCGTCGATGAAGGTCATGAAGTCGCGGGGGAAGTAGTCGAGGAGGGTTGGGGGTGGCTCGCCGGGGAGACGGCCGGAGAAGTGGCGCGAGTAGTTTTCGATGCCGTGGCAGTAGCCGACGGATTTGATCATCTCGAGGTCGAAGCGGGTGCGCTGGTGGATGCGCTGGGACTCGACGAGGCGGCCTTCTTTTTCGAGCTGCGCTTCCCAGTCGGTGAGCTCGGCGACGATGGAGTTGATGGCGGTGGATTTGCGCTCGGGCTGAACGACGTAATGCGATTTCGGGTAGATGGGGAGGCGCGAGTAGCGCTGGCGGACGGTGCCGAAGAGCGGGTCGATTTGCGAGAGGGAGTCGATCTCGTCGCCGAAGAGCTCGATGCGGTAGGCGTTTTCGTCGTAGGTGGGGTAGACCTCGATGATGTCGCCGCGGACGCGGAAGGTGCCGCGGCGGAAGTCGACGTCGTTGCGCTCGTAGAGGATTTCGACGAGGCGGCGGGTGATGTCTTCGCGCTTGAGCTTCTGACCTTTTTCGAGGAGCAGAGCATGCCGTAGTAGGCTTCGGGCGAGCCGAGGCCGTAGATGCAGGAGACGGAGGAGACGATGATGACGTCGCGGCGTTCGAAGAGAGAGCGCGTGGCGGAGAGGCGGAGCTTGTCGAGCTCGTCGTTGATGGTGGATTCTTTTTCGATGTAGAGGTCGCCGGAGGGAATGTAGGCTTCGGGCTGGTAGTAGTCGTAGTAGGAGACGAAGTACTCGACGGCGTTGGTGGGGAAGAACTGCTTGAACTCGTGATAGAGCTGCGCGGCGAGGGTTTTGTTGTGGGCGAGGATGAGCGCGGGGCGGTTGAGCTCGGCGATGACCTTGGCCATGGTGAAGGTCTTGCCGGAGCCGGTGACGCCGAGGAGGGTCTGATCCTTCTCGCCGGCGGCGATGCCGGAGACGAGCTCGCGGATGGCGGTCGGCTGGTCGCCCTGCGGCTTGTAGTCCGTGTGGAGCTGGAAATCCATATCTATAGATTCTATTGATTCCGCTGTCTTTCTTTATACGTGGGGCTACTGACAGAATGTGTCAGGAGGGTTGCGGCGGCGCTGTCAGTGGCTGGTTCCGGGGCTCTGGCCGAAGGGGGATGGTGCATTGCCTGACGGAGGGGGAGGCTGAGGAGTCCCGCACCACGAGCAAAATCGCTGGCCTGAAGGAACCGGTTGTCCGCAGTGACCACAGGGTGATGCGAGGGGTTGGCGCAGCACGAAATAGAGCAGGAAGCCCAACAGATGCGGAACCAGGACGCAGACCAGGACCCAGAGGACGGGTTGCATGGAGCGCCGGCGGGCGTCGACGTATACGAAGCCGAGGCCAAGGAGCCAGATGGCGACGAGAGTGCCAGTGAAGAGGCCTGCGGCAGTGTAGAGGGGTATTGTCCAGAACGAGCCGTGGTGAGCGGCGACCGTCACTATTCCCATAGTCAGGGCTATCACAACGGTAGCGGCCACAGCGATCCACGCCCAAAGCTGGACTGACTTCGGCACAATCTGGAAAAAGGGACGGGTGTTCATAGGATCCTTTCTTTACGCCGGGACAGCAGCGGCAACATGGGGAACAGGAGCAGGAGACAGAGGGAAGGGATGACCCAGAAGGTCAGCAGCTCGTGCTGCAGTTGCGCGCTGTGAAGGTCGAGGATTGAGGCGAGCAGACCACCGAACTTGAGATCGAAGAATGAGCCAGCGACCGTCAGGGCGAGGGCGAGAAGGCAGACCATGACTAGTCGATCCGTGCTGAATTGCGCGGGTTGAAGCTGCTGCGCGCGAAGCGTGATTGCGTCGGAGACCCTTGCCTGAAGGGTTGGATCGACTTCAAAGGAGAAGCTGCCGAGACTGGCGATTGTTCGAGTCGTGGTCTCCAGATACTCGCGGCATTGAGCGCACGATTGGAGATGCTCGTTCAACAGAGGCTGCGGGGAAGCCGAGGTTCCGGCGACGAGAGCTTCGTCGATCATGTTCCGGAAAGGTTCGTGAGGGTCAGAGATCATGAGTTTCGCTCCTCCAGTTGCGACCGCAGGGTTGCGAGCGCGCGATAGATTCTCGACGCGACTGTGGAGACAGGCGCATCGGCGACGATGGATATTTCCTGTAAAGAGAGCTCCTCCTGAAAGCGAAGAACGAGGGCTTCACGACAGGCGGGTTCGAGGGTTTGCATGGAGTGAGCAAGGCGTTGGGCGTCCTCGGACCTTGCTGCAAGTAGAAAGGGAGAAGGCGCCGTAGACGCGGGCGACAGAGCGACGGAGTCCCACTCTTCGCTTTGAGCGGAGTCAAGGCTGACGGTTCGCCGCTTGCGGAGGTCGTCGAGCGCGAGATTGCGGGCGATGCGGAAGAGCCAGGGCTCAAAGCGGGAGTGGCCGTCGTAGGAGGAGCCGCGCTCGAGGACGCGAAGCCACGTCTCCTGGACCAGATCGTCGACGCCATCGCGCCTGCCGAGCAGATAGATGAGATAGCGAACGAGGCGGTACTGATATTGCTCGACTAATGTCTGCAGGAAGGCGACATCTTTGCGGCGCAGGTTGCGGGCGATTTGCTGCGCGTCGCGCTCCATGTAGGCCACCGTTGTCACGTCATGGTCGAACATACGTGAGGTATACGGAGGAGCGTGGCGAGATTACGCAAAATTTTTCGGAAGCGTTGGAACAGAGAACGCGTTTAGTTCGCCGGGGTTGTTTTCGCGTCCCTGTTCCAGCCGTGAAACGGGGATTTGTCGCCCCTGTCCCAGGCTTCGCGGAGGCCGGGGGTGCTCAGGTCCCAGTCGGGGCGGACCTCGCTGCTGACGATGCGGAGGTCATGCCACAGGTCGGCTACGGAGGGGCGGCCCCAAAACCAGTAGCCGTTGTAGATTTTGTGGATGATGAGGCCGGGCTTGAGGACGAGCGTGTGCGGGATCATCGGGTTGTTTTCGGGGTCGGTGTACTCCTGGATGTCGAGGTCCTTCTGCACGGTGCGTTCGGGATCGGAGAGGAAGGGCCACTGGGCGCCTACGGACGCGCGGAACTCCTGAAGCGTGTGATGGTCGTCGGTCGAGATGGTGGCGATCTGGGTGTAGGCCACGGCGATTTTTGGATAGAACGCGGCCAGCTCCAGATGCTGCTGGTGCTCCTTGGGGCAGTAGTGACCGCGGGAGAGTGTGAGGATCAGCGGGTCGTCTCCCTGTAGCTCGCTCAGCTTGCGCATGGTGTTGGTGTGATCGGGGAGCTGATAGTCGGGAAAGGCGTTTCCGGGAATCATGTCGGGACGCATGTGTCACTCCTTCGATGAGGGTCGTGAGTTAGAGGTCCAATTCAATGGGCGATTCAGGTGTGGAGCAGCAGATCAAAGCGTTGCCTGAAGCTGGTGGATCGAGTGGCTGTGGCGCGTAGCGGAGACGACCATCGAGAAGGCCGCACTCGCAGGTGTGACAGACGCCTACTCTGCAAGACCAGCGGACGGGAATGTCGCACGCCTCGGCGAACTCGAGGATGCTCTTGAAGCGTGGGTCCCATGGCACAGCGAGACCGCTTCGCGTAAATGAAACGAGCGGTCCGGTGCCGACGGGGACTAGAGGATGTGGCGGCTTGGTTGTGGTCTTCTCGACTCCGGGCTCGATGCTGCTGAGGGAGCCGAAGATCTCCTGATGGATTGCATGTTGCGGCACGCCGAGCGAGAGGAGATCACGGTTCATGTCCGTCAGAAAGGTGGATGGGCCGCACAGGTAAAAATCAGCGGCGGCTGGAATTGCGAGCTTCTTGAGGCTCGCGAGGTCCCAGTGCCCTTGAATGTCG
This sequence comes from uncultured Acidobacteriaceae bacterium, assembly GCA_963729675.1. Taxonomy (GTDB): domain Bacteria; phylum Acidobacteriota; class Terriglobia; order Terriglobales; family Acidobacteriaceae; genus Granulicella. The sequence continues at coordinate 197,842 of CAVSOV010000013.1, forward strand.
AAATCGCTGCCTGGTTTGTCGCCGGGATTGGGTTTGCTGTAGGCGATGGCTGCGTGGCTTCCGGGAATCGCAGACAACAGTTGCCGGGCTTCCTGGGCGAAGACGACTTCGTTTCCATTTCGCGCAGCGTAGATCCACCAGACTTCGCGGGGATGCGTAGCGGCGCCGGATGCGAGAGCGTGCAACATGGAAAGCACCGGCGTGATCCCGATTCCGGCGCTCAATAGAACAACGGGAGCCTGGTCCGATTGCAGGATGAATTCGCCGCGAGGGGCGCTGATGTCGAAGCGGTCGCCGACTCGCGTCGCCTCGGCGAGATGCTGGCTGCCGGGACCCGTGCCGCGCTTCACGCTGATGCGATAGGTGCCTGAATTCGAAGCGCCGGAGATGGAATAGCTGCGGACGCAAGCAGTTGGGTTGTTATCGCTGTGCCAGCGCAGCACGAGATATTGACCGGGCAGCGCGGGTGGCAGAGTCCCTTTCGGGTCTGCGAGGACGATGGAAGTGACTTCGCTGGTTTCCTGATGCACTTCAGCGACTGTCACCGAGCGGAAACCATTCCATGCGAGCGGCGATGCAATCGGCGTTGTGAGACCGGGGCTGCCATCGTGGATTCCGCTCTTCTGGGCCTCGAGGATGGCATCCATCGAGCCCTTCCATCCCGGACTTAGCGCGGGAACGCGGGCTGCAACCGCTACGCGATTGAGGTCAGGTTTTGGCAGATAGAGCAGGGAATCGATTTCGGCGACAGTGATCTTGTCGGGGCCATCCGCGATCTTTTGAATGTCATCTCCGGCGCCCACTTCGCCTTCGGTGATGACGCGGAAATAGAATCCGGGCTTGTGATGTGAGACAAGCAGGGACGGCATCTCTGGGTTGTTCATGCGGATGCCGACTCGATAGCAGGTGACGCGAGGCTGGGTTACTTCGAAGACGGCGGTGCCGATTTTGTAGCGGTCGCCGATGCAGACCTGATCGTCGGGCAAGCCTTCGACGGTGAAGTTTTCTCCGAACTGCCCGTAGTCGAAATCTTTTCGGCCGAGTTCCTGTTCCCAGTATTGATAGGCTTCGAGCTGATAGACCATGACGGCACGCTGTTCGCCGCCATGGCCTGCGAGATCGCCCTGACCATCGCCGTCTAAATTGAGCCGCCGAGCAACGATGCGACCGGAGACGGGACTCTTCCAGATCGCTGTGCGAACGACCTTGCCGTTCCATTGAATTTCGCGCGGCAGACCGACATTGACGGACAGAAGCTTTGGCAATTTGTTCCTCCAGTGCGGGCCGTGAGGATCAAAGGTCTGGCGGTGTGTAGGGCTGCTACTGCTGTCATCTTGTGAGGTGGGATTCGAGGACCTTTTGGAACTGGCGGAGCCACTCGGGATGCGCGGGCCAGGCGGGGCCGGTGACGAGTTTGCCGTCGGTGACGGCGCCGGTGATGTCGAGTGAGACGAATTCGGCGCCGGCGAGTTCGACTTCGGGCGCGCAGGCGGGGTAGGCGTTGACGCGCTTGCCTTTGATGACGCGTGCGGCGGCGAGCAGTTGCGGGCCGTGGCAGAGGGCGGCGATGGGTTTGCCGGCTTTGTCGAAGTGGCGGATGATTTCGAGGACGCGCGGGTTGAGGCGAAGGTATTCGGGCGCGCGGCCGCCGGGGATGACGAGGGCGTCGTAGCGGGTCTCGTCGATCTCGTCGAAGGTGGCGTTGAGCGCGAAGTTGTGGCCGCGCTTTTCGGTGTAGGTCTGGTCGCCTTCGAAGTCGTGGATGGCGGTGCGGACGGAGTCACCCTTCTTCTTGTTGGGGCAGACGGCGTCGACGGTGTGGCCGAGAACCTGAAGCGTCTGGAAGGGGACCATGACCTCGTAGTCTTCTACGAAGTCGCCGACAAGCATCAGAAGACGGGCCTGCGCCATGGTTTCTGTCCTCGCCTCTATTTTAGAGGCCGCTGATCGTGGAGATGAGGGCGCTGAGCTTTTCGTCGAGCGCCTGTGCGGCTTTCAGGAGCGGTGGATTGTCGCTGATGACCATGAGCGACGAGGGCAGGACGTATTGGATGCCGGCGCCGCTGCCGCTGTCGGTGAGGAGAAGCTCGACGGGTGCGAAGAGCGCGGCGGAGATGTCTTCGCGCAGCATGGTGATGGCGATGAGCGGATTGCCGAGGATGACGCGCAGGACGCGGCGGTTGAGACCGTAGGCACGAATCCATGGCGAATGATCGAATTCGGCGAAGATCATGAAGCCGCTGGGGCCGACGAGGCGTTGGTTCACTTCGCGCTCGAACTCTTCGATGGAGGAGGTGCGGGCGACGATTTCGCCGATGGCGCCTGCGGTGGCGCGGCCGCACTGAGCGCGAAGGCGGTTGAGGACTTCATCGAAGGGCAGGACGGTCTCGACCTCGATGCGGACGCCCTGGAAGTTGCGTGTCTGTCGCGTCGCCGTTGGCATGGGTGCGGCTCCTTTGCAGACTTAAGGGACGCGAAGGGATGTACGTTCGGTGCATAAATTTTGTTGGGTCACCAGAGGCCTTCGGTGGTGTAGGGGCGGGACCAGAGGGTGATGTGGAGGAGGACGGCGCGCGTCCATGCGGCTTCGAGGCGTGCGAGTTCTTCGTTGCTCGAGATGGAGGCGCTGAAGAATTTGCGGATGGGAAGCACGACGGGGATGAAGCCGAGGAGATAACGGAGCGGGACGAGACGGTGGTGTTTGCTTGGAGTCGGTGAGGTTCTTCTTTGCGGGCGTGTGGCGGAGGCCGATCTCTTCCTGGTAGTTGAGCCAGGCGCGGTCGTGCGGGCGGAGGGCGACGTCGATGACCCATTGCACGAAGCGGGGTTTGACACGGGCTTTGTAGTCGTCGTCGGGCTTGCCGTCAGGGCCGACGAACCAGTGTGAGAGGTGTGGTTGCGCGGCGATGACGGAACGCCAGGAGTCGACCATGGCTTCGGCTTGTTGTTGGAAGAGTGCGGAGTGTTTGAGCAGGATGTCGCGATCTTCGGAGGACCAGCCGACGGTTTGCTCGAGGTTGCGGAGATCTTCGTCGGAGAGTGGGGACTCGGCACTCCTGCGAGTGCCGAAGTCGTAGCCGGGGATTTGTTGGGTGGCGGCGGGTGTGCTCATCGTTTGGCCTCTGCAGGTTCGATGCGTTGGATGATGGCGCGGTAGACGGAGCGGATGGCGCCGGAGGCCTGGAGCTTCGCGGCGTACTCTTTGTGCTTCGGATTGTCGGCGAGCTTGGCGCGATAGATTTCGTACTCGGCCATGGTGCCGACGTCGATGGTGGCGAAGGCTTCGGCGGTGTCGCCGGCGAATTCTGTGGGAGCGTAGTAGCCGGTGACCTTGCCGCCGGATTCGGTGATGGGAGCGATTTCGGCTTCGGCGTAGGCCCTCCAGTCAGCGAGCTTGTTGGGGTCGATGGTGTAGCGCAGGAAAAGTGTGTACATGAACTTCCTCCTGGTGCGATTAGACGATGGGGAGTTTCGGAATCATTTCGGGATAGACCGAAGTGTTTGGGGAAAAGAAGGAGGATACTGATGGGATGAATGATGCTGTTGCCGTCGCTGCGAATCTTCTTGCCGAGCCTGCCAGGGCAGCGATGCTGTTGGAGTTAATGAGCGGGCGGGCGCTGCCGGCGGGTGAGTTGGCTGTGGTGGCGCATGTGAGTCCGCAGACAGCGAGTGGGCATCTGGCGAGGCTGGTGGAGGGAAGTTTTCTGATGGTGGAGCAGCAGGGACGGCATCGCTATTACAGGCTCGCGAGCACTGAGGTTGCGAGTGCGGTTGAGGCTCTGCTGGTGCTGACGAATGGAGTGCGCAAGGAGAAGACGAGCGTGCCGGCGATTGGGTCGCTGGAGCACGCGCGCACGTGTTATGCACATCTGGCGGGATGGCTGGGTGTGCAGATTGCCGATGCGCTGCAGGCGAATGGATTGCTGCTGCCTGCGGGCGGAAGGGCGTTCGCCGTGACGCAGCGCGGGCAGGAGTGGTTTGAGGAGCTGGGGATGGAGGTCGCGAGTGCGGAGGATGGAGCGAATCCGAAGGTGGCGCGGCAGTGCATCGACTGGACGGAGCGACGGCCGCATGTGGCGGGTGCTTTGGGTGTGGGGATGTACCGGAGGTTCGTTGCGCTCAAGTGGGTTGTGCCGGCGAAGAATACGCGTGCGGTGCGCGTGACACTCGAGGGCAAGCGAGAGTTGTGGACGCGGCTGCGGATCGCGATCCGGTAGCAAGCGGTGAAGATGGTGAAGTCGCCAGAGCTATGCTGCTCGGAGAGCACTCAGCTGATTCCGGCGACGGCCTTGTTCTGCAGCACGCGGACGACTACCTTTCGCGCCTCTGCTTCGTCGGTGGTCGTTCCGTCCTTCTCACCGGTTTCGCCCATGGCACCGGGAGCGAGCATTCTCACCAGAGGCACGTTTCCCTGCTGCAGCAGGAGATTCACGACATTCGATGCTCGCTGCTGGCTGAGCTTCTGGTTCAGAGCGGCGCTGCCGGTAGTCGAGGCGTAGCCCTTGACTTCAACCATGTAGCCGTTCACTGACTCGGCCTTTTTTGCCAACGCCATCAAGGGGGCGTTGTATTTGGAGTCGATCGTGGACTTGCCGTTGGCGAAGTAAATTGTGACCTCGTCGTAGATGTAGTAGTCGTCGAGTTGGCCAAAGCGGGCGGTGTTGGCTGCAATTTCGGCTTTGCTGGCAGCGATCTGCTGCTGATGTTCATCGAGCTGCGTCTGCTGTTGTTTCAGTTCCGCCTGGTGTGCAGCAAGCTCGGCTTGCTGCTGCTCGTTCAGCTTTTCCTGCTCGTGCATGCCGGCCTGGATGGCCTGAGCCTGCTGGAAGTCGTTGCCCTTGAATCGGATTTTTGCGGCGACGAGTTGCTCTTGAGCGTTGTCGGCGCCCTCCACTTCAATCGGAAGACCTGGGATGAGGGCGGCCATGGACATCTTTTTGTTGCGCGCCTTGAGAGCTCCCTGAAGCTGCCCCACGTCGGTGGTGTCGGTGAGCAGCACGGTGACAGAGGATGCGGTCTCTGTTTGCAGGGTAAGTGTGTCACCGCTGCGCGCCTTAATGATGCCTTTGATTTTCACGTTCTGGGCAAGTGCAATGGCGCTCGACAAGCTGAACCCCAAGAGGGACAGGATCACAACCTTTGAGAGTTTGTGCGAATTGCGTTCGTGCATAAGGTCTCCGTTTCGTGATCGTTCGGACCCGCGACTAGAACTTGAGAATCAGCCCACCGCAATAGCGAAAGTTGTTTTGACTGCTGTTGTTCGTCAGCGGATTGTGGTACTTGGTCAGGACGTAATCGAATTCACCGAGGCGAATGGCGATTCTCTTTCCGGCGTCAACATCGAGTCCACCGCCGAGTGCCAGGGTGAACGGGTGCTCGTTCGCCACACTCACGCTTCCACCGGCCTGATCGATGGCGTTCGAGAGGTTGACGTAAGCGTTGGTTTGGGAGCCGCCGAAGAGAGCTTCTCCAAATGGCCTGACCTTCGGAATAGGAATACGAATCTCCGGGCCAAAGAGGTAGGTGAACATGTCTCCTTGCGCTGTATAGGTTCCGCTGTGTGGCGTAACCACAGGACCCGAGTATGTCGCGGTGAAGGTCGTGTTCCCATAGCCCATGAAGTCGGCCTTGATACCCAGAATCTTGAGGAAGTAGAGGGTTGCACCGGCACCGCCGCCGTTGAAGCCACGGCCAGACGTACCGGCGACTGTGGGGCTGAATTGCAGGTAGGAATATCCTCCGAAGATTTCGAATCTGTCCTCTCCAAAGGCTGATACACCGACCAGCACGATTGCGGCCAGCAGGAAGGTTTTGCTGATCTTCATTGGTTCTCCTCTTCACTGGTGAGGGCGCCTGCGCACATCTCCGATTGGAGCTAGTTCCCGATACGACGTACAAAGGGCATCGATGAAGCTTGTAGCCAACGTAGGATCGGCGCACCTGAGTAACAACTGTCACATCAGACAGCTAGAGCACGCAGGCGATCGGTGGGAGTGTGGCTGAATTCGGGCGAGGGCGACTGGAAAGAGGGGGGAGTGGGTGAGGCGGAGTTGTCGCCCGGCACCGCAGAGGCAGGGGTAGACCTTTAGAGCGAGATGGCTTTCTCGACGAGCTGAGTGCCGATGTCCACGGCCTTGGTGATGGCGTCGAGAACCTTGGCGACGTCGTTGAGGTGCTTGATGGTGGCCTCGAGGCTCAGTTGCGCGGTGTTGAGCTGAGAGGTGAGATCGCGGACTTGAGGGTCGTCGTCATGAAGGATGCTGTTGATCGCGGTCCAGTAGTTGGTGCGCGCGATGACGATTTGAGTGCGGAGCTGGTCGAGTTGATCGGGCGTGGCGCCGTTTGCCTGCAAGGTGGTGAGGCTACCTCTGAGCAGGAAGTAGAGATTTTCGAGTGCCTGGACGGATGGATTCACGGCGGTCTCCTTTGCAGCGATCAGATGAGGGATGCGGCCCAGGATTGCACCCAGTCTTCGACGAGCTTGAGCGAGAAGGGAGCTTCACGGATGGGCATGGGCTTCTCGGTCGCGAGCAGGTGGACGCGGGAGCTCATCTCGCGGAGAGCGTCGAGCATTGCGGCTGAGGCCTTCTCTTCTTTTTGTGCAGCGGTGTCGGTCGCGGTGTCGAGACGGGAGAGCGCCAGCGGCTTCAGTTGCGTCTGGAGGGTCTGGTTCGACGGGAGCGCGGAGAGCGAGAAGGGCTTGAGTGCCGGAGTGAGCATCGTGCCGAAGTCGACCTCGTTCGCGTTGATGAGACCTTTCGCGACCTCACTGGCCTGACGGACGTGCGTGCGAGCGATGGAGTCGTAGGTGGGCTTTTCCTTTTCGAAGAGATCGCCGACGGCCGCGAGGGTTTCGTCGATCGCGCGAGCGGCTTTCTTCTCTTCGTGCTGCTGGGCGAGCTGCATCAGGGCGTTGCCGGCTTGTCCGAGAGCGTCAGGCACGGGAGAGCCGCTGGGAAGGGCCTTGATGGTGACAAGCTCCTTGCCGAGTGCAGTCGCGGATTTGTCGACGTCACTTGCGGAAGAACTTTTGGTGAGGGTGGCGAATGACGCGGCGAGCTTTGTGAGAGCGGCGGCCATGTGCTTGCGGTTTTCAAGTTCGCTGCGGGTGGTCTCGATGAGCTTGCGATTGTTGTCGGTAAAGGGTATGCCGGAGAGTGCGGCGTCGAGCTCGTAGAGCGTGATGGTGTCGGTGACCGAATCTTCGAGTGCGGAGTAGAAGTCGTTGAGAGTGCTTGCGGTCGAGGTCATCTGCTGTGATGCAGCGATGGCGTCGTCGGAGACTTTGCACGCGGAGAGCCCGCAGAAGAGAAGAGCCGAGAGCACAACAAGAGCGGGCCGGTTCATAGCCGTTTCCTCCGGTGAGCGATCGATTTGTGTGTCCCGTTCTGCTTCTAAAACCTTCAGGCGGTTGTTGACTCGAAGACAAGAGGGAGTTTGGCGGACTCCCATGCGGCGATGCCGCCGGTCATCTCGATGAGGTTGGTGATGCCGTGGCGGTGCAGGATGCTGGCGGCGGCGGAGGAGCGGTAGCCGCCGGCGCAGTGGACGGCGATACGGCGGTCGCGGGGGACTTCGGCGAGGCGTTCCTCGAGATGATTCAGCGGAATGTTGAGGCTGCCGGGGATGTGTTTTGTGGCGTACTCGCGAGGATTGCGGATGTCGAGGACGACAGGTGAGCCGGCGAGTTCGGCGTTGAAGTCGGTGGGGCTGACGCGCTCGGTGGTGGAGATGAGGTCAGGGCGTGTGGCGAGTGCGGCGAGGCCGTTGGCGAGGTAGCCGCGCACGTGGTCGAAGCCGATGCGGCCGAGGCGGAGTGCGGCTTCGTGCTCGCGACCGGGCTCGGCGAGGATGACGATGGGCTTTTCGCGGTCGAGCAGTGTGCCGGCCCATGTGGCGTACTGGCCGCCGAGGCCGATGTTGAGGCTGCCGGTGAGATGGCCTTTGGCGAACTCGGCGCCGTCGCGGACGTCGAGGAGTTGTGCGCCGGATTTTTGGAGCGTGAGCACTTCGTCGAGCGAGAGAGGTTGCAGGACCTTTTCGAGATTGCTTTCGAGAGTGCCGCGCTCGCGCGTGTTGAGGATGGCGTCGTAGGTGAAGTACTGCGGGGCGTCGGGCTGGTCGGCGGTGACGAGCGCGATGAACTCGTCCTTCGACATGGGCTGGAGCGCGTAGTTGAGGCGGCGCTGGATGCCGAGTGGAGAGACGGTGTCGGAGGAGAGCTGCTTGCCGCAGAGCGAGCCGGCGCCGTGTGCGGGGTAGACGAGGGTTTCGTCGGGCAGCGGAAGGAGCTTGTTGTGTAGCGACTCGTAGAGGTGGCCACCGAGCTCGTTGGCGCTGTAGCCGAGGGAAGCGCGGAGGTCGGGGCGGCCGACGTCGCCGATGAACATGGTGTCGCCGGTGAGGACGGCGTAGGGATTCGTTGCGCTCTTGCTCAGATCGAAGACGAGGATGGAGATGGACTCGATGGTGTGGCCGGGGGTTTCAAGGACCTGCAGGCGCATGCCGGGGAAGTTGAGTGTGTCGCCGTCGTGCATGGGGGTGAAGGTGTACTCGGCGACGGCGCGGGCGCCGAGATGGATGGTGGCGCCGCAGCGGTCGCGGAGCTCGAGGTGGCCGGCGATGAAGTCGGCGTGGAAGTGCGTGAGGAAGACGTGGCGGATCTGGAGGCCGAGTGCGTCGGCGTCGTCGAGATACTGCTGGATGTCGCGCTGCGGGTCGACGATGACGGCGGTGTGGGTGGCTTCGTCGCCGAGAAGATAAGAGGCGTGGGCGAGGCAGCCGAGGTAGTACTGTTTCAGGATCATGCGTGTTCTCAGGGAGTCCTGATAACGGACTCCTGATAACAGTATGAGGCCTGCGCGCCAGAGAGAGGTGGAGTCGTTGAGCGATGGGTCGGTCAGCGGTGGAGACGGCCGGTGAGCTTTTCGATGGCGTCGTGCTGGTAGCGGCTGAGGCGGAGCTCGGAGCCGTCTTTCATGATGACGAGGTGGCCGCCGCGGAACCAGGGCTGGACCTCATGGACGAGGTCGATATTGATGATGGTGGAGCGGTGGATGCGGAGGAACTTCGCGGGGTCGAGCTTTTGTTCGAGGCTCTGGAGGGTCTCGCGAATTTCGAAGGCGCCTTTGCGTGTGTGGAGACGCGCATAGTTGCCGAGGGCCTCGATGCGTTCGATCTCGGTGACGGGGAGGAGACGGATGCGGCCGTTTTGCGTGACGGGGATGCGCGAGAGGAAGGATGGCTCCGTGGAGCGGCGGAGCTCGGCGAGAAGGAGCTGGAAGGTGTTGGGGTCGACAGTGCGGTTGATGCGTTCGCGGACGCGATCGAGGGCTTTGCTGAGGCGGTCGGCGGAGAAGGGTTTGAGGAGATAGTCGACGGCGTGGACCTCAAAGGCCTGCAGCGCGTGCTGATCGTAGGCGGTGACGAAGACGATGGCGGGTGGGTGGTCGGAGGGAAGGCCGGCGACGACCTCGAAGCCGTCCTGCTCGGGCATGCGGATGTCGAGGAAGAGGAGGTCGGGGTGTTGCGTGTGTGAGGCGAGAACGGCGGATTCGCCGTCGCCACATTCGCCGATGATTTCGATGTCTTTGTGGGAGCGCAGGAGGCGGATGAGAGCGCGGCGCGCGAGCGGTTCGTCGTCGACGATGAGGGCGCGGATCATGCAGATTCGAGGCTCCGCGCAGGTGCGGGCTCTGGCTGTTTCGAGGGAATTTTGACGAGGGCGGAGACGCCGCGGGGCTGGATGGGGCGGAGCTCGAGTGTGGCGGCGTCGCCATAGAGCTGCTCGAGACGTGCGCGGATGTTGCGGAGGCCGACGCCGTGGCCGTTCGGTGAAGCGTTGCCATTGAGGGAGCTTGCGTAGTTGCGGACCTCGAGTTCGAGGAAGCCGTTGCTGGCGTGCGCGGAGACTTCGACGGAGTCGTCTTCCTTGTGGCGGCCGATGCCGTGGTGCACGGCGTTTTCGACGAGCGGCTGCAGGATGAGGCTGGGGACTTTGCGGTTGAGGATAGCGGGGTCTGCGGCGACGTGGACGCGGAGGCGGTCTTTGAAGCGCTGGCGCTGAATGCCGAGGTAGAGATCGAGGAAGTCGAGCTCGCGCTGGAGGGTGACCTCCTGGTTGCTCATCTCGTCGAGTGTGACGCGGAGTAGATCGCTGAGGCGGAGGAGGACGTCTTCGGCGGCGTTGGGGTCTTCGTGCACGAGGACGGTGGCGGCCTGCAGAGTGTTGAAGAGGAAGTGCGGATGGAGCTGGATGCGAAGCATCTCGAGCTCGGCGGAGGCGACACGTGCTTCGAGGTTCGCCTCATGGAGCTGGCGATCCCGGATTTGACGCTGAGCATGCAGGTAGGCGCCCAGCAGGTAAAGGATGATGCAGATGCTGAGGTTGAGGGCAGTGTCCTTGAAGAGGGCTTCGATGATGAGGTCGTGGAGCGGCCTCGGATGAAGATCTTCGATGTGAAGTCCCGCGACGTTGAGAAGAATGTAGAGCCAGCCGCCAGCGCCTTGCAGAATGGCCTCCGCGCAGAGAAAGACGAAGGTGGCGGCGAGGTAGCGGCCGAGTCGTGAAAGCCAGTTTGCCTGGGTAAAAGGGTAGTGACGCGCGAAGTCGAGGACCGCCGGCGTGAGAAGAGCCCAGGAATAGGAGAGCAGGGCCGGCCAGATGAAGTAGTGAAAGGGCGGAAGGAAGATGTTGTGGGCGCGGTCTGCGACGAAGATCTGTATGCCCACGAGGACGCAGAAGGCGCTCCAGCAGGCGAAGGAAATTGCGAAGGAGCGGAGCCGCGGGTTGTTCGATGGATCTTCCATACGGAGCTCCCGAAACCGTTATAGCTCGTTTGGTAAGGGTTGGGGCGGATGGGTGAGCGCGCGTTGCGATTCATCCTGTTCCATTGCGATTCACCCCATCTATTTGCGAGCGGGCACTATGTGATGCCGGTTTCGAGGGCTGTGCTCCTACTCTGCCTCCGTAGTTTGAGGAGGAAGAGAGATGTCATTTCGATTAGCGTCTTCATGGTATTGGATGAGCGTCTTGATGGTTGCAGCGAGTGTGAGTGCCGTCGATTCTGTGAAAGCGCAGAATGCGGCCATCGTTTCGAAGTCTCCTGTGCATGCGCAGAGTACGAGTGACGCCGTGAAGGACCGCGGACCGCTCCATCTGACGGTGATCAATTTGTCGGGACAGAGGCGCCAGGTGGTCGTTGGAAAACTACGAATCGATCTGCCGATCGGACGGGCCGTGGGGCTGGATTGGACGGCCGGAGACACGCTGCACGTGGTGAGCGATACAGATTCGCGGGTGGATGAGCGAATCAATGTGTCGCGAGCGGATATGGCGGGTGCGGTTGCAATTCGCTAACGCGTCGAGCCGGGGAGGACGCGGTAAATCGTTTGAATCAAGGGTGCAGTAATCCGATGTTCTGGTTACGTACTCTGGTTACTGTTGGGTTTGAGAGAATGGAGGTATGGCAGAGAAGACCTATACCACTGGCTACACGGACGACCACGCGCAGGCGGGGTTGGATGCAGAGTTTCCCGCGATTGAGACGTGGCGGAATCAGTTCCCTAAGTATGAGATTTTGATTGACGATCCGGAGTTCACGAGCGTGTGCCCGAAGACCGGGCTGCCGGACTTCGGCACCTTGCTGATCCGCTACATGCCGAGGGAGAAGTGCCTGGAACTTAAGTCACTGAAGGAGTACCTGTTCACTTACCGGAATCTGGGGATCTTTCAGGAGAACATCGTCAACCAGGTGCTGGACGATGTAGTGAAGGCGACCGATCCGGTGTGGGCGGAGGTGAAGGGTGACTTCCGGCCGCGGGGAGGAATTTCGACAATTGTGACGGCTCGTTACCCGCGAACGGAGGAGATGCGGTAGATTTCCTGTTAGCAAGAGCGTGACGATTTTTGTTGGCTCTGTGAGCACGCCGCCCCGGGTGGATGATCCGGGGTCTCCAATTAAGGAGACCGCAGAGATGAGTTCCATCCCCGTTACGCAGAGCGCGCAGTGGAAGCCCGCACGACATTTGGCTCCTGCGTTCACGCTGATCTTTCTGGCGCCGTTCATCGCCGAGGTGCTGAGCGGAGCGACTCGCGTCAGCTTCCTGTTTGCGTTTGTGCCCGAGATGATGATGTGGGGCTGCGGCGCGCTGATCATCCGCGAGTTGGTGAAGCGGTGGGGCGGCGGATGGACGAGCGTGCTGCTGCTGGCGCTGGCGCTGGCAGTGTTCGAGGAGTGTGTGGTGCAGCAGACATCGCTGGCGCCGCTGCCATGGCCGGCGGTCTCCGCAAACTATGGGCGCGTGTATGGCGTGAACTGGATCTACTTTCTCTACATGCTGGGCTACGAGAGCGTGTGGGTCGTGGTGGTGCCGATCCAGGTAACGGAGCTGATCTTTCCGGAGTGGCGCGAGGAACGCTGGCTGCGCACGGGCGGCATGATCACGAGCGTCGTGGTGTTCTTGCTGGGCGCGGGCGTGGCATGGTACGCGTGGATCAAGCGCGCGCGGCCGATGGTATTTCACGCGCCTTACTATGACGTGCCGCAGTCAATGATTGTGGAGTTTCTGGTGGTGATTTTGATGTTGATCCTGCTGGCGTTTTTGGCGCGCCATGTCGAACGCGCCGACGCAACGACGCGTACGGCGCCGCCGCCGTGGTCGATGGTTGCAGCGGCGATGTTATTCGGGTTTCCGTGGTACCGGTTGATGGTCTTGATCTTCGGCGAGAGATCATCGCAGCCATTCTGGATGTCGATGGCGCTGGGCGTGATGTGGGGCGGATTTGCGTATTTCTTTATCCGCTACTGGTCTGTGGGGCGTGGGTGGAACGATAAGCACCGCTGGGGGCTGTCGTTTGGCGCGGTGCTGGTGTGCATGATCGCGGGGTTTTCCGGCAGCAGCACGTGGCCGCGTGAGGATCTCATCGGCAAGTGCGTGCTGGATGTGCTGGCGGTGATCGGCTTTGCGCTGCTGGCGTTGTGGATCTGGCAGCGGCGCGGATTTTCTATCGATCGGGATGCGTAAGCCGAACGGGATGCGGTTGTTTTATTGCGCGTCCATGAGCCGCTGAAAGCACTCCAGATACTGGCCGAGCTGGAGACCGTCTACCAGTGCGTGGTTCACGTGGATGGATAAGGGCATCGTGCGGCGGCCGTCGTGCTCGGTCATCTTGCCGAAGGTGATGCGCGGGCAGCTGTCGGGCCGTGCGAACGCGCGGGCGTGCGAGAGAGAGCTGAAGTCGATCCACGGGAGAGTGGAGTAGCGGATGATGTTGTTGGCGGTCGTGCGGGTGAGGCCTGTGAGGCTGCGGATGCGCGCGATCTCGTGTTGGGCCGCGTCGAGAAACTCGTCCAGATTTTCGCTGTAGGGCAGGAGGCCGTAGCCGAAGGTGCCGTCGGCGCGATCGATGACTGAGCCGCCATCGATGCGGTCGTAGAGGAAGACTTCATCCTGCTCGATGCGATAGCGGAAGGCTTCTATCTGCTGTGAGGCGGCTAGCGTTTGATAGAGGCTGTAGAGAAAGAAGGAAATTCCGCGTGCCTTGACGAAGCGGTAGGCAGCAGGTGCAGTCGATCGTGACCGTGACACCGTAGTAGGGCTCTTCGAAGGAGTGGAAGAAGTCGAAGTGTTCTTTGCGCGCCCAGTTGTTGAGATCGAGCTTTGTTTTTGCGCTGGGAGGCGGGAGATACATGATGCAGAAGCCCTCGCCTTTAGGGTATCAACGTGCGGGATCAGCGTGAGGTGCCAGTAGGGGCGAGGGGATTGATTTGCACGAGTTCGGGGCGAGTGATCTCGCGTGGGCCGAGGACGGCGACGTTGGGGAGCGGGCCGCGGACCATGGCGACTTCGTCGCAGGCGTAGAGACGCGGGCAGGTCTGGCAATCCTTGTAAATCTTGTCGGGCATGGCGTCGCGTTCGGCGGCGCGGAAGCCGAGGTGCTCGAAGTAGTCGGGAATGCGGGTGAAGAGACAGACGGAGACGACCTCGTGCTCGTCGGCTTCGGCGATGAGGGATTCGAGAATGGCGTCGCCGGCGCCGAGGCCGCGGCGGTCTTCGCGCACGACGATGGAGCGGACCTCGGCGAGGTGCGGGCCGTAGAGATGGAGCGCGCCGCAGCCGAGGAAGTCGTCTTCGAGGATGCCGGTCTCGGGGTTGGGGATGGTGCGGTAGGCGACGGTGAAGTCGCGGACGTTCTCGCAGATCTCGGCGTAGGAGCGGCGGAGGAGTGTGCCGTCGTGGGAGAAGGAGTTGACGAGGTCGAAGATGTTGCGGGCGTCCTGCAGGCGCGCCTTGTGAACGCGGACACGCGGTGCGCTGGGCGCGAGCGGCTGGTGGGGCGCGAGGTCGAGAGTGATGAGGTCGCTAGACAAGTTCTTTTTCTTTGGCCTCCTCGAGAGACGAGGTGCGAGATGCGAGATTCGAGATACGGGTGTGGGCGGCGGCGAGGGCCTCGCGGACGCGGTGGGTTGCGGTGCCGCCGGGGACGTCGTGGCAGTCGAGCGTGGAGCGCAGGGTGATGAAGTCGAAGAAGTCCTCGCTGAACTCGGGCGAGAGCGTGCGGAGGTCTTCGAGCGGGAGTGCGTTGAGCTCGAGGTTTTTGTCGAGGCCGAGGCGGACGGCGTTGCCGACGATCTCGTGGGCCTTGCGGAAGGGCACGCCCTTGTTGGAGAGATAGGTGGCCGCGGCCATCGCGTTAAGGTAGCCGGTTTCGGCGGCGCGTTGCATAACACTGAAGCGGAACTTGAGCGCGCGGGTGAAGTTGGGCAGGACGCTGAGCAGGCCGGCGAGGGTGTCGGCGATGTCGAAGATCTGCTCCTGGCCTTCCTGGAGGTCTTTGTTGTAGGCGAGCGGGAGGCCTTTTATCAGCGTCGAGAGTGCCGTGGCGGATCCCAGCAGCCGGGCGGATTTGCCGCGGGCGAGCTCGGTGAGGTCGGGGTTCTTCTTCTGCGGCATCGCGGAGGAGCCGGTGGAGAAGGCCTCGGGGAGTTCGACGAAGTTGAATTCCGCAGTGGCGTAGAGGGTGATCTCTTCGGCGAAGCGCGAGATGTGCAGGCCGAGCGTTGAGGCGGCTTGCGCGAAGTCGAGCATGAAGTCGCGGTCGGAGGTGGCGTCCATGCTGTTGGTTGTGGGCGCGGTGAAGCCGAGTGCTTTGGCGGCGATGGTGCGGTCGAGCGCGAGCGTGGCGCCGGCGATGGCTCCGCTGCCGAGTGGGCAATAGTTCATGCGGGCGCGGGCGTCGCTGAAAAGCGGGAGAGGTCGCGCTCGAGCATGGAGACGTAGGCGAGGAGCCA
Organism: uncultured Acidobacteriaceae bacterium; assembly: GCA_963729675.1. Lineage (GTDB taxonomy): Bacteria > Acidobacteriota > Terriglobia > Terriglobales > Acidobacteriaceae > Granulicella. Next base: position 213,135 of record CAVSOV010000013.1, read on the forward strand.
GTGGGCGACGAGGACGGGCTCGGCGCGCTGGAGGTGGGTGAAGCCGGGCATGACGGCGTCGCTTGCGGACTCGGCGAGGGTGAGGAGGGCGTTGGCCCAGCTCTCAAGGCCACGGAGGCAATGATCGATAGACTCGCGCACGAAGAGACGCATGTCGGTGGCGATCTGTTCATTGCGCGAGCGGCCGGTGTGGAGCTTGAGGGCGAGGGCGCCGATCTCTTTGGTGAGCTCGAGCTCGACGAAGTGGTGGATGTCTTCGGCCTGGGGAGCAGAGGCGACGATGGCGGCGCCGATCTGGGCGTTGGAGGTCTCGTAGTCGATTTGGCCGCTCGTGGCGGAGATGCGGTGCGACCAGTTGAGGAGGCGCTCGGCTACACGCTCGAGACCACTCAGGGTGGTCTCGAGTTCTTCGCTGGTGAGGATACCCGCGGCGGCGAGGGCGCGGGCGTGCGCCTGCGAGGCCGCGACCTCGTGGGGGAGCAGGCGCCAGTCGAAGGGGAAGCTGCGCTGCCACTGCTCGAAGGTGCGGTCGAGGGGCTCGCGGAAGCGGCCGGACCACATCTTGGTTGGTTGTTGCGTGTTGGACATCTTTGTTTGCGTTGTCCTAATAAAGCTAGTTGTGTGACGTTGTTGTTGTGACCGCTGTGTTCAGGCGGCGGATCCAGATGTTGCGGAAGCGGACCGTCTGGTTGTGGTTCTGCAGGACGAGAGAGTCTTCGGCAGGCTGCGGGACGTAGTGCGCGAGCTGGCGGTGCTGCGTCGGGCCCAGGAGTTCGGTGTGGTTCTGCACGACGACGCCGTTGAAGACCACGGTCACGTAGGCGGGCGAGAGGAGCTTGTCGCCGTCAAAGCGTGGCGCGGTGAAAAGGATGTCGTAGGTATTCCACTCGCCGGGATGGCGGCCAGGATTGACGAGCGGAGGGGTTTGCCCGTAGACCGCCCCCGCCGAGCCGTCGGCGTAGGTGGGGTTGTGCCAGGGGTCGAGCACTTGCACTTCGTAGCGGTCCATGAGGAGCACGCCGCTGTTGCCGCGGCCCTGGCTGGAGCCGGTGGGTGGCGTGGGCTCGGACCACTCGAGGTGAAGCTGGACGTCGCCGAACTTCTCCTTGGTGGCGAGATCGCTGGTGTGCGGTATCACTTCGAGAATGCCGTCGGTGACCTTCCATTGTGGTGCGGTGGTGGAGATGTCGGAGGTGCGGTTGGCGCGACCGACACGGCCGGTCCAGTGCGAGAGATCGTGACCGTCGAAGAGAATGATGGCGTCGGAAGGTGGTGCGCCGGGGGTGGTGCCGGGGGTGATGACCGGAGCGTAGGGCCGCGCGGGATCGTGGACGTGCCAGGGCGTGCCGGGGATGATCGGCGTGTCGGTGTAGCCGAGGTCAGTGGACGCAGGTTTGGACGTTTGCGCGGCGAGGGACGCGGCGGCGAAGAAGAGTGCTGCCGTTGCGATAAGCAAGCGGTCGGGCCACATCTTGGTTGGTTGGGAGTTAGTGCTCATCAATTCGGCTTTGTACTTTCCTCTGCTGGTTCTGGAGGTCCTTGTTGAGATTCCCTCAGCGGCTAAAGCCGCGTTGGAGGAGTTGATTTACGGCGGGGCTGAAGCCCCGCCCTTTCAAACTTCGCCGCTTCAAGATGGTTGTGCCGATATTTATTTGCGGCGGTTGCGGGTGTTGGGGAGGCGCTTGGCGCCGCCGAGGAGCATGAGGGTGATGGCCTTTTGGGCGTGCATTCGGTTTTCGGCCTGGTCGAAGACGATGGACTGCGTGCCGTCGAGGACCGAGTCGGTGACTTCAGCGTTGCGGTGCGCGGGCAGGCAGTGCATGAAGGCGGCGCCCGATTGTGCGCGGGACATGAGCTCGTCGTTGACCTGGAAGGGAATGAAGATGGGAGCGCGGCGGGCGGCTTCGTGCTCCTGGCCCATGGAGACGCAGACGTCGGTGTAGATGGCGTCGGCGCCGGTGGCGGCCTTGATGGGGTCGTGGGTGAGGGTGAGTGAGCCGCCGGTGTTCTCGGCGATCTCGATGGCCTTGTGGATGATGTCCAGCTTGGGCTCGAAGCCTTTGGGTGTGGCGATGGTGACGTTCGAGCCGAGCAGGGCACCGGCGAGCATGAGCGAGTGGCAGACGTTGTTGCCGTCGCCGACGTAGGTGAAGTGCAGGCCGTCGACGGCGCCGAAGCGCTCTTCGAGGGTCATGAAGTCGGCGATGGCCTGGCAGGGATGCTCGAGGTCAGAGAGCGCGTTGATGACGGGCACGTCGGCGTTCGCAGCCATCTCGGTGATGGTGTCGTGCGCGAAAGTGCGGAGGACGATGATATGCATCCAGCGCTCGAGGTTGCGGGCGACGTCGGGGATGGACTCGCGCTCGCCGAGGGGAGCGTGGGTCTGGTCGACGAAGATGGCGTTGCCGCCTACGGTGTTCATCGCGGCCTCGAAGGTGAGGCGCGTGCGCAGCGAGGCCTTCTCGAAGAACATGACCATCTGCTTGGCGTCGAGCGCGTGGCGGAAGTCTTCGGGTGAGGCTTTGACGGCGTGCGCGAGCTCGAGGATGGCGGCGAGTTCCTGCGGCGAGAGGTCGGCCATCGAGCAGAGGTCGCGTCCGGCGAGGCCCTTCGCGACCTCAGTAAAAGCGGTGTCCGACTGGATGCCGGAGGGCTTCCGTGATTTCGGGTTCATTACGATCGTTTTGGTGTCCATGGGTTCCTTACTTTGCGGTGGCCTCGGCAGTTTGCGGCTCGGGGGTGAGGTGCTGGGCGAGCAGAGTGTCGAGGGCGGCGATGGCCTGGTCGACGTGCGCGCGCGTGATGAGGAACGGCGGAAGGAAGCGCAGCACAGTCTCGTGCGTGCGGTTGAGGAGGATGTGATGCGTGTTCATCATGGCCTCCTGAAGGGACTTGGCGAGGTCGGCGGAGTGGAGCTCGAGGCCGATCATGAGGCCGAGGCCGCGTGCCTCTTTAATGGATGAGTGTTTTGCCGCGAGGGTGCGGAGCTGGGCGAGGAAGTAGTTGCCGAGCTCGGTGTTGTGCGCGAGGAGGTTGTCGCGCTTGATGGTGTCGATGGCGGCGATGGCGACGGCGCAGGCGAACGGATTACCACCGAATGTAGTCCCATGCATGCCGGGCGTGAAGGCGCGCGCGGCCTCTTCGGTGGCGAGCATCGCGCCCATGGGGATGCCGCCGGCGATGGGCTTGGCGAGCGTGGTGATGTCGGGCATGACGTCGTAGTGCTGGTAGGCGGTCCACTTGCCGGTGCGGCCCATGCCGGACTGGATCTCGTCGAAGAGGAGCAGCGCGCCGGTGGAGTCGCAGAGTGCGCGTGCGGCGCGGAGGAACTCTGCGGAGACGGGGTTGATGCCGCCTTCGCCCTGGAGGACTTCGATGCAGATGCCGCAGACGTCGGTCGAGAACGCGGCCTTGAGTGCGGCGATGTCGTTGAAGGGAATGAATCCGACGTCGGGCATGACGGGCTGGAAGGGCTCGCGGTAGGCGGCCTTGTGCGTGGTGGCGACGGAGCCCATGGAGCGGCCGTGGAAGCTGTGCTCGAGCGCGAGGAACTTCGTCCCGATGCGCTTGGCGTTTCCCTGAGTGCGAAGTTGAACGGCGTGCGCGCGGGCGAGCTTCAGCGCGGCCTCCCAGGCCTCGGTGCCGGAGTTGGTGAGGAAGACGCGGTCGAGGCCGGTGATCTCGGTGAGCCGCAGTGCGAGCTCGGCGGTGTGCGGGTGGTAGAAGAGGTTGCTCGTGTGGATGAGCGTCTTTGCCTGCTCGTTGATGGCTGCGGTGATCGCAGGATGGTTGTAGCCGAGCGCGCAGACGCCGATGCCGGAGAGCAGATCGAGGTACTCGGTGTTGTTCTCGTCGTAGAGGTGCACGCCTTCGCCGCGCGTGAGCAGCAGCGGGTAGCGCGCGTAGGTGTTGAGCATGAGTTTGGATTCAGCGGATTGAAGCTCGTTCAGGGTGTTGTTCATGCGACCATGACCTCCGTTCCGGAGTTGATGCGGGTGCTGGCGAAGTCGGGGAGAACTGCGGCTTCCTCGGCGGGCAGGATGCGCACGCGTTTGACGCCGTGGGTGAGGGCTTCCTTGCAGGCGTTGAGCTTGGGCAGCATGCCGCCGGAGACGACGGCGGCTTTCTCGAGCGCGGGGACCTGCGCGAGCGAGAGCCAGCGCATGACGGAGCCGTCGGCGTCTTTGACGCCGGGGACGTCGGTGAGGAAGACGAGCGCGTCGGCCTTGGTGGCGATGGCGGCGGCGGCGGCCATCTCGTCGGCGTTGATGTTGTAGTACTCGCCGTCGAAGCCGAGTGCGATGGAGCTGATGACGGGGATCGCGCCCATGGTCCAGATCGCGTCGAGCCACTTGGGGTCGGTGGAGGCGATTTCGCCGACGAAACCGAGGTCGTGCTCGGTCTTCTTCTTGCGTGCGCGGAAGACGTGGCCGTCGCCGCCGGTGAGGCCGACGGCGGAGATGCCGAGCTGCGTGAGCGCGGCGACGAGTGTCTTATTGACGCGGCCGCCGAGGACCATGAGCGCAGCGTCGCGGGTCTCGGCGTCAGTGATGCGGAGGCCGGCGACGAATTCGGACTTCTTGCCCATCTGGGCAAGGAGTTTGGTGAGCTGCACGCCGCCGCCGTGGACGAGCGCGACCTGGTGGCCCTCGCGCGCGAGATCGGCGATGGCCTGTGCACAGATTTGGAGGAGCTCGGGCTTTTCAAGGGCGGCTCCGCCGAGTTTGACGACGAATTTCATTGGCTTACTCCAAATACGAAAGGCGAGATGCGAGATACGAAAAAAACAAAAGCAAAAGCGCTCACGCAAAGAGCGCAAAGTGAAGACGCGAAGGGCGCGACGGCAGCGGTGGCAGTCATAGGAGGCCCTCCTGCTGGTGGAAGCCGGCCATGAGGTTCATGTTCTCGACGGCCTGCGAGGCGGCGCCTTTGAGCAGGTTGTCGAGGCAGGAGATAACGATGAGGCGGCGGCCGGCATTTTCTCCTGCCGCGGCGCTATCGAGATGGAAGCCGAGGTCGCAGAAGCTGGTGCGCACAACGTGCTGAATCTGCGGCAGGTGTGGCGAGCGGCGCACCCGGACGAGCGGAGCGTCTTCGTAGAAGGTGTCGAAGATCGATTGAAGCTCGTCGACAGTGCACGCCTTATTTAGACGAACGTAGAGCGTGGAAAGAATTCCGCGTGGGATAGGCAACAGATGGGGCGTGAACTGAATCTGCTCGCGCGTGAGTTGCAGTTGCTCGCGGAGCTCGCCGGTGTGGCGGTGATTGAAGACCGCGTAGGCGGAGAGGTTGTCGGCCGCGTACATGAAGTGCGTGGTGGACGTAGGCGCTTTGCCCGCGCCGGAGACGCCGGACTTGGAGTCGGCGACGATGCCGACCTCGAGGTCGACAAGGTGGGCGCGGACGAGCGGCGCAAGGCCGAGGATGACGGAGGTCGCGTAGCAGCCGGGGTTGGCGACGAGGCGCGCGGATTTGATCTGTGCCGCGTGCAGCTCGGGCAAGCCGTAGACGGCCTCGGCCTGCAGCTTCGCAGCGCAGTCAGGGTTCGCGTCGTGCAGCTTGTAGATGGCGCGGTTCTCTGCGTGCTGCAGGCGCCATGCAGCGGAGAGGTCGACGACGCGGATGCCGTGCGAGAGAGCGATGGGCGCGAGCTCACGTGACTGCTCGTGCGGCAGCGCGAGGAAGAGGAGGTTCACGCCTTCTTTGGTGAGCGTGTCCCAGGAGAAGGGAACGACCTCGGCGGCGTCCGCGTTGGGCGCGCCGGAGAGCGCGGGATGAAGGTCAATAAGACGCGGGGTCTCCTCGGCGCCTTCGCGGCCGAGGAACAGCGGCGGCGTGGAGAGACGCGGATGATGCAGCAGAATGCGGGCGAGCTCGGCACCGGCATAGCCAGTGACGCCAGCGACGGCGACGCGCAACGGATTGGAGGAGGTGTTAGCCAATGAAGGTCTCGATGCGCGTGCGGAGCGTCTCGGCGCGGCGGTTGTCCGGGCAGATGATGAGGACGGCGTTTTCGCCGGCGATGGTGCCGACAACCTCGGGCCACTCCTCGTAGTCCAGCGAGGCAGCAACGGGCTGGGCGCCGCCCATGGTGGTGTGAACGATGAGGAGGTTCTGGGCCTGGCGGACCTCAAGGCCGTAGTTTTGGAGGACGTCGCCGATCTCAGGAAGTTGCTCCTCTTCTTCGTCGACGACAGGAAGCTCGTAGCCGGCGGGGCCCTTGAGGAGCTTGAGCTCGCGGATGTCGCGCGACAGCGTCGCCTGCGTGACGTGAATGCCGCGGGCGGCGAGCTTGCGGCGGAGCTCGTCCTGGTTAGTGATGGCGGCTGTGCCGTTGGAGGCAGCCTTAGCCAGGAGGTCCTTGATCGCGTTTTGGCGTTGAAGTTTCATTGCAATTCTTTTCAATCCTGACCGGGAAATGTGCGGCCGGGGCGGATTCTCAGCACAGGAAAAGGCGTGACGCAAAGGGCGTCACGCCGGATGCATAATAATCCACAGTTAATGTATAAATATACAAGGCGCGGATGTCAAGGCGCGCAGCGGCACAGATATAGATTTCCTTGGAAAAGTTCCAACATCGATTACACGCTAGCCAAACAACGGAAGTATAGTGAACCATGCCTCTTGTTTTCTCTCAGCGGCCGGAGTGTCTGTCGGCGGGCGAAGTGACGCCCGCGGAGAGCCTCGTGAATGAAGTTCCGACCAGTTCGTCTGAAGTTCCGGTGAATCTTATTGATCCGCGGTTCGATCAGGACTCCTGCGGCGTGGGCTTTGTGGCGTCCGCGCTGGCGAAGCCGAGCCATCGAATTCTGGAAGACGCGCTGACGGCGTTGGCGCGGCTGGAGCACCGCGGAGCGGTGGCAGCTGATGGCGCGTCGAGCGACGGCGTGGGCCTGATGACGAACGTGCCGCGCGCTCTGCTGCTGAAGGCGACAGGCATCGAGCTGGCCGACGACGCGACCCTGGGCGTGGGCATGATCTTTACGCCGCAGGAGGAGACGCGCGCCGAGGCGGTGATCGAGAGCGCGCTGCGGGCGCAGGAGCTGAAGGTGCTCGCGTGGCGCGATGTCCCGATGCGGCCGGAGATTCTGGGCGAGATTGCGCGCAGCACGATGCCGAAGGTGCGGCAGGTGTTGGTGGCCGACGCGGCCGTGCATGCGAATCTCGACCCGATGGAGCGCCGGCTGTACCTGGCGCGCAAGCAGTTTGAGCGCGCAGTGGAACTGGACGAGGTGACCGGCTACATCTGCTCGCTCTCGGCGCAGACGATTGTGTACAAGGCGATGTGCCTTGGCCGCCTGCTGCCGGAGTTCTATCCGGACCTGGCGTCGGCGGAGTACGTGACGGCGTTTGCGATCTTCCACCAGCGTTACGCGACCAACACGCTGCCGACATGGCATCGAGCGCAGCCATCACGCAAGCTGGCGCACAATGGCGAGATCAACACGGTGTGGGGCAACCGCGCTCGTATGCTGGCGCGTGACTCCACGCTGCCGGTCGAGTGTAAGCCGGTGCTGACGAAGGGTGGCACGGACTCCGCCTCGCTGGATGAGGCGATTGAACTGCTGAGCCACAATGGACGGACGTTGGCTGAGAGCGTGCGCATGCTGCTGCCGCCTGCGGTCACGAAGCGCGTGCATCCGTTCCTCGAATACCACAAGGAGTGCGCGGAGCCGTGGGATGGGCCGGCGGCGATTGCGTTCTCGGACGGCATTGTGGTGGGCGCGGCGCTGGACCGCAACGGTCTCAGGCCTTGCCGGTACGCGATTACAAGCGAGGGAATTGTGGTTGCGGGCTCCGAGGCCGGACTGGTGGATCTCGATCCCGGCACGTTGATCGAGAGCGGACGTCTGGGGCCGGGCGAGATGCTTGGCGTGGATATGTCCGAGCGCAAGGTCTACCACAATGAAGACATGATGGACGTCTTCGACTCGCGCGAGGAGTACGCCGCGCTAACGAAGATGGAGCCATTGCAGGCATCGGACCCGGACGAAATTCCTGCGAATCTTGCGGAGCTGCAGCGCGGATTTGGGTACTCAAAGGAAGACGTCAACATGATCCTGAAGCCCATGGCGAGCACCGGCAAGGACGCCGTGTGGTCGATGGGCGATGACACGCCGCTGGCGTTTCTGGCGAAGAGTCCGCGACCGCTGTATGCGTTCTTCAGGCAGCGGTTCGCGCAGGTGACAAATCCGCCGATCGACTCGCTGCGCGAGTCGGTGGTAGTGAGCCTGCACACAAGGCTGGGCCCGTGGCCGCATCTGCTGGAGAAGAACGCTCCGCTGCCGGGAATCGCGCTCGAGTCGCCATTCCTGTCGCTGGGGCAGATGGCGGCACTGCGCAAGCGCGAGTATCCACACAGGAAGGAACTGCACGTCGAGGAGCTGGAGTGCTTGTTCGCTCCCGAGCAGACGCTGCAGCAGGCGATCGATGAGCTGAGCGTGCGTGCGGTGGAGAAGGTTCGCAACGGAGCGCGCGTGCTGGTGCTGAGCGACCGCGGAGCTTCGGCAGAACGGCTGCCGATGCCAATGGCGATGGCCACGGGTGCAGTGCATCAGGGGCTTGTGGAAGCCGGGCTGCGCACGTTGTGCGGGCTGGCGGTTGAGGCCGGCGACTGTCGCGACGTGCATCATGCAGCGGTGCTGATCGGCTACGGTGCGGGCGCGGTGTGTCCGTGGCTGGCGCTGGAGACGGCAAGGACGTACGTCGGCGAAAAGGGATTTCCGGAAGACGTAGACGGCGAGAAGTTTGTGCTGAAGGCGCTGGACGCGGGGCTGGCCAAGGTGATGTCGAAGATGGGCATCAGTGTGGTGGACAGCTATCGCGGTGCGCACCTCTTCGACATTCTGGGGCTGCACAAGAGCGTGGTGGAGCGCTGCTTCCCGGAAACGCCGGCGCCGCTGTCAGGGATTGGATTTGCCGAGTTGGACCGCAGGCTAAGGCTATCGTGGATCTCTGAGGGTGTTGAAGAAAGTGCAGCGGCGAAGACGGACCTGCCGGACTATGGTTGGGTTCGCTTTCGCAAGGCCGACAGCGGCCGAGCCACATCAGTGGCAGCCCGCGAATGTGAAAGCGCTTCAGACGGTGGTCGGCAGCACGAGGGGCATTCCTGCCGCGAGCGGGCAGGCGCCGGCAGATGCGGCACATGCGTTTCAGATATTCACGCGCAATGTGGATACCGCCGAGCCGCGGTCTCTGCGTGACCTGTTGGAGGTTCGTCCGGCAGGGCCAGAGCTGGCGATCGATGACGTCGAGGCGCCGGAGAGTTTGTGTCATCGCTTTATCGCGAGCGCAATGTCGCTGGGTTCGCTGAGCCCGGAGGCCCACTCGACGATTACGCAGGGCATGAACATGCTCGGCGCGCGGTCGAACACGGGCGAGGGCGGCGAGGATCCGGCGGTGTACCGGCCGCAGGGTTCAGGGATCTAGGGGCCAGGGACCAGATGGCGGAGCGGAGTTTGCGGCGGCGTCGCGACGACGAGCGGCGGTGGTGCGGCCGTCGCGGAGATGTGAGCGCGCCTGCGGTGCACGCCAGCCTGAGCAACAAGATTAAGCAGATTGCCTCGGGCCGCTTTGGCGTGACGGCGGAGTACCTCGCACACGCGGAGGAGATCGAGATCAAGGTGGCGCAGGGAGCGAAGCCCGGTGAGGGTGGGCAGCTTCCGGCGCACAAGGTTTCGGGACTGATCGCGCGGCTGCGGCATGCGCAGCCGGGCGTAGCGCTGATCTCGCCGCCACCGCATCATGACATCTACTCGATTGAAGATCTCGCGCAGCTGATCTACGACCTGAAGCGCGTGAACAAGCGCGCGGCCGTGGGCGTGAAGCTGGTTTCGAGCTGCGGCGTGGGAACGGTGGCTGCGGGCGTGGCGAAGGCGTACGCGGATTATGTGGTCATCGCCGGCAATACGGGCGGCACGGGAGCGGCGGCGCTTTCAAGCATCAAGTACGCCGGTAATCCGTGGGAGCTTGGGCTCTCGGAGGCGCAGCAGATTCTGCGGGCGAACGGCATGCGCGAGCGTGTGCGTCTGCGCACGGATGGCGGCATTACGACGGCGCGTGATGTGCTGGTCGCGGCGCTGCTGGGCGCGGATGAGTATGCGTTCGGTACAGCAGTGCTGGTGTCGCTGGGCTGCGACATGGCGCGACAGTGCCATCTCAACACCTGCCCGACCGGCATCGCGACGCAGAAGCCGGAGCTGCGGGCGAAGTTCCGCGGCAAGCCGGAACACGTGGTGACGTTCTTCCAGCAGTTAGCCGGTGACCTTCAACGATTGTTAGCCAAGTTCGGTCTGCCGAGCCTCGAGGCGGCGATCGGCCGCGTCGATCTGCTGGAGCAGGTGCGCTTCGACGGCAACTTGAACCTGACGCCGCTGCTTGCGGATACGAACGACGGTCCGCGGCGCTGGGGCGGCGGACGCAACGACCGCCCGGAGAGCACCGAGCCTCTGGACGAAGCTTGGACTGCCCAGGCTCTGGCCGCGTCTCAGAAGGGCAAGAGCTTCGAGGTCGGCGCGGAGATTACGAACGAGCATCGCTCGGTTGGCGCGCGACTCTCAGGCGAACTCGCGCTGCTGCGGGCCAAGGGCGAAATCGATTGCGTGGATGTGACGTTCGATCTGCACGGCACGGCAGGGCAGAGCTTCGGCGCGTTTGCGGCGGAGGGCATCAAGCTAATCCTGACCGGGCAGGCGAACGACTTCGTCGGCAAGGGACTGTCGGGCGCAGAGCTTGTGCTGCGTCCGGTCGGACGCGCGGCGGTGTGCAGCGGCGATCACGTGCTGCTGGGCAACGTGGCTCTTTACGGTGCTACAGCCGGGAAGATGTTCGCCGCGGGGCGTGCAGGCGAGCGGTTCGCGGTGCGCAACTCGGGTGCGATTGCGGTGGTTGAAGGCATTGGCGACCACGGTTGCGAGTACATGACCGGCGGCGTTGTCGTGATCCTGGGCGAGATCGGGATCAATTTCGGTGCAGGCATGACCGGAGGCCTGGCATGGGTGCTGGATCGCGATGGCGAGATCGTCGCGAAGACGCGCTATCACGATGAGTTCCTGGAGGCCGTGGCGTTTGAGGCGTGCACGGCTGAGGAACAGGCGTCGCTGCGGGCGTTGCTCGACGAGCATGTGCGGCTGACGGATTCTGTACTCGCTACGGGCTTGCTCAGCGACTGGGAGAGCGCGGCGCAGGAGTTTGTGCTGTTTCGTCCGAAACCGCAGGCGTAAAAAGCAGGTGTTAGAGGTTAGATTTTAGATGTTAGTAGAGCGGTGGTCGCGTGAGCGGCTGCCGCTTTTGTTTTGGCTTCGGTAGGATGACGAGTGGAGTGTGGTGAATGAGTGAGAAGAAGTTAGGATTTGCGACGCGGGCGATTCACGATGGACAGGAGCCGGATGAACTGACCGGCGCGGTGAATGTGCCGATCTATCTGACCTCCACGTACAAGCAGGACGGCATCGGCAAGATGCGCCGCGGCTATGAGTATGCGCGTCTGACGAATCCGACGCGCGATGCGCTGGAGGAGAATCTGTGCTCGCTCGAAGGTGGGGCGAGCGCGCACTGCTTCGGCTCCGGCATGGCGGCGATTACGGCATTGTGCACGATGATGAAGTCCGGCGACCACGTGGTTTGCACGGACAATACGTACGGCGGGACGTCGCGGCTGTTCAACCAGGTGCTGACGAACTATGGGCTCACGTTCACCTATGTGGACTCGCGCGATGTGAACGCTGTGGCGAAGGCGATTCGGCCGGAGACGAAGCTGGTGCACCTGGAGACGCCGACGAACCCGATGATGTCAGTGACGGACATTCGCGCTGTGAGCGAGGTGGCGCATGCGAAGGGCGTTGAGGTCAGTGTCGACAACACCTTTCTGTCGCCGTATCTGCAGCGGCCGATCGAACTGGGCGCGGACATCGTGATGCACTCGACGACAAAGTTTCTCAACGGGCACTCGGACGGGCTGGGCGGCGTGCTCGTGGGCACGAAGCCGGAACACGCGGAGCGCTTCCGGTTTGTGCAGAAGTGCACGGGCGGGATTCTGTCGCCGTTTGATTCGTATCTTCTGCTGCGCGGCGTGAAGACGCTGGCTGTGCGAATGAAGCAGCATGATGCGAACGGGCGCATCGTCGCGGACTGGCTGGTGAAGAAGATGGGGCCGGAGCGCGTGTTCTATCCGGGCCTGAAGACGCATCCGCAACACGAGCTTGCAGCGCGGCAGCAGAAGGGCTTTGGCTCGATGCTGTCGTTTGAGCTCGGTTCGCTGGAGAAGGCGGACGCATTTGTGTCGAAGCTGAAGCTCTGTTATTTCGCAGAGTCGCTCGGGGGCGTGGAGACACTGGTGTGCCATCCGGCGACCATGACGCACGCAGCTCTTGGCGCAGAGGGCAGGGCAAAGCTTGGGATCACCGATGGACTGATTCGCATCTCCGTCGGAATCGAAGACGTCGACGACATCATCGCGGACCTGGAGCAGGCGCTGAGCTAGTGGATGGTGAATAGAACAAGGCGGCGACCGCATGAGTGGTCGCCGCTTTTGTTGCATCGCGAGACATGCGCGGTGACGTTCTGCAGAGCTTTGTCGCAGTTCGCAACAGGTCACCACCTGTGAGAGTACCTGGAGTCGCGTTGCAGGTTACTACTCCCTCGCCTGCGAATTACCACCGCAATCTTCACGGCTGTGAGATCTGCCAGTACCTTCACAAGAGTAAAGACAAGCAGCAAACGGGTCCTGTAAACGGGGGCTCACGATGGCCGTCGCACATGCGATGGCGGCAGTGAGCGTGTCTTCGGAGCAGGCGGTACGTAGAGCAAAGCGCGGGTGCAGTCCCGCCTCAAACCGCCGGGCAAGTCGCCGGCAACGGAGACGATTATGCGTGTGATGTGGCGCGTCCTTGCAGGCGCGGTTTGTTTTGCAGCAATCTCGCAGGTCAGTGGAGCGACAACTCTTCAACTCACAGGCACCGGCGGCACGGCGGTCAACGTCGGCAGCGAGAGTGTCTACGTTTACCCGTATGACTTCAGCGTGAACGGTTCGTCGGCGACGACGCAGCTTATGTGTCTTAGCTTCAACGATGAGATCACGGTCGGCGAGAGCTGGACGGTGAATGCGGACACGATCGCGCAGGCCGCGAACGGAAATTCGGCGCTCCAGACCGCCTACGAAGAAGATGCGTGGCTCTACTCGCAGATCACGCCCTCGACCTCGCAGTCGCAGGAGGCGCTGATTCAGTTTGCGGTGTGGGACATTCTCGATCCGTCGGGCGTCGGAGTCCGGTACCGACCCCTATTGGACAGCGAATTCGTCCGACATCCAAAACCTCATTGGTCAGGCTTCGACCGCGGTGGCAAGCGAGAACCCAGACTTCTTCAACCAGTTTGTGGTCTACGTTCCCGATCACGATTCGAGCTATTACACCTCGGCCAATGGATATCCGGACGGGCTTCCGCAGACCTTTGTCGGCACGGCGCCCACGCCGGAGCCCGGAAGCCTGGCGCTGCTGGGAACCGGACTGCTGGGACTGGGCGGAGCTGTTCGCCGCAAAATGCGGAGGGCTTAGGTTTCAGGCAATGTTGAGGAGCCCGCGTCGATCCGGCGCGGGCCATTTTTCCTGGAGCTGCGCAAGATAAGGTGACGACGATGGCGCGCCATTGCGATAGACTTTCGCGCATGAAGGCCGTTGAGCTTCTCGCGCTTTTGAGTGTGGCGCTTTGGTTGACCGCCTGCAATGCGGGCACGCGCGTGGTTGTGCACGAAGAAGACGACACGACACCAGCGCCAAAGGCTGCGCCAGTCGCGAACTGGGACTACAAGACCGAGGGCAACAGTTCGTGGGCGTGCACACATTCAGTGGATAACGCGGCCGAGCTCTGCTTCCGTCGCGTGCAAGGGCACCTCGACAGCTTTCTGCATCTGCCTTCGCGGGAAGGGAATCCGTTCTTCTGCTCGCGCAAGCACTGCGAGACGAAGATCAAGGTTGACGGAGGTGCGGAGCAGGCGCTCGAGGGAACCGATGACGAGGGTGGAGGAACGCGCATCCTCTTCCTTCCTGCGCCCGAAAAGCTTCTGCGCGAGGTCGAACATGCGAAAGAGATCCGCGTGAGCCCGCCGATGTTTGGCGTCGACCAGCAGTTCGTCTTCCATGTGGACGGCCTGAAGTGGCCGTGAGTGCCCCTCAGCGAGTCGTCGGCTTCGCCTCGGCCCGTTTGTAGAAGATCAGGTAGGTGGCGTTGTCCCACGCGTCGTGAATGCCTATGAAGAGCAGCAGGAGGGCTACGGCCGCAACCTGAAACAGCGCGGCGCGTTCGTGTGTCCTCGCGGTGAACGCCGCCGTGCCGAGAACGGCGTAGCCGATGACGGGCATGATCACGCGGAAGAAATAATCCTCGAAGACCGGGCTGTACGCGCTTTGCTTGTTGAAACGCCAGCCGGTGAAGGCGGTGTAAAGCACGCCGACGATACCGGCTACAGTCCAGATAATCGAGATGGGCGTGATGCTATGCCACGGCATGACCAGCACGGTCGCAAGTAACAAGACGGCGCCGAAGTTCACGATGCTCGGCGTTGAAAACACGGTGATCGCCTGCGACTCCTCGTCCGCGGCCGGCATGTCGGCGATCAGCGCCATCACGACGAACTGCAGTCCCGTCAGCGCGCCTGCCGCCGAGCCGACGATTACGTAGAAGTTCTGCCATTCGCTGAGAGGGGTCATGTGCGCTCCGGAAGAGATCTCGGAGTCAATCTTAGAACGCTTCCCCCACACCGACGGCCCAGGTGAAGTTGTCTTTGCCCCACGCGAAATCGGTGCGCAGATTAACGTGATAGCTCTTGCTGAGCATAAAGCGTATCCCTGTCCCGCCGCCGGGTAGAAAGTGGCTTGTTCGAAACTGGGAAACTCCCGGATCGACTGCGCCGATGCCGCCGAAACCTACTACACCCAAACGCCACGGTAGCTCCACACGGTCTTCCACCTGCGTGGCAACCATGTAGCGATCCAGATAGCGCCCGGCGGTGTACCCTCGCAGCTCGTTGTTCGTTCCGTAAATGCAGTTGCCATAAAACGGGGGTGTGCCTCCGGTAGCACAGAAGAACGCGTTATAGGCCAATACCTGTTTCTTTGGAAGGCTAAAGTATTTGTTGAATGTGATCTTGTTGGACTGGTATGAGTACTTGCTGCCCAGAGCTTGTGCGAAGAAATCACCTGTGTAGTCCAGGACGGAGCCCTTCACGGGATAGAAGCGGTTCGGACGAGTGTCGCGATATACCTCTACGCCAAGCGAGCGAAGCGCGGTGTCGAGCCCAACGCCAGGGGGGATCGGGGGCAGCGTTCCGGAGGTCGGCTTAATGGTGATGAATGAGCTTCCGGTCGTGAAGCGGACACCAACGTAAGTCTTCCAACGGATCAGGCGCAGACCTTTGATGAAGAATGCGTGGCCCGTTTGCTCCAGAGGCAGTTTGAGGTCGTTACTCCCGTTTATGAATCCCGTACCGTAGAGGCTGTAATCCAGGCTCCCACGAGCGTACACAGATTCGACTTCATAGCGTTCCTGATTGAAATACAGATCTGTGCCAAGGAAAAATCCACGGCTGCCGTTATTGGTGATCAGGCCACCGGCACCTACCACGGAGGGAGTTTCCTCCCGTTCCTTCTGGGGAACCGGGGTGATGTAGCCGACGATCGGTATGACTCCTGTGCCGATCGCCGGGCTCACAATCGGCAATGGAGCAATCACGAAGGATCCGTTAGAAGGCTTTTTCTTTTTCTTTTCCTTTTTCTCTTTTTTTTCTTCCTTCTTGTCAGGTGTCGGTTGCGATGCAGTCTGGCTGGAAGGATTTGAGGTGCTCTGTTGCGTAGGCTCCTGCTCAGCTTGTTGTTGGATGAGAGATGACGGAGCCAGAGGGAGTTTGGGCAACGCGGCAGGCGACTGCGCCCAACAGAGATAAGTTCCTTCGCAGGTGTAAGCAAGGAAGAGGCAGAGGATCCAGAATCGTCGTCTATTCCTGTGGAGATTCACGCGCGGCGCGATCCTCATGGAGCACCTGAACCCGAACCGGACAAACGGTCGGATCGAAACTCAGTGTCGCGAGGGGGTGTGCCTCAAACTACTGGCAAAACGTGTCAGTGGCAGGGTGGTGGGTCTGTTGCAGAGCGCGATTCCGCAGACCTGTGGTTTTTTGGTGGCTCAGGCGGGAGTCCGACCTGCGACCTTTGCGCCAGGAGTGGTTCAAGGGGCCGATTGCACGGGATCGCACTGGCTGGCATTTCCTTGGCTAACTTGGTGAAATGAGCCAGCGAATCCGAACGACACGAGGACAGGGATTCGAGAAACGCATTGTTTGTGAGCTGCTTTCTCTTTGAACTTCACAACTGCTGTCCTCCGAAGCGACCCGGTTCAACGCCGGTAATTAGCGTGTAATCGCAAGCAGGATTGCACCAGCGGTAATGAGAGCGCCGCCCGCCAGCTTTCCGGGCGTGAGGGGCTCTCCAAGCAGCGGCCACGCGAGTACAAGGACAAATACCACGCTCAGCTTGTCCAACGGCGCCACCTTTGAGACCGGTCCAAGTGCGAGCGCGTGAAAGTAACAGAGCCAGGACAATCCTGTAGCCACGCCCGATGCACAGAGGAAAGCCATCGTGCGCCGATCGAGTGATGCAAGCTCGTGCGGTCGGCCGAACCGCAGCGCAATGAACCAGGTTAAGACGAGGACAACCGAGGTTCGAACCGCCGTAGCCAAATTTGAGTCGACGTGAGCGACGCCTTCTTTCGCAAAAAGCGCCGTCAAGGCGGCGAAGAAGGCCGAGAGGAGTGCCCAGACGATCCAAGTCATTGTCAGTCGCATGCGAGTGAACGAACGCTCACTAACAACGGTATCCGTCGAAAGTTAACCGAGCCTTAAGTTGACGCGTCTTTTCCGTTCAGCCTGCGACATCTACGGAGCCTCAAAAACTGCGAGAATGCTTCTGAGGCATATAGTGCGTCTGCTCCTGATCGAAGATGAACATCGGTTGGCGGAGAACATTGCGGAGGCTCTGCGCGAAGCGGGGTTTGCAGTGGACCACGCGGCGGATGGAGTGTCTGGCTCCCTTTTGGCCGAGCAGGACGTCTTTGATGCAGTAATCCTCGACCTCATGTTGCCGGAAAAGAGCGGTCAGCTCGTCTTGCGCGACCTGCGTGTCCAGAAATTACAAACGCCAGTGCTCGTTCTCACTGCCCAGGAAGGCAAAGACTCTGTTGTGGAATTGTTGAATCAAGGCGCTGACGATTATCTTGCGAAACCCTTTGACCTTGGAGAGTTGCTCGCTCGCGTCAAGGCTCTCATCCGCAGGTCAAAGGGAACTGCGAACCCAGTCCTTCAAGTCTCCGACGTGGAAATCGACACGATTCGGCAGATAGTTCGGCGACGCGGTCAGCCTATTGAGCTCTCACCGACAGAGTTCCGGATTCTGGAGTACCTTGCTCACCGGCCGAAGATGGTTGTTCCCAAGAGAGAGTTGCTGGAGCATCTCTACGATTTCGGATGGGAGCATCACTCCAATGTCATTGAAGCGCATGTCTCAAATCTGCGCAGGAAGCTGGATTTAGCGGGCACGGAGCCTTTGATCGAGACATTGAGACAACGCGGATACAGACTGCGTCGAGAGGAAGCATGAGATCCGGAAGCGATTCCATCACCAGGCGCCTCATCCTCTCCGTGCTGGTTCTGGAACTCCTGGCTGGAGTGGCACTCGTCGGAGCGGTCGCGGCAAACGAACGGCGGGTTCAGTACAAAGCGTTTGACGCGAATCTGCGGGCCACATCCAATGCGATCCTGGGCGCGGTACAGGAGGGTCCGGACGACGCAGTTCGACTTGATTTACCGGATAAGACACTTCCCATGGATTCTGTTTTTCGTGTGACGGACGAACGTGGGAGGCTGCTTGGCTCCGCAGGTGAGATTCCGCCGCTCTCTTTTCACCCGGACGCCTTTCAGCGCGCCAGGATCAATGACCGTTCCTACAGCCTTTTTACGCTGTCAGGGGAGAAGATCTTTGATCCGGATCAGGCTGGTGGGGTTCACCACCGGGTGACGATCGTGTACGGACTACCAGACGGTCATGTCCTGCATGAAGTGAACGAAGCGGTTCGCTTCTTTGCCATTTGCACTACGGTTTTGCTTGGAATCACAACGGTCTTGCTGGTGTGGCTGGTTCGGAGGTTACTCGCCCCGATCCACGCGCTTGCAAATGCCGCATCCGGAATCACATCAACTCGATGGCATTTCGATCCTCCGTCGAGCGCCAACAGGTTCGTGGAATTGCGTCCGCTCACATCCGCCATTGAGAAGACGATCGGTCGGCTCCAGCGCTCCTTCGAACAGCAGAAGAGGTTCACCAGCGACGCTGCGCACGAATTGAAGACAGATCTAGCGATTGTTAAATCGTCCTTGCAACTGCTGTCGATGAAGACGCGCACAGTCGCCGAGTATGAGCGCGGTTTGACGATCGGACTCGACGACCTGACGCGCCTGGAACAGACCGTGCAAAAGATGTTGACTCTGGCGAGACTGGAACAACCGGAAGCGCCTGGAAACCAGGTATGCCGGATCGACGAAGTGCTGCGGCTTGCCGTTGAGCAAACTCTTCCGTTTGCGGATTTGCGATCGAACAGCATTGCTGTGTCATCGCTTCCGGCGGCGATCGTACCTCTAGGCAGCCAGGATGCGATGTTGCTGTGTTCGAATATTCTGTTGAACGCCTTGCAACACAATCCGGAACACGGCACGGTCGAAGTCACTTCTGCCGTACAGGAGAAGCAGGTGCAGCTGTTCATACGAGACTACGGCGAAGGCATCAACGAGAACGAGGCAGATCTCCTCTTCGAGCCTTTCTATCGTGGAGATCCGTCCCGCAGCCGAAAGAGCGGCGGTACGGGATTAGGGCTCTCCATCTGTAAAGCACTATGTGACCGGATTGGTGGAAACACTTCGATTGCGAACCATGCAGACGGCGGAGCAGTTGTCACGGTGACTCTGCCCACGTCGCGGGTCCATGACTCACGGACGGTCGATGACACTTCCTCGGCACACGCATAGTTGAACAACACAGCCTGCCGATCAGCTGCCCGGATGCGCCTCAAACACCATCAGCGTGAATGTTCCGGGCAGCACCGGTCCCCTGCGGCCCCCTGGAGGTACGGGACCGAACTTCGCGGACACGACAAACAGGCGATGGCTCACGGGATCGAACGCCGAGCTCCGGGAGCCGATGGGCGTCGGGATGGTCTGGACAACGTGATACTCGTCGGGGCTGTCCTGGTGAATGACCGTCAGCGTGCCGTCACCGTTCGAGGCAAACACACTGCCTGTCTGCGGGTCGTACCCGCCGCCGTCAACACCCTTGCCGATGGGTGCAGTCGCGACCACTTTGCCGGCTTGATAGTCCGAAACCGCCATCACGCCGCTGCGACATCCACTGAATAACCGGTGATGTGTCTTGTCAATCGCGAGTGAGACCGGATGCTCACAGGGAGCGGTCGGCCAGCGCCTCACTACGGCAGCGCTCTTCGTATCGATTTCCACGATCTCGCTCTTATCGGTGATGTTCACATAGAGCTTCCCGTCGCCGGCCGAAACGCCATACTCCGGCTTACCGCCAAGCGGCAGGTTTTTGACCGGATCTCCAGTGCGTCCGTCGATGACGGTGGAGGAGTTTGCGTCCCCGTTCAGGCTGAACACACGGCCAGAGGGCTCGTCGAACACGATGGCATCTGCGTCCTCGGCGGCCGGGATCCTTTTGAGCACTTTGAAGGTTTTTGCGTCGAACATCACCACCGATTTGTCTTCGCTCGACGTGGCAAATCCATGTCCGCTGTCTGAATCGATGGCTGTCCCATGTGCGCCGTGAATCTCGGGGACCTCTCCTAACAGCTTGCCCGTGTCTTCGTCGACGACCATCAGACGGGTCTGCCGCGCGATGAAGAGTCGATGATGCGGTGGATCAGGCACGATGTAATCCCATCCCCCGTCTCCGCCCAGCACGTATGTGTGCGTAAGGTGGAATGTCGAAGGGGATTGGGCGGAAAGTGCCGTTGACATCGTCATGGCGAGCACGAGTGCGCCAAATCGCATAGAGACTCCTGTGGTTTGAACTGTTATTCGAAGCAGCAGGCAGCGACGGAGGTCGCCCAGCAACCGAGCATACTGAGCGGTGCTTAAGATGGCCTTAAGAGGACCTTCCTCCGTATCGATGTGCGAGAAGCGTCTCCAGGCGTTGCACGGGTTGTGCATCTGTGCTCGGGGAGCATGCACTATGCGGCGACACGTCCAGCAAAGCTGAGCCTGAGCCGATCGGTGATAACGAGAGCTACGGGATCAACAAAGTTCAGCATCTCTTAATGTGTTGCACTTACTCTTTCCCTATGTGTTTCTACAGACTAGCTTCGGGAATTGTCTGCATCGCGAGCCTTTGCATGAGCACAGTTCCGCTGCGGTCGCAGACAACCAGCACTATGAAACCCGAAGCGCTCACACTGGAAGAGGCGATCCGTCGAGCCGAAGCCAACGAGCCCACCTTCGCTGCTGCCCTTGCTGAAGGCAAAGCTACCGCACTTGAGCGCAAGGATGCAGTTGCCGGGATGCTTCCGTCGGCGGTCTACCACAACCAGTATCTATTTACGCAATCCAACGGAACGCGGGCCGTCACCACACAAGGCGGAGTGAACGAATCTCTGCCCGTCTTCATTGCCAATAACGCCATTCATGAGTACTACAGTCAGGGCTCGGTAACCGAAACCGTTGGCCTCAGCAAGTTCGCCGCGCTGAAGACCGCGGATGCCAACGCCGCGCGCGCCGCAGCAGAGCTCGAGGTTGCGCGCCGCGGCCTTGTCCAGACCGTCGTCACTCTTTACTACACGAGTGGGGCCGCCAACCAGAAGATTGCGGTCGCACAACGCGCACTCGACGAGGCGAACCGCTTCGTCGACGTGACCACCAAGCGTGAGAACGCCCGCGAAGCGGCGCATGCCGATGTCATCAAGGCGCGGCTCTCGCAACAGCAGCGCCAGCGCGAGTTGGACGACGCGAAACTTGACCTCCGATAAAGCGCGGCTCGAGCTCGGCGTTCTGCTCTACCCCGACCCAGCGACGCAGTACACGCTCGCACCGGTTGACACTCCGCCGCTGCTTCCGGACCGCGCCAGCATCGACGCCGCCGCAAAGAACAACAACCCGGAGATACGCAGCGCGCTCGCCGGCGTGCAGGCCAGCGAGGCTGCCGCGCTCACCGCAAAGGCCGGTCTGCTTCCGGATCTCTCCCTGAACTTCACCTACGGCATCGACGCACCACAGTTCGCCAAGCACGGTCCCGACGGCGCGCTTAATCTCGGCTACTCCGCGGGCGCGACGCTCGACATCCCGGTCTGGGACTGGCTTAGCTCCGAGCGCAAGATCAAAGAGGCCCAGATCCGCGCGCAGGCTGCGAAGGCCACTCTCACCAATACGCAGCGCCGGTTGCTCGCCGATCTCGCCGAGTATTACGACGAAGCGGATGTCGCCCGCCGGCAACTCGCCTCGCTCGATGCCAGCGTCACAGACGCTCGCGAGAGCCTGCGCCTCACTGATCTTCGCTACGAGAACGGCGAGGGCACCGTTCTCGATGTCGTTGACGCGCAGAACACGTTGATCTCTTCGGAGAATGCGCAGGCCGATGGTGTCGTTCGTTATCAGACCGCGCTCGCGCAGCTCGAAACTCTCACAGGAAGGCTCTAACCTCATGCACACGCGCACCACAAGCAGGCGATGGACCGCGGTGACAGCCGTTGCCCTGCTGGTCTGCTCCGCGATTCCTGGCTGCAGGAAGAGCTCCACTAACGACAACGAGGACACGAGCGCCGTCTCTGTACAGGCTGAGCACCCAACAGTCGGCCCCATCTCCGAAGACATTCCCGCCGACGCCATCCTCGCTCCGCTCGCGCAGGCAGCACTCGCGCCCAAGATCAGCGCGCCCATCCGCGCCGAGTACGTGCAGCGTGGCGCACACGTGAAGAAGGGCCAGCTGCTGCTGACGCTCGAGGACCGTGACCTTCAGGGCAATGCGGCCGACTCTCGCGGGGCCGTCACCTCCGCGCAGGCCGCCTACACGACCGCAACACAGGCCACGATTCCGGAGGACGTGCAGAAGGCGCAGCTCGACGTCGATCAGACGAAGGCCAATCTCGAGGTTGCGAACCGAACTGCCGAAGAGCGGAAGCGTCTTCTCGCGCAGGGCGCTATCGCCGGCCGCGACACCGACACCGCCATCGCCGCGGCCGTGCAGGCGCAGGTCACCTACGACAACGCCGTGAAGCACCTGCAAAGCGTCGAGAAAACCACACGCCATACCGACGCGCAATCCGCGCAGGGCCAGCTCAACTCCGCACAGGGGCGACTCATGAGCGCCGAAGCGCAGGTCAGCTACGCCAGTCTCCGCAGCCCCATCGACGGCGTCGTCACCGACCGCCCGCTCTTTCCCGGCGAGACCGCAACCGCAGGCACGCCGGCCATCACCGTCATGGACACAAGCTCGCTCCTCGCGAAGCTGCACATCGCGCAGGCCTCGGCGCAGAAACTTCACCTTGGTGATAAGGCCAACCTCGCCATCCCCGGCGTCGACGATCCGCAATCCGCAACCGTCTCGCTCATCAGTCCCGCGCTCGACCCCGGCTCGACCACCGTCGAGGTCTGGCTGAAGCTCGCAAACCCCGAGAACCGCTATAAGGTCGGCACTCCCGTACACGCCACGTTGCATGGCGCCACCATCCCCAACGCCATGCAGGTGCCCGCCGATGCGATCCTGCCCGGCGAGGACGGTGGCACCAACGTCCTCGTCGTCGGCGCCGATAGCACCGCGAAAAAGCGCGCCGTCAAACTAGGCATCCGCACTCCAGAGAAGGTCCAGATCCTCGATGGCATCACACCCGCAGACACGATCATCACCGAAGGCGGCTACGGTCTCGACGACGGCACGAAGGTGAAGATCGGCGGCAAGGACGAAGGTGACGACAGCGGCAAGGGCACTGGAGACAAAGACTGATGGCGACTGCCACGCCGCCTCCGCCCCTCATAGCGCAGCCGCCGGGCAGCTCCTTCTGGCTCGCGCGCTGGCACCGTACCATCTTCTTCGTCGCCATTGCGCTCACCATCGCGGGCGTCTATGCGTTCTTCCGCACACCGATCGCCGTCTTCCCTGAGACCAATTTCCCGCGCGTCGTCATCGGCGTCGACAACGGCGTCATGCCCGTCGAGCAGATGCAGGTCACCATCACCAAGCCCATCGAAGACGCGGTCAATAGCGTCCCCGGCCTCGTGACCGTGCGCTCTACCACCAGCCGCGGTTCGGCCGAGGTCAGCCTCTTCTTCGATTGGTCCGTCGACATGTTCCGCACGCTTGAGCTCGTCAACTCCGCACTCAGCCGCGTTCAGCAGTCGCTCCCCTCGACCGTGAAGATCACCACCAACCGCCTCACCTTCGCGACCTTCCCGATCCTCGGCTATAGCCTCACCTCCAACCGCCTCTCGCAGACCGAGCTGTGGGAGCTCGCGACTTACACACTGCAGCCGCCGCTTAATCGCGTCAACGGCGTCAGCACGGTCGTCGTGCAGGGCGGCCAGATTCCCGAGTTCCACATTGTGCCGAACATGGCCAAGATGCAGGCCGCTGGCGTCACCATCCTCGACCTCACCAACGCTGTCGGCAACGAGAACATCATCGACTCACCGGGTCTCTACCAGGAGAATCATCAGCTCGTACTCGCGTTGGTCGGCGCGCAGGCGCACGACATCGACGGCCTCCGTCAGCTCACTGTAAAGACCACTGCCAACGGTGCGCCCGTGCGCATCGGCGACGTCGCGGGCGTTATCCAGGCGCCCATGCCCGTCTACACTTTCGTCTCGGCGAACGGCAAACCGGCCGTGTTGCTCAACATCACACGCCAGCCCTCGAGCAACACCGTCGCGGTCGCCGACAGCGTGGCGGCTGAGATCGCGCAGCTTCGCTCCAAGCTGCCCGCCGGCGTAAATCTCGAGCCCTACTACGATCAGTCGGAGCTCGTTCGCGAGAGCATCCGCAGCGTGCGCGATGCGATTCTCATCGGCCTGCTCCTCGCCTGCGTCATTCTCTATCTCTTCCTGCGCGACTGGCGCTCGTCCATCATCGCCGGCCTTGTTATCCCGGTGACTGTCGCTGTCACGGTGCTCATGCTCTGGATCATGGGCGAGAGCTTCAACCTGATGACACTCGGCGGTCTCGCCGCCGCGATCGGCCTCGTGATCGACGACGCGATCGTGGTCGTCGAGAACATCGTCCTGCACCGCGACGCCGGCGAGAACCGCTTCGAAGCCGTTCGCAAGGCGCTGCATGAAATCTCGCGCCCGCTCATCGGCTCAACCATCACACCCGTCGTTGTCTTCCTTCCGCTCATCGCCGTCTCGGGCGTCACAGGCAGTTTTTTCCGCGCGCTCGCCGTCACCATGACCGTCTCGCTGCTCACGTCATTGCTGCTCGCCGTCACCTGGACCCCCGGCCTCGCGCTCAGCCTGCTCAAACCACGCGCGGCCGATCACGACGAGACGAACAATCACTCACTCGTCGGGCACCATGAACCGGGCCGGGTTCTCGGTCGCGTCATGTCGTGGCATAGAACCGCACTCGACTGGTCGCTCGCCCGTCCGCTCTGGCTCGGACTCATCTGCCTGCTCCTCGTTGCCGGCACATACTTCGCCTATCGCGGCCTTGGCTCGGACCTGCTGCCCGAGATGGACGAGGGCGGTTTCATCCTCGACTACGTCATGCCCGCCGGCAGCTCACTGGCGGCAACCGGCAAAGTGCTCGATCACGTCGAGCAGATTCTGCGCAACACTCCGGAGGTCGAGAGCACCAGCCGTCGCACCGGCCTGCAGATGGGCCTCGCCGCCGTCACGGAGGCTAACACCGGAGACATCACGGTCAAGCTCAAGCAACATCGTAGCCGCGGCATCGACGAGATAATGGCCGATGTCCGCAAGCAGATCAAACAGAGCGAACCGCAGCTCGACGTTGAATTCACGCAGGTCCTGCAGGACAACATCGGCGACCTCTCCAACGCACCTGAGCCCATCCAGATCAAAATCTTCTCGCCCGATCCCGCGCTGCTCAACGAGCTCGCGCCGCGCATCGCCACGGAGATTCAAAAGGTCAACGGCGTAGTCGATGTCGAAAACGGAATCGACAACACCATCAGCGGCCCCGCAACAGACTTCGAGGTCGACCCGCAGCTCGCCGCCCGCATGGGCTTCACGCCGCAGGAGGTCGCCGAAGACGCAACCTCCATCCTCGACGGTGTCGAAGCGCCCACGCCGCTCATCAGCAACGGCCGTCCGTACACCATCCGCGTTCGCCTCGGCGACGAGACGCGCCAGTCGCTAGAGACAATCCGCGACACCGTGTTCAACTCCAGCTCCGGCCATACAGCCTCGCTCGGCTCGATGACCAGCATCACGCAGCTTCCGCCGCAGAACGAGATCCTGCGCGAGAACCTGCAGCGTCTCGTCACCGTCACTGCACGGCTCGAGGGCACCGACCTCGGCACCGCCGTCAGCAAGGTGCAGCAACGCGTGCAGGCGATGCATCTGCCGCCCAGCATACGCATCGTCTACGGCGGAACCTATCAGGAGCAGCAGAAGTCCTTCGCCGATCTTCTGCGCGTGCTCATTATGGCGCTCGTCCTCGTCTTCGGCGTGCTGCTCACCGAGTTCCGCAACTTCG
Organism: uncultured Acidobacteriaceae bacterium; assembly: GCA_963729675.1. Classification (GTDB taxonomy): domain Bacteria; phylum Acidobacteriota; class Terriglobia; order Terriglobales; family Acidobacteriaceae; genus Granulicella. The sequence goes on from CAVSOV010000013.1 coordinate 238,886, forward strand.
CTGCGCCCACCGCGATCCTCACCTCATCCGTGTTGTCGATCGCCGGCGTCGTCGGCGCACTGCTTGCTCACCGGAACGACCTTCAACGTTGCCAGCTTCATGGGACTCATCATGGTCATCGGCATCGTGGCCAAAAACGGCATCCTGCTGCTCGATGCCGACGAGCGCTACCGTGCCGAAGGCGCGAACGCACGCGAAGCGATGCGTGATGGCAGCACAGCGTCGGCTGCGTCCCATCCTGATGACTGCACTCGCCGCGGTTTCCGGAATGCTTCCGCTCGCACTTGCGCTGGGAGCCGGATCGCAGATGCTCCAGCCGCTTGCGATTGCTGTGATCGGAGGACTGGTGATCTCTATGGTGCTAAGTCTGCTCGTAACGCCCATCGTCTATTACCTGCTTACCCCACAATCGCTTTAGCCCCCCACTAAAACAGGACGGGCTCAATGCGTCGCCAGGCTTGCATCTTCAAATGGTGCGTATTTATTGGGTTTTGTGGTGGCCCCGGCAGGAGTCCAACCTGCGACCTTCGCGTTAGGAGTGCGCCGCTCTATGCATCTGAGCTACGGGGCCATTGCTTTCAGTGTATCGTGAGGCGCCCCGGGAACCCGCCAAGGCACGGTTCAGGCAGGCCGGCAGTGCCTGGGGGTATCATCTATTCGTGCCGAAATATTCCATTGTCGTTCCTTTCCACAATGAGGAAGAGAACGTCACGCGGCTCTATGACCGCGTGAAGGACGTGATGGAACACGTGGAAGCGACCTTCGAGCTGGTCTTCGTTGACGACGGCTCACGCGACCGCACCTACCGGTTGCTCGAGGAGATCGCCGCGGTCGATTCGCGCGTCCTCGTCGTCAAGCTGCGTCGCAACTTTGGCCAGACCTCAGCCCTCGCTGCCGGCTTCGACCACGCCTCAGGAGAATTCATCGTCGCCATGGACGGCGACCTCCAGCACGACCCCGGCGAGGTTCCGCGCTTCCTTGCCAAGCTGGAAGAGGGCTACGACGTTGTCAGCGGATGGCGCGCCACGCGCGCCGACAACTTCATGCTGCGCCGCGTGCCCTCGCGCATCGCCAACTGGATGATGGCGCAACTCTCCGGCGTCAACATTCACGACTTCGGCACCACCTTCAAGGCTTATCGCCGCGAGGTCATCCAGAACATTCCGCTCTACGGCGAGATGCACCGCTTCATCCCCGCGCTCGCGAGCTGGTATGGCGCAACCATCTGCGAGGTGCCCATCTCGAACCCCGCGCGGGAAAACGGCCAGAGCCACTACGGCCTCGGCCGCACCTTCCGCGTCTTCTTCGACCTCCTCACGATTCGCTTTCTGCTCAAGTACATGACGCGCCCGCTGCACTTCTTCGGCGGCCTCGGCTCGGTCGGCGTGCTGTCGGGCGGGGGCATCGCGCTCTGGCTGCTCATCCACAAGCTGCTTTCCGGCCGTGACGTCGCGGGCGAGCACGCACCGATGTTTATCATCGCCAGCGTGCTTATCGTCGCTGGCATGCAGCTCATCGGCGTCGGCCTGCTGGGCGAGCTCCAGGTACGTCACTTCTTCACGCAATCGAACCGCACGCCCTACGCCGTGGAGCGCGTTGTGCGCATGAGGTCGTCCGAAGAGAGCCTGCTGCGATAGCCTTATCTCTGCGAGGCTAGACGCATGCAGGCAATTCAGGTAAGCAAAACTGGCGGCCCCGAGGTCCTGGAGCTCGTCGAGATTCCCCGGCCGGTACCCAGGTCCGGCGAGGTGCTGGTCCGCATTGCGGCGTCCGGCGTCAACTTCATCGACATCTACTTCCGCGAGGGCCGTTACCCCGCACCGCTCCCGTTCATTCCGGGTCAGGAGGCCGCGGGCATCGTCGAGGCGGTCGGCCCTGACGTCACCGGATTTGCCGTCGGCGACCACGTCGCATGGAACGGAACGCGAGGCACCTACGCCGAATACGCCTGCGCCCCCGCCAAAGATCTGCTGCACGTTCCTGCGGGCATGAACCTCGACGAAGCCGCCGCCGTTTTACTGCAGGGCCTCACCGCGCACTACCTCGTGCATGACACCTACCGCGTGCAGCGCGGCGACACCGTACTCGCCCATGCGGGCGCAGGCGGCGCCGGGCTGCTCATCACGCAGATGCTCAAGATGCTCGGCGCGCACGTCATCACGACCGTCTCCACCGAGGAGAAGGCCGCGCTCTCGCGTGAGGCCGGTGCCGATCACGTCATCCTCTACACGCAGGAGAGCTTCCTCGACGCGGTGAAGAAGATCGCGCCCGAAGGCCTGCCCGTCGTCTACGACTCCGTCGGCAAGACCACCTTCGAGGACTCGCTGAAATGCCTGCGCCCGCGCGGCCTCATGGCGCTCTACGGCGGCTCCAGCGGCGCCGTCCCGCCGTTCGATCTCATCCGCCTCTCGCAAATGGGCTCGCTCTACGTCACGCGCCCCACGCTCAAGGACTACGTGCAGACCCGCGCCGAACTGGAACGCCGCGCGAACGATGTCTTCACGTGGGTCGCGACAGGCAAGCTCAAGGTGCGCATCGGCCATCGCTACTCGCTCGCTGAGGCCCAGCAGGCGCACATCGATCTGCAGGCGAGGAAGACGACCGGTAAGGTCCTCATCATTCCCTGATTCCGCTCAGCTCACCCGCGGAGCCTGCGCTCCGCCGAGGTGCATCGGCGCATAGGTGTAGCGGTTCATGCCCGTCTGCACGGTGGGATCGCCGGCGATGAATGCTCTGACCTCGTCTTCGCTTTCGGCCTGGAGCACGGCCATGCCAAACGTCTCGTCGGGGTAGAGCACAGGCCCGAAGGCCAGCAGTTTGCCATCGGCGAAGGCTTGGCGTGCGTACGTCGCGTGCTGCATCATCAGCGCTCGTTCGTCTGCCGTCATGTCAAAGCCGAAGGAGGGCCTCGGCCCAATCAGTTTCAGAAAGTAGGTCTGGCTCATGCGCCGAATTCTCGCACAGCGCCGTGTAAACTGAGGTCTCTCCTTTTCTGCATCGCTCCTTCGCGGTCGATGCCTGACCCACAACCGCTACCGCTCGAGAATGTTCGGGAAGCGCGGTGAAACTCCGCCACTGCCCCGCAACTGTGAAGCGCGCACCCCATGGGTGAGGCCGTTCCGGCAGCCTCCACTGATGCTCGTCGCATCGGGAAGGAGCCGCCAAAGCGTTCGGCCTTGAAATCGCGCCAGTCAGGAGACCGGTTCTTACGCGCTGCCACTGCCACGCTTCCGAGGGGGAAGCGGAGGAATCCACAATGAACCTTTTGGATCGGCGCCCGCAGGCGCACGGTACGTCTTCGCGCACGCCACTCGCCACGCGCTTACTTCTCTCCATAGCGGCAATTGTTCTGCTGACCACCCCGGCACACGCGGTCATCATCCGCGGCCACGTCACCGACCCTCTCGGCAAGCCCGTGCCGAACGCGCGCGTGCAACTCATCGAAAACGGTAAGGTTGCCGCCATCGGCTTCGCAGACAGCAGCGGCGCCTACGAAATCCGCTCGGCGGACGCCGGCCGCTTCACCCTGCTCGGCTCCGGCGGCGGCTTCCTGCCTTCCATCGGTCACGACTTCTACGCGGGCGCTACAGATGTCCTCGAGCAGAATGTCGTGCTCTCTGCAGTCACAGTGCAGCAGGCCGTCAGCGTTACTGCCACGAACATCCCGACGCCCATCCCGCAACTCACCGCGCCGGTCAGCGTCATTCCCTCGAGCTCCCTCACCACGCAGGTCGGCGTCGTCGACCCCATGCGCCAGACGCCCGGCGTCTTTCTCGTGCAGACCGGCCAGGCGGGCGGCATCACCTCGCTCTTCCTGCGCGGCGGCAACTCCACCGCGAACCTCGTCCTCGTCGACGGCATCCCCGCCGAGGACGTCGGCGGCACCTTCGACTACGGCACCGTCAGCTCCACCGCCATCGACCGCATCGAGATCTACCGCGGCCCCGACTCCGCCATTCACGGTACCGACGCAGGGGCCGGCGTCATCAGCTTCGAAACTCCGCGCGGCTACACCCTGAAGCCCGTGCTCAACTACTCCGGCGACGCCGGCACGCTGCATCAGTACCGCAACGAGGTGACGGGCGGCGGCACCTGGCGCAAGCTCGACTACTTCGGCGCCTTCTCGCGCTTCGACATCTCGAACGCTCTGCCCAACGATCAATTCCACGACGCGACCTCTGCCGCCAACATTGGCTACTCGTTCAGCGGCAACGCCGACGTTCGCTTCACCATCCGCAATTCCGTCTCGGCTCAGGGATTGCCCGGAGCATACAACTTCTACAACATCACCAACACCGCCAAGCAGGGCGATCAGGACCTCTACTCCGGCCTCACCGCGGAGTACCGCACGGACGGCAACTGGCACAATCTCGTCCGTTACGGCATCGCCCGCAAGCGCGAGCAGCAGACGCAGTTCGGCAACGTCGGCAACCCCATCACATACAACTTCGGCACCGAGGACGATCCCGACTACTTCACCGAGTACTTCGGCAACGTCGTCAACATCCGCGGAGCCAACGGCTACACGGCCACCGGCCAGGTGGCGTTCCTCACCGGAACCGACGATCAGTCCTCCAACCGCGACCAGCTCTACTATCAGAGCGACTGGAGCCGCAGCCCACTCTTCAACGTGCTCTTCGGCTTCCGCTACGACAACGAACGCGGCAGCTACAACAACGCCGAGTTCTTCGAGCACGAGATCATCCAGCGCACCAACTACGAGTGGAACCTGCAGTTTCAGGGCGAAGTCAAGGGCCGCTTCTCCTACTCGCTCGGTGGCGCCATCGAGAAGAACCACCTCTACGGCATCGCCGGCACGCCGCGCATCGGCTTCACCTACGTTCCCGTCCGGCCCTCTTCGAAGCTCTTCCACGGCACACGCATTCGCGCAAACTACGCCACCGGTGTGCAGGAGCCTACGCTCGCGCTCGAGTTCAACAGTCTCTACACGCAGCTGCTTGAGGCTGGCGACCTCGAAGACATCGAGAAGTATCACATCGGCCCGCAGGGAGCGCAGCGCTCGCGCACCTACGACGCCGGCGTCGATCAGAACATCCTCGGCGAGAAGCTCGTCCTCCGCGCCGGCTACTTCCACAACATGTTCGACCACCAGCTCGAAGGCGTCAGCAGCTCGGCGCTGGCGCAGTACTTCGGCATCGGCACGCCATGCCCTCCGCCCGAGACAGGGACCTGCCCACTGCCATCGATCTTCACCGCGTACGTAAACTCGCAGGCCTACCGCGCGCAGGGAGCCGAGCTTGAACTGCAATGGCAGCCGACCTCGCACATCCTCGTGCGCGGCGGCTACACCTATCTCGACACCGTAGTCATCCAGTCCTTCGCCTCGGACGCCGTCGCCGCCAACCAGGGCATGCCCACCGAGAACCCCAACATCCCCGGCGTTCCCATCGGTGCGGAGGGCCCGCTCGTTGGTGCGCGAGTCTTCCGTCGGCCACCGAACATGGGCTTCACTACCGCGCAGTACACGCGGCCCAAGTTCTCCGTCGTGTTCCTCGGCGCCTACGCCAGCCGCAGCGACGACTCCACCTTCCTCGACGGCCTCACTCCCAGCTTCGACAACTCGATGCTGCTGCCCAACCGCGACCTCGACTCCAGCTACGCCAAGCTCGACCTCGGCGGCACCTATGCCATCACCAACCGTTTCACTGTCTTCGCGCAGTCGCAGAATCTGCTGAATAACCAGCACATCGGCCCCATCGGCTACCCGTCGCTTCCGCTCACCTTCCGTGCCGGGCTGAAGGTGCGGATCGGCGGAGACTAAACCGAAGCAATGATTCATTAAAATCCGGTGAGGCAGGCCTAAAACTTGCCTCACCGCAACTCAATCGTTGTTCATCCGTCTTCATCTAATGGGGAGAGAGGAAGAATAACGATGAGACACACCCGAATACTTTGCTTTTCCGCCGCATTGGCGCTGTTTGCAGGCCCAGTCCTGGCGCAGGAACTTCCGCAGGAGGGCCCGGTTCCAACCACGGCGCTGATCAACGTGGAGTCGAAGAACCCCGTACAGCTTGACCCGCGGGCGCTCAACCTGCAGGTGAATGGGCACGACACGCCCATCAACTCACTTCGTTCCGCAAACTCCGGCAACTTCGAGGTCGCCATCCTCATCGACGACGGTCTGCGCTCCAGCTTCGGTCAGCAGATCCGCGAGATCAGCGAGTTCATCAAGAGTCTGCCGCCCAACGGCAAGGTCCTCGTGGGTTACATGCAGAACGGAACCGTCCGCTCCTCAGGCCACTTCACCGCGGATCACCAGGAGATCGCAAACGACCTCCGCATCACCACCTCGATTCCAGGCTCCAGCGCCAGCCCGTACTTCTGCCTCTCTGACTTCGTGAAAAAGTGGCCCTCGCAAGAGCCTGCCGCGCGTTTTGTCCTGATGCTGACCAACGGCGTCGACCCCTACAACGGCCGCCCGTCGATCACGAACGTGGACAGCCCCTACGTGGACGCCGCGATGGCGGACTCGCAACGCGCCGGTGTCGCTGTTTACTCCATCTATTTCCCTGATGCCGGCTTCCGCGGCGATCGCGGCAGCTTCAGCGGGCAGACCTTCCTGCAGCAGATTGGCGATGCCACGGGCGGCACACTCTTCAACAACGGCACGATTCCGCCAGTCTCCATCGCGCCTTTTCTTAACCAGTTCGGGCGCGCCATCAACGCCAGCTACGAGCTCGGCTTCATGGCGAACACGGGAAGCAAGCGCGACACCCTGGTCCGCATCAAGGTGAAGTCGAACCAGCCCGGCGTGAAGATCCGCGCACCGCAGGCCGTCCGGCCCGGCCTCAGCGAGACAGCAGTCGCTGCACGTTGACGCCGAATGATGAACCGTACCAGAGAGGCTCCGCGCGTGCGGAGCCTCAGTTTTTTGGAGCGCCGCCCAACGGTCTAGGACGGCACGAGGTCGAGGTCCGCCGTAATCTCGATCGGCTGCGCCGCCTGCGCCGTCACCCGGTCGCGTACCGCAAGCATCCCTGCCGTAATCAGAATCGCCAGCTCCGGCTCCATCGGCTGCCTGTAGTCCATCGATGCGTGCGTCAGGTAGTAGGGAATCGGAAACAGCACGACCAGCAGCGCAAACGGAAGCAGCGTGTCGCGCCTGTTCCGCCACCACGTCATCAGTCCCGCTATCAGGAACAGCGAGAGCGTCGTGCAGAATGGCACATTCGGCAGGTCAAACGGTTCATGTTCGAGGTACGCCGGCGAGAAGCTCCAGTAGCCCGTCCAATAGCGCAGGAAACGCCGCATGCTCGCGGCCACAAACATCCGCTTGTGCTCGCGGATCGTCGCGATTGCCATCGCCTGCTTCTGCGCCATGTAGGCCGGTTCACCCATCTGCGCGTACAGCGCCATCTCTGCCGGGTTGCTGGCCGGGTGCGCTGAAGGCGAGTTGCTGTTCGTCGGGTCGCCGATATTGCCTGCGTATAACTCCAGCCAGAATCCATCGCGCAGCGGCGCCGCAATATGCAGCACGCGCTCATTGCGAATCGTCCACGGCAGCATCGTCAGCACAAACGCGGCGAACGCAATCATCGCCCGCTTGAACGCCGGCACGCCAATCTGCCGGCCGCGCCACACCGCAATCATCAGAAGGAAGGGAAGCATCGACACGATTGACGGGTTCGACAGCGCCCCCACGGCGAACACCACGCCGAACAGCACCCACGTCCTCACCCGCACCGCGCGGTGCAGCCGCATCGCCCACCAGAAGCAGCACGCAAACAGCAGCGACGTCAGCGCGTAATCCCACACCCGCGCCGCCGAGAAGTACACCGCAAACGGATAGATCGCCCACCCCACCGCCGCCCACCGTGCCAGCCGCTCGCCCGAGCCCTCCCTCGCCGCACCATAAACCGGAATGCATGTCAGCGACGAAAAAACGCTGTTCATCAGCAGCGTCACAAACGCGGCCAGCGGCGTATACAGTCCGAAGAGCTTGAAGATCCCCGCCAGGATGTACGGATACAGCGGCGGCACAATCGCCGTCGGCCCTGTGATCGGCTGAAACGGCCCGCTGAAGCCGTGCCCCAGCGCAATCGACCGCGCGGTCCATCCCATCTCAAATCCGAACTCCGCGTGCGTGTTCACCGGGTTCGCCACGTTACGAAACGCGCAGCACACCACGATGAATCGGATAACGAATGCGAGGAGCGTTGCGCCTGCTACCCACACCGCTGCAGGCTGGCTGCTGGCAAAGTCGCGAATGCGTCGAGAGGCCGAAGGTTTTCTCTCGAGTCCTTCCAGGACGATCAAGCGACCTCCACAGCCCTGATGACTTCCGCGAGCATACCCTCTAGACGGCATGCCTGTGCAGTACGTCTACCGGGGTGAAACACATTTATTGTGGGAAACCCTAACAGGCAATCGCCTCCCAAAGAAAGACTCGTCTGTGGTTCCATTGCCGAGCAACCCACGGACGCACCACGAGTTAAACATGACCGTTCTGTCATCGCTTTTCACCGCACCAAAAAGCAAAAGCCCCGGATCTCTCCGGGGCCCTGCTTTTGCCTTTGTTGTTGCGGCGAAGCCGCGTCCGCTGTCCGCGCAATGCCTAGTACATGCCGTCCATGCCGCCGCCGTGGTTGTGGCCGCCGCCCGCTGCTTCCTTCTTCTCCGGGATCTCAGCGATCATCGCCTCGGTCGTCAGCATCAGGCCGGCGATCGACGCCGCGTTCTGCAGCGCAGTCCGCGTCACCTTCGTCGGGTCGATGACACCGGCCTTGACCAGGTCCTCGTACACGCCCGTGCTGGCGTTGTAGCCGAAGTTCACGTCCTTCGATTCATTGATCTTGCCGATCACGACCGAGCCTTCCTCGCCCGCGTTCTGCACGATCATGCGCAGCGGCTCCTCGAGAGCGCGGCGGATGATCTGCGCACCGACCTTCTCGTCGCCCTCCAGCTTCTTCACGAGCTCGTCGACAGCCTTGCCCGCGCGAACCAGCGCAACGCCGCCGCCCGGAACAATGCCCTCTTCGACAGCCGCGCGAGTCGCATGCATCGCATCCTCAACGCGCGCCTTCTTCTCCTTCATCTCGGTCTCGGTAGCTGCACCGACCTTGATGACGGCCACGCCGCCGACCAGCTTCGCCAACCGCTCCTGCAGCTTCTCGCGGTCGTAGTCCGAGGTCGTCTTCTCCACCTGCGCGCGAATCTCCTTCACGCGGCCGGAGATCTTTTCATCGCTTCCGCCGCCGTCCACGATCGTCGTGTTGTCCTTGTCGATCGTCACGCGCTTGGCGGTGCCCAGGTCCTCGATCTTCACGCCCTCGAGCTTGATGCCGAGGTCCTCGGTGATCGCCTTGCCGCCCGTAAGAACAGCGATGTCCTCGAGCATGGCCTTGCGGCGGTCGCCGAAGCCCGGAGCCTTCACAGCAGCCACATTCAGCGTGCCGCGCAGCTTGTTGACCACGAGGGTCGCGAGCGCCTCACCGTCGACATCCTCCGCGATGATCAGCAGGGGCTTGGCGGTGCGCGCAATCTGCTCCAGCAGCGGCAGCAGGTCCTTCATCGTCGAGATCTTCTTCTCGTAGATGAGGATGTAGGGGTTCTCCAGAACCGCCTCCATGCGCTCAGCGTCGGTCACGAAGTAAGGCGACAGGTAGCCGCGGTCGAACTGCATGCCCTCGACCACATCCAGCTGCGTCTCCATCGTGCGCGACTCTTCAACCGTGATCACGCCGTCCTTGCCGACCTTCTTCATCGCCTCGGCAATGATCGTGCCGATCGTCGAATCCGAGTTCGCCGAGATCGTGCCGACTTGCGCGATCATCTCGCCGCTCACGGGCTTCGAGAACTCGTTCAGCGAGCCGCCGATGACGTTGCCGTCCTCGTCGCGCTTGCCAATGATGGCCTCAACCGCCTTGTCGATGCCGCGCTTCAGCGCCATCGGGTTGGCGCCGGCCGCAACCGTCTTCACACCCTCGCGATAGATCGCCTGGGCAAGGACAGTCGCGGTGGTGGTGCCGTCGCCGGCAACATCAGAGGTCTTCGAAGCAACCTCCTTCACCATCTGCGCGCCCATGTTCTCCAGGCCCTCGGGCAGCTCTACTTCCTTGGCCACCGTCACGCCGTCCTTGGTGATGGTGGGCGAACCAAACTTCTTCTCGATGACCACATTGCGGCCCTTCGGACCGAGCGTCACCTTCACTGCGTTCGCGAGGTGGTTCACACCGCGCAGAATCGCCTGACGCGACTCTTCTCCATGCAGAATCTGCTTTGCCATTTCTCTGTTCTCCGTCTTGCCCCATAGGGCGACTTGAAAAGCTTGTTCAGGGCCGAAGCCCGATCGTGACTCACATCCGCGTGCGAACTGCGATGGCGGCGAAGCCGCGTCCCGCCGTCCGCGCAGGACTACTTGAGGATGCCGAGAACCTCTTCCTCACGCATGATGAGGAAGTCCTCGCCGTCCAGTTTGATCTCGGTGCCCGCGTATTTGCCGAAGAGCACAGTGTCGTCAGCCTTGACGTCGAGCGGGAAGACCTTGCCCTCGTCGTTCGACTTGCCCTTGCCCACCGAAATGACTTTGCCCTGCTGGGGCTTTTCCTTGGCCGAGTCGGGGATGATGATGCCACCGCGAACGGTCTCGCTGTCTTCGAGTCGCTGGACCAGAATGCGGTCGTGCAACGGCGTGAACTTGTTGGCTGCCATGTTCCTCTTATCTCCTTGGGTTGCGGTTTGCAGGGATGCCAGTGGACCGATTTTGGGGTCGGCCCGGGAGGTTCTGGCACTCTCTGCTGCCGACTGCTAATGTAGTCTCCCCGGCTGTGGGCAGTCAAGCGCGCCCGGTAAAATCTGAGTGAATGTCACGCATATTCTTTGTCCCATGCAGCCGCTACCCCCCACGTCCCGCCCTTGAGACGTGGGCTGAAGGCACGCCGAGCCACCCACACTGTCCACGCGATAGAATGCTTGCCATGCGATTCACCCGTTATGCGCTGTCTGCGGCCCTCGTGGCCGTCACGATGGCTGCCCCAAACGTCCCCTCCGCGGCCCAGGAACAACATGGCCGGAAGTGGCAGCCGGCTGCCCCCACCGCGCCCATCACCATCACCGTCCTCAAGGGCCTCGACAACAAGCCGTTTGAGAACGCCGGCGTCGTCTTCCGCGCCATCCGCGACGGCAAGACCGACGGCACCCTCGAGGTCAAAACCGACCCCGACGGCAACGCGAAAATCGACGTGCTCGAGGTCGGCAGCCACGTGCTCGTGCAGGTCATCGCCACCGGCTACGCGACCACGGCCAGCGAGTTCGACCTGACCGCCGAAGGCAAGCAACTCACCCTCAAGCTCCAGCGGCCCAAGGCGCAGGTCTCCCAGTACGTGGACAACGACGGCAAGCCCTCGCAGACCAAACCCGGTGTGCAGGAGCGCGTGATTCCGCCGAACGCGGCGGCGCCGAAGAGCAATCCCCAGTGACCCCTGACGACACTCGCCCGCTGTATGGCAAGCGGGCGCTGGTCACCGGCGGAGCGCGGCGCATCGGCCGGGGGCTCGCCATGGCGCTCGCACGCGCCGGTGCCAACGTCGCCATCACCTATCGCGGCTCCGCTGACCAGGCCGAACACGTGGTCATCGACCTCGGCAGCTTCGGCGTCCAGGCGATCTCCATAGGCTGCGACGTACACCACGAGTGGAGCGTTCAGAACGCCGTCAATGACGCCACCCTCGCACTCGGCGGCCTCGACATCCTCATCAACAACGCCGGCCGCTTCGAGACCGAGACGCTGGAGCGAATCACCATCGAGCAGTGGGATGAGATGTTCGCCACCAACACGCGCGGCCCGTTCCTCATGGCCAAGTACGCCTACCCGCATCTGAAGCGCAGCCGCGGCCGCATCATCAACATCGGCTCGCTCGGCGGCATGCACCCCTGGACCACTCACGCGCACTACAGCGCCTCCAAGGCCGCGCTGCACATGCTCTCGCAGACCATGGCCAAGGCCTGGGCGCCCGAGATCAGCGTCAACTGCGTCGCGCCCGGCATGATCGTCACCACCGGTGAGATCAGCGCTGGCTACGAGCATTTCGCCGCCAAGACTCCGATGAAGCGCAACGGAACCATCGACGACGTCGCCGCCGCCGCCCTCTTCTTCGCCACCGGCCCGCACTTCATCACCGGCCAGATCCTCACCGTCGACGGCGGCCTCGGCCTCTAGCAAGCTAGGCCTCTTCTGTCCGTACCCGTTTCACTACGATGTCCTTTTTTGTCCCCTCCATGTCCTCCCGTGCTCCTTTTTGCGCACCACGCGCGCGGCGTAAAGTAGGGTTCGGGAGGTGTCCGAATGGTCTCTCCGCAGCCAAGCGCACCCGCCAGCAACGGCTCAGGGCCTCACGCAATCTCTACAACCTCCTTCGACGAAGACGCGAAATTCCGGTTATCGCCGTCCTTCCTCCGTGCGTCTCGCTTCTCGATCTCGGTGGTCCGCTCGATGTGCTCCGCCGCGCCAACTACGAGCAAAATGCGATCTACTTCCGCGTCCGCTGCGTCGGCGTCACGCGCTCCATCAGTTCGTCGATCGGCATTGACCTGCATCCATTGAGCCGCTGCCCAGATCTCTTCCTGACGACGCCATCGTGATCATGTTTGGCCATGTCGACCAGCTGCCATCCGATTGGGGCCGCCGCGATAGATCACGAAACCGTCGACCAGGATAACGACACCATCGTTCGTTGGCTGCAAAACACCATTCGCCCCACCCACACTCTGGTCGGAATCTGCTTCGGGGCGCTGTTCTTCGGCCGCGCGGGTTTGCTCGATGGCCGCAGCTGCACCACTCACTACGCCGACTGCGCGCGCCCTCTCGCGCTTCGCACCCAAGGCCAAGGTGATCGAAGACCGTCTCTTTGTGCAGGATGGCAACATCTTCACCTCTGCCGGTGTCACCGCGGGTATCGATCTCATGCTCTATTTCGTCAGCCGTCTCGTGGGTCCAGCCTGCACCGTAGCCATCGCGCGTCATCTCGTCGTCTACATCCGCCGCACCGGCTCAGACCCGCAAGCTTCTCCCTGGCTCGAAGGACGCAATCACATTCACCCCGCCGTGCATCGCGTGCAGGACGCCATCACCGAAGACCCCTCCAAGCCCTGGACCAGACCGCAGCTTGCGCGCATCGCCGGCGCCAGCGGCCGCCATCTCTCCCGCATCTTCCATCAGCAGGTCGGCATGCCGCTCGTCGACTACCGCAATCGTCTGCGCGTCGCCGTCGCCCGCGAACTCCTGCTGCAAAGTGAACTCGACATGGAGAACATCGCCGAGCGCTCCGGCTTCTCCTCCACGCGGCAGCTTCGCCGCGCCTGGCAGCGCGTCTACTTGAGCAGCCCCAGCGAGGCAAGAACGGCAGCGTCGCGGCCCACCTCCGCGTCGGCCGTCTGAGCGCACAGCCTTCACGAGAAGCGTTCACGCTTCATCGTTAGGGATGTCTCATCGACTGGGAGAGGCTGACCAGATTTTGCGGCCGCAGTCGAATGATCCCACCCCTGGGACTATCAATATCTGCGATGAGAAGAAACGAGAGGGAGACGATAACCGGCAGGGTCATCAAGAGCATTGTCGTGGCGCTTCGAAGGCGATAGCCCACAAGAATATTCGAACAAATCGCGATGATCATCATCAGATACCACGCCGCGACAGGTATGCGGTTCCACCATGCAGCCTGCGTATATCCCTGGGTGTTGATCACGTCATTCATGCCAGTCACTACCGGCACCATCGTAGGTAGCGGCTGAGCTGCGGCCGGAACCTGCACGCTCGACCAGAGGCGATTCTCCAGTTGGCTCCGTTTCGTCGTTTATTTTTTGAAGAGTCGTTGGCGTTCCTCGACGTATAGAACTCAATGCGTCGCTGAAGATACTCCTCGAGAAGTCGCCTGGCCTCATTCGCCTGCGGAGCGGGGAGAAAGTCGAGCCGAAGGTATTCGGTGCCGATGGCATTCGCCTCTTCCTCTTCATAATTCTTGCGCTGGTCGTACCTGCTTACGGCCATTGAGAAGGTGAACCCAATGATCAGGCCCAGAAGAGTCAGCGTTGCTCCCATCACAATATCGAAGCCCTGGCTGGCGGCTTCGTCCTGAACCGCCTTAGCGGCGATCTTCTTGCCGAAATACGCCGCTGAATACAGGATCACGACTGAAACAACGAAGATCACAACAGGAAAGTTAGTTAGCATTTTCATTGGGCCGCCCCAAAGTATTCGTGGAAACGAATTTGTATCGTGCGAAGACGACTCGATGCTGGAATGCCTGCGGAACGATCTCCGCGTTTGTGTTCAGGTATAGCGTTTCCATTGAGTGCGCAACACATCCGCTGCCTCAAGAAAATACCATTAGTCGCCGCCGGATTACCGGACGGCGCTCGCGACAGTGACCGGCCTTAGGCTCTCATGCCTTCGTCGGGACTTGCATCGGAACAAGAAAGTTGCTGGCCAGAAGATAGGCGAATAAGTGTCCGAGAGGCGGCGCGCGCCGCAGTTGGTTTGCCGTAACCCATCCATTCGTCTCACTCCACTCCCAGCCCATAACGGGATTGTCCTTCAGCCATTCCAGTAGATCCGCGGTGGTCATCGGATAAACGTAGAGGCGAACATTTTCCGTGAAGAGACGTGCGAGGGCCTCCAGAAGCCTGCCTTCGAGAGTGCCGTAAATGTCTTCAAACGCTCGAATCAGAAGCGAAATGCCTACGACGAAGCGCACCGGCGCCTGCGTATGGCGGTTGACGAGAGCTGTCATGTGGTAGAGCTCGGGTTGATTAAACAGCAGCACGTCGCCGCCGGCAGCGCCCAGCGCATCGATACGACGAAGCAGGTCGGCAATATCCGGAGCTGGTTCTTTCGGCGTGAACGGAGCAATCGTCAGGCAGAAAAAACCGGCAGGCGCAGGCCTTCCTTCCCCAACTTCGCCCTGCAGTGCCTGAATTGCTGAGGCCAGCAATCGCAAGTGAACATCCGAGTGAACTGAATCGGTGTGGCCAAAATAACCCGGCGCAAGCGCGACACATTTCTTGTGGAGCACCTCGGTAGGGGGAACCGTCGGGCCCTTGGAAGGGAAGAACACCGCCTCTGCATATCCGGCACGAACCAGGTGGACCAGCAGGGCACGGTGATCCCAGGTATCGAATGCCGGCCCGCGAAGGTCCACGTAGTCGATCTCGATTCGCTGCGGCACGACGTCTTCTGTCAGGCCTTCCAGAAATGATTCCTTGATCTGCACCTGATAGAACGCGGCATAGAGGAGATTGACTCCCAGAATGCCGATGGCCTCCTGCTGGAGCTCATTGGAAGTGTCGCGCATGTTGATGTGCAGCAGGATGTCATTGGGAGGACCGCCGGGCTGCAACTGAAACCTGAGACCCATCCAGCCATTTGCATCGTTCGTTCCGGCGAAGTTGCGGGCTGCGACGGTATCGACAAAGCAGAAGAACCGGGTTTGGTTTCCGCGGGTTTCCTTTAGTTGCGTGAGGAGCTGGCTCCATTCGCTGTCCAGCATCGCCGAGAGTCTCTCTTTGGATACGTAGCGCGATCCGGAACCGTAAAGATCATCGCTGACTTCCTTGTCATACGCGGAGATGGTCTTGGCCACCGTGCCGGAAGCGCCTCCCACACGAAGAAACCAGCGCGCGACCTCCTGTCCGGCGCCGATTTCGGCGAACGAACCGAAGGCGAGTGCATCAAGATTCAGGGTCAGCGCTTTGTGGTGAGCGTCGAGTTTTTGGGCAGGAGGCATAGACAGAAAATCCGTCGCGTAATTATAGGTTGCTGACGCGTTCGAGCACGGTTGTTCCCAGTCCCCGCGAAGCGCTTGTACGCCACATCCATTGGCATCGTCTGTCCGCAACACGCGGGAGATCCGGTTAGCTACGTCGGGGTTTTCGGAAGCGATCTGCGCAGGATGGACTCGCGCTCAGGGAGCTTCGCAACAACGTGCCGCCATCCGTCACACCCGTCAGACATCCTGTCACCTTGTCACGTCCCAAAGCATCCTGTCACCGATGTCCTTTTTTGTCCGCACATCGTCCGTGCGTATGCTTTCGCCGTCGCCGCAGTAACCCTACCGTGGTCTTAGCCGGATAGTAATGAGCCGCCGCAATGCATGAGCTTTCTGGGGAGGCGTGCTCAAGTTCCCCACCGGCCGACAGGAGCACCCATGCCGCACGGTTCGCAGAACGCAACACCTGGCCAGTCCATTACAAACTCTCTCTTCTTCAGAGTGACCGTCTTTCTCATCCTCGTCCTCGTTCGGCTCGCCAGCGTGGCCGAGGGCACCGGCAACACCGTCCACTTCAAGTCCCCGCATCGCGCCATGATCGTCGTCCAGGTCCGCGTGAACGGGTTGGGTCCCTATCCGTTCCTGCTCGACACCGGAGCGACCTCGTCTGCGGTCGATCCGAAGCTCTCCGCCGCGCTCGCTCTGCCGGTGGCCCAAAGCGCCCGGCTCGCCAGCTGGAACGACACCACCGATGTCCGCCGGGTTTTCGTCGAGGACCTCTCGCTCGGTCCCATCGACTCAGGGCCTCTGAATGTCCTCGTCGAGCCGCTGCTCACATTCAAGGCCTTCGACTCTCATCTCCGCGGGGTCCTCGGTCAGGACGTGCTCCTGCGCTCCAACTTCCTCATCGACAACAGTCACCATCTCATTGAGTTCGACAACGACCGCACGCTCCAGCCGGAGCTCACCGGCGATCACATCACGATCGCACCCGTACGCACCCGCTCCGGCGCCCTCGAGCCTCGCCTGATCTCGATTCCGGTGCTGACCGCGATGAATTCGCAGCCGCTCCACCTGCTGCTCGATAGCGGCGCGGACATGGTGGTCCTCCAACCTCCCTCCGCGTCTCTGTCCACGGTTCCCAGGGGCACGAAATGGGTGGCCAACGGCGACGGCAGGCTCTCCTCCGCCACCACCTTTCACACCCGCCTGTCCGTAGGTTCGGAGGTCTTCAGCGCCGAGGCCTGGGTCGGCGACACAGGGCTGAAGCAGTTGGTCATCGACGGCCTGCTCCCAACCGGCAGCTTCACCCGGCTCTACATTGCCAACCGCGACTGCTTCGTCATCTTCGAGCCCGGACTCGGCCCCCGCAAAACGCCGCACAAGCCTCTTAACTGACCTCCCGTTTCAGGTCGCACCCTTGACGCGCCCGATACAATTAACTTAAGGACACAAAAGCCCGGCTCACGCCGGGCTTTGCTTCTAAGGCTCCTTGAAAATCCACTAAGGTCCACCCTTAACCGCAATCCGCTGAAGACTTTGCGCAAAAAGCAGGGGAGGGGAGGGGGTGGGGTCCCCGGCGAGCGTTCTTTGCTTGCTGGGGTGCCAGCGGTCACCGCCGAAAGATCTTCCCCCACAACCCCCGCGGCTTTTCGTCCTCGAGCTCCTCGTCCTCGGCCGACTCGAAGATCTTCTGAGGAGCCTCCTGCCGAGGCAGGGGCCGGTTGTCGAAGACCGCCTGTGGATTTTCGGTGCAAAGCTTCTGCGCGTACGGCTCCCCATAGCGAGCCGCGATCTGGTCCCGAGCGTCGCGCATCTTCGGCGCCCGCGTGCTGATGTTGTGTGCATCAGTAGCGACGAAGTGGACCCAGCGGTCCGCGAGCATCCGCTCCGCCATCTTCTGCGCCTTGCGCCCCATCAGCCCGGTGACCGACGAAGCCGTCACCTGCGTCAGCATCCCATCCCGTATCCAGCCCTTCAGCCTTGAATCATCCTGCTGCAGCGACGGATTGCGCTCCGGATGCGTCAGGATCGGCGTCATCCCGCCGAGCCGCAGAGAGTAGAACGTCTCCTCGAGCGTCGGCGGCAGCGCGTAGTCCGGCAGCTCCACCAGAAGATACTCGCCCCCATTCACCGTGTAACGGCGCGGGTTCTGGAGCGCATCGCGCACGTTGTCGTAGCTGAGGTGGAAGTCGCAGCCGGAGCCGAGGATGAGCCGGATGCCGGCATCCGCAATCGCCTGCCGCACCTCAGCCAGCAGGCCCTGGTTCTTCTCGGTGTCGAAGGCATAGCGGGTATTGGCGTGTGGTGTGCAGACGACGTGAGTGATCCCGTCGTCGGCGGCCATGCGCGCCATCTTGAGGGTGGTGGCGAGGTCCGGCGCCCCGTCATCGAGCCCCGGCAGGAGATGGTGGTGAAGGTCAACCACGGTTTGAGAGTAGCATCGTCTATCTGTCAGTGCGGAAGGATGTTAAACGTTAGAACGCGAAGCAGCGTTGCTGTGGAAGTTCGCATCACAGTGGGCTAGGATAAGCTGCGTTGTCAGGCACCGGCCTCCCGTATGATGACGAGAGCGGGTTGTGCTGCGTACTTGAGCGTACCGACAAGGCGGCCCACGGAAGGATATTTTTAGACTCACATGGCAGAAACCAACACGAATAATTCGAAGCCCCGCGTTCTCGTCGCCGATGACGAGCAGGTGATTGCGAACACGCTTGCGATCATTCTGAACCAGGCGGGCTTCGAGGCCCGCGCAGTCTATAGCGGCGAGAAGGCAATTGAGGCGCTGGACGCCTTCAAGCCCGACATGCTGATCAGCGACGTCATCATGACCGGTATGACCGGCATCGAAGCCGCCATTCAGACGCGCGCCAAACTTCCCAATTGCAAGGTACTATTATTCTCCGGACAGGCGGCTACGGCCGACCTTCTGGAGAGGGCGCGAGCGCAGGGCCATGAGTTTGAGATCCTGGCCAAGCCTGTGCACCCGACAGATCTGCTCGCCAAATTGCGCGGGTAGAGAGACGAGAGCGAGATACGAAAGGGTGGCCTCCGACGCTCCCTGAGCGCCTTCGGCAATGACACCTGGTATCTCGCCCTCGTCCTTCTCGTTTAAAGCGCGAAGTTCAGATCGGCTGCCCTTTGCGGCGGCGCAGAATCTCGCGGTACTTCACCTCGATCAGGTACTCGTAGAAGCTTTGCAGGGTGGCGTACATCACGCCTGCAGCGCCGTCGAGCACCGCGCCGCGCACGAACATCATGTAGATCCACTTCAGCAGCGCGCGTGCGGGCATGCGGTAGAAGAGCGCCTTCTGCGCCGCGCGGCGATCGTGAAAGTCGGATGCGAAAAGCGCGTCCTTGAAAGAAGCGTCTCGCACTGCATCACCAGTGGCCAGCAATTCAGCCTCTGCGGTCGAGTACTGGTTGTGTTTTGCGACCCAGTGCGCGAGGCCCTTCGAGAAGGCCAGGTGGTCGAGCGGGGCGGAGAGCTGCGATGTCTCACCTTCTACTTCAACAAACTCGTTGATGTCACGCGTGTAGTGGACCTTGCCGACGCGCAACAGGCGCACATAGTAGGGCGTAAGCTGCGCGTGCTTGAGCCATGTTCCCCAGAGGAAGTCACGGCGGCGAATGCGGAAGGCGCTGACGTTCGCGGGCGCCTGTGCGGCGGCGCGCTGAATCTCGATTGAGAGTTCGGGTGTCGCGCGCTCGTCAGCGTCGACGACAAGTACCCACTCGTGACGAAAAGGGAGTTGCATCGCGGCGTTGCGCTGACGAGCGTAGGTGTCGAAGGTGCGCGTGGTGACGGTGGCGCCGCGCGCGCGGGCGATTTCGGCGGTGCGATCCCTGGAGTTGGAATCGAAGACGTGGATGTCGTCGGACCATGCGACGGAGTCGAGGCAGCCGGGAAGATCCTGCTCCTCGTTGAGCGTGAGTATGAGCACCGAGACGTTCGGCGAGGTGGCATTCACTGCGCGGCAGTCTCCGCAGCCAGGGTGGCTGCTTCGCTGTGCTGACGTTGGCGGATCGGCTGAGCGGGGTTGCCGGAGTAGACGGTCCAGGGCTCGAGGTCGCGCGTCGCTACTGAGCCGAGGCCGAGCACGGCGCCTTCACCGACCCGAACGCCCGGAGCGATGGAGGCGCGCGCGCATATCCACGCATAGGGCTCGATGGTCATGGCATAGGCGAGCAGAGGGAACGCGGGATCGTTGTAGTCGTGTGTTGCGCCGCAGAGGTAGCAGTCCTGCGAAAGGATGACATGCGATCCGAGTGTCATGGGCGAGGGGTTGTAGATCTCGACGCCATCGCCGGCGGCGACGTGGTCGGCGCAGCGGAGGTTCCACGGAGCCCACACGCGCGAGGCCGGATAGAAGTGGCAGTCCGGGCCGAGCCTCGCGCCGAAGAGGCGGAGCAGCATCGCGCGCCATGCGTGTAAGGGACGCGGGGACACACGGTAGAGCAGCAGCCATGTGACATTCCACAGCAGACGTGCAGCGCGGTTCGAGAAGGAGAAGGCCGGACGCGTGTAAGGGTCGTCGCCTGCGGTGATGTGCTCGTTGGCGTGGTAGTCGGCCTGGCGCGGCATCAGCGGGCCTCCGGAAGCCGTGGTCCCCGGCCAGATTGCTGGTCGGGGCGAATCGGGGCCACGTAGGAGGCCTGTGCGGTGTTCGGCTTCTCGAAGACGCGCAGGATGGCCTCGGCGTTGCGGCGCATGTCATAGCGCTGCAGGAAACAGTTGCGGGCGTTCGAGGCCATCTCGGTCCGCTGCGAAGGGGTCAGCGCAAGCCAACGGGTGAGGAGCCGCGTAATGCCTTCCTCAGTATCGGGCTCGACGAGCGCACAACCATCGGTCGCGAGGTCCTGCGCGATGTTGACGGGGTGAGTGAGCAGGACGGGGCGGCTGGAGGCGAGAGCTTCGACGACGGCAACGCCGAAGTTCTCCTGATGCGAGGGAAGAACAAAGGCCTCGCAGGCGGCAAAGGCGCCCCACTTGGCGTCGCCCAACAGCAGGCCGGGCCAGTGGATGCGGTCAGTGCAGCCTGAGTTGCAGGCGAGAGCCTCGAGGCGTTCACGCCAGCCACCGGGGTCCGGTCCGGCCATCACGAGGTGAAGATCGGGATGCGCGGCGCAGAGTTTCGCGAAGGCCTGAACCAGGAGGTCGCAACCCTTCTTCTCGTTGATGCGGCCGAGGAAGAGGAAAAAGCGGCGGCCAGCGACCTCAGGACAGGCAGCGCGGAAGGCTTCGAGCAGGGCTGAGGTATCCGGCGGAGGCGCCTCGGAGCCGAGGGGGACGACCATGGGGTTCCAGCGATGTAGCCAGAAGCTCTGGGCGGCAAGATCACGCTCGGCGTTCGTGGTGAAAAGGACGCGACGGGCGCCGCGGAGCACCCAGTATTCGGCTGGAAGCCAGTAGAGCCACTTCTTGGCGTGCTTCGCAGGGTACGCTCGCTTAAAGTATGGGTCGAGCATGCCGTGCGTAAATACAACATATCCCGGATACTTGGCTAAGCTAAGTAATGCTGAAAGTCCGGTAAATTCCCACAGGCCATGCACAATAACTCCGTCGAAGCGCGAACGGTTTTTCCGCAGCCATTTCAGAAGGCTCGGGCGGAACCAGCGCTTACGGCTGGAGCCGAGGGCATGGACTGGAAACGGAAGGTCTCGGAGGAAGGGTGCGGCGGGGTCGTCGAGGGTGGCGAGCTCGCTGGAGTAGCCGGGAGGAGCGTAGCGGACGAGCATCCGGATGACCTCGGTCGGGCCGCCCGCTGCGGGGCTGACGGTGCCGACGATGTGAAGGATTCTCATTTGCAGGGCTGGCTCTTGGGGCTAAGCATACCAAGCGGGACTGGGGACAAGCTGCAACGGGGTGGTGAGGCTTTGGGTTCAGGGTTGCAGCTTGTTGCCCGTGACCTCGGCGAGCGCCTGGCGGAGGCCGCGGACGTCGGCTTCGAAGTCCCAGGAGGCGATGCGCGTCCGGGCAGCCTCGCGCATGCGCTGAGTCTGTTCCGGGCTGGAGAGGACGCGGGCGAGAGCGGTGGCAAGGGCCTCGATGTCGCCGACGGGAAAGACAAAGCCTTCGACGCCATCGGTGACGAGATCGGCGTGGGCGCCTACTTCGTTGGAGACGATGACGGCGCAGCCGGAGGCCATGGCTTCGTTGACGATGAGGCCCCAGGGCTCGTGCCGGGAGGGCAGGACGAAGACGTCGGCGAGCGCGAAGAAGGCCGGGAGCTCGGACTGATTGCGGAAGCCGGGGAAGCGGACGCCTTCGAGGGCGAGTTCGCGTGCGCGGGCTTCGAGGCGGGCGCGCTCTTCACCGTCGCCGACGATGAGGAGGTAGGGGAGAGGGTTGGGGGAAATGGCGCAGAGACGGGCATAGGCTTCGAGGAGGTGGTCGGCGTGCTTGCGCGGCCTGGAGCTTGGAGGCGAAGAGGATGACGGGGCGGCCAGGAGCGAGTTGCAGCTCGGCGCGGAGCTGAGTGGGGTCGGCGGCGGCGGTGCGCTGGGCGAACCAGGCGTTGTCGACGGCGTAGGGCATGAGGAACTGCGGCATGCCGGGGCCGAAGTAGCGGGCCCAGTAGTCGCGGTTGCGTGAGCCGATGGGAAGCGTAGCGGCAATGGCGGGGCGGAGCAGGCGGAGGAAGATCTGCTTGGTTAGGAGAGTGGAGAGGCTGCGCGGGCGGTCGGCGAGCCAGGATTCGGCGCGCAGGAGGACGGGGATGCCGAGGGCGTTGGCGGCGAGGATGGCGTGGAGCGCGTTGACGCTGGCGTAGCCGTGGACCCAGAGAGCGTCGAAGGCGGGCGAGCCGTCAGGGTCGCGGAGACGGCGAAGGATGCCGCGACTGATGGGGCTGAGTGGAGAGACGGTACCGGTGTCGCGGAGGCGGGGTAGAAACTGGCTGCGGTAGCCGTCAAGCAGCGGGACGTCCCATGCGACCTCGACGCCGAAGCCCTCGTCCTTGTAGCCGCGGACGGAGAAGTCGGAGCCGAAGAGGACGGTGAGGTCGATGCCGGGTTCGCGTGCGATGCGGCGAAGCAGCGGCGCCTGGTACTGGATGGGGTGCGAGACGACGTAGGCGAGGCGCACCATGTCGAGACCAGCCTTACTAACGGATGACAGAGATCAGCAGGGAAGTGATGCCGAGGAGGGTTCCGAGGCTGCCGTTGCTGATCGATGCTTTGAGCGTGCTGTCGGGAATGAAGACGATGTCGTTGGCTTGCAGGAGAGGATCGGGGTCCTTGCCGTGCAGGATGCGTTGGATGTCGAGCTTCACAACGGTGCGATGGTCGCCGACGGTGCGAATGAGGCGGACGTCATCGTATTTGCCGGAGAAGTTGAGTCCGCCACTGATTGCCGTGGCCTCCATGAGTGTGAGCGGAGAGTACTGCGTCAGGGGAACGATTCCGGGGGTCTTGAAGGCGCCTAGCAAATAGACGACGCCGATGCGGCTGATGATGATGGTGTCGCCGGCAAAGATAGGAACGTTGGCAAGGCCGCTGTGAAGCGGATCCGTTCCCAGATCAACAATGATGGGCTCCGCAACGCCGGGGCGGCTGATGGTGATGACGTGGCTGGCGGTAGCCGGGAGACCGCCGGCGGTCGCGAGGACATCCAGCAGCCGCCGCGAGCCGATGATGGGGACGACTTGATGGACTTCGCCAATGACGGTCGCAACCTGATTGGGGCCTTCGACGAGTTGAATCGTGACCTGTGGGCTGCGGTAGATTTGTGCGTCGATCAGGCGCTGCTCGATGATCCTTTCGGCTTGAGAGAGGGTCTTGCCGTTCAAATCCACAGTGCCGATGAGCGGCAAGAGGACGCTGCCGTCAGCGTTGACGCGGACCTCCGGGGCGTAGTCGGTCTGGTCGAAGACGTGAATCTGGATGAGGTCGCCGGGCGAGAGCATGGGATCGCGGGCAGGAGGAAACAGCAGAGCGCGGTCGGTTGTGACGGTGGCCGTTGTGGGTGTCTGAACCGTTGGGCCAGGGCCACTGAACTGGGCGAAACATGCTGAGCACGAGACCAATACGAGCATCGCCACGAAGGCGAGGAAGAGCAGGCGCGAGCGATTGGGAAGCAAGGGTGACATGAACGCGGTCACTTTTCACCTCCGTTGCGCCGGGTCGACTTTTCATTTTTGCGCGAATCCCACGCCTTACTGTCGACGCCGCCGGACGCATAGCCGGAATACCCGGAGTAGCCGTAGTAGGCATAGTACTCAGGAGAGTTGAGGTCGACGGCGTTGAGCACAGTACCCGTGATGCGGGTTCCGGCACGTAACAGGAGATCACGCGCGCGTCGG
Organism: uncultured Acidobacteriaceae bacterium; assembly: GCA_963729675.1. Taxonomy (GTDB): domain Bacteria; phylum Acidobacteriota; class Terriglobia; order Terriglobales; family Acidobacteriaceae; genus Granulicella. The sequence goes on from CAVSOV010000013.1 coordinate 262,911, forward strand.
ACGGCGTGCTTGTTGGCCTTGCCCTGCCGGACGACAAGAACGACGGCGTCGGAGTCGTGGGCGAGGACGACGCTGTCGGTGATGGAGAGGAGCGGCGGTGAGTCGAGGACGATGTGCGTGTAAAGACCGCGGCACTCGGCGATCAACCGCTTCATGGCGTCCGAGGCGAGCATCTCTGTGGGGAAGGGCGGCACCGGTCCGCTGACGAGGATATCGAGTCTCGGGACCTCGGAAACCTGTTGAACGGCCTGTTGCAGCGGGATGCTTCCGGTGAGCACGGAACTCAGGCCGACCTTGCCATTGATGTTGAACCGGTGATGTACGGTCGGGCGGCGGAGGTCGGCGTCAATGAGCAGAACGCGGACGTCACGTTGGGCAAGGATGCAGGCGAGGTTCATGGCGACCGTCGTCTTGCCTTCGCTGGGCGTCGCGCTGGTCAACAGAATGACCTGGGGCTCGCTGCCGGCGACCGACAGCAGCAACGAGGTGCGGAGTGCGCGGAAAGCCTCGGCGAACTGCGACATTGGAGCGCCAATGACGCCGAGATTTCGCTGCACCGACGACTGCGCGGCGATCTCGGCGGTGCTGCGGCGAATGCGCGGGATAAGCGCGAGCGAAGGGAAGGCCGGAGATGGCTTCGATCTGCGCGACCGTACGGATGCCTGTGTCAAGGCTCTCGAGAACGAAGGCAATGACAATGCCGAGCGCCAGCATCAGAATCCCGTTGACCAGCATCATCGTGGAGCGCGACTGCAGTGTGGGCGCGACCGGCGGGACGGCGTTGTCGATGATGTCGATCTCAGTCGATTCGAGGCCAGCCTCGATGCCGGCAGTGCGGAGGCGCTGCGAGAGACCCTCGTACAGGGTGCGGTTGGATTCAAAGTCGCGCTGGCGGAGGGTGTACTCGACCAGGTCGTCGCGCAGCTTATAGGCTTCGGCCTTTTCGGCCTCCAGCGCCCCGCGGGTCTGCTGTTCGTTATCGGTGGCGGCCACATAGGCCTCATGTGCCTGGTCGATCAACCGCTTCTGCTCGTCGACGATCTGTTTGTTGATCTCGTTAATCTGGGCCGTGAGGGCCTTGATCTGCGGGTGATTCGGCAATAGCGTCGCGCTGAGCTCCGCGTATTGGGCAAACAGCTGTTCACGCTGGCTGCGGAGAGTGCTGAGACTTGTCGAAAGTCCGCCTGCCGCCTGCGCGCCGATCGTGCCATCAAGCGCGTCCGGATTCATCGTGCTGAGCGTCTTGTAGCGGGCTTGCTGCTGAATCCTGGCGATCTGCGCTTGACTGACGGCGCGTGTCAGGTCGTCGAGCGTCGACTGAATCTGGTTGTGCTGCGGATCGAAGCCCAGGACGCCGATGCGTTTCTGCAGGTCGATCAGCTGCTCCTGCTGGGTCTCTACCTCCTGCTTGAGGTCCCGGAGTTGCAGCGAGAGGAAGTCAGAGACGCGCTGCGTGGCCTCGTAGCTCGCTTGCAGGTCGCGCTGGATGAACTCGCGGATGAGCCGGTTGACGATGTCGGACGAGAGCTTGGGGTCAAGGGTGTGGCAGCTGATCTGAACCAGGTCCGTCTTGGGGACAACTCCGACGCCGATGTCGCCGTTCATTGCGTTCAGAGTGCTTTGGCGAACGTTCAGATCGTCCAGGCTGAGATGGCGGTTGGGGCCGTAGTAGCCGGTGAAGGCGGCGTTATTGGGAAGGTCGAGGTCACGGGCAACGGTCAGCAGAACCGTGTCGCTCTTAATGATGGCGACCTGAGTTTGAAGCGAAGAGCTTACTGATCCGTAACCGGCACTTCCGTTGACGCGAAACTGGTTCGACGACCCGGTACGAATCTCTATGGTGCCCGTCGCCTGATAGAGGCGCGGCTGCGTGGTGCCCTTATAAAACCCATAGCCGATGCCGAGCAGCGCAATGGCGGCGATAAGGTATTTGCGTTTCCTGACAGTGAGGAGCGCCTCCGACAAGGTCACATCGGCGGGATTTTGCCCGGCCCCAGCAGTCGGGTTTGCATCTGCTGGCAGTGGGGAGACTTCGGGCCTTCCGGAGGTCATTGGTCCCTAGTCTACTTGAAAACCCGCCCGGGTCGCAGTGCGTTTGAACATGGTGAGACAACCGTGGCGTATCGGCGAGGTTCTACAATGCAAAGGCACAAGAACTCGTCGGCGATAGAACAAAAGGAGCAGCAGGATGGAAGATGCTTGCCAGATAGCGGTTGTTGGATCTGGATACGTGGGACTCGTGGCAGCCATGTGCTTCGCGGAGATCGGTCACCAGGTAATCTGCGTCGATAACGACGAAGGCAAGGTGGCGGCGCTGCGCGGCGGCGACAGCCTGATTCATGAGAAGCACCTCCCGGAGATGCTGGAACGGTACAGAAATACGCGCGTGAAGTTTACGACGGATCTGGCTGAGGCTACGCGTGAGTCTGACGCGATTTTCATCGCTGTGGGTACGCCCCAGGCGGAGAACGGCGACGCTGATCTCTCCTACGTGGAGGCGGTGGCGAGCGAGATCGCCCGGCATATCAGCGGATACAAGGTCATCGTGGAAAAGAGCACGGTACCGGTTTATACCAACGAGTGGATTCGGCGGGTCATCGAACGCAATGGCGTGAGTCGCGAGACGTTCGATGTGGTCTCAAATCCGGAGTTCCTGCGCGAGGGCACTGCGGTTGAAGACTTTCTGCATCCGGACCGCATCGTCGTAGGTGCTGACAGCCTCCGCGCGGCGGCTCTACTGAATCAGATCTATGCGCCGCTTGTGACTGGAGCCTATTACGAGAAGGCCGAAGCGATTGAGGGCGATTGCTCGATGCAGTCACCGCCGCCACTGCTGATGACTTCGACGAAGAGCGCGGAGATCATCAAGCACGCGTCGAATGCGTTTCTGGCGATGAAAATCTCATTCATCAATGCGGTCTCAAACCTGTGCGAGGCGGCGGATGCCAATGTCGAGCAGGTGGCGCGCGGCATCGGACTCGATTCGCGCATCGGGCCGCGCTTTCTGCGGCCGGGCATCGGTTATGGCGGATCGTGCTTCCCCAAGGACGTCGCGGCGTTTCGGTCGGTTGCGCAGCAGATGGGCGTCGACTTCAACCTGCTGAGCGAGGTGGAGAAGATCAATGCGCAGCAGAAGCGGCGCTTCATGAGCAAGGTGCAGTCGGCGCTCTGGACGCTGCGCGGAAAGCGGCTGGCGGTGCTCGGGCTCTCGTTCAAGGGGGAGACCGACGATGTGCGCGAGTCGCCCGCGATCGACATGGTGGAGATGCTGCTGGGCGAGGGATGCTGCATTGTCGCGTATGACCCGGCGGCGATGGAGCGTGCGCGGGTCGAACTTCCACCCTCGTCGTCGATGAGCTATGCTGCTGACGCTTATGAGGCCGCGAAGGACGCGGACGCGCTGCTGATTCTTACTGATTGGCGGGAGTTCGCCGGACTTGATCTGCGACGGCTGCAGACTGCGCTGCGTTATCCGATCGTCGTGGACGGACGCAATCTGTTTGATCCTGTGGTGATGCAGGAGCACGGTTTCACGTACCTGAGCGTAGGACGGCCGACCGCAGCGCCAGTGCGCGAAGCGGTCTCGGTAACGATCGGCTGATCAAGGGAGAAGGAAGACTTGCGCGCGGTTGCAAACGCGCGAACCTGGATTGCACACGCCGCAAGCGTGAGGGAGTACGAATGGGTTCGAAGAGAGTTCTGGTGACGGGCGCGGCGGGCTTCCTGGGGTCGCACCTGTGTGACGCGCTGCTGGCGGAAGGCAATGACGTGGTGGGTGTCGACAACCTCGCGACCGGAAACCTCGCGAACCTGCGGCATCTCGAACGTGAGCCGAAGTTTCGTTTCGAGCAGATCGATATCTGCGAGCCCTTCGACGCAGGGGAGGTGGAGTATGTCTTCAACTTCGCCTCACCGGCGAGCCCGGTCGACTATATGCGCCTGGGTATCGAAACGTTGCGGGTGGGTTCGGCTGGAACGCTGAATACGCTGGAGATAGCGAAACGGTATGGCGCGGGCTATCTGCATGCATCAACCTCGGAGTGCTACGGCGATCCTGAGGTGCATCCGCAGGTGGAGAGCTATTGGGGCAACGTGAATCCCATCGGTCCGCGCTCGGTCTATGACGAGTCGAAGCGGTTTTCGGAGGCCGCGGTTTCCGCTTACCGGCGCTATCACGGCGTGAATACGCACATGGTGCGGATCTTCAATACGTATGGTCCTCGGCTGCAGGCGAACGATGGCCGCGTCATCTCGAACCTGATGATGCAGGCGCTGCGCGGCGACCCGCTGACCGTTTACGGCGATGGATCGCAGACGCGAAGCTTCTGCTATGTCTCCGACCTGGTCGACGGCATTATGCGGCTTTCGAAGTCTGATGAGCACGATCCGGTGAATCTCGGAAACCCGAACGAGTGGACGATTCTCGAGTGCGCGCGCGAGGTGCAGGCTCTGATCGGATCGCAGGGCGAGATCGTCTTCAGGCCGCTGCCACGCGACGATCCGAAGCAGCGGCAGCCCGATATCACGCGGGCGAAGACGCTGCTGGGATGGGAGCCGAAGGTTCAACTGCGCGAGGGGCTGACGCGCTCACTCGACTACTTCCGCGCTGCCGTGGAAGCCGAGAAGGCGCAGCCAGGGATGCGCGCCGTAGCGGCCCAACAGGATGAGGAATACTTCCGGCTTGCATCAGGCAGGTGATTGGCTCGACTACTTCTTCGATACCGGCTCCGGTTGTGTGTGCAGCTTGGGGAAGAACTTGATCTGCGCTGCAAAGACCACATCGCTCTGCTGCCCAACCTTATAGATCGGCGCCTTCCAGCGCTCGTACTGCATCCATGCGTCGAGCTGAATATCGCGGCGCAGGTTCTTTACGACATCGACTGTGAACTGATGCTGCGTGGTGCCGTCGGGAATGAAGTCCTTGGGAGTCTTCTTGTACATGTACTCGGCCTGCACCCACTCATCGCCGGAGAGGTGCCAGGTGAGCCACGCGTTGCCGGCCTTGGCCTCGCGTCCCACCCAGTCGCCCATGATGTAGCCCTTGTTGGTGTAGCCCTGCTTCTGGACGACTCTCCCAGTAGTTGAACTCGCCAGCCTAGGCTGCGCAGAGTCGACGTGTCGGTGTTCGAGGCTTCGATACGAAAGTCGAGCTTCGGCAGGTGCGGGAACTGCGAGATATAGAAGCCGGGCCGGTAGGCGGCGCGTCGGGGTGCGCTGGGGGGCGTCACGTCGTCGTGGGCGATGGAATCCGTGTAGAGCGTGACGTATTTGCGCAGGAACGGAAGTTTGTACGAGAAGGTGAAGGTGCTGTAGCGAGCTCCCGGGTCATCGACCGAGTACTTCTCCAGATTCGTCGTATCGGTGAAGGAGAAGAAGCCCTTCAGGAAGGTATGGAGGGTGATGGGTTGCTTGCACGGAGTGTATACGCCGGTTGTCGGATCGATGCAGCCGTGTCCGGCTCCTCCCCAGATGACTGTGCGCTGGAAGCTCAAATCGAAGTTCTTCGTCGGCTTCAACGCGAAGCCGAAGGACTCGGCCCAAGGGCCGTTCGGAGCAGAGTGGCCCTGTAGCGGGCCGATCATGAAGTCATAACGCAGGGGTCCAATCAACTTGCTCAGGAGTGGGACGTACATCGGCTCGACGCGATTGACGCGGAAGGCGTACGGGCTCTCTGCATTGTCGCTCCAGGCCATGCCGCCGCCCATGCCCGGCCCCCACCAGTTATCGGTCTTGCCGAAGGAGATCTCCTGACCCCACCAGTGAAACGAAGCGTAAGCCGCCTGTAGCCGGAAGGTATTCACTGCATTGTTGGTGCTGCCATACGGGATGGTGTCCTGCGGATTGTTCGGCGGAGCGAAGGGGCAGATCTCGTCGTTGCAGGAGAGCTGAGCTCGCGAGAGCCAGGGAGTACCCCTGGTAGGCGGGCGCGTGCTGGTATTCACCGCGGACGTACAAGGGAGAAACGGCCGTACTCATTGACGCTCTCGAAGCCCGTGACATTGTTGAAACCCGTGGCGTAGGGCCGCCCGTAGTCGTTGTAGATCGTCTGGCCCAGGTGAAAGCTGTCGCGCAGCACCGGGCCGCCGACGCCCATCAGGCGCGTGTATACGGACTCGACGCCGTAAACCGCCCCGCGCGTCATGTTGTTTCCCGGCGTCTCCACGATTAGATAATCCTGGAGATATGCAAGGATCGACATTGCTTCGGAGTTGCCATCGGAGGTGATGTCGTCGGCTGCTCTTTTCGAGCATGTGCAGCAGGCTGCGGCGGGTCCACGGACGCATCGCGATGAATGCGTCGTCGAGATAGCCCAGTGAATACAGCCGAAGCGTAAGCGGATAGACGATGCTGTCGACCGGGATATACGTGGAGCCCAAAGCGTCCGTCTGTGGTTTTTCGGGCATGGGGCCATAAGGCGGCATGCTGGGCACAGATGCGACAGGTACTGCAGCCGGAATCGCCACCGGCGCTGCCGTTGGCGGGTTCTGCTGATTCTGCACCTGAATCGGCTGCTCAAGCTTATCGGGCGTTGTGACTGGAGGCACCGCTGCCGGTGTCGTTTGCGTTGAAGGAGCCGCCGGGGCAGCAGGCTGGGTCTGTGGTGGCTGCTGTTGGGTCGGTGTGCTTTGGCTGTTGCCCGACGAGGGCGCAGGCATGGACGGCAGACTGCTCGCCGGCGCCGGGGTCGCGGGCGGCACGGATGCAGGAGCCTGAGCCGAGGCGGTTTCTCCGCTGGTGAAGGTGGCAGCGATCAGCAACGCAAAGAGCGCTGCGGCAGGGGGCCAGTGGCGGGGGGACCGCGAAAGAAACATGGTGTCAGTGTAATGGTTCGAGAGGTCCGAAAATGTCTGCAGAATGTCGAGTTGTTCACTCTGATAACTGCTACAGACGGATGCCGCGGGCAGCCATATATGCCGCAAGTCGCTTCAGCGGTTGTTGACGTGGCGCAAGTCGCTCCGCGCTGAGCATCGCCCAGATCACCGCCGGGCCGCCGCCGGAGCGTGCACGCGCCGAGGTCTCCTGTATGACGCGATAGACGGCGACTGCATCTTCGCCGTCGACGGGGAAGTGCGGCAGGTGAATCCCGTGGGCCAGCCTCGTGAGCGCAGGCCAAAGCAGCGGTGACGTGTCGCGTGATGTTCTCTTGCCGCTCCGGGCGCCGTTGTCGGCGACGATGAGCAGGAAGGGAAGCCGGTCTCGATGTGCCCAGCGCAGCGCGTCGGCCCAGCCTGTTTCAGGCGCCCCAGCCTCGGTGAAAGCTACAGCGATCCGGTCGGTTCCCGCCGTCTGCATGCCTCGCGCCGCACCCGCGCAGAGCGGGATGCGCAGGCTCTGGGGAACATCATGCGCGTCATCTCCGGCAGCCGACTTCGGCGCCAGGGCGCGGAGCGTCGCATCATCCGCTCGTCCGGAGACGAGATCGCCCGTCGAGAGATGAATCAGCGCGGCCGCCAGCAGCGCCTCACGCGCGGTCTTTGATCTGCGGCGATCTGCCGCACGAATGCGGTGCATCAGTGCATGGAGTTCGCGAAGGCGAGCCTGGGGCAGCAGGGGATTGTCGGCCAAGCAGCGGACCTCTTCCGGAGAGTAAGTACTTCGAGTCGAGCAGTGAATCAGGCCGTAGCTGCGTCCGCGGCCTCGGGGTTCAGTCCGAGCTCCGCGAAGGCCTGCGTGGCCACCTTCGGTTTGATGGCGCCTTCGCGTGCCAGCTTCGAGAGCGCCGCCGCGACGATGGACTCCGCGTCGATCTCGAAGTGCCGGCGCAGGTGCTCGCGATTGTCCGAGCGGCCGAAGCCATCCGTGCCGAGCGTCACCAGCCGCGAACCGAGCCACGGAGAGAGAGCGTCCGGCAGCGACTTCATGTAATCGCTGGCAGCGACGATGGGCCCCTTTGCATTACCAAGCGCGCTCACAATGTACGGCACGCGCTCTTTTTCGGCCGGGTGCAGACGATTCCAGCGCTCGACGGCAATCGCGTCGCGTCGCAACTCGGTGTAGCTCGTCACCGACCACACGTCAGCGGCGACGTTGTACTTCTCCGCAAGAATCTGCTGTGCGCGAACCACTTCGTTGAGGATGGGGCCGGCGCCGAAGAGCTGCAGCTTAGTCTCGCCCTTTTCCGCAGCCTTGAACTTGTAGATGCCGCGCAGAATGCCCTCGCGCACGGCTTCAACATTCTCTACAGCCGGCTGCGGGTAGTCCTCGTTGTACATGGTCAGGTAATAGAAGCGGTTCTCGCCTTCCTCATACATGCGACGCAGCCCATCCTGGATGATCACCGCCATCTCGTACACATAAGCCGGATCGTAGGTCTTGCAGGTGGGAATGGTCGAGGCGAGGATGTGCGAGTGTCCGTCCTGGTGCTGCAGTCCTTCGCCGAGCATCGTCGTGCGGCCTGCAGTGCCGCCCATCAGGAAGCCCTTGCCGCGCGAATCCGCGAAGGCCCAGGCCATATCGCCGATGCGCTGGAAGCCGAACATCGAGTAGTACATGTAGAAGGGCACGGCGGGCACGCGGTAGTTGGTGTACGCCGTCCCGGCCGCGGTGAAGCTCGCCATCGATCCCGCCTCTGTGATGCCCTCTTCGAGAATCTGCCCGTTCCTCTTCTCGTTGTAAGCGAGCAGCATATCGGCGTCATGCGGAGTGTACTTCTGCCCCTCGGGCGCGTAGATACCAACCTGCTTCATCACAGACTCGAAGCCAAAGGTGCGGCCCTCGTCGGGGATGATCGGCACGATCAGCTTGCCGATGTCCGGGTTCTTCAGCATGCCGTTGAGCATGTTCACGAATCCCATCGTCGTGGAGATCGCGCGGCCGCCCGATCCCGCCAGCCAGGTCTTGTAGAAGTCAAGCGGCGGCGCCTTGAAGTCCAGCTTCGGCACCGTGCGCGCAGGCAGGAAGCCGCCGAGCGCCTCGCGGCGTGCCAGCATGTAAGCCATCGAGGGCTCGGAGTTCTCGGGCTTGTAGAAGTCAACGTTTTGCGTCACCTCAGCCGGAAGGCCGCAATCAAAGCGTTTGACGAAGGCGGCGATGCCATCGTCCGTCAGCTTCTTCTCCGAGTGCGTCGGGTTGCGCGACTGCGCGCTGGCGATGCCATAACCCTTCACCGTCATGGCGAGGATCACGGTCGGGCCGCCCTTGTGCTCCAGCGCACGCTTGTAGGCGTTGTAGATCTTCACCGGATCGTGGCCGCCGCGATGCAGGTTCGCAAGCTGCTCGTCGGTCTTGTCTTCAACGAGTTTCAGCAGCTCCGGATATTTGCCGAAGAACTCCTTGCGGATATACGCGCCGTCCTTGGCCTTGAAGCGCTGCAGGTCGCCGTCGACGCACTCCTCCATCCGCTTCAGCAGCAGCCCCTGGTGATCGCGCGCGAAGAGCTCATCCCAATCCGAGCCCCAGATCACCTTGAGGACGTTCCATCCGGCGCCGCGGAACATCGATTCCAACTCATCGATGATGCGCGAGTTGCCGCGCACCGGACCATCCAGCCGCTGCAGGTTGCAGTTGACGACAAAGATCAGGTTGTCCAGCTTCTCGCGCGTGCCGAGTGAAATCGCGCCCAGCGTGTCGACCTCATCCGTCTCTCCATCGCCGACGAACGCCCAGACCTTGCGGTCAGTGTGCGGAATCAGGCCGCGGTTCTCCAGGTACTTCATGAAGCGCGCCTGATAGATGGCATTCAGCGGGCCGATGCCCATCGAAACCGTGGGGAACTGCCAGAAGTCCTGCATCAGCCAGGGATGCGGGTACGAACTCAGGCCGGGCGTATCACGTAGCTCATGCCGGAAGTTCTTCAGGCGGCCGGCGTCGAGGCGTCCCTCGAGAAACGCTCGTCCATAAACGCCCGGAGAGGCGTGTCCCTGGAAGTAGATGAAGTCGCCCGGCTGCTCACCTTTATCGGTCGCATAGGAGGCGCGGAAGAAATGATTGAATCCCACTTCGAGGAGCGTGGCCTGTGAGGCGTAGGTGGAGATGTGGCCGCCGATCCCCGCGTCATGCTTATTCTGCTTGTGCACCATCGCCATCGCGTTCCAGCGAATCAGCGCCTCGATGCGTCGCTCCAGCGCGCGGTCGCCCGGGTAGGGCACCTCGTCGTGCTTCGGGATGGTGTTCAGGAAAGGAGTGACCACATCGCCGGGTGCGGGCACGCCGGCCTCGCGCGCCCGTGTACGCAGCGCAGAAAGCAGCGCAGCGCCCTGCTCCCAGTCCTTCGCGACGACCTCGTCAAACGCCTCGATCCACTCGGCGACCTCCGCGGTCATGTCCTGCCTGACGGCCCCTTCGAGATTCGTCGCCAGATTTGTCGCCATCCCACCCTCCATTACGCACACTTATAGCTCTATAGCTACCATTCTCTACGATAAATCGCGATTGCCCCGACGCGCCAGTTAGCGGTCATGTGTGTCTCGAATCCTCGCGCACCTCAAAGTGGTCGGCGAAAGGCTCCACGCGTGCCAGCAGTCTCTCGGCCTCCGGCTCGAAGACCGCGACCGTGTAATTGGGTCCGGCGAAGCGCTGTGCTGATTCCAGAGAATCAAAGAGGTTGATTACAACGAACTCCACCTCATCCCCGATCTCGCGGCGCAGGATCATCGCACCACGGTGCCCTTCAACCTTGGCCAGACCCGGTAGAACCCGGCTCTTCAGCAGGTGCTCATACGCGTCGGCGCCCTCCCGCGCGGTCCAGCCCTTCCAGTGTCGGGCGATCATTGTGCCTCCTCAGGTCGAGTAGTCGGCGTTAATCGACACATATTCATGCGTCAGGTCGCAGGTGACGAACCTCGCGTGCCCGTGCCCGCGGCCCCCATCTGCATCCAGATCGATCGCGATTGTGTACTCGCGCGCCTGCATTGCTGCATGGGTCGCAGCCTCGTCATAGGCGGCGTCGCGAACCCCATGCGCGAACACCGGAAGGCCGCCGATCGTAATTGTGACCCGTGCCGGATCGAACTTCACGCCGGCTTTGCCCGCCGCAGCCAGCAGCCGTCCCCAGTTCGGGTCGGCCGAGGACCACGCCGTCTTGCACAGCGGCGAGTTGGCGATGGAACGCGCAATCTGCTGCGCGTCAGGATCGCCCTCCGCGCCCGTGATCTCGAGCGTGATGACATGCGTTACGCCCTCGCCGTCGTCGACAATCTGATGCGCCAGCGAATCGCAGACCTGCTGCAGCGCCGCCTCAAACGCAGGCACGGCATCGCCCTCGGCCGCCACCTCGCTCTTTCCGCTCGCCATCAGCAGCACCGTGTCGTTCGTGGACATGTCACCATCAATCGAGATGCAGTTGAAGCTCGCGTCAACCGCCTTCGTCAGCATTGCCTGCAGGTGCTCCGGGCATGCAGCAAGGTCGGTGAAGAGATAGACGAGCATCGTTGCATGCGGCACAACCTGAGGCCCGATCATGCCCGCACCCTTGCAGCATCCGAAGAGCGAGACCGTGCGTCCGCCGATCTCGAAGCTCGCCCGCGCGACCTTCAGCTTCGTGTCCGTCGTGAGAATCGCCGTAGCAAATGCCTCTGCATGTTGCTCGGTATCGCCGAGCGCAGCCTTCGCTGCCGGAACCGCAGCGACCAGCTTCTCCACCGGCAGCGGCACACCGATGATGCCCGTCGAGGAAGGGAAGACCTCGTCAAACACGCAATGAAACTGCTCCGCCACCGCAACACAGCTCTCCTTGCACGCATCGATGCCCGGCTGGCCCGTCGCGCAGTTCGCGTTGCCTGCGTTCACGAGCAGCGCTGTCACGCGATTGCTCGTCGCGATGAGATGCCTGCGCCCGACGATGACCGGCGCAGCGACGACCTGATTGCTCGTAAACATGGCAGCGACATTCGCTCCGCCGTCGCACACGGCGAGCGCAACGTCTGGCTTGCCCGAAGCCTTAATGCCGGCGGTCACAGCCGACCAGCGAAAGCCGAGCGGAAGAGAAGTTGCAGGGGAAGCATTACTCACAGATAAATTCTATGACCTTCACCTTTTGCGACCGCGATGCTAAGTGCGAATGTGTCGACAAATCTGCCTCCCCATCGCGGCGTATACTCATTCGATAACAGCGGCGGTGGGCCGCCCTTCAGGAGTTCAGGCCAATGAGCACAAACGGAAATGGTCACGCGAACGGCAACGGCGGAGCCGTCAGCAATGGATACGCCGTCCCCAAGCCACGCGCCGAGTGGATCGTAAAGCGCAAGGAAGAGGCCGCGCGCACCGGCGACTCGAACATGAGCCAGATGCACTTCGCGCGCAAGGGCCTCGTCACCGAGGAGATGGCCTTCGTCGCGCACCGCGAGAACGTGGCGCCCGAGTTCATCCGCGACGAGATCGCGCGCGGCACCATGATCATCCCCGCCAACATCAACCACCCCGAGCTCGAGCCGATGTGCATCGGCGTCAATTCGCTCTGCAAGATCAACGCGAACATCGGCAACTCGGCAATCGTCTCGAACGTCGATGAGGAGCTGCGCAAGCTGCACACCGCCGTCCACTTCGGCGCCGACACCGTGATGGATCTCTCCACCGGCGGCGACATCCCGATGATCCGCGAAGCCATCCTGCGCCACTCGCCCGTACCCATCGGCACGGTGCCTCTATATGAAGCGCTCAGCCGCGTGAAGAAGGTTGAAGACCTGAACATCGACCTTTACCTCGAAGTCATCGAGGAGCAGGCGCAGCAGGGCGTCGACTACTTCACCATCCACGCCGGCGTGCTCATCCAGTACGTGCCGCTCGTGTCGAAGCGCATCACTGGGATCGTCAGCCGAGGGGGCGCCATCATGGCGCAGTGGATGACCGCACACCACAAGCAGAACTTCCTCTACGAGAACTTCGACCGCATCACGAAGATCCTCGCGAAGTACGACGTCAGCTACTCGCTCGGCGACGGCCTCCGCCCCGGCTGCGTCGCCGACGCCTCCGATGAGGCGCAGTTTGCCGAGCTTAAAACACTCGGCGAGCTCACCCGCCAGGCCTGGAAGGACGACGTGCAGGTCATGATCGAGGGCCCCGGCCACGTGCCGATGGACAAGATCAAGGAGCAGGTCGACAAGGAAGTGGAGATGTGCGACGGCGCTCCGTTCTACGTGCTCGGTCCGCTCGTCACCGACATCGCTCCCGGCTATGACCACATCACCTCAGCCATCGGCGCGGCGATGATCGGATGGCACGGCGCAGCGATGCTGTGCTACGTCACGCCCAAGGAGCACCTCGGTCTGCCGAACGAGAAAGATGTGAAGGACGGCATCATCGCCTACAAGATCGCGGCGCACGCAGCGGACATCGCGCGTCATCGCCCCGGCGCCCGCGACCGCGACGACGCGATCTCGCACGCACGCTACACCTTCGATTGGGACAAACAGTTCGCGCTCTCACTCGATCCTGACACCGCGCGCGGTATGCATGACGAGACGCTGCCTGACGACTACTACAAAGAGGCTGCCTTTTGTTCGATGTGCGGACCGAAGTTCTGCTCAATGAACTGGTCCAGCAAGGTCGACAAATTCAATGAGGAGGTCCATGGCCTCAAGAAGCCGGACCTCACCCAGATTGTTACCGAGCAGATGGCGCTGCGGAGCTGACCGCCGGTGCCGGAGCATCCGAGGTCCACGCGCTGCGTGGGCCTTTCTTTTTCGCTGGCTCATTGCTGGGGTTTAGGGCTTCGCGTCGCAGGGCGATGCGCTCAGCCAGGTTCAGCCCCACATGGATCATGAGGGGCGACAAGATAACGAAGAAGAAAAGCAACGCAAGAAGCATGTCGTACACCTGAGATCCTCCGGTAGCTCACGTCTATCGACATGCTGGCAGTGGCTCTCTTGCCCCGCCATTCAACAGCACGGGTACAGGAGCCCTTATTTCTGCCTGGTTTGTTGCACAATGCAACAAACAGGGCATACCAAAAGGATTTCCGCAGAGTATTTGAGCAGATACTTCTTGGCAAGAAAAATCTGTGGTAAGTTACTTCGCCGCCGATTCCAAAATGGAACTCGACCGGTTCAGAGCCTCCGTAAGCGCTGAAAGCTGGGCAGATGTACGCTCCGCGTCCTTGGCGTCGATCCCCTCGTTAACTCCCGGGATAACAACTGCAGCGTAACCGGTGTACTCGCCGGGGGCGTAAATCGTGTGCCGGTACCACGGCCGGTGCGGCAGGCCCGCATCGTTCAACAGCGCCTCTTCAGCGCTGCGAAGAGCCTCATTCAGGTGCGTCCGAGCGGCTGCATCGAGCGATCCCGGCGCTGACTGTATCGTTCCGATACGCGCACCCGCTGCAGCAAACCTCGCTGCTGCGGCGTTGGCCTCTGTGAAGTCCACCTGCACATGATCCGCTGTCGCCCGCTGCTGGGCGTCCTTCAGGTAGCCGACAACATCATGCCCGTAGGTCTTGTAGTCGTAGGGCAGCACATCGGCGTCGGCCATGTGCAGAATCTCCAGCCCGAAGACCCGCGCCTGCTGCTGCTCGTACACAAAGGTTGGGTCAGCGTTCCTGATGAACCAGTTGTAGTCGTCGAAGGTCGAGTGATACACGCCATACGGCCCGTCCGAGCCGATGTCGGTCGAAGGCACGCCGAGGTGCTGGATGAACGGCGTGTAGTCCGAGCCCGAGCCCAGATCGCCCACGCGCACACCCTCCGCATTCGTCGCTGCGTTTGAAGGCGCCGTCGACGGATTTGCCCCTGTCCCGCGCCGCCGCGGGTTCTCCGCCTGCGACTTCAGCCACTCTTCGTAGACCGTGCCGCCCTTGGGGCTCTGCACCTGCCGCGTCACATCGCGCACAAACTCCTTCAGCGAAGGCACTGCCGACGCGTTGAAGTTCGGCCCCGAGACACCTACATCCGTGTTGAAGTACGCCACCGCGTGCACGAGATGGTCGGCATGGCCCTCTGCCCATTCGGTCGAGCCGATCAGGCCCTCCTCCTCCGCGTCCCACGAGCAGATCACGATGCGCCGCTTCGGCTTCCATCCCTGCTTCAGAAGATCGCCGAGCCCATGCACTGTCTCCAGCATCGCCGCCGTGCCACTGTTCGGATCGACCGCCCCGTAGACCCACGCGTCGCGATGATTGCCCGCGACGACCCAGTCCTCCTTCTGGTCCGGGTCGGTCCCGTCGATCGTGCCGACGACATCCCAGATCGTGCGCAGTTGATAGTCCTGCTCCAGGTGCATGTGCACCTTCACCGCGCCCGTGCCGCCCAGGTGATAGGTGAACGGCAGACCGCCCTGCCACTCGCGCGGTGTCGCCGCACCCTCCAGCGCCTCCAGGATCGGCGCCGCGTCCTTATAGCTCAGCGGGTTCGACGGGATTGAAGGCTGATTCATCTTCGTCGGGTCCATGACGCGCTTCGAGTCTGGCAGGTCCGGCGTGGCGGAGATGCCCGGCGTCGTCGGATCACCCGCGTAGATCGGCAAAAACTGCACCGAGCCGCGCTGCACCCCGGAGTCCGGCCGCATCGGCCCGCGCGGATACTTGTCGCCACGCGTGTAGCCGTCGTCAGCGGGGTCGGAGTAGATGATCACGCCCGCCGCCCCGCGCTGCTGCGCGATGTACACCTTCACGCCGCGGAAGTTCTGTCCGTAGCGCACGATGACGATCTTGCCCTTCACATCCACGCCGAGCTGCTTCAGCCGGTCGAAGTCCGCAAGCGTGCCGTAGTTCGCATAGACGACATCCGCGGTCACGTCCCCCGACGGAGACGATCCGTTGAACGCCGGCAGGATGCGCGGATCATCCTGAAACGGATCGCCGCCATAGGCCTTCGGGTCGACGTGCTCCGGCGTCGGCCCGGACATCAGTTGTTTCCCGCTCGCGTCCGTCGCGGTAATCTCGATCTTCACCGGCTTGTTCAGCCACACGCGAAACTCATCGATCCGCGTGTCGAGCCCTGCGGCCTTGAACTTCGCCGCAACGTAATCGGCGGTCTTCTTATCCTCCGGTGAACTCGCCCAGTGCGGCTCCGCCGTCAGGATCCGCAGGTGTTCGCCCGCGAGCTTCGCGTCAGGCACAGCCATGAAGGCGGAGTCCCACTTCGCCTGCTGGCTGAAGTCGGCATAGCCGAAGACCTTCGTTGCGGGAGCGTTCTGAGCAAGGACAGGCAGCGGCAGGCAGGCCAGGCAGAGGCCGGCGAAGCGGGTCAGACGAACGTGAGTCACCAGGGAAGTCTCCTCTTCGGTGCAGGGTTCTGTGTTGTCAAGAAAGGTTGCGAACTACGAGACGGGCTGCGTGCAGAACTTGCAGCGTGTAGCGGCGATAGGAATGTCACTCAGGCACTGTGGACATGGCTTGGTCGGCGGCGGTGCTGCCTCCTCGGGCTTGAACTTGGCAAGCAGATACTGCGTCGGCAGCACGAGGAAGAAGTAGACCACCGCGGCAAGGATCAGGAAGTTGACGACTGCGGTGAAGAAGGTTCCGTACTTCACCTCGCCACCGTGAATATTGGCTACGAGGTAATCGAAGTTCGGTTTTCCTACAAACGCCCCGAGGATCGGATTGATGATGTTCTGCGTGAGCGACGTAACGATCGCCGTGAATGCCGCGCCGATAATAACGGCCACCGCGAGGTCCATGACATTGCCGCGTAGAATGAAGTCGCGAAATCCTTTGAACACTCTGACCTCCGTCTCGTGCAGTTTCTTGGTGTCCACTGAGAACGCCATGGCCCGACCTCTGTCCCGACCTCTGATTTGCTCGCGAGTATATCGCACGCAAGGTCATGCGTTTCTGATGCCCGCCGGCGCGCTGCCGTATGCTTTCTCCATGCGCGTGCGGCTCCTCTCGTTCGGCCCTTTGAAAGCGGCTCTCCCGCCGGGCGGCGCGTGGGTTGAGCTGGCCGGGGAAAAGGATGCCCAGCGCGTGGCGGACCTCATCCAGGCGTTGGTGGACGAGGGCACATTCAGCGAGGCAGCCATGCGCACGGCCGCTGTGGCGGTCAACCACGAGTACGCCGGGCCGCAGCATCTGCTCAGTGACGGCGACGAGGTCGCCATCCTCCCACCTGTCAGTGGCGGCGCTCCTGTAAGCGGGAACGAAGACGATCTCGTCCAAATCGTCAGGGAGCCGATCAACGGTCCAATGGCCGAGAGGATTGTGAGCGCAGTCAAGAGCGGCGGCGACGGTGCGGTCTGCGTCTTTGATGGCATCGTGCGGGACAACACGCGCGGACGTGCTACGCTGCACCTCGACTACGAGGCCTACGAGGAGATGGCACTGAAACAGATGCGCGCGCTACGGCAGGAAACCAGGGCTCTCTTCGGTGTCAGCGAAGTGGCGATCGTGCATCGTCTCGGACGGCTCCTCGTCGGAGAGACGAGCGTCCTGATTGCGGTCTCTTCGGCGCATCGTGCAGCCGCGTTCGACGCCTGCCGCTATGTCATCGACACACTGAAGAAGACAATTCCTATCTGGAAGCGCGAGCAGTTTGCGGACGGCGCTGTCTGGGCTGATGGTGAGCCGTTTCCCGAGGGCCTCAGCGGAGTCCGCTCGATGAGTCAGGGGCGATTGCTCGCGAGATGTTGGGCTGGGACGTTGGGACTGCTGATGACGGTGATTCCAGCGGCGATCGCGCTGCAACAACAGCAACAGCCGCCTGCACCCATCGAGCGAAAGGACGGGCAGACGCCGACGATCCACGTCGAGAGCCGTCTCGTGAACGTCGCGCTGAACGTCGTGGATGAGACCGGAGCTCCGGTCGGCGGCCTCACAAAGGATGACTTCGAGATTGCCGAGGATGGCGATCCGCAGAAGATTGCGATCTTCGACCGCGAGTCGACCACACCGCTCGAGATCGTGCTGGCCATCGACGCCAGCGAGAGCGTGCTCGGCGACGAGCATCTCGAGGTGCAGGCGGCGAAGAGGTTTGTGCAGTCGATTCTGCGCCAGCAGGATGGCGTCGATCTGATGGTCTTCGCCGACGACGTGACGGAGCTGGTGCCGTTCACCAACGATCCACGGCGCATCGACGCTGGGCTCGGCCGCATCGTGCACGGCGATGCGACGGCGCTGTATGACGCCATCTATCTCGCCAGCCAGCGCCTCAGTGAAACCCCGGCGAAGGAAGGGCAGCGGCGCGTGATTGTGCTGATCACCGACGGAGAGAACACGACGCGCCACGGTCACTATGACACTGCGCTCGAACAGGCAGAGCGCGCCGGTGCGATGGTGTACTCACTGATTATTGTGCCCATCGAAGCCGACGCCGGGCGCAACACGGGCGGCGAGCATGCGCTGATCCAGATGGCGCGCGATACCGGCGGCAAGTACTACTACGTCGAGGACAAGCACGATCTCGCGCCTGCATTCGCGCACGTCTCCGATGACCTGCGCACGCAGTACACGCTCGGCTACTACGCTCCGCAGAAGGGCGGCGACCTGATGGGACTGCGGCACATCGAGATTCGCATGAAGGACCCGGCGCTGCGCGCGAAGTACAAGCTGCGCTATCGCACCGCGTACTACGGCAATCGCTGACGCAAGAGGCTATTGCGTACAAGCCGTACAATCGTGTGCATGGCGACGAAGAGACGCAAGGGACCACCCACGAACGAGACCGGACAGGAGGCGCTTTACCTGAAGTCGCTGAGCGACCGCCAGGTGAACGTGTCGATCAAGCTGCGCGATGGCGAGGTTGTGAGCGGATGGATTGAGTACTTCGACGACATGATGGTGCGGCTGACGCGTGAGGGAAGGCCGAATCTGTTCATCTACAAGGCGCAGATACGGACGATTACAGAGAGCACGGCGAGTTCGCGACGCGCCGCACGCGAAGCTGCAGAGCAGGGACGATAGAAAGACAGCAGAAACGCTGTTAAAGGAATCTCAAGTGGCTGAGTTGGTAGCAAAGGCTGAGGCGATTGCGCGCGAGGCAGGGGCGCTGCTGCGCGAGTACTTTCATCGCGGCGTGCATGCGGAGTACAAGGGCGACGTCGATATCGTGACCGAGGCGGATCGCGCGAGCGAGAAGCTGATCTCCGAGCGGCTGCGTGCGGCGTTTCCGGAGCATGGGATCTACGGCGAAGAGGGAACGCGCACCGGGCTGGAGCGCGAGTACCGCTGGTACATCGACCCGCTGGATGGGACGACGAACTTCGCGCATGGCTTTCCGGTCTTCTGCGTGGTGCTGGGTTGCGAGCGGCGTTCAGCCGGGTTGAAGCCGGATGAAGACGGCGAGATGGTCGCGGGTGTGATCTACGATCCGCTGCGCGATGAGTTATTTGCTGCGGAGCGCGGAAGCGGTTCGCGGCTGAACGGCAAGCCGATTCATGTTTCGAAAACGAAGACGTTGCAGGAGTCGCTGGTGTCGACGGGGTTTCCGAGCCAGAAGCGGCACATGAGCCCGAATGTGCACTTCTACCAGGAGTTCACGCTGCGGTCGCACGGGGTGCGGCGTGCGGGCTCTGCTGCTATCGACCTGGCGTATGTGGCTGCCGGAAGGCTGGAGGCGTTCTGGGAGTTCAAGCTCAATCCGTGGGACACCAGCGCGGGCTACCTGATTGTGGAGGAAGCGGGCGGAAAGGTGACTCACTTCGACGGCAGCAAGTTCACGCTGGATTCGCGCGAGGTGCTGGCGACGAACGGGCTGATCCATGACGAGATGGTGAGACTGTTCGACGATATGTTCGCGGGAAAGAACCTGTCGCCGATTCCCACACCAGCGGAGTTTGCGGCGCGGAGATTGGCCGCGGAGATGAAGTAAAGAAAGACTGCGAAACGAACCGGATATTCGCTCGCGAAAGTGAGGAAATTTTCTTGGTAGAATTTGAGTGACCACCTAACAGGGATTAGGCAGCCGCTCGACTTTAGGAGATTGACGTTATGGCGTATGTAATTGCGGAACCGTGCATTGGAACCAAGGACCGGGCGTGTGTGGATGCCTGCCCGGTGGACTGCATCCATCCGAAGGCGGATGAGGCTGGGTCGGACACCGTGGATCAGTTGTTCATTGATCCGGTGGAGTGCATCGACTGCGGTGCTTGTGTTCCTGTGTGTCCGGTGTCGGCGATCTTCGCGGGCGATGACCTGCCGGAGAAGTGGGAGAGCTTCAAGGACAAGAACGCTGGTCACTACGGGCGTTAAGCGGATTCATTCTGGGGATTGGGACGCGCGGCCTTCGGGCCGCGCGTTCTGCTTGGCACCCCCCTCCCCCTGTTTTGTGTCAAAGTCTTCAAAACAGGGATGTTATCGGCGGACCTCACTTTGCAAAGTCTTGAAAACATTGGGGCAGGATCCAGACAGGGGTCGGTCTCGCAGAAACAGCTTTTGTAGGGAGGGCAAGTGGCTGAGGGAAGGCTGATTCCGCATCATGACGAGGCGATCGTGCTGCGGACGTGGGCGTTCCATGAGGCCGACCTGCTGGTGAGCCTGTTTACGCGCGAGCGCGGCAAGGTGAAGGGCGTGGCGCGGCATGCGATGCGGTCGCGGCGGCGGTTTGGCGGGGCGCTGGAGCCTGGCACGCAGGTGATGGCTCATTACACGGAGAGGCCGCGCGAGGACCTGGTGCGGATGGACAGCTTCGAGATCGTGTGGTCTCCGCTGACAGCGCCAGTGGATGCGCTGCGTGTGGCGGGGTTGCAGCTGGTAGTAGAGGTGATTGACGAGGCGATGCCGGAGCTGGCGGCGGAGGATAACGTGTTCCGGCTGGCGGTGGCGGTGTTGCGGGGAATGGGGTGGGGGGAGAGATCAGAGAACAGAGATGAGAGATCAGAAGGCGTGTGGGTGGGGGTGACGTACTTCTGCGTGTGGATGTGCAGGCTGATGGGGTGGTGGCCGGAGCTCGCGGCTTGCGCGGCGTGTGGATTGGATCTGCGGGGGCAGGATGTGTGGTGGTCTCCGGTGGCGGATGGGGTGACGTGTGCGGATGATCGCAGGCCGCAGAGCCGGAGGGTGAGCGCGGCGGCGGTTGCGGAGAGCTACAGGATGGCGAAGATGTCGCTGGAGCAGTTTATGGGTGAGGTGGAGTCACCCCAACGGGCAAGCCCGCCGGGGACCCCGAAGCCGGGGCAGGAGCTGTATCGAGACCTGGGGGTGTTTGCGGTGGCGGTGCTGGAGAGGAATCTGGAGCGGAGGATTCGGAGCGCGGCGGTGCTGGGGTAACGATTAGTGGTCGAAAGGCGGTCGTTTGCTATCGCAAACTATACCCACGCTTCATGATGAAACCGTGAACGGGTAGGCCACCCCGGTTGTGGCCCTGTGGGAGGCTGAGGGTGGACCAGTCGAAGGGGCAGAGGGCGAGCGCGAGGATCGGAACGGAGAGAAGGAAGATGAGGTTGTTGACGATGATCTCGATGAGCACGGGAGAGAGGAGGAAGACGACGAGGGCGCAGACGAGAATCGTGCGGCGGGGGTTTTGGAGCCAGGGGAAGTGTGAGCGCTGCAGAGCGGATGGGGTGGGCGCAGTGCCGGATGCGGGTGTTTCCGCGAAGAGGCGATTGCACAGGAGGCTGATGGGCAGCAGGAGCAGAGTGAGGTCGCAGGGGAACAGATAGAGGCCTGCTCCCATGGAAATCAGCAGGGCGAGAGGAAGTGAGGCGCGACGGAACGCCGCCCATGCGATGAGGCCCAGGCAGGCTGCCAATGCGAGCGCGAGCGATAGAGGGTGGTGTCCGGTGACGGTGGCCAGGAGGCCGTAGAGATTGGGCATGCGATCGATGGCGATGTTCATCGTCCCCCTGGAGACCGCGTCGAGCGGACCTGAAGGCGCGATGACGGAGCGCAGATAGAGCTGAAAGTCGCGCACGCCGACGAGGAGAATGGCGAGCGCGGTGAGCAGCGATGATCCGGTGAGAAAGCCGAGGAGAAATCTCCATTGGCGCCAGAGGAGAAAGAGAAGGGCGACCGGGAGCGCGAGCTGGAACTTGATGAGCGCGAGAGAGAGTACGAGGCCGCCGAGTGTGGGCCGCGAGTGTTGAAGCAGGGCGAAGCTGGCGCAGAAGAGAAGCAGCATGAGGATCGAGAGCTGGCCCATGACCAGGGTGAGGCCTGCGGGGATGAAGGTGAGAAAGAGCAGGAATGGCAGGGGCGGCCAGCGCGCAGCGAGAGCGTCAAGATGAGGCCGCATGACCCACGCTGCCAGCAGGAGCAGCGCGAGGTTGAGGACGAGGAGTAGCCAGAAGGCGTCGTGGTAGGGGAGAAGCGAGAGCGGGACGAAGGGGAGGGCGGCGAAGGGCGGAGCGAAGAATGCGAGTGCTCCGGGCATAGGCGCGATGAGCTGGTTCTGCAGGAGTTTCTCGGCGGGGAGATCGTAGAGGAGAGATGTTTGGCCGGTGCGGAGCATGTATCCGGCGGTGTAGTAGGTGCGGAGGTCGATGGAGCCGGAGCGGATGGAGGAGCGAAAGCCGAGGCAGGTGGCGAGCTGCACGATGAGGAGGCCGGCGAGGTAGAGCTTGAGGCGTTTTGGTGTGAAGTACACCGGGGTCGGCTCCGCGGAGGAGGGTGAGTTGGGGGGAGTATAGCGCGGGGCGGAGGCGCTTCGATTGCGTAAACAGAGCTAGCTTTCTGCGAAGCGCAATCCGGGGGCAAGAGCTCTTTTGCGAAAGCGAAGGAGCGCGTACGCGACAAGAAGCTCGCCGAACAGGAGAATCGCGAAGAAAACGTATCCCGGCCAAGTGTGCCGGTGTTGCTTATAGATGACCCAGTATGACTGAGGTCCGGCCTGGGCTCCGTCGTTGGCGGCTTGCCACGTGGTATTGCCAGCCGGGCTTGTCTTGATTTCGAGCGTCCGACTGTTGAAGGTGAAGTTTTCAGTGCTGGAGGATTTGAAATCGAATAGCGTTCCTCGGAATATGTCTCCCTGCCAATCGACGGTGATGATGCTGCGCACGTATCCCGGGCCAGTGACGGGGACGTCGGTGGTATATCCCGGAGCAACAAGGTAGCCGTCGTAGGTGTTGAGACTTCCGAGTGTGAATCCGTTAGGAAGCGTGACATAGGGATCGGGGCTGTAGCCGACGCTCTGGTGGGCGAGGTCATTTGAGACCAGAACGTGGATTTTGATAGCGATTACTAACCAAACCAGCCCTATAAAGGGAGCGAGACGGCTAAAGAGACGGTAGGAACGGGCAGCGTTCGTTTCGGGTGCGGCGCTCTTCGCGATTCGACCAAGCACGAACGAGAGAACCGTCGCGACGATGAGGAGGACAAATCCCCACGTCAGGAATGTCATGAAGACAGCAAATCCGGCCATCGCGGGATTTTACCCGGAGTTGATTGGCTACACTGGAGGTCATGACTTCAGCGAACGAGAAGAAGGCTCTGACGTTTCAGGAGCTGTTGTTTGTGCTGCAGGACTTCTGGGCGCGGCGCGGGTGTGTGTTGCAGCAGCCGTATGACCTGGAGGTGGGTGCGGGGACGATGAGCCCGGATACGTTTCTGCGCGTGCTGGGGCCAAGGCCGATCTGGATTGCGTATGCGCAACCATCCCGGCGCCCAGCAGACGGGCGCTATGGCGAGAATCCGAACCGGCTGTTTCGGCATACGCAGCTGCAGGTGATTCTGAAGCCGCCGCCGGAGAATGTGCAGGAGGTTTATCTCGACTCGCTGCGGGCGATTGGGATTGATCTGCGCGAGCACGATATCAAGTTTGAAGAGGACAACTGGGAGTGGCCGGTGGGCGGCGCGTGGGGCGTCGGGCTGGCAGGTGATGCTGGATGGGCAGGAGATTACGCAGTTCACGTACTTTCAGCAGTGCGGAGGAATGGATCTGGATCCGATCTCGGGCGAGATTACGTACGGGATGGAGCGGATTGCGCAGTTCCTGCAGGATAAGGATTCGATCTATGACATCGTGTGGTCGCGCGATCCGAAGACGGGCGCGGAGCGGACGTATGGGGAGGTAAGGCTGCATGAAGAACAGCAGTTCTCGGCGTACAGCTTTGACTATGCGGATGTGGATTCGCTTTGGAAGCATCTGGAGTTGTACGAGGCCGAGTGTTTGAAGCTGCTGGAACGGGCGAAGGTGGTGTTCGGTCGGGAGGGTAAGGAGACGGCGAGGGAGCGCTTCAGGGAAGAGAACGGGCTGGATGTGCTGCGGTTCCCGACGATGGGAGCGTATGAGCTGGCGCTGAAGTGCTCGCATGCATTCAATCTGCTGGATGCGAGAGGAGCGATCAGCGTGACGGAGCGCGTGGGCGTGATGGCGCGGATCAGGAATTTGATTGTGGGCGTGGCGAAGGTTTATGCGGAGCAGGAGAAGCTGAAGGCGGCGACGCAGAGCTGAAGTGGTGGTGGGATAGTGGCGGATTTTCTTTTTGAGATCGGGTTGGAAGAGGTGCCGGCGCGGATGATCGCGGGCGCTGAGGCGGAGTTGTTGCGTCGCACTGTGGCGCTGTTGGGGCGTGAGGGTTTGCTCGAAGAGGGCGTGACGCTGGATGGCTTGAATTCAGCAAGCGAGAGGGTGAAGAGTTACTCGACGCCGCGAAGGCTGGCGGTGCTGGTGCGCGGAGTGAAGGCGCAGCAGGCGGATGTGACCGAGGAGCTGATTGGGCCAGCGGTGAAGATCGCGTTCAAGGATGGAAAGCCGGGGCCGGCGGCGGAGGCGTTTGCGAAGAAGTGCGGTGTGAGCGTGGATGCGCTGGGGACCGTAGACACTGCAAAGGGCGAGTATGTCGCGGCGGCGGTGACGAAGAAGGGACGCAGTGCGAGCGAGGTGATTCGCGCGGAGCTGCCGAAGGAAGTGGCCGCGATTCACTGGGCGAAGAGCATGTACTGGCGTCCGGGGAAGCCGGAGCGGTTTGTGAGGCCGGTGCTGTGGATGGTTTGTCTGCTCGATGGGGATGTTGTGCCGGTGGAGTTTGCGGGCAAGACGGCGGGGCGCGAGACGTATGGGCATCGCGTGTTGAGCGATGGCGCGGCGGTGGTGATTGCGAAGCCGGCGGAGTATGCGGCGCAGTTGGAGAAGGTGTTTGTCGTTGCAGATGTTGAGGAGCGGCGGCAGCGGATTCGCAAGGCGCTCGACAAAGTGACGCGCACTGTTGACGGGGCGCGGTGGCGTGAGGACGAGGCGCTGGTGGATACGGTGACGCACCTGACGGAGTGGCCGGCGGTGGTGATGGGAGGGTTTGAGCGCGCGTACCTGGAGCTTCCGGAGGAGGTTCTGGTGACGGTGATGCGCGATCACCAGAAGTATTTTGCGGTGGAGGATGCGAGTGGGAAGCTGGCGCCGCATTTTCTGGCGGTCGTGAATGTGGCGTTGAATGCGGAGAACGAAGCGATTATTCGGCAGGGCAATGAGCGCGTGCTGCGGGCGCGGTTTAATGATGCGCGGTTCTTCTGGGAGTTCGATCAGCGAGTGCCGCTGATGCAGAGGTTGCCGCTGCTCGAGAAGGTGACGTTCCAGAAGGAGCTGGGCAGCTACGCGCAGAAGACAGAGCGCGTGCACGCGCTGGTGGTGAGGCTTACGCAGTTGTTAGCCGTGCGTGGAACGATGCTGGATGCAGAGGCGGCGCAGGGCGCGGCGCTGCTGGCGAAGACGGACCTTACGACGGAGCTGGTGAAGGAGTTTACGGAGCTGCAGGGTGTCGTGGGCGGGCTGTATGCGCGGGCGCAGGGATTGAAGCCGGCGGTGGCGGAGGCGATCTATGACCAGTATCGGCCGGCGAGTGCGGAGGACGAGTTGCCGCGATCGCTTGAGGGAGCTCTGCTGGGGCTGGCGGATCGTGTGGATACGCTGACGGGGATGTTTGGTTTGGGGATGGAGCCGACGGGGTCGAAGGACCCGTTTGCGCTGCGGAGGGCAGCGAATGCGGTGGTGCGGCTGCTGGCGGAGAGTGGATTGCCGCTGGGGCTGGAGGATGTGCTGCAGGCTGCGGGTGGTGTCCCGGATGAGGTGATGGCGAGGCTGCGGCTGTTCTTTGCGGAGCGCGTGGAGTTTTATCTGCGCGAGGTGCGCGGGCAGGCGTACGACGTGGCCAAGGCGGTGATGGTCTCGGGGCAGGATGATCTGCGCGATCTTGTTGCGAGAGCCGAGGCGGTGTCGGCGGTTCGCAGCGGTGAGAATGCCGCGACATTTCTGGCGGTGGCGGCGGCGTTCAAGCGCATGCGGAATATTTTGGAGCAGGCCTCGGACCGCGATGAGGAGGTTGCGGAGAGTGTGGATGCGGCGTTGTTTCGAGATGAGGCGGAGCGGGCGCTGAATGAAACAGGAGCCGCCGCCGCAGAGGATGTGCGGTCGCTGGGTGCAGCGCGGCAGTATGGGCCGGCACTGATCGCGATTGCAGGGCTGCGGCCGGTGGTGGATGCGTTCTTCGATCGCGTGATGGTGATGGCTCCGGAGCCGGAGATCAGGGCGAACCGCCTGGCGCTGGTGGGCGGACGGTGAAGGACTTTTCGAGGATCGCGGACTTTTCGGAGATCGTGGTGGGTTGAGTGATCGTTCGAAGGTGGCGGAATCGTTGAAGGGAAAGCATTCATCACATCAACTAAGCGCTGTTGCGCGAGGAGGTTGGTCTGTGCCTACTTTGTTTGACCCATTGAAGGTTGGAGAACTTGTTCTGCCGAATCGCATTGTGATGGCTCCGCTGACGAGGCTGCGGGGAACAGTGGAGCATCTGCCGACGGAGTTGATGCCGAAGTATTACGCGCAGCGGGCGAGCGCGGGGTTGATTGTCTCCGAGGGAATTCCGATTGATCCGATGGGGGTTGGGTATCCTCATGTGCCGGGGCTTTGGAGTGAGGAGCAGGCTGAGCTTTGGAGGCCCGTGACCAAGGCTGTGCACGAGGCGGGTGGGCGGATCTTTGCGCAGATTTGGCATGTGGGGAGAATCTCGGACCCGGTCTATCTGAACGGCAGGTTGCCGGTGGCTCCGAGTCCGATTGCTGCAGAGGGGACAGTAAGTCTGTTGCGTCCGAAGAAGGAGTTCGAGACGCCGCGAGAGCTGGTGATGGCGGAGATTCCGGGGATAGTTGCGGCGTACAAGCGAGGCGCGAAGCATGCGAAGTTTGCGGGATTTGACGGCGTGGAACTGCATGGAGCGAATGGGTATCTGCTGGACCAGTTTTTGCAGAGCGGGACGAACCACAGGACGGACAAGTATGGCGGGAGCCTCGAGAACCGGGCGCGATTGATGCTTGAGGTGACGGATGCTGTGACTGAGGTGTGGGGGCCGGGCCGCGTGGGCATGCACCTGGCGCCGCGGAGTGATTCTCATGGGATCAGCGACGCGAACCCGGCGGAGACGTTTGGGTATATCGCGCGCGAACTCGGCAAGCGGAAGATCGCGTTCCTGATGGCGCGCGAGTACAAGGCACAGGGGTGGTTGGGGCCGCGGCTGAAGGATGAGTTTGGCGGGGTCTACATTGCGAACGAAAAGTTTACGTTTGCGACGGCGAATGAGGTGGTCGAGCGTGGCGAGGCGGATGCGGTGGCGTTTGGCAAGCTGTGGATCGCGAACCCTGATCTGGTGGAGCGTTTCCGGCGCATGGCGGAGTTGAATGAGCCGCAGGCCGCGACGTTTTATTCGCATGGCGCGGAGGGGTATGTGGATTATCCGGCGCTGGGGTAGCGTGGTGGAAGGGCGAACCCAAGCATTCCCTCAGGGGCTAAAGCCCCTCTCCTTATCCAGCGAGTTACGGACGGGCTGAAGCCCGTCCCCTTCAAAACGCCGAGTCTTATCAGTTTCGGTTGGCAGTTTTAGGTTGCATCGTTGGTGGAGTGGAAAGGTGCGCGTGGTTAGCGTTGAATGGAGGTGGGTTGAGGAGGTGCGATGGCGCCGAAGGAACGGACGGCTGGGCCGGAGGTGGTGAAGGACAGCAGTGAGGGGCGGGGTGGTGTGCAGCCGCCGATTCTGTTTGAGCGGACGCAGAAGGTTCTGGGCCGGCTGGAGGCGGAGCTGGGCGAGCCGATTCTGACGTATTGGAACTCGAACAAGGGGTCGATCTGCCAGAACGATGTGGCGGGGCTGTATGGGCTGCTGCAGCGGGTGGGCAAGGTGGACCGGCTGTCGATGTTCATCAAGTCGGATGGAGGGTCGGGGCAGGCGTCGCTGCGGATGGTGAATCTGCTGCGGCAGTACACGAAACATCTGACCGTGCTGGTGCCGTTTGAGTGTCAGAGTGCGGCGACGATGCTGGCGCTGGGCGCGGACCGGATTTTGATGGGGCCGATTGCGCATCTTGTCGGCGGTGGATACGTCGTTGACGCATGATCTGTCGCCGATTGATCGCGACAACGATCGCGTGAGTGTGAGCCAGGATGAGCTGCAGCGCGTGGTGGCGCTGTGGCAGCGGCAGACGACGACGGAGAAGGCGAATCCGTATGAGTCGCTGTTTCGGCATGTGCATCCGCTGGTGATTGGAGCGGTGGACCGGGCGAGCGCGCTGTCTACGAAGCTGTGCCTGGAGATTCTTTCGTATCACATGGACGATTTAGAAAAGGCGCAGGCGATCAGCGAGGTGTTGAACTCGGGGTATCCGTCGCACAGCTATCCGATCACGCTAAGAGAGGCGCAGAGGATTGGGCTGCATACGGAGCCGATGGCGGATGGGATCAGTCATCTGCTGTTTGAGCTGAATGAGATTTATGCGGAGATGGGGCAGAACGCGTATGTGGATTTTGATGAGCGGAACTCGCACGACAACAGCATCTCGAATGTGATGGAGGCGAATGGGTTCCAGGTGTTCTTCCAGTTGAATAAGGATTGGCACTACAGGACGGAGGAGCGGCGGTGGGTGGCGCTGAATGATCGGAGTGGATGGAAGCGGGCGCAGCGGGTGGATGGGGCTGTGTCGGTGACGGCGTTTCATGTGCGGTGAGGCTTTGTGGTGTGGAACAAGAGTGTTCCGCGTGGAACATTCATTTGTGTGCAACTAAGAAATGTGGGAAACGCATTTTTCTGTGGAAGTGGCTTCGCTGCGTTTCGATATTCGGTGCAAGGGCGGGCCGGACATTCTGCTACCCCATGGCGACGATGAAACTGTCGCCATGAATGGGGCAACCGGCCATTTTGAAAGCCAATCAGTGCAGGAGGGACAATTAGCGGTCGCGCGTCTTAACGCGCGATACCACCACCCTGCCGCGCGTTGCGCGTCGAGGGTGGGGCACCCGGATTCGAGGGGCACCCGGATTCGAGGGACGCCCGGACTCGGGTTGGTTTCATTCTGCTCGGGCGGCGTGGGTAGTAAATTTGCCGAGGAACTCCTGAGCCAGCGTGTTGGCGGCTCTGCCGGCTGAGAGGACTGCCCAGTTGGCAAGGAAGAGCTGAGGGCCGCGGTTTGCGGAGGGATAGTAGGTGTTTGCCAGGGCTGCGGAGGCCATGTCTCCGCCGATCCCGGAGTAGTTGAATTGGATTTTCCCGTTGTCTCCGTGAGTGAGGAAGACTGCGCGCAGGGCGTGGGTGACGCGCTGCCGCGTTGTGCCTTCGCCGCTGTAGAAGTAGCGAGGGTCCTGATGCAGGAGAGAGGGAAGAATCGCGCCTCCGATCAGGATGTCGGAGACGCCGCCGGCGTATGCGGCGCCGTAACGCTGGGCGTATCCCTTGAAGCCCTGTTGAAAGGCTGGTGTGTCTGAGGCTTGATGGATGCCGGCGAGGAGTGCGGCTCCGGTGAAGGTGACAACGTCAGTCTCGGCCCTGATGGCGAGGTGGAATTTCAGGGATGCGGGCATTGGGACGACGTTGGTCCTGTCATAGACGACGTAGAAATTTGGAACGACGCCCAGGTAGCGTTGTGTCTCCTCCGCTTTCACCTGCTGGGCAGCCAGGTGCTCGGCGAAGACAGCGGTAACGCTCGTCTCGACGGCGGAGATCGTCATTTCGATGTTGTCGAGATCAAGGTTCTGGCCAGGCTGCAGGGCGATCTCTTTGGAATCCCACTCGCTGAACCCGGGAGCCGTGATCGTCAGGCGGTAGGTGTTGCTGGCATCGAGGCGGTCGAGCGTGAAATGCCCGTTGGCGTCGGCGGTTGAGGATGACTTGTATTCGCTCTTCTCTCCGACGATGGAGACTGCTGCTCCCGGAATGGAATAGCCCTCGCGATCGAGGACGATGCCGTTGATGATGGCAGCCCCCGAGGTCGACGCCTGTAGCACTTGGCCGAGCGCGTACTGCGGCGCACAGTAAAGCGCTACGCACAAGGGGATTGTTGCAAGGAGACGCATGGGGACAACTTCTTTCTGATTCCGCAGTAGACATCGTGGAGCCGGGGAGGGGCATTGCATCTTCGTGTTAGGAGGTGGTGGCGGGGGTGAGCCGTGCTCGAGAGGATTGATGGGATTCGAGGGAAAGGCGGTCGCGCGCTGCCGCGCGCGATACCACCACCCTGCCGCGCGTTGCGCGTCGAGGGTGGGGCACCCGGATTGGTGGGCACCCGGTGTGTGGTTCCGTTCAGTTACGAGTTGTGAGTTGGAGAGGAGCGAGTCTTAACTCAGTTCAGGCGCTGGAGGCGGGCGATGAGCTTTTCGGCGAGGGGTTCGCCGGACTCGGTCCAGAGGAGGCGGCTGGAGATGCCGCAGTGCTTTTCGACGGAGAGGGTGAAGGCGAGGAGCTTTTCGATGTTCTGCTGAACGCGCTTGGCGGTGTCTTCGTCGAGGGATTCTTCTTCCGAACCTTCGAAGGTCCAGGGCGTATCGAGGCCAAAGTCGACGCGGATGTGGCCGTTTTGCTCGTAGGAACCGAGGTCGAAGTTGGGGCCGAAGCCAACGATGCGGACGCGGGTGGGTTCGAGGCGCCAGGTTGTGTCGAGGCCGGCAGGCGAGGGTTCGGGGACCCAGAGGCGCCAGCGTGTTTCGAACTCGTAGGCGGTGTCGTCGTGGAGCTGTTCGGTGGCTTCGGCGACGGCGTTTTCGGGGAGGGAGGCGTCGGCTTCGGAGGCTTCGGAGCGTTCGTCGTTGACGTAGATGCGCTGGTAGATGGGGGATTCGGCCCAGTCGATGGGGTAGGCGGAGGCGGCGGCGACGCGGGCGAGCTCGGGCTGGGCGCCGCCTTCGCGCGAGACGGCGATGAACTGGCGAAGCACGCAGACCAACGCGTCGGGCAGGGCCTGGAGACGGAAGTTCGGGAACCAAAGACTGAGGTAGAGCTGATCGGCCATTAGGTGAATTGTATGTCGGCGAGGCGACACTGGCTGTGGAAGTGGTTTGGGATGAGAAGATGATGCGAGGCAAGAGATGCGTCTGTCGGTGGAAAGGTTGCGGTGGGGACTGCTGGCGGGGGCGCTGTTGCTGGTGGGCGTGGTGGTGGTGCTGCTGAGCTATGGGCGGTACCGGGCGGTGCAGGCGTGGAAGCAGATCCTGGCGCGGTCGGGCGCGACGATTACGCATGAGACGAATGGCGTGACGTACTCGCAGGCGCTGCGCGGGAAGACGATCTTCACGCTGCATGCCAAGCGGGCGATTCCTCATGGGGAGGGGAAGTACACGCTGGAAGACGGCATGCTGCTGCTGTATGGGCCGAATGGGCAGCAAACGGACAGGATCTCCGGGGCGAACTTCGAGTACGACGAGAAGCTGGGCGTGGCGCATGCGGCGGGCCAGGTGGATATGGATATCGAGCCGCCGGCGGGGCTTGCGGGGAACCCTGCTGGAGGGAGCGGGAAGGCGGCGGCTCCGCAGGCGATTCACGTGCGTACGAGCGGACTGACGTATGTGAAGAAGCTGGGCGTGGCGGCGACGGATCAGGATGTGGAGATCGACTACGCGGGCATGCATGGGCATGCAAGGGGGGCGGAGTTCGACACGGGGCAGAGCGTGGTGCACCTGCTGGCGGATGTGCGGGCGCAGGGGACGCTGAGGGGGACGGCGGCGACTCTGACGGCGACGAAGGCGGATCTGGACCGGGACCAGAATGTGATCGACCTGACAGGGCCGGTGGTGCGCACAGGGGGGCGGACGGGAAGTGCGGCCTCAGCGGTGCTGCATTTGCGGAAGGATGGGACGCTGGAGGTGGTGGAGGCGGCGGGCGGGGTGACGCTGAAGCAGGACACGAAGACGATCACGGCGGCGACGTTGCACGCGGCGATGAATGAGCGGTCGCAGATGCAGCACGCGGAGCTGGGGGGCGGGGTGGCGCTGCTGGATACGAATGCGGAGCGGCCGACGCACGCGATCTCGAATACGGCGAAGATTGTGTGCGATGCGGCGGGGTATCCGACGAGCGCGGTGATGGATGGCGCGGTGGCTTTGACGATGGAGGAGCGCAGGCCGGGTGACCTGACATTAGGGCGGCAGATGGGCGCGGAGCACGTGACGCTGACGATGGAGCGGGTGGCCGGGAAGCGGGGTGGGAGCAGGGTGTCTGGAGTGCATGCCGTGGGCGGGGCGTGGGCGCGGGGGAATTCGGTGGTGCAGGCGGGTGGGAAGGTTAGCGGGTTGAAGTTGACGTCGGTTGCGGGGGATGAGCTGCAGCTGGCGCTGGCACTGGATGCGGCGGGTAAGGATCAGCCGCAGAGTTTGAGCGGGAACGGGCATACGAGGATTGAGCAGAAGATGCCGGACGGCACGGTGCAGACGAGTACGGGCGACGTGCTGGAGGCGAGTTTTGCGCCTGCTCCGAGGTCAGGGCCGGGGCACGGGCTGGAGATTGCGTCGGCGGAGCAGGCGGGGCATGTGGAGATTCGGAGCGTGCCGGGGAAGCCGGGGGTTGAGCCGAGTGTGGGGATGGCGGAGCGGGCGCAACTGGATGGAGCGAGCGATGTGGTCACACTGACGGGGCGTCCGCGGCTGACGCGCGGGGACACGAGCGTGACGGCGGATACGGTTCGGATGATGCAGCAGACGGGCGATGCGGTGGCGA
The DNA here is from genome assembly GCA_963729675.1 of uncultured Acidobacteriaceae bacterium. Taxonomy (GTDB): domain Bacteria; phylum Acidobacteriota; class Terriglobia; order Terriglobales; family Acidobacteriaceae; genus Granulicella. The sequence goes on from CAVSOV010000013.1 coordinate 295,608, forward strand.
GTGGGAACGTCGCGGCGACGTTTGTGAGTGCGGGGGCGAAGGCGGGCGGTTCGGCTTCCGGCTCGGCTGTGACGCATGCGCTGGCGCAGGAGGCGGTGCTGCACAGGACGGCGCAGACGATGGAGCTGAAGGGGACGGATGCGGCTCCGGCGAGGATGTGGCAGGGGGCGTCGCAGGTGGAGGCGGCGAATCTGCTGCTGGATCGCGGGAAGGATTCGATGCAGGCGTGGCCGGCGGCGGCGACGGGAGTGGTGCGGTCGGTGTTCGCTCAAGTGCTGAATCAGGGGTCAGGGCTCAGGGTTCAGGGTCCAGAAGGCCAGGGGAGCCAGAGGGCTAGAGGGCCAGAGGACGGGTGAGCGGGTGGTGCGGGTGACGAGCGCGCGGCTGGATTACTCGGGGCTGTCGCATGAGGCGGTGTTTACAGGCGGGGTGGTGGCCGAGGGCGAGGATGGGACAGGTTCGGGCGCAGCGGGGTGTGGCGTTTTTGACGGAGAAGCAGGGATCAGGGCCAGAGGGCCAGAGAGCCAAAGGGCCAGACGGTCAAGGGACACGGCAGGTGGCGAAGGGGCAGCCGGATCCGGTGGCTTCGTCACTGGAGAAGATTGTGATGTCGGGTGCGGTGAAGGTGGAGCAGCCGGGCAGGACGGCGACGGGGGAGCAACTGCTTTACACGGCGGCGACGGGGGAGTTTGTGCTGACCGGGACGCCGGGGCATCCGCCGCACGTGGTGGATGACAAGCAGGGCAGCATCACGGGAGCTACGCTGTTGTTTCGTTCGCCGGATAGTACGATTGTGGTGGCGGGAGAGTCGGCATCGCGCCGTGTACACACCGAGACGACGATAAAAAAGTAAGCCCCGGGCTTGAGCGCCTGTGAAGGAAGAGTAGCGGCTGCCAGCGATGCGAGTGCGTTGATGAGGACTCTAACAACCGAGCACATATCCAAGGCCTACAGCGGCCGCGAGGTGGTGCGGGGTGTGGACCTCGAGATCCACCAGGGTGAGGTGGTGGGGCTGCTGGGGCCGAATGGCGCGGGGAAGACGACGAGCTTCTACATGATTGTGGGGCTGGTGCGGCCGGATGCGGGGAAGGTCCTGACGGACGGCGTGGATATTACGCGCACGCCGATGTACCTGCGGGCGCGGGAGTTCGGAATCAGCTACCTGCCGCAGGAGCCGTCGGTGTTTCGAAAGCTGACGGTGGAGGAGAACATCCTGGCGGTGCTCGAGACGCAGCACATCACCTGGGAGGCACGCCGGAAACGCACGGAGAACCTGCTTAATCAGCTGAACCTGGGACAGGTGCGGAAGACGCAAGGGTATGCGCTCTCGGGCGGAGAGCGGCGCAGAGTCGAGATTGCGCGTTGCCTGGCGATCGAGCCGGCATTCATCCTGCTGGACGAGCCGTTTTCCGGGATTGACCCGATTGCGGTGCTGGACCTGCAGCAGATCATCTTCGAACTGAAGGCGGCGGGGATTGGGGTGCTGATCACCGACCACAATGTCCGGGAGACGCTGAACGTGACGGACCGGGCGTACATCATCAACCAGGGAACGATCCTGGCGGCGGGGACACCGGGAGAGCTGGGAAGAAATCCTGAGGTAAAACGCATTTATCTGGGCGAAAACTTCTCGTTGGGTTAGGGGTTTTCGCCTATGGCGCGGCATGGTCAACGTCGTGTCCGGACAGTTCTTAGGGACTGCCACGTTCTGGTGAGAACGGATATTTAGAGCGGCGCGATAAACTGGCCCTGAACTTGCTTGCGGGGCGATAATCCCCAAAGGCCAAGGTCAGGTCCCGCGCCAAGGGTGGCGCAGTAGAGAGGTCCCCGGTTGTTACAGCCCCGACTCCATTTGAAGCTGTCCCAACGCCAGGTGCTGACGCCTGGTCTGGTGCAGATGGTCAGTGTTCTTGCGCTCAACAAACTTGAGCTGAAGAGCATGATCGATGGAGAGCTTGTTGAGAATCCGGTCTTAGAAGAGGTTGATGAGTCCACCGAGACGCTGGACGAGCGGGCGGCGCGTGAAGGCGACCGCGAGCGCAGCGCAGAGGAAGCGGTGGCGGAGCGAGTCGAGAAGGACCCGTTCGATGAGGTGGACTTCGGGAGCTACTTCCAGGATTACCTGGATCCGGGATACCGGACGGGCGGGAGCCTGGACGAGGATCCGGACCGGCCGTCGTTTGAGAACTTCCTGTCGCAGCCGAGCACGCTGACCGATCACCTGCTGTGGCAGGTTGGGGCGCTGGCGTTGTCGCCGAAGGTGCGGGCGTGCGTGGAGCTGATGATCGGGAACCTGAATGAGGATGGGTACCTGACTGCGACGAACGAGGAGTTGATGGAGGGATTGGCTGGGCATCCGACGAAGAATGAGGATGTGCTGGCGCTGGTAGAGCAGGGCCGCAACGTGATGCGGCAGCTGGACCCGGCGGGCGTGGGAGCGCGAGATTTGCGCGAGTGCCTGCTGTGGCAGATTGAGGCGCAGCGGCGCGAACTGGAGCTGGTGGCCAACCGGCCCGGGAATGGGCACGGGCTGAATGGCAGCGGCGAGATTTTGAAGGGGCTGGACGTAGCGGTGGCAATCGTAGAGAGCCACCTGCCGCTACTGCAGCGGAAGGACCTGCGCGAGATTGCACGCGTGACGCACCGCCAGCCGGAGGTGGTGCAGGAGGCGGTGGAGTATATCCGCAGACTGGATCCGAGGCCGGGACAGAGATATAACCAGTCGGCGACGCGGCTGATTGAGCCGGATGTGGCGTTTGTGAAGCGCGGCGATGAGTACGTGGTGGTGATGAACGACGAGAACATGCCGTCGTTGCGATTGAACAACGGTTACCGGAGGATGCTGCGCGAGAAGGGAACAGAGCGCGAGGTCCGCGAGTATGTGAAGGAACGCTACCGGTCGGCGATTCAGTTGCTGCGAAATATCGAGCAGCGGAAGAACACGATTGTGAGAACGTGCGATGCGATTGTGCGGCGGCAGCAGGAGTTTCTGGAGAAGGGTGTGGAGGGGCTGCGGCCGATGATGATCAAGGAGGTCGCCGAAGAGATCGGCGTGCATCCTTCGACGGTGAGCCGCGCGGTGGCGAATAAATATGTTCATACGCCGCAGGGCGTGTATGAGTTACGGTTCTTTTTCTCCGAGGGCGTGAACGGGCCGGAGGGCGGCGAGTTGCCGCTGGTGTTGTTGAAGCGCCGTGTTAAGAAGCTGATAGAAGAAGAAGATGCGCGGAAGCCTTTTACTGATGAGCAGCTGGCTGCGGAGCTGCAGAAGCAAGGTATTCAGGTGACACGACGCACGGTGGCGAAATATCGCGAAGACATGCAAATTCCCAGCACACACCAACGTCGAGTACGATAGGCGACATCCAACTCCGTAAGGAGAGGAGATGTCGAATGATCGTTGAGTACACGGGCCGCAAGACCGTAGTTACGTCCAAGCTGAAGCAACTCGCAGAGGAAAGTCTCGCAAGAATAGAACGCGTGACAAACCGCTGCACAAGCGCCCACATCGTCCTCAAGGAAGACAAGCACCGACAACGAGCAGAGATCACAGTGCAGTGCCGCAACGAAAGCCTGGTGGCGAGTAGTGAGGCTTCAGAGATGGAGCAGGCACTGCGTGAGGCTCTGACGACGATCGAGCAACAGGCGATCAAGTCGAAGGAGAAATTCACAACAGTACGGAGCCATCCGAAGCCGGTGGTGGAGGAACTCTCAGCCTAAGCAATGGCTGAGGTTTCACGGCCTGGCAAGGATGCAGTAGACGAGCAAATCTCCTCGCGGGGTTACGCCTGCGGGGAGATTGTCCTCTCGCTAGTGGCTGCACTGTTTGAGGCGGCGTGAGTGTCGTGTGCGCGGTGCTAGGATGGCGCGTATGGTGGAGCGTCGGGTGGCGGAGAGACGGAAGAAGGCGAAGAAGACAAGATCTGTTTCTGCGGGAGCGAAGGCTCGTGAGCTGGTGGTGCTGACCGGCATGTCGGGGTCGGGGAAGCTGTCGGCGCTGAAGGCGTTTGAAGACCTGGGGTATTACTCGGTGGACAATCTGCCGCTGGAACTGCTTCCACGGTTTGCGGACCTGGTGCAGAAGTCGGCGGAGATTACGCATGCGGCGCTGGTGATCGATGTGCGCGAGGGCAGCCGGCTGGATCGATTTCCGACGATCCTGAAGCAGGTGCGCAAGGAGTTGCCGACGCGCGTGGTGTATCTCGAGGCTAGCGAAGACGCGATTGTGCGACGGTTTTCCGAGACGAGAAGGCCGCATCCGCTGGGGCGCGGAGAGACGGTGATCTCGCAGATACGCGCGGAGCGCAAGCGGCTGGATCCGGTAAAGAATGTCGCGGACATCCTGATCGATACAACGAAGTTCACCGTGCATGATCTGCGCGCGCACATCAATGCACAGTTCGAGCGTGGAGGAAGCGGCGAGAAGAACCTGACGATTTCGGTGACGAGCTTCGGGTTCAAGAACGGTGTGCCGACGGATGCGGATGTGGTGTTCGATGTGAGGTTTCTGCCGAATCCGCACTTTGTGCCGGAGTTCAGAAAGCTGACAGGAAAGCATCCGAAGGTGGCGACGTATGTTCGGCAGTTTCCGCAGACGCAGGAGTTCCTGGACAAGGCTGCGGATATGCTGACGTTTTTGCTGCCGCACTACATCACGGAAGGGAAGAGCTACCTGACGGTGGCGATTGGATGCACGGGCGGGCAGCACCGGTCGGTGATGATTGCCGAGGAGTTGAAGAAACGGCTGAGCGAGGCGGGGTACAGGGTGAAGGCGGCGCATCGCGATATGCCGCGGTGATGCGCCTTTCGGTCGTAAACTAGGGGTTTGATGAACGCAGAACAAAGACCACAGCGGCGAGGCGTGCGATGAGGCGCATTGGGCGGCTGCTGCACTACATTCGGCCGTATACGGTGCATGTGGTGATATCAGTGCTGCTGATGTTGGTGGTGGGAGTGCTCGCCACGTTCCGGATTCTGCTCATCAAGCCGATCATCGACAATGCGCTGAGTCCGGCCGAGTCGCCGGCCAGGATTCCCCTATTCCGGATTCCGAACACGCATCACACGGTCGATCTGCAATCTTTCGTTCCACGGCACTTTCATAACGCCTGGACGGTGGTAGCGGTGGCGCTGGTGGGCTCGGCGATTCTCAAGGCGATCTGCGACTATGCCGGAACGCTGCTGACGAACAAGGCCGGGTTTGGAATGATTACGGACCTGCGCAATGACGTCTACGACACGATGCTGCGACGGTCGACGGCGTTCTTTCAGCGGCACAGCACGGGCATGCTGATCTCGACGCTGATCAACGATATCGAGCGGGTGCAGGCGGCGATGTCGACGGTGCTGAGCGATTTTCTGCAGCAGGTGTTCACGCTGCTGTGCATGATCGGCGCGGTGATTGTGGTGGGCGGCAAGATGGCATGGATTCTGCTGCTGTTCGTTCCGGTGATTATCAGCTCCGCGCGCAGAATTGGCGGAAGCGTGCGACGGAGGACGCGGCGCGGGCAGGACAAGCTGGCGGAGATTCAGACGATTGTCGTGGAGACGATCACGGGCAACAGCATCGTCAAGGCCTTCGGCATGGAATTGTGGGAGATGAAGCGCTTTCGGCGAGCGGCGGACCGGCTGCTGACAGCGAATATGAAGTCGGTGGCGGTGCAGTCGGTTTCGTCGCCATTGATGGATGCGCTGGGGGCAGTGGCGATCGCGCTGCTGCTGTTTGTAGGAAGAGACCGGATCGTGCACGGCAACTGGACGCTGGGAACGTTCATTACCTTTCTGGCCGCGGTGATTATGCTCTATGACCCGGTGCGCAAGATGCCGCTGTACTACAACAGTTTTCAGCAGGCGGCCGGAGCGAGCGAGGAGATTTTTAGATTTCTGGATGAGCAGGATGAAGTTGTCGAGCGCAAGGGCGCGGTGAAGCTGAAGTCGTTTACGGATGCGATTGAGTTCAAGGATGTGCGCTTCAGCTACGACCAGGAGGGTGAAGAGAAGGAGGCGCTGCGCGGGGTTTCGCTGACGGTGAAACGCGGCGAGGTCGTGGCGCTGGTGGGACCGAGCGGAGCGGGGAAGTCAACGCTGATGAATCTGCTGCCGCGGTTTTATGACGTGACCTCGGGTGCAATCTTGATTGATGGACATGATGTGCGTGACCTGACGATTACGTCGCTGCGCAAGCAGATCGGGAAGGTGACGCAAGAGACGGTGCTGTTCAACGACACGGTGCGGAACAACATCGCGTATGGGCAGCCGGATGTGCCGATGGAGAAGATTGAGGCCGCAGCGAAGGCGGCGCGCGCGCACGATTTCATCATGCGGCTGCCGGAGGGTTATGACACGCAGATCGGCGAGCGCGGAGCAAGGCTTTCAGGTGGCGAGCGTCAGCGGCTGGCGATTGCGCGGGCGCTTGTGAAGGATGCGCCGATCCTGGTGCTGGATGAGGCGACGTCATCGCTGGACACGGAGAGCGAGGTGCATGTGCAGGCCGCGCTGGCGACGCTGATGCGCGACCGGACAGTGCTGGTGATCGCACATAGGCTGTCGACGGTGCGGAGTGCGGACCGGATTGCGGTGGTAGAGCATGGGCGCATCACGGAGTTGGGCAGCCACGATGAGCTGCTGGCACGAGGGGGGATGTATAGCAGGCTGTATCAGCTTCAATTTGGAGACGATGAGGCGCTGGTGACGGCAGGGGACCTGGGCGTCGCCAGCGTGGAGGGGACGGCGTAGATGGTTGGGACGGCGCGGGCGATGGAAATTTTTCTGAGGGAAACGCGGCCGTAATTTGAGCTGCTCGTGGTGCAGGGGATGGACGCCGCGATAAACTAGCGGGAATACTCATAACCAGACGAATGGCCGGAATCCTGTTCATCATCTCGGCACCCAGCGGCTCAGGCAAGTCGACTCTCGTAGCGGAGGTGAGACGGCTGGTCGAAGGGCTGGAGTTCTCGATCTCGTATACGACGCGGAAGCCGCGCGGCTCGGAAGAGGATGGGCGCGAGTATCACTTCACGAGCGTTGAAAATTTCCTGGAGATGGAGAAGCGCGGGGAGTTCCTGGAGTGGGCTGAGGTCTTTGGAAACTACTACGGGACGGCGCGTGGAGCGCTGGAGCATGCGCGCAAGGCCGGCAAGGATCTGCTGCTGGACATTGATGTGCAGGGCGCAGTGCAGGTGATTCACAGGGTCCCGGAGGCGGTGTCGATCTTTGTGGTCCCGCCGAGTCCGGAGGTGCTGGAGCGGCGGTTGCGCAATCGCAGCCAGGCTGAGGGCGTGACGGATGAGGCCGTGATCCAGCGGCGGCTGGCGCAGGCGAAACAGGAGTTGCTGACACTGAATAAGTACAAGTATGTGCTCATCAACGACGCGCTCGATGAGGCTGTGACGGAGTTACGCGCGATTGTTCAGTTTGAACGCGGAGAAGGCGGAGAGGCGGCGGCCGCTGTGGCGCAGCAGCTAAGAACGACGGTGTACTCGCCGCGGTTGGAAGCGGTGCTGCACAGCTTCGAGGTATCGGTCGCCGGAGTTTGAGGGTTTGCGCGCGGGCGGTCGACGTTGCGCGAAGTAATGCAAGGGTAGGATGATGTATCAGCTTGGGGAGGCTCGAGGTATGTCAGAGGATCTTACGCGGCTCAATAATAAGTACAGTCTGGTGAAGGGTGCGGCTCGCCGCGCTCGTCAACTGCAATCGGGCGCGCCGCCGCTGGGTGTGTCGAACTCGATGAAGGCGTGCAAGGTGGCCCAGGACGAGATCAAAGGTGGGAAGGTGACGTACAGCGTGGTGGAAAAGAAGCGTACGCCTCCACCTCCTGTATCGTTTGATTGATGAGCGTTTCACCGGAACAGCAGCTGCGCGCCTACGTGGAGTACTTCCGCGACCTGGGCGTGTTTGAGCTGTATCGGCGCGAGTCGCCGCAGGTGGGAGTGCCGGAGCGGTGGCACGAACTGCTGGCGCGACCGAAGCCGCCGACGGCACAGGCTGCTGTTGCGAGGGCGGGCGCACCTGCTGCGGGGAATACGCAGAGAGATGCCGCAGGCTCGGCCTGGTGCGATGAGGCCGCCGATGCAGTCTGGGCGACCGGTTGCGCAGCCGACGCAGGCACAGATTCCGCAGACGCGTGTTGAGCCCGAGCCGCCGCCGAGTTATTTTGAGACGCTCCCGGAGGAGTTGCAGGCACCGATGCCGAAACCAGTTTCGTTTGATGCGCTGGCGCCGTTGCCGGCGGAGATTGTGCCTGCAGGAAAGCGCGCGGCGGCGCTGGAGGCGGTGCGCGCGGAGATCGGCGACTGCACGCGGTGTCCGCTGGCGTACGCGGGACGGCACACGATTGTGTTCGCGGATGGCGACCCGAATGCGACGCTGATGTTTGTGGGCGAAGGTCCAGGTGCGGATGAGGATGCGCAGGGGCTGCCGTTCGTGGGCAAGGCCGGGCAGCTGCTGAACAACATGATTACGGCGATGGGGCTGAAGCGCGAAGAGGTTTACATCGCGAACATTGTGAAGTGCAGGCCGCCGGGGAACCGAACGCCGGAGTTCGCGGAGGCGAGTACGTGCTCGCAGTTTCTGCTGAAGCAGATTGATATTGTGCGGCCGAAGGTGATTGTCGCGCTGGGGGCGACGGCGGCGACGTATTTGCTCGGCGTCAGGCAGTCGCTGAGTTCGCTGCGCGGGCGGTGGCACTCGACGCGTGGAGCGAAGCTGGCGGTGACGTACCATCCGGCGTTTCTGTTGCGAGACCCGCGGCAGAAGGGCGAGGCGTGGAAGGACCTGCAGATGGTGATGGCAGAGCTGGGGTTGAAGGCTCCCGCGAAGAAGACCACTTAAGCTTTGGTGCGGCGACTAGAAGGAGTTGTCGCCGCCACTGCCACCGTCGTCACCGAAGTTGGAGCCGGAGTCGTCGAAGCCGGAGTCATCGAAGCCGCTGTTGTCGACGAAGTCGCTTGTGCCTCCGCCGAAGCCGCCGATATCGGTGCCGGAGTTGTCGCTGGTGTCTGCCAAACTCTGCGATGAGCTTTGGTCGGAAAGGTCCTGGCGGCTGGCGTCGTGCTCGGGATTGTAGAAGCTGGAGTCGTCGGCGTGGTGCTCGTGCTGGCCGGCGTCGTCGTAATAGTTGTTGACGACGGATTCGCTGGGATGTCCGTAGCCGTAGGGGCCGCCGCCGAAGCCGTGGAAGAGTGATTCCATGCTTTCGAAGGCCGCCTCGCCCAAGGCGACGCCCGCTGCGGTTTGGAGGGCGCCGCGAAGGAAGCCGCCGCCTCCCATTTGCGGATAGGCGGGCTGGGTGTATGCGGGCGCATAGGCTGGCGCGTAAGGTGGCGGATAGCCGGGATTGTTCACGGGCTGATATTGCGTCTGCTGCGCGTTGGCCGAGCCACCGAAGATCTTGCTGAGGAAGCTGCCGCCGCCACCGCTCTGCTGGATGTGTTGATGAGCTTCGTCGAGCGCGGCCTGGAGCTGCTGGATCTGCTGCTGCGCCTGATTGAGGCCGTATTGCTGAACGAGCACGGTCTGAGCAAGGATGTAGAGCGCGTCCGGACTTCCGGCGAGGCCTTGCTGGAGATAACGTTCGGCGTCGAGGTCCTTGTCGGTGACCTGCGTGTTGCGGATGCGATCGATGAGGCCGTCGATCATTTGCTGCTCTTGCGGTGTCATAGGAACTCCGTTGATGTGGCTGCCGATGTATACGATACGACGGGTCATTAAGTTCGGCGAGGACAGGTTTGGAGCGCCGGGAAAGTCCTGCTAGACTGGGAGGGTTGCACGTCGCGCGCCTGAGGCGCTGGATGTGCGGGTGTGGGGCTGTAGCTCAGCTGGGAGAGCGCCTCGTTCGCAACGAGGAGGTCAGCGGTTCGATCCCGCTCAGCTCCACCAA